>CAWIJW010000001.1:0-21266 GCA_963836525.1 uncultured Acidobacteriaceae bacterium
GCGATCTCGCAAACCCTAATCAACTGGTTTTATTGAATATATAGAGAGCGTACCGGCGCGTAAAGTAGCGGTTTGTAGCCCGAAAACACCAGGTCACGCGCCAGTTTCGCGCCAGCGCTTGCGCCCAACGGTCCCATGAATTTGCGGCGACCGCACTTGCCAGGCTGACGACGCGGTAGGGCGAACGAATGACCGGGTCAAACCGAGAGTGCAGGGTTAGACCGGAACTAGGCGTGTAAAGGCGTTCATTGGCGCATTTGAGCTGTGGGTCCGGCAAATCGGCAATAACCCGGTACTCAACTCTCTGGCAGGTCTTTCGGCCGACGCGTGCCGGGCTTCTTGCTTTTGCGCTTTTTCGCATGGTCTCTCTCCGCCGCTGCACGGGCGAGCACCTGCACAAGTTCGACGAGTAACGGATCGGGCGCACCGGTCTCGGCGTTCGGTGTCTTATTCATCGGTCGTTCCTGCCCGGCTTCGTTCCTCCCCCGCATTCTGCATGGCGAGGCTGTTGCCGCCAACTATTCCTTTAGTCTCTTCGAAAGCCAAACCGACACTGCGTTTCCGCAGTGCCGGCACGCCGTCGGGGTTCAGCACCCCGGCGGCCGGGGGCGCATCAGCCGATTGGCGAGAACGCGCCTAATGTTCTCCACATTGAGCAGCGCATCGCGGCGCTCGATTGAGCCCTTGACGCTGCAATCCAGATCGTAGCGAACCCTGTTAAGCAGGCCCCGCAGTTGCATATCGCTGAGGTGTAGAAGTGCTGACAAAGTGTAGACCGTGGACATGGATTTTCTCCTCTGTTGTCCTCGCGGCCCCGACCATCAGGGCCGTCATGCGGTCCCAGAGGCAGAATCAGCAGCAGACGGCCCGCCATGGGCGGCGGGCGCGGAGAAGGACAGGAAGAGGAGAAATCGGCCACGCGCCTGCACAGGCAGCGCGGCTACACTCTCAGCGCATTGAGAAATGCGGCCTGAGAAAACGGGTTCGGGAAGAGATGGTGCGCAGCGCCAGCCGGACTCGGCACGGCGGCAAACCGTGCCGCGTCAATCTGGAGATCATCGCCAGCGTGGGAGAGGCGTGCGCTATGCGGTATTGCAGAGCGAACCGGAGAGAAGAGGAGCAAACCGGAAACCGACAGTAAAAAAAGATTCCGATACGCTCGTACTCATCATGTGAATTCAGAACGTACCGACGATTCACTGTGCGTTGAATCACAATCAGTCTTTGAAAAGCTTTAATACCCAGCCTGTAGTATGGGAATCATTACAGGTACTAAGTTTTATTTTTTAAAGCGATATTTTTGGTCATTCATGAAGAAGTCTGACCCGGTTGAAATTGATTATAAGGGCCTCGGCACTATCGCCATCGACGAGCTAAAGCAGGCGATTTCCGAAGATATCGACGCGCTCAAAAATCAGTTCGGCGTCTCCTTCGTGACGGGCGTGAAGTTGATCGTTCCCGCCACCAATGAGTTCGGCGATCCTGTAGTCGTGAAGCGAAGACGCGGGCGTCATTCATGAAAAAGTCTGACCCCGTTGAAATTGATTACAAGAACTCTCGGCACGATCCCGCTGGACGAGCTGAAGCAGGCTATCTGGGAAGACATCGAGGCTCTCAGAGAAGAGTTCGGCGTGTCGTTCGTCACCGGAGTCAAACTTGTCGTTCCAGCTACCAATGAATTCGGCGATCCTCTCCAAATCCGGCGGCTTTCGACAGGAGCGCCGGTCAAGCGTCTCGACACGCACCACTATCACCCTGCCTGTCTCGATTATAAATTGTAGGGAGGCAGATGATGAAACAGCCCTGCTATCTCGGTCTTGAAGACGCCCGGCAGGTGTTGGCGGAGATGGGCGTCAAACTCTCGCTACGGCAGATGCAGCGCGCGGCGGAACAGGACGCGCAGGGACGACGCAAGCTGCCGTTCTTCGTCGATCCCATCGAGCACAAACTGAAAATCGAGAAGGACGATTTACTGAGCGCGTATTTCAAACGGCAAGTGGAAGCGCAGAGAAACCTGCGCCCAAACTAAATGGAATGGTTCTAAAAACTTGCATTTATGCCCGTTTTTATTGCATTATTGGTTATGGCAGACATAAGAAAAAGAAACGGCCCCAAAGGGATTAAGTATCAAGTCCGATACCCCAGCAAGGAAGCAAAATCCGGCTATACCTACGCCTCTTTCGATACCATGAAAGAAGCGCGTGCCTTCTCGGAAAATCTCGGTGGCCTGAAGCAACGCCCGAAGGCGGGGGTTATCACCGTTCAGGAAGCGGTGACGCGCTGGCTTGAGATTTGCGAAAAGATCGGTCGGGATGGCCGAGAGAAGGTTGAGCCTGAAACCTTCAAGGAATATCGCCGACGCGGACGCGTAATTCAGGAATATGCGTGGGCGAAAAATCTGTCCGAGCTTGAGCCGGCTGATGTTGTGCATTTTCGCAATTGGCTCCTGCAAACCAAGAGCCGTGATCTCTCGCGCCGCACTCTGTCCTCCTTTCATTCAATCATTATCGAGATGAAGCATCAGGGTTTCATCAAGGATGATCCAGCCGCGCGCGTAACCATCAAGACCGGCGGGCGTTATGAGGAAGAAGATTCCGAGATGGAAATTCCCTCCGATCAGGAGATCAGGGACATTTACGCTGCCGCCGACATCATGGGCGACAGGAATGACTTCATGGAAAAATGCTGGCGGCGCTACCGGCCAATGATTTATCTTGCCGGCTTCTCAGGCATGCGCCCTTCGGAAATTCGCGGCCTAGCATGGCCGCACATCACCAAGACTGCCGTAAATGTGAAGCAACGCGCCGACAAGACCGGCATCATTGGTCCCGTGAAATCCAAAGCGGGAAAGCGTACGATCTTTCTGCCGCGTGTTGTAACGGACATGGTGTTTGAATGGGAAGATTACTGCCCGGAGTCCAAGTACGATCTGGTATTCCCGACCGATTCCGGTAAACCGCAGGCTTTGAATAATTTTCGGGCCGGCGCATGGCTGCCCCTGATGGAGGAAGCCGGGCTGATGGTGACGGAGAAGATCGACGGTGAGCGCGTGCGGTTGCCGATGTATTCGCCCTACGCCCTACGGCACTACTTTGCGAGCAAGCTCATCGAGAAGGGCAAGGATTTGAAATTCATCCAGTACGCGATGGGGCATTCAAAGATCGAGGTCACGCTCAATGTCTATGGCCACCTGCTCAAGGGCCGCGATGACGCGCATAAGGGCACGGCGGAAGAGCTGGCGACTGAGATTCTCGGGAAACGCCGTGGTAAGTCAGCGGAGATGCGTGTATGACCATCTTCCTCGCGCAGCGCTTTCGCACGAATACGTACATGCCTAGCCAATCGCAAACGAGGCTGCCCTAAATTCTTGTGGCGAGTTTGTGGCGGGCAGGTTCTAACGCACTGATTTCGCCGTACGTTTCCCAGCCTTCCAAGCTGGCTATGTGGGTTCGATTCCCATCACCCGCTCCATCGCATAATCAATGAGTTAGATACCAACAGTTTCCAGAGTGCGGTTAAAAAGAGCGATTTTCGCCGCAAAACGCGATCCCTCTGAAACCCGCAGGATTCCGCCATTCTCTGATTTTCTCTTTCCGGCGCTGTGGCGAGTTTGTGGCGAGAGGGGTTTTCCGTCTGCGCCAGCCATTTCGCTTCCCTCCCTCCGCACGCAACGGCCCACGTTGGCAAAATTTTCGATATGCGGTTGTGTATCCATTGGTTACACTACGGCCATGGCGAAGGATTCAGGCCTGCGCATTCGTGTCGAGCGCTCTCTCCGGGAGGCTTTTCTGGAGGCGTGCCGAATACAGGATAAGCCTGCCGCCCAGGTGATTCGCGAGTTTATGCGGGGCTATATCGCCCAGCATACCTCTGGCGCGGACGGTGCTCGCACTAAAGAGCCGGCCGGGCACCCGAATCGCCATAGGATTTGAAGTGGGCGTTAGCGAGCTACCGAGGGAGATCATGCCGTGCGAATTTCCAAAAGCATACGAAACATAAGGAACACGGGGATATGAATCTTCCTACTGTCTTTGATACGTGTGAACCGAGAGAAGACGTGCTCAGTGGCACGATTGCTGATGCGGACTTTGCGGCCGACCTCGCCAAGGTCATTCGCGGTACGGCCTCGGACGACTACAAAATTCCCGCCCGCTTTTTCGCCAACACCTATCCTACTGCCGGGTTGAAAAATCTTCTGCGCAATGTCCTCGCTCGTCTCACGGGCAACTCGAGCGCCGCCGCTTGCATCTTCCGCCTCGACACCAGCTATGGCGGCGGTAAAACCCACGGCCTCATCGCGCTGATCCACGCTGCCAATGGCATGCAGGGGGTCGTCAACATCGACGAGTTTATTGATCCGAAATTAGTTCCCAAATCAAAAATCCGCATCGCGGCCTTCGACGGCGAAAACGCTGACCCGGCCAACGGTCGCAGCATGGAGGGCGGAATTCTCGCCTACACTCCTTGGGGCGAGCTTGCTTGCTCTCTCGCCGGCAAAGCCGGTTACGAGCGTGTCCGCAAGAGCGACGAAAGCCACACCGCGCCCGGTGCGGAAACGCTGGCGGAATTGTTCGGCGGTGAACCGTGCATCATCTTGCTCGACGAACTTTCCGTTTATCTTCGCAAGGCCCGCAATCTCCAAGGTAACGCTGCTGGCGATCAGATGAGTGCCTTTCTCACGTCCTTGTTCAAAGCCGTCGAAAGCAACCCGCGTGTGTCGCTCGTTTACACGCTCGCTATCGGGAAGGAAGGTAAAGCGGGCGATGCCTATAGCGCCGAAAATCAATTTATTGCCGACAAGATGGCTGAGGCGGAAAGCATTTCTGCCCGCAAGGCGACGCTCCTGAATCCGACTGAGGATAACGAAACGGTTCAGGTGTTGCTCCGCCGCCTATTTGGAAAGATTGATCTCCAAAAGGCCGCGCCCGTCATCGAAGCCTACCGCTCGCTATGGCTTGCCAACAAAGAATTGCTGCCCTCGGACGCGAGCCACCCGGAAACCATCGAAGCCTTCCGCGCCAGCTATCCGCTGCATCCCGAAGTTCTCGACACGCTCACATCCAAGACCGCCACCCTTCAGAATTTCCAGCGCGTGCGCGGCATGTTGCGTTTGCTAGCCCGTACCATCGGCCAACTTTGGCAAACCCGTCCAGCAGACGCGACCGCGATTCAACTACATCATATTGATTTGGGTTTTGAACCAATCCGTCAGGAAATTTTCACCAAACTGGGCAGGAGTGAATTTATCCCGGCGGTGAACCACGACATTGCCGGCGGCATCAAAAAACCACTCGCTGTCGAACTTGATGAAAAATATTACGGCGGGCTTGCGCCCTATACCACCTACACGGCGCGCACCGTGTTTATTCACAGCCTTGCCTTCAATGACCAGTTGAAGGGGCTTTCGCCGGAACGGTTGCGCTTCTCCGTCGCGGGTCCGAGCCTCGATCTCAGTTTCATTGACGCCGCATGGAAACGCTTTCGCGATGAATCGTCCTACCTCGACGACCGCCCAGGCGTCCCGCTCCGGTTCCTTGCCGAAGCGAACTTGACGCAAGTCATACGGCGCGAAGAAGCCAACGTGGACACGGCGCAGGCCCGAGCCGAACTGAATGACCGCATCAAAAGCATTTTCGCCGGCGTAACCGGATCAATCTTTGAATCCGTTGCATTCCCCGCTGCGCCCGGCGAAGTGGACGACGACGTAGGCAATGGCCGGCCCCGTCTCGCCGTCATGGCGTATGACGGCGTTGCCGTCGGGGCGACAGTGGACGCTGTCCCGGAAATCATCGCTCGCATATTCGAGCGCAAGGGCAGCGACGGAGTTGGTCTGCGCGGGTTGCGCAACCATCTTGTGTTCGTCGTCGCCGACGAGGCCCGCATTGACGAAATGCGCAAGAAGGTGGTTCGCCGTCTGGCTCTCGCCGAACTAATTAAAGCCGACCGCATCGCCGAACTTGCCGACCACCAGCAACGCAAAGTCCGCGAGCTGGAGCAAAAATCCGAAATGGAAGTCGCCACGGCTATCCAGCAGTGCTACCGCCACGTTTTCTATCCTTCGCGCCAGCGGCTGTCCGGCAGCCCGGTGGACTTGGCCCATGCCGCCGTGGACATTCATAGCGCATCCGAGCGCCCCGGCAGCGGCCAGCAGCAAATCGTGCGGACTCTCCGGGAAAGCGCAAATCAAAAACTTCGCCTGTCCGAAGACCCGCCAGAATCCCCCGGCTATATCCGCGATCGCACGCCGCTGAAGAAGGGCCAGATTTCCACGGCCGCCTTGCGGGACGAGTTTCGGAAGGACCCCGCGTTATCCATTCACGCGCATGATTCCGTTCTCATCCGTGCCATCACACAGGGCATCCAGCAGGGTGACTATGTTTATCGGCGCGGCGAATTGCTGTGCGGGCCGGGCGATCCTATGGCGAGCATCATCATTGACGAACAATCGTTTGTCTTCACGATGCAATTCGCCAAGGAAAAAAACATCTGGCCGCGCCCCATTGCCACAACCACCCCTCCGCCGGGCGGTGCTTCTGGCTCCACTGATGGGTTGTCGTTACCCGAACCCAGTCTAACCCCGACAACCCCGCCGGCCCAGCCGCCCGCTGGTGCAATCACCGCCGAGGGCGTCTTGAAGGCCGCACTCACCGAGCTTTGGGAGAAGACGCGCAAGGCAAAATTCGCCCATGTGCAGGTGCTTTCCATCCGCCTGTTCGACGCTACCGACGCCTTCCGAATGTTGGGGAGCGTGAATGCCGAAAAAGGATGCACCAAACAGGTGAAACTAACCGGTGGTTACGTCACCAGCGAAGGCGGCGAAATGCAGCTTGAGTTCACTGGCGCACCCGGCGACGCCATGCCGGTGAAAGATTTCCTTGTGCCGCAACTCAACGCGGCACGCGAACGCGACGTGCAAGCTACATTCATTCTGACGTTCAATCCCGGGCTCCCTCTTGCCGGCGATGGGGCCGAAAAATTGGGCGAGCGACTGGCCAAATTTGCCAGCGGCGCAGCCTATGTGTCCGCCACTGCGGAGGCTGTCCCCTGAAAACTAAAACCCGAAAGTCATCCATGATCAGCGACATTACATTGACCGGAAACGGCCGTTTGCATCCCATTGCGCGCCGCGCGCCCGCCGACCCTAGCATGGCGCTGCCACGCTACGAACTGCGCGCCCATTACTTCGGCCCGGCGGATACGCAAATGGAAGTCTGGCAGCTCCCATCACCCGCAACTCCGGCGATTACGACACCTGTGCGCATTGCAGGGTTACGCGGGCGCAACCTCGAACTGGTTGAACACCGCGTTACGCGTCGGCTTAAACAGGCCGGCGTGTCGTTCGAGCAACCCGCCTTACGCCTCCCGCGCGCTTGGTCGGTGACCGAAGAAATGGCGCTCACGTTTGGCTTGCTCTTTCGCGCCCTTGCCCCCATGCGAAGCCGCGACAATCTCCGCAACGTCGTGGAAGGCATTGAGCAAATGGGCAAGGAGGAAGCTGCCTATTGGCTCGGCATGGCCATGCACCGCAAAAACCCGCGCCGTGTGCTATCCGCGTTGCGCATTCTACTGACCTCATCAAAACCTAGCCCAGCCCGCAGCAATAAATGAGTCAACCAGTGTCTGACAGCCAACTCATTGAACGCTGGATGCCGATTACGGAGATTGGCATTGAGAGTTTGCGGGAGCGCACCCCGATGACTCCTTTTCCAGCACCTAATCGCTTGCACGTCTGGTGGGCGCGGCGCCCGCTAGTGGCCTCGCGCGCCGCCATTCTTGCTTCATTGCTCCCTGCGGATACAGACCACGAGAAGTTCATGCACATGCTGGGCATTCATGGTGACCCAGTCGCAAGTAGGCGGAACATTCTTCAAGCGCGGCGCACTGGAGTTCGCTTTGATGGTGACGCTTACAGTTACGATAGGGCGTTTAAATACTCTCCCTCCTCCGAGGATCGCGAGTGGTTCCGTGTGACTGCGAAGCTGAACGACAAACACCCGAAGGTAGTGCTCGATCCAACGGCGGGCGGCGGAGCAATCCCTTTCGAGGCTTCCCGTCTAGGTCTCGCTGCCTTTGGCAACGACATCAATCCCGTCGCGGCTTTGCTCGAAAAAGCGACGGTTGAATGGCCAATTCAATTGGGCACCACCGTGCTGACGGACTTTCAATTGTTGTCGGCCAAGTTCGTGGCTTTGCGCGAGGAGCGTCTGACCCGTTACTTTCCAACCGAGCAGCAACCGGCTGCCGTTTCGACCAACTACTTGTGGGCACGCACGATCCGATGCCCATACTGCAATGGGCTGATTCCACTGTCGCCGAATTGGCGACTAGGCCCGGACGGCACGGGTGTACGGCTAGTTCCGAGCAACGGGAAGGACGCTGCGAAGCGGCGGTGCAACTTCGCTATTGTCAGCAATCTGACCGAGCAATCGCCCGGAACCGTGGCAGACGGGGACGCCACTTGCCCTTTTACCGACTGCGGGCGCGTAGTTGACGGTGATGAGATTAAGAAGCAGGCACAAACCGGTCAGATGGGTGAGCAGCTTTTTGCCATCGCTTTCAAACGCCGCATCGAAGTAAGAACTAAGAAAGGCCGCCTGCGTGAAAAGTGGGAGCGAGGGTTCCGTGCGCCGTGTACGGAAGACGATATCCAGCAACAAGTTGAAGAAGCGTTACGCCAGAAAATTCCCGAATGGGAAGCTCTCGATTTTATCCCGAACGAGGCATTGCCGGACGGCAACAAAACGCCTGAACCAATCCGTTACGGAATTACTCATTGGTCAAAGATGTTCTCTCCCAGACAACTACTTACACACGGCACCCACGTAGAAATCTTTCGTGAGTTGCTCGCAGAGGAGGAATCCAAAGGAGCACTCCCTCTGTCAATGAAAGCAGCGTTCGTTTACTTATCTTTGGCCTTAGATAAATTACTAAATTGGAATGCAATTCTGGCAAGTTGGAACGTGAAGGCAGAGACGATGCGCTCGGTCTTTGACCGACATGATTTTGCTTTTACTTGGTCCTTTGCGGAAATGGCCCCCCTGATCCGCGGCGTTGGCTACGATTGGGCGATTAAACAAACCGCAAAATGTATTGAAGAGTTGATCGACCTGAGCTGTCCCCCGCACGTACGAGGAACGGGCAACCAAGAATTTAATTTTCAAGGTGATGCTTGGTGCCCCCCCCCAATTACCATCAGCTGCAAATCAGGCGATTCCCTCGACCACATTGCTGATGTCAGCGTGGATTGCGTCGTGATGGACCCCCCCTATTACGACAACGTGATGTATGCGGAATTGTCCGATTTCTTTTATGTCTGGCTCAAGCGCACTGCCGGCCAAGTGTTCCCGGAATTGTTCCGTCGTCAGCTCACGGACAAGGAAAACGAAGCTGTTGCCAATCCCTCCAAGTTTCGCGACCAGAAAGGGGCCAAGACCCTAGCAGGGCGAGACTATCAGGAGCGCATGGGCGCCATCTTCAGCGAGTGCCGCCGCGTGTTAAAGCCAGACGGAATAATGACACTTATGTTCACCCACAAGGCCACGGGTGCATGGGATGCGTTGACGAAAGGCTTGATGCACGCTGGCTTCACAATCACCGCCAGTTGGCCCATCAACACCGAAGCGGAAGGCAGTTTGCATATCAAGGACAAAGCTGCTGCCAACAGCACTATTTTCCTAGCCTGTCGGCCACGAGCAGTCTTGCCGAACGACGCCGAGACGCAATATTGGGAAGACGTTGAACCGCTCGTCGCGGGTGCCGTCCGCAAACGTGTTGCAGAATTTCAGGCCGCCGGCATACGGGGCGTGGATTTGTACCTCGCTTGCTTCGGTCCAGCTTTGGAGGAATTTTCCAAACACTGGCCGCTAAAGCGCGGCACTCCGAACGCGATTCCGCCCTCGCGCAAACGCGCTCAAAAAGAATTGTTCCCTGAAGAATGGGACCCATACGCCGTGTCGCCCGAAGACGCGCTGAACGCCGCCCGCCGTGAAGTCAAAAGCTGGCGTTTGGAACAACTCACCCACAAGCGCGCCCGGACTGAACTTGATCCACGCACGTCATGGTTTGTGCTGGCGTGGGATGCGTTCCAAGCACCTGTCTTCCCGTACGACGAAGCTTTACGGCTCGCACGCGCCGTTGGCGTTGATCTCGACAAAGACATCGTCGGCAGCCTTGCTGACAAGAAAGGCTCGGATTTGATCATGTGGGATAGCGTCCAGCGCGCCAATAAGGGAGCACTCGGCTCGGCAGACGGCCTGAGAGGAATGATTGACGCGCTCCACCATGCTGCCTATCAGGGTCGCACTAAAACGCTGGAATCCGCGCGCGAACTTCTGGAGCGCGCCGGGATTATGGACAACCCGAATTTTCGCTCCGCCATGCAAGCCATCTTGGAAGTTCTGCCCGTCGGTACGGCTTTCAGCGGTGTGGAACTGCCCACCGACGTTGCCGGTGCCGGAAACGATTTTGAAGCGATTGAAAAGTTGCGACGCCTAGCCTTCGCCGATCAGGTCGAAGAGCCGCAGCAACTTTCGCTGTGGCAGACTATGAGCACATGAGCCTTCTTTGTGACAGGGGATGGAAATTAAAATACACGCCGGACGACGGCGACCTTGTTACGCTGTTTTATGTTCCCGCTCTTGAGTGCGCTGTCCGGTATGACCGCCTAACCGGTTATTTCCGCGCCCGCGCTTTGACGCTCGCCGCTCGCGGCCTAGAAGGATTGATTCGCAACGGCGGACGAATGAGGCTTTTGGTCGGTTGCACGCTAGACCAGCCCGAGGTTGATGCCATTGCCAAGGGCGCGGAATGTCGCGAGCAAGTGAAAGCGCATTTACTCGCCAATCCGCTAAAGCCGGGCAATCAACGCGAAGTCGAAGCGCTGGAATTGCTCGCATGGATGGTTGCCAACCAGTTTCTTGAAGTCCAAGTGGCTGTGCCTTGCGACGAGCATCACCGCCCCATTCCGGCCCAAGGTATCTTCCACGAAAAAGCCGGGATCATCGAAGACAAGACCGGCGACCGGCTGGCGTTCAATGGCAGCTTGAATGAAACGGAGGCAGGATGGACCCAGAATTGGGAAAGCCTGAATATTTTCCGCTCGTGGCTCGGTGACGACCCCCGCGTAGAAGCTGAGGAAACCAACTTCGCAAAACTATGGTCTGGCGATTCCAAACACGTCATCACCATGTCCGTCCTCGACGCACTACGCGACGATCTGCTCCGCTTTCTGCCGGAAAATGATTTGCCTGCTCGCCTCAAAAAGAAGGAAGTTGCACCAGCGCCCTTGTCCCCGGAACCGGCTGCGCCGCCTCAATCGCTCGTAGCCGAGCCCGTCATTGATTTGCGGCGACTCGTTTGGTCCTTCATCAAGGAAGCGCCCAAAATGCCGAATGGTGGCGAGCGGGTCGGCGAGGCCACATCCAATGTTGAGCCGTGGCCTCACCAGATTCGCGCTTTCCAACGGCTTTACGGTCATTGGCCACCGCGCCTCTTGATTGCCGACGAAGTCGGCCTTGGCAAAACAATTCAGGCCGGCATGCTCATCCGTCAGGCTTGGCTGGCGGGAAAAGCTCAGCGTGTGCTCATCCTTGCGCCGGCCAGCGTGTGTCGCCAATGGCAGTTGGAATTGCGGGAAAAATTCAATTTGAATTGGCCGATTTATGACGGCGACAAACTCGTTTGGCTCAAAACACCCGGGCGCAACAAGTCACTTGAACAGGCTGTTTCCAGAGCTGACTGGCACAAACAGCCGTTCGTCATTGCCTCCAGTCATTTGATGCGTCGTCGCGAACGCATTCCTGAACTCGCCGAACAGGCCGAGCCGTGGGACATTATCGTAATTGACGAAGCGCACCACGCTCGCCGGAAGTCTCCCGGACTTGCCGGTGAGCGGCGCTTCAATCGCTTGCTCGAATTATTGCACCGGATCAAGGATAGAACGCAGTCACTCCTTCTTTTGACAGCCACTCCCATGCAGGTACATCCGGTAGAGGTTTGGGATTTGCTTTCTGTATTGGGGCTGCCTACCCAGTGGAACGAGGCCGCATTTTTGAGATTCCTTAAAGCGGTGGACCATCCTTCGCCGTCACCCGATGACATGGAATTTCTCGCTGGCATGTTTCGCGCCACAGAAAAAACCTACGGCAGTGCGACCGAAGCGGATGCTCGCCGCGCCGGAGCAACCAGCGGCCTACAGGCCAAACGGATTTTGTCCGCGTTGCGCGATTCCGCCGCTATCCCTCGGCGACAGATGGATGCAACAACGCGCGGTGTAGCGTTGCGGCTAATGCGTTCGCAGTCGCCGATAAGCCGGCTCATTTCGCGGCACACCCGCGATCTGCTGCGCCGGTATCACAAAGCCGGCAAGATGAAGACGCCCATCGCCGATCGCGAGGTCGAAGATCGCTTTGTTCAGCTATCGGCGGACGAAGGCCGAATTTATCAAGCGGTCGAGAATTACATCAGCACGACCTACAATCAGGCATCGGAAAAGGAGAAGAACGCCGTTGGTTTCGTGATGACGATCTACCGCCGGCGGCTGTCCAGTAGTTTTTACGCACTCCGTCAGACTTTGGAAGATCGACTTGCAGCGATGAAATCAGGCCGCTCGCCGACGCAGCAGGAATCCGGCGATGACGCCGAAGCTGCAATGTTTGATCCCGATTACGAAGTGCTCGCACCCGATGAAGTTGCCGAGTTTAAGCAGGCGGCGCTCGCACAAGAAGAGAAAGACGACATCGCCAGCCTCCTTGAAAAAATCCGCCAGCTTCCGCCGGACACAAAGGCTGAACGGTTGCGTAGTGAGTTGGAAAAGCTCCGCGCCGACGGGTATCAGCAGACGATGGTTTTCACCCAATATACGGACACGATGGATTTCTTGCGTGATGAACTTGCTGCGAAAACCTCGCACCGTGTTATGTGCTTCTCCGGTCGTGGTGGCGAAGTTCGCGATAAAGACGGTCGCTGGCGCGCCATTTCACGCGAAGAAGCCAAACGGCTGTTCCGCACCGGGAAGGCCGACGTGTTGCTTTGCACAGATGCCGCCGCAGAGGGTTTAAATTTTCAGTTTTGTGGTTCGCTTATCAATTATGACATGCCGTGGAATCCCATGCGGGTCGAGCAGCGCATCGGACGTATCGATCGTCTCGGCCAAGAGCACGCAAAAATTCGGATCGTCAATTTGCACTATGAAGGCACTGTGGAAACGGACGTTTACATGGCGCTTCGCCGCCGTATCCATCTTTTTGAGAGCGTCGTAGGCCGGTTGCAACCCATCCTTGGCAAGATGTCCAGTGTAATCAGCGGCCACGTTCTTGGTAATCGCTCCGGCGATCAGGCGGCGCGCGCCGCGCTTACCGGCAATTTGGAGCAGGAAGCCGAACAAGCTACGCGGGAGGGCTTCGACCTCGACGCGATGCTCGACAGTGATCTGCAAGAACCGCCACGCTCAATTCCCAAACTCACTTTGCCCGACCTGGACATGGTGTTGCAGCGCGCAGAATCATTGCCTGCGGGTCTTCTGGTAAAGAAATTACAAAACGGCGAATATGCCTACCAAGCCCCCGGCATGGCTACTCCGGTTCGCATCACAACACGGCCTGATTATTTTGATCAACACAGCGACAGCCTTGAACTTTGGTCCCCCGGCAGCCCATTTTTCCCTGCACCCGAAGCCGAAGCGATGCCGGAAGAATTAACCGGCATTTCTATTTCCTCTTTGCTCATGCCGTCAGGTAGCAGTTAGTTTCAAGGTGGTCGATGCCGGGGAGAAAGCGGGGAAATAAGTTAGAACGATGGGAAATCGCCTTGGTAAAAGCGATGTTGGAGCGTGGTAGCTACAACGATCAAGACATTCTCGCTTATTTCACCCGGCCTACCAGATCAATAAATCATCGCGTCATCTCCGAAATTCGCACCGGCGCAAAATACGGATCGGCCAGAGCTGCCATAGCAGAGGAACTGGATGAATTTCTCGCGACGTGGCCCGAGGTTGATCCCCAAACCGGGTTGAGTTTGCGCGGCGATGAACTGCTTATCAAAGCGCGTGAGGCGATGATAGCGGCCGTTCATACATTCAATAGCGCAGGGCTGCATTTTCGCGCGGAGCTATTCATCGTTACGTCCGTCATTGCTTGGACATACCTTTTGCACGCGTATTATCGCCGCGAGGCTGTGGACCACCGCTATTACCGCAATGTGGACGGCGTAAGACAGATTGAGATGACGACGGGTGGGGCAGAAAAGTTTTGGGAACTCGGAACGTGTCTGCGCGACAATCATTGTCCGCTGGATAAGGGCACACGTCAGAATTTAGAATTTCTTCTGGATCTCCGACATGAGATCGAGCACCGATCAACCACCCGAATTGACGACGCCATTAGCGCCAAACTTCAGGCGTGCTGTATTAACTTCAACGACACGATAAAGTCTCTGTTCGGCCGACAATTTGGTCTTGAACGCCGGTTGCCACTGGCCTTGCAATTTGTGACCTTCAGTTCTGACCAAAGGGCCTTGCTTAAAAAGGCCAGCACGCTGCCCAGAAATATCGAAACGATAATGGACGCGTTCCACGGGCGCTTGACGCCCGAGGAGCAGGGCGATCCGCATTTTGCCTATCGGGTATTATTCGTGCAGAAAACGGCCAATCGCGCCAGTAACGCTGATGAGGCGGTTGAATTTATTAAGCCGGGTTCCGAGGAAGCGGCACAGATCAATCGTGTTCTTCTGAAAGAAATGGAAAAACCTAAGTACCGTCCGACACAAATCGTCACGCTTATGAAAGATGAAGGATACGACCGCTTCACGATGCGCTGGCATTCCGAGTTGTGGAAGTCCCTTACCGCTAAAGACCCCGCCAAAGCTTACGGTGTCCAGCTTTCCGATGGGCAGTGGTACTGGTACGAGACTTGGCTAAACCGCGTTCGCGAACATTGTAAGGAGAACGATCCCAAGTATCGTTCCGTCGCGGCGGTGTGAGATCAATGCGTAACAACATGAGCGAATTTTCGTAATCATTTTAGGCGCGTCCGGCAACGCCGGACCGGGCGCTACGCGCGCCGCAAAGTGCGGCGCTTCCCGAGCCGCTCCGCGTCTCGGCCATCCGGTGACGCTCCCTCGCGCATGATAAGTCGGCCAGCCTTCGGCTGACTTCCTTCCGTTTCGTTTTGGGGCCTGCGGCCCCCTGGCTGTCAAGGCCAAGCCCTGCGGGCGCCGTGGGGCGTTTCCCCGTCTTTCGCTCCCGATGGTCGCTGCCAAGACGGGTGATCCCCCTCACCCCACGGCGGTCTTGACCGCCGAACCCCCGCTCATTGGCGCGGGCCTAGTCGGGTTGCATGCGCAACCCGTGTCTAGGAGGAAAGAAAATGAAGGCCGATGTTTATGAGAGGATCACAGGACAGATTGTTACCGAGCTTGAGAAGGGAGTCCGCCCTTGGTTCAAGCCGTGGAATGCCGAACATGCAGCCGGGCGCATCACGCGGCCCCTGCGATCCAACGGAATCCCGTACCGTGGAATCAATGTGCTGATGCTTTGGTCGGAAGCGATGACCAAGGGATTCTCCGCGCCGATCTGGATGACCTTCAAGCAGGCGCTTGAGTTAGACGCCCATGTCAAGAAGGGCGAGAAGGGCAGCCTTGTCGTTTACGCCTCTAAGATCACGCGTACCGAGACTGATGGCGACAGCGGCGAGGAAACCGAGCGCGATATTCCCTTTATGAAGGGCTACACGGTTTTCAACGTCGAGCAGGTGGAGGGGTTGCCTGCGCAGTATTACGCAAAAGCCGAACCCCGGCTCGATACCCTGCCACGGATCGACCGCGCCGAATCATTCTTCACCGCCACGGGTGCCAACATCCAGCACGGCGGCAATCAGGCTTTCTATACGATGGCGCAAGACCGGGTGCAGATGCCACCGTTCGAGAGTTTTCAGGACGCTGAATCGTATTACGGGACGCTTTGCCATGAAATGACGCACTGGACTCGCCATCCCAAACGCCTTGAGCGCGATTTCGGGCGCAAGCGTTGGGGCGACGAAGGCTATGCGATGGAGGAACTTGTCGCGGAACTTGGTTCGGCTTTTCTGTCAGCCGATCTCGACCTGACGCCGGAAGTCCGCGCCGATCACGCCTCATACATTGGCAACTGGCTCAAGGTTCTGAAAGACGACAAGCGGGCGATCTTCACCGCCGCCGCTCACGCGCAACGCGCCGCCGACTATTTGAACGGGCTGCAACCGGGCTTACAGCAGGAGGCGGCAGAATGAGCCGCCCCGACAAGATCATTATCGATGGCCGGGCCTACCGCTGGCGGGATATCGTGGAGTTACGCCGCCAGCAGCTTGAGGCTTGGAAAGCGGCAAGGCCGGAACAACCGGCCTTGTTCGCCCTCAAGGTGGATAGCCGCCCCGCGACGCAGCGCACCGTCACCGGGCGCTACTTTGAGCCGAGTTTGCTCGACGCCCTGCGTCGGGATTAAAATGGGGGCTGACAAGGAACACGACCGATGCCCTATATCTATTACTTCGACTATTGCGGTTGGCCGGCACGCGTCGTTTTTGACGATGACGGTAAGACCGTCACCCAGTCAGAAGTTTGGGACTGGAAAAATCGTAAACTGGTTCCCGATCAAACAATGAATTTCACGTACGGCCTCCTCCATATCGACCGGCAACACGGCATTAAAGACGATGACTATGTGATTTCAGAGGCGGAATTTAACGCGCTTGTTCAAAAGCGGATTGCCGACTTATCCGAGCCTCCGGTGCATGTCAGCCTGACGACCGATAAGGACAAGTAACGGGCCGCAACCCGGTCGCGCCGCGTCACGTTGCCGTGACGCGGCGCTCCATCGGATTCAGGTGAACGACGCGCCGCTCTGAGCGGCGCGCATATTCGACAACATCGCCGGTGCCGCCCATCGCTCCGGCAGGTAGCTCATCCCACACCGCAAACAGAACATCGCAGTGATCGACGATGTAATGACCGGCGGCGAGAAACGCTTCGTTCGGCCTGCCGGTGCCATCGAGCACGAGCTGCTCGCACCGCGCCAGCAACACCTGATAGCGGGCCAGGTCTTTGCCCCGCAGAAAACGCTCATAGCCGCTCATCGGCAGCACGGCGGTAACGGGGATGTTCAGTTCAAGGGCGACCGTCGCGAACCGCTGGTCCGCGCCCGCCGCCAGTGACGACAGGGCACGACTGACACCGCCCAGTGCCACCAGTTCGGCGCGCAGCGTGGCATTTACCCAATTCCAGTCGAGGCCCCGGCGCTTCTGATGTCCGGCGATGCCAACCGTCAAATTGCCATTCATCACGCATCGTAACATGCGCGATCTGCGGTCGTGCGAGCTGTGTCTCTCCTGTTCGCGGGTTTTCTCAAGCATTGACGCTTCGTTATGGCCGGGCGCGCCCCGGCATCAATCCAAAGATTCTTTCGTTTGCGGGTTTCCCGAACGTGACCCTCCCGAAACGAACAAAATCTTGGGTGACCCCGTGGCTTCTCCGCCCGGCCTTCCCTTTCGCGTCTTGAGAAACCCCTAAGCGAAAGGAAAGACCACCATGAAACTCTTGACCACATCACTCCGCGAGAAATTACTCGCAAATGGCCGCGCGAACCGCGATGCAGACGGACTGCCCCGCGAGCACGGCTATATCGACCACAAACCCGTCGTGAAACTTTTCACGCCAGACGGAGCCGCCACATGGCTCCTGACCGAGATCGATCCGGACGATCCTGACCGTGCCTTCGGTCTGTGCGATCTTGGGTTCGGCTGTCCCGAACTCGGCTATGTCAGCCTGTCCGAACTCGCTTCCGTACGCGGCAAGCTCGGCCTTCCTATCGAGCGCGAGTTTCATTTCACGCCAACCATGACGCTATCCGCTTACGCCGACGAGGCGCGGGCGCATGGCGCGATCAGAGCGTGAGGTGTGTCATGAACGATCAGCACAGCACTGCCGCGCCGTTGTCGGAAATGACCCGGCGCTACATCTGGCTGCTATCAGAGCTGCACGGCGGCAATCAGTTCTCGAAAGAGCAGCTTTGGCGTTGGCTGACGGAGGCCAATGCCACGATTGGCAAAGCCGAAGGGGGCGCGTCGTGACGCGCCCCCTACACTCCGCGCTCCGGCCCGCTATCGCGGCTGTGCTGCTGGAATTCCCGCGTAACGGATTGCTCTTGCCGCAACTCCTCGCGCTGGACCGCGCTTTCGCGCGTCCGGTCCTGTGTCCGGATCAGTGTCTCGTAATCGGCGCGATTCTTCTGCGCCTGAATCTCGTTCGCCGCGTCGAAGGCGAAGCGCAGATCGTCCTGTGCCGTCTGGCACTTCTCAATCCGCTCGTTAAATGCCTGTTCGATGGTTTCGCGCTGGTCGAGCCACTGGCGGCGCATCTCCCGGTGTTCGCGGTCAAGATCGCGGGGTGGTGTCCAGCCGAACGGCGACGGCGCGGGTTCCGGCTTATAGGCGATACGGTCGCGCATCTGGTCCCATTTGCGCTCATGCTGTTCGAGAGCTTGCCGCTTGTTATCGGCAATCCGCGCCTGTTCCTGTGCGACGCGCTCAATCGTCTGCTGCTGCGCGCGTAAATCGCGCTCGCGCTGCTCCTTATGAGACGCGAACAGCGCTTCGCTCTGCTGCGCGAAACGCTGTTCAACTTTGCGCTCTGCTTCTTGCCGCAGATTGCGGCTCGGTTCGCGAGGCATGGGATTGGTCTTCCTGCGTTAGGTCAACTCGGGGATTGCGCCCGGCTGGTCGCCCCATTCATCGGCGGGAGTCAGCGGCGTTCCCTGTCCACGGCGGGCGAGGGCGTCCAGAACGTTGTCGCAGGCATTCAGCCGCGTCACGATCGCCATCGCTTCTTTCGGGCCGTAGACGGTAAGAACGTCATTGCGCTGGCCGAGGTAATCGAAGGAGAGGTGGAATGAGTTGGCGAACCAGCGCGCCCGGCGAACGAGTTTGCCCTGCATTTGCGCCTGCGCCGCCTGAAACTCCTGCTGCTCCTGCTCCGCCTGCGTCCAGTCGTGCTGCAAGAGGGCGAAGCGGTGCGGCAGCAGCCGGTCGTAATGCTTCCAGCCGAACAGCGTTTTCACGCTGAATTGCTCCAGTGTCAGCATCAGTCGGACGCGCTTGCGCAAGAGAGAGCGCAGCGCCCCGTAAAGGACGAACCCGCCGACGACGGGAACTACGAAGGCCGCTGTCAACATCCCGCTATCGGGGCTTGGCGCGCTGGCAACGCCAGCGAGGCCATAGCCGAGGCCAGCGACCACGCCGAGCCCCGTCAGCCAGCTCGCCGCCATAGCGCGCACGGGCGTCAACACACGGGGTTGCACATAGAAGGCCGGTGCGCCGTTGTGATCGGCGACCTGCCTTGTGGCAGGCTTTCCGGCGAAGGGGGAACGGACTTTCTGTAACATGATTGGTCCTCCTGTGGAGACACGGATTATGTGGACTTACGAAGGGGCGGATTCCTCGCCCCAACCTCGCGGGCTTCGCCGATGGCAACGACGCTTGGCGATGACACGGGAAGGAAGCGCAGCGGAGCGCGTCCGGTCAGCGTGCGTGCGTCCGGCGTACGGCGGAGCGCATCGCGGCTGCTCTCGTAGTCCGCCGCGACCCGGTCAGCGCGCTTCTTTGTGTCGCCAATCAATATCGCCATGTAGACCGAGGCGTGCGTGAACCACGCACGGACGACGACATAGCTCAGCTCGAACGTCATCAGGACGGCCATCATCAGCCATGAGAAGTGACGAGCGGCTGTCCCGAAGCGCGGGTCGGCGTACACCTCCTCTAATGCGAGGTAGCTCATCAGCGCGTCATTACGATCGGGAATGAGGTGACTCTTCCTCTCTTCGTCGATCTGGGCCGCTTCGCCCGCGAACGCGGCCTCTGCCGCTCTTACGTCAGCGCTCGCCTTGTCGAGCTTCTTCTGCGCGTCGGTCAGCCGCGCCTCGTAGGTGCTGATATCGGAATCGGCTTTGGCGAGATCGGAGTCCGCCGCGACCTTGCGCGTGAGGGCCTCGCGGTATTTCGATCCCGCTCCCGCCTTGTAACCGGGCGCGCCTTTCAGCTCGCGGTCGGTTTCTATCTGGTACGCCTCCGCCCGTTGGCTGGCCGTCGCGCGCAATTGGCGGGCGGCATCGAGCACGCGGGTCATTTCTCCGGCGCTCGTTGTCAGCCGCTGGACCTCGGCTTCCAGCGTCCCGAAGCGCAGAGTCCGCTGTTCGCGAAGGCGCTCGGCGTACTGCTCCTCGATCTGGCGGTTCTTTCCGCGCACATCCTGTTCGAGCTGCGTCTTGATGGCGTCATGAAACATCGCCATCGATGCGCCGGTTGAAGTTGCCGTCGAAAGGATCACAGTCATGGCGAGGCGCATGGCGAGCCGGCCATGCTCCCACCAACGACGGCGCGCGCCGGGTTGGCGCAGGACGCCCGTCAGACGCCAGTCCGCCGCCCCAATAGCCTGATCGATCAGGAACATGAAAACGCAGGCCAGCGCGCCAAAGGCTAAAGCGGCGGGCAGAGTGACAAACTGCGCCCAGAAAGCCGTCCAAGCGAGCCCGGTGACACCGGCGACCACCGAAAGCAGCAAAGCCTCGGAGACGACCGCGTAGCGATCCTGCCGAGGCGAAAGGGCAAGCAGGTCGGGATTGCAGCGTACCAGCACACACGCTAGGCGCATGATCGGGGAAAGGTTTTCGGGGGAATTGTTCATGGGATGTCTCCTTAAGTTAGAGTTCAAAAATTCAGGGTTCGTCGAGGCTGCCGATCACGCGGGGGATGGTGGAGAAGCGTTCTGTGTACCGGCGGCCATCCACGCCGATCGCGATCAGGTGAAATTCCTCTTCCGTCGGCTCGATATCGACGACCATCCCGCCATCGAGCGCGACGCCATAAGTCTCGCCACGCACCGGCGCTTCGATGAATGCCTCGCGCGCTCCGCTGACGCGCCAGTGGAAAGTGACGGCGGTTCCAGGGTTGCCCCATTGAACCGGGCGCTCGATCTCGATGCGCGGCACCTGAGCGACCACTTGAACAGTGCGCGTCTGGACCGTCGTGGCGAAGGGACCTTGCGCGACGAGGCGCAGGAGGATTGGACCCGTTCGCGTGGGACGCAGCATGAACACGCCGGCGGATGTCCCCGCGTGCTCTGAGCGCTCGTCGCCATCCTCGATTTGCAGCGTGACAGAGGTTGCGGACGGCGCGTCCCATACAACGGGAAGGCTGTCCCCGACGAAAGCTTGTCGCGCAACATCGATATTCGAGAATTCCGGC
>CAWIJW010000002.1:0-25000 GCA_963836525.1 uncultured Acidobacteriaceae bacterium
CGACAGCAGCACGCCGATGATCGAGCACCAGCGGCCCATGTTGAGGTAGTGGCGGTCGCTGGCGTTATTAACCAGCGGCCTGTAAACGTCGTAGGTCCAGACGGTGGCGAAGGCATGACGTTGCCGGCCATGCCCGACATAAAACCGGCGATCATCGCCGTCACGCCCAGGCCCAGCAGCCCGGCCCGAGATACTTGCCCATCAACAGCGGCAGCACGTCGTTGTAAGGTGTGGTGCGTAATGCTCGCCCGAGGATCGCTTTCCGGAACCAAGACATGGGCGAACCATCGGCGTTCGGCAACACGGCCAATCCCAGCAGGCCCGGGAATGGTGACGATCAGCGGCACGCACATTTTCAGCACCGCGCCGATGAGCGTGCCGTTTTGGGCGGCGCGCAGGTTCTTCGCCACCATCACCCGCTGCACCTGGAAAAAGTCGGTGCACCAGTAGCCGAAGCCCACGGCCAAGCCCAGGCCGAAGACCATGCCGAACCAGTCAATGCCCATCGGATTGTTATCGAACGAGCCGAGGTTGCGCCACAGGCTGGTGAAATCGGCGTTCTGGACCGTGGGATGGATGATCTTCACGTTCTGCTGGATCTGGCCATCATCCTGCTCCAGCCGCCGGCCTGGATCAGGCCGAGGATGGGAATCAGCAGCGTGCCCAGCCAGATCAGGAAGAACTGCAGCACCTCGTTGAACACCGCCGAGATCAAGCCGCCCAGGGTCACGTAGATGGCCACCGTGAGCGAGGCCACCCAAATGCTCGACGTTCATGTTCCAGCCCAGCAGCAGGTGCAGGATCTTCGCCATGGCGAACATGCTGGCGCCGCTGACCAGCACGGTCATGAAGGCGAAGGAGATGCCCGCCAGCGACGCGGCTCGCCTCGCCGTAGCGCAGGCTCAGGTAGCCGGGCACGGAGTGCGTCTTGCAGATGTAATAGAACGGCATCATCACCATGGCCAGGAAGAGGATGGCGGGAATGGCGCCGATCAGATAGGCGTGCGCCCCCAACATGCCGTACTGGTAGGCCATGGCCGACCAGCCCATCGTCTCCAGCGAGCTGAGGTTGGCCGAGATGAAGCTCAGGCCGGCGATCCAGGCGGTCATCTTGCGGCCGGCCATGAAGAAGTCTTCGCCCGTGTTGGCGAACTTCTTCAGATAGAAGCCGATGCCCAGCACGACCAGGAAATAGATGGCGACGATGACATAGTCGACCGGCCGCATGCACAACAGCCGAGCGGCTGCCCCTCGGTGGCCGCAAAGAGCAAAAACTCGACATGGGATTCCTCGTGGCCAAAAATGGGCGAAGGCGGAGCAGAGATACGGAAAGCAACGATTCTGGGCGATTCGCCGGTATCCTGTCGATCCCCGTCAGGGTGTATGAAACACCCCTACAGGGGTGATTTGCTCAAGCTATCTCAAGGGAAGGCAGAACGGGCAACTCGTCCAGTGCGGCTACCAGCGAATCACCCATGAGGATGCTGAACGGTTGCTTCTCGAGCAAGATCAAGGAATTGAGCCTGCCGTTCGATGAGGCGGCCACAATAGCAGAAGGACGGGGTAGACGGCGAGGTAAGTTTGCACTTTTTCGCGGTTGGGGTATAAAATAAGAGTACACGCGTCGGCTGGCTTTCGTATGAGGGGGGAACAAATGACCCATGTTTGGTGGCTTCCTGTCGTCGCCATCGTTCTGTTGGCGGTACGGGGCTATCGTCTGGCGACCCAAGCGGAAGACCGCGCGGGCAATGCCGCTCAGCCGGGCCAAGCGGCGGTTCCACGCCCAGCGGAACGGCTGGAGGCGAAGTTCGTTCAACTGGCCGCGGCCCACGCCGCCCAAGCCCCCCGCTGGGCCGATTGCACGTTCGCCGACGACGTGGCCTATGTCCGCAGCCGGACGACCGGCGAGTTGTCGGCCTTTGTGGCGGTCACTATGGCCACGGAGGATCGGACGCGTCTCCCACGGCCCGTCGGAGCGGTCGGCAATCTCCAGGCCGGCACCGCGGTTTTCCGCTTCGACCGCGATCACTGGGAAACGGACGGCCGGGCAATCCTCAACCTCAGCCCCAACGAGGCCGTCCACCACTACGGCGACAACTGGAGATCATCGGCGAGGAATTCGCCCATCGGGCGTGACGCGACGTGCAGGCCGCCGGCGCCGGCGAGTCGCGGCCCAACTCTACCGCTTCTGCTGCCCGACACTGCATATAATACTTCTGCACGTAGGCGATGCACGAATGGCCGTTGGCCGCCTCGGGCAGCGAGCTTCGGCCGACTTGGCCTTCTCGATCGCCGCCTTGGTCCGCGTAACGACACCCTTCGGCGCGTCCTGCTCGATGTCCGGCCCGCGTCAGTCCGAAGCAGGTGACGGGGCGTCCGGGTCTTTGGGATAGACGGACCGCTCAGTTCGGCGGCCAAGATGACGCGCTCGAAGGAGTCAAAATAGGCCACGTCGCATCGCGGCGACGGGCAGAAGTTGGCCGGGTCGGCAGATGGCGCGCTGCCCTCGGGCAGGTAGGCCCGCAAGCGTCTCCTTCCCACCGGCTGCCCCTTCGAGCCGCAGCGAGGACAATAGTCGGCCGATTATCGGGCTCTCGGACAAAGGCTTTGTTCATCCTGGTGACGCTCAACTGAGAGGGCTTTCATTGGTCCCGTGCCTTTTGTAGACCACGTTCTCGCAATAGCCTGATTTTGTAATCCAAGAGATGCAACCGTTCCCGATCGACGTCAGCCTTCGTATCCTTGAAGCCCGCCTGCGCCCTGACTTCAGTGATTCGGACGACTTCAGCCTGTTCCTTCGCGGCCTCCGTCAACACAAGGACTTTCGCTTCGGATGTGTCTGCTGCGTCGGCCTGGGCGTTGGCCAAGTCGGCTTTCGCCTGAGTGAGCGTCGCCAACCCAGTCCAATCTGTTTTCCACAATTCCGTGTCGATCTTCACGAGTTCCGTCAGTGCCTCAACTCGTTCCTTCTGCGCCGCCTTGATCTGGGCCGCTGCGTCGTCTTTCGCGCTGCGTTGTCGCAACATCCTGATCTTGGTGTCCAGAAAAAGCGACCGCGCCGAACAGGCAGAGGCCTTCCGCTTGCTCTCGGCGACTTTGAAGAGTTCTGCTTCACTCTTGGCATGCTCCTCCAACAGGGCGACCCGTTCTTCGTGCTTCTCGAGCGGCGTCCATCCGGGCATCAAGCAGAGCGGCTTGGGCCCTGAGAAGAGCTTCGAGCGGAGCCGTGCCTGTTTTGTATCGTTTCTTATAGTTCTCCACGAGTCTGGTCAATTTCTTGATTAGCCCCTTTTGCCGCATCCTTGACGTCAGCCTCGTTCTTTTCTGCCTGCGCCAATCCTGATCGCCAAATGCGAGGACCGACGCCACAATAGAAGATCGGTCTCCTGTTTCAACGAAAAAAGCGGGGTTTTTATGAGCGGCCGTGTCGGACGTTCGCCTGCTTAGCAGCGAGCGTTCTCCACAACGGTTATGACCGCGTCAGGAAGCTTCTTGCCGCGTCCAATTGGACATTGACCAAAGCCGCGTCCAACTGGGCATTGACTAAAGCGATCTCCGCGTCGGCAAAAACCTCGCCAGAGACACGCCCCTGCCTTGTACTGTAGCGTGTAGATCTTGACGAGCCTCTTCAGCGTTTCGAGCCGTTCCTTTTGCAGGGCCTTAATCTGAGTTGCCAAGTCCTCCTCGCCGGCGGCGACGTGGACGGCGATCAGGGCTAACATGATGGTCGCAATGATAGAACGTATCATGGTCTTCTCCTTGGAAATGGGGTTTAAGCCGACGACCCGTGCTAAAGCACAGAGCCTAATACCGCCTGCGGCGGAAACGCCCGTAAACAGACAGCGGCCATGCTTATCACGGCAATAGTTCTCGCAATTCTTGCCGCCCTCACCCCCGGCCCCTCTCGAGCAAATGGTGGTGCTTGCCGCCGCCCCTTCGTTCGTTGGCGTTGCTGCCCTGATGGCTGACCGTGACGGCGACCTGCTCGTCGGCGATCAGATCTTCGAGCTGCAACTCCACGCTTCGTCCACAATCTCGGTGCGCCGCTTGTCGCCGTACTTGTCGCGAACCTCTTCGAGCTCCTTGACGATGACCGCGCGCAGCTTCTTTTCGCTGGCCAGGATCTCCTCGTACTCGGCGATCTTTTCGCGGATTTCCTTCAACTCGTTCAGGAGTTCGTCGACCGAGAGCTGCGTGAGGCGATAGAGCTGCAATTCGAGGATGGCGTCGACTTGGCGCAGGGTGAGGCCCTTCTCCTCGTGGCGCTGCAGCTCGCGGTCGAGCGTAATGACGATCTCAGTGCCCTTGCCCCACGCGTAGAGGTTTTCGCGCGCCTCGGCTCGCGAAGCCGACGCACGAATGATCCGGATCACGGTGTCGAGGTTGTCGAGCGCGATCTTGAGGCCTTCGAGGATGTGCTCGCGCTCGCGCGCCTTGCGCAGCAGGTAGACCGTGCGCCGCTGCACCACATCGATGCGGTGGTCGATGAAGACGCGGATGGCTTCGGCGAGCGGCAGCTCGCGCGGCTGGCCGTTGACCACGGCCAGGAAGATCATGGAGAAGCTCTCCTGCAGTTGCGTGTGCTTGTAGAGCTGGTTGAGCACGATCTCAGGCTGCGCGCCGCGCTTGAGGCCGATGACGATCCTCATGCCGTCGCGGTCGCTCTCGTCGCGCGTGCGGTCGGCGCCGATGTCGATATCGGAGATGACCTTGTTTTCGACCAGCTCGGCGATGCGCTTGAAGAGCGTGGCCTTGTTTACCTGATAGGGAAGCTCGGTGACGACGAGCGCCTTCAGATCCTTGGTGACGTTTTCGATTGCCACGCGGGCGCGCATCAGGAAGCGTCCGCGGCCGGTGCGATACGCCTCCGCGATGCCGCTGCGGCCATAGAGAATGGCGCCGGTGGGAAAGTCCGGCCCGTGGACGTGCTTGAGCACTTCGGCCAGGCCGGCCTTGGGATTCTTGACGAGCTCGATGGCCGCGTTGACCACTTCGGTGAGGTTGTGCGGAGGAATGTTCGTCGCCATGCCCACAGCGATGCCGCTCGACCCGTTGACGATCAGGTTGGGAATGCGCGTGGGCAGCACCGACGGCTCCTGCGTGGACTCGTCGTAGTTGGGCACGAAGTCCACGGTCTCCATCTCGATGTCGGCCATCATCTCGCCGGCGATGCGCTCCATGCGGCACTCGGTGTAGCGCATCGCCGCGGGCGGATCGCCGTCGACCGAGCCGAAGTTGCCCTGCCCATCGACCAGCGGATAGCGCAGCGTGAACGGCTGCGCCATGCGGACCAGCGTGTCGTAGATGGCCGAGTCGCCGTGCGGGTGGTAGACGCCCATGGCCTGGCCGACCACCTTGGCGCACTTGGTGTACTTCTTGTTGTGCTCCAGGCCCATCTCGCTCATGGTGTAGAGCATGCGGCGATGCACGGGCTTGAGGCCGTCGCGCGCGTCGGGCAGCGCGCGCCCGATGATCACCGACATCGAGTAGTCGAGATAGGAGCGGCGCATCTCCTCTTCGATGTTGATGGGAATGAGATTCGTGCCGCCGGGAGGGTGTCGCGCCGTCGAGAGGAAGCTGGGGATTCTGGTCGTCTGGCATAAGATTTTTCGTGGCCCGCAGGAAGGCGGCAAAAAGGTCCGGAAAAAGCGGGGCCGGGTCCGCAGGTCTCTGCCTCTATTTTAGGGGTTGGAGGGGGTTTTAGCAAGGCGGAATGGGGCGAAATAAGTCCTTATTTTGCATCAATTTATGATAAGTCCCAACGCTTGCCGGAACGGCTGATCGTCTCCACGCTGGCGCAGCCGGATTTCGCGCTTGGTCAGCCCGTTTTCGAGGCCGATTTTCGGCTCGTCGCGCGTTTTGTGCGCCGGAACACGTCGCTGCAGCCGCGAATCTCTGTTCTAGATCAGTCCCGGCAGGCTCAGCACGCACAGCACCGCCTGCAGCAGCACGATCGCTCCTGCCGCGGCCAGCGCCAGCCGTCCGCGTGGGCCTTCGTATGCGTCGGCAAACACGCCGCCCACAAACGTAAGCAGAAATGGCAGCGACCACAGCCACGGGCTTCCCGGCGCGCCCGTCATGACCAGCAGCATGAGAACCACAGCGCAGAACAGCGGAGCCGTGTTGCCGAAGTAGCGTGACTTGCGCACAGCCAGATAGAGCACCACCGCAGCGCAGGCGGCCACCGTCACGCCGCCATTCGCGAGCGTCAGAAGAATCGCCGCGCCGGATCGGGGAGAACCACAGGAATCCCGCCGACGAGCGGAAGACATAGCTGAACGCGTCGGGCGAGAATCCATAGCAGGCAAAGACCAGCACCAGCGCGCCGGCCGCGGCGGCCAGCACCACGGGCAGCGTCTGGCTCCTGTGGCCCTCGGCGATCCACACCATGGCCGCCAGCCCCAGCAGCGCGGCAACCGGCAGCGCCGCAATGTGCGCGGCCGCCGCCACTCCGAAGATACCGTAAGCAGCACGATGCGCGGGCGCCATTTGCGCCGCGGCCCCTGCATGGCGTGGGCCACGCCGATGCAGGTGTACACGCCGCCATACACGCCCAGCGCGGCCCACACCTCAGGACTTGGCGCTACGCAGGCCTTCAGCACCGCCGGCGAAAAGCAGTAGAGCGCCAGCGCCGTGTAGCCGCCCAGATTGCCGTAGAGCCGCCGCGTGACCCACCAGATGCATCCGCCCAGCACGCAGCCAGCAAACAGAAACGGCAGACGCAGCAGGAGCAGAATGTGCGTCATCTGATGGCGCAGTTCCCAGGTGCTCAGCTCGCTGCCTGGATTCTGCACCACGCGATTTTCGGGTTTGCGGAAGCAGATCGAATCCGCGTTCGGCTAGCAGGTTGAGGGTCAGCGGGAGCCCGGCGAGCCGGTAAGCGAGAATGCCGTCGTGAATGTTGCCGCAGGAGGTATAGTAGCCGGCCAGAGGCGAGGGCTTTTCCCACGTCTCGCGACCGCAACGCGCATATTGGTAGTCGCGTATCCGTCAGCGTCTGGCGGCTGGTGAGCCAAAGTCCCTGCAGGAGAAACAGCGCCAGCAATGCCGCAGCGATCCGTTGCGGCAGATTGAAGCGGAAGCGGCGAAGGATGCCAAACCGGTGGGCCATCACGTTCAAAGCAACCCTACCAGTCTAAACCGCTTACGCTCGCAGGCGTGCCGCGGCCTCGCCGCTCCCCACCCTCCAACTCAATGCAGTGCTATGCTTGCCTGAGGCGGATGAGCACTGTCTACACCATCGGACACTCGGCGCACACCTACAGGGAGCTCGAGGGCTTGTTGATCGGCAACGGCATAGATGTTGTCGTTGACACGCGCTCGGCGCCGTACTCCCGCTATGCGCCGCAGTTCGATCGCGAGCTCCTGCAGAAGAGTCTCGCCCAGACGGGCATCAAGTATATGTTCCTGGGCCGTGAGTTGGGCGGGCGTCCGGAGAACCCCGCGTACTACGACTCGCGCGGCCGCGTGCTCTACGGGCGCATGAAGTCCGACCCGGCCTTTGCATCGGGAATCGAGCGGCTCGAACGCGGCATGGCGAGCTTCCGGGTCGCTC
This sequence comes from uncultured Acidobacteriaceae bacterium, assembly GCA_963836525.1. GTDB lineage: Bacteria > Acidobacteriota > Terriglobia > Terriglobales > Acidobacteriaceae > Telmatobacter. The sequence goes on from CAWIJW010000002.1 coordinate 7,556, forward strand.
TGCTCTGTGGAGAAGAGGACCCCGCCCGCTGCCATCGCCGACTGCTCGTGGGGCGGGTCTTGGCGGAACGAGGTCACGAGCTTCTGCACATCCGCGCCGACGGACGCCTGCAAACGGATGCACAGGTGGTTGCCGAGTCCGGGAGGGCCCTGGCGAGGGGCCAGCCAGCCCTGTTTTCCGAGTTGGACGAGGACGCATGGAGATCTACAGCATCGGTTTCACGAAAAAGAGCGCCAGCCAGTTCTTCGGCGCACTGAAAGCCAATGGCATCGAGCGGCTGCTCGATGTGCGACTGAACAATACATCGCAGCTCGCCGGGTTCGCCAAGCAGGCCGACCTCGCCTATTTTCTGCAAGAGATCTGCGCCGCTAGGTACGAGCACGAACCGCTCCTCGCACCCACACAGGAGATCCTCGACGCCTTCAAGAAAGGCAAGGGAAGCTGGGGCGATTACACGGAAGCCTATCTCGCCTTGATCAGCTCCCGAAAGGTGGAGTCAGTGCTCGCACAAGACAGCTTCCGGAAGAAAACCGTTTTATTGTGCAGCGAGGCCACCCCGGAACACTGCCATCGCAGGCTGGCGCTCGAATACCTCCAAAAACATTGGGATGGGGTTAAAATTATTCATCTATAGTGCAGGAAAATTGTATGAAAGAATCGCGTTTCCTGTGCCTCGCAGTATCTCGTCGCGATGGCGGCAAGTGTATAGCGGGAATCGACATCGATTCTCGCAAATGGGTCCGCCCTGTCGACGCTAATTCCCACGGCGCGGTGAACAGTAGTCAGGCGGTAGTCTCCGAGGGAGGCAATCAAGTTCGTTGGTTGTCAGCTTTGGACATAGTGCACTTGCCGCTTGGAAACTACGTCGGCACAGCGATACAGCCCGAGAATTGGGAACTTCTGCCAGCTAAAGATAGGAAAGCATACGAGCTTATGCGACGATTCGACCTCCGACAGGATATGAAGATCCTTACGGGCGTTCTGGAGAAATGCGGACCATTGCTGCACAGCTACGGCGATTCTATCCCTGTTCCCGCGTTAGGGGCATGGAAACTTGACCATTCGTTGTCGTTGGTCGAGCCAGATGATCTTTATTGGACGGTCACACCGAAGCTGAAGAATCCTACCCAACTTCAGGTACGCGCAAGCTTCAATTTCGATGGCGACCTGTACAGCATTTCGGTGACGGACCCAGCGTGGGAAACACGGTGTCGGAGAATGGGTGAGGGCAGACACAAGAACACCGCGGTTGCGGACCCAACAAAACCAAGGATCCTCCTCGTCGTTAGTTTGGGTGGCGAGCCTTTCAACAGCCAGCATTACAAGTTTGTTGCGAGCGTCTTGGCTTTGCCCATCTGATTCACGCAACCGTGTTCGGTCGCAACGAAAACCCCGGCCCGCTACACTTCTGCTCAGCATGGCCATAGCCGGCAGCGACAATCTGGAACGTTTGGTCATCGCAGCCCACGAAGCGCGCAGAAACACGAAAGCCGCTCCGAAGAGCGGCTCTCATGGGTACGGCATTCGTCCTGATTGTATTTGCAGCTTTCGTCTTAATTAAAGATCGCTCCGACGGTATCGTCGAAGGTCATCGTGACCTGGCAAGTGTTGGGTCCGGCTGCAGTGGCGGCCGAGGTTGCTGCGCAGTTGTAGGACCATCCACCGAAGGCTCCTGCTCCGGCAGGCGCCGTCAGTGTTACGGTGGTGCCCACGGGGTAAGTCGCCACGCAGACTGACCCGCCAAAACCGGCGCCATTCGATCCGGGACCGCAATGGAGCACGTCTGGCGTGCCTGTGGCGGACGGGGCCGTCACCAGCCAGTTCGTCGTGTTCAAGCCCTCGTTGTAGACGGTCAGAGTCGCCAGGAGCGCCGACGCCTCGGAGCCCGGATAGCATGAACCCGCAGAGGTCGGCGTGGGAAGGACCAGCGGACAACTGAAGGTTGCCGTAGCGGTCTGGATGGAACCGGTTGCTGGATCGGTCGCCTCGGCGATAATTGTGGCGCTCCCGTTCCCGTACGCGGTCGCCACACCGGCATCGGCTCCCGGATTCGCAGCTCCCGATCCGTTTGTGTTGACAGGAAAGACGCTGGGCGCCGAAGTAGACCAGGTAACTGAGTTGGTTAGATCCCTGACTGATGGAGGAGTCGAATACGTTCCAATCGCCAGGAATTGCCCCGCATCCAGCAGATTGCCCACGGTGATGGAGCTTGGAATGATGGTGAGGGAAAGCAGCGGCTCCGGCGCCGGCGTCAACGTTACGGTGACCGAGGCAGAATTCGACACCAGGGAGCCGTCGGGGTTGGCTAACAGTGCGGTGATGGTGCTGGTGCCTTGACTCACTCCTTTGGCGAGCCCGTTCCCCGAGGTGAGCCCGGAAGTGATCGATGCAACGGTTGGAATACTGGAAAGCCACGAGATCTGCGGGGAGTCGGTCACATCCAGCTCAAGGCCGGTGGTGCCCGATGTCGCGAGCGCGATGAATTGGCCAGTCTGACCCGAAGCCGAGACGGACTGTGAGCCGGGAATGATCGTCACTGCGGTGTACTCTTCCGCCGTGCCACCCAGTACCGTGAAGGTCGACGTGCCGGTCAGTGAATTCCCGCCGCTGTTATATCCGCGGTAATCGTCACCGTGCCCTGGCTCACCGCCGTGGCAAACCCACTGCCTACGCCGATGGTCGCAATCTGCTGGCTGCTTGAACTCCACGTGACCAGATTGGTCAAGTCGACAGTCGACCCTGTAGAAGTTGTCCCAATGGCGAGGAATTGGGCAGTTTCCGTGGGCGCGGCCACCGATTGAGAGCCCGGGATCACTTCCACAGATACCACCGAGGTTCCCGGCGCAACCCCTCCGCCTCCCGATGAACCTGTCACTGTGAGCGTCGCTGTCGCAGAAACAACACCCGTAAAACCGTTCATGCTCGCGGTAATCGTCGTTGTGGCCTGCCGAAACTCCGGTCGCAACTCCGACAGAGTCGATTATGGCCACGCCGGGCACGCTGGAAGTCCAGGTGACCGTGTCCGTGATGTCCTGTGTGGTCGAGGGATGATTGTTCCCATGGCCGTAGACTCCCAGCGCCGTAAACTGCGCGGTCTGGGCAACCGAAACCGATTGCGATGTGGGCGAAATCGTGATGGAGTCCACTAAGGGATTGGTGCAACCGGCTAGCGGCAGCGCAATCCATGCAAGGAGAAGCAGGCGCGGCGAAAAGAATCGATCATGCATGGTTGACCTCCGGAGCCTGCAGCCAGCATTGATACTCGATCGATTCATCTCTGAAGGCAGACTCTCGCTGGTCCGTATGCCTTCGACTATATGGCATCTGTTCATCATGCCGCCCTCACACTAAGGTGTTACTTTTTGTTTGGCATCAAGACAGTCAATAAGCCTTTCCTGCTTGCGTTTATCCCCCTCAGTCGCTGGAGTCTTCGCTGCGCACTTGCAGCCGAAGAACCAACCTTACGCCGCGAAGTTGACGCCTTCCGGCGCACGGTCGGCCGACCGTACGCCAGTACCTCGATTCGGCTGCCGCTTTGCCGCCGATGCCGAGAACCGCTACACTTCTGCTCAGCATGGCCGTCGCGCGCGACAACACTCCGGAACGTCTGGTCAGCGCCGCGCGCGCCGACGAAGAGCAGAGCTTTGAGCTCAAGTTGCGTCCCCGCTGGCTGCGCGAGTTCATCGGCCAATCGCAAGGCAAAGGAACAGCTCGCCATCGCTCTTGAAGCCGCCCGCTCGCGCGGCGAGGCGCTGGATCACGTGCTTCTTTTCGGCCCTCCGGGCTTGGGCAAGACCACGCTGGCCACCATCATCGCCAACGAACTCGACGTCGGCTTCCAGCAGTCCTCGGGTCCGGCGCTCGTCATCCAGGGCGACCTCACCGCCATCCTCACCAACCTGCGCGAGCGCCAGGTGCTCTTCCTCGACGAGATTCACCGCCTGCAGCCGGTGCTCGAAGAAAAGCTCTACACCGCGCTCGAGGACTACAAGCTCGACATCATCATCGGGCAGGGCCCGGCGGCGCGCACCCACGTCATGGAGATTCGGCCGTTCACGTTCATCGGCGCCACCACGCGGCCCGGCCTGATCAGTTCGCCGCTGCGCTCGCGCTTCGGCATCCTGCTGCGCCTCGACTTCTACACCGAAGAGGAGCTGCGCGTCATTGTCGACGCGCTCCGCCGAGGTGCTGCAGATTCCCATCGACCGCGACGGCGCGGCCGAAATCGCGCTGCGCTCCCGCGGCACGCCGCGCATCGCCAACCGCCTGCTGCGCCGCGTGCGCGACTATGCCCAGGTGCGCGGCTCGGGCGCCATCGACCGGCCCACGGCCAACGCCGCGCTCACCATGCTGGAAGTGGACGCGCACGGCTTCGACGAGATCGACCGGCGCCTGCTGCTCACCATCATGCAGAAATACGACGGCGGGCCCGTGGGCCTGGGCACGCTGGCGGCAACGCTCGCCGAGGAAGAAGACGCGCTCGAAGAGGTCTACGAGCCGTTCCTCATTCAGATTGGATTTCTCGACCGCACGCCCCGCGGCCGCGTGGCTACGCGCCTTGCTTACGAGCACTTCGGAATCGCCGTGCCGGGGCGGCAGACAGGGTTGTTTTGAAGATCGAGTTAGGTGACCAACGTGGACAGTGCCGCCGAGAAGATATACGCCTGCGGAGTGAAGAAACTTTTCATTCGTAATGGCGAGAAACGCTGGGAATGGGTCACAATGGCTGTTTCTGATGCCATTCGAGATGGCGCAACCGAGTTCAGGTGCAAGGACTGCCACGGTGCAGTAAGGTTGCATGGAAAGTATGTCGCGCATGGTCCGGCGCCCCATGTCGAGCACAGGTCGCGCCAGGATTCGGAGTTCTGTATCGCAGGAATGTATTTTCGCCAGAATCCGGGCCGACAGCCGCGCCTATCGAGAATGCCAGTCGAATGATCTGCTATCTCGGAACAGCAACGAACTGAGAGCTTTAACTTGAGGAGAATAGACCATGGCACTAACCGAATCCACCATGCTCGCACTCGGCACCATTGCACCGGATTTTGCGCTGACCGACGTTGTGACCGGAAAGACTGTCCGTCGCGACGATTTTCGCGGAAAGGGCGCTGCTGGTCGTCATGTTCATCTGCGCCCACTGCCCTTATGTGAAGCACATTGAAAAGTCACTCGGCAAGCTCGGCGCCGACTATGCCGGCAAGCCGCTTGGCATCGTCGCCATCAGCTCGAACGACGTGACCACGCACCCGGCGGACAGCCCAGCGGGCCTGAAGCAGCAGGCCAAGGATAACGGCTTTTTCTTTCCCTATCTTTACGACGAATCGCAGGCCGTGGCGCACGCCTACAAAGCCGCCTGCACGCCCGATCCTCTATCTCTTCGACGCGGATTTCAAGCTCGTTTATCGCGGCCAGTACGATTCGAGCCGCCCCGGCAACGGAATTCCGGTGACCGGGAAAGACCTGCGCGCCGCCATCGATGCCGTGCTCGCCGGCAAGCCAGTTCCGACGGAGCAAAGGCCGTCCATCGGCTGCAACATCAAGTGGAAGGCGTGAGAGGCAGCGGCGTTAGCGTAGTTAGTGGTGTTAGCGGGGCTGGCAGTCTAGCGCGGCACCGTAACTCCGCCAGCCCCGCCAGCTCCGCTGCTCCTCACTCACAGCGCCGGCGAGTCGTCGCCCAGCATCGCCTCGCGCACGATCTTGATGGGCGGGAATCCCTGGCGCAGGAAGTCGTCGTGGAACTTCTCCAGCGAGAAGGCCGCGCCCTCTTTCTTCTTCACGTCGTCGCGCAGCTTCATGATCTCCAGCTTGCCCAGCGTGTAGTAGAGATAGGTCGGGTCGCCGGCGCCGCGCTTGGTCTCCACGACGGCCGACTCCTTCGACTGGTAGCCTTCCTTCTGAAAGAACTCCTCGGCCTGCTCGATGCTCATCTTGCCGGTGTGCATCTCGATACCCACGATGAAGCGCGCATTGCGCAGCAGCGCATCCTGCAGTTGGCCCAGCCGCAGGAACTTCGCTTCGCGCTCGTCCTTCGCGCCCGCGCCTGGTTGTCCGTAGCCCTCGTCGAGCATCATCTGCTCGCAGTAGTGCGCCCAACCCTCCACGTCGGTGTTCGCGCCCAGCAGCTTGCGCACCTTGCTCGGCGCCTGCGGCAGCCACAGGAACTGCACATAGTGCCCCGGATACGCCTCGTGCACCGCGGTCGAAATCACCGTGCCCACATTGAACGCCGTGCATGAAGCCCTCGACTTCAGCAGGTGTCATCGAGGGGTCGGGCAGCGTGACGTTGAAGTATGCTTCGGTCGCAGTGCGTCTCGTACGGGCCCGGCGTATCCATGCTGGCGGTGGTGGTGGCGCGCATGAAGGGCGGCGTTTCTTCCACGATGGGCCGCACATCCGAAGGGATGAGTCACGATGTGATGCTCGCGGATGAAGCTCACCAGGCTGTCGAAGGTGGCGCGGAAGGAGTCGAGCAGATGGTCGGGCGCGGGATGATTCTCGCCCAGCTCTTCGAGCACCGCGCGCGGATCTTTGCCCGGTTCCAGCTCCTCGGCAACCTGCTTGAAGTGCTCCTGGTTCTTGCGCAGATCGGCCCAGCCGATCTCGAGCAGCTTGTCCAGCGGCAGATCGACCATCTCGTCGTACTCGAGCTTCTTTCGGAAGGCATCCGCGCCGATGCGGAAGTCTCCGTTGGACCGCGCCAGCAGATCGGTCTTCAGCCAGTCCAGATAATCGTTCAGCGCCGCGATCACGGCCGCATTGGTCTGCGCAAACTCGGCCTTCAGCGCCGGGTCTTTCGCATCGGCAAAGGCCTGCGGCACATCGTGCTCGAAGAAGCTCACGATATCCGGCAACTGCTCGATGGCGATCTCGGTGAAGATGCGCGGAGGATTCTTGAGATTCACATGCGCCGTTGCGAGCAGCGCGGGCATCTGCTTCTCGCGCGCAATGAGAGACCGCAGCCGGTCGTCCGGCGGCGCAAACTTGCGCTCCATCAGCACGAACGCGCCGTTGGCGCAGGTGCTGGAATAGTTGTCCGCGTTCTTCTCCCACGGGCGGATGGTCTCCAGCGTCAGCAGTTGCGAGCGGATGTTGCAAGCACAATCTCGCGGTCGCTGCGTGGAACAAAATCGGCCGCCGAATCGTCCGGATGAATCGCCTCGATCCGCTGTTCGAAGCTCTTCAGCGCGGCGATCTCCGCGTCGATGTTCTTGCGCGAGTAATCCTCCAGCTGCGCGTCGTACTGGTGAAAGCCGGCCAGCGTCGCCGCCGACGGAGCGTAGTGAAAGTACACCTGGTCGAAGTACTCGTCGGAAACCTTCGCGAACTGCTGCTTCCAGTCCGAGGTTGCGGCGTGGGCGGCGATCGCGGACAACATAAGAACTCCTATCGCAGTCAGGGCAATGACAATACTTCATCGATTCCTCTCGATTCCGGAATGATTCCTTACGCGCTCACCGGCGCCGGCGCCAGCGTGGCAAGCAATTCGCGAATCTCAAGCAGCACTTCGTCGGGCCGCGTGAGCTGCCAGAGGATACTTCAGCAATCCCTGCGGCGTGAACTGCGCGCCGCGCTTGGCGTTGCGCGCAACCAGCTGCATCAGGTGCGCCGGATCCACCGCTGCATTTTCCATGAAGCGGATCTGCAGCTCGCCGCGCTTGCGGTCGACCTGCGCAATGCCCATGCGCTCGCACTCCAGGCGCAGCATGGCCGCTTCCAGCAGGTAAACGGTGGCGTCTGGCGGCGCGCCGTAGCGGTCTTCCATCTCCGCGCGTATCTCGTTCACCGCGGCCTCGGTGGCTGCGCCGGCAATCTTCTTGTAGAGCCGCAGGCGCTGGTTCTCTTCCGGCACGTAGCTCTCGTCGATGCGCAGCGCGATGCCCAGGTTGAGCTGCGTGGCGGGCCGCTCTTCGCTCGCCTCGCCCTTCATCTCCTTCACCGCGGCCTCGAGCATCGACGTGTAGAGCTCGAAGCCAACGGCCTCGATGTGGCCGCTCTGCTCGCCGCCCAGCATGTTGCCCGCGCCGCGCAGTTCCAGGTCGAGCGCCGCGATCTTGAATCCGGCGCCCAGGTCGCTGAACTCCTTGAGCGCGGCGAGGCGGCGGCGCGCAATTTCGGTCAATTCGTTCTCCGGCGGAATGAGCAGGTAAGCATAGGCGCGCCGGTTGGAGCGGCCCACGCGGCCGCGCAACTGGTAGAGCTCGCTCAGGCCGTGGCGCTCGGCGCGGTTGATGAGGATCGTATTCGCCAGCGGAATATCGAGGCCGTTCTCGATGATGGTAGTCGCGACGAGCACGTCGAACTCGTGGCGCATGAAAGCGAGCATTACCTTCTCCAGCTCGCTTTCGCTCATCTGCCCGTGCGCCACGGCCACGCGCGCCGCGGGCGCCAGCTCCTGAATACGCGCGGCAATTTCGTAGATCGATTCCACGCGATTGTGCACGAAGTACACCTGCCCGCCGCGCTCCAGCTCCACTTCGATGGCCGAGCGCACGATCTTTTCGTCGAACCGCGCCACCACCGTCTGAATCGCCATGCGATCCTTGGGCGGCGTCTCGATGATGCTCATGTCGCGCAGGCCGACGAGCGACATGTGCAGCGTACGCGGAATCGGCGTCGCGCTCATGGCCAACACATCGATCTCCTTGCGCAACTGCTTCAGCCGCTCCTTGTGGCGCACGCCGAAACGCTGCTCCTCGTCCACGACGAGCAGTCCGAGATCCTGAAACTTGATGTCCTTCGACAGCAGCCTGTGGGTGCCGATGAGAATGTCTACCCGGCCGGTCGCCACGCGCTCGACGAATGTCCTTCTGCTCCTTCGGCGTGCGGAAGCGCGAGATCATCTCAACGTGAATGGGGAACTGCGCGAACCGCTGCTTGAAGGTCTCGAAGTGCTGGAAGGCGAGCACGGTCGTCGGCGTGAGCACCGCAACCTGTTTGCCGTCCTGCACCGCCTTGAACGCGGCGCGCATGGCCACTTCGGTCTTGCCATAGCCCACGTCGCCGCAGAGCAGGCGGTCCATCGGCGTCGGCGCTTCCATGTCGTCTTTTACGGCGCGAATCGCCGTAGTCTGATCGTCGGTCTCGTTGTAGTCGAAGGCATCCTCGAACTCACGCTGGAACTCGTTGTCTATTGAGAATGCATTGCCCTCGACGGTATGCCGCTCCGCGTAGAGCTTGAGCAGCTCGGCGGCCATATCCTGCATGGCCTTGCGTACGCGCGCTTTTGTCCGGATCCATTGCTGCGAGCCGAGCCTGTTCAGCACCGGCGCGGGTCCGGTGTCGGTGGAGCGGTATTTCTGGATCAGGTCCAGCCGGGTGAGCGGAACGTAAAGCTTCGCGCCCTCGGCAAATTCCAGAATCATGAACTCAATCGAAAGACCGTCCTGCGCAATTTCCTTGAGCCCCTGGTACTGCGCGATGCCGTGCTCCACATGCACCACGTAGTCGCCGATGCCGAGATCGCGGAAGTCGGAGACAAAAGCCGCCGTCTTCGACTTCTTCAGAGTCGGGCGCGCCGTCACGTCGGCCTCGTCGGAAAGGTCGTTGGCGCCGAAGACGATCAGGTTCGCCTCCGTGAAGACGACGCCCGACGCCAGCGGCGAGCGCACGATGACCGGCACGCGCAGGTCGCCGGCCATGTAGCTGGCTTCTTCGAGCATGGTGTCGCCCGCGCGGGGCGCGCGGCTGCCCAGCCGGTAGGGAACCTCGTACTCGCGAAGAACCGTCGCCAGGCGTTCCACGTCTCCCTGGTGCGACGCGGCAAGCACGATGCGTGTCTCCGCCGCCATCAGGTTCTTCAATTGCTCAGTGAGCGCGGGAATGGAGCCATGGAACCGCAACGTGGGCCGCGTCGCCAGCTCGATCTCGCCCAAAGTAGCGTCCTCATCCAGCACGTCCACCGCGCCCAGTTGATCCAGATCGAGGCCCATGTGCGCGTCGAGCAAGGCTTGCAGAACCTCGGGGCGAAGATAAATGTCCTCCGGGCGCACGAGCGAGCCGATTCCCGAGCGCTCATGCCGCTGTTCGACTTTGTTCCACCAGCGATCGATCTGGTTGCGGACCATTGCCGGCTCGTCGACAAAGAGCGCGCATCGCGGGGCGAGCGTGAGCAGCGAGCGCTCCGCACCGGCCACGGGCGAGAAAAACTCCCATCCTGGAAAGACGCTCACGCCGCCCGCCGCAGCAGCCTCGGCCGCCATCTCCTGATCCTCGGCCTCGATGCGCTGCCGGCTCAGCCTTCCATTCACCGCGGCCAACAGATGCTCGGTCACCGGCGTCTCCGTCAACGGCAGCAACTGCGTCTCGTCCAATCCCGACTGCGAGCGCTGCGTCTCGGGATCGAATTTGCGGATGGTCTCAATCTCGTCGCCAAAGAACTCGATGCGCACCGGACGGTCGGATTCCGGCGAGTAGACGTCCAGAATTCCGCCGCGGCGCGTAAACTGCCCCGGCATCTCGACCAGATCCATCTGCGTGTAGCCCACGCCGGCCAGGTGCGCGGTCAGAACCTCGATGTCGACCTCTTCGCCGCGCTTCAGCGTGACGGCCAGCCCGGCGTAGTACTCGAGTTCGAAGAGCTTGAGCGCCGCGGATTCGACGGGAGCAATCAATATATCGACGCCGCCGGTCGAGAGCTTCCACAACGCCGCCGCGCGCTGCTCCTGCAGGTCGGGGTGCGGCGAAAGATTTTCAAAGGGAAGCACATCGTGGGCGGGAAAGCGCACCACACGCGCGGGATCGATGGCGCCGGTGAGCTCGCATCCGGCCTTCAGCAGCGGCTCGAGTGCCTCGGCGGCCTTGTTGTCGGCAACGATTACGATCGCCGGCTGCTTGGTGGCACGCGCCATCAGCGGCAGGTAAAGCGCCCGCGCCGTCCAAGTCAATCCGGACACACGCCGCCGCCCCGCACCCAGGCTCAGGTGCCTGCGAACGCGCTCAAACCCCGGGCCATGCTCCAGCTCCGCGAAGATCTCGCGGACAAACGGGAGGATCATCAGAGTTCAGTTTAACAGCGATGGCAAACCGCAAAATGTTTGCCGGTGCCGCCGAACTTTGAGGAGATAGAGGCTGGCTTGTTCAACCGTTCCGCAAGACCGCCGCGTGACTGCGGCGAACCGCAGGTTGGCTCACGGTCTCGAGTCCGGCTTGGCGCGCAGCATCGAGCTCCTTTTGGAAGTGCTCTTGCTTCACGTGGCCAGCGGGCTCGGCGAAGAACAGCAGGGCGCCAGGTTTAAGCGTGGCCGATGCTTTCTTGAAAAACGCTTCGGCCGAAGGCATCTCATGAACCACAGCGAACGCGAGAATAAAATCCACCGCGCCCTTCAGGTCGTCGAGCCCCATGCTCTCCGGCTTTGCGAGCCGCGTTTCGACGCGTTCGTGCATGCCGGTCTTCCGCGCCCGGCGCTTTAACGCGCCCAGCATCTTTGCCTGAATGTCTACAGCCACGACACGGCCGGCTGGGCCAACCATCCGAGCCAGCGGCAGCGTAAAGAAGCCCATCCCCGGCCCCGGCTCCAGCACCGTCATTCCTTCTCGTACGTAAGGCGCCAGCAGGCTTTCAGGATTCCCCGATATCCATCGGCGCACCGGACTGGCCAGGAGATAACCGATCCACCACGGGCAAACACGTTCCGCCATTGCGCGTCCATTCCTTTCACGCGAGATCGATTGCGAGATTGCCGATGGGGAATGGCCGGACTGCTCCGCAACTACACCGATATTACGCAACTTCTGTTGCTATGGTATTACGCGGCTTCAGTTGTTCTGCTTCGCGCTTTCAGGAGATTCTGCCAGGCATTGCGACTAGTCGCGAGCCTCGTTCAGTCGATTCGCGGCATTCCGCGGCGCAACACGAGTCCAGCGATGCCGAAGACCACGATCAGAACGAGGGCGATGAAGAAGTAGTACGCCATGGGGTGCGCCCAGCCCGGCGAATAGGTAAGGTCCTGGCCCACCCAGAGCAGCAGGATCGTGGCGATCACCGCAAATTGGCCGGCGATGACCAGGAAGGTGTGGCCCAGGTCGCGCCGCTTGTCCAGCGCCTCCACCTGGTTGGGTGTCAGAATGCGTTCTTCAGGGGGAAGAAGGGAATTTGCCATTGCGATCTCCAGGCCGGCTTTGCTTTTGACCTCCGGGTCCGGCGCCTCTAATCTCGATTCAATCACACGCCGCCGATCCCGCGCCAGTCACCGAGCGGCTGGCCATTGCGGCAGCGCGAGCGGTTCCGGCGCAGCTTGCCTCGGCTGCTACTGCGGCGGATACCCAACCGACTGCGCGTAAAGAACGCTGTGGTCAGCACCGATCCCGAGCTTCGTGGCTACGTCCTGTGCATGCACGGTATAGAACCAGGCATTGAGTCCCTCAGAGGCCGCAAACAGATAGACATTCTGGCCGATGAATCCGGTGTCTACCTGCGCATAGTCGTCTTTGGCCGGAGCTACGTAAACGATGGTTACCGCCGCGTGGGCCGCGGGCGCCGGACTGATGGCGCCGCGTACATCGCCGGAAAGCACTGACCGCAGCAGGTTCTGGTCAGCGTCGTAGACATACACACCGTCGGCCAGCACGACCTCGAGCGTGATGTCCTGAGTGTTGCGGGCGGAGGGCGCGGTCCGGCCCAATCCGGGCTTCACATCGCGCGAGCGATTCACGCCGAAAGCCGCCCAGAGCAGGTTGGAGAGCGTTTGCAGCGGCAGCGGCTTGTCCATGAAGGCGCGCGTCGTCTTGCGTGCGCTGAGCGTTTGCATCAGCGGCATGCCGCCGGTAATTTCAGGCTTGGGAAGCTGGATAGGCTTGAGTTCCGCGGCCAAAACGGGGCTGGTGCCGTGATGCGAATGCAGGATGAGCCTTGCGCCCCAAAGCAGGGCGATCAACGCAAGCGCGAGGGTGGTCCATCGGGCGGCAGAACGGGTGGAAATGCGCATGGTCTCACCTCGAAAAAGAAAGGCTGAGCACGCCCGCCTCCCGAGGTGTGCGGATTATCGGGGAAGAACAACGCTGCTTATTCGAGCAGTTCCTCAATTTACGCGCTTCTCAGGGCCCGCGCAAGATGGCGCGCCAGCGGCGATTCCGCCCGGCCGGTGTCTGCAGGTGGGATGGATTCGGAAATCGACGCACGCGCCGCGCAGGCTCAGTCCACAAGAAACGCCAGCGATTGCAGTGTCGAAATCTCAAACGGCTTGCGGCAGCGAATGTTGGCGCATTGCAACTTGTCGTCGCGCCGCACCATGTAGGACTGCGCTTTGGCAAAGCGGGCCCGGTCGCGCTCGTTGGCTCCGTGCGGCACTTGCGCGCGCTTGCGCCGCACCACCCAGGTCACCTTGTACTCGGCCGCCTGACCGCACTTGGGGCAGGTCAGGCTGTGCGTGCGCTGCTCCACCGTCTCGTTGAAGAAATCCCGTTCTTCCATCCCGATTTTCCTTTGCCACCCGGCCCTTCGCTTCGCTGCCCGGGCAGGATTTCCGGCGTTGCCCCGAGGACTCTGCGGCGCCACTTTCGCGCCGGCGGAATCTATTCCATACTCATCCTTGCCATGGCGAAACGCAAGCCAGCCCGCTTCTCGGCCGCCAAGGCCGTCAAAGCCAACGCCCGCGAGCGCGTGGGCCAACCCAAGCCGTCACGCGTTTTGCCTGACAAACCGCGCATCGGGCGCAAGGCCAAACATAAGCCCAAGCTCGACGAATTCCTTCGTGAAGATGGGTAGCTTGAGCCGGTTATTCGCTTCGACGTTTAAAGAAGCGCTTGCCCCAAGCTCGAAATTGCTGGAAGCTAGAAGCGAGGAGTTATTCTATGGCCAAAGCGGTCGGCATCGGCGGAGTTTTCCTGAAGGCCAGCGATCCTCAGGCGCTCGCCCATTGGTATGCAACTCATCTCGGCATCCCCGCCCAGGAGGGAGGATCGCTGGCCTTCGACGGCCCGGACTCCGCGGGTATGACTGTCTTCGCCCACTTCCCTCTCGACACACGGTATTTCGGCGAGGGCGCGCAACAGGCCATGGTCAACTTCAGGGTCGACGATCTTGACGGCCTGCTGAAACAACTGGCCGAGGCAGGTGTGCGCATCGATCCCAAGCGCGAAGACTACTCCTATGGCCGATTCGCCTGGATTTGGGATCCGGAGGGCAATCGCGTGGAACTCTGGCAGCCGCTACCGGCGGGGACAGATCGGCCCGAATGAGGATTAACGACGGCGCCGAATCTTCTCAGTGATTTTGCGACAGAAACCGAGCGCCTTCTTCGAGCGTGCTTGTCGAACGGCGCTTCAGGGATGTTGCACGCTGTACGGGCCGGGAAGCGACGGCCCGGCGGGTTGTTCGCTCGGCTTGGCTGCCACTGCGGTCCGCTTGGAGTAGATCCGAAACTCCACCACAAGGTCCAGCATCACTGGAACGGGCTTGCCGTCTTTCATGGCCGGCTCGAACGTTGCCTTGCGAATCGAATCGACCGCGTTCTCGTCGAGCCCGAAGCCGATGGGTCTGGCCACTGCGATCTCGCCCGGCTTGCCGTCCGCGCCGATCACGACATGATAGAGACACATCCCCGCAACGCCATGGTCCTGCGCGTATTGGTTTGACGGCGGCTCGAAGGTCGTGACCAGGCGAGCCTTCTGATCGACCATGCTCTGCCTCAGCACAGTCGGATCTGTGGGCCGGTAATCGGTCTTTGCCGCAGCGGCCTCGTAGTAGAGCATCCAGAATTCGGGCATCGACGCCATCATGCGGCTGTCGAAGCCTTGCGCGAAGACGTTGTCGAGGGCTTCTTTCAGAACTTTCGTCGCGTGGGCCGGCGAAGTCGTGGTGGTCACACTCTTTCCGCCGGCGGGGCGCTCGGCCGGTGGGGCGGCGGCGATCTCGGCCTGCGTTTCACTCGCCTCGCTCGTCTCCGCGGGCGGACCGGGCACGGCTGCTGGCCCTGCTGCGGGTGCAGCTTGGGGCGGAGCCGCTGCTGACGGCGCTATCTGCGCGGCGTTCGCCTGCTTGCCCTTTTCCCTTTTCTGTTTCAGCTTCACCACAATCTCGCGGTCGATCGTGATCCTGACCACCTTTTTCTTCGGCGTGATGTTTACCCGGTCTACAGCCTTGGTGGGATCCTCATACGGCAGCGCGCCCAGAAAGTGCAGCCCGAAGCGCTGCCCCTCCAGCACCACCTTGTGCTTGGTCAGGCGTACCTTGTCGATCTGGATTCCGCACAACGTGTATGACCCCTGGGGCGAGTGGCCGGCCAGCACGCCGTGCTCGTTGAAGCTGAGAGTGTTGTCCAGGTAGCCGCCGCGCAGAAAGAGCTCCTTGCCGTCGAGCAGGCTCCTGAGCTCCTCTTCGGTGATGCCGCCGGATTCCGAAGACTGCGAAGATCCGCTCGCCGCGTTCGGAGGCTCGGGGGCCGGGGCCGGCTGGCTTTCTGCGGGGACGGCGGAAGGCGCGGGCTGGCTCTCCGCAGGTGCGGCTGGAGGCGATGGGGGTGGTTGCGGAGCCTGGGCAGCAGAAGGTTGCTGCGCGGCCGGCGGGCTCTCGGCTAAAGACGCGGGAGCCGCTTGCTGCGCTGCCACCGCGCCCGGAGCAGATGAGGCCAAAATCAAAGCTAGGGCCAGCGCGCCGCAAAAAACCAGAATGCCAAACCTGATGGACGACGCAGCAAAAGAGAAGACGCGGAATCGGAACATTATTTGAGGCATGGGGGGAGCCTTTGAAGGCCACTTTAGCAAAGATTTCGCGCCAGTCGCCGTGAATTTTCGCCAATGGTAACCAGTTCGCACTGCTTGCCCCCTTATCGTTTCAGGCGCCACAGAATCCGCCTGAAGAATCCGAGAATTCGCCGGGAGTCGCCCCGGGTGAGGGCCAGTCTGCGCAGCAGCAGATGCAGATCGTGGCGGTTTGCCTTGCGCATCGCCGGCGGAGAGTAGTTTGCCGCCAGCATGGTCTCTTCCACTACCCCGGCCAGAAGCTCCAGGTCTTGAGCGGAGGCCAGAGCTGCGGCATCGCCTGGATCAGCGCGCCTGTGGCGGCCGCGCCGCGCGGAAGCTTCGGTCGCAGCGCCTCGATCTGTCTCCGGCTTTCGCGATTCGTTGCCCCGCACCGCGATCTCATACAAGCACACCGCGACGGCCTGGCCCAGGTTCATCGAGGGCTGACGGGGATTGGTGGGAATCTCCGTTAGCAGATGGCAATAGGAAAGGTCCTGGCGCGTCAGGCCGCGCTTTTCCGGCCCAAAGACCAGTGCCACTCGCCCGCCGCGCGCGATCTCCAGCCGCACCAGCGGCGCCAGTTCGGGGAGTGGGATGACTGGCTGTTCCGGCTTCCGCCGCTCAAACGACCCCGTGCCCACCACCAGCGTACAATCGGCCACAGCCTCCGCCAGGCACTCCGTGCTTTTTGCGTTTTGGAGCAGCTCTTCGGCGCCCACGGCCGACTTTGCCTCGCGCCAATGCTGCTCAAAGGGAGCCACGACAGCAAGCCGCTGAAAGCCAAAGTTCGCCATCGCCCGGGCCGCCGCTCCTATATTGAGGGGATTGCGCGGCGAGACCAGCACGATTTTCATGCGTTCGCTTTGGGCTTCGGCAGGCAAGAGGTCATTTTAGCTTTCCTCCTTCTCCCATGCTCGACACCCCGACCCTCGCGGCGTATGCTCATCACCGAATCCGGCCCTTCCATTTGATTGGTTTCCGCTGCCGCGGCGACAGTGCGGTGCTCTGCGTCTGCCTGCCGGAAAGGAGCACCTCATGACGAATTCATTGTTCCGTCTCGCGGCAGCCGTTGCTGTCTTGGCCGCCGCATGCGCCACAACTGCCATCGCGCAGTAGGAGATGACTGCTCCTCAAGGCAAGGGCCACGTAGTGGTCTTTGTCTCCGGCATGGCCGGCCCCAAACATGACAAAGCTCTCGCCGAAGACATCACCGCGCTGGGATACGATGTGGTCGTCTACGACGGCCACAAGATAGTGGCCGGGCAGGGCGAGGCGCTGCGTGCCGCCATCGAGCAGGCCGAGCAGATGCCGCACGCGCTCCCCGGAAAGGTGGCGGTGGTTGGCATTTCTCTGGCCGCCGATGCCGCGGTCGTCAAAGCGCCCTTCGAGCTCGTCACCTACCCCGGCGTGAACCACGACATCATACCAGGAGGAATGAACTACAACCCCGCGGCGTATAAGGACGCATTCGATCGTACTGCGGCCCGGCTCAAAGCGGCCTGTGGCAATTGATCGCCGCGCCCTCGGTGCAGCAGACCGCCATACCTGGGCAAAGCCAAACAACAGATGACGCGCGCCGGCTGATGCGTGTCGGCTCGCTATACTGCGGCAGGAAGAATGTTCTAGCCTCTGAAGCGTGCTCCTGACCAACCCAGCCACGGCGGCTTTGAACGAACTCAGCCAGGCGCCCATCGTGCGCTTCTCGGTGCTGGCGCTCAGCTCCATCTTTTTTCTCGTCGATCCCTTCGCCGCCATCCCGTCGTTTCT
>CAWIJW010000002.1:27500-438777 GCA_963836525.1 uncultured Acidobacteriaceae bacterium
GTCAAGTCCTCATGGCCTTTATGTCCAGGGCTACACACGTGCTACAATGGCCGGTACAAACCGTCGCAAACCCGCGAGGGGGAGCTAATCGGAAAAAGCCGGCCTCAGTTCGGATTGCAGTCTGCAACTCGACTGCATGAAGCTGGAATCGCTAGTAATCGCGGATCAGAACGCCGCGGTGAATACGTTCCCGGGCCTTGTACACACCGCCCGTCACATCACGAAAGTGGGTTGCACTAGAAGTCGGTGAGCCAACCGCAAGGGGGCAGCCGCCCAAGGTGTAATTCATGATTGGGGTGAAGTCGTAACAAGGTAGCCGTAGGAGAACCTGCGGCTGGATCACCTCCTTTCTAAAAGAGAAAAGATGGCACGTGCATCCTTCCGCGATAGCGGACCGCTCCCGATGAGAATCGGTTGCGGCGGATGCAATTGCTATCTACCCTGTAACTGCCGTCCCTGACGGTTAGATACGGGAGCCCTGATCGGGCCTTCTTTGCTTGATCGCCATCACGCGATGGTCATGAGCGGCGTAGCCGCTCAGCACGTTCAACCTTGTCCTCGAAACCTTTTTGAGAATGAACGAGGTATTTGCTCGAGAGCCGCCGGGCTCCCAGTCGTGGCAAGCTCTAACACGGGCCTGTAGCTCAGTTGGTTAGAGCGCACCCCTGATAAGGGTGAGGTCGGTAGTTCGACTCTACCCAGGCCCACCATCCTTTGACACGTGGGGCTGTAGCTCAGCTGGGAGAGCGCGTGCTTTGCAAGCAGGAGGTCACCGGTTCGATCCCGGTCAGCTCCACCAAACTCTCATTCGCTGTATCTGGCTCGCCGCCATGTGCAAGATGTGGCGCCGACCCAGAGACAGGCCGCCCAGCCTTTCGAGGCTGGTTCCGGCAGGTTTCAAGAGCCTCAGGGCTCGGCTTCCTCAGCAAAAAGGAGGAAGCAACGATGTTTGACAACGAAATAGATTGGGTAACGCGTTTGGAGTGCCGGCTTAGTCCGCCGTGAGGCGTGCGAGCCGGCAGATATGACTCCGAACACGTTTAATACAAGGCCGAGCACATGCGAGTTAGTGCAAGTTGACTAACTCAGGCAAGTGTTCAAGTAAGAAGAGTGTCTTTAGGAGATGGCAGACTGCACGCGTGAGCGCAGCAAGTCTGGTCTCAGAGGCGGAGAATAGGTTAGCTCCCATCAGGACCGAAGCGATTCGGCTCCCTGCGCTGGAGTTAATTCTATGGTCAAGCTACTAAGGGCGCACGGTGGATGCCTTGGCAGAGACAGGCGATGAAGGACGTGGCAAGCTGCGATAAGCTTCGGTGAGCCGCACACAGGCGTTATAACCGGAGATCTCCGAATGGGGAAACCCTCCCGGGCAAAACCCGGGAACAACCCGCTGAATTCATAGGCGGGAATGAGCGAACTCAGGGAAGTGAACCATCTCAGTACCTGAAGGAAAAGAAAGAAACCTCGATTCCGATAGTAGTGGCGAGCGAACTCGGAAGAGCCCAAACCCGTAACATTTCGGTGTTTCGGGGGTTGTAGGGTCCGCAACAGTAGAGTTACCAATCTGGCTGTTAGCCGAATCCTCTGGAAAGGGGAGCCATAGAGCGTGACAGGCGCGTAGGCGAAAATAGTCCAGACTCGAAGCGGATACCTGAGTAAGGCGGGGCACGTGAAACCCTGCTTGAATCTACGGGGACCATCCCGTAAGGCTAAATACTAGTCTCTGACCGATAGTGAACCAGTACCGTGAGGGAAAGGCGAAAAGAACCCCGTCGAGGGGAGTGCAAAGTACCTGAAACCGTGTGCCTACAAGCAGTGGGAGGGCTATGCCGCGGCGCAAGCGCGGAAATGCCTGACCGCGTGCCTATTGCATAATGAGCCGGCTAGTTATTCTTGTCAGCAAGGTTAAGCGTAAGCGAGCCGCAGCGAAAGCGAGTCTGAACAGGGCGTTCAGTTGGCAGGAATAGACGCGAAGCGGGATGATCTACCCATGGCCAGGTTGAAGGTGGGGTAACACCCACTGGAGGACCGAACCGGTGTTTGTTGAAAAAAGCTCGGATGAGCTGTGGGTAGGGGTGAAAGGCTAATCAAATTCCGTGATAGCTCGTTCTCTCCGAAATAGCTTTAGGGCTAGCCTCGGATGAATTGCGTTGGTGGTAGAGAGATGGATGGACTAGGGGGCTTTCCGGCTTACTGAATCCAACCAAACTGCGAATGCCAGCGACAACATATCCGGGAGTCAGACGGTGGCGGCTAAGCGTCATCGTCGAGAGGAAAACAGTCCAGACCGCCTGCTAAGGTCCCCAAGTTACGGTTAAGTGGGAAAGGAAGTCGGAACGCTCAGACAGCCAGGAGGTTGGCTTAGAAGCAGCCATCCTTTAAAGAAAGCGTAATAGCTCACTGGTCAAGCGGTCCGGTGCCGACAATACAACGGGGCTAAAACCGTACACCGAAGCAGCGGATGCGTGGCGCAAGCCGCGCGTGGTAGGAGAGCATTCTCAACAGCAGTGAAGCCAGACTGAGAAGACTGGTGGAGCGTTGAGAAGAGACCCTGCCGGCATAAGTAGCGATAACGGAGGTGAGAACCCTCCGCGCCGAAAGTCTAAGGTTTCCTGAGGAAGGTTAATCCGCTCAGGGTTAGGCGGTCCCTAAGGCGAGGCCGAAAGGCGTAGATGATGGACATCCGGTTAATATTCCGGACCTCCCAATGTTCGTTATCACGATGGGGTAACGCAGAAGGATAAGCAGGCCGTCCTATGGCTATGACGGTCGATGCGCGTAAGCTGGTTCTGGCAGGCAAATCCACCAGGGCTTAACAGTGAGGCGCAAAGCAGGCCCGTATGGGATTCAGCTGCTGATTTCACGCTGCCGGGAAAAACCTCTAAGGAGAACAAAGGGAACCGTACCCCAAACCGACACAGGTAGACGAGGAGAATATCCAAAGGCGCTCGAGTGAAAGCTCGTTAAGGAACTCGGCAAATTGGCTCCGTAACTTCGGGAGAAGGAGCGCCCGCGTAAGCGGGCCGCAGTGAAGCGCGTACGGCGACTGTTTAACAAAAACACAGGTCTCTGCTAAGTCGAAAACGACGTATAGGGGCTGACGCCTGCCCGGTGCCGGAAGGTTAAAAGGAGAGGTTAGCGCAAGCGAAGCTTTGAATTGAAGCCCCGGTGAACGGCGGCCGTAACTATAACGGTCCTAAGGTAGCGAAATTCCTTGTCGGGTAAGTTCCGACCTGCACGAATGGCGTAACGATCGTACGACTGTCTTAACGAGTTGCTCGGCGAACTTGTAGTACCGGTGAAGATGCCGGTTACCCGCAGCTAGACGGAAAGACCCCGTGCACCTTTACTACACCTTAACTATGGGTTATGGCTCTCGCTGCGCAGGATAGGTGGGAGGCTTTGAGGCCAGGTTCTCGGACTTGGCGGAGCCAACGGTGAGATACCACCCTGCGAGTGCTGTGACTCTAACCTCCTCCCGTGATCCGGGAGAGGGACATAGTTAGGCGGGTAGTTTGACTGGGGCGGTCGCCTCCTAAATTGTAACGGAGGCGCGCGAAGCTACTCTCAGGCTGTTTGGAAATCAGCCGTCGAGTGTAAAGGCATAAGAGTGGTTGACTGTGAGACCTACAAGTCGAGCAGGTACGAAAGTAGGCTTTAGTGATCCGGTGGTTCTGTATGGAAGGGCCATCGCTCAACGGATAAAAGGTACGCCGGGGATAACAGGCTGATCAATGCCAAGAGTTCATATCGACGCATTGGTTTGGCACCTCGATGTCGGCTCATCGCATCCTGGAGCTGTAGAAGGTTCCAAGGGTTAGGCTGTTCGCCTATTAAAGCGGTACGTGAGCTGGGTTCAGAACGTCGCGAGACAGTTCGGTCCCTATCTGCTGTGGGCGTAGGAGATTTGCGGGGGGCTGTCCTTAGTACGAGAGGACCGGGATGGACGAACCTCTTGTGTTCCAGTTGTCCTGCCAAGGGCACGGCTGGGTAGCGAAGTTCGGTTGTGATAACCGCTGAATGCATATAAGCGGGAAGCACGCCCCAAGATGAGATCTCCCTGAAGGGCCCAGGAAGACGACCTGGTTGATAGGCTGGAGTGTGGAAGCGCAGTGATGCGCGTAGCTTACCAGTACTAATCGCCCGTTTGGCTTTACCATAGAATTAACTCCGCGCAGTTTAGCGGATGCTCTTCTAGCAAGCCTTGTATCCCAATCGATTTCGTTTTGCCGGATAATTTGTTGGCGCCAGATTGCTGTCCGTGTTCCTGACCGGCCCGGGAGAAACCATCCGGGACAAATCAGATGTCGCGGCCCGCTGCGGGGAACCACCCGCCAAGCGCCATCCAAGATCAAAGGCGAACCGCAGATCCTTCGCCCGCCATGGCGGACTCAGGATTTCGGCTGAGCTCGCGGCGCGAAGCGCCTCAGCTTTCAAAACGCCTCAATTTGCCGGTGACCATACTGCGAGGGATCACCCGTTCCCATCCCGAACACGGAAGTTAAGCCTCGCTGGGCCGATGGTACTGCACGGGCGACCGTGTGGGAGATTAGGTGATCGCCGGCAATTATTCAAGCAAAAAGCCATGCCTTCGGGCATGGCTTTTTGTTTCCCTGCGATCCTGTATGTGCCCCGTTGCTGCGCTCGCTTCTACTCCACCGTCACGCTCTTCGCCAGGTTCCTCGGCTGATCCACATCGCATCCCCGTCGCACGGCAATGTAGTACGCCAGCAACTGCAGCGGCACAATCTCAATCAGCGGCACCAAAAGCTCCGGCGCCAGTGGAATCGCGATCACGTGCTCCACCAGCGCGCCGATCGTCGTGTCCCCCTCCGTCGCCACCGCAATCACCCGCCCACTGCGCGCCGTCACCTCCTGAATATTCGACAGCGTCTTCTCATAGCGCAGCCTCGACGCCGGATCCGCCTCGTCGCGCGTCGCCAGCACCACCACCGGCAGCGTCTCGTCGATGAGCGCGTTCGGTCCGTGCTTCATCTCGCCTGCCGGGTACCCCTCTGCGTGGATATACGAAATCTCCTTCAGCTTCAGCGCGCCCTCCAGGGCAATCGGGAAAATGTATCCCCCGCCCCAGGTACAGGAAGTCGCGCGCCGTCGAAAACTCCTTCGCCAGTTGCTCGCACTGCGCCGACCGGCCGCGCAGCACGTCCTCAATCTTCACCGGAATGCGGCTCAGCTCCTCGATCAATGCCACGGACTCGCGCCTTGTCCAGCTTTCCGCGCAGTTGCCCCAGCTTCATCGCCAGCAAGAACAGCGCCGTCAGTTGCGACGTAAACGCCTTCGTCGACGCCACCCCGATCTCCGGCCCCGCATGGGTATAGATGGAGCCGTGCGCCTCGCGTGTAACCATGGCGCCCACCACGTTGCAGATGGCCACGGTCTTTGAGCCGAGCGCCTTCATCTCCCGCTGCGCCGCCAGCGTGTCGGCCGTCTCGCCGGACTGGGAGATGAGCAGGCCAAGCGTGCCGGGGCCGGCGATGGGATCGCGATAGCGGTATTCACTGGCGTAGTCCACATCCACGGGCAGGCGCGCCAGGCGCTCGATCATGTACTTGCCGGTGAGTGCCGCGTGCCAGGCGGTGCCGCATGCGGCGATGCTGATGCTGGCGGCCCGCGCCAGCTCTTCGTCGGCAATCTCCATCTCGCCCAGGAACACCTTGCCCGAGTCCAGGCTCACGCGTCCCAGCGTCGTATCCGTCACCGCGCGTGGCTGCTCCCAAATTTCCTTCAGCATGAAGTGCTTGTAGCCGCCCTTTTCCGCCTGGATCGGATCCCACTGGATGCGCGTCAGCTCGCGCTCAATCGGCCGCCCGTCAAAGTCGGTCAGCTTCACGCCGGCCTGCGTCAGCACCGCCACGTCGCCGTCGGCCAAAAAGTACACGTTCCGCGTGTGGTGCAGAATCCCCGGCACGTCGCTGGCCACAAAGCTCTCGCCTTCGCCCACGCCGATGATCACCGGCGGGCCCAGCCGCGCCGCCACAATCTTGTCCGGCTCGGCCGCGCTCAGCACGCCCAGCGCAAACGCCCCTGTCAGCCGCTTGACGGCGCGAGCGCACGGCGGCTTCGAGTGGAATCGGCTTGCCTGCGGCTTCAGCGTCCTTCTGCACCTGCTCAATCAGGTGGGCAATGATCTCGGTGTCCGTCTCGGTGACGAACTTGTGGCCCTGCGCCGCGAGCTCGCGCTTCAGATCGAGATAGTTCTCGACAATGCCGTTGTGCACCACGACGATGCGGCCCGTGCAGTCGCGGTGCGGATGCGCGTTCTCTTCCGTCGGCCGCCCATGCGTCGCCCAGCGCGTGTGCCCAATGCCAAACGTCCCGTCCAGTGGATGCTCGCGCAGAATCTCTTCCAGATTCGCCAGCTTGCCGGGCGCGCGCGACACCTGAAGCTTAGCGCAATCCGGGCTGCCGACGGCGATGCCCGCCGAGTCGTAACCGCGGTATTCGAGGCGCCTTAGCCCCTCGATGATGACTGGAACGACTTTCTTCGGGACCGACATAACCCACGATTCCGCACATGCTTCGATTCTAAGCGACCCCACACGAAGCGATGTTGACACGAGAGTGGAATGGATGCGGGAAGCGAGTCGGCGAGTTGGGAAGTCAGTGAGTTGGGAAGTCAGCGAGTCGGTCCGCCGCGGCGGACAAGTCAGCGACTCATCGAGTGGGCAGAGTTGGACGAAAAGGGCCCATTTTTTGACGTTTGGCGCCGTTTAGCGCCGTTTAGCGCCGCGGTTTTTGGGATTTTGGGACGAGTCTGTTATTGATTCTGAACGAGTTAGGCTACGAAAAGAGCCGGTTTGATACCCCCTGGGGGTATAGGGGGGGTAGGGGTATGTGCAGTCTCCCTGCCAACTTGGTTACGTTTTGGTACGTTCTTCGACGCGGATTTTGGGGAGTTTTGCTGATTCTACAATAGTTATGAACGAAAATGCCCGAGGAAGAGCCCAAATCGCTTTTCTTGAAAATCAAGCTCGGCTGAGGCCGGTCTTCGCGGCGAAAGACGCGAATGTGGCGGAGATCGACGGCCGCAAAGAAGGCCTGGTTGAACGCTTATGGAACAAGTATGCGCTCAAAGGGGGAAATTATATGCAAACTTCAGGGACCAAGGGACCGAGGGAACAAGGGACTAAGAAAACAACGACTTAGGGCGGAGTGGGGGGCTGCGGTGAGGGGCTGGGGGGCTTGACAAGGCTTTCAGTGTGTAGCCGGCCCGGACTGAGCTGCGGCGCGTTCATGATTCAGTGCGAGAAGGTGCGCCAGGATTTCATCCTTTGAGAGATTGGTGGGCCAGCCGTAAGCGGCGAATACGGCCTCATCAAGATCGCGGTGTGCATTCACAAGCCATTCGGGCCGTTCGTTGTAGAGGTTGGTGAGGGTGCGTTTTTTCAATTCCTCGGGTTGGCAGTTTGGCGGGTTGAGCCAGTTATCACGGAGGCGGACGAGCTCACGAGCGGCGTCGGCGATGGCTTTGACACGGGGGTCTTCGTCTTCGTGTGGTTCCTTGCCAGGGGCCCAAGGAAAGGGGAATGTGTCGAACGTCGTGTCGGGCGTATATCGAGGCCGACTTTCAAGCTGTGTCCCCATGTGGAGAGCCCAAGTCTCATGAGCGGTCGAGTGGAGCACCCCGAAAAAATAATCGTCGTCGCGCGCGAACACGATCGTTGCGTCGTTACAAAGCGTGGGCGGCCTTTGCCAAACAAAGATTCTGTGCTTCGACACCCGTGGAGACGCAATAAACCGGGAAAGTGGCGCGATCGCCCTCCTCATCCCAGGCCTGGGTTCCCCGTAGAGCCACCACTTCTCTCGGTACCCCTCGCGGTGATTCTTTTTGCGCTCCGGATAAACGTGCGCCTTTGCAAACTCGAAAGGCATCCCGTATTTGGCAGCCTCTTCCAACGTCATTTCGCCCCCGAAGTCGATCGTCCAGGCGTCTCTGAAACCCCTAATTAAATCGATCGCATTTGCGACGGGCCGAACCACATCCGAATTAGGCCGGCCGTTCACGTTTCGAGGTGCCGATAACATTTTTCGGGCCGTGTCGGAGTCAATATCGAATCTCCCGTGAGGCGAAGGACCGACGAATGATAGCCCTGAATTCTCTGGCAGGTGGAGCGCAGACGTTGTTGCCGCCTCCGATGTAAGATTTGCGTGGATTCGCGCGACGACCCTACCATCCAAGGTTCTATCCGATTGCGAGCCGCCGTCGAAGCCAACCATTGAGATGCGGACGGCCGCGCCCTCCAATATCCAGGGCCGATCGCTCCAGGCCATAAAGATTCCACCAGATCCCAGGATTCTCTCAAGAACGGCCCGGTTCGCGCCGCCGCGAATACCCTGAGTTGCAAGCAGACCAGCCCGCCGCGCTTTGCCCCCTTGAATCTGATCGCGCGCACGTTCGAACCAATATGTCACAAGGTCCGCACCGCCCGGGATCCTCCCCTCGTAGAGAGCGCGAAGATCATCCACGTAGTTGTCTCCGAGTTCGCGGCGCATGAACTTATCTCCCAAAAATGGCGGATTGCCGACGATGAAGTCGGCGTTGGGCCACGAGGGTTCGTACGGCTTGCCGTTGTCGTCGCAACGCAGGATGGCATCGCCGTGTTCGATGTTGTTGAGTTTTTGGAGGATAGGCTCTCTGTCTTCCCGCTCGGCGTGCTCGTGCTTCCACTGGAGATAGCCGATCCAGACGACTACCGACGCGAGTTCATGGGCGTAGAACTCGGTTTCGATGCCATAGAGCTGCGACGGCGAGACCATCTTGGGTAGGACTAGCGAAATGCCCTGCTCCGTTGCAAAGTCTCGCGCCTCAAGCCAAAGGTCGAGCATTCTGCGGAGTGCGACGTAGAGGAAGTTGCCAGAGCCGCATGCGGGGTCGAGAACTCGGATCGATGTGAGTTCGTCAATCCAGGCACCGAGAATCTTCTCGGACTCACGATCGACGCGCAGGCGGATTTGCTTGGAGCCTCGCGCCTCCTCCTCCGCGCGTTCGATTTCCAGAGCTTCAAGAGCGCGCCTCTTGACGTCGGCCCAGCGTTGCTGAAGCGGCCTCATGAGGACCGGCTCGATAAGGAGCAAAATGTCTTGTTCCGAGGTGTAGTGCGCGCCGATGAGGGAGCGGCGTTTGGGATCGAGAGACCGCTCGAAAAGCGTCCCGAAAATGGCGGGCGCTACGTGAGACCAATCGTAGTTCTTGGAAACTTCGTACAGGATACCGAGGTCGGCTTGGTCAAGTTGGAGGATCGACGCGGTATCGAATAGGCCGCCGTTGAAGTATTTGATTGAATGCTCGCCGAAGATGCCTTCGGGCTCGCTCATGGCCTCGAAGAGTAGGGTAAGTTTGCGAAGAAACCTCTTTGGACTGAAGCGGTCCTCCTGCACAAGGCGGCGAAAAACGTGATTTGGGAGAAGACCAATGGAGTCGGCAAAAAGGCAGAAAAGCAGGCGCATGAGGAAGTGCGCGACCTGCTCGCGTGTTGCGCCCAGGCTGCGATCCTCCAATTCGAGGCGTTCTGCAAGGCGGCTGAAGAGCTTGGCAGCCTCCTTTGTGACCTGTTCGTCGGTATGTTCGGGGCGGAGGACGTTGTAATCGCCGAACAGAGCGCGGAGGACGTCGAGCGGCGGGAGCGGGCAGGAAGCAGTGAAGTGGTTTTGCTTTAGATCGTCGAGAGTGAACTCGTAGATGCGTTTAGTGGTGGAATAGAAGTTTGTGTGAACCTGGAAGCGCTCCAGATCGCAGACCACGAGCAGAGGTGGGTTGCCAAGTTCCTCGCGATAGTCGTTGAGTTGGTTGTATGCCTTTTTCAGATCCTTATGCTTGCCTTTGTATTCCCAAGCGAAGTGGTCGCGCAGCCAAACGTCCGCGAAGCCTTTTCCGCCGTGGGCTTTGCCGACGTATTTCTCGAAGGCGTAGGTTTCACCTACTGAGTCAGCGGCGGCGGGGTGCTTTTCGCCGAGCATATCGCAAAGGTCGATGAAATGGGACTGAGAGCCAGCTTCTTCGGTCTGCGAAAAGAGCTTCCAGCGCTGGACGAACTCCGCTACGGTGAGGGGCATTGGCCTATGTGCAGTTTACTGCGGGCCTTGGGGTTGTCGGCCCCGAAATTGAGGGGAGGCTGTTGTCGGTCAAAATGCCCCGCTGGGGTTGGGGTTGTTTTCGGGCCGCTTGGGCGGATGGGGCGACCCAGGCTCTTCGAGCCACCCCGTCGCCCCGCGGCTGCTGTCGCAGCCGTCGCCCGCGGAGCAAGCGGCCCGGGAGGCAGGGAGTGAGCCAGCGGGTACGATCCTCCCCGCTCCAAATCGGTAACTGGAAGCCGGTTAGTGGGAAGCTATCCTTCGCCACGCTGGCGGAGAAGCTGAGTAGATGGTCGATCGGGTTTCGAGACGAGGATTTATCGCGGCATCGCCGCGTACGCGATTTTCCAAATTCTTGTGGGTCGGATTGTGCGGGGGTTGAAACCCCCGCCTCCCTCCGCAAAGCGCTGCGCGGCGCCGGTCGAGGATCGGAAACAGACAACGGGGCGAGCAAGTCAGCGAGTCAGCGAGTCAGCAAAGGACGGGAACGTGGAAACGGGGGCAGGCGAGAAGGATTGATCGCTTCGCGCCCGGTGCCTGGCGGCAGCGGTTGTGGAGCCGGAAGGGGATTGGCTAGCGAAGATGCCAGAGATTCCAGGTCGCATAGGTCGCGAAGATGGAGAGCGCGACTGCGCCTTCGATGATGAGCGCGTAGCTTATACCTGCAACCACGTGCCTGGAATTTACGATTGCCTCCGCAGCCCATTCCGCTTTGGGCGCGACGGGTACGCCATCCGGCGTGGATGGGGCGGAATAGCTGGTCAAGGGAAGAGAGGGCTGGGGGAGGGAGGACGCGAGCAGGGAAGGCGAGGCAGTTGCGAGTTTCAAACTGACGAACTGTGGGTTTGACACCTGGTACCCTCCTTCGGCGCAGAGAAGCGATGCGCGAGAAAACCAATCTTTGAATCGGCGCCAGGGGAGAACTTCCATGTGAAATGCAGCAATCGCTTCGCCATAGAAGCGGGGGCGCGGGCGAATTCTCTATCGTGCTCAAACGGGTGATGTTAGGTTGTGGAAGATGCTTGAGCCTGGGGGACGGCGGTGATTTGGGAGCGAACCGAAGCAGGTAAATTCTGGCCGAGGATGTAAACTTTTCCTGCATTTTTCTCTCATGAACGGCCAGGGGGACGGCCAGGAGTGAATAGGGAATAGGGAGTAGGGAATGGCGAGCGGGCCGCGCTTCGCGTGGCCAGTTGCCGGGCGAGCGACGACCTGATGCGGATTTTGGCGGGGAGGGCTGGCTAGGCTACTCCTCGATGCGGTAGGTGTATTCCTCGATGACGGGGTTAGTGAGGACTTCGCGGGCGATGCGCTCGACTTCGGCGCGCGCGGCGTCGGAGGCGAGTCCGTCGGCGAGAGAAAGCGCGAAGTATTTTCCCTGACGCACGGAGGTGACATCGGCGAATCCGATCTTGCGAAGAGCGTTGTAGATGGTCTGGCCCTGCGGGTCGAGGACCGATGCCTTCAGCGTGACATAGACATGCGCCTTCATAATCACAGATTATAAAGACAGGGACCGAGGGAACAAGGGAACAAGGGAACGAGAAGGCAGGGAGTAGGGAGTAGCGACATAGGGACTAAGGCAACGGAGACCGGCGGCGATGAAGCAAAGGATTTGAGCTGGAGAGAAGAAGAGATTGGGCTGCAGCAATTCCCCAAGGAGAAAACTAACGCAATGGTGAATTATTTGGAACTGCCCGTGGGCGAGCGGGCTCCGGAGGTCTTTCGGGTGGTCATTGAGATTCCTCTGGACGGAACGCAGAAGTTTGAATACGACAAGCAACTGCATGTGTTCAAGCTGGACCGGAATCTGCATTCGCCGGTGCACTACCCGGGTGACTACGGATTCATCCCGTCGACTTTGAGCGACGACGGTGATCCGCTGGACGTGCTGGTGCTGGTGCCGGGACCGAGTTTTTCGGGGTGCGTGCAAGAAGTGCGGCCGATCGGCCTCTTGGAGATGCTGGACCAGGGAATTCTGGACGAGAAGGTACTGGCAGTGGGGAAGAACAATCCGCGGTTTGCGAATATCTGGAATTACACGGATATTTATCCGCACATGCTGAAGGAGATTACTCATTTCTTCTCGATTTACAAGGACCTGGAGGGAAAGCGCGTGGAGATGAAGGGATGGCGCGATGCCGCGTATGCGCGCGACCGCGTAGTGCACGCGATCAAACAGTTCCAGGAGGGCAAGGCGAAGCACCAGGAGGGGAAGAAGAAAGTGACGGTGTAGGGGCAGGGAAGAGGGAGCAGGAAACAGGGAACAGGGAACAGGGAACAGGGAACAGGGAAGAAGGGCTCGCGGGGCGGGGGCGGCGGTGAGGCGATAAAGATGAGGCGCTACTTGGCTGGAGTTGCAGCGGCCAGAGCGCGGCGGCGCGCCAGAGGAACTGCGGTGAACCAGTAAAGCAGCGGTCCGAGCAGGGCAATCCCAGACGCAAAAAGAAGAGATGAGACGTTGGCGAGGGCGGTGCCCGGATCGCCGAGCTTGTCGCTACGCGAAGCGAAGAGCGCGCAGGCGATGAGGACGGTGGGGCCGGCAGCGAGCAGGCAGGCGAAAGCGAAGTTGCCGGCGCGGAAGGGGCGGGGAAGCTGCGGCTCGCGGAGACGGAGAGCGATGAGGGCGAGGAATTCGAGGATGAGGCTGGTGCCGTAGAGAATGAGGTCGATGGAGATGAGGCGCTCGAAGGGAAGATTGAGAGCGAGCGCCCATCCCAGCCCGCAAAAAAGGACACTGACCCAGGGCACGCCCCGGCTATTGCGGCGCTCGAGCACGCGCGGCAACAGCCCGTCCGCAGCCATGGCGATGGGCAGGCGGGTGTAGCTCATCATGAGCGCGTTGAACATGCCGATGCCGCAGATGACTCCGCCGGCAACGACGGCCATCGAGAGAAACGAACCGCTGATCGAGCCGCCGGCAGTGACCCATGAGCCGGTGGTGAAGCCGTCGGGCGAGAGGCCGGCGATGGCCATGGCGGCAAGCGGAAGAATATAGGTGGCGGCGGTGAAGATGGCCGCGCCGATCATGGCCCGGGGGTAGTTGCGCTGCGGGTTGTCGACTTCCCGCGCGACGGTGGAGGCATTGTCCCAGCCCATGTAGTTCCATAGGGCGACGAGGAATGCTGTGGTGAGACTCGCGTCGGAGTCGGCTCCGGGGCTGGGACGGCCCCAGTGTATGGCAGGGTGAAGGGTGATGCCGCGCCAGAATCCGAGAACGACGAAGACGGCGAAGGGCGCGAGGAGCAGGGCGGACATCCAGACGGAGTCGTCGCCAACGCGGGGCGCGCCGCGGAGGTTCCAGGCGCAGCACAGGACTACCACGGCGAGCGACCAGAGGTAATCGCGGGGGGCGGCGGTGAGCGCGGGGCTGAACTTGCCCAGGTAGAGAACGAAGATGGAGGGATAAAGCGCCATGTCGAAGATGCTGGCGGTGAGCGAAAGCCAGCTCTCCTGATATCCCCAGAAGGGTCCGAGGCCGCGACGCACCCAGACGTAGAAACCGCCCTCGGCAGGGATGGCGGCAGCGAGTTCGCCGATCATGAGCGCGGTGGGCAGGCTCCAGACGAGAGGCAGAACGAGCAAGATGAGAATGGCCCAGCCGAAGCCCGCGCCGCCGAGAATGTCCTCGATGCCATATGGACCGCCCGAAACCATGAAGTAGGTGGCAGCGATCAGAGGCAGAAGGAGCAGCTTTTTGGGCGCGGGCTTGAAGATGGCACGCATACATGCGAATGTAAATGGGCGTGCCCGGCCGCAGACAGAGGAAAACGCCCACGCGCGGCGTGCACGCGAGTTCCGGTATAATCGAGTCTGAGAACCGGAGAGATGGCCGAGAGGCTGAAGGCGGCGGTTTGCTAAACCGTTATAGGGTCAAAAGCTCTATCGGGGGTTCGAATCCCCCTCTCTCCGCCAGCGATTTTAGAATCAATAGATGAACGGGCAGCGAAACGGTTGGCGTGGTTGCTGTTCAGATCCTTTGCAAATCCTTTACCGCACTGCGCATCCGCGATGTGACGTTGTCAGAAGGCCGAAACCCGCTCAGCCGCGGCCGGTTGATTCGCGTTGGGCGAGATCGTTCCGCGCACGAAAGTACGAGACGAACCGGACACCCTGGATGCGATGATTTCGCGTTCTCCCTGGAACGCCGACGAAGCGATGAAATTCTCCAAGGCACGAGTACTCCAGCGGTGGAGAACGCTGTCGACGAGGAGCCGTAGATCGGAGAAAAACGTGGCGCTGGCCATGTAATCGGCGTCGAGTTTCCGCTTGGCGGGCAGCACAAAGGCGTGATAGAACTCGTCCAATTGATCCTTAGGCAAGCGTGCAAGAACGCCTTCCTCGCAAGCGAACAGGGTGGTAGCCATTCCGGTGATTCCGGGCCGGCAGGGAAAATCAAAGACCACATGTTCGGGCAGCTTGGGGCGGGGACCGACCAGGCTCATGTGCCCAGCCAGCACGTTCGCAAGCTGCGGCAACTCATCCAGCTTCCAGCGACGCAAGAACGGGCCGATTAGAGTAAAGCGCTGATTGTCTGATGTGGTGATGGGATGATGCGCTTTTTCGGCAACTTGCACCATGGTGCGGAACTTGAGTATGGTGAAGGGCCGCCCGTGACGACCCATGCGTTCCTGCATGAACAGGATCGGGCCTCTCGACGTCAGGCGCACCGCTGCTGCGATCACGAGCAAAATTGGGACCAGAACGGGCAGCGCCAGGAGTACGCAGGCGCAGTCGAAGAATCGCTTGCCCGCTGAGCGCGACCACGGACTCACCTCTTCCCAGCCCGGGAAGAACATGAGATGACTCGAAATCCGCAGATCCTCCAGCCCCCAGAAAGCGTCCGCTGTGTCTTCAGGAGAAGCGGCTAAACGAGTCATTGTCAAGGATTGCACCCGCGCCTGCCCCTTGATCCCATCCGTCCCTTCGAAAGCGGCGTGCGACGAAAATGAATGCGAATTCACAGGATCGAGAACCCGACTGACCAACGGTTCTGTACTCAATCTCGTCCTCCCTAAAAGGTTATCAATATCAAGTTCACAGAAGGGCTAAGAAAATCAGGGACACGTACATCCCGGCGGAGTTGCGGTGGCTTACATGAATTCACCGTCTCTTCATCCGCTCTAGCTTGCAGTGACGAACAAAATCGAATTCCACTTCGACGATCGTTCAGTTGAGACGAAACGTTCGAGCAGAATGAAACAATCGCAGACGAGAGGGCACTTTCGAACTATAGCAAAACTCCTTTGTTTGCGCGTTACAAATTTGATCATCTCGCCTTTCTACTCGTGTTCCAGATCACAAACGTGAGAGCAGAACTCGTTCGTGAGCATCAAAGATCGTTACGATTACAAGTCAATCTTCTCACAGTTCTTCGCGTGTTCCAAATCACAATCAGAAACGGGGGTCAAGATAGTACTGAAATGGGAGACACGGAACGGGTAGTGCTGGAGGGGGAGACACGGAACGGGTAGTACTGGAATGGGAGACACGGAACGGGTAGTACTGGAATGGGAGATACGGATCGGTCATTCTGCGGCATGGTCTTTTGTTGAGGACTCGATAGAAAGCCGCGCCAGGAGGTATTCATCGATTAACTATTGAGATATCAAGATCATACGATCTACCCCGCAGTGGAATCCCCGGGGCAACCTGTTGTTCTAAGACTTCCATCCCTGGATGATTCGAAGCGACAGATAGAACTTCGATCTGCCGCCTGAATCGCCGGAGAAGGTGCCGAGAGCGGAACCTCCAACTCGTTTCTCGTAACCTGACCCCCTGGATTCGTCCAGTCTGGCACTCGATTTGGACGAACGAAAGGGGCAGGACGATGACACGAATTGTGCAGACGGAAAAGCAAGCCATACCCCCGCAACCGATCGAAGCACACAAACGTGAAATGTGAATTCAGCAAGTGCAGCGGGATCAGCGTGCGCGTCTACTTTCGCGTCGGCGCGAACCACGTCACCTGGAACGCGGCCGAGGTATCACTCTGGAGCCCCGGCTCATAAATCGGAGCCTTCCACCGCTCGTATTGTACCCATCCGCGCAGTTCGAAGTTCGTTCGCACGCGCTTTACAGCTTGTACGGCGAAGTCGTTCTGCGTGGCGCCACCGGGGATGAACGCGCTCGCAGCCTTGGCATGCCGGTACTGGAACTGCACCTCCTCCTGCGGAGAGAGGTGATACGTAAGCCAGACCTGACCACCCTTGCCTTGCCGCCCGACCCAGTCGCCTACCAGGAAACCCTTGTTGGTGGGCCCCTGCCTCTGGATACCTTCCCAGTAAAGAAACTGGCCGTACTGTCCAGACGAGCTTGGAGTATCGGTGTTGGCTCCCTCAAGCCGCAGATCGAGATGCTCGAGGCCGGGAAATCGTGCGAGATAAATGCCGGGATGAACGCCTGAACGGCGCGGAGCGCTGACTGGGCTCACGTCGTCGTGCACCAGCGAGTCGGTATACAGCGTGACCCAGTGACTCAGGAAAGGGAGCCGGTAACTGAAGTCGAAGGTGCCGAAGCGCGCACCGGGGTCGTCTCGCCCCAACTTCTCGGATCCAGTCACGTTTTGGAAGCTGAAGAAGCTATGCAGGAAAGTGTAGATCGTGATCGGCGCGTGTTTCGCGCCACCCCAAATGGTGAGGCGATCGAAGCCAAACTCCAAGTCGCGCGTGGGCTTGAAGCTGATCTTCTCCATGTGGACCCAGGGAGCATTGGGATACGTATGTCCCTTTAGGCTGCCGACGAAGAAGTCGTATCGGAACGGGCCAGTAAGCCGCGAGAGCAGTGGGACGCGCAGTGGTTCGGTCCGGTTGATTTCGAATTCGTAGATGTTTTCGGCGTTGTTGCCCCAAAGCATCGATGCGCCCTTGTCCGGGCCGAGCCAGTGGTCATTCTTGCCGAATGAAACCTCATGTCCCAAAAGATGATAGGAGAGCGTGGCCTCCATCACCCGAACGCTGTTCGTCACCGCAATAGGACCTTCGGGGATCGTGTCCTGTACTGGATTGGAGCTGAAAGGAATGTCGTCGATGGTATTGGAAAGATCAAGCTGCTGAACGTGGCCGAGTATCCAGCCGCTGAAGGGGCATGCTGCGATTTCGCCGCGAAAGTAGAGCGAGAATCGTCCCGCTTCGGCGTGGGCGCTGAAGCCGGTGTAGTTGTTGAAGCCACCCTCATAGGGCCGGCCGTAGTCGTTGACGATGGTCTGTCCCAAGTGAAAGCTGTCGCGCAGTGGCGTTCCGCTGATACCGCGCAACTGCGTATAGATACTCTCCAACTCGGCACGCGGAGGTGCGTCGCCGATGCTGCGATCAATATCAGGCTTGAACTCGTGCACAAGGGCCGTATAAATCGCGCGGGCCTCGTCGTTGTTTGTGTCGGACTCGATGCGGTCGGCGCTGAGCTCGAGCATGTGCACGATGCTTATGCGGGTCCAGGGCCGCAGCCCGAGGAACGCCGTGTCGACATAGCCGAGCGCATGCAGCCGGTCGAGGGCCGGGTAAATCCAGTAGTCGAGCGGCACATAGGCTGAGCCCTGCGTGTCCATCTCGGCCATGGATGCATTCAGTTGTAAATCGAGAGGAAGGGACTTCGGACTGGCGCTCTGCCCTTGAGCGCCGCACCATGGCGCCGCCCAGAACAGGGCTGCCGCCGAAAGAAACAAACGATGTTTCACCCTCACCTCTGAATTGAGCGGACGATAAATTCAGAATCCGTCCGAGAATCCAACTCTGAAAGCTCCAGTCTCGGCGAACGTGCAATCCGGTGTCAACCCGCGAGACGGAAGATGATGCGCTGCCTCTCAAAACGGGAACCAGCGCCGGCATCGGCTGATCACGGCGTCAACCGGTCATCATGCCAGTACAGTATTGCCGCTGCACTCCGAATCTCAAAATGACGTTCCTTCTTATGCAGCTACAAGGGCAAGAGAGCGCCGCCAGCGGGCCAAGCCACATGAGATAATGGTATTGCTTTGTTGAGGTAGCTTTTCCACGATGGGGCAGATCGAGGGCTGCGGATGAAGAAGATCTATATTGCTGGTTGCGGCGGCATGCTCGGCGAAGCATTTTATAAGCAATTCAAAGAAGAGTATGAGCTGAAATGCACCGATAAGAATGTCAATGAATCCTGGCTCGCTTTCCTGGATTTTCGCGATTTCAGTGCGTACCAATCAGACGTGAACGCATTCAAGCCAGACTATCTCTTTCATCTCGGCGCCTACACTGATCTCGAGTATTGCGAGAACCATCCCGATGACACGTACGTCACGAACACGCTCGCGGTCGAGAACGCAGTCTTTATCGCAAACAAACTGAACATACCGTTGCTCTATATCAGCACCGCGGGCATATTCGATGGCGGAAAAGCGATATACGACGATTGGGATACTCCCAATCCGCTGGGTGTCTACGCTCGTTCGAAGTTTATGGGCGAGCGCTTTGTAATCGAAAACGCCACCCGCTATCTTGTGTGCCGCGCAGGTTGGATGATGGGCGCGGGGCCGGCCAAAGATAAAAAGTTTATCCAGAAGCTTATGCGGCAACTCATGGAGGGGCGTAAAGAGCTAAGTGTTGTCGACGACAAGGACGGCACGCCGACTTACACACATGACTTTGCGAGAAATGTAAAGCTACTGCTAGAACGTGAGTTTTGGGGCCTCTATAACATGGTTTGCGGGGGGCAGACGAGCCGGCTTGAGGTTGCCGGCGAAGTACTCGCACTTCTCGGGTTGACCGATGAAGTACGGCTGCAACCCGTCGCCAGCTCCTACTTCAGCAAGGAATACTTTGCGCCTCGCCCCAGTTGCGAGAGGCTGGTGAACGCCAAGCTCAACCTTCGCGGCTTAAATCTGATGCGCGACTGGCGGGTTGCCCTCAAGGAGTACCTCGCGGATTACTACAGGGGCTATTTGGCATGAAGAAGAGGGTTGCCATTGTTGGCACAGCCGGACTTCCGGCGGCATACGGTGGTTTCGAAACACTCGCGCAAAACCTGGTGAAAGGCCTTGGTGATCGGTACGAGTTCACCGTCTATTGCAAACGAACGCCGCGCGAGAAGCGCCAAGCGCGTTATTTAGGAGCGCGCCTCGTCTATATCCCGCTTCATTCGAATGGCTGGCAGAGTCTCCCCTATGACATTGTGTCGCTTCTTCACGCCTTTTCCACCGTCGACGTGGTTCTGTACTTAGGTCCCGTCGCAGGCCTGATCCTACCAGTCAACCGCCTTTTCGGCAAGAACTTGATCGTGAACTTCGGTGGGCTGAATGAGTGGGAACGGGAAAAGCTGATGACGCCTGAAAAAAGGTACCTGTTTCTGAGCTGCTGGCTCTGTGCACGCTTCGCTACCAGGACGGTTGCTGATAACTCCGTCTTACAGCAAAGCATCAAGCGCTCATTCGGAGCGCACTCCGTGGTTATTCGCTATGGCGGCGATCACGTAAGCATACCGCCGTACCATCCTGAACTGGAGGCGCACTATCCGTTTATTAGCGAACCGTATTTTGTGAGTGTTGCGCGGGCGCAGATCGACAATAATCTGCATGTTCTCATCGAGGCTTTCAAAGACTTGCCTGGGAAAAAGCTAGTTCTAGTCTCGAATTGGGCGGTTTCCAGTTATGGCCGTGATTTGTATGAGAGAAACCGCAATATTCCAAACGTCACCTTACTGCCGGCTATCTATGATCAACGGGAGCTTAATTACATCCGCAGCAGGGCGTCAGCGTATATCCACAGTCACTCGTATTGCGGGACCGCGCCTTCGCTCGTGGAAGCGATCTGTCTCGGATTGCCGATCATCAGTTGGGATGTACCGACCAACCGCGAGACAACGAGGGGAAATGCCATCTTCTTTGACTCGAAGGCGTCGCTGCAGAAGATCATAAGTACCGTGGCCCCAAGCGAGTTAGCCAAAGTGAAGCAGGAGCTGAGCCCGCTGGCTGCGGAGGAATATACGTGGAAGCATGTCTGTCAGCAGTACGCTGATCTCTTCGATCGAAACACCATGAGCAGTCTTTCTTCTAGTTGATCACTTCTGCCGCGCGCGATCCGTTCCTGGCCTGCTCACGGGCGGAGATCTCTCCATAGAGTTGTAGAAGAACACGGCAGTGGTGGTCAAGGGAAAAGTGCTGTTCAGCTCGCTCCCGAGCTGCGTGGCCAAGTGCGGCTCGGAATCCGGGATCTGAAGCCATCACTCCTATTGCCTCACTCAACTGTTTTGCACTACCTGGCTCGAAGAGTAATCCGGTAATCTTATGCTCCACCTGCTCCGGCAGGCCGCCGATGCGGCTTGCAATGACTGGCTTACCGTGCGCCATCGCTTCCAACACCGCCATCGATGCATTCTCGTACCATTCTGATGGCACGATAACAAATGCTGCGCCTCTTAGCAGGGGAACAAGATCTCCTCCGGATCGGTGGCCGTCAAAGCGGACATTCACCAATCCCTGTGCAGTCGCAAATGTCTTGAGTGCCGGGGCGGCAGGTCCGTCGCCCACAACGCGGAGGGGCATTTCGAGGCTGCTCATCGCCGTAAGAAGCGTCTGTACGCCTTTTTCCTCGGATAGCCGCCCCATGTAGAGAGAGTAGTCCCCATCGCACCTTACTGGATCGATACTCGAGATATCGATGCCATTAGGGAGATAGGAGAGCTTGTCCTCCGATATTCCGGCGGCGACCATCTGTCGGAGTAAGAACCGGCTTGGGGCGATGAGCCTTGCGGCTTTCAAATACTTGCCGTAATGCTGATTGAAATATGCTTCGCAGCTTGAAATTGCGGAAACAGCGAAGCTTGACTTGTGACACCGGGTGAGGGCGCAGTAATAGAACTTCCCCCCCAGACAAAGGGAACAAGGCTTGCCGTTCCTCAGCATCCGATACGAGGGACAGGCCAGCTTATAATCGTGGAGCGTAATGACACAAGGAACCTTTGCTCGTTCACACTCGTCTACGACTGCGGTTGTGAGGCCGGCATAGATGTTATGACAGTGAACGACATCGGGTCGCACGGAAGACAAAAATGCCCGAAAACGAAGCCCCGTTTCGCGGTTGTAAATGACATCCCTCGCCAACCGGAACCGGTCGAATCCGTTGCCGGCCGAATAATTTGGAACCGATGGCATCAACTCAAAGTAAGGTAGGTCTAAAGTCTGGCCAGACTCGACGCGGCCAAACATCGTTACACTGTGCCCGTTGCGACGGAACCATGCTGCTTCGTCCAGCATTACTCGCTCGGAGCCACCGCGCAAGGTCAGGTAGTTATTGGCCATTACGATGTTCATAGAATCTTAATCACTACAAGTTCCCTGTCTCCGGGCCCTTGAATCTCACGCTCGGTGCCACCACGCAGGTAATAGCAGTTGTTGACCAGTGCAATCTTCACAATTTGGTCTCGGGTCGAAGGATTCGCGCCTTCTCTGCCACGACTGTAGCGCCGTCAGGGACATCCTGCGTCACCGTCACATTGGCTCCTACTGTGACATCGTTCCCTATTCGCACCGGGCCGAGAATGATCGCGCCTGCACCCGCATAGAAACGGTCGCCAATGACGATGGGGCCGGGTTTTGCATGGCCGATCGTTACGTTGTGAAAGATGATGGCATCGTCGCCAATCTCGACCTCCGGGCCGATGACTACGCCAAATCCACCATGCGGCAAATCAAGGCGCTGGCCGATCCGCGCCGGGCTGTCGATGTACACGCGAAACAACATGACATTGAGATATTTCATAAGCATTGACAGGCGGCGGTGGCCGCGCTTCCAAAGAGCATGGCTTAAGTAGTAGAGAGCCTCGGCGCCCCACTGCGCATGGGGCCAGTAGCGCTTATTTCTCGACTCCATGATTTGCTCCGCTGCGCTTCGCGCTTGAACCTGTCGAGGAAGAGTGATATTCGCTTGCGGCATCATTTGTCTGGCGGCAGCCAATGACATGA
Source organism: uncultured Acidobacteriaceae bacterium (assembly GCA_963836525.1). Lineage (GTDB taxonomy): Bacteria > Acidobacteriota > Terriglobia > Terriglobales > Acidobacteriaceae > Telmatobacter. The sequence continues at coordinate 49,520 of CAWIJW010000002.1, forward strand.
GAAGGGGTACCTGCTCGCTTTTCATTTTGGCTGCGCCGAACAACATCACAAAGAAAATTCACTACCCGGTCTGCCATCATCGACTCAGAGAATTGCGTTGTTGCCGCCTGCCTGGCCGCCTGGCCCACGCGCTTCACGGTGCTATCCGCCGAGAGAAGAAGGCGCAGTTTTTGATACAGATCTTCTTCATTACCGACCCGATAAAGGAATCCGGTCTCTCCGTCGGTAATATAGTCGACTACGGCGGGAATATCTGAAAGAAGCACGGCCTTTCCCAAGGCCATGGACTGCAGAAAGGTCTGTTGCCCAGTGCAGAAGTCGACCTGCGGAATGGGGAGGACCACGAATCGCGCCCGACTAATCCGTCGCCGCATCTCATCAATGTTGACGCGCGGTACACATTCCACTCCAGGGAATGATATGTATTCGCTGGTGGGAATTCCCAATAGAACAAGACGTGTTGAAGTGTTCAGCCGTGCATAAGCCCGAACGAGCAGCTTCCAATCCCGGAAGGCATAGCCGACGCAGATGATCTCGTCCTGCTCAGCTGTGTTCTTGGGCTGGAACGTCTCCGTGTCCACTCCCAACGGAATGAAGCGCGCGATTTCAGCCAAGCTAGGATACTGTCTCCGGTAAAATTCCAATTGATTCGAGCTATGACATATGACACCAGCAAGCGACTTCAATGCAAACCCGAAGACATTGATGACCGCGGGGTTATTCCAGCCGTGAGAACCGCCACTGATTGCGCCGACATCAAACATAACGTGAGGCGGGGAAAAGCGCTGCCCAAAAAGCGTCTGGAGGAGAGCAAGGACAAGCCCCATCTGCCCACCGTGGGATATTACAACGTCATACCGTCGGGAACGTACCCAGGCAAGCGCACTTTTCGAAGGGTAGCAACGGACCAACTTTCGTTCCAGGCGATGCAGGCCCAGAAATGAACGGCAGTCCAGGACGTCCACGTTGATGTTATGTTGACCATGCTTGAAGAACCAGTAAGGCTGGCCGGGAACCGTGTAGTCCGGGCTGAACCGAGTGCGATCTGCCGCGTTGACATGATCAACGGGCCAGTTCACGCAAAAAAGGGCGCGCATTACTTCGGCATTATCCTTCGAAGACATTGATGCCGGTTGGATCACTGATCTTCTCTCCGCACTGTCCGAAGGCGTGTCAGCCGTCCTCGACGCCTCTTATCGCAAAGCCTTATTCAGCTCATCTTGACCGTGGCCTAAGGAAGATATAAAGTTCCCGATAGCGTCGACGCACGAAGCCGTATCTTTTTGTGGCGGCATGGACTGCCGCGTATGCTTCATCCGAATGGATTTCCATCGTAATGCACCGCGTGCGACTAAGCCAGGGATCCGGGTTGTTCTCGAACAGCTGCAATTCGGCTCCCTCGATATCGAGTTTCAAGATATCGATCATTTTGGCGCCAGCCTCGTTCATGATTGTGTTCAATGACAATGCACGCACCATCCCGCCGCCAGCCACATCCTTGGCGACAGAAATCCCCGTTGAAGTGGATGGATTAAGAACAAGGTCCAAATAATCATCGCAAAACCATAGGGCACCGTTGATCATGCGGACCCGCGCCCCATATGGAGAGCAGTTCCTCTGCAACATCGCGAAGCTATCAGGAGTTGGCTCCAGAGCTACGACGCGGCTTTGGGGGAATCTCGACAAATACCAGGCTGTCGCATCTCCGATATACGCTCCGGCGTCAACGATGAAGCGAACTTCGCCTGTTGGAAGGTGTTTCCCATATGCTTCGCGAATTGTCGAATGCGCAATCTCAACTGCGTCCGGTGTTCCCGCACGGGCGTACAGCGGATGCTGGATTCCCTTGATATTCACCTGAGTCACGCGGGCATCATCTTGTGTCTCACCGTACATTAAAGCAACAAAACGAGGGTAATCATCAGCGCGGACTAACCGCTTGCAGCAGCGCTTGTTATACCATTCCGCTACAGGTCGAAATAACGCCTTCGGCAGCAGCACCCGCGCTGATTTGCGTGTAAGATCGCGCAGGGTCAGTAGTAGCGTCGCCATCGTTTACGGATATTCCCCTTTTTCACCACAGTATACCAAGAATTCATGTGACGCCGCCCGACCCGTTCTTAACGTGCATACTCTGAACGCAAGGCGCACTTGATCCTGCGTCCGGCCTGCGTGTCGCAAACAGCAATGTGGATAGCGCCTGCATCGCAGCTATCTTTGCGTTTACACCGGCACTGCACCGTCCTTTTAGTAACTGAAGGAGTGTGTCGGGGTTGGATGGTCTTTCGCACTGTACGGTGGATTCGCCGCTAACGACAGGATCATGCCCGAGAGTACCCAGAACACCGGGACTGTGTCCCTCGAAATAATTTCCAGACTGAACATGCCCGAGATGGTTAACGCAACAAGAGCTACCAGGGTTGCCTCTGCCAAGGCCTTGAATTCGGCAATGGAAGATGCCTTTCTTATCTTGTTTGTGGCCTTCCCAATCTTCCACAAGACCCAGCCAAAAGCCGCCAGGCCACAGCATCCGTAAAGGCCGAGGATCATGACCCACACAACATCACCAATGTAGACGGTCGCCCAGCGCGGTACGTCGGGTGCAGCTTTGAACTCCGGCCCCTGAGAGATGTAGCCGGTGCCCACCGGGAGTACGTCCTCCGCCGCGATCGGCCCTTGTCCGAAAAATGGAGTCGCGTGCAGAAAACGTGGTGGAAGCACCAGCGTCAAAAACAACCGAATATTTGCGGCTGGATCTCCACCGACAACTTCAGGGCTTACTACCGATGCTACCCTGGCTCGAATTGCGGGGCTCGATATTCCAACGACGGCACCGAGCGCGCATACGCAAAGTCCGATGGCGAACACACGGGGCAACCTTGATGCTTTCAAAAGCTTCCTGCGATGGAAGAGAAACATCAGGACGATGCCGATGACGAGCAGCAGCAGCGCATGTCTCGAGATAGACAGCACAACTGCCAGCGCGGAGGCTGAGGCAAGCCAGAGATACTTCCGCGAGGCCTTTACGGAGTACATAGCCACCGACAAAATACAGCTTAGCGTCATGAAGAGACCGTAGTTGTTGTAATTCGACAATGTTCCGGCTAGAAAGCTCCCCGGATCGAAACTGATCAATCCGGATACCGGACCCGATGCACTGCCCCAGCCGAGACCCGGAGAAAAGAATATCTTTACTGGCCTCCCACCGACCAGCTCAAGGCCACCGATCAGAAGCTCGATGAGTGTAAGACGGAGAAAGCCATCTATAAACTGCACGATGCGCCCGGGCGTAATATCCGTTCTCCACAAAATATATGTGAAGGCGGAAAAGCGAAAGAAGCTGCGTAAATCTCCCACCACTCCTGTCATCTCTGAGTGATTGATAAGCCCCGAGATCGTCATGCTGAGAGCACAAACACAAAGTGGCCAAAAAAGAGGAAAGGACAGAATACGCATGCGCTTCTCGAGAAGGAGCAGAACCAGTAAATATAGGAAGGCCTCTGGCAGATAGCGAAATATCGTCCCGATCGTTACGGGGAAGAATTTCAGGACTGCGTCGCACAAGCTAAAGTAGTAAATCAGGTACAGGCACCAACGGATATTCACTGACGGGGACTCAGCGTCGATCCAGCGCGATAATTCCCTTACCGGGAATGTTGTTTCCGCCCCCCCAGCCAGAACAGATGTGCCATCAGGATGCATAATTCGCGATTTGTGAGGCCGGGCGCTCGTCAGTGTGTTCAGAATCACGCGGAACGATTCGATCGTAGAGCTCGCCCAAGACTCGTCCCTTATACTCCCAAGTGAATCGCGCGGATCTCTTGTGAGCGGCAATCGCCATCGTATGTCTCAGATCCTCGTCTTGCGCCAATTTCTCGAGTGCTTCTGCGAAATCCCGTGTGATTTGTTTGAGGGAGCCCGGCTTGATGCGAATGCCACAAGTGGCATCGACCGCATCCCTGAACCCAAAATGATCGAGGCATACCACCGGAACACCCATTGCGAGCGCTTCCACTACGACACTGCTTGTCGCGTCGTAAAGACTCGGCTGCACAAAACAGTGTCCGCTCGCCATGACCGCTACTGCCTCCGCTCTGGGTAGTCTGCCCAAAAACCTGCAACGGTCGGCAATTCCCAGATCAGAGGCTAGTTTCTTCCATCTCTTCTCGAGTGGGCCATTTCCAAGACAAAGCAGCTCCCACTCGATAGCCGAGTTCTTCAGTCGATGTAGCGCCAACAGAATAATGTTGAGCGCCTTTCGCGGTTCGAAGAAACCACTCCATATGATGCGGAACTTCTCCCCGGGCTTGCGCTGCACGGGAGGTGAGGATGCGAATTCCGGTGCACTGACCTCGCACAGTACGGGCGCCTCCCTTCCCCATAAGGCGCGGATCCTCTCTGCTGCTCCGGTTGTCCCGGCAATCACGAGTCTTGCACGGGCTGCCGCACGTTTCGGCCAGGGAGCAAAATGCATTGACCAGAAGGCAGTGCAGTTCTTTGCCAGAAAGTACCACCACGAGTTGAACGGGATGGCGTTCAACAGTCTCACCGGGAAGTATTGCAGTCCTCCAACTGGACCCCATATGAACGGCTTACCGATCTTCCACAGAAATCCGGGTTCACGAAAACCAGTGGGACATACCTGGTGTATTACGTCGAAATCGACCTCAGCATCCAGCCTGCGACCTAGCCGATACGCACGCCGCTGCCAGTGTCGATACATGAAAAATAGAGGAATCTCGCGCAACGGAAAATTCCATTTCTTTGTGGTCCACGGCACATAGTGGACGGTCAGCCCAGGCAACACGTCTGGGTGCTCCCGCAGGTAGCGTTCTGTCTCCGCCTTTTCATTACTTCTGGCAATCACCCACACTCGGTTTCGCGCGGCAATGGCGCGAACATAATCCCATCCGATGGCGAATTCGGATCCCTTGAGAGGACTGAAAGCATGTGCCGAAACCAGCACTTTCGGCAGTTTCTCACTCGTCATTTGCTGCCTCTGTTACGAGCCACTATGCGGTCACGTATGCGAAAGGCGAGTTCATTATCAAAGCGACCGATCGCCGCATCGATAATTGCCCTAGCGTGAATAAAAAGCCTCAGCCACACATCTGGGCGATCCACCAGTGCAATCTTGAAAGCAATCCTCAGAGCCTGTGCCGCCACCACCACAAGCCGCGTTGGTTGCCGCTTCCTGCCGTGAAGCTCAGTCCAAAGGACGTTCCGCTGAAAAAAGTAGTGTCGAATGCAGAACTGATCAGTGGGATAAACAGCCACTTTTCGTCCACACCAGATTGCTGTTGGGGGGAGACGGCCCGCTTCTTTGTGAAGGATAGGGGCATCCTTAGCGAGAACGATCTTGCCCGCCATGCACAGCCGTCTGCAATATTCCACATCGTCGTGCTGATAGAAGAACTCCGCTTTCGGAAGTCCAACGCTGTCGATTGCGATGCGCGACACCATGAGCCCGACGAATGAGGAATACCGCAGAGCAGGGGGGCTCTCGCGACGCCCGGCCGGCCCATCAAAAATAACGTGGTTCTCGTCGACCACGCCATTATTTCGAATCTTGGTGTTTGCGATTGCAATGACCTTTGGATCCATTGCGTACCGCAACATCCTCTCCAGTGAATTGCGGTCGGCTATGGCGTCATCGTCCATTACCCAAATCCAGTCGAATCCCTCCCTGTATGCCATTTGCATCCCATGGTGAAAGCCGCCCGCCCCACCTGTGTTTGTCTCTGAATAAGTGTACTGGATTACGGGCGAGCTGAGGAACTGCATTTCCTGAAGCATCTGCTTCGTCCCGTCTGTACTGGCCTGATCGATCACAAAAATGCAATCCGGCGGCTTGGTCTGGTTGAGGAGAGCGTCCAGGCACTCGGCAAGCAGGCGTTTCCGATTGAAAGTCACGACCACCGCCGCAACCGTTGCCGCTGCGCTTCCCGAAGCGGAATCGGCCGTGGCAGGGGATATCGAAACCCCTGCGTGTATGGCGGTAGGTATTTCTTTCATATGAGGCACGCTTTATTCCTCGCCGTGTTCTGACGCTTCCCGCAATTGGAGGCTGCCCCTGGCGACGTCAGCCATAGTTTGCCGAAGCTTCGGCAATCCAACATTGGCCATCATCCGGAGGTTGCCATCGCTTGCCCTGAGATCTTCAGCGCGGCAGCCACCACCTGATCCATATTGTAATAGCGGTATTGGGCGAGCCTTCCAACGAAGTATGTGCAGCGCGCGCCGGATACTAGTTCCTGATAGTGCCGGTAAAGCTCCTGATTTTCGGGACGAGGCACCGGGTAATACGGTTCGCCCTGATCTTCCGGGTATTCGCGGACGATGGAAGTACCGGAGTGTTTCTGGCCGGTCAGGTGTTTGAACTCAGTGATGCGGGTGAACGCATGATCGTCGGGATAGTTGACGGTGCCGACCGGCTGAAAACGCTCGATGCCGGCCAGATGCTCATGTTCAAAACGAAGCGACCGATATGGGAGTGGCCCAAAGCGAAAGTCGAAATACTCATCGATAGGCCCCGTGTAAAAAAGCTGATTCCATGAAGTGCGTTTGCGGAACTCACGAAAATCCACGCCAAGTTCCACGCGAATGTTCGGATGATCGAGTATGCGCGCGAACATCTTCGTAAATCCCTCTACCGGCATCTTTTGGAATGAATCGCTGAAATAACGATCATCAGTGTTAGTGCGCACAGGAATGCGCGCAGCCACGCTGGCGCTGAGCTCCGACAGATCGAGTCCCCATTGCTTACGCGTGTATCCACGGAAAAACTTTTCGCAAAGATCGGAGCCTACGCTGGACAACACGACGTCTTCACTGGTGAGAATAGGATCGCGCGGTTTACGAACCTGATCAAGGAACGCAGCTACGCCGGCTTCGTCCAGCGAAAGGCCATAGAGGCTGTTGATCGTTGTGCGGTTGACAGGAATCGGATAGAGTTTGCCGCTTAGCGAGGCGAGCACGCGGTGCTCGTAGGGGATCCAATCAGTGAAGGCCGACAGATAGTCTGAGACGGCAGCGGCATTGGTGTGGAAAATATGAGGGCCGTACCGGTGTATAAGGACACCGTTGCGGTCTATCTCGTCGAATGCGTTGCCGCCGATGTGGTCGCGCTTATCAATAACGAGTACGGTACTTCCAGCCGAAGCCATGCGCTCGGCAATCACGCTGCCCGCGAATCCGGCGCCGACGACCAAAACGTCGAGCTTCATATGCAACCCCTCGCCAGCGAAAAGATCGAGACTCTACGGCGGTGCAAAACAAGAATCATCGCGGTCGTGACGAGAAACTCCGTGCAAAGAACAGCCGCGCCGGCTCCACGGGCGGCAAAGAAGTGAACGAGTGGAATGCAAAGCGCGACATTGAATATCCCGCCAACAACCAGGATGCGACTGAACTGCTTGTCGAGGCCGAAAGTGAGCATGATTTGTACGCCGAGAACATTACTGACAGCAACAAGAAAAGGGAGCAAAGCAATCCAGCGAATGACCGGGACAGCGCCCGCTGCGGCACGTCCGAACAAAAGGGTAGCCACTGGCCCAGCCAGCAGGAAGATCAAGATAGATGAGGTCAAGGCTATCGAACCTATCCAGCGGAGCGTGCGAGCCGCAAAACGGAGCGCCATGTCTCTGGATTCTGCGACCAAGGAGTTCATGTGCGGAAAAATCGCCTGCGTAATGGGTGAGATCAGACCTTGCATAGCGCGGATCAGTTTCTCAGCAGCGCTGAAGTAGCCGGCTTCGACATTACCGGCGAGCAGTCCCACAAGAAAAACATTGGTATTCGTGTAAAGACTGATCGCAGCTGTCGAAATGAAAAGGTGCCAGCCATCGGTCAAAGCAGCCTTTAACTCAAGTAGGGATGGCCGGCGAAGCCGCAAATCAAACCTTCGGAATGCAATCCAGACCCCAGTGGTGCCGGCCACCACCGACGTGCAGGACTGAATAGCAACAGCCAGAAGAGCATCGGAGGGATGATGCACAAACACAAACAGAACAGCCGCGCCGAGCAGTCGAGATATCCCAATGATCGCTGAGATATAGCGCATCTGCTCAATTCCCTGAAAGTACCAGGTTGGAAACAGAACGCCGCCGATAACGCCGACATAAGCCAAGAAGAAGAAGGCGCTGCTCTGATGGAACCGCCCTACCGAGCTGACAATCGCAATTAGGATTGCACCGCCAATCAGAGTTAATACCAGCTTGATCAGCATCACGGAGCAGAAGATGCGTGAGATCCTTTCATGGTTGCCGCTCTGCTGTGCGATCGAACGGGTCGCGGAAAAGTTGAATCCATAATCGGTGAGTAGCGAAAAGTATAGCGCGAACGATTGCGCAAAAGCGACTAAGCCATACATGTCCATCCCAAGCACGCGGACCAGATACGGAAGAACCACCATGGGGATGACGTAGTTAAGACCCTGCAAGACATAGAGTGAAACGATGTTTTCCGCCAAACGTTTTGACTTGCCGGATTCCCGCCTCAGCGCAATGTCTGCATCGCGCGCCTCCAATCTTGCGCCGGAATCTCTCTGCCAAATCATGCGCGGATTACTCTCGTCTTCAAGGTTGGCCGCTTATATGCGTGGCTTTGAGGCCGGCGCACCAAGCTCCTGAACGCAGACCCTCATCGTCAGTGCTTCTCAAGTACGCACGGCAGTGCCAAGAACAATGAATACATTCAAGCATGCAACGCTGTGTGCGCCTTAAACGAGAGTTTCCTACGAAGGGAATCTAGCTTGGAAGCAGTCTCGGAATTGTTCTCCAATCGCTCGAAGCCGGCCAGAACGAAGGCAGTAAACATGCCAACGAGCAATCCAACCGCAGTGGCGCCGATCACGATCAGACTGCGTTTTGGAAAAGACCTTTTCTCGGGTGGAACGGCGGGGTCGACAACCTGAATTAGCGCGCCCTCCCTGGCTTCATCAAGCTTGGCCAACTCGAACTGCCGGGCCAGGATTTCGAAGATGGTTTCGTAGTACTTCACGTCGCGCAGCTTGCGGACGTATTCCACGCCAGCTTCGGTCATCTGGCCCTTGGGGACGATGATTCCGTCGGGGTTGTCGCTGCTGCCTCCCAGTTTGGCCAACTGCGCGCGCAGGCCATCTAATTCCTGCTGGGCCTCGACCAATTGCGCATTTTCGCCGGTGGCATAGGTCTGCATGCCCTGAATCTGCACTTCCTTGGCTGTGATCTGTGCGCGCAAGGCGGCAGCCGATTCAATCAGCGCGCGCGTCTGGCTATCGAGCTGGATGAGTCCGGTCTTTTGCTCTGTTTCTTTTAGAGCTTCTTCAGCGCCAGCCAGGTTCTGATTCGCTTGTTTGAGCTGCTGTTCGAAGAACAACCTGCGCTGCCCTGCCTCGGTGATGGCCAGGTGTTGGGATAGATCGCGGAATTGATCGACATAGCCGTTGGCTAGATCGGCGGCGCGGCGCGGATCGCGGTCTTCGACCGAGATGTGGATCAGGCCGTCCTTCCCGCCGCCGTCGATGGTTGCATAGTGCTCAAACTTCTTGCGCGCATCCGAGAGATACCGTTTGTGGTACTCCTGCATCAGGCCGAAATGCTCCACCATCGCGTCTTCGACGGTACGGCTCCTGAACATCGCCACGTACATGTCGTTCGGGTTCTTGAGAAGATTGCCCCCGCCGCCAGCTAACGCGACCACTCCGCCCATCGAACCGAGTTGCGAGGCCAGTTGTGCGCTTAAGGAAGAGTTTTGCTGCGGGGGAAGCAGTGTCACCGTTGCCGTGTAACGTACGGGCAGAAGCAGTGAGACGATGATTGACAGGATCGCGAAGCCCGCAGTAATCCAGAAGATGGTGCGCTTCCGCTCCGCCAGCACGATGAGAAGATCAAGCAGCGAGATTTCGTCCTCTTCCTTTGTGGCCCGCCCGCCGGAGGGAGGGGCGGGCAGAGGCGCAACGTGCTCTTGGAGTTCGGAAACTGGGCTATCCGTGGCCATCTGTTCCTGCCGGGCGATCAAATTTCAGCGCGAACCTATCTGCATTTTACAGGAGACTCACCCTCGCGCCTGCTAATGAATGACGTTCACTGCCGCCGCGCCCAAGGCTAATTGAGAGAACATCTGCGACCAGTTCATTACACCGTAAAGCGCGGACTGCTTCGGGAGCTTTTCCGGAACCACGATGGTATCGCCGGGATAAATGTGCAGATTGCTGAATTCATTTCCCCACGGTCCCTTGGTCATGTCGCGGCTCACCACCTCTCCGTCGGCGCGGATGACGAATTCGCGCTTGCGGTCGGCATCCTTGTTAGGGCCTCCAGCCAGCCGCAGATACGTTGCTGCTCGCGAGCGACCAGCGAACAAGAAGGAATTCTGGTCGTAGACGGCGCCGACTACATTGACGGTGGCGGGAATGTGCGGGACGACAAACCGGTCGCCATCCTCCAAAGCGATGTCCGGAAGACTTTCGGCACCGCTGTTGCCAGGCTGCAACGGAAGCACTACCCGCCCCGTAGCGCGAATTTGGAGCAGGCTGCCCAGAAGGCTCTGTTCGTTACTCTGAACCGCAGCGCCGCTGGTCAGGCCCTGCGATGTGGCCGCGGCCGGCGATGATGCGAGCATCACCGCGTTCCGCTGAATCCCCAGGCTCAGGCTTCGTACATATTCGTCGATCCTGGCTTGCTGCACGGCGCGCGCCGATAAGCGCGTGAACTCTGATCCGTAAAGGTAGGCATTGGGTGTCAACCCTCCGGCGCGTTCGATGAGATGGCGCAATGTCTCCCCGGGCTGGGCCGAATACACACCCGCGTGTACGAATTCACCCTCCAGCCGGACAAGCTTCGTCTGCTGCGCCACGGGAAGGCGGATGTCAGCAGCGGAAAAAATGGAGACTACGTCTCCCGGCTGCAATTCCAGGTTTTGCGAGGCATCGTGTTGCAGCACCAGTTTGCCCAGGTCGAAGGGGATCAACTCGGTCTTCAGGTTATCAAGATCGAGCCGTTCGATCACCGCGTAGTCCCAGTCGATCTCGGGAGCCGGCAATTGCACTTGAGTCCGCTCCGCAGGGAGAGCCGCCTGACTGGAACTAGCAACCTCCTCGGCTGCCAGCGGAGTGGTTCCCGCGCGTTGTTGCGCGCTGAGAGTCGAGCTTTGCCCGAACCCTGATCGGCTTTCTGCGGCCCCGGTCTGATTTAACTCGCTCACCCCCTGCTGCGGAGGTCGCGGAAGGGTGACAGGCTGGTTTTCCGAGGGTTGGCGCCGATCGGCGAATCCTGGCGTCGGCTCAAATTCCGGCGCGGGCAGCCCCATCTGCGCACGCCGCCACCAGTAGTTCCGCGTGAGCAGTGATTCCTTATCCGGAATCAGATCGCTAACCCGCATGCCTTCATGCCAGGCAAAGCGGCCCGGATTGGCTGTGTTTCCTCTAAGGATAACCGTCTTCTCGTACTTGGGCACGATCGAGTACACGCGGATGGAATCGCCGTCGGCCATTAGCGTCGCCAAACCTGACGCATCGTAGTCCACCTCCATGGCGTGGCGGTCGCGATGCTCGTCGATGCGCTCGATCGAGACGCGAGCCTCGGCGGCCACAGCGGAAACACCCCCGGCGTCGTCGAGGATGCCAGCCAGCGATTCCTCCGGTCGGAGCTCATAGATGGCGGGATTGCGCACGCTGCCGAAGACTGCGACCTGAGGGCCTACCGGCGGGATGAAGATGACGTCTCCAGACAACAGCGTGGCGTCCTTTGTCTTGTCGCCCCTGATGAGCAGATCGTAGAGGTCGAAGCGCGCGGTCACCGCGCCACCGCGGCGCAGCTCGATCGATCGCATCGAGCCTTCAACCGAGGGTCCGCCGCTCGCGAACAAGGCGTCCACCAGCGTGCTTAACGAGCTGACCGTGTAAACGCCAGGCCGTCGCGCCTGTCCGGATACGTACACCTGGATGGCGCGAATCTGTCCCACGTCGACGGTGAGATCAAAGTTGCGGTATACGCGACCAACAGCATCGCGCAGATGCGAGTCTAGCTCCGATACTTTCAGGCCCGCTACATGCACCTGGCCCACCTGAGGCAAATAGATCTCACCTGAGCGGTCAACGCGCACATTGGCTGGCAGATTCACCTGTCCCCAGATGCGGATACGCAACTCGTCACCCGGCCCGATCACGTAATCGGGCGGCACCGGCGCCAGGTCAACTGGTGCGAAGGTTGATGGGATGCGGCGGAACAAGTTGGCTCCGTAGATGGGCAGAATCAGCCCTGTTGTCGAAGCCACGAAGCTCTGGAATTCGGTGAGCGGCTCAGGCTGAAGTGGCGCCGGCTGTGCAGCCGCCTGCCGCGACAACTGTTCGATATCTGAATAATTGGCCGGAAGGTTACCGCGAGAATATAGATTCCCCGGGTAGCCACCCTGAGAACTCCCGAAAGGGACGGCATATGCTCCAGGCGCGCCAGGCTGCATCTGCGATTGGGTGCCTTCCTGCCCTTGGCTGGAACATGCCAATGTGCTTGCAAGCAAAGGGTCTGAACAGTCTAAACTGCTCGTACTCTGCGCACATAGCGCACCGGCAAGCGAACAGATCAGGACGAGAAAACCGAACTGCCGAATGACAAAGATTCGGCCTACGTCACCCCTTCCACGCTGCGGCGAATGCATATGTCTGGAGTTTATAACATTCCCGGAAACGCTGTCATGGAGTGTCATGGCAGTAACCTCAACGTGTCGAATCGTGACCTCTCTCCACAGGAACAATCGGGGCCTGTCTCCAGCGATCTATCCTTGCCAGGGTTCGTTCAAGTCGTCGTGGTTGGAACACTTCGAGCTTGTGGCGTGGATCTCAGTTGCGTACTCACACACGCTTGGCGGCGTGGTATTCGCGGCGAATGTGCTCGATATCGACCGTCGGCTTGGGGTATTTCATGTTCAACGATTCCAGGTGCTCCACGACGATGCGAGCGATGGCAAGGTTGCGAAACCACTTGTGATTTGCGGGGACAACGAACCACGGCGCGTGTTCTGTGCTGCAGCGGGAGAGCGCGTCTTCATAGACGGCCACATAATCGTCCCAGAAGGCGCGTTCCTTATAGTCGGCCTCGCTGATCTTCCACTGCTTGGCGGGGTCGTCGAGGCGCTCCTTGAACCGCTTCAGTTGTTCATCTTTCGAGATATGCAGATAGAACTTGAGAATGTGGGTGCCGTTTGCGACAAGGCTCTTCTCGAAAGCGTTGATCTGATCGTACCGGCGCGACCAGATTTCTTTGGGAACGAGATTGTGAACTCGAACGACAAGGACATCCTCGTAATGAGAGCGGTTGAAGATGACGACTTCGCCGCGGGCGGGCGCGGCCTTGTGCGCGCGCCACAGAAAGTCGTGGGCGAGTTCTTGGGCAGAGGGTTGTTTGAACGCCGCCACGCGGCAGCCCTGTGGATTCATGGCGCCCAAAACGTGGTTGATCGCGCCGTCTTTGCCTCCGGTGTCGAGAGCCTGAAGGCAGATGAGGAGTGAGTGCGAGCGCTCGGCGCAAAGCAGATCCTGCAACTCGCACAGTCTCTTCTGGTAGTGGGCAATCTCATCCGCTGCGGATTCGTGGCTTTCGTGACCATCCTTGAACGAGGGGTCGATGTCTTTGAGCTTCACCTTGCTTCCCGCCGCAACCTTGAACCTCTGCACGTAATTCATTCCCGTTCTCCTCGAGGGCAACAGAAAGAATCCTATCAGGCCGGAGAACTGGCAGAGTGGCCCTCCTCGACGATCCTGATCGGCTTCAGCGCATCCTTACCGATCCGGTAGGGCCGGTGCAACTGATCGTCGCCGGTAACGTGCATCCGGCGGATCGGGACGGGCAGGCTTCTGTCGAGTACCGAACACAGTTCATCGGCCAGCCCTTCGTGCGCCCGCATGAGAAAGAGCTGGCGCCGCCGGCTGCACAATACTCAACGACCGCGTCACACTCAATTCACGGAACTACACTATCTTTGAAGGGCCGAAGCTTACTGTGCGCGCGCCGCCGATCAAGGCGCATGGCCGAAACATCGGCGAACGACAACAACCCCTGGAACAGGATCGCAGACTCCAGCGCATTAGCCGGCTGCATCGAGGGTCTCGATGCCGCGAAGAGTTCACATGGTAGCAAGAGGAGATGAATCATGGAGAAGACATTGTCGCCCGACCTGTTAGGGAAAGTGGACGCATACTGGAGAGCCGCGAATTATCTCTCCGTTGGTCAGATTTATCTTTACGACAATCCGTTGCTCAAGCGCCCTTTGGAACTCACGGACGTGAAGCACATGCTCCTGGGGCACTGGGGAACAACCCCGGGCCAGAATTTCATTTATACGCACTTGAACCGGGCGATCAAGAAATACGATCTTGACATGATCTATGTCTCCGGTCCGGGGCATGGCGGCCCTGCCGTCGTCAGCCACACTTACTTAGAGGGCACTTATAGCGAGATCTATCCCAATATCACCCAAGATGAAGATGGACTTAGGAAGCTGTTCATCCAATTTTCATTTCCCGGAGGCATTCCCAGCCACGCATCGCCGGAGACACCGGGATCGATTCACGAAGGCGGCGAACTGGGTTATTCGCTCAGCCACTCGTTTGGAGCAGTCCTGGACAATCCTGACCTGATCGTGGCCTGTGTCGTCGGCGACGGCGAAGCGGAGACCGGGCCGCTGGCCACCGCATGGCACTCGAACAAGTTTATCGATGCGGCGACCGATGGCGCCGTGCTGCCCATTCTGCATTTGAATGGCTACAAAATCGCCAACCCGACTGTGCTGGCGCGCATCACTCATGAGGAGTTGGAGCAACTTTTCCGGGGCTACGGGTGGACACCCTATTTCGTCGAAGGGCACGAACCGGAGCTCATGCATGAAGCCATGGCGGCGACGCTTGATCGCGTCGTAGAAGAGATCAAAAGGATTCAGCAAGACGCTCGCGCCCACGGGAACGCGGCTCGTCCACGCTGGCCGATGATCGTTCTCAACAGCCCAAAAGGCTGGACGGGTCCAAAGATCGTCGATGGTCTGCAGGTTGAAGGCACGTTTCGATCGCACCAGGTCCCGCTATCCGATCCGGCTACCAATCCAGCGCATTTGAAGCAACTGGAGGAATGGCTGAGGAGTTACCGGCCGGAAGAACTGTTCGACGAGCATGGCCGGTTGCGGCCGGAACTTGCCGAGCTTGCACCTCAAGGCAGCCGGCGCATGGGAGCAAATCCGCATGCCAACGGCGGCGGCCTTTTGCGTGACTTGAGGATGCCTGATTTTTGCGACTACGCGGCCAACGTTCCATCGCCGGGGACGCCAGGCATCGGAGACACGCGCGTCCTCGCGCCGTTTTTGCGCGATGTGGCAAAGCTGAACGCAGAGCAGCGGAACTTCCGCATCTTCGGTCCCGACGAAACCATCTCGAATGGTCTAGCTGCCGTGTTTGAAGTGACCAAAAGGCAATGGGACGCCGCGACGGTGCCGAACGATGAGTTTCTCGCTCCCGAGGGACGTGTGCTGGAGATGCTCAGCGAGCATCAATGCGAGGGCTGGCTCGAGGGGTACCTGCTTACCGGCCGTCACGGCTTGTTCAACTGCTATGAGGCGTTCATTCACATTGTCGACTCGATGTTCAACCAGCACGCCAAATGGCTGAAGGTTACGGCCGGCCTGCCGTGGCGGCACAAGATCTCCTCGCTCAACTATCTTCTGGCGTCCCACGTTTGGCGGCAGGATCACAACGGGTTCACGCATCAGGACCCGGGCTTTATCGACCACGTTGCCAACAAGAAGGCCGAAATTGTGCGTGTGTATCTTCCGCCCGACGCCAACTGCCTGCTCTCAGTAATGGACCACTGCCTGCGCAGCCGCCACTACGTCAACGTCGTGATTGCGGGCAAGCACCCTGCACCGCAATGGCTGACGATGGATGCGGCCATTAAGCACTGCACGGAAGGGATCGGCATCTGGCAATGGGCCAGCAACGACCAGGGCGCCGCGCCCGACGCGGTGATGGCGTGCTGCGGCGACGTGCCCACGCTGGAGACGCTGGCCGCGGTATCCATTCTGCGCGAACACCTGCCCGAGCTGAAGCTCCGGGTCGTCAATGTCGTCGACCTGATGAAACTCCAGCCCCAATCGGAGCACCCGCACGGGCTCAGCGATACGGATTTTGACGCACTCTTCACCAAAGATAGGCCGGTCATCTTCGCATTCCATGGCTATCCATGGCTGATCCACCGCCTCACCTATCGCCGAACCAACCATGACAACATTCACGTGCGCGGCTATAAGGAAGAAGGAACCATCACCACACCGTTCGACATGACGGTGATGAACGATCTTGACCGATTTCACCTCGCCATGGACACCATCGACCGCATACCGCGAATCACGGAAAAGGGCGCTTATCTGAAACAGGAGCTCAAGGACAAGCTGGTCGAGCACAAACAATACATCAGAAAACAGGGGAGGGACCTGCCGGAGATTCGTGACTGGAAATGGAAGGGCCAGTAGGCTTAGGCGAAGCCGAATGGCAGTTGATACCGCGAGAACCACATGCGCGTGGCGTCGGCTCCGGCTGAAGAAGAGACGAGCAGGAGCCGAGCTCTGGCCGCGGACCTTCGCCCCCGCGTGAATAAGCCGCGCTGCTCCAGAGCCCCTAGACTGGGCATGAACCGAGCTTGAAGGGTCGGAATACCTTCCACCTATCCTCACGTTGTCCCGACCGCGGTGTATCCTGTCAGGCAGCCCACGAACCCAACATACTGAGGATCGCGAACATGGAGATCTTTCAACAACTGCCGCCAGACGCAGTGAAGATCGTTCTGGTTCTTTTCCTGTCGTTCCTCATCGGCCTGGAACGCGAAGAGCACAAGGCCGGGGGGAGCACATACGCATTTGGCGGAGTGCGAACCTTCCCCCTGATTGGTCTCATCGGCTATTCGGTGGCTGTCATTTCCGGCCCTCAACTACTGCCGCTCACGATCGGCTTTCTGGTCGTCGCCGGCTTTTTGCTGCTTTCCTACTGGCATAAGCTCGCCAAAACCGACACTGCCGGCGTGACCACGGAGATGTCGGGCCTGACCACTTTCCTTGTCGGCGCACTGGTGTGCTACGGCCATTTCTGGATCGCTACCACGCTGAGCGTGGCCAGCCTCGTGTTGCTGGACTTGAAGGCCGCACTGGAGAAGCTGGCCGCGCGAATCGCCTCGCGAGAGATTCTCACCTTTGCCAAGTTCTTGTTTCTGAGCGGCGTTATTCTCCCCGTGTTGCCCAACCAGGAGTTCGGACGCTTTCACATCAATCCATTCAAAACCTGGCTGGTTGTGGTGGCCATCAGCGCCATCTCGTACGCCAGTTATGTGCTGCAGAAGCTCACAAAGGGACAGGGCGGGACCGTGCTGGCGGCTTTGCTCGGCGGCGCGTACTCTTCCACGGTGACGACCGTTGTCTTAGCGCGCCGCGGCAAGACCGACGACCATCCCCATCTCTACTCCGGGGGGATCCTCATAGCGTCCGGCGTGATGTACATGCGCCTTTGCATTCTTCTGGTCCTTTTCAATCGACAATTGATGATGCTGCTCTGGGCGCCTCTCCTTCTGCTGGGGACGATCGCGGCCGCCGCCGGCTGGCTTTGGACCCGCCGCGCGGACAAAGGCGCGCAAGCCATGGAGCAGGATCTCGAGCCAAAGAATCCTCTCGAGCTCATCACGGCGTTTCTTTTTGCCGCGCTCTTTCTGGCCATGCTGGTCATTACGCAACTGGCGGTTACCTATCTTGGCCGCGCCGGCATCGACACTCTGGCGGCCATCATGGGCGTCAGCGATGTGGATCCATTCATCATGGGCCTGACACAGGCGCCCACCACATCCACCGCGCTCACCGTCTCCGCAGGCGCAATCCTCATCGCCGCCTCCAGCAACAACGCCGTAAAGGGAATCTACGCATATAGCTTGGCGGGCCGTAAGACAGGCAGGCAAAGCCTCATCTTTCTGCTTGCTCTCGCGGCAGCCGGAATTGCCCCGCTTTTCGCGCTGGGATGGTAATACGCCGGGGCAGACGACTGCCCATCGAAGAGATTGCTCCCTGCCCGGCGTGATTGGCGCGGGTCGCCTGTGCGTCGAGCGTCGGCAAATCGCGTCGGCAAATATACTGGAACTGACCTTTGGAACCATGCTCATGCGACCAGAACTGGCCCAAGCTATCGAACTCCTGCATGGCAATAAACCGGAAGAAACGGAAAGGGCGATCGGCCTGCTCCAGCAGACTGTTTACTCATTCAGCATGAAGGTGTGCGGGCACCCGGAAGACGCCGAAGACACGATGCAGGAGGTGCTCTATCGCTCGCTCAAGCATCTGGCGAAGCTCGAGGAGCCGAGAGCGCTTGCGGTGTGGCTTTATACCGTAACCAGAAACCGCTGCTGGCGCATGCGCCGCAAGAGCGCTGACGCCCCAAAGCAGATGCTCTCGCTCAATGAGCTGATGCCCGACGAAGTGGAGATGGCCCGGTTGCTTGAGGACGCTGCGCGGGAGCCTGAGAGCCATTTGCTGCGGGGCGAACAGCACCGCTTGCTTCACCAGGCGATCCTGCGTATTCCGGCGCAGTTGCGCATCGTCCTTGTGCTCCACGATATGGAGGAGCTGACCACCGAAGAGGTGGCGCAGATTCTCGACCTGCAACCGGGGACAGTGCGCGTGCGCTTACACCGGGCGCGCCTGAGCGTGCGCAAGGAGCTGAGCCGGATCCTCGACGCGTCCGCCCGGAGAAAGCACTCCAAAACCGAGAAGGCTCTACCCCGGCGATCCAGACGGAAACCCACGAAACGCCCCGTCGAGTGCAGCGAACTGTTTGCAAACCTCTCGGAATACCTCGATGGCCGCGTGGAACCTCCCTCGTGCGACCGCATGCGCGAACACATCGATGCGTGTCCCTCCTGCGTCGCGTTCCTGCGCGATCTTCGCGCCGCCATCGACCGCTGCCGTTCCATGAAGGTTGCCTGCCATCCGGCCACCGCGCCGCGCCTGCGCGCCATCCTCACCCGCGAATACCTTCGTATGTTGGGAATGCCGGATCCCGAAAAAACACGCGCAAAAGTGTAACGATTGGCCCGCCCAGGGGCTTTCTTCATGTGAACGCACCCGAAAAGGAATGCGAACACGATGAAGCCGCACCGAATTCCTGCGATTCTTCTACTTTTCGTTTGCACGGCGCCACTGGGAATCAGAGCTCAGACGCCGGAGATGACGCTACGCCAGGCTATCGACCGCGCGCTCGGCCAGAATCCTCAGGCCGCGATCGCTCACGCAGACGAGAAGGACGCAAAGGCCGCCGCTGCCTTGGCGCGCACGCAACTGCTGCCGCAGCTCAACTTTAGCGAGGACATCTCGCGCGGCAACGATCCGGTGTACGTCTTCGGGGAGCGGCTGCGAGAGCGGCAGTTCACGCAGAACGATTTCGCGCTCAACGCTCTGAACCGGCCGCAGCCTATCGGGAATTTCTCTTCGCGCTTCTCCGGCTCGTGGACGGCGTTTGACTCGTTCAAGACGGAGAAGGAGATTCGGCGCGCCGATCTGTTCAAGCAAGGCGCCGCGAGCAGCGCAAAGGCCGCGGACCAGCAGATCGTGCTGCGCGTAGTGGGCGCGTACCAATCGGTGCTCTACGCCCAGCGCGAGATCGATGTGGCCGGGCATGAGGAGCAAACGGCTGAGGCGCTGCTCGCGCAGGTTGATGATCACGTGACGGCCGGCCTCGGGGTCGAGTCGGACCGCATGACGGCCGATGTGAACCTGGCCGCGCGCAAGGAAGAGTTGATCGCGGCGCGCGGCGATCTGGAACTTGCGTGGGCGGATCTGCGCGAGGCGATGGGCGCGCCCGATTTGCAGCCCTCGCAACTGAATCCGATCGAGCCGCGCGCACTCCCCACCTCATCACTTGAGGAGGAGCTGGCGCTGGCTGCCAAAACGCGGCCCGACCTGACGGCGCTCGGAGAGGCACGTCAGGCCCAGGCTGAAGCGGTCGGCGCGGCGCGCTCTGACTTCGGCCCGCGCGTGAGTGCCTACGGCAACTGGGAGGAAGACCGCGGCTCGCTCACTAATCCGGGCGGCAACAACTGGGTCGCCGGCGTGCAGGTCAGCCTCGACATTCTTCCTTTCGGCAAGCGAGATCAGCTCGAGCGCGAAAGCGCGGCGAAGCAACGCATCGATGCGCAGTTGGCGCAGGCGCACGCGCAGGTGCGATTGGAGGTGAGCCGCGCGCACATTCGACGCCAGACAGCCGAACTTTCGCTGGCAACGGCCCGAGCGGCCATGGATCAGTCAGCCGAGAGCCTGCGCATCCTGAAGAACCGTTACAACGCGGGCCTGGCCACGATCACCGATCTGCTGCGCACCGAAGATGGCGAGCGCGAAAGCCAGTCGAATTACTGGCACGCCGTGTACGGCAACGCCATGGCCTATGCACAGCTACTTTACGCGGAAGGGACGCTGACTCCCGATGCGGCGGAGGAACTGCAATGAAGAAGTTTATATCGGGTTGTTTGCTGGCCGCGTCGGCGGCGTCGATCGCGGGTTGCCACGGCAGTGAAGCCACACATGCGGCGGTGGTTGAAACCGTAGCCGCGCGCGTGGTGGAGAGCCGCCAGCAGGAGATTCCCCTCAGTCTGCGCGCCACCGGAACCGTGCACGCAAAAGACACGGCGATCATCTCCTCGCAGGTGATGGGCCGGATCGAACAGGTGCTCGTGCGCGAGGGAGACACGGTGCGCGTCGGCCAGACGCTGGCCATTCTTGACGGTGCCACGTTGCGAGAATCGGCGGCGCAGGCGCAGGCCGGAGTGACGGCCGCGCAGAACCAGGAGACGGCCGCCCAAAGCAACGCCAGCCTGGCGGCTAGCACGCTCGAGCGCTACGAACAACTCGAAGCTGAAAAGAGCGTGAGCCCGCAGGAGATGGATGAGGTGACACGGCGTGCCGAGGCAGCCGAGGCGCAGCTCGAAGCGGCGCGCGCGCAGACTGAAGCAGCACGTGCGCAGGCCAAGGGCGCGCAAACCATGCTTGGCTACACGCGTTTGACCGCGCCTTTTGCCGGAATTGTGACCGCGCGCATGGCCGATCCGGGAACCATGGCGGCACCTGGCGTGCCGCTGCTGCAGGTGGACCGCGCGGGCGCGCTCGAGCTCCAGGTCACTGTGGATGAGTCGGCAATCGGCTCAGTGCGGATCGGAATGAAGACCCAGGCCTCGGTCGACGGCCTTGCGCAGCCTTTGGCAGGTACGGTCGCCGAGATCGTTCCCGCTGCCGATCCCGCGAGCCACAGCTTTCTCGTCAAGATCGACCTGCCTCCATCCAGCCAACTGCGCGCGGGTATGTACGGGTCAGCGAATTTCCCGAGCGGAACGCGGTCGGCGATTCTGGTTCCGCGATCGGCTGTGGTTGTGCGCGGCTCGCTCGACTGCGCCTACGTTCTCGACGGCCAGGGGATCGCGCAGCTTCGTTATCTCACGCTGGGCGCCACGGTTGGCGATCTGGTTGAAGTTCTTTCGGGAGTAACGGCGGGTGAGCGGCTTGTCGATGCGCCCGACGACAGAGATTTCGCCGGCAAGCGGATCGAAATTCAGAGTGGAGTCCGGCCATGACGCAGCCACTGGGATTGGCCGGACGGTTGGCGAAAGCATTCCTCAACTCGAAGCTGACGCCGCTTTTCATCCTCACATCGCTGGCGATCGGGGTCTTCGCCGTTGCAGTGATTCCACGCGAGGAAGATCCGCAGATTCTGGTGCCCATGCTCGACATCACGACCGCGATGCCGGGCGCATCGCCGGCGGAGGTCGAGCAGCGCGTAACTGCGCCCATCGAGACCCTGGTGCATCAGATCTCAGGCGTCGAATATGTCTACTCGACGTCCAGCCCCGGTCAAAGTCTGGTGATCGTGCGCTTTCTTGTCGGCACACCGCAGGAAGACGCCCTGATCAAGGTCTACAGCAAACTGTACTCCAACTTCGATCTGCTGCCGCCTGGAGTATTGCAGCCCATCATCAAGGCGCGGTCGATCGACGATGTGCCCATCCTGGCGATGACGATTTGGGGAGCGCACTACGACAGCTATCAGCTTCGCGCCATCGCCGGCGAGGTGCAGCACAACATCGAGCAGATTCCCGATGTGTCTGAGACGACCGTGATCGGCGGATTGCCGCGTACCTTGCGGGTTGTGTTGAGCACGGAAAAGCTGAATGCCTACGGGCTCTCGCCGATGACGGTCGTGAGCCGCTTGCAGGCCGCGAATGCCAGCTTACAGGCGGGTAGCTTTGCCGAGAACAACAGTGAAATTCGCATCGACGCCGGCGATCTATTCACCAGCACGAAAAACGTGGAATCCGTGGTGCTGAATGTGGATCACGGTCGGCCCGTGTATCTGCGCGATGTGGCAGACAAAATCGTCGACGGCCCCGCGGAGCCAGCCAATTACGTGCTCTTTGGTGCCGCGGGCAAAGTGTCGCGGCAGTATCCGGCTGTAACCATCACCGTGGCCAAGCGCAAAGGGACCAACGCCACCGACATTGCCAACGCGGTGCTTGCGAGTGTGCACAAGATGCAGGGCGTAACTGTGCCCAATGACGTGACCATCACCACGACGCGCAACTATGGTGACACGGCTAAGGCCAAGTCCGACGAGCTGCTCGAGCACTTGCTTCTCGCTACGCTCTCCGTCACCTTTCTCATCGCGCTGTTCCTCGGCTGGCGCGAGTCGGGCGTGGTGCTGCTGGCTATTCCTGTCACGCTGGCGCTCACCATGTCGGTCTTCTACTTTCTCGGGTACACCATCAACCGCGTCACGCTCTTCGCACTCATTTTCTCCATCGGCATTCTTGTGGACGATGCGATCGTGGTTGTCGAGAACATTGTGCGTCACTACCGGTTGCCGGAGAACCGGAACCGCTCGTGCAGCGACGTCACCATTGAGGCTGTCGCCGAAGTGGGCAACCCCACCATCCTTGCCACTTTCGCCGTGCTCGCCGCGGTGCTGCCCATGGCGTTTGTCCACGGGCTGATGGGCCCTTATATGCGTCCCATTCCCGTGGGCGCGTCGGCGGCGATGCTCTTTTCGCTCATGGTGGCGTTTGTGGTTTCGCCATGGGCGGCGATGCGCTTGCTCGGCCAGCACCTGGCCGGCGCGCACCTGCTGGAACCGGAGCACGAAAACTGGAGAACGCGGCTCTACCGACGCGTGATGACTCCGCTCATCGCTTCGGCCCGCAAGCGTGTCCTGTTTTTTGTTGGCGTGGCCGCGCTGCTGCTCTTCTCCGTGGCCCTTGTGCCGCTCAAGCTGGTGCGCGTCAAGATGCTTCCCTTCGACAACAAGAGCGAGTTGCAGGTCATTGTCAACATGCCGGAGGGGACGCCGCTGGAACAGACGCTGCGCGTGACGCAGGCGTTGGGCGATAAGCTCGCCGCACAGCCCGGCGTGCTCAACTACCAGGAGTATGCGGGCACGTCAGGTCCGTACAACTTCAACGGGCTGGTGCGCCACTACTACATGCGGCGCATGCCGAACCAGGCCGACATCCAGGTGAATCTGCTGCCTGCAAAGGATCGCAGCGAGCAAAGTCACGCCATTGCCAAACGGCTGCGGCCGCTGCTCGACCAGATCGGCAATCAGTACGGCGCGCGCATCCAGGTAACCGAAGTGCCTCCCGGGCCGCCGGTATTGCAAACGCTGGTGGCCGAGGTCTACGGCCCCAGCCTCGACGAGCAGCTTCGCGTGGCGAGCCAGATCAAGACGATCTTTCTCGGCACGCCAGGAGTTGTGGACACCGATTGGTACGTCGACGATCCGCAGCCGCGTCTCGTGATCCGCGTGGACGAGGTGAAGGCCGCGGAAAATGGAATTGCGGTAGCCGATGTGGCTCATGCATTGGCTCTCGCCACGTCAGGAATGCAGGCAGGCCTGCTGCACGACCAAGCCGTGCGCGAGCCCATTCCGCTGGTCGTTGAGATCGATCGCGCGGACCGCTCGTCAGAACAGGGCCTCGAGAGTGTCAAGCTGCCGGGCGCGAATGGTTCCATGATTTCGCTGCGTGAACTTGTTACGGTGGAGCGCGAAGTCATTTCGCAAAACATCTATCACAAGAATCTGAAGCGCGTGGTGTACGTGACGGGAGATGTGGCAGGAGCGGAAGAAAGCCCCGTATACGCGATCCTGAAGATGAATCAGCAACTCGATCATCTGGCGCTTCCGGCCGGTTACACGCTCAAGCGCTACAACGCCGTGCAGCCGGACTCGACCGACCACTACTCAATGAAGTGGGACGGCGAATGGCAAATAACCATCGAGGTCTTTCGCGATCTTGGGATCGCATTCGCTGCGGTCCTCGTGCTGATTTACGTGCTCGTGGTGGGCTGGTTTCGCTCGTTTGTTGTGCCGCTCATCATCATGGCCCCTATCCCGCTCACGCTGGTGGGCATTCTGCCGGCGCACGCGATGATGGGCGCGTTCTTCACCGCGACTTCGATGATCGGCTTCATCGCCGGCGCGGGCATCATCGTGCGTAACTCGATTATCCTCGTCGATTTCATTGAACTACGCCGGCGCCAGGGCGCACCCCTTGCCCAGGCGGTGATCGATGCGGGCGCGATTCGCTTCCGGCCCATGCTGCTGACCGCTGCCGCGGTTGTGGTGGGCGCCAGCGTCATTCTCACCGACCCCATCTTCCAGGGACTTGCAGTGTCGCTGATGGCGGGAGCCGTGGCTTCGACATTTCTATCCTGGCCCACGATTCCCGTTCTCTACTACATGGTTCACTCGCGGCAGCAAAACAGCATCGAGGGTGAACCGACAAATAACGAAGGAGAAACGAAATGACCGTTGAACGCGGACTGCGCCTTTTGGCAGGCGTGATGGTGATGTTGTCGCTTGCGCTGGCCTGCTATGTGTCGCACTACTGGCTTTGGCTCACGGTATTCGTTGGGTTGAACCTGTTGCAGTCGGCCTTTACCAACTGGTGCCCTGCCATGACGATCCTGCGCACGATGGGGCTGAAGGACGCAATGCACGAGTAAGAGCCGGCCGCTTGACTGTGTCTCGGTCCCTGCGACGAAAGCGAGCCAGATTCTCGACGGCCAGGCTTTGAAACACCCTGCGATTGGCGTCCATGTAAACTGAGTTCGAGAGCAAGTTCTTCCGTACAGGAAGTGAGCGGCCAGGAGAGGCGACAGAGAGATGGTTACGCGATTGAAGGATATCGCCCAGGATTTGGGTCTTTCGGTCGTGACCATTTCCAAGGTTCTGCGCGACCATCCGGACATTGGAGCGGAGACTAGGAAACGTGTCCTGAAACGGATGAAAGAGCTGAACTACCAGCCAAACATTGCTGCGCGTTCGCTCATCACCGGGCGGACGTGGACGATTGGGTTGGTCGTGCCCGATCTATTGCACCCGTTTTTCGCGCAGATCGCCAAGGCAATCTCGGTTGAGGTTCGCAGGAAGGGATACAGCCTGTTTATCTCATCGTCGGATGAGGATCCGGCGCTGGAGCAGGAAGAGATTACGCAGTTGCTTGCCCGGCGCGTGGATGTGATGCTGATCGCTTCGACGCAGTTGACGGCGGAGAGCCTTCGCCGGATTGAAGAACGGAAGATTCCGTTCATTCTCCTGGACCGGCAATTTTCAGGATTTGAATCGAACTTTGTGGGCGTGGACGACACGGCGGTAGGCGTGCTGGCCACAACGCACCTGATCGAGCAGGGATGCCGGCGCATCGCGCATATTCGCGGGCCGGAAATCAGCACGGCGATCGGACGACTGGAAGGCTACAAGCAGGCTCTGGTGAAACACCAAATGGCTCCACTGCCGGGTCATATCGTCTCCATCGGCCCTTCGGGAGATCACGTGGGTGACAAGGCCGGATACGCGGCGACCGTGAAGTTGCTTGCCAACAGGAACCGGCCGGACGGCATCTTCTGCTTCAACGATCCGGTTGCGCTGGGAACGATGCGCGCCATTCTCGATGCCGGCCTGCGCGTTCCGGAAGACATCGCGGTAGTCGGTTGCGGGAACTTGTCCTACTCCGATTTTCTGCGTGTGCCGCTCTCCTCGGTCGACCAGAATAGCAAGATGATTGGAAAGATTGCCGCGACGCTCGCTCTGAAGCTTGCGCAAAGCAAGGCTCCGGCGCGTCCCAAGCGCGCGCTTGTCCCGCCGCATATCGTGGTGCGCGCATCGAGTCTTCGCTCAGCCGCTGACCGCCACGCCAGAGCCGCAGCGGAATTGCAGCCCGCCCACGCAGATTGATCTAGCCCGGCGAATGCTGGAGTGCGGGATTCCCTGGCCGGCGTGATACTCTTCGGCCAGCGAAAGTTGCTAAACCAAACCACTATGAAAATCCGAATTCTTGTTATTGTGGCGCTGGGCGTCTTCAGCCTGGCTTCGGCCATCTCACTGGCGCAACAAGCGACAGAAAAGCAAGTTTCTTGCGGCGCGCAGATGTGCCCCTACCTGAATCCTGCGCTGGCGCCGGAAGAACGCGCGAAAGATCTTGCGAGCCGCATGACGCTCGAAGAGAAGGTGAGCCAGATGCAGGACGTTGCTCCAGCCATTCCGCGGCTCGGTGTTCCCGCATACAACTGGTGGAACGAGGCGCTGCACGGTGTAGCGCGCAATGGCTTTGCGACGAATTTTCCGCAGTCGATCGGGCTTGCTGCAACATGGGATTCCGGACTGATGCATCGGATTGCGTCGGCGATCGCCGTGGAGGGCCGCGCCAAGTACAACGAGGCTATCCGCGAGAACGATCGCAGCCGGTTTGCTGGGCTCACGTTCTGGTCGCCGAACATCAATATCGATCGCGATCCCCGTTGGGGACGGGGAATGGAGACCTTTGGCGAGGATCCGTTTCTAAGCACGACAATGGGCGTGGAGTTCGTGAAGGGTCTGCAGGGCAACGATTCGAAATATCTGGAGATGGTGGCAACGCCGAAACACTACGCGGTGCACAGCGGGCCGGAGCCACTGCGTCACGGCTTTGACGTGGAGGTTTCGGATCACGATCTCGAAGACACGTATCTCCCGGCATTCCGCGCCGCGATTGTGGACGGCCATGCAGACTCGATCATGTGCGTATACAACGCGGTCGATGGGATTCCCGGATGCGCGAGTCCAATGCTGCTCGAGCAGCGTCTGCGCGAAGATTGGGGCTTCAAGGGATTTGTGGTTTCAGACTGCGATGCGGTCGCCGACATCCAGCGCGGGCACCACTTCGCGGACACTTTGGAGCAGGGCGACGCGCTGGCCGTGAAGGCCGGCACTGACCTGGATTGCGGCACTGCGTACCGGGCCCTGACCAAGGCGGTGGACGAGCGCCTGTTGATCGAGGCCGACATCGATACGGCCGTGGTCCGTTTGTTCACAGCGCGCATGAGACTCGGCATGTTCGATCCGCCAGCGATCGTGCCGTTCAGTGCGATTCCTTACTCCGAAGTCGATTCCGCGGCGCACCGCAAGCTGGCCTTGCAAGCGGCTCGTGAAGCAATTGTGCTCCTTGAAGATCGCAATGGCGCGCTTCCACTGAAGCCGTCGATCCGCAAGATCGCGGTTGTGGGCCCAACCGCGGATTTGCTGGAATCGATTGAGGGGAACTACAACGGGACTGCGCCGGACCCTGTTTCGCCGCTCAACGGGATGCGCAAGCAATTCGGGAACGAGAATGTCATCTACGCGACGGGATCGATGCTGGCCGACGGCTCGCCCGCGCCGATTCCGCAGGCGTATTTGCGCACGGACTTATCGCTGAAGACAGCCGGACTGAAGGGAGAGTACTTCGATAACACGCAATTTGAAGGCGCGCCGAAGATGGTGCGCGTGGACGCGAAGATCAACTTCAATTGGAATCGCGTGCAGCCCGAGCCGGACTTTGCGGCCAAGACATTTGCTGTGCGATGGACGGGCGAGTTTTTGCCGCCCGGAGCGGGCGACTACGTGCTGAGCCTCCGCGGGCCGCGGTTTTTCATGCCGCCAGCCGCGAGCGGTATGCCTATCGGCGCACCGCAGCAAGCCGTGGGAATCGCGGATCGAGTCCGGATTTACATCGACGACAAGCTGGTAATGGACAGCCACAGCAATCCAGCCAATGCGCGGCTGAGTTTCGCCGACACGCAACCGCATGCCATCCGCGTGGAGTATGTGCATCTTCCCAACGACCGCTTTGTCGATCTCGAGTGGATACCGCCCGCGAATAGCTTGCTTGGTCCGGCAATTGAGGCGGCACGAGCGGCGGACGCGATCGTCGCCTTCGTGGGACTTTCCCCGAACCTGGAGGGCGAGGAGATGAATGTCTACGTGGACGGCTTCGAAGGCGGCGACCGGACACGCATCGAACTTCCTGCGGCGCAGGAGCACCTGTTGGAGGTACTGGGCGCCACCGGCAAACCGCTGATTGTGGTACTGACTTCGGGCGGAGCGCTGGCGGTACCGTGGGCCAAGGGGCACGCGGACGCGCTGCTCGTGGCGTGGTATCCCGGCGAAGAGGGCGGCGACGCGATTGCGGAGACGTTGACGGGGAAGAATAATCCCGCGGGGCGGCTGCCCGTCACTTTTTATCGTTCGACCAGCGATCTGCCTGCGTTCACCGACTACTCCATGAAGAACAGAACCTATCGTTACTTCAAGGATGATGTGTTGTATCCGTTTGGCTATGGCCTGAGCTATTCGCAGTTCACCTGTGGCGCGCCGCATGTCGACTCAACCGCGATTCAGGCTGGAGCACCCGTAACCGTGACCGCGACGGTCCGCAATACGAGTCAACGTGACGGCGATGAAGTCGCCGAGCTTTACGTGACGCCTCCGCAAACCGCGGTGTCGCCGCGCGTGGAGCTTGAGGGATTCAAGAGGATTCATCTGCGCGCAGGCGAAGCGCAGCGCGTGGAATTCACCTTGACTCCGCGGCAACTGAGCGAGGTGGACGAGAAAGGCAATCGGGCTGTCATGCCGGGCGTCTATGCAGTTTACGTTTCGGGCGGACAGCCGGCGGCGGGAACGCCCGCTGCAATCGTCCACGTCTCAGGGACAATAACGCTGCCCAAGTAATTCGGGTCCGCAGTGAAGTTGTGCTCAGATGCATGGAGTCTATGGAGCGAGCTTGCGGATCTGTGCAGCGACGAAGTCGTGCACAAACATCAAGTTCGTCGGCGCCGTCACGGTCGCCGCGCGCTGCTGGCCGGCCTCGTGAATGAGCAGGACCGGGCGCGGATCCCACTGGCCACCGTGGGAGATGCGCTCATCCTCGGCGCTCCAACCGGGAACGGGGCGCCACAGGCGTGTGCGCCAGGAGTGATCACCCTGGACAATGACCGTTGTCGCCGCCCAGCGTGGCTGCGCCTCGAGGATGTCGAGCATCTGTCCCAGTAGCCGATCGGAATAATCCAGCGGAATCGAGATACGATCCTCCCACGGCAAACGTGTGCGTGCGGCGATCCCAAAAGGCAGGTGGATGCGGCGTGGGAAGATGAAGGTAGATGAGGTCAGCCTGGCTCGTGGCAAGCGTTGCGAGCGCGTGCTGGCTCAGATCCTTCACGGTTGCAATGTGACCTTGGGATGCCCAGCCCGCGATGTCCGCCCAGGCCATGCGCGGCGCGAGGAACTGTTCGGCGAGGATCCGCAGCGGGATCCAGACGTCTTCAGCAAAGCTGGCGTCGTGCGACGGAGGGGCGCCGTCCTCCGTGTCGTCGTTGCTCCAATAGCACTCTTTGGCTGCGCTCGCGAAGATCGGGCAATAGGCTATGTACCACCCGATGATGGAGGTGTTCACGTTGCGCTGATTCGCCATGCCGAAAAGCGAAGCGTTCACGTCGAAGGGCTGCCAATGTGGGGAATTCTCGGTCCGCACCAGGAAGCGGTTGTCCGGTGTGTAGTCCGCGCCGGTGACAATACGGCCGAGCTGCATGCTTGGAACCACGCGCGTGGTATGGTAGGCGACGGGCGTTACGTCGGTATAGAGCGTGCTCTCGCTGCGCAGGCGATCAAAGTTGGGAAGACTGAGCGAAGGGTCGCGGGATTCGAACGTGGGTTGGTCGGCGAGCTCATCGAAGAGAATCCAGATCAGACGCGGCTTGTTTGGCGGCTGCACCGGAATGGAATGCGCAAAGGCTTGAGGAGCCGGCTGCAAAAGCGCAGCGCGAACGAGTTGCCAACTGATGATGGCTGCAAACACAGCGAGGCCAGTGAGCACGGCGCTTCCAAGGCCGTAGAGCCTGGATGCGACGACCGGCGCGCGAAGAATGAGAAACAGCAACATGCCTATCCAGGCGGCGATCGCAGCGGATACAGCAGCGTTCGGTACGTGGAATGGGGAGAGGCTCAGATTGCGCAAGAGCAGGAAGACCGGAAAGAATGCCATGAGGACCCAGCGAATCCACGTCCAGGCCTTCGATTTGCGGAGGATCGCCATCAGGCCCGCAAATGCGAGGGCCACGATCACCAGATCGGCGAGTTGCGCCAACGCCATGCGGGTGAGCGGCCAGGGAACATGCATGCGCTCATCGCCCAGGGAGGAGGTCATATCAACATAACTTGGCAAAAGCAAAATGGCGGCAAAGCCCCAAGCCTGGGCGATCCGTTTGATCATGCCGTGATTCTACCTGCGCGCAGAGATTCAGGGGTTACTGTTGCGCTGTCCGGGCGTTCGATCGAAGAGAAGGAGAACCCGCCCGTTGCCCAACTGGGCACGGTCAACGACGGCGAAGTGCGGCGCAAATGCGTGCTTCAGATCGTCTTCCGTCAGGTGGCCGTACAGATCGTCGCGTCCGCGCAGCCACTCCTGAAACATGGGATCGGCAGGCGGCACCCACTCCAGCAGCAGCCAACGGCGCGTGAGGCTCGCGCAGAGACCGGCGATGTGTGCAAGCGGCACCTGCTCGCGCAGGATCAGATGATGGATGACAGCGAGCATGAGAACGAAATCAAATCTTCCGGTGAGGCGGTCGAGCAGCGAGAGATGCTCTCGATTGCGCCATCCCGCCGCGGGAGTGGGTCGGGCAATGTTCGCTATCAGCGCCGTAATGGGCTTGTTCTGCTGCATCGCGCTTCGCCAGAGAACTTCCAGAGCGGCCGAGTCGCTGTCGAGTGCGACCACTTCCGCGCCGGCATCGGCCGCCATCAAGGAATAAGTTCCCGTATTGGCGCCGATATCGAGAACGCACGCCGGCCGGCATATCTCAAGTGCACGCCTCACGAACTGATGTTTCGCAGCCACGTCGGCTGGCTGATAGTGGCTGGCGGATTGTTCGTATTGGCTCCATTGGCTGCGGCTCAGCGGCTTGGCCGCGTGGCGAATCTGCTTGCCGAGGCGCGCGATGCGCATTTGCAGGACGTGTGTTGCCAGAGCAGGATCGGTGGTGGATGGAGTTTTCTTCGAGCCGCTATGCCCTGGGCCCGGCCGTTCAAACAGCGTGGCTAGAGTGACGACATCGAGCAATTCGGGGTTCAGCCGCCGCCAGCGTGGCAGCGCCTCATAGATCTGGCGCGGCTCATATCCGTCGCGCGCAAACAGAGTGGCGTGGAGTGGCCACTTCAGATACTTCGCTGCCACGAGGGGCAGCAAAAACGTGCGCACGAACTGGCCGTAGGCCAGCCACACGTTGGAGTGCGGATTGCGGCGCTCGAACGACAAGACATCCACCAAAATGGGGTGCGGGCCTGAGAAAAGAATGTTGAGCGGCGTAGCGTCCTTCAGCGTCCAGCCCGCGTCGATTGCTTGGCGAGCGACGCGCAGCGTGAGTTCGGCGGCGGCGCGCCAATGAGCGGTGGTCCACTCCCAGGGATAGCTAATGGGATCGATGCGCGGGTGTTCGAGCCACAGCTCGCCAGCAGAGATGGACGGATGGGCGGCGGGACTCGCGATCTGACTGGAAATGAGATCGCCGCTCCGCTCCAGAGCCGCGCGCAATGGAGTTGCCAGAAACGCCTGCGTCTCTTCCACGGCCGAGGGACGAATCTGCCGCAATGCGCAGTCCGCAGTTAGGCGGAGCTGGCCGGCCGGATCGCGGAATGTCAACTCCAGCTCATTGTCTCTGGAGGGGAGACCTGAATCACAGCAGGAAAGCTCGGCGGAGCCGTTCACGGATTTGGCGAATCCTCACGGTTGGCAGCGCAGCACAGCTCTTCCTGTTCGTGCTTGACCGCATCGCTGCGATGAAGGAGCGTGTAGATTCTCCGGCGCAAGTACCAACCCGTCGCAACGAGGGCGGACCCTGCGGCTTGAATGGCGAGCAGGCCGGTTCCTGGATCGGCGTAAGCGTAGGCGGGCTGCTCAAACAATAGAACAGCGCCCACAACAATCAGAGTGAGGGGAAGGGTGCATAGCAGTTTCATAGAACTTACCGGCGCCTCCTGGATGTGACTTGCATTTCCCGGAAGCCTACCGAAAAGGGATCCGGTACATAACTGAGTCGACCATCATCTGAAAGTTATGACGGCAATTATGACGAAAGGGTTTACAAACGGGGAAGGATACGTCCAAGATAAGACGTCCTTCCCAGAGAGAAACAATAAAACAGAATCGGTGCGAGCAACCTGCAACGAAGATTCTGCTTCATACAACTATGGTGGAGTAGGCCAACCAAGTTCACTAGCCGGGAAGGGTGCGAAGCGGAGAATCCAGCACGGACAAAGGATCGAGCCAGCCGTTCCCCTTCCATGCTGCCCAACTCGATGAGTCTCAGCAACGAGATTCAATGCTCACCGTCTTCCGGCCGTTGATTCAACGGTGACGTGCGATTTCGCTTTCAAACCGCGCAATTCACTGCGATTCAGTCGTGGAGTCCTCAATCGCTCTTCGGCCGGGAGAGTTCTGAATTTCAGAGCCGACGATTTCCCAAAGGAACCCTATTCCCTAGCAGTGAATCGCTTCGATTACGAGTCCCTGACGCGCCTGCGGAGGGAGCGCGAACCAGCCCTTTTGCGACGGCTCCCACAATGGAACCGGGTTCGCGCCGATGAAGTATGAAGCAACCGAGTCGACGGCCGTGTACTTTTGTGGCTGCAAGTACACAACCACTCCGTGTATGTGCAACGGAACGCATGCACGGCTCTAAGGTCTTTGGTTATGCTTGTGCTGCCGGAGTGGGAGCCGGCTTGGGTCTGGCTGTTTCCTTACGGGCCGGGGCAAGGATGGCGTGCAGGATGGTGCCCTCCATACGCGGCATGAATTCGACCAGGCCGGCGTCGCCAATGTCCTGGATGAGGCGGTTGATGATCTCGTATCCGAGCTCACGATGGGACATCTGGCGGCCGCGGAAACGCAGGCTCGCCTTCACCTTATCGCCCTCGGCGAGGAAACGGATGGCCTGATTCTTCTTGGTCTGGTAGTCGTGCTCGTCCACGGTGACCGAGAACTTGACTTCCTTGACGGTGATGACCTTCTGGCGCTTGCGCGCGGCACGCTCGCTCTTTTCCTTTTCGTAGAGGTAGCGGCCGTAGTCCTGGATGCGGCAGACGGGCGGGACGGCGTTTGGCGAGACTTCTACGAGATCGAAACCGCGCTCGCGGGCGATGCGAAGGGCCTCATAGGGCGCGAGAATTCCAAGTTGTTCACCGTTTTCGTCGATCACGCGGACTTCGCGCGCGCGAATCCGGTCGTTGATGCGGATAAAAGACTTGGCCGAACGTTTGTCGAATGCGATGGCGCTCCTCCGAACGCGTGCCGGCGGGCCGGGGCAGGGCGCCCCTGGGGCCGTGGCGGCACGAACGCAAACTGAGTATAGCATTGGCTTGGCTTCTGTGAAGAAAGAGGTTAGCGGAATTGGCGGCCACTCTCGCGGCCCAGCAACGCGCCCTCACGATTGAGGCCGATCACTCTCATCTGCACCGGCTCGTTGGCGGCCAGACGGCCGTCGAGCTCGGCGGGAAGAAAGTTTTCCGTGAGCGCGGCGGTGTGGCCGCGGGCGGCGAGCGAGGCCGGTGTGTGCAGCGTGATAGCGGCGAGCTCGCGGCCGGTGAAGCAGCTGCGGTGGACGTGCGTCTTTTCGGCGGCAAGGGCGCGGAGGGCTGTCATGCGCTCCTCGACCGCAGCCGGCGGAACCGGCGACTCGGCCTGGAGCGACCAGGCCCGGGTGCCTGGCCGCGCCGAGAACGGAAACAGATGGAGGTAGCCGAAGGGCTGCTCGCGAATGAAGGCGAGCGTCTCCTCGAACTCGCGATCGGTCTCGCCGGGAAAGCCAACCATGACGTCGGCGCCGAGAGTGAGATCCGGGCCGGCCGCGCGCTGGAGTGCGGCAACCTTATCCGCATAGTGCCAGGGGCGGTAACGGCGATGCATGCGGCGCAGCACGGCATCGGAGCCCGATTGCAGGGGGAGGTGGGCGTGGCGAGCAACCCGCTGGCCGCCAAACTTGAGCATGAGGGCGATCAGCTCGTCATCCCAATCCATGGGCTCGATGGAGCTGAGGCGCAGGCGGGGCAGCGCGGTCTGCCCAAGGATCGCGCGCACCAGCGCGGCGAGTGTCGCCGGCGCACCGTGTTCAGGCCTCAGATCCCGGCCCCATCGGCCGAGGTTGATGCCCGAGAGCACAAGTTCCTTTCCTCCGGCTTCGACGAAGCTTTGCACCTGCCGCAGCACGCTTGCCGCGGGCAGGCTTTTGGAGGGACCGCGCGTTGTGGGGATGACGCAAAAGGTGCAGCGGTTGCCGCAACCCTCCTGGATTTTCAGGTTGGGGCGTGTTTGTGCGCCTGGGGCAAGCTGTGCTTCTTCAAGAAAGGAGTGGGCGAAACGGTCGTCAGCAAAGATGGGGGCCCCGATAGGAGCTCCGATGGGGGCGGACACGGCGCCGGTTTGCGCAGCGTTCGCGGAGAGAAGCGAATGCACTGGGACCAGCGAGGGCGGGAAGCCCACGGTCTGGATTGCGCCGTGCGATAGGTGGCCGCGCGATAGATGAAAGATGATTTCGGGCGCGAGGGCCTTGTGGCTATTGCCGACGACGGCTGCGACGCCCGCCAGGCGAGCCAGTTCCTCGGGCGCGCGCTGCGCGTAGCAGCCGGTGACGACGATTTTGGCTGCGGGATTCCGGCGATGCGCACGGCGGATGTAAGCGCGGGCCGCGCGGTCGGCCTCGGCCGTTACGCTGCACGTATTCACCACCACCACGTCGGATGCAAAGGGCTGGCGCTCGCAAAGCGCACGCAGGTTTCCCGCGATCGCCTCGCCATCGGCGCGCGCCGCCCTGCAACCGAAGTGCTCAATGTGGAAGCCGGCCATCCCAGCGGTGTTAACAAACCCTAGTGTAGAGCCTGCGTCTTCGCGCCGCGTGCAACGCACTTTTTGGGGAGGAACACGCCTCGGGGCGCGGGAAAACAACTCTTCGGTATACTGGAAGAGAACAGTCACCAATAGCTGCTTTCGTTCGTCGATATGTCGTCCTCTTCGACTGCCTATGTCCCGATTGCCGCGCGGCCTGCCGCACGGAGCCAGGCGCGGCATATCGCCGGATATGTTTACTTCACTTTTATCTGCTATGTTTCCATAGGGTTACCGCTGGCGGTCCTGCCGCCTTTTGTGCACTTGCGCATGGGCTACAGCGCGGTGCTGGCGGGGCTGGCCATCAGTATCCAGTACATTGCCACGCTATTGAGCCGCCCCTGGGCAGGCCGCATCTCCGATCACATGGGAGCCAAGGTTTCGGTGCTGTGGGGCATGGCCTGCTGCACCGCGAGCGGCGCGCTTCTCGTCGGCGTGGCGGCCTTGGAGGTGCACTGGCTATGCTTTACGGTCTTGATCGTGAGCCGGCTTGCGCTGGGTGTGGGCGAGAGCCTGGGCTCGACGGGAGCGACGCTTTGGGGCATTACCAGCGCGGGGCAGGAGCACACGGCCAAGGTGATTGGGCTGAACGGCATCAGCACCTATGGCGGCATGGCGCTGGCCGCGCCGCTGGGAGTGATCCTGGACCAGCAGTGGGGCCTGGCGTCGATCGGCGTGCTGACGATTCTGATTGGCGCCGCGAGCTTCGCCATGGCCTGGCGCAAGGATCCGGTGACAATCGAGCCGGGTGAGCATCTTCCTTTTGCTCACGTGCTGGGGCGCGTGGCGCCGCACGGCATGGGGCTGGCGCTGGGCGGCGTGAGCTATAGCGTTCTGGCCACGTTCGTCACGCTGTATTATGTCAGCCGTCACTGGAGCGGAGCGGCGCTCTGCCTGACCGCATTCGGGATCGGGTTCATCGCCGTACGCTTGCTGTTCATCAAAACCATCAGCCACTACGGCGGGTTCCCTGTGGCGATCGTCTCGCTCCTGGTGAATAGCGTGGGGATGGTCTTGCTGTGGCAGGCCGTGGCGCCGTGGATGGCAATGGCCGGAGCCGCGCTCGGCGGACTGGGATTCTCGCTTGTCTTTCCCGCCATCGGCGTGGAGGCGGTGAAGCGGGTTCCGGAGTTCAATCGCGGGACCGCTCTGGGCGTCTACACCGCGTTTTCCGACGTGTCGTTCTTCCTCGTGGGCCCTATCGCCGGCGCGATCATCGGATTCTATGGCTACGCGAGCGTGTTCTTGTTTGCGCTGATCAGCGTGGTGATGGCGCTGGCAATTGTGATTGTACTGCGGGAGATGCAAAGCCCAACTCAGGGGCAATGAGTGCTAAGGCTTGATAGCGCCAATTGAGAGAAGCCATGCTTCACTGGCTCAATTTAGAACCGAGACCAAGTATGCTTCCCTCTTGGGGTGAGCGGGGCTGACTTATCCTTACCCAAGCAGAGGTCCTATTTGTGAAGCAGAATTTCGCCGTAATTATCCTTGGTGGTACCGGACAAGTCGGCGGTGCAGCCGTCGCGGAACTGCTCGCAACTTCGCAATGCCGGGAAGTGGTGATGGTCACCAGAAAGCCCATTGCCACGCGATCGCGGGTGCGCAACGTCGTTCTTGATACCGGCGCTGCGGACTTTGCCGAGCGCACTGCCGCCCTTGCCCGCGAAGTCTTAAGCCAAGGTCCCGTCAGCGCCGTGAGCTGTGTTGGTGTCGGTTCCGGATCGATGCGCTGGAGCGAAGAAGAATTGAAAAGACTTGAACTCGGCGTCGTCGGTGCATTTGCGTATGGCTGCCATGACGCCGGAATCGCCCAGTTTTGCCTGCTTTCTGCGGCAGGAAGCACAGCTCGCAGCCGGTTTCGCTATGCGCGAGTCATGGGCATGAAGGAAGACACCGTGCGTAATGTCGGTTTTGCCCGCCTCGCCATATTTCGCCCCGGCATCATTGTCGGCAACGCTCATACCCCGGCCTGGGTCGGTTGGTTGGGAAGCCTCGTGCCCGGGTCGTTTGGCAATATTGATCAGCGAATTCTCGGTCGCTCAATCGCCGCAGAGATAGCTTTGCACAGTCGAGAGGCTGGTGAAGTTACTCGCGAAAATGCAGCATTGAAAAAACTCGCTGCGCGGTTCAATAGCGTGGCTTAGGAATCTTTGCGTGGAGCGCATCGGCCCGCTATCGCCAATTGAAATCGTGATCGGCCAACAGAAGCCGACTTCACGGGACTGATCCGAAATTCGAGTAACTTCCGGATTGGCGACAATCCGGGCGTAGACTAGTTCTTATCCTCAGAAAGGCGCGGCCAGCGCAATGACGAAGCGTTCGCGATTTCTTCTTGGCATCCTATTTGGATTCGTTGCCGCGATTGGCATCGCAACATACTACGCCTATGCAACCTTTTATAACCAGATTTTAGAGGAATCTGCGATGACGCGGGTTAAGGTGGAAGAGCTGAATGGGACTCATCCTCTTCAGCTAAGAATCACCATCCAGTCTTTGAACAGTGCGCAGGATATCCGAACCGTCACCACGAAAAGGCAGGGGAAATCAGTAAGCGTTCGATACCACCTTGCGTTGGCTGGCCTTGTGAAACCGCGGCTAGGTTGGCACGAACCTTACTTGTTGACGGTTCCTGATTCAGTAAACGAAGTCCGGTTTGGTCGTGATTCGCAAGTGATCTGGCGAAGGGACACACGCTGAGTATTTGATGAAAGCACCACAGGTCCGTCGTTCCGAGTGAATCACCGCCTATCCGGAGATTACTCATAGCTGCAGAGCTTCAGCCCAGGCAAACGCCGATTGCGACTGCGACCAATGCCCTAACGCTAGTCGTCGGATTCCGAGCGCCATGCCGAGTTAGGAGCCGGTACGCAAAGGTCCGGCAGGCGTGTAGGTGCTGATGAGGACGCCAGAGGACACAACGTTCGTGCTGGTCAGCGCGAGTCCGCTTGGCGGGGTACCGTCGGAAAAGAAACGTTTGCCTTTGCCCAGCAGGATTGGATAGACGAACAGCAAGACCTCATCGGCAAGCCCGTGTTCGAGCAGCTTCGATGTGAGCGTCGAACTGCCCCAGAGGATCAGGCCTGGCCCGTCCATCGCCTTGATGCGGCGAACGTCCTCGACGACGTCCGGTCCAAGGCCCTCGAACGGACCCCATTCAAGACTGTCCGGCCTGTGGGTCGCGACGTATTTCGTGGCCGCATTCAGGCTGTCCGCGAGCGGACTGCTCGGGGCCTTCGGCCAAAAGCCCGACCAGATATCGTAGGTGCGCCGGCCAAGCAACAGATCGAAGGGCTCGCTATGCGCCGCGAGGACCGCTTTTCCCACGGCGGGATCGCGATACGGCAGCGTCCATCCGCCGTATGGGTAGTCGCCATCCTCATTCGGGCCGCCGGGAGCCTGAATCACGCCGTCCAGCGAGATATGTTCGATGATCTTGAGCTTTCTCATTCTGAGCTTCCTTTTCTGGGTCTTGGAGAGAAGTCGGCAATCGAGTCGTGGATGAGCCCGCAACCAGAGTCCATCGATTCAGTTTAGAGCGGCGATTTCGAGACAAGCGGGAATGCAAATTGTATTTCTGACGCTCCAACTTGTTAGGTTCCCATAAACGGGCATTTCGTTAAAGATGCATCTGGATTGACGGCAAATCGCCAATACACACATCGGGGACCGGTTGGAAGGGCAGGGAGTAGGGAATAGGGAGTAGGGAGTCGAAGGACGGGAGCGAGGGAGCGGATAATCGCGCCGAACAGGGGCTGAAGCCCTGTCGCTTTTGGGGCGGACTGTGGCGGTCGAGGATGAAACCCCGACCTACCAGCCCAACACCAACCAATCAGGGCTGGGCAGGAGATTGATCCTGGGAGCCGACGAGCAGGGCCGAACGTGTGCGGTAGACCGCGATGGTGACGACGGCGAGCGCAAGGACCAGAAAGAGCACGTGGCTGGCGAGCGCGATCGACTTGGGGCAGGGAACGACCGGAGGCTGCATGAAGGCGTGCATGCCGTAGAGGAGCGCTCCGCCGGCACCGACGCTGAAGGTGTGGAGAGGCGACCATGCGCTGCGGTGAGAGAACAGCCACAGCCCCATGAGAAAAGCCAGATCGACGGCGAGCATGAAGGCGGGGGCGGCCCAGTTCCATTTCCACAGAATCGGCGAGAGGAAGACGGCTGCGCCGAGAAGGAATGCGGCGACGCCGGTGATGAAAGCTGGGGGCGCAGGCAAGGGTTCGCGGGTCGAATCGGAATCCGTGAGAGTGGTGGACGCGGGGAGCGAAGCGGACTGGTCACGCAAAGCGGGCGAAAGCGCGGCGGTCTTGTCGGTCGAATTGGGCTCCGTGAGAGTGGCTGACGCGGGGAGCGTGGCGGGCTGGTCACGAGGAGCGGGCGGGATGAGGAAGGCAGCGGCGGCGAAGACGACGACGAGCAGAGCGGAGACGACAAACTGGGCGGTCGAGGCGCGGAACGGGTCGTGACGGAGCGAGTAAGCGGTGTTGTAGACGATGCCGATGGCGAAGAGGACGGCGGCGACTGAGAGGCCAATGTTGCCCAGCCAGGGCGTGAAGGAGCGCGGAGGATAGAGGCCGTCTGGTGAAGGGAAGAGGCCTTCGGCGAGTGCGATGGAGACACCGATGCTCCAGAAGGCATGGACGTTGAGCATGAAGAGGGTCCACCAGGCGCCGATGCCGAGAGCGGGAATCCAGGCGTGGGAGAGGAGGTGGATGTGCAGGCCGAAGATGTCGGGGTTGAAGAGCGATTGGGTGGTAAAGGCCTCCTCGATGATGGCGTAGGCCACGCCGAGGAGAAGGATGGTGGGCCAGCCGCGGCCGGAGCGGCGGGTGAGCTCGCGGATGA
This sequence comes from uncultured Acidobacteriaceae bacterium, assembly GCA_963836525.1. Taxonomy (GTDB): domain Bacteria; phylum Acidobacteriota; class Terriglobia; order Terriglobales; family Acidobacteriaceae; genus Telmatobacter. The sequence continues at coordinate 89,623 of CAWIJW010000002.1, forward strand.
GGAGCGCGCCGCCGCCGTACATGGGCGCGAGGACGATGATCAGGGGGAGCCAGGTGGCCGGAAAATCGCCGAGGAGGAATTCGGCGACGATGGGCGCGAGAAAGAAGAGCGTGACGGCGGCAAGGATGGAGCGATTCGGATGAAACACGGGCGGATGGGACATGGAGTCTCTTTCGGGGGCAAGGGAATTGTAATAGGTGCGGGGCGTGGACGCCCGCACGAGGTTAAAGCAACCGCAAATTTCTCCGGACGCAGAACGGCCACCCCGGAAGGTGGCCGCTTTGGTTTCGAATGTCGCGAGAGGCTTATCGCTCGCCCTTGCGCCAGTTGACCAGGTCGCCGAGTGTGGTGGTGGAGCTGGAGACGGGCTGCTTGTGCGGCTCGCGCCTGGGACTGGCCTCGGCGGAAGAGCGGGCAGGTTCCTGGCCCGAGACCGCGCGCAGGCTGAGGCCAACCTTCTTCTCCTCGACGTTGATCTTGATGATTTTGAAATCGTTCTCCAGGCCCTGCTCGAGCGGGGAGTGACCATCGACGGGATCGCCGGCTTCGGAGATGTGGCAAAGGCCCTCGACGCCTTCGGCAATTTCGACAAAGGCGCCGAACTGGGCGGTGCGCAGAATCTTGCCGTGGACGACGTCGCCCACACGGTGCGAGGCGAAGAAGCTTTCCCACACGTCAGGCTGCAACTGCTTGATGCCCAGCGAGAGGCGGCGGTTCTGCGGCTCGACGCCGAGAACGACGGCCTTGACCTTCTCCCCCTTCTTGACGACTTCAGAGGGATGCTTGACGCGCTTGGTCCAGCTCAGGTTGGAGACGTGGACGAGGCCGTCGATGCCATCCTCGATTTCGACGAAGGCGCCGAAGTCGGTGAGGTTGCGCACGCGGCCCTCGACGATTGCGCCGACGGGATACTTGTCGCTCAGGTTCTCCCAGGGGTTCTCCAGGAGCTGCTTCATGCCCAGGGAGATGCGGCGGTCGGGGGGTGTGACGCTGAGGACGACGGTGTCGACCTCGTCGCCCGGCTTGACCAGCTTGGAGGGATGCTTGAGGCGCTTGGACCAGGTCATCTCAGAGAGGTGAACCAGGCCTTCGATGCCCTGCTCGAGCTCAACGAATGCGCCGTAGTCGGTGACCGAAAGCACGCGGCCATGGACCTTGGCGCCGACCGGATAACGCTCCGAGGCGTCGAGCCAGGGGTCGGGCGTCAACTGCTTGAAGCCCAGCGAGACGCGCTGCTTGTCCTTGTCGAACTTGAGCACTTTGACCTGGATCTCGTCGCCGACGTTGACCAGGTCACGCGGATGGGTGAGGCGGCCCCAGCTCATGTCGGTAATGTGCAGCAGGCCGTCGATGCCGCCGAGATCGACAAACGCGCCGTAGTCGGTGAGGTTCTTCACCGTGCCGGTGAGGACTGCGTCCTCGGCGAGGTGCTCCATGGTGGCGGAGCGCTTGGAATTGAGATCTTCTTCGAGGATCTCCTTTCGGCTGACCACGACGTTGCCGCGCTTTTTGTTGAGCTTGATGACGCGGACTTCAATGGGCTGGCCGAGGTAGGTGTCGAGGTTGCGGACAGGGCGAATCTCGAGCTGCGAGCCGGGGAGGAAGGCCTTCATGCCGATGTCGACGGTGAGACCGCCCTTGACGCGGCTGACGACAGTGCCGGTGATGGGTGTCTTGTCGGCGGCGGCCTTCTCGATGGTGTCCCACACGCGGAGGCGCTGCGCGCGCTCAAAGCTGACCAGGTAGCCGCCTTCGGGCTCCTCGCGCTCGATGACGACATCGATGATGTCGCCAGGCTGGAACTTGACGGCGCCGGTGTGGTCGAGCACCTGCTCGAGAGGAACGAGGCCTTCGGACTTGAGGCCCACGTCGATCACCAGATACTTGTCAGTTTGCTTTTCGACCTTGCCGGAGACGATTTTGTCTCCATAGGCCTCGACGGCAGCGGCTTCGGCGGCCTGCTCGCGCTCAAAGGCAGCCAGGGCGGAGGAGAAATCGTCGGCTGGCTCGGCAGTGGATGCAGCGGGCGCGCGCCGCGCGGGTGCGGCGGCTTGGGCCGCGACGGCGGGCGTGGCGGCTTGAGCCGCAACGGCGGGTGCGGCGGCTTGGGCCGCGACGGCGGGCGTGGCGGCTACTTGAGTGATGGAGGCGTCCGGCTCAGACTCGGCGACAGGCTCAGAGGCGACGACGGGCTCAGAGTCGGCGGCAGGCTCAGAGTCGGCGGCAGGCGGCGCAACGGCCTCGGCGGGCGGTGCGGGGGCTGACACGGCAGCAATTTCAAGCGCAGCCACAGCGGGCGTTTCCGGAGGGGTAGGCTGCGCGGGTGGAACGGCCTCGGCGGCAGGTTGGGTTAAGGCATCGGCGTCCAGCGGGGGTGCTTCGACAACGGTCGCGGTCTCGGGGTTGGACGTGGATTCGAACGGCGGATGGTCGATTTCCGTCGCAGGGTCAAGCGTTGGGGTTTCCAATTCGGTGTTCAGGGTTATGCTCTCGGTTTCAGGATTGACGACGTTTGCCATTGCAGCCAGCTCCGGGACTACGTGCTCCAGCGATGGATTGCGCCAGCCGCTGGGTGGCTCCCACGCCGCAATTCCGCGTTCCGGTCGCCTTCAGGTCCCTTGACTTGCCCTCGCGCCACGTGACGCGCCGGTTATGTCTTCCGCAGGAAAAGCCATCCCCATCCTGTTGCTCTGGGGTGAAAACGCGGCTGGTTTCCTTGGGAAACGCCGGCAGGCAACGGCTTGCTGGGAGGGCGGCCGCAACTCACTGCTGGAATCCGCGCAGGAAGCTACGCCCTTGAGTGTAGCAATCTCCGCAATCCAGCGTCAATTGAGCGCGTCACACGAGATTGGCTGGCAGGCGGCGCCAGGGCCGGCCGGTGTTGCCGGGATCGATGCGGAGAGCGCGGAAGAGCGGGCTGCCGAAACCCTTCTATACTGGATCGGACAGCGACCAGAACGAAATGGGGATTGGGGCGAACAGGGACCGGAACGAACAGCGAGCCGCGTAATGGATCATCTTTGGACACCTTGGCGCTTTGCCTATGTCACCACGGCGGAGACCGCGGTGCGCCCCGGTGTTCCCGCGGCGCTGGATGCCTGGCCGGGCGACCTGGGCTGCGTGTTCTGCAACCTGATCGCCTCGATCGACCACGCGATCGCAAACGGCATGGATCGCGAGAAGGCCGAGGCCGCCGGCGGGCTGGTTCTGCGGGCGAAGAGTTGTTTCATTTGCCTGAACGCCTTTCCGTACACCTCAGGCCACGTGATGGCCATGCCCTATGCGCACCTTGACCGGCTGGCCGCGCTGCCCGCCGAGACAGCACACGAGCTGATGGACCTGGCGCAGTTGACCGAACGCGCCCTGGACCGGCTCTACGCGCCGCACGGCTTTAACTTTGGCATGAATATCGGCCAGGCCGCGGGCGCGGGCGTGGCCGGGCACCTGCATCTGCACGCCATGCCGCGCTGGACCGGCGACACCAACTTTATGACCACGGTGGGTGAGACTCGCGTGTTGCCGGAAGATCTGGAGACGACGTGGAAGCGGCTGCGGGAGGCGTTCGGGGAGATACAGGGATTAGGGACCAGGGACAAGGACTAAGGCGTCAGAGATCAGGGATCAGAAACGCTCAATGGATTGCCGAATTCGGAGAACCAGGACTCCGAACCGGAGACTGAGCGCTGCCCACTGACCACTGACCGCTGTATGATGAGTGGACCGTGTAAACGGCAGTGAGGGACCGATGAAAAAACTGCTCTGCGCATGTGCTGCATTGGCCATGACGATTGGCGCCGCGACCGCGCTGGCCGCCGATGTGACCGGAACCTGGATTGGTGAGGCGCCGGGGCCGGATGGCAACACCTTTCAGCTCAAATTCACCTTCAAGCAGGACGGCGCCAAGCTGACCGGTACGGTGCAGGGACCGCAAGGCGATCCCATCGAGATCAGCAACGGCAAGATCGATGGCGACCAGTTCTCCTTCGATGTCTCGTTCAACGATCTGACGATCAGCCACCAGTGCACGGTGGATGGCGACCAGATCAAGATGACAACGAAGACGAACAACCCGGATTTTCCGGGGATGGAGATGACGCTGAAGCGGGCGAAGGAGACGGCACCGGCGGCGCCCGCAACACCGGCAACGCCGGCAGCTCCGGCGCCGCCAGCAACACCTGCACCACCCGCACAGCCGTCCCAGCCGCCGCAGTAGTCCAGAAACACGACGCGCGGCCTCAAACGGGCACGCCTACGCCTCTGTCTTGCCGGGCTCGTCTGTGTCTTCGGCGAGAGCGAGGTCGGGCTCCTCGACGGCCGCAGCGTCCAGCAGGTTCTGCGGCAGGTTTTTGCTAGTTCTGATTCCGAGTTGCTTTAGCATCTCCACCTGGCGGAGAAGATTGCCGCGCCCCTCGCTCAGTTTCTTCATTGCGGCAAGATAACTCTGATCGGCGGCGCGCAGGCTCTTGCCAACCGCTTCAAGGTCGCTGACAAAGCCCACAAATTTGTCGTAAAGTTCGGCGCCGCGGTTCATTACGTCGCGGACGCTGCGCGCCTGCAGCTCCTGCTGCCACAAAACGTTGACGATGCGGATGATGTAGAGCAGCGTAGTGGGGCCGACGAGCAGAATTCCCTGCTCATACGCGTCGGCCCAGAGCGCAGCGTCGTTTTGCAAGGCGAGCAGAAAGGCCGGCTCGATGGGCACGAACATGACGACGAAGTCCGGCGTCTCAAGGCCCGGCAGGCGATGATAGCCGGCCCTGGTCAGGCTGGCGACGTGGCTGCGTACGCTGACCAGATGCTGCTTGAGAGCGGTGTTGCGTTCGGAGTCGGCGGCTGCGTTTACATAATCGGTGTAGGCCGTGAGAGAGACCTTGGAGTCGATGACCAGATTGCGGCCACCGGGCAGGAAGATGATGACGTCGGTACGCGCCGATTTTGGCTTTGCGCCGTCTTCGCCTTCGAGTCCGGAGAAGGTCTGCTGAAAGCTGTACTGCTCGCCTTCGCGCAGCCCGGCTTTCTCCAGCAGGTCGCGCAGAATGAATTCGCCCCAATCGCCCTGGGCCTTGGCGGAGCCGCGCAGCGCGGTGCTCAGGTTCTTTGCTTCTTCGGTAAGCTGCTGGTTCAGGCTGCCCAGATTGCCGATCAGGCCTTCGAGCTTGGCCACACCTGTTTTCGAATCGCTCTGCGCCTCTTCCACTTTCTTGCGGAACTCCTCGATCTGGGTCTTCAGCGGGGTCAACAGCGTGCCCAGTTCCTTCTGGCTGCCTTCGGAGAAAGTCTTCGAGTTCTCTGTCAGGATTTCGTTCGCAAGCAGCTTGAACTGCTGCGTCAGGCGATCCGCATTGCCCTTTTCGTTGGCAAGGTCGGTCTCCAGCTTGCTGTTCTGCCGCGCCAGTTCGAGAATCTCAGCGGCTCTTTGCGCCGATTCGTTTCGCGACTCATTGAGCGCTTCGGTCAGGTCGCGGTTGCTCTGTTCGAGGAGGGCTTCTTGCGTTTTTGCTGAGGTATTTCGCAGCCAAAACCCCACCAGGATTCCCGCAATCGCCGCAAGAGCTCCAACGATCAAAAGCTGCATCATGCTTCCACTCGGCCTCTTCGCCAAATATACGCCTGGCGGCTGTGTATTTCGCGGCAAATATCCGGCTTGGGCAGCTGCGCGCCGCGCACGGCGACGGAGCGGTAGCGGGTCGGTGGCGCGTGGCGGGCGATCCCGGATTGCCACTTCGTATTCCCTGTTTCTCCAATCGTTTCCCTGCGGGTTGCCGCCTTTACACCCCTCGGCCCTCCCGGTAGACTTGAAGATTCGGGGCCATGCGCGGTTTTTTCGGCGCGGTGGTTGTCATTCCCCGCTGCGGGCCGGTATGGTAGGCTCGCGGGGCGGAATGAGATGTTCAAGTCCCCGAAACGTTTTCCTAAGTTCCCAATAACACGAGGAGAGGCACGCATGGCCGTTGAAGAAAAAGTGAAGCAGATCATCGTCGAGCAGTTGCAGGTGGACGAAGCCGAAGTCACCCCCGGCGCCAGCTTCCAGGAGGACTTGGGCGCCGATTCGCTGGACGTGGTCGAATTGGTGATGCAGTTCGAGGAGGCGTTCGATATGGAGATTCCCGACGAGGACGCCGAGAAGATCAAGACGGTGAAGGACGCCATCGACTACATCGAGAAGAATGCGAAAGGCGGCAAGTAACAGTTGACCCAGGCCTCTACTCAGGCATCGACACGCAGAGTCGTCGTTACCGGCCTTGGGCTGATCTGCGGTGTGGGCAATACCGCACCCGAGATATGGCGGCAGCTCTTGGCCGGCGCCAGCGGCATGGCGCCGATCAGGGGTTTTGATGCCGCCGGATTCCCGGTCACCTTCGCCGCCGAGGTGAAGGACTTCGACCCCCTGCAATTTGTGGACAAGAAAGAAGCGCGCAAGATGGGGCGCTTCATCCACTACGCCTTTGCCGCCACCCAAGAGGCGATAGCGCAGTCGGGCCTGAAGATCACTGAAGACAGCGCTGACCGCGTGGGCGTGTTCATCGGCTCGGGCATCGGAGGATTCGAGATCATCGAGCGCGAACACTCGAACTTGCTCGAGGGCGGACCGCGCAAGATATCGCCCTTCTTCATTCCCGCCGCGATCGTGAACATGGCCGCGGGGCAGATCAGCATCCGCTACGGCGCTCGCGGACCTATCTCCGCGACAGCCACGGCCTGCGCGACGAGCGCCAACTCCATCGGCGACTCGGTGCGCATGATTCTGCACGGCGACGCCGACGCGATGATCGCGGGAGGTGCCGAGGCCGCGGTGACGCCGATGTCGGTAGGCGGATTCGCCGCCATGCGCGCTCTCTCCACACGCAACGACGAACCCACGCGCGCCAGCCGTCCCTTCGACAAGGATCGCGACGGCTTTGTGATCGGCGAAGGCGCCGGCATCCTGATCCTCGAGGAACTGGAGTTTGCGAGGGCGCGCGGGGCGAAGATTCTGGCTGAAGTGATCGGCTATGGCATGAGCGCCGATGCGTATCACATGACATCGCTCGCGCCGGAGGGCGCGGGTGCGCAGCGCAGTATGCGGGCCGCGCTCAAGGACGCGGGCATCCGGCCGGAAGAGGTGGGCTACATCAACGCGCACGCCACGGCCACGCCTGCGGGCGACGGCAACGAGTCGCGCGCGATTGAGGCCGTCTTCGGCGAACACGCGCTCAGCCACCGGCTGAAAATCAGCGGGACGAAATCGATGACTGGTCACCTGCTGGGCGGTGCGGGCGGACTCGAAGCGGGCATCACGGTGCTCGCGCTCGTCAACCAGCAGCTCCCGCCGACCATGAATCTCGAAAACCCCGATCCCGAGTGCCGTCTCGATTACGTGCCCAACAAGGCCATCGCGCACTCGTTCGACATTGCCCTGTCGAACTCGTTCGGATTCGGCGGCATCAACGCCACGCTGATCATGCGGCGCTGGAAGTGAAGCAGGGACCAAGGGACCGAAGGAACAAGGGACCAAGTCATCTTCGATTTGAATTCTGGGGTAGGGAGTAGGCCTGGCGCGAGCCGGGCCTTCGTTCGTTTTGGGGCGAGTCGAGCGAGGTGGGTGTTCGTCAGCTGAGCGTGAGCGAGGGATCGGCGGAAAGGTCCGGCGGCGCGAAGTCGCGTGCCAGCAGGCGCGGCCAGGCGGCGGCGGCGATCATGGCAGCATTGTCAGTGGACAGCGCCAGCGTGGGGAAGGCGATGCGCACGCCGCGGCGAGCAGCCTCATCTCGAAAGCGGGCGCGGAGCTCACGGTTGGCGGCCACTCCGCCAGTGACGAGGATGCGCGAGGCGCCGAGCGACGCAGCCGCGGCAAAGGTCTTCTTCATCAGGTCGCCGATGACCGCGTGCTGAAAGCTGGCGATGAGGTCGAGCGTAGGCTGCGGGCAGAGCGCGAGGGCTTCTTCGCGGGTTTGCGGCGGATGGAAGTTGGCCAGCACGCGGCTCACGCGCGCTTTGGCTTCAGCGCGCAGGCCGTGGAGCTCCACATAGCGCAGCACCGCGGTCTTGATTCCGGAAAATGAGAAGAGAAAGTGCGGGTCGAGACGCGCGATGGGCGCGGTTCTGGCGGCCTTGGTGCGCGGTGGCTTGCCGCCGAGGTGGATCTTTGTTTTGATCTGCGCGAAGGAAAAGGGGACGGCGTGCGGGTTGCCGTATTTGGCGAGCGCATCGATCCATGGACCGCCGGGATAGCCGAGGCCAAGCAGCTTGGCGACCTTGTCGAAGGCCTCGCCCGCGGCGTCGTCGACGGTGCGGCCGATGAGTGTGTAGGTCCAAGAGCCGTGCGCGGGGCGAGCGAGATAGAGGTGGGTGTGGCCGCCGGAGACGACTAGCGCGAGGGCGGGTTCGGCGCTCGCTTTGGGTCCGGGTTCGTGCTCTCCCACCCTTTCCGAATCCGCTGACGCCGATTCAGAAAAGGATGGGGCAACCGGCGAATCGAGGTCTTGCGGTTGGTTCCATCGTGCGCTGGAGATTCGGATTCCCGTTCGTTGAGGAGGACGGCGTGAATGTGGCCTTCGAGGTGGTTGACGGCGATGAGGGGAAGGTTTTGCGCGAAGGCGAGGGCCTTGGCATAGGTGATGCCGACGAGAAGCGCTCCGGCGAGGCCAGGGCCTGAGGTGACAGCAATGGCGTCGAGGTCGCCGAGCGCGATGCCGGCTTCGGCAAGAGCGGCGCGGACGACGGGAACGATGGCGCGGAGATGCTCGCGGCTGGCCAGCTCCGGAACGACGCCGCCATAGCGGGCGTGCGTAGCAATCTGAGAGGCGACAACTGACGAAAGCGCGCGGGCACCGCGCTCGACGACGGACGCTGCAGTCTCGTCGCAGGAAGTCTCGATGCCAAGGATGAGGCCGGAGCCGGGCATGGTTTCAGTGTAGTAGGAGGAGTGAGCGGGGCTCGCGAGTCAGCAGGTCAGCGAGTCAGCGAGCCAGCGCGGCGGCGAGTTACCGAGTTAGCATTTGACGAGTCGGCCGGTGGGCGGGGTTAGTGCAGTTAGCTGCGGTTTAGCGCGCTTGGCCGGGGTGGGAGGGTTGAGAATAAGACCATCTACGATGGCACGAGAGGGACAGTTGGAAGCGGCTCTCCGGATTGTTGAGAAGCTACGCACGCGCGGGTACGAGGCGTATCTCGCCGGTGGGTGCGTGCGCGATCTGCTGCTCGGCCGCGAGCCGGCTGACTACGACGTAGCGACGAGCGCGACGCCGGAGGTGGTGCTGGAGCTGTTTCCGCGGACGTTCGCCGTGGGCGCGCACTTCGGCGTTGTGCTCGTAGCCACCGGCGGTGGTGCGGACGTCGCTGGCGCGCCAGACACCTCACAGGAATCTCCTGCGGAGGGAGCAACGGGCGGGAAGCAGGTGATCGAGGTCGCGACCTTCCGGTCCGATCTCTCGTATTCGGATGGGCGCCATCCCGATGAGGTGCGCTACACGAAGACCGCCGAGGAGGATGTGCGGCGGCGGGATTTCACGATCAATGGGCTGTTGCTGGATCCGCTGCGGCTGCTTTCCGGCGAGGATGTGCTCGAATCCCACCCTAGCCGCAAAAACAAAGACGCGGCGAGGATGGGGCACCCCGGTTCGGACGAGCGCGTAAACGACGCGAAACTTTTACGCGGGGCGGTGCTCGATTATGTCGGCGGGCTTGCGGACCTGGATGCAGGCGTAGTCCGCGCCATCGGCAGGCCTGAGCAGCGGTTTGAAGAAGACCATTTGCGCATGCTGCGCGGGGTCCGGTTCGCGGCGCGGTTTGGGTTCGAGCTGGAGGCGGAAACGAAGCGCGCGATCCGGTCGCTGGCTCCGCGCATTCATGCCGTGAGCCGGGAGCGCGTGCGCGACGAGCTGACGAGAATGTTGACCGAGGGTCGCGCGCGACGGGCATTCGAGCTGCTGGATGAAACGGGGCTGCTCGCCGAGGTGCTGCCGGAAGTGGTGCGGATGAAAGGCGTGGAGCAGCCACCGCAGTTCCATCCTGAGGGCGATGTGTGGGTGCACACGCTGCTGCTCCTGGAGCAATTGGAGCCGGGATGCTCGATGACGCTCGCGTGGGGAGCGCTGCTGCACGATGTGGGCAAGCCGCCAACGTTCCGGCGTGCGCCTGACCGGATTCGCTTCGACAGGCACGTCGAGGTGGGCATGGCCATGGGGGCGGAGATCTGCCGGCGGTTCCGATTTTCGAACGAGGAGACGCGGCAGGTGTTGGCGCTGATCGAAAATCACATGCGTTTTATGGACGCGCAGCGGATGAAGGAATCGACGCTGAAGCGGTTCTTCAGGCTGGAGCGGTTCGAGGAGCATCTGGCGCTGCACCGGATGGACTGCCTGGCGGCGAGCGGTATCCTGGAGCACTGGGAGTTTGTACGCGAGCGATGGAAGGCGACGCCGGAAGAGGCGGTGCGTCCGCGTCTGCTGATCACAGGGCGGGAGCTGATCGCGGCAGGATACGAGCCGGGGGCGCAGTTCCGCGAGATGCTGCGCGCAGCCGAGGATGCGCAGTTGGAGGGGACAATTGCGACGGCGGAAGAGGCATTGAAGCTGGTGAGGGAGCGATTTCCTTTGTGAGCGATGGCGAGTGCGACGCGGAGCGGGCTTTGGCGCGGCTGCCTACGTCACGGACTCGCGTTGGCGGGCCATTCTGCGGCGCGCGGCGCGGTCAGAGAGTCGGCTGGCCGCTGTGGCCGCCTGTTCGCCGCCTAGATGCGCGGCGAGCGCGCTGACCGTGGTGTATTGGAAGAGATCGAGGAGAGAAATCTCGCGGCCCAGGGCCTCCTGAAGCTTGGCGTGCGCTTCCGCCACGGTGAGGGAGTGCGCGCCGAGATCGAAGAAGTTATCGGTGAGGCCGACCGATGGGATGCCCAGCGCCTGCTGCCAAACACGGGCGACAAGGCGCTCCATTTCGTTGGCGGACTCGGCCGCGGGAACGGTCGCGGATGACGCGAGGTTTGGCGGGGGAAGCTTGAGCAGCGCCTTGCGATCGATCTTGCCGTTGCCGGTGAGCGGCATCGCATCCAGGAAGACGAAGGCCGAAGGAACCATGTAGTCGGGTAGTTTGGCGTCGAGCGCGGCGCGGAGAGCGGCTGCGGCAGCGGGGTCAGTGGCTTCAGCGACGAGATAGGCGACGAGACGCTTGTCGCCCTCGCGATCTTCGCGCAGCACAACGACAGCCTGGCGAACACCGGGACATTTCTCGAGGAGGGCCTCGATCTCACCGGGCTCGATGCGATGGCCGCGCAGCTTGATCTGATAGTCGGCGCGGCCGAGGAAGTCGATGTTGCCATCGGGAAGGAAGCGCGCCAGGTCTCCGGTGCGATAGAGGCGCTGACTGGAGAGCGCGGGGATGGTGAGAAAGCGCTCGGCGGTGAGCTCGGGGCGCTTCCAGTAGCCGCGGGCCACGCCGTCGCCGCCGATGAAGAGCTCGCCGATCTCGCCGGGCGGAACGGAATTGAGGTCCGCATCGAGCATGTAGATCTGGGTGTTGGCGATGGGCCGGCCGATGGAGACGGATGAGCCCACTTCTTCGACGCGGCAGGTGGTAGACCAGATGGTGGTCTCGGTGGGGCCGTACATATTGTGAATCTCACCGTGGAAGACCTGGCGCAGGTGACGAATGAGCGCCGCGGGAACGGCCTCGCCGCCCAGCAACATCTGCTTGAGCGAGCCGAGCGCGGCGTAGGCGCGCGGATCAAGCGTCAACATGCGCGCCAACGATGGGGTCATTTGCAGATGCGTGACGCAGTGGCGCGCGATCTCATCGGCAATGGTCGACGAACCTTCATCGCCATGAACGACGACGGTGAAGCCGCGGGTGAGGGTCCAGAACAACTCGAGCACCGAAATATCAAATGAAACACTGGTGACGGCCAGCCAGACGCCGGGTTCGAAGCCGATCGCACGATCCATGCCGGTAAAGAAATTCACAACGTTTCGGTTCTCGACCATGACACCTTTGGGCTTGCCCGTGGAGCCGGAGGTGTACATGACGTAGGCGAGGCTTTCCGGCGTGGCGGCGGAGGCGACGGCGAGCGGGCTTTCCTGGGCGATGGAGGGGTCTTCGGCGTCGAGGATGGTGAGGCCGGCAGCGGTCGGCGGAAGATGGGAGCGCGAATCGGCCGTGGTCAGCAGCACGGGCATTCCTGAATCCTCGATAACCAGCGAGAGGCGGTCCTGGGGAAAGGTGGGATCGAGCGGAACGTAGGCACCGCCGGCTTTCAGGATTCCGAGCAGGCTCACGACAAGAGTTGCCGAACGGCCCATGGCCACGCCGACCAGAGTATCGGGCTTGACGCCGAGCGATTGGAGATGACGGGCGAGGCGATTGGCGTTTTCGTCGAGTTGGCGATAGGTGAGCGAACGGCCCTGGGAGACGAGGGCGATGGCATCAGGCGTGCGGGCCGCCTGGGCAGAAAAAATCTCGGCAATGGTGCTGGTGCGCGGGTAGTCGGCTTCGGTCCGGTTCCACTCACGCAACTGCGCGGGTAACATAAAAGTTCTCCAGGAACAAGTACTCGATGCCGGTGCCGAGGAAGGTCTCGATGGCCTCGTGGGGAGTGTTTACAATGGGTTGCCCTTTGACATTGAAGCTGGTGTTGAGCACCATTTGGCGGCCCGTGGTTTTGCCCACGGCAACCAGAAGCGCGTGAAAGTCGGGATTGTCGTTGACGCTGACGGTTTGCAGGCGCGCGGAGCCGTTGACGTGCGTGATGGCGGGAAGCTGGTTGCGCACCTCGGGGCGGACGTTGACGATGCTGATCATGTAGGGGAATTCCGCGCCGGGAGGCACTTCAAACCAGCGGTGCGCTTCTTCAACGGCGCAGGCGGGCGCAAAGGGGCGGAAGGCCTCGCGCTTCTTCACCATGGCATTGATGCGGTCGCGCATCTCGGGATGGCCGGGATCGGCCAGAATGCTGCGATTGCCGAGCGCGCGCGGGCCGTACTCCATGCGGCCGCGCGACCAGGCGATCACGCGCCCGTCGGCGATGAGCTTTGCCGCGGCGGCGCAGGTTTCGTCGAGTGTAGCGTAGTGCTTCCACTGGATCCTGCCCGGGAAGCGTTTCAGAGCGGACTCGATTTCGGCGGCGGTGTACCGCGGCCCGAAGAGCGGGGCGGGGAAGCGCTCGTTGGGAATCTTCTCGGCGAGTGAGGTGCGATAGAGCGCGGCGCCGAGAGCGACGCCGTCGTCGCCAGCCACGGGCTGAATGTAGACTTCGTCGAAGAGACGAGAACGGTTCAGCTTGCCGTTGGCGGTGCAGTTGAGCGCGACGCCGCCGGCTAGTGCGAGGCGCCGCAAGCCGGTTTCCTGGCCAAAGTGCTCGCAGACGTGCATCACCACGCGCTCAAGGCACTCTTGCAGCGCCGCGGCCACGTCCTCATGGTTGGAGTTCACAGATTGATCGGGAGCGCGGCGCGGGATCAGGTGCTCGTCGAGATAGGCGCGCGTGACCGTGTAATTCTCGCGCTCTTCGCGGGTGCGGTTGAGCTTGAGGATGGGAGTACGGATCGAGCCGTCGGGACAGAGCTGCACGGCGTCCTCAAAAAACCTGCGGAAGCGCGCCGGGTCGCCGTACGGCGCCAGGCCCATGATCTTGTACTCGTCGGAGTTGAAGTCGAAGCCGAGGTGGAGGGTGACCAGGGAGTAGAGAATGCCAATGGAATCGTTGGCGCCCACGGTACGAATCTTCTCGAACTCTCCGTCGTGAAAGTCGTAGACGCTGAGGCTCTCAACCTCGCCCATGGCGTCGTTGACGACGATGAGGCACTCGTCCCAGCCGGAGGTGTAAGCGGCGCTGGCGGCGTGCGCCAGGTGATGGCCCACTTGATGGACTCTGTCGAGCGGGAATCCCGGCAGATCGCGGCGCACCTGGGCCAGCAGGGCATCGCGCGAGAAGACCTTGTCATAAAGCTCGGCCGAGACCTCGTCGCCGGCATAGAGGCCGCGGTAAGATGCGTAGTCGAATCCGTGCGCGATTTCGTCGATGTCGTGAATAGATATGCCGGCTTCGGCCAGGCAAAACCGGATGGCGTCAATGGGAAAGTCGCCCGTATGCTTTTTGCCGCTGAAACGCTCCTGTTCGGCGGCGACAACGAGCTTGCCGTTGATGACCAGGGCGGCAGCGGCGTCCATCCCTTGGGCGATGCGGTATTCGCGCTCATCGAGGCCGGGCCAATGGGCCTTCTTAAACGGCATTGAGTTTTCCAGCCCGCTGATTCCGATGACCTTCATCGTTTCTTCCCTCGTAACAAGCGTCCCGGTCGGCTTTCGGCCCCTGGGACCACAAACCACGGCGCGGCCACCCGTAAGACGGATCTCAATTCCTTCGTACTCGCAGATGGGGCTTTAGCGCATCCGCCTACCCGCGTCACGGGAGGAAAGCGGCACGTCCGGCGTACTGCTCACTCCTCAGACTAGCATTCGGAGGAGCGTCGGGAATCCCACCTATTGGGGGCTCAACCCCCTTTTCAGTAACCAGCTCAGCAGGTGCCTTTCGGGGAATGGTGGCTCTCCCGTATCTCTCGCCAGCGGCCGCCGCGGGCGGCAGGAGTATTCTGCTCCTTCAGGAGTATCTTACCTGGATTCGAGGTCGGGGTGATGAAACCAATGGTTTGGGTTGTTCTGGCGGGTGTACTACTTAGCGCGCGGGCTGCGAGGGCGGGCGGCGCCCCTATCCGCGTGGCGATTGTGGACGGCGAGAGTAGCGGCACGTACCACAATTGGAGATTGACGACTCCGGTGCTGAAGAAGGAACTGGAAGAGACCGGGCTATTCGAGGTGACGGTGATTACCGCGCCCCAGTCGGACGGGGACTTCAGCAACTTCAAGCCGGAGCTGGGGCGCTACCAGGCGATCGTGATGAACTACGATGCGCCCAATTGGCCGGCAGCAGCTGCGCGCGCAATTTGAGAAATACGTTGCCGGCGGCGGAGGGCTGGTGGTAGTGCACGGGGCCGACAATGCGTTTCCCGATTGGCCTGCCTACAACGAGATGACCGGGATCGGCGGCTGGAGAAACCGCAACGAGCAGGCGGGGCCGTATTGGTATTGGAAAGACGGCAAAGTGGGGTCGGATGCGTCGCCGGGGCCGGCGGGTGAACATGGGGCGCGGCTGCCGTTCCAGGTGACGGCGCGAGATCCCGACCACCCGATCCTGAAGGGATTGCCGCCGTTGTGGATGCACGCGAACGACGAGTTGTATGGGAAGCTGCGCGGGCCGGGCAAGAACATGACCGTGCTGGCGACCGCGCACTCCGATCCGAAGAACAAAGGGACGGGGTTCGATGAACCCATGCTGATGGTGCTGCACTACGGAAAGGGAAGAATCTTTCACACCACGCTGGGGCACGACGTGTTTGCACTGAGCTGCATGGGATTCATCACCACGTTTCAGCGCGGCACGGAGTGGGCGGCCACGGGCCGCGTGAAGCAGAAAGTGCCGGCGGCGTTTCCGACGGCGAAGACGGTAAGTTATCGCGCCGACATTGCCCAGATGGATCCGGGGTTTCTTGGTGGGGCATCGCCGGTGGTGCGGTAAATGCAGGGACCAAGGGACCGAGGGAACAAGGAACATTGGTTAGTTGAAGGTAGCGACATCTCAGGTCCTGGAATCGAGACCTAAGATTGCGCCCTCTTCCTTCTTTGCGCGCTATTTGACGCCGCGATAGATCTCCGAGCCGGCGAGAAGATACGCACCGACGCCGTAGACATAGCTGGTCGTCTCCGTGAAGGCTCCGGGTGCGCCGCCGACAGGCTGAATGCAGCCGAGGCGTCCATCGGCGTAGATGCGCGTGAGCATCCCTGCCCATGCCTTCTCGACGGCGGGCCAATAAGTGGCGCGGTCGAGGATTCCCTCGTTGACTCCGTAAGCCATGGCGTAGGTGATGAAGGCGCTTCCGGAGATTTCGGGCAGCGGGTAGGCATCGGCGTCGAGCAGGCCAGGACGCCAGAGGCCGTCGTTGCCCTGGATGGAGAGCATCTCGGCCGCCATCTCCTTGAACAAAGCGACATACTTGGGGCGGAGCGGGGAATCTGCGGGCAGCTCTTTGAGCACGCGCACAATACCACCCATCACCCAGCCATTGCCGCGCGACCAGAAGAGCGGTTCGCCGTTCTTCTCGTGCTGGTCGAGATACGATGCGTCGCGGAAATAGAGGTGCTTGGAGCGGTTGTAGAGGAGAGCGGTGGTGATGTCCCACTCGCGATCCATGAAGGCGAGGTATTTTTTGTCGCCGGTGGCGGCGGCCATATCGGCGAAGACGGGCGGCGCCATGAAAAGCGCGTCGCACCACCACCAAAGGGGCCGCTTGGGATCGGCGGGGTCGGGTGTGGCGATTTCGGTGTCGAGACGCGCGCGCATGGGGGCGATCATCCTCGGCTCCTTGTGCAGGAGATACTGCTCAAGGTACATCTGGCCGACAGCCTGATCGTCAGCATGCATCACGCGCGGACCAGGCTGCCAGTTAAGTTGCTCTCCGATGTGCTGCATGGCTTGCTTGTATTTATCTCCAGCGACCTTGTCCGGTACGGCCATGAAGCCGGCGTAGAGCGCGGCCCAGGTCCAATCGACTTGGGGCTGGGCGGGCAGGCGGCTGAGCTGCCAGTCGGCCACGAGCTTCATAGCCTTGGCAATGTCACGCCTGCCGAGTTTGGGCGAGAGGTTGTGCGCGAGCGGGCCGGCATTTGTTAGCGTGTCTCCGGGAGGCGCGACCGGGGCGCGTTGCTCCTGCGCGTTAGCAGCGGCAGAGGACGAGAACAGGGCAAGGAGTGCGGTGAGGATGAAAGCAGTGCGGCAACAGAGGCGACTAGCGCACGGGCAAGATGGATGGCTCTGCATGGAACTCTCCGGTTGTGTCGAAACTCAGGTTCCGAATGATTGTAGGATGCGGCGGCGGCGGAGGTCATTCCGGGCGCGGGTGGCGAAGCGAGCAGCAATGCGAACCCAGCACAGAACCATCCTGCGGGATTCCTAGAACCTCATGCGCAGGCCGAGTTGAATCTGCCGCTCGCGGTAGAAATCTGTCGCGTTGATGTTGAGCGGCTGGCCAAAAGCGGGAATGGGCAGGCCGGTGGTGCGGTTCGTTTTGAGGCCGGTGAGGAAGTTCAGCGTAGGAAACGGACTGCCGCGCGCGATGGTATAGCCGGTGGTTTCGATCTCCGTGACGTTCTGGTGGTTGAAGAGATTGAAACTCTCGGCCAGCAGCTCCAACTGGCGCGTTTCGCCCAGGTCGAAGCGCTTGGCGAGGCGCAGATCGGCCTTCCATGTGTTGGGATGGCGGAAGGTGTTGCGGCCAATGTTGTAGACCTGGCCGTCGTTGCCGAAGCCGTAGACGCGGCTGTCGCCGCCGGAGCCGTTCATGCCCGGCCGCAAACCGACCATGGTTCCGTTGGCGATGGACTCCTCAGCCAGCGAGCCCGATACGCGCATGGTGTAAGGCAAGCCGCTGCGGAATTGCCCGATGCCGGAGAGCATCCAGCCGTTCAAGAGGCGGCCAGCGAAGTCGTGCAGCTTCCAGGGTGCTTCATAGATGGCCATGACAGCGGCGGAGTGGCGGACATCGAGGTTGCTGGTTCCGTACTCCTGTCTGAAATCGGACTGCGGGCTCAAGCTGGCCGGGTCGAGCGGGCTCTGGTCCGGGTTCCAGTCCATGGCATGCGCATAGGTGTAGTGGGCGTGCAGGCTGAGGCCGCGGCGGCCATTGCGCGCGAGCTTGACCATCGCCGCCTCATAGGTCGAGTTTGCCATGCTCGTGATCTGGTCAATCTGTTGATAGTTCGGGTTGAGCCAGCCGGCAACACTTGCGCTTGGGGTCGACGCGTAAAAGGGCACCGTGACCCGCGTGGCCTTGATAGGACCCAGGCCGAGGTTGCCGCACACGCCATTGCCGGGGCCCGTGGGAACCTGGTCGCACACGGTGTAGGTGATGCTCTGTAGCTGCTGCGACTGGGGGACGATCGGCGGCGAGGCGAGATTCGTGTCGATGAAAACGGGCAGGCGGCGGCCGAGACTGAGCATGGCGCCGGCAGTGAGTTCGACGCGGCCGGGTAGCGCCTGTTCGATGGCGGCGATCGCCTGATGCACCTGAGGGTTGCGGAAGTTGGGCGCGAACTCGACGGCTCCCGGCTTGACCACGCTGGAGGGCTGACCCGAGAAAACATAAGGGAAGGGCGGAGAACCGCCGGAGCAATGTTGGCAATCGTCGGTGGGCCGCATGAAGAAGTTCAAGTCGCCTTTGAGCGAGCCAGTTTGGGTGAGCGCGGTCTCGATGGTGGCGTTTGCGGTGCGGCCGTAGTACATGCCATAGCCCAGGCGCAGCACGGGCCAGCGCCCCTGGGCTTCTCCGATGGCGAGGCTGAAGCGCGGACCCCAGTTGTTGCCCGGTGCGGGCAGCTTTCCGGTGACCGGGAGATCCGGGTTAGCCAACGCGGCGATGGGCGGGGGCATCTGTTCGCGCTCCCAGCGCAGGCCGGCGGAGAAGACGGCCAACTTGTTCAGTTGCCACTGCGCGTTCACGTAACCGGCCCAGTCGTTGGTGCTCAGGCGCCAGTTGGTTGGCCCGATGGTCTGCGAATAGTGGGAATAACAGGGCTGGCTGCCGAAGGTTGTGCCGGTGGGGCCGCAATTGTGCGGACTGCCGGGGTCGAGGGCATCGGCGAACCCGAATTTCTCAAACGCCAGCGCGTCGGAGACGAAGTCCTCCACCTTGGAGTAGACATAGGTTCCGGTCTGGTTGCGCAATTGGCTGATCGCGTCAGCGTTGTGGTCGAGCTCGAAGCCGGCCCTGACCAGCAGCTTATTGTGCGCCCAGTCGAGCATCTCCTGGCCGTGATAGTGGCGTTCGTCAGGATAGTCGCCTTTACCGAAGCGCGATGGATTGCCGATGGTGAAGCCGTAGCGCGAATCGACGACGATCTGCGGCAACTGGCCCCAGAAGTTGCCAGAGAGAAACGATTGCTCGAGTGCGGACGGCGTATCGGGCTTTGCGCTGAGGACGGCGCGCCCCGCAGAGCCCTGCGTGACGGCCAGCAGATTCGGGGTGAGATACGCTTCCCATCGGGCCAACAGCCACTGCTGGCTGGCTTCACGGGAGCCGAAGCTGTGGCTCCCATAGCTTTCCGCAGTGTGGGTGAGTCCGCCGCCCGGCGCGCTCCAGTCGGCGCCGATGCCTTCGAGGGTGAAGTGATGGCGCTCGTCAGCCTGCCAATCGATGCGGCCAAAGCCGAGCCATTGGGCAGAGGTCCGCTGCGCTGGGCCGAGAAGGCCATCAAGGGTCTCGAGCATCGGCCAGTAGGCCGCCAGTCCCTCTGCCACGGGATTGGCACTACTCAAGCCAAGCTGCGCGCTCAATAACTGCATCTGAGCATTGGAGGGCTGAGCGAAGAACTGATCCGGGTGCTTCACTGTGGCCAGGCCCGGATCGTTGCGGCGGTTGCCGTCGAGCGCCGCGAACCAGAAGAGCTTATCGCGGCGGATGCGGCTGCCCATGCCGAGCCCCCAGACGATCTCGTGATCGGGCGGCGTAAACGGAGCGCCGGTGAAAGTAGGCGCTGACGCGGAGCCCGTGTTCTGCACCCATTGCGTAAAGGGGTTCCGCGCGCCCCAGGTGTTCTGGCGGTCAAAAAGGAAGCCCTGGCCGTGAAGCGCGTTGCCGCCGCTTTGGGTGCGGATGGTGGTGCGCCCGCCGGCGGAGCGCATGCCCTCGGCCTCCACATTGCCGGCGGCCGTCGTCACCTCACGGATCGCGGCTTCGCTCACGCCAAGGCCGCGCCCACCGTTCCAAGCCTGACTCCCCGACGGGCTGACCGAGCCTTGCTGGTCTGCGCCCGCAGGATCGGAAACCCGCGAGCCGGAGCCGGCAGCGGCGCCGAAGGCCAAGCGCCTATTGGCGCCGTCGACCGTGATCTCGGCGGATTCCTGGGAGCCGCGGTACGAGGCCTGCGACGAGTCAGCCGAGGCGCTGGCGGCGGGCGTGTCAAGCAGGAACTCCTGCCAGCGGCGCCCGCCCGCGGGCAGGGATTGCAGTTGTGCGGCGGTGACCGTGGTGGCGGCGGCAGGCGTGACGGGATCGGGGGCTTGCTCTGCGGCCATGCTCGCCACGACAGGAGGCGGGTTCAGCATCACCGCCTGCAACGCGCTGGTTGACATTGCGGTGGCGGCGAGAGCGGGCGTTAGAGCGGCCCTGACCGGGAACATGCGCGGCTGAGCGATGGCAAGCGCGAGCTCGATGGCAACGGGTTGAGTGTCAAGCGCAGCGCGCTGTGGTGGGGCGGGGGTGTGGATTGTGGGTTGTGCGTGCTGTGGCGCGGGCGGAATACGAGTCGCGGGTTGCGCGGCAGGTGCGCTGATTGCCGGCGGAGAAGCGGCGCGCGGCGCGGATTGCGTGGGGGCCGTTAGCTGAGTGACGATCTGCGGCGGAGTTCGAACCTGGGTCATGGGCTGCGCAGAGGGGCGGATCGCATCTCCGGTGCTCGCAACTGTGAAGGGCATCGGCCGCAGTGGCTCGGCGGCGATGGATGCGATGATGGGCGGATTGGAAGTGCTGAGGGCCGGGCCGGGTGCGTTGAGCGGCGCCGAAGGTGAGGGTTCCGCGATCATTGCCGGTTTCGATACAGTCAGCGAGGTGCTCGTTGCGGTCGTTGCCGGGCTCGGCGCGGCGATCTGGGTTGGCGCGGCGGCCTCAAGCAACGCGGGCGCGCCAGCCTGCCCGGGCGGGGTGGGCTCGAAATGCATGGCGGCCTGCACACGTGCTTCGATGCCGCCTGTTACAAGAATCCCCTCGAGGCGGCCGTGGCCGAGTCCGGCCGCATCGGCTTCGAGCGTGTACTCGCCCGCATCGAGAGAGGCGAAGCGGAAGGCGCCATTCTTCGCCGTGGTGGTGTGAATCTCAGCGCCGGTGGCCTGGTTGTGCAGGACGACCGAAACGCCCGCCAGCGGGGACGAGTGCAGATCGGTGAGGCGGCCGGCGAGCGAACCTGATTGGGGGGATTGAACTTGGACGAAGTGAGGTGGGCGAGGTCCGTGAGCGCCAAATTGGGCGAAGGCACACCCGCCAGCGCCCAGGCACAGCGCCCCCGCTAAGAACCACCGAATCCAGATCCGCCTTGCGTCTACCATTGCCAACGCTGCCGTGGCAGATCCCGGGAGAAAGGACAAACCAAGGCCCGTTCCGCTCTGCTGGCGAATCCGGTGGGGAACAGGACGGAAATCAGTTCTTCGCCGCCCTGCGTGTGCCTGAATAAAGATTGGAAGCGATTCTATGCCTTAAAGATCCGGCTGAAAAGTAAGCTGCATCACAAAGGTGTGTTCTTCGGCGTGGGGACGGCGTCGATGCGCTGCCTGCGGGCTCTAGTAGGCGGTATTCGCCGGGGTCAGTGGCTTTGCGCGGGCACAACCGGACAGAACGTTTCGATACACTGAAAAGACGGCACTTGGGAGCGGGTTGGGCCGTGCAACAACGTGTTGTAGCGGATCTCGACGGTGTGCCGCGGCATGTGGCCGCCCGCATATCTCTGATCGACCGGCAAGAACCATGTTTATCGATGAAGCCAAGATTCGCGTGAAGGCCGGCGACGGCGGCAACGGCTGCATGGCCTTTCGGCGCGAGAAGTCTGTGCCCCGCGGGGGCCCGTCGGGTGGCGACGGCGGCCGTGGCGGCGACGTCGTGATGGAGTCGAGCCAGCGGCATAATACGCTGATCCACTTCCGCTACAACCCGGAGCACAAGGCGCAGCGCGGCGAGCACGGCATGGGATCGAACTGCACGGGGCAGGACGGCCGGTCGATCACGCTGCAGGTTCCGGTGGGCACATCGCTCTACGACGCGGAAACCGGCGAGCTGGTGCACGACTTTCAGGAGCCGGACGAGCGCATCGTCATCGCCAAGGGCGGCCGCGGCGGTCGCGGCAATCAGCACTTCGCCACCAGCACTCACCAGGCTCCGCGCGAACACGAATTGGGGCGGCCCGGCGAGGGGCGCGCGTACCGGCTGGAGCTGAAGCTGCTGGCCGACGTAGGACTGGTCGGCCTCCCCAACGCGGGCAAGTCCACGTTGATCTCGCGCATCTCCGCGGCGCGGCCCAAGATTGCCGATTATCCCTTCACCACGCTGGAGCCGAACCTGGGAGTGGTGATCGTGGGCGAGGAGCCGGATCTGGAATCCTTTGTGGTTGCCGATATGCCGGGGCTGATCGAGGGCGCGCACCTTGGATCGGGGTTGGGCGTTCAGTTTCTGCGTCACATCGAGCGTACGCGCGTGCTGGCGCATCTGGTGGATGTGTCGGATGCGTCGGGACGGCCCGATCCGGTGGAAGACTTCAAGGTGATCAACAATGAGCTGGCCAGCTTCAGCTCGAAGGGGCGGGGCGCCGACGAACATCCGCTGGCCGAGAAGCCGATGATCGTGGTGGCAACGAAGATGGACGTGGCCAACCCCGCGAAGCTGAAAAAGCTGGCCGCGCACGCCAAGCGGAAGAAGCTGGAGTTTCACGCCGTCTCGGCGGTGACGGGCGAGGGAATCGAAGAGCTGAAGTGGGCGCTGGCAAAACGCGTGCGGCCGGCCGCTGCGCACTGAAACTGAGCGAGGCGCGCCGCAAGGTCGATGGCGCGATTACCTTTTTACCCGCGCTGGCAGTTTTTCCTCCACGCAGGCGAGTAGTTTTTACCCACGCGTCGCTCGAGCCTTGGGGAAATCCCCGTGCCTTCAACCGCTTCCGGTTTGGAACACCGGATGCTGGCACCTCCGCACCAGGGCTGGACGGAGAGAGCGAGCCTTGGCCAACCTAAAACCCCGGAGGTAATCCAAATGCAATCTGTAAAGCGCGATCTGATCGATCTCTCCGCCCTCGGCGCGATTGTGCTGGCGTTCGCGCTCGCATGGGGCAGCCCGTTTGTCGCGGCCGGCTCCGCTCTTGCGCAGGACCAGGCGCAGCCGCCGCAACAGCAACCCGACAAGAGCCAGGCCAAATCCGCAACCTTTACCGGAACCATCGTCCGGAATGGCGAGCAATACATGTTGCGCGACTCATCCGGCCAAGTCTACGGGCTGGACGACACGGAACGCGCCAAGCCGTTCGAGGGCAAGACGGTGAAAGTGACGGGCCAGCTCGATGAGCAGGCCAAAGTGATTCACGTGGAAAGCATTGAGGGCGCGGAGGCGTGAAGCACGGTTGATCGACGCGTCGCCCAAGCAACGCCGAACAAATCCTAAATACAACAATTGATCGCAAATCAAGAAATCCCCGGCGGGCCCGTTGCGGCTCCCGGGGATTCCTGCGCGCGTGGGATGCATCGGTAGCCCCTTCGCGAAATCGACAAGCCGCGTTGCCCGGGAATAGCATGAGGCGTCTCAACTATTTCTTCCGGGGGTTGCAGCGGACTGCAATCGCCGGAATCCTGTCGAAGGGATGCCACAAAATGAATCGATTGGCGATGGCTGTGACCACGATTGCCATCCTCTGCGCCCTGAGCGCGCACGCGCAAACTGCGCCCCCCGCACAAACGGCTCCGCCCGCTGCAACCGCAACGCCTGCAACCACACCGCCCGCAGCCGCGGCTGCGCCCGCAAGCGGCAAATTGCACGAGTGGTGGCGCGGACACTATCTCACGCGGCCGCTCAACAGCCCCGACGGCGCGAAACTGCCGCTGATTTCGGTGAGCGGGAACCGGTTCGTCGATCCCACTGGCAAGCCGATAGTCTTCCGCGTCGTGAACATTGCCGATCCCGACAAGATTGAGAGCCAGGGCCACTGGAACAAAGAACTCTTCGCAAAGGTGAAAGAGACCGGTGCCAACGTGGTGCGCATTCCCGTGCATCCGGTGGCGTGGCGCGGGCGCGGCGCAGAGGATTATCTAGCGCTGCTGGACCAGGCAGGGGAATGGTGTACAGACCTGGGGATGTATGTGGACATCGACTGGCACTCCATCGGCAATCTCCAGGAAGGCCTGTTTCAGGACCCGATGTATGAGACCAGCCTGCCAGAGACCTTGAACTTCTGGCGCAGCATGGCCGGGCACTTCAACGGCAACCACACCGTGGCGTTCTTCGAGCTGTTCAACGAGCCGACGCTCTTCCGCGGCATGCTGGGGACCATGACGTGGGAGCAGTGGCGCGATATAAACGAGGAGATGATCTCACTCATCCGTGCGTACGACAAGGAGACCATTCCGCTGGTGGCCGGGCTCGACTGGGCCTACGACCTGACACCGCTGCACATCAGCCCCATCCGGGCTGAGAACATCGGATACGTCACCCACCCCTACCCCAACAAGAGGCCGCAGCCGTGGCCGCCTAAGTGGGAAGAGGATTTCGGCTTCGCCGCGACCACTTACCCGATGATCGCGACCGAGATCGGATTCACCGCGCGGTACGGGCCGAAGGGGCAGGGACTGGAGTACGGCAACGAGATCACAACCTATCTCGAATCGAAGGGCATCGGCTGGATCGTCTGGTGCTTCGATCCGCAATGGGGCCCGGGAATGATCTCTTCCTGGGATTTCGACCTGAGCGACGAAGGCAAGTTCTTTAGCGATGAGATGCACAGAGAGCCCGCGCCGTTGGCGACGGAGACGAGGAAGTGACTCTGGAGCGAGATGTGTGTTACCCCATCCTAGTTACAGAATTGCGCCAAGGCGGATGCCGAGGGTAGGGCACCCGGCGATTGCCGTCATCTCAGCGTGTGGCCGCAAAGCTTGCAGTGCTCGTGGCCATATGCGCAGTCTTTACAAGTGAAATGACCTTTACTACACGTCTTTCCACCGGAAAGAGGCTTATCCTTGCCGCAAGAGTCACAGATTCGGGTTGACGACATAATCTCTCCTCTCAATTCAAACGTTCCGACCGATGGTCCACCCTCTTGTGAAAAGATGCGGAAGGAAGGGGCCGCCCAGCGTTTGTGGCTGGAAGGACGGACAATGCATGTCCTTCGACTGGGCTGCGCCCCGCTCAGAATGACGGTAAATACTGCGGTTATTCTTCTTCTTCCTCGATCGGCCGTTTGGCGTTGGCGAGGATTTTTTCGGCGACGAGCTGCGGGACGATATCGTAGTGGTCCACTTCCATGCGGTAGCTGCCCTTGCCCTGGGTCATGGCGGTGAGCTGCGTGCCGTAGGTGAGCATCTCGGCCATGGGAACCTCGGCGTTGACGATCGTGGTGCGGCCCTTGGTCTCCATGCCCTGCACGCGTCCGCGGCGGGAGTTCAGGTCGCCCATGAGGGTTCCGGCGAAGTCGTCGGGGGCTTCGATTTCGACCTTCATGATGGGCTCGAGCAAGCAGGGCTTGGCCTCTTCCATGCATTTTCTAAACGCGATTCGCCCGGCCATTTTGAAGGAGAGCTCGTTGGAGTCGACTTCGTGGTAGCTGCCGTCGTAAAGGATGACCCTGAAGTCGACCACGGGATAGCCGGCGAGATAGCCGCGCGCGGCCGACTCGACGATGCCCTTTTCGACGGCGGGGATGAAACCCCTGGGAATGGATCCGCCAAAGATGTCGTTGACGAACTCGAAGCCGGCGCCGCGGGGCAGCGGCTCCATCTTGATTTTGCAGTCGCCGAACTGGCCGTGGCCGCCGGTCTGCTTCTTGTGGCGGCCCTGCGCGTCGGCCTTACCGCGGATGGTTTCGCGGTAGGGGACCTTGGGCGCCTTGAGCGTGACCTCAGCGTGGTAGCGCCGCTTGAGGCGGCTGACGATGGCCTCGATGTGCGGCTGGCCGGCGCCGGCGATAAGGAACTCGTTGGTCTGCGGGTCGCGGAAGAAACGAATGAGCAGATCTTCTTCCATGAGCTTGTGGATGGCGGGGGCGAGCTTGTCCTCGTCGGCGCGGGATTTGGGCTCGATGGCGTAGGTCATCGCGGGCTCAGGCATGGAGGCGAGCGGGATTTGAATCTCGGAGCCTTTCTGGCCGAGCGTATCGCCGGTGAGCGTGTCGCGCAGCTTGGCCACGGCGCCCAGGTCGCCGGCGTGCAGCTCGGGAATTTCGACGGCCTTGCGGCCCTGCATCACGCTCAGGTGCGAGAGCTTTTCCTGGCCGCGGCGGGTGTAGTTCTCGAGGGTTGCGTCGTTCTTGATGACGCCACTGATGACCTTGAAGAAGCTGATGCGGCCGGCAAAGGGATCGGACATGGTTTTGAAGACCACGGCGGCGGCGGGCTCGGCGTCGTCGACTTTGCGGAAGGTGACGGGGGCGTCAGCGGCGCCGGGAGCTTTGGCGGCGATCGGTGCGCGCTCCACAGGCGAGGGCGTGTAGGCCTTGACGAAGTCGAGGAGATGATCGAGGGCGATGTTGGAGAGACCGCTCGAGAAGAGCACGGGAAAGATACGGTCTTCGCGGATGGCTTCGTGGAGAGCGGAGATGAGGTGCTCGGGGGCCAGCGTGCCCTTGTCGAAGAATTCCTCCATCAGCTCGTCTTTGCCTTCGGCAATGAGCTCGACCAGCGCCTCGTGGCGGGCCTTGGCGTCAGCAGCCAGAGAGGCGGGAATCTCAGCGGAGGCTTTGCCGCGGCCGTCGCCGCCGGGCGTGTAGGTATAAGCCTCCATGGTGACGAGATCGACAACACCGTGAAAACCCTGCGCATCGGAGATGGGCAACTGGACGGGAACACAGTTGCGGCCCCAGCGCTCGTGCAGGTCGTCGATGAGCGCGCTCAAGCCGCCTCCGCCGCCAGCCTTGGGGTGATCCATTTGATTGACGAGGACGATGCGGGGAACGTTGGCCTCTTCAGCATAGCGCCACACGCGCTCGGTCACGGGCTCCACGGCGTTCTGAGCATTGATGACGACGATAGCGGATTCAACAGGGAAGAGCGCGGCGCGGGCTTCGTGCGTGAACATGTGGAAACCAGGCGTGTCAAGGAGGTTGACCTTGATGCCCTGCCACTCGGCGAAGGCGACGGCATTCTGCATGGTAAGGCCGCGGGCTACTTCTTCTTCGTCATAGGCGGTCGCGGCCGAGCCGTCTTCGACGCGGCCCTGCGTGGGAGTCATTTTGGCGGCATGCAGCAGAGCGGCAATGAGCGTGGTTTTGCCGCATTGTGCATGCCCCACTACAGCTACGTTGCGGATCTCACTTCCCTGATACGTTTTCATTGGGTTCTCCTTCCGCCTGCGGTGGGGCGGACGCCTTGGGCAGGCCCGCGCCAGAGAAAAGGCGCGGGATTTGTTGACTCGTGATTGGAAATAGGTGGTTTATGGTCGAAATCTGTTCGTACGACCGAATCGGCTCGCATGCACAGGGGTTGAGGTTCGACGCCCGAGGGGGCGTTCTCAAGGCCGGATTGCCGGGCTCGAGCTCCCGGTCGGGCTTCTTCCTCTTCCATGCGGAGGGTCGTCCGAGGCGTGGCGGACGGGGTAAACAGAGGCCCGCCGAGCGCCTTTTTCTCGAAAGACGGATGCTATCACAGCGAGAGTGTGAACGTCCTGTGACAAGAAATACAGGGAATAGGGAGTGGGGAGTAGGGAACAGGGGTCAGGGATAAGGGATCAGAAAAGCAGGGACCAAGGGAAGGAAGGACCGAGAAAGACAGGAAGTAGGGAGTAGTAGAGAGTAGGGAGCAGGGAGCGGGGAGCAGGGAGCAGTGAGTAGAAGGATCCTGGTCGAGGGCGACGGCAGAGTGTCAGTCGAGCGATGCGGTGTCGGCCTGGATGGGCGCGCGGAGGCCCAGGCGGTATTTTCTGAAGCGCCATGTGTAGATGGCGAGATTGAAGCAGCAGATGGACAGGCCGGCGGTGACGATGAGCGCGGCAGGCAGGTTGGGGCTGACGTAGTGATTCAGGTAGTGCACGACGAATCTGCCCTGATAGGTGGGCAAGCCCGCCCGACTCTCAAAGTAGTTCTCGGCCAGGGTGAGCGGGCAGGGATACGTATTGGTAAGGGTGAAGATCGCGGAAAACGATGCGAGAAAATGCGCGGCGCTCCAAAGCAGGCGGCCACGCGTGAAGAGCGCGCCGAAGACCACGAGCGCGACATAGAAGAAATGAATCAGCAGAGTAAGAACGGCGGCCGTGATCATCATGCGGGCTGTTACGGTCTATCCTAGCGTATCGTAGATTGAGTGCGCCACGCACAGCGGGAAAGGACCATCGATTGAAGATGCGGAATCAGGTTTGCATTGTTGCGGCGGGGGCTTTATTTTTTGCTGGCTGCATGTTGAGGGGTCAGGCAGGGGGTGCGGCCCAGCCCAGCACTCCGCCACCTGCACCGGCGCAGGCGCCCACAGGTGCCGCGGCTGCTCCGCAGGCGTTCTCGATGCCCGCGCCGCACCAGAACGCGCCGCTGGGCAACATTCAGCGCTTTCCGGGCGACGGCGAGGGCGCGTACAAGACGCACCGCTATCGCGACCTGTTTGCCGAGCAGGGGCACTCGCCGGCTGAGAGCCGAGCCAAGATCGAGAAGGCCTTTCAGCAACTGTTTCACGGCGACGGGCAGGAGGAGCGGATCTATTTTGAGACCGGAGCCAACGAGAACGGGACGCTGGCGTACGTCACCGACTGGGCGAACAACGACGCGCGCACCGAAGGCATGAGCTACGGCATGATGATCTGCGTGGAACTCAACAAGAAGCGCGAGTTCGACGCGATCTGGAACTGGGCGCACACCTACATGCTGATCACCGACCCGAAGAATCCTTCCGTCGGTTACTTCGCGTGGTCGATGAATACCGATGGGACGCCGCGCTCCACGGGCGCCGCGCCGGATGGAGAAGAGTACTTCACCATGGCGCTCTACTTTGCCGCGCACCGCTGGGGCAACGGTAAAGGCATTTACAACTACCAGGCGGAGGCGGACAAGATTCTGCGCGGCATGCGGCATCATCCGGTGCTGACGGGAACGAGCCCATTCCGCATCCATCCCAACGATCCTCCGTTTGTGATGCCGGATCATCCATGGCCGAGCCCCAATAGCCGCAGGATGGAGGCGGAAGCGAAGGCGAGCGGAAGGCCGCCATTCGTCTTCCGGTTCCCGCGCGGGCCGCGCGAAGAAACCATTGGGCCGATGGTGGACGAGAGCCACAACATGATCAAGTTCTTGCCGAATTTGCAGGGAGGGACGACGGACGCGTCGTATCATCTGCCGGCGTTTTATGAGTTGTGGGCGCGGTGGGGTCCGGTGGAGGATCGCACGTTTTGGGCGACCGCAGCGGACGTGAGCCGCGACTTTTTCAATCGCGTGACGGGCCCGGAGACGGGACTGACGCCAGACCGGAGCAACTTTGACGGCACGCCATTGACAGGCTTCGATGGGAAGCCGGTGCCATTTGCCTCCGACTCGTGGCGCTGCGTGAGCAACTGGAGCGTGGACTATTCATGGTGGCACAAGGACGCGCGCGAGACCGCGCTGAGCGACCGCGTGCAGAAGTTTTTGTACGGTCAGGGAATCGACACGTTCGTGAACCGGTACACTCTCGACGGCAAGCCGCTTTCGACAACCCACTCGCCGGGCATGGTGGCGACCGCAGCGGTGGGCAGCCTGGCCGCGACGGATGGTCCCACGGCGAAGGCGTTTGTGAATGCGCTGTGGAATATGCCGGTTCCATCGGGCGAGCAGAGGTACTACGATGGGCTGCTCTATTTGATGAGCATGATGCACGCGAGCGGGGAGTTCAGGATTATTGAAGAAGCGGCTGGGAGCCGGTAGCTTCTAGCTTTTTCCTGCGTCCTATCCCGCCCTAGCCACAAAAACAAAAACGTGGCGAGGGCGGGGCGCCCGGCGGATCGGTAGACGCGCCTTTCCCCGTTTCTATGCTCTGCCCGGAGGGCCCTGCTGCAAGAGCTCAATTTGGCGTCTTCTGGTACTGCGAGCCCTGTAGATCCAGACGGCAAATAGCCCCGTCAAAAAGACTAAGGCAGTGGGCACAGTAAACAGGGTGACACGGGACGCAGTGTCGAGCCATCCCGGCCAATTGTGATTCATTGAGTACGAGTGTAAGCCCCTCCCCAGCGTGAATGAAAAGCAATGAGATCGCCAGTGAGTATCGCCGCGATGAAGGCCAGTTGGAGGCCATTTTGTGTCATGAACCGGCTGGGTCCACTGATGGTTTCGTAGTCCCGCTCGGACAAGGTGCAACCGACGAACGCTCCGGACACACTAATACCCGCATCTGGATTGCCTCTGTGGATGATTTGCACCTTTGCGCCGTCAAATTTCTCGGCGATGTTGAAACGAATGGAGACTTCGCGCGATTCGTTACTTATAGGGCCCAAAATGAAGCCGCACACCGGTCTGCTGACTTGTACGATGCGGGCTTCAAGAATCTCGGATCCCTCTGGCAATCCAACCACCAAACTCTCAAGTATGTCAGCTGAGCGAATCGGCGCATTTCCTCGATTCCCCCAAAAAACGGTCGTCGCCGTTATGTTCCTGTCGGACAGAAGGACGCCGTTATGTCGAACCTCAAGGCCCTGAACATCTGCCTGGGATTTGTCGACAATGTGCACTCTGAGTGGGTGAATCGAGTACCAAGGGGCTGGCTCCTTCTTACTCTTTAAGTAGAAAACGTAGGCCGCAACTATCCCCAGCAAGCCGGTTAGAAGGCCCCAAACCGCCAACCATTGATCTAGGGAGAGCATTTTTGTGGATCGTACCACAAATCAGCTGTTGCTCAACATAGCTCTCCGAATCACCGACGAACGATCCATTTCAAGGCTAGAGGGTCGCGGCGGCGGGAAGGATTTCTTCAACGTCGACCCACTGCGTGGGGTAGTTGCCGGTGTAGCAGGCGGTGCAGTAGCCGGTGTTGTGTTCGTCGCGGACGGAGGCCAGCAGGCCATCGAGCGAGAGATAAGCGAGCGTATCGGCCTCGATAAATTGGCGAATCCCCTCGACAGAGTGATTGGCGGCTATAAGTTCGCGCTTTGAGGGCGTGTCGACGCCGTAGAAGCACGGCGAGATGGTGGGCGGGCAACTGATGCGGAGATGCACCTCGGTTGCGCCGGCGCCACGCACCATGCGGACGATCTTGCGCGAAGTGGTGCCGCGGATGATGGAATCGTCGATGAGGACGACGCGCTTGCCGGCGAGAAGGTTGTGCACGGGGTTCAGCTTGAGGCGCACGCCGAAGTCGCGGACGCGCTGCTCGGGCTCGATGAAGGTGCGGCCGACGTAGTGGTTGCGGATGAGGCCGAAACGAAAGGGCAGGCCGGCTTGTTCGGCGTAGCCGAGGGCGGCGGTGACGCCGGAGTCGGGGACCGGGACGACGACGTCGGCGGGAACGCCGGACTCACGGGCCAATTGGCGGCCCATCTGGTCGCGCGACTCCTGCACCCAGCGGCCGAAGATGCGCGAGTCAGGGCGCGCGAAATACACGTGCTCGAAGATGCAGCTTGCCTGCGGCACCCCGGATGCGTACTGGCGGCTGGTCACGCCGTCTTCCGAAACCATCACCAGCTCGCCGGGGAGAACGTCGCGGATGAATTCGGCTCGGAGGAGATCGAAGGCGCAGGATTCGGAAGCAAAAACGATGCTGTTGGGGCCGCTTGGATGTTTCATGCGGCCCATCGAAAGCGGACGGAAGCCGCGCGGATCGCGGGCGGCGAAGATGCGGTCGCGCGTCATCATGACGATTGAGAATGCGCCCTCCACCTGCGAAAGCGAGTCGGCGATGGCGTCAACGAGCGTGCCGGCGCGGGAGTGGGCGATGAGCTGGACAATGATCTCGGAGTCGGAGGTGGTTTGAAAGTAAGCGCCATCGCTCTCCAGCCGCGCGCGCACGTTGCCGAGGTTGACCAGATTCCCGTTGTGAGCGATGGCAATGAGGCCCTTGGTGGAGTCGACGCGAATGGGCTGCGCATTGAGCAGCGCCGAATCGCCCGTCGTCGAGTAGCGCGTGTGGCCGATGGCCAGGTGGCCGGGGAGCTTGGCCAGCACGTCGTCGGTGAAGATCTCCGAGACCAGCCCCATGCCTTTGATGTTGGCGAGGTGTTGGCCATCGGCAGTTGCGATGCCGGCCGACTCCTGGCCGCGATGCTGCAGCGCGTAGAGGCCGAGATAGGCTTCACGCGCGGCATGGAGATGGCCGTAGATGGCGACCACGCCGCACTCCTCGTGGAGCTCGTCGCCGTCGCCGCGGGCGACGGCGACAGGGAATAGGGAGTAGGGAATAGGGAGCAGGGGAAAAGCAGCCGCAGGACCTTCGACTCGGTCGTTTGCCGCGGCGGACGACCCTCGCTCAGGATGACAACTGTTTGAGGTGGTACGCAAAGATGCGGAGAGATCCGCGATGCCTTCGACCCCCTGGAAGAGCAACCGGCTCATGCGGGGACCTCGGTGCTACGCGCACGGCGGAACGCGGCTTCGCCGCAGAGTGGAAGTTCGTTCCAGACGGGGGATTGTGGACTGGAGCGGGCGATCATGCGGTGACCTCGTTATGGAGATTTGCTTCCAGGGCGGAGGCCCAGAGTGAGCGGAGCTCGGCCAGCGGCGCGGAGATGAACCGCTCGCCATCCACCGAAATCTCCAGGCGCTGGCCGCCTGTGGTTC
Source organism: uncultured Acidobacteriaceae bacterium (assembly GCA_963836525.1). GTDB lineage: Bacteria > Acidobacteriota > Terriglobia > Terriglobales > Acidobacteriaceae > Telmatobacter. Next base: position 122,095 of record CAWIJW010000002.1, read on the forward strand.
CGATGCGGGCAGAGAAGAAGTTGTGCTGGCCGGCCATGGCGTCGATCTCGGAGAGATTGCCGGGACCCGTGGTGACGAGGATGGTGGAAGCGGGTTCGGCGAAAAGGCCGAAAAGTGGATGGGCCAGCAGTGATGGATCCTGCTCGACCGTGGCTCCGATGCCTTTGGGGAATGCTGCTTGCGCAAGCGCCACGGTCAGGCCGCCATCGGAGAGGTCGCGGGCTGAGCGGATGAGCTTACGCCATGCAAGTACTGCCAGCAGATCGTGCAAGCTGGCCTCGGCGTCGAGGTCGAGCGCAGGCGGCCGGCCCCACAATCCGCTGAGAACAACCTTGGCAAACTCGGAGGAACCGAAAGCGGTCAGATTCGCCGCGGCTTCGGCGTCGGATGCATCGGCCTCCTCGCGCCCCCTGGGTTCGCGCTCAAGAACGGGAAGAGGGATTTGGCTGATGGGCGGAGGATTGATAGGAACCTTGAGCCTTGGAGCGGGTTCTTCGCCGCGCGGGATCGGCCAGAGCAGCACGATAGCGTCTTTCTCGCGCTGGAAGTGCGCGGGGACGGCCTTGGTGACGTCGTCGAGAATGCCCACGATGCCGAGGACGGGCGTGGGGTAAATGGCTTCGCCGCGTGTCTCGTTATATAAGGAGACGTTGCCGCCGGTGATGGGCGTCGAGAGCGCCGTGCAGGCCTCGGCAATGCCGCCGATGGCGGCCGAAAGCTGCGCCATGATCTCGGGTTTCTCGGGATTGCCGAAGTTGAGGCAGTTGGTGGCCGCCACCGGCGTCGCGCCGGTGCAGGCCACTTTGCGCGCGCACTCGGCCACGGCGTGCATGGCGCCGAGTTTGGGATCGAGGTAGCACCAGCGGCCATTGCCATCGAGCGCCATGGCGAGGCCGATCTCTCCTATTGACCCTTCAAGTCCGCCTGGTCTTTCGGTGCCCTTGATACGCATCACGCCGGCTTCGCCGCCCGGTCCCTGGACCGTGTTGGTCTGCACCATGCTGTCGTATTGTTCGTGCACCCAGCGCTTGGAGCAGACGTTCGAGCTCGAGAGCAGCTTTTTCAGGTCAGCGGTGAAGTTGCGGTCTTTGGCCAACTCGGCAAGGACTTCGGCCGGCGGGTCGAGCGAAACGGGCGCTTTCCATGTGCCGATGGGGCGGTGGTAGAGCGGCGCATCGTCGGTGAGCGATTGGTTGGGAATGTTCGCGACCAGCTCGCCGTGATGGTGGATGCGAAGCCGCGGCTCCGCCTGCACCGTACCCACGATCACCGCGTCCAGACCCCACTTTGCGAACACGCGCAGTACCTCGTCTTCGCGGCCTTTTTCGGCCACGAGCAACATGCGCTCCTGGCTCTCGGAAAGCATGATCTCGTACGCGCTCATGCCGGTTTCGCGCTGCGGCACGCGATCGAGCTCCACATCGAGACCCACGCCGCCGCGCGCGCCCATCTCGCAGGTGGAGCAGGTCAACCCGGCCGCGCCCATATCCTGAATACCGACGATGGCGCCGGTCTGCATGGCTTCGAGGCACGCCTCGAGCAGAAGCTTTTCCATGAAGGGGTCGCCGACCTGCACGTTGGGCCGCTTCTGCTCCGAGCCTTCCTTGAACTCCTCGCTGGCCATGGTGGCGCCGTGGATGCCGTCGCGGCCGGTCTTGGCGCCGACATAAATGACCGGGTTGCCCGTGCCGCTGGCCCGCGCGTAAAAGATTTCGTCTTTGCGGACCAGGCCGAGGGCGAAGGCGTTCACCAGCGGGTTGCCGCTATAGCAGGGCTCGAACTTGGTTTCGCCACCGAGGTTGGGCACGCCGAAGCAGTTGCCGTAGCCGGCAATGCCGCTCACTACGCCTTCGAGGATGGAGTGATTCCTGTGAACAATCTCGCGCTCGGCCTCGCCGGGTTCGATCGGCCCGAAGCGCAGCGAGTCCATGACGGCCAGTGGCCGCGCGCCCATGGTGAAGATGTCGCGCAGAATGCCGCCCACGCCGGTGGCCGCGCCCTGATACGGCTCGATGTAGCTGGGGTGGTTGTGCGATTCGATTTTGAAGGCGCAGGCCCAGCCGTCGCCCACGTCGATGATGCCTGCGTTTTCGCCGGGCCCCTGCACCACGCGATCGCTCTTGGTAGGCAGGCGCTTCAGATGCACGCGGCTCGACTTGTAGGAGCAGTGCTCGCTCCACATCACGCTGTAGATGCCGAGCTCGGTGAGCGAGGGCGTGCGTCCGAGGGCCGCGAGAATGCGGTCATACTCCTCCGCGGTGATGCCATGCTGCGCGAGCATCTCCGGGGTGATGGTGGTTGGTTCAGGAACGACGGCGGAGGAGGCGCTGGTCATCGTTGATGCCTCCATTCTCGCACAGGGGTTCGAGCGCGAGCCGCTGACAGATGTGGAAAGGCGGGCGGATGTGGCGGGGCAGACGCCTTCGGCCGGGCCGCGCCAGAAGGAAGGCGCGGCGCCGGCAGTTGCGGATCGAGCCTGCGCTGGGCCGGATCGACTGAGAGCGCGCTGCTGGGCCGCGCACAGTAGCCACCTGCGATGTGGCAGGATTTCTTCGCGTTGTGCAGGGCAGCGCCGCCCGCCGCGTCTGGCGGATAAGCCAAAGGCTATGCGATACTTTGGGAGCAGACCCCCACCCAAGGCCGGGATGGCGGAACTGGCAGACGCAGCGGACTCAAAATCCGCCGATCCTTGCGATCATGGGGGTTCGACCCCCCCTCCCGGCACCATAGCAATCCACGAAAAGTCCACCCTTACACGCTGCAAACGCCGCCAGTGACGGCGGAGACCGTGTCTCGTGCCGCCTCCTCAGTTCTGTGTCGAAGATTGACTGGCAGTGCCGCCTAGTGTGGCCGGCCGGGCAGAACGAAGTGCTCCGCGCAGCGCGGCTCGTAGGAGTCGCCGGGCACCTTGATGGGACTGTCGTAGGCTGCGGGCTTGCCGTCGATGAGGCGTTGCGAGTAAAGGGCGCGCGCTCCGCAATTGCAGTAGGCCATGCACTCGGTGATGCTGCCGCCGTAGGCGTTCACCAGCCAGGTCAGGTTCAGCATCTCGCCGAAGGGCATGGCGCGAAAGTCCAGATCCAGCCCAGCCACCAGCACGTCGTGACCCGCGTCGAGCAGGTGTTTGACGAAGAGAAAAAGCTGATCGACGAATTGGCCTTCGTCGATGGCGATGCACTCCACGCGCTTGCCAATCTCCTGCTCCCTGTCGCGGATGGCGCGCAGCACTTCCCATGGATTGCTGGATTTGAACTCGACGGCGCTCATCTTGCCGCCACCGTTGGGATTGCGGCTCTCCACCACGCCCGGCCCGCCTTTGGTGTCGTCGCTGGGCTTCAGCACCATGACGTATTGCTTGGCGTATTGGCGGCGCATGTCGGCGCGGCGCTGCAGCTCCGCGGTCTTGTTGCTGCGCATGGGTCCCATTAAGAGTTCGAGCTTGCCTTGCACGAGCGCGTCTCCTTGCCTCGAGAAAAGCGGGGCTGCGCTTCAGGAAGCGGGCCGCTTTTGGACTCTCATCATAACGCGGCAGAGGAATGAGAAACCGGGGCGAATGGGCGAGGTTTGGGACCGTTTTTGCACTGCATCTGGAAAAGTAAGCCCCGAGGCGCTATCTGCCGGTCTGCATGGCGGAGTCGACGGCAGCCTTCATCACGCCGCAATTTGCGAAGAAGTGGACGAGATCGGCAGTGAGGGATTTGGGCTCAGCGGATAACTCACCCGCTCTTCCCGCAGAAAAACGCGGACCGGTTGGGGCAACAGATGGCCTGGGTGCAGCGGTCATGCGCATTGCGCCGCCGCCCTGGGCATCGAGAATGAGCGAAGTGAGCTTGCGCGCCAAGGCAAGCGGGAAGCTTTCCGCGACAAAGACCAGTTTGCCGCGCGTAGTAATCACCACCGGGCCTTCGTTGGTCGAGTAGACCTGCTCGACCGACCCATCATCGGCCGGAGCGGAGAGATCTGCTGACGTTTGCAGGTGAGCGCTTGAATACTTCCGTCCCAGATTCCTGGCGTAGAGCTTGGCGAAGACCTGGGCGGAGTCGGCGTTCTTCCAAACCGACAGATAGAAAAGGCCGATGGATTTGGTGCTGGCCTGCTCCGCAGGGGTTGTGGCGCTGCGCAACTGGCCGGCCCAGTAGAGGCCGCCATCCCAGGCAGGAGTCAGGTCGCGGGCCGAGTTGTCGCCGCCAAGGAGCTCAGTGATGATGTGCACGTCGAGCTCGCCGATCTGCCCGATGTCATAGGCCTGGTAGAGCGGGTCGACAAGGGGATGGATGTCGGGAAGCAGCGGGATGGCCGGGATGCGCTTCTCTTCGTACATGCGGGGGTTGATGATCTCCCAGCTCGAGGTCGGTGGGCGATCGAGCGTGCCGGCAAAGGCCGCGGACTGTCCCTGATCCATCCACACGTCCTGCTCGAAGCTCAGACCTTCGCGATAGGGAAACAGCATCGACTCCGAGAGCAGCAGCGGCGCGCGCGCCATCACCGGCGAATCTTCCGTGGAGTTCATTTGCGACCTGACGACGTCGAGCACCTCGGGATCCTTGATGAGGCTCTTGCCCAGCGGCTTCAGAATGTAGTCCATCATCACGGCCGTGGCCTGCCCCTCCGCCACGGCGTCGCGCGCGGTGTCCATCTCGTCTTTGGCCAGGTGATCCTGGTCGCCGGCTGCATCGTGCGAAACCTCGTCAGGGGTCTGGTCGTCCCACTTCTCCAGGTCCGCGTGCTGGTCTTGCAGGGCGTGGGTCAGCTCGTGCGCCATCACCGGCTTTTGCTCGTCGGGATCTACCCAGTCGAGCAGGTTCACCGTCTTGGTTTTGGAGTCGTAGTAGGCCTCGATCTGCTCCTTCAAGAGCGCAAGCAGGAAGGGCTTGAGTTCGAAGTCGCGGTCGATCAGCCCAAACTTCTTCAGCACGATCTCGTCGCGCTCCAACCGCTTCGCGCCCTCGTCCTCGTTGAATTTCTTTTCGAGGTAGCTTTCCACGTCCGCGCGCGTGGTCAGCTGGCGCTTGACTGCGCTTTTGACGGGCAGCCCGGTGTCCTCTGAGGAGAACTTGATGAGCTCATCGACCAGCGCGAAGAGCTGCTTGGCCTGCTCGGGCGTGATGCGGCTGGTGCCTCTGTTGGCTTGATTGCCATGAGATGGGGCGGGACTTGCGGCGCCGGCAGGCGGAGCGACCCCCGACGAAGGCGTGGCCGGAGCAGGCTGCTGCGCCCCGGCTGCCTGTGCCGCCGACAGGAACACCAGGAGGGCAAAGGCTCCCCAGCGCCCGATCCCTCTCGCGTTCGTGTGCCGATTCCTCATCCATTCTCCCCGCGGCGGCTGGCTCGGTTCCCGGGTCGCCGGTCCGCCATTCCCGCGTCTCTCTTCAAGGCTATAATCAGGATGCGGTTTCGCGCCAAGTTTCGAACGATTCCGGCGCGGATCGCGGAACAGTCCCCATGCCTGAGTCCGATCTTGCCGCAAACCTGCAGGCCACCGCGGTGGCCGCCATGCTTGAATCCGCACGCACGCCCCATGAACTTACCGTCTACCGCGGCGTGTTGACCCCACAGGAGTTAGACGCGCCAGAAGTGGAAACAGCGGCGCTTGCGTCTGGGGCCGCCATCCACGATCTGGGCTGGATGCGGCGCGTCGCCGTCCGCGGGGCTGATCGCTTCCGTTGGCTGAGCGGGATGGTCACCAACACCGTCAACGATCTTTTTCCCAACACTGGCGCCTGGAACCTGGTGCTGAACGCCCAGGGCCACATCCAGGGAGACCTGACGGTTTGGCGGGGAGGCGAGGAACCTTCGCCCCAACGGCGTAGCCCTTCCGGCGCCGGTTCCCAGGGCGGCGACCGCCTGCTGGGGACGCCGTTTGCCGGCGAGTCCGGGCTGGAGCTGGAGATTGCAGCCGATCAGATCGACAAGCTGTTGGCCCACCTCAACCGTTTCATCATCATGGACGATGTGGAACTGGTCCCGCTGGGAGAGGAGCAGGTAGGCGAGGCCGGCTCGGAGACAGCCGTGGGCCTCACCGGCCCGCTCGCCGAGGAAGTGCTGGAACGCGTTGGCCTGCCCGTGGTCGGGAGCCCGATGTCGGGAACCAGCGTGGAGTGGAATGGCTGGGACTTGAGGATTCTGCGCGTCCACGGCATGCTGGCGCAGCACTATGAGTTCTGGCTGCCGTCAGCGGGGCTGACCAAGCTGTGGTCGTGCCTGCGCACGGGCGGAGCGACGCCGGTGGGCTGTGCGTCGCTTGAGGCCTTTCGCATTGCCGAGGGCATTCCGGCTTACGGGATCGACATGGTGGAGCGCGACCTGCCCCAGGAAACCTCCCAGATGCGCGCATTGCACTTCGCCAAAGGCTGCTATCTGGGCCAGGAGATTGTGGAGCGCATCCGCTCGCGTGGCAGCGTGCACCGCCATCTGAGGCCACTGGAGCTGTCGGGTTCCGTACCCTCGGGCGGCGCGGAGTTGACGCTTGAGGACGGAACCTTTGCTGGGCAGATCACCAGCGCCGCCGAGTTGCCGCTCGCGACCGGCCGCCGCGTGTTCGCACTGGCCATGATGCGCACCGAAGCCGAAGAGCGTGGCCCGGTCTTCCGGTACAAGGCGGGGGCTCAAGAGGGAACGGCGCAAATCCTGGATGCGCCGCCGAAGCTGAGCAAGGGACGGGCGTAGTTCCTCCGGACACCGCGACGGGCGCGCGCGGGCGCATCCCCGACGCACGGATGGAGCCGCGTGCAGCAGGAATGAGAAACTGGAAGCTATGAGCGAACCGCCAAAATTCGAAGTCATCGACCGCCGCAAGATCAAGGCGGAAGAGGAAAAGGAAAGCGCGCAAGCAGCGGCGCCGAAGCCGGCTGAACCCGCCCCGCCCACGCCGCAAGAGCCGCCGCCCGGGCCGCGGCTGGTGGTGAATGAAGCGCGGCGTGAGGCCGCCGCGCAGCAGCCCGCGCAAGCCGAAGAGGGACCGGGATTGGCGGACGAACTGCCGCCGGCGCCGACTGCCGAAGAGAGCCACGAGCAAAAGGTCGCCTACGACGCCTCTGCGCAAAGGCTGGAAGACATGATCCGCGCGCAGAACCCCGCCGTGGGGCCGCAGCCGCCGATGGAATTCGAGCACCTGGTGCAACAGCTCTATGTGACCGCCATGTTGCAGATGGGAGCCGGCATGCAGGAGGGCCAGCGACCGCGAGTGGACATTGTGGGCGCGCGCACCACCATCGACCTGCTGGGAATTCTGGCGGAAAAAACCCGTGGCAACCTGACTGATGCTGAGGATCGCATGTTGCAGTCGGTGCTGTTTGAGGCGCGCATGGCCTTTCTCGAACTGACCCAAATGATGACCGTAACCAACGTGCCGCCGCCTCCGCCGCCCGCGAAGAAGTGAAATGCAGCTTCTAGCTTTTAGCTCCTAGCTTCTAGCCTTCAACATTCAACTGTTCGTTGGTTCCATACGAATCCGCCGCTGACTTCGCGCCTTGGTTTTCGCTGGAAGGCAAAAGGCGGGTCATGGGTTTCACGATTCACGTACGATGTGGAAAGATGGCACTACGCCAACATCAGCAAAGACCGGCCTGTAGCTAGAAGCTAGCAACCAGGAGCTAGAAGCTTCGCGATGCAAGGTACGCTCACATTCTTAGGTACGGGAACCTCGATGGGTGTTCCCACGCTGGGGTGCGCCTGTGCGGTGTGCACATCGGCCGATCCGCACGATCGCAGGCTGCGGCCCTCGGTGTTGCTGCGTTGGACGGATCCCCCACCCCACGGACAAGGGCCTGTCCGTGGGGGCCCTGGTCCCGCGGCAAGCGCCGATCACGGCCCCGGCCCCGCCACCGACCGTGTCGTCATCATCGATACCGGGCCGGACTTCCGCGAGCAGGCCCTCCGCGAGCACCTCACCCACGTCGATGCCGTGTTGTATACGCACGCGCACGCCGACCATATTCTCGGCATGGACGATCTGCGCCCGCTGAGCTTTATTGCCTCGCGGCGGGGCGGGCCCATCCCGCTCTACGCCGATGACGAGACGGCCAGGGTTCTGCAACAGATCTTCTCCTACACGTTTTCGCCGCATGCCACGTATCCCACGCGGGCGCGCGTGCAACTCGCGCCACTCGGCGAGCGCAACCTGGTGCATGGCGTGGATTTTGTGCGCATTCCGCTTCTTCATGGCGAGCTGCCTATTTCCGGATTCCGATTTGGCAACGCCGCCTACCTGACCGATGTGAGCGCCATTCCGGAGCCGAGTTTTGTGCTGCTCGAAGGCGTTGACGTGCTGGCTCTCTCCGCGCTGCGCCACGTACCCCACCCCAGCCACTCCACCGTGGCGCAGTCGCTCGCATGGGCGCGGCGCATTGGCGCCCGGCAAACCTGGTTCACGCATATCTCCCATGATCTGGGCCACGAAGAAACCAACCGCAACCTGCCGGAAGATGCCAGGCTGGCCTATGACGGGCTGAGCGTGCCCGTAACGCTATGAGCCGCGATTCGATCACGCCTGATCGCGGCACCGCGCCGAGCGCCCCGGAGGCCGCTGACGACACATCCTTGCCGTCAGGGCGGAAATCTGGCGCAATGGCCGTCTTCCGCTCGCTCGCGGAGATTCCCGCCGGCCTCGGTCCCACGGTGGCCGCTGTAGGTAACTTCGACGGCGTGCACCTCGGCCACCGCGAGATTCTCGCGGCCGCGGCAGCCGAGGCGAGGAAATCGGGATCGCGCGCTGTGGCCATCACCTTCGATCCGCACCCCGAGCAGTTGTTGCGCCCTGCGCAGGCGCCGCGCCTGCTCACGCCGTTGCCGGAGCGTCTGCGCCTGCTCTCCGAGACGGGAATCGACGCCGTGCTCTTGCTCCCCTTCGACGCCGCCCTCGCCAATCTTTCGCCCCGCGAGTTTGCTGAGCGAATTCTTGTTGCGGCGCTCGGCGTCCGCAGCGTCCACGAAGGGCAAAACTTCCGCTTCGGCCACGGAGCCACGGCAGGCGTGCGCGATTTAGCCGCGATGGGCGCGGAGCTGGGCTTCGCCGTACGCGTTCATGAAGCGGTGCGCGTGCGCGGGCTTGAGGTTTCGAGCTCAGCCACTCGCGCGCTCGTTGCTGAGGGCGACGTGCGCCGCGCGCGCTGGATGCTGGGCCGTCCCTTCGCCGTGCTCTCCACGCCGGCCTCGGGGCGCGGCATCGGGACGAGGCTGCTCGTGCCCACAGTGAATCTCGCACGTTACGACGGGTTGCTCCCGGCCTTCGGTGTCTACGTCACGCGACTCAAGGTCAACGGGCGCGCGTTTCAGGCCGTGACCAACGTGGGCAACCGCCCGACCTTCGGCGAAGCGTCCTTCGCCGTCGAGTCGCACATTCTCGACTTCGAGCCGATTGACCTCGACGAAAACACTCCCATCGAGCTTGAGTTTCTGCTTCGCCTGCGCGGCGAGTGCGAATGGCCGTCGCCCGAGGCGCTCAAGGCGCAAATCTTCAAGGACGTGGCGCGGGCAAAGCGGTACTTCCGGCACTTACAGTCCCGTTGATCGCGTGAGCTCTCACGCTCATTCGAGTTCTTTCCTCGTAGCGCGTGCCGAGCGATGGGGCGCGGAACTTCGCCGGCGACTCGACAGATGCACGGTTCTGCGTGGCAATGGGCTCGTTTCCCGGGAACTCCTCGCCGTCCTTCCCGGCGATGGCCGCACGCATGAAGGTCATCCAGATGGGCAGCGCGACCACTGCGCCCGACTCCCTTTTGCCGAGAGATTCGCGGCTGTCGTAGCCCACCCACACGCCACAGGTGACGGAGGGCGAAAAGCCCAGGAACCACGCGTCGGTAAACTCGCTCGTCGTTCCGGTCTTGCCGCCCAGCGGGTGATTCAACTGCGCGGCCGCTGCGCCGGTACCGTGTTCGGTCACGCCGCGCAGCAGGGTCATCATGGTGCGCGCCGTTTGCTGGTTAATGACTTCGTCGACGGCGGGCGCGTCCTGCCAAAGCGTAATGCCGTCAGCGTTCGAGACTTTGCGGATCAGCCGCGGCGCCACGCGGATGCCGTCGTTGGGGAAGACGGCGTAGGAGGCCACCTGCTCTTCGAGCGTGATCTCCACCGCACCCAGCGCCACCGGCAGATAGGCGGGAATGTTCGTAGTGACGCCGAAGCGGTGCGCCACGTCGATCACCTTGTGAATGCCCACGCGCGCCGCCAGCTTGAGCGCGGGAATGTTGCGCGACTCGGCGAACGCGTTGGCGATGGTCATGGCGCCACGGTAGTCGTTCTCGTAGTTGTGCGGCACGTAGTCGCCGAAGCGCACCGGCTCATCGACGATGATGTCGGTGGGTTTCACGCCGTCCTCCACCGCGGCCGTGTACACGTAAGGCTTGAAGCTCGATCCGGTCTGCCGCTCGGCCTGCGTAGCGCGGTTGAAGACCGACAGCGCATAGTCGCGGCCGCCCACCATGGCCAGCACGTCCCCACTGGTGTTGTCCACGGCCAGCAACGCGCCCTGCGCTCCCGAGTCCTGTTCCAGCGAAGCGCGCCGCGCGCCGCTCTCCGTGGCCGCGCTCAGCCGCACATAAAGGATGTCGCCGGGTTTGGCCAGCGCGTCGCCGTAGCGCACGCCCGTCCACTTCCAATCGGCGGGCAGCAGCACGATCTCCGAGCCTTCCTGGTTCGGCGGCCCGATACGCGCGTGAATTTCAAGCGGAAGCACTCGCGTGACCAGCGCATGCACGTAGTCGCCGGGGGCAGCCGTCACTGCCCAGTCGGGATGGCGGTAGGCGTCGAGGGTTGCGCCGGTAGCAAGAACATTTTCGAGTTTGCCGCGCCACCCCTGTTTTCGCTCATAGGCGGCCACTCCGTCAGGCACGGCGCGATTGGCCACCTTCTGCAGGTCCAGGTCGAGCGTGGTATCGACGCGCAGTCCGGCTTCGTGCACCTCCTCGGCGCCGAAGTGCTTTTCCAGCTCGCGGCGCACCTCCTCCTGAAACCACGGCGCCACCGAGCCCTCAGGCTGCGCAAGGTGTAGCCCGAGCGGAGCGTTGCGCGCCTCTTCGGCCTGCGCGTGTGTGATCACGCCATCTGACTCCATCTCGCTCAGCACTAGGTTGCGGCGGTGCAGCGCGCGCTCCGGATTCAGAATGGGCGAAAACGCCACCGGGGCCTTGGGCAGCCCGGCCAGCAGCGCCGCCTCAGTAAGGGGCAAATCCTTGGCGTGCTTTGAGAAGAAATACTCTGATGCGGCTTCAAAGCCGTAATTCCCACTGCCCAGGTAAATCTGGTTGCCGTAGAGCGTGAAGATCTGTTGCTTGGTGAAGGCCCGCTCGATCTGGATGGCGAGGTAGGCCTCCTGCAGTTTGCGCCTGACCGTACGGTCGGAGGAGAGAAACAGGTTGCGCGCCAACTGCATGGTCAGGGTGGAGGCGCCCTGGGCGCGGCCGTGGCTGCGGATGTCGTGCCACACTGCGCCGGCCACGCGAAAGACGTTGACGCCCCAGTGCGACTCGAAGTTTTTGTCTTCGATCGAGATCACGGCCTGGCGCAGCACGGGAGCGAAATCGTCGTAGCCCACCACCTGGCGCCGCTCCAGCGCGAAGGATCCGATGATCCGTCCCTTGCGGTCATAAAGGTCGGTAATGGTGGACGGGCGGTATTGCTCCAGGTCCTGGATCTGCGGCAGATCGGCGGAGTATACGAGCGTCAATCCAGCCAGCGAACCGGTGACAGCCGCAAGCATCACTAACACCGCGATGGCGGAGCGGCCTGCTAACTTGCGGCGGCGATACTCGGGAAGCGGCGGACGGGCAGGGCGGCGCGCCCGGCTCGAAACGCGCGGTGCAACGATCTGATGGGACGTGGCAGCCAAGGCGGGTCCGGCCTCGCGGGCAAATCCCCACCCTGCGAAGTGGAGGAATGCCTCTCCTTATAAGGCTAGCATTGGATCGATGCGGAGAACTCGCGCCGCTGCCAGCACGCACCACGCAGTGCAAGAGCGGGAATCCGGTGTCAATTGAGGAGACGATTGCGGTCTTGCGGGCAGGCCGCTTATCCGTTCTTCGCCTTCAGCAGCGCCAGCGCCTGGTTCAGCGGCTCGTCGCCGTTCGAGGGCGGCATGGGCTCGCCATCATCCTCGGGTGAGGCAACCACCACGGTCGGCGTCACGGCGTCGTCCTGAATCTTCTTGCCGTTGGGGTCCTCGTACTTGGCCACCGTCAGCATCAGGGCCGCTCCGTCGGGCAGGTCGAGCGTCTTCTGCACCGTCCCTTCGCCGAAGGTGCGCTCGCCCACCACGTCGCCGCGCTTGAGATCCTCAATCGCCGCCGCGGTCAGCTCGGGCGCGCCGTAGGTGCCGCGGTTCACCAGCACGGCCACCGGCGCGTCGGTGATGCATTGCGCGGGATCGGCGGTGAAGGTCTGCTGCGGAAACTTCTGGCCTTCGAGTGTGGCCAGTGTTCCCTGCTTGATGAAGAGGTTCGCCAGGCGCAATCCCAGCTTGGGGTCGTCGCCCGTGGTATCGCGCAGGTCGAGCAGAATCTTGTGTCCCTTGCCCGCACCTTTAATCCTGGCTGCGATATCGTCCACGCGAGTCGCAGTGAGAACGCCCGGCTTCAGATAAAGAATGGTCGCGTTCTCGTAGAACTGCTCGCCAAGCGGCGGCGCCGCAACCATCGCGCGGGTCAGCGTAAGCTTGTCGGGATCGGGCTTGAACGGCCGCACCACCGAGAGCGTGACCGTGGTTCCGGGCTTGCCCGTCAGCATGAAGCGAAGAACGGCCAACGGCAGATCGTGGGTCGACTGGCCGTCGACCAGATCGATCACATCGCCGTCGCGCAGGTGCTCCTGGTCGGCAGGCGAGCCGGGCAGCACGTTCACCACCGTGGCGTAGCCGAAGCGCTTGGAGATGGTCAATCCCACCTGCGCGTTGTCCGTGGCGGGACGTTCCTTGTAGATCTTGTACTCGGCCGCCGACAAATAGCTCGAATCGGGATCGAGCGAGTCAAGAAGGCCGTGCAGCGCGCCGTTGGTTACTTCGTTGATCTTGGGCTCGGTCACATAGTAGTTCTGGATCTTGCGCAGAACCTCGGCATAAACACGGACTTGACGGTAGGCGCCATCCTGTGCGTCGCCGGCGTGAACGCCGAGCCATCCGAACTCGCCCAGAACGTAGCCCAGGCCGAGCGCGGCGAAGATCGCCACGGAGATTGCAAAGACGAAGCGTTGAAAGAATCGGGACACACACACCACCACAGCGGTCGCAAGGGGAAGCCGGCCGCTCACACTCTATAGACGCAATCATACCCCAAGTGGCGCGCAGGCAGCTCTCCGGAGCCGCGTAAGAGCCGGAAATCAACGATTTGGGGCAGCGAAGCGGCCTGTCTCACAACCGCCGGCGGAGCGGTCAACGTGGGATTGCGAAGCGGATGGTCAGCCGATTGCCGCCAGCGAGGCGCTGGTAAGCGAGGCTGCCGGCGAACCCGCGCAAGAGCCGGATGCCCCGGCCTCCGGGACGAAGCTCATCGATCGACGCCGGAACCGGCGCATCTGCCAACGCCGAGGGCGCCAGTGGATCGAACGGCGGGGCCTGATCTTCAACCACGAACGCGAGCTCATGTGCTCCGCCGGGCGTGCAATCCACCATGCAATCCACGGTGATGGCGTGGTTCGGCTCGCCGCGGTATCCGTGGCGAATGATATTCGAGAGCGCTTCCTCAAGGCAGAGGCGAATGGCGAACTGCGTATCCGCAGGAATTGCATGCTCGGTGGCCAGTGCCTCGACCCACGGCCAAAGCAGCGCGAGGTCGTCGAGCCGGCTTTGCAGAGTCAGCCGGGACGCGGGCTCGACAGTGTCTTCTCCGGGCATGGTCGCCGCCGCACAACGGGTTGAGCTCACTGCAACGCGGCCACCGCGGCAGCGAGATCGTGGTGAATCGGCAGCAGGGAATCGATGCCGCTGGTTTTGAGAACCGATTCCACCATCTCGGTGGGCGCGAACAGGACAACCTTGCCGCCCCGGCTATGCACCGCCCGCGCAGGAATCACGATGGAGCGCAAACCCATCGAGCCAAGGAACGAAACCTTTTGCAAGTCGATCAGCAGCTTCTTAGCGCTGCCCGCGATCAGATTCATCTTCAGATCCACAACCGCGGCTCCGGCGATGTCCATGCGCCCATCCAGCTCGACCTTGGTCACGCCGCCGTCCATTTCTTCCGTGGAGATTTGCATTGCGTTCTTCCTTTTGCCGTACAAACTGCTGGGGCCCTTCTGCTGCCGCTCCGGCGGAGCCCGCATTTCGCGTGGCTGGCCCGGACTACGGCGGTTCTCCTGCAACTATGTGCCATTTCCGGCGTATTTCAGGGTGGCTTTTTCTTGTTGAAAAAGCCACTTAGCGATTGTGCCTTGGTCTACACCTGCAGGAGAACCGCTTTAGCGTGATCGTACCCGCCGATTGTGACAATCCTGTTACAGACACCAAAGGTCAGAAGGGCAGGTTATCCATCAAGCTGGTGGAGAAGGAGAGAAAGAGCTGCGCATCCTTGCTGATCGGCAGGGTGCTTGTGGACTGCGCCTTGTCCTTCGCCAGCAGTTGAATCTTCAGGGTCTTGCGCTTCTTGGTCTTGAAGTCCTCGCTCACAATGTTCGAGACCCACTCCTGGCCGCCGCTCTTGAACGAGGCGCGGAACTGCTGCACGCCAGGCGGGACATACAAATTGTCCAGGCTGACGCCGTCACCGGTGATGAAGTGTACGTAGGGCTGCTTATTCATCTCCACGGTGAAAGGCAGGCCGTTGGGGAATTTGCTCACATCGATCTTCAGCTTTGCGTTGGTGTTGGGATTGAGCTTCCGTGGATCGAAGGCCGCCGCAGGCGCAGGCGCGGGCGGCTCAGGCTTGGCAGCAGCGGGAGGCGTAGGAGCGGGCTTGGCCCCAGCTGCCGGCTGCGATGCGGCGGGCGCCTTGACGGCAGACGGTTTGGCTGTGGATGGCTTCGCCGCGCGGGGCGCTGGCGCAACGGCCGGAACCACTGGCGCACCTGCGCCCGGCGCCGGTGCGTTTGCCACTGGCTGAGGTTGAGTGGCAGGAGCCGCTGCTCCAGGCTGCGTCGCGGGCGCGGCCGGTTGCGGAGCGGGAGCCGTGGTAGCCTGCTGCGCCGGCGGAGCTGGTTGCTTGCGATGCTGGAGCCAGAACCATCCGCCCGCCGCGACTGCCGCCAGACCTGCGATCGACAGCAAAGTTACGGCAAAAATCGTCTCAACCCGCGCTGGTTTCGCGGGCTTTTTTGCCGCCGGCTTGGGACCTGGCGGGGCTGCCGTCGCGGGCGCCGCCGCTGCACCCGGAGGGATGCCCAGCGGCATGGATGTCGCGCTGGCCGCCGGTCCGAGCGTCACATCCGACCCGCCCGCCAGTGGTGCTGCCGTGTGCGTCGCGGTCGCTACTGTGCCCGCGCGCATCGCCGCCAGGTCCTGCGCCAGTTCCTCGCCGGTCTGG
Source organism: uncultured Acidobacteriaceae bacterium (assembly GCA_963836525.1). Taxonomy (GTDB): domain Bacteria; phylum Acidobacteriota; class Terriglobia; order Terriglobales; family Acidobacteriaceae; genus Telmatobacter. The sequence goes on from CAWIJW010000002.1 coordinate 137,538, forward strand.
TAGCGGTCCGCCGGACTTTTAGCTAGGCACTTTAGAATCACGGCTTCCAGCCGCGCCGGTATGGCAGGGTTGAGTTTTGCCGGCGGAATCGGCTCCGTGTAGACGACTTTGTAGGAGACGGCCGTCATGGTCTCGCCGGCGAACGGCTGTTCGCCGGTGGCAAGCGAATAAAGAATCACGCCCAGCGAAAAAAGGTCTGCGCGGCCGTCGATGGGCGCGCCCGTAAACTGCTCCGGCGGCATGAATGAGGGCGTTCCCAGCAACTGGCCGGTGGTGGTGATCTCGCTGGCCGCCAGCTTGGCGATGCCGAAGTCCGTGATCCTGGGCCGCTCGCTGCCATAGACCTCGCGCGAGGTCATCAAAATGTTGGCCGGCTTGATATCGCGGTGAATCACACCCTGGCGGTGCGCATAACCCAGCGCGTCGGCGAGCTGCTGGCCGATCTCGCAGACGCGATCCAGGTTGTACCGCTCGCCCTTCTTAATGACGTCGGCCAGCGTCCGTCCCGCGACAAACTCCATCACCAGAAACGGCGCGCCCTCGTGCTCGCCCACATCGAACACAGGCACGATTCCCGGATGCGCCAGAACTCCAGAGGCCCGCGCCTCGCGGTAGAATCGCGCGCGATACTCCTCGCTTTGCGCGCCTTCGAGTGCGGTGGAATGAATGGTCTTGAGGGCCACAATGCGGCCTACGGCGGGGTCGCGCGCCTTGAAAACGCTTCCCATGGCGCCCCGTCCCAACTCCTCGACAATCTCATACCTTCCAATGACTTTGGGGACGCTCATGGTGTGGATTGTATCAATCCGTCCTGGGGATTTTGGTCAATTTCCGGCCTAAAGCGGTTCTCCTTGAGGTGTAGACCAAGGCACAATCGCTGAGTGGCTTTTTCAACAAGAAAAAGCCACCCTGAAATACGCCGGAAATGGCACATAGTTGCAGGGGAACCGCCGTAAAATCCTGGTCCCTATGGCGGATTCCCGGTCCGGCGGCGAAAGCCGGAGCAGGCCTCAAGCGGGCTTGCGGTAGCGCACCACCAGCAGGGTCAGATCGAGGGAAATATCAGATTGCTTGGCCCCACGCGTAAACTCACGCACCGCGTCGAGAATCGACTGTTGCAGCGCTTCGACAGGGGCTGCTTGCTGCCCGGTAAGAACCCGGCTCAGGCCCTGAACCTCGAAAAGTTCGTGGTTGGGGTCCTCCGCCTCCGTCACGCCGTCGCTGAAGAGCACCAGGGTATCTTCCGGCTCAAGCTGCAGCCGCGCCGAGGTGTACTCCGCCTCGGGAATCAGTCCCACCGGGAACGACCCTTCGGTGTAGAGTTCGCTCACCTTGCCCTGCCGCAGCAGCAGCGGCGATGGATGCCCGGCCTTGATGTACTCCAGCATGCCGTCGCGTCCCAGCATGCCTATGAACATCGTCGCGTAGCGGCCGACCTCCGCGTGCCGGCACAGAAAGCGGTTGATGTGGTTGAACACTGTCACGGGATCCGTGCCCACGGTCATCCCCGACAACGCGCCCTGAAGCATCGTGGTCAGCAGCGCCGCGCCCAGCCCTTTGCCGCTCACGTCCGCGATCAGGATCGCCGTCCGGTCCTCGCTCACCGGAACCACGTCGAAGTAGTCGCCCCCCACCTCGTGGCAGGGATAATGCACGCCGGTCACGGCCAGATGCGGATAGTCGTTCAGTCCGTGCGGCAGCAGCGCCTGCTGGATGGTGCGCGCGATCGACAGCTCCTGCTCCAGCCGCTGGCGCTCGCGTTCCCGCTCCACCAGCCGCGCATTGTCCATAATGCTGGCTGCCTGCACCCCAAGCGCGTCAAGAATCTGCCGGTCCAGCGCGGAGAACGCCGCAATCCGCCGCGAGTCGAGATAGATCACGCCCAGCAACTGGCCGCGCTCGTGCTCCGCGCCCGTGTCGGCGGTCGAACGCGACGAGGCATACAGCGGAATCGCCACCACCGCGCGCAGACCCTGCACCACGATGCTCTCCGCCGCCTTCAGGTCCAGGCCGGCCAGGTTCAGATCCTCCGTAATCACACTCGATTGCCGGCTCACCGCCTGGTTGATCGCGGTCTGGCTGGGGTTCAGCGTCTCCGCCGGCAGGCTCTCGCCTTTGTTGCCGCGCGCCAGGTGAACGCGCAGCGTGCCCGCGGCGTCGGGCTCAATCAGCAGCCCGCGGTCGGCGTGCGTGATCGAGATGGCGTGATCCAGCATCGTGCCCAGCACGGAATCCAGAGGAAGCTGCGAGTGCAGCAGCGACGTCGCCTCCAGCAGCAGATTCAGCTTGCTCAATCCGCCTGACGTGCCCGTGCCGGTGAAATCGGAAAGTGTGCCGATGCGCGTCAGCAGGTTGGCCACCGACTCCTGTGGCGCGCGTGCGGCAACCGATGCCGAACGGAACACAATCTGGTAACTGCCATCAAGGCCGAAGGTGATCACGTCGCCATCCCGCAGCGTTCGCTGCTGCACCTTCTCGCCGTTCACAAACAGGCCGTAGCGGTTTCCGCGATCCTCCAACCGGTAGCCTGGCCCATCGGCATAAATCGCTGCACAGCGCCGCGAGATCCGCCCGTCCCCAAGCTGCAAGACGTTATCGCCCTCGCCTCCGCGGCCAATGTTGAACGGGAACTGTGTCACCGCCACGCTCTCGCGCGAGCTGTCGGGAGCAATCACTTCGAGCACGGGTTCTTTCTGCGGGGAATGGTCGTTCATGGCTTCCAACGTGGGCAAATTGTAACATGCACCATCCACGAGACTTGAGAGGAATCTTTGCCCTGCTGGCGCGACCCCGGCCGCGAGGCATTCACCCCGGAACCTTCCATATGGATGGGAAATGACAATCAATTGACAAAGGACAAACGATCGGGAGACACGATCCAGACTCCATCTCGCTATGGTCGCAGTTATGGAGCATACAAGACTGCGCTTTCGCACCCTCAGATTGACCCAGCCGGCCGGAATCGTTCTCTGCGCTTTGGCCATCGCCTGCGCGGGGCAACGCGGGCCGGCACAGGACGTGCCGCTAATTTCCGGCGGCGTCGGGTTCTTTACCAGCACGAATGGCGGCAACACAAGCTATCAGCCGCATATTGAGCCGCTCATCGCCGCGCCTCTGGGCAACTCGCTGCTTGTCGAGTCGCGAGCGATTCTTCTCGAGGAATTCTCGCCGAACGGAAACGGCCAGACGGGCTACAATCACAGCCATCTCGCGGATCTCATCTATCTGCAGGGAGACTACGTGCCATCGCCTCATCTCACGGTGGTTGGCGGCAGTTTCCTGCTGCCGTTCAACACCTACAATGACCGGCTGTCGCCCATCTGGATTGGGAACCTTCAGGATGGGCCGCTGATTGCCGGCATGGGCACCATGGGTTCGGGCACTGGCGTGGGCGGCATGCTGAGCGGCTCCGCGGCCTCCAGCAGCAAATACTCGATCAGCTACAACGCCTGGTTTTCCGCGCGCAGCGGGAATTTCTACTTCAATTCCGAGCGCTCCTCGGGCGGACGCGTATTCCTTTTCCTGCCTGAACACCGCCTCGAAATTGGGGCCTCCTACGATCGTCTGCTGCAGCAAACGCAGGAGAATTTTGTAGGCGCGCATGTGTGGTGGGAGCCCACAAATACGGCCTTTCGCCTGCGTTCGGAGTACGGTCGTGGCCAGCATGCACAGGGCTACTGGGTCGAGGCCGACTACCGCACCAAGGCCTTTGGCGGGCTCGATAGTTGGATTGGACGCTTCGAACCTGTATTTCGCATGCAGCAGACCTTTCGCATCGACAATCACGCGAGCGATGGCGTGCCGTCAGTCAATACACAGCGCGCCGACTTCGGAATCGACTACAACCTGCCGCACAACACGCGCATCCTCACCAGCTATTCCCGGCAGTTTTCTTCCACCAGGGATGTGAACATCTGGGAGACGGGCATCGTGTACCGCTTCCTCTTTCCCACCTGGAAAGGAAAATCACAGTAAGCCAGACGTTGCCCTCCTCACGTCCGGGCCGCGATGGCTTGCCCGGATGGATTGCCTGGCCAGTTTGGCTGGCCAGCTTGGTTGGTCTGGGCCGGCCCGTCAGGGGATGACTCTGCGGCGCGCAATGGCCGTGATCCACAAGCTTCGTCCGCAGTCGGTGCTATAGAGCAGCGTCTTCGAGTCGTTCTCCCATGCAGGCTGGATCTGGTTGCACGGTACGTTGCCAATGCGCTCGGTCGCTCCGGACTTCTCATTGTGGACCCAGAGATTCCACACGCCGCGTTCAAAGTGGCTGTACGCCAGCCACTGGCCATCGGGCGACAACGCCGGATAGCGCGACTCGCCAAGCCCAAGCGGTTGGTTGGATTGGGTTCCATTGGTGAGATAGATCTGTGGCGGCTCCGTACCGCCTGCTGCCGAAAATGCGTAGTCCTTCCAAGAAAGAAACGATGCTTCGTAAACGTTCAGCGAGGGCGGAGTGAGCGCGGCGTCAGTCGGCGAGTCGGACTGAATTGCTGCTCGCATCATCAGCCGTCCCCGCCCATGATCGTCGCGCACAAAGGCAAGGCTCTGGCCGTCAATGGAGAGCATAGGATCGCGCGCATCCTGAATCACCGCACGCGAGGGAGCGTCGAGATCGACGACCTCTGACTGCGGACTCCCCGCTCGTTCCACCCAGAGGCGCCCGAAACCGCTCGTGAACGAAAGATCGTCGATTTTGGAATCCGCAGGTGGATCTGTCCACGTGGCATTCCGGTCTTCCGTGATCATGCGGTATCCATCGAGCGTAAATGCGATATAGTGAACTCCCGTGCCAGCCTGCTGTGGACCGGCATTAAGAAATCCCTCGCGCTCCAACGGAAGACGGTACGCGTACTCCTGCCGCGCTGCGCTCTCGCGAAGAAAGGTGGAGCGCGTGCTGAAGACCACGGCAACGATCATGGCGGCAGCCCATGCGCATCGCGTCCAGTCCCGAAACAAGAGCCTGACGGAGCACTCGGGCCACAACAGTGCGTATATTCCCACAAGCATCCCGATCATCAACGGAAGCCGCGGCACATAGAGCAGAATCGCGAGCCCCGTGATCCTGGCAGGACTGGGCACAGGAAATCCGATGCCGATATACGCAACCACCAAAGCCGCCAGCCACCCATATCGCTTGCGCTCAAGCAAAATCGCGCTCAACACAGCCATGGGAAGGACCATGAGCACGAAGTTATAGGACGCAGGAATCGTGGAAATGGCGAGGGATGCAGTCAGCAACGCCGACCACTCCAGCAAGATGCGCCGTGGAGTACTCAAGTCCCTGCGGATGAGCAGCACCGCGGGCGCAAGGACCAGCATTTGCAAGGCAGGCAACAGGAGCGCGAAACACAGCACGGAGGGGTGCCAGGGATTCGGGTTCCACTGCGGCTCAGCCAGAAACAGGCGGTGCAGTATGCCGGAGATGGAAGCATTGGTCACATACGGCGGCATTGCCTCTCCGTGCAGTGTCCAGGGCAGGATTTCGAAAAGGTAGGTGCGATGCACCCTCCAGCCAAAGACCGCGACAGATAAGGCGACGGCGGCCGCTCCCGTAACTGCCCCCCACACCAAGGCGCGCCAGGCCCGGCGTTGTAGAAAAAAGATGAAAAAGAGGACCGGGAAAATCTTGCATGCCGCTGCAATCGCCACCAGCGCGCCTGCCGGCGCCTGGTGGCCTCGCAGGGTTGCCCAGCATGCGGCAGTGATCAGCAGCAGAAGAACCACATAGAATTGGCCGAACTCCAGATTCCGATACAACGGAAAGTTCAACGCAAAGATCAGCGCAAGCCGCTGCACGCTCAGTCCGGTCATGGACCTCAGCATCGAGCAAATCGGGACCAGCAGCAGCAGATTCAGCAGGATCCATGCGTGCTTCGCCGCAAGAGGCTTGAGCCCGGCGAACGGCCAGATGAACAGCGTCGAGAAGGGTGTGATGGGCAGCAATCCGATCACGCGAACCGCAATCGCCCGATGGTCCTTTTCGCGCTCGAGCCAGTCCCATTCGTACATCCGTGAGGTGTCGTAGCCTTGATGGGCCAGTTGCGCGGCCGTGTAGTAATTTGGGAAATCGGTAACCAGACTGTTCCATGCCCGCGGCATGGTGTGCACGCACAGGTAGAGAATGAGCAGGCAAAGGACGCCGCGCTCTGTCCAGTTGACGAAGCGAGACTGCTGAGAATGCGTCACGCCAGCGGCACTCGCCGGCCGCGATCTTCTGAGATGCGCGGCTGAAGATTGCGGCACGGTTTTGCAATGGAAACTCCCGCGTGCGGAGCCGGCGGATCTTTCGCCATTTGCTGGGGCGGCTCCTCAACCAGGCAGCCATCCTGAAGCCGGTACACGCGCTGAGCAAACCGATGGGCATGCAGGCGATGCGTCACCAGAAAAACGGCCGTTCCGGCGGCGCTCAGGTTCTCGAGGACCTGCCGTTCGGTCTCCTCGTCCAGCGCCGATGTCGCTTCATCCAGAAGCAAAAGCTGGCTCCCGCGCAGGATCGCTCGCGCCAGACCCAGTCTTTGCCGCTGTCCTCCCGAAAACAGAGCTCCGTTATCCCCAGCGCGCGTTTCCAGCCCGAGCGGTTGTGCTGCGACCAAATCGGCCAGCTTTGCGGCAGCCAGGGCCCTCATCAGCTCTTCGTCGCGCTTCGGCGGCAGCCCAAAAAGCAGATTGTTCCGGATCGTGTCGTCAAGCAGTGGGATCTCTTGCGGCACATACGCAATCGCTGCGCGGTCGATCCGCACATCGCCGGCCACAGGCTCGAGGACGCCGGCAATCAGGTTGAGCAGCGAACTCTTGCCAATTCCCGAAGCGCCGTGCAGCGCCACCGTCTCGCCCTTGCCCAGGCACAGGCTCACCTTCTGCAGAATGGGCGCATCTTCATGGAACCAGAAGCTCACCTGATCCAGTTCCAACACGAAGCCTGCGCGGGGCAGCTGCGCCGGTAGAGCAGGCGTGCGGTATCTGCGGCATTCGTTCAGCTCCGCGTCGATGATTCGCACGTTTTCATACGAGCTCTCCATCTGGCCGGCAATCAAAGAAATCTGGCTCACCAAGGGAAGCAGCCGCCGCGAAAGCACGAAATAGAACGCCAGAAGTGAGAGAAGCTGGCGAGTGTCCCCCTGGCGCAGTTGAACCGCAACGATGAGGGCGAGAAAGAGCAAAATCGTTCCTTGTTCGGCAAGGATGCGCGCCACCTGGGGAAGAAACACGGCGTGCCGATGACTAGTGGCAAGGCCCTCTGCTTCGCGGCGGATGCGATCGTGAAAGATGGCCTGGTTGCCGTACGTTCGAATCTCTTTTCCCGATGCGAACAGGTCGGCCACTTTCCTCTGCAGTCTGATGAGTGACTTCTCCCGGTTCGAGGCAGCCTCCTGAACCTTTCTGCGAATGAGCATGCGGTGCACGCAATAGAACGCCGCGAGTGCGCAGGCAAAACCGCAGGCCACAGTTGCGCTTTGATACACGAAGGCGGCAGCCATAGCCACCACGATCACCACCCCCGCCGTCAGCTCAATGCAGCGATGGTAGAAATCGGCGGCTTCGCGCGCCGTGTGCAGCGCGTGGTTCATGAGTTCGCTGCGATTCCGCTCAACGAATCGCACCCACTGCATCTCGCTGTAGCCCCGGGTCAGCCGGAGCAGGAAATCCACGGAAAGGTTCTGAATGTGGCGAAAGACGGAGCGTGACGAGAAGACGTCGACGCAGGCACGGACCACAACCAAAATTGCCGCAAGCAGGGCAGCCGCCAGTATCGTCTTCGGCGTCCACCAGAATGCATGTGTGGGATCGCGCCCCTGCAGGAGCAGGAAGAGCAGATACATGGCTGCGGCGAGCGCAAGATCGCAGAAGCCGACCGCGATCCTGGCAGCAGTGAGGAAGGCGAAGAGAATGCGCTGCCGGTTGTTCAGCAGGCTTATCGCTCTCCTCCACCGCCGGAGTTCCCGGGAGCGCGGGTCGATCTCCGAAACTTCGATCTCCGCACCTTCGATCTCCACATCTGCTTGAGCGCGCATGCCTGGCCGGCTCCTCTCGCATCAAGCCTACCCACGCACAGGATGAAGAGTTGTCAGATGCCGGTCGTTGAAATGTCAGCGGATTGTCATGAGGATGTCCGCGCTGGCAGCCACGCGGCGCCGCGGACCTGGCGCAGGCATGTGTTCAATCCTTGTCGCCGCCACCACTTGGTTGTCGAGACAATCTGATGACAACCTTTAGACGCTCTCGTGACATGCCACGCTGCAACGGCTCGTAGCCTGTGCACATACGGCGCCGAGCGAAGAATCAGGACTGCTGATTTCGCCGGTGTATTTCGGCCGGTGTTCCTGAAGATCATCAGCCCGCAGCCGCATCTTAATTTTCGACGAGGAGCGACAATGAAGCACGTGCAACAAATCATGGTGAGTTGCCTGGCGCTTGCCGCAACGGTAGCCATCGGCCAGGTGAACAGCGCGCCGCAACAACACCAGTCGAAGACGGCGCCGCAAAATGCTCAAGCCGCCGGCTCGGATCCCGAAGCGGAGCGTGGGCAGCAGGTGTTCCACCAGAATTGTTTCCGCTGCCATGCCCAACCCGAGGGGTTCTCGCCCAGTATCTCCGGCACCATCACCAGGCACATGCGCGTGCGCGCCGGGCTGAGCGATGCCGACTCCAAGGCGCTCCTCAAATTCTTCAATCCGTAGCGGGCAGTTCCTTGATCAGCCCGCGGCCCCATCCCCATGACAACATCCTGACAATGGAAGAACCGTGGCGTGACAACTCCTGCAGTCGATGCCGGTACGTTGTCATCAGAGTGGCAGGCCGGTGCTGTCCGCATCACCAGGGCCTTTCGATAGCCACTTGGCTTGCCACTCGTTGGTGGAAAACGACGCGAGGAGAATGCATGAAACACAAATTGAGGTTGTTCGCCTTGTCCGCTGCGCTGCTCACGGGAGCAACCTTTGCCCCTGCGGCCTGGGCACAGGCAGCGCCCCAGCGCATTGAGATTACGGCCAGGCGATTTTTCTTCACGCCCAATGAGATCACTGTCGAGAAGGGGCGGCCCGTGGTGCTGGTGCTGAAGAGCGCGGATGTGGGCCACGGAATTCGCTTTCGCGATTTCGGCGTCGATATGAAGGTGAAAGCCGGCGGGACCGTGGAGGTGACCTTCACGCCCGACAAAATCGGCGATTTCGTCGGCCACTGCTCCGTGTTCTGCGGAGAGGGCCACGGCTCCATGAAGATCGTCCTGCACGTGGTGGCTTAGCCATGTGGAGGCTCTTCCTCGCAGCTGCCACGATTTCTCTCGCCGGCATGGCCGGGTGTAAAGCCAAGCCGCCGGGAAAGGCAGAGACGGCGGTCGTCAACTTTGCCAAGCATCACGTCTTCATCGGAAACAAGAAGCAGAAGAATCCGCTGCCCGACAACGCGGCAACTTTGGCAGATGGCGAGGAGGCATTCTCGCACTATTGCATTGCCTGCCACGGAATGGACGGACAAAATACCGGCGTTCCTTTTGCCGACCACATCTCGCCGCCGATTCCCTCCCTCGCTTCAGCCCAAGTCCAGCGCTACACCGACGGGCAGTTGAAATGGATTCTCGACAATGGCATCTGGCCTTCCGGCATGCCCGGCTCCAAAGGGACGCTGAGCGACGATGAACTCTGGTCGATCATCGTGTACCTGCGCCATCTGCCGCCTGCGGGCAGCCAGGGAATCCCGGATATGTATACGCACTGAAGGTGAGCTATGCCTTCTGACATGGTCACGCTTGAGACCGAGCATCGTGATGGCTCGGCAACAAACGTCCTGCCGTTTGTCGTGGGCTTCTACTTCGCTTTTCGTTCCTTCATCATGGTCCTGTCGGTCCGCATTCTTGGGACGGATCCTCGAACCGGAACCGGACTTAGTCTTTCTCTTGATTACCTTCTTTTGCTGATTGCCGCCTTCTGCACCTTCGGAGAAGCCCGCTACTCCTTCGGACACATGATGCGACTGGCCACGGCGCGGTGGGCGCTCGTGTTTCTCGGGTTTTCCTGGTGCAGTCTTTTGTGGACGGGCGCGGCATCGTTGCCAACGGCGATTGCCTATTGGTGCGCGATGGCTGCCGATGTTGCCATCGTGTTCCTGCTCCTTCGCGCCGGACCGCTGACGGAAGTTTCAAGCTCTTTAATGACAGGCTACGTGTGGGGCGCCTGCGCGGTGGCCGTCATCGCCTGGATCATGCCGGCGCAGTCGGACCTTCGCCTCGGTGATGAGGATCTCCTGGGTGCGAATCAAATTGGCTACCTTTGTGCTTTTGCCTTCTTCTTCGCGCAATACCTTATGCGCGAACGAAGGGGAGGTTTTGTTGTCCAGTCTCTGCTCCTCGCAGTGACATTGCTTCGCACCTTGAGCAAGACAACGATCGTCGCTTTCCTCGCCAGTCAAGGATTCCTGCTGATCAGCGACAAATCGGTAAGCCGCAGGAGCAAAATCCTGATTACATTCGCTGCCGCGACGGTTGTTGCCGCTTTGTGGGGCCTGCTGTCCTCTTACTACGACATCTATACCAATGCCGGCAATCAATCATCCACATTGACAGGAAGGCTTGGCATCTGGGCCTATCTCCTGGCCGAGGCTGTCCAGCAGCCTTGGATCGGGCACGGATTTGATTCTGTCTGGAAGGTCGTTCCACCGTTTGGTCCCGATCAATTCGAAGCGGCGCACGCGCACAACGAGCTGCTGCAGCAGTTCTATGCCTACGGACTCGTCGGAGTCTGCATGTTTGCAGGCATCTACTTCAGCTTGTACCGGCACATTCGCCGCCTCGCGAAGGGGCCGCTCAGGACATTCCTTTTCGCCTTTTTGCTGTTTGTGCTCGTGCGCGGCGGCGCAGATACAGAGCGCTTCGATCTCTCCCTCCCCATGTGGGCGATTGTCATGATCAGCCTGTTGATCGAACAAGCACGCGCCGCGGAGGCGGCAACGGCGCCGGTTGCGGCCGGTCGCCCGATCCCCATGACGATGGCTCCGCCGTATCTGGCGATCATCGATGAGGAGCTCACGGAATAAGTGGGTTTCCGCACTCGCTTCCGCCTATGCGAATTTCCGGTTCCATCTTGAGTTGGCCTCACCCGCACCAAATTGTCATCCCATTGTAATTTTTGGCGATCATCTGGCGGAATTGGTCCTCGATCATAGAAAATGAATGTTAGTGGAAAGGGCTTCAATATGGTGCAAGCGACGGAAGTGGTGACAGAAACCCAAAACGAAGTTCCGCTCTCGGTGAATCTCGGCACCGTCCTGATCGTCGAGGACGATCCCCGCATGCAACGGACGCTGCAGAGAACCTTCGCGCAAGAGCACTACGCGACCCTCATCGCCGGCGACGGCCAGACGGGGTTGGATTTGTTTCGCAGCGAGCATCCCATCGCGGTAGTTCTCGATCTCATCCTGCCTAACATCTCGGGAAGGGAGTTATGCCGGACCTTCAAGCAGCTTTCCCCCGAGACGCCGATTATCGTGCTGAGCGCGATCTCTGAAGTCGCTGACAAGGTGCTGCTCCTCGAGTTAGGCGCTGATGATTACGTGACCAAGCCATTTAGCCCAAGGGAGCTGACTGCCCGGGTTCAGGCAGCCATTCGCCGCCAGCACAAACCCGCGCCACAGACGGTTTATCGCTTTGGTGATTGCGAGGTCGATTTCAAGAGGATGACCGTTCGGCGGAACGGGAAGCCGGTTGTGCTCACCGCGCACGAATTCAAGCTCCTCAAGTTCTTTACCGATAATGTCGAACGGGTGCTCACGCGCGATGTCCTGCTCAATGAAGTTTGGGGATATAACTTCTATCCGACCACCCGGACGGTGGATAATCAAATCCTGAAGTTGCGCCAGAAGCTGGAGCCGGATCCGACCAATCCCAAACATCTGCTCACCATTTACGGCGCAGGATACAAATTCGTCCCATGACGATCTTCCCCATCATCCCCCAGACAGGGAAGTTCCCACGGGGGTAGCACGCGTGCGCGAAAAGCAGGGCGTTCGAACCCACGTTCTTCTCGTCGTGGCCATGGCCGTCATCATTGCGGTTGTGACCGGACTCAGTCTTCTGCTGATTCGCCAGCAACTGGGGAATCAGGTGACAGACGATCTGTCCAGCGATTTGGACCACTCCGTCGCCGCCTTCCAGAACATGCAAGCCGAAAGGCTGGAAATCCTGGAACGCGAGAATACCCTCCTTGCCCAACTTCCCACCTTGAAAGCGCTGATGACCAGCGGTGACGATCTGACGATTCAGAATGGAGCCGAGGGCTTCTGGAGCCTCAGCGGCGTGGATCTGTTTGTGCTCGCCGATCCCACGGGCCGCATCATCGCGGTCTATTCCAGGAGTGCTGCTGACGGCGCCGCGCTTCGTCAGGGGTTGCGCATCCTGCTCGCCTCGCCCAGCAAGCACTATCTGATTGCCGGCGGGTCGCTGTATGCCTGCGCGTCGCGACCTCTATATTTCGGCAGCGACCAGGAAGGAACCCTGCTCGGATACGTCGTCAGCGGCGTTTCCATTGAACGCACGGTGCGGGAAATCAGCCAGCCCACGGGCGTGGAAGCCGCGTTTCTCAGCGGGGGCCAGATTGTGGCCAGCACCCTCGCCCCTGACGTGCAGACGAGCCTGGCGCGGCAATCGCCCTTCTTGTCAGGAGGGTATCGAACGCCCGCCACGGTCACCCTCGGCGATACGCGTTTTCTCTCCGCCAGGGAAGATCTCTCCGCGGCTGCCACTTCACCACTGCAGCTGGTGGTCCTCAAATCCTTCGAGCCGGCGGAGCGCTCCATCAGCCGCATCGACAGGATGGTGCTGATTGTCGGTCTCCTGGCGCTGCTCTCCGGTACGGCCCTGATGATGATCGTCTCGCGGCTGGTGACGCGCCCGCTCGAAGAGCTCTCCAAGAGCGTCCACGCGTTCGGGCTCGGCGATGTGCGGTACCGTGTGCCGCGCCATGGCACTCAGGAAGTGCGCGAGTTGAGCACGGCCTTTTCCAGCATGCGCAGTGAAATCCAAAACGCCAACAAGAAAGTGCTGGAATCCGAGCGGCTGGCCACCATCGGTCGAATGGCAAGTTCCGTCTCCCACGATCTGCGCCACTATCTCGCTGCCATCTACGCCAACTCGGAGTTTCTTGCTTCCGACCGGTTCACGGCAAAGGAGCGCGCCGATATCTTCGCGGAAATCCGCGCCGCGGTGAGCGGCACAACAGAGATGATCGAGTCGCTGCTGATCTTCAGCCGCACCGGCGCCAGCGTAAGGCGCCAACCTGAGCTCATGGCATCGGTCGTGGAGCGCGCAACGGCGCTGGTCCGCACGCACCCCGATGCGGAGGGTGTGAAGTTCGTGACGCATTTTGGCAATCCCGCCGAAACGACCGTCGCTGTAGACGGGAAGCAGATCGAGCGCGCCATCTCCAATCTGCTTCTCAACGCCTGTCAATCCGCTCGCGCCATGGGCGCGGCAGCTAGTGTTGCCGTGACCCTGGAAGCACAGGACCATCAAATGATCGTCAGCATCACCGATAACGGCCCAGGCGTTCCCTTGAAGATCCGCAAAAGCCTCTTTGAACCCTTTGTGAGTGAAGGAAAGCAGAAGGGGACAGGACTTGGCCTCACCCTTGCTCACTGCATTGCGTTGGAGCATGGCGGAGAGGTTGTCTTGGTGAGCAGTCGTCCCGGCGAAACCATCTTTCAGATGAAGGTGGCGCGCGGGCTCTCGGCGCGGGACCAGGCAGACGCGTCGGAGTCCGAGCGTCATGAGCAGGTGATCCCCGATGAAAATGTTCGGAGTTAAGCGAATTGGACATTCCGGCGTAAGCCTTCGCAACGCATGGAGAGCCGTGCCGCTTCTGGCGCTGTTCCTCTTGGCGCCGGCGTACTCGGCGCGTGCGCAGACTGCAAATCAGGAGAGCCTGGCGCAGCGGATTCAGCAACTCACCGATGCCATGGCGAGAACCCAGGCTCAAGTGGACCAGTCGCAACGCGAATTGGACGAGGTGCGCAAGCAATTGCGCGAATTGCAGAGCGAGTTGGCCGGGGCTGGAGCAGCTACTGTGGCGCCGCAGCCGCCCGCCCCTGCCCCGCAGCCCTCCTCTGCCTCATCAGAAGCTCCGCCGGAATCGACGGCTGCCGCGATTCAGGACCTCCGAGAGCGCCAGGCGGTCGAGGAGTCTGCGATTGCAACTCACGATCAATCCAAGGTGGAAAGTGAATCGAAGTATCCGGTAAAGCTCACAGGCATGTTGCTCCTCAACGGCTTTGTGAACACCGGCGCTGTCGATTCCGCGGCCACTCCTTCAGTGGCGCTTCCGGGTTCGGGCAGCGTCGGAGCCTCAGTCCGGCAAACCATTCTTGGTATCGATGCGCGGGGCCCCCATTTGTTCGGCGCTCGCAGCTTCGCTGATCTCCGGGTAGACTTCTGGGGCAGCACGGCTCCAAGCACATCAACGGCGAGTTATTCCGGCTACCTCAACACGAATGCCGCGCTGCTGCGGCTCCGCACGGCTCACGCCGGCCTCAACTGGGACCAGATCCAGGTCTATTTCTCGCTCGATCGTCCCATCATCAGCCCCGAAGAGCCAACCTCGCTGACGGCCGTGGCAGAGCCCGCGCTTGCGTGGTCGGGCAATCTGTGGACGTGGAATCCCCAGGCCGGAATCACCGGGAATCTTGCCCACGCCGGATCTCGCGGCGTCGAATTGCAGGCGGCTTTGATCGATGCCGGAGACGCGCCGCTCACGCCGCTGGCCACGCCTTCCGCAACGTCCCCGCCGGCTCCGCCAAGCAGCGCGGAGCAAAGCTCCAGGCCGGGAGTTGAGGCGCGCATCGCCGTGTTCGGATCGGACCGCGAAGAAGGCCGCAATCATCTCGGCATCGGCGGATACTTTGCTCCTCATAAAAGCTCGCTTGGGCGCAGCTATGACTCCTGGGCGGCGACTCTCGATACGCGGCTGCTCCTCTTTGCGCATCTCGAATTCACCGGGAGCGCCTATCGCGGATTGGCGCTTGGCGGCCTCGGCGGCGGAGGCTACAAAGACTTCGCCTATAGCCCCAATCCCTATACAGGCGGGTACTACTCCCGGGCTCTCGACGATGCGGGCGGATGGGCGCAGCTCAAGGAAAAGGTCAGCGAGCGCCTGCAATTCAATGCGGCTTACGGAATGGATAATGTTTTCGCGTACGATTTGCGGCGTTATTTTGCCCAAGGCGGTTCGATGATTCAAAATCTCGCCCGCAACCGTACCTTTACCGGCAATGTGATCTACAGCCCCAGCGCCTATTTGCTCTTTTCTCTGGAATACCGCCGCCTGGAGAGTGTCCCGGTTATTGGCCTCCCGGCGCAGAGCAATATCATAGGCGTGGGGGCGGGGTATAAGTTTTGATGAAACGGCGGGCACTCGGCACTTGGCTGCTCTGCGCTCTAGTGATGGCGCCGGCGCTGGCGTGCGCGCAGGATCATCCCGTTGAGAAATCATCGGCGGAATTGCGCCTGCGGGTCGCCTCCTCTTTGCCGGGAAATCATCGCCCTGTGCCCGCGGTCGTTTGGCTTGATCCCCTACCGGGAACGCCGGCTCTGCCCTTTGTTCCCTCCGGCCACTACACGTTATTGCAGAAAAACCGCACCTTCATTCCCCATCTGCAGGTCATCCCTCTCGGCAGTGTGGTTCAATTTCCCAACGCCGATCCCTTCTTTCATAATGTCTTTTCGCTGTTTGAGGGAAAGCGGTTCGATCTCGGCCTCTACGAAGCCGGCTCCAGTAAGTCAGTCACGTTTTCGCGTGAAGGAGTGTCCTACATCTTCTGCAACATTCATCCGGAGATGAGCGCCGTTGTCTTGGCTCTTTCCACGCCGCTCTATGCGATTGCTGGCGCCAATGACTCGTTCGTGCTGCCCAACATTCCTCCCGGCAGTTACAAGCTGCGCCTTTGGATTGAGGGCGTGCCCCAGCCTATTCTCGCTGGTTTGAGCCGCACCGTACATCTCTCCGCCCACAACCTCGATCTTGGAACTATTAGCGCTCCAATAGCCAAGCCCGGGAACATGACACATACCAATAAATTCGGCAATCCTTACGACACAGATTCTCAATCACCCTATTGAGAGAAGATTCTCCACACCCGATTCCTGCGCGCAGCCTCGCCTCACCCTGGACCTTCCCATTGCCTGCAATCTCCGCATCTTCCGGCGGAAGTCGCGGTCGCCGGAGACTGCGTGCCGCGAGCCGCCCCTCCATGGTTTATGACAATCCGATGACGGCGCGTTGACAACTTCACACTCTTCAGCCGCTACAGTTCAGTCAGTTGGCCGCGGAAGGGCGTGAATGGACCCTGGACTAACCCGTCCCGCTCGCGGCCGGCCAATCTCACGGCCCGATGCGCAACCTGCGGTTCTTCCCACGGAAATGAGGTGATCTCAATGAACGCTGGCTCCCCCTTCACTGACATCGAGAGCGCGATCGAAGAAATTCGCGCTGGCCGCATGATTGTGGTTGTGGATGATGAGGATCGTGAAAACGAGGGCGATCTTACCATGGCGGCGGACAGGATCACTCCCCAGGCTGTCAATTTCATGGCCACGCATGGCCGCGGGCTCATTTGTCTCGCCATGACGCCCGAACGCCTCGACGACCTTTGCCTGCCCCCCATGACCGGGCGAAATACGGCGCGCTTCGGCACAGCATTCACGCAATCGATCGATGCCCTCGGCCGCGGCGTAACCACGGGAATCTCGGCCTACGATCGCGCCGCCACCATCCAGTGCGCCATCGATCCCGCCACCCGTCCTTCGGACCTGGGACGCCCAGGCCATGTGTTTCCATTGCGCGCCCAAAACGGCGGAGTGCTCGAACGGCCTGGACAGACGGAAGCGGCCGTTGATCTAACCAGGCTGGCAGGCCTGACGCCGGCAGGCGTGATCTGCGAAATCATGAACCACGACGGCACCATGGCGCGTGTGCCCGACCTCATCGGCTTCTGTGCGACGCACGGCCTGAAGATGATCACCGTAGCGGACTTGATCCAATATCGGATGACGCGCGAAGCAGTCGTGTGCCCCAGCCACAGCGTTGTCGTCCCGGCCCGGCTCGGCGCGTACTCCATGATTGCCTGAAAGGCCCTATCTCGATCGCTCAATCCGCGCGCCGCGCCCCCACAGCGCGACGCAATGAGCCTTACCGCGCTGGCCGGAAGAATCAATTCAATTGACTCAGAATCCTCGCGTATCTAGCCCGCACGGCCTCGGACTCCGCATTCATGGCAAGTTCCTGCAGCTCGGCCTTCGACGGCTTGAGTCTTAGCGGCAATCTCTTCCAGTAGTACTTCAGTTCGTCGGAGGACCAGCCGGAATACGTCTTCTCCCACGATTTGCCTGATTCTCCGGCGAAGGCTAGAATCGCGGGATTGAGAGCTCGCGAGTAATCCTGAAACCGGCAATCGAGCGAGATTCGCATCTGCTTTGAAAGATTCGGCGACGCCGCATGAACGGTCAAGCTGTGAAAAATCAGCACGTCGCCCGCGTAGATCGGACCTCCGGCCCACTCTCCCCCGGCCGTTGCGTCCGCTGGAATCTCCGGGACATGGAGGTTGTCCTCTTCGTGGTTCAGGAAACCGGAGCGATGCGAGCCTTCCATAATCTGCAACGGCCCCACTTCGACCGGGCAATCGTGAAGTGGAATCCAGACCGTGAAACACTCGGGATCTCCTTGCATGAACCGGTAATCCTGATGGGCGTGGACCGTGAGCTTTTCGCAATTGGGAAAGATCAACCGCCCAATCGGCTTGGGGTGAACCAGAAGCCGGTTGCCCACCAGCATCTTCATCACCCGTTGGAGCGCTGGATGATGGGGTAAGGCGTGAAACGCCGCCAAATTGAAAACTTCCTGGTAGGTCCGCTTGAATCCCGGGTCAGGATCGCCGCAAGCAGCGCCCACGTTCGCGATGCGCTCGAGGGGATCGTGGCCGGGTATCAGCCACCCTGCGTCGGAGATGATCTGTGTAATCTCGCCGAGCACCTGCCGGATGTCGCTTTGCGGTAGTAACCCGCGAACGAGAACATAGCCTCTGGCTCGAATCGGCGCTCGCAAAGAGCGCGAAGTGAGCTCACCTGCCTGGACTTCACAAAATGGTTTCATGGATCCTCCGTCAGACGGGCGGCAGCGAATAACGCCCACCAGTCACACTAGCTGTTGGCGCAAAGCCATGTGTCCGTGCCGGGTCTTCGCTTTGTCATTCGATTGTCAATTCCCTCGTCGCGGCACCCGCCATTCAGCACACTCGGCTGGCTCGCCCAGGTTCCCGCCCGGCATTCCGCACCATCCAAACAACAATGCTCTGACAATCGCCTGACACCAGCATGACAACGCCACGCGGATCGCTGGCTACGCTTGAAGGCAGCTTGCCCCCTCCGGAGTTTCACCCGGGGGATTTCTACGAAAGGTGATGCCCGATTGCCACAGCCTTCAAGTCGCGCTCTCCTTGGTGAAGCTGGACGTTTCCACTTACAACGGCCGTATCTTGTCCCCGGTCGCTTCCGGCAATCCGGAGACCTGAGAACATTCGAGCCAATCTTCGCCCGGCATGGGACCGTCGAGCCAAAGCCGCTCCGCGGCGAGCGGCGGATTCGCCAAGCTGTGCTCTTGAGCTTCTGCGATCCCCTCTCTCAACATTGCTTGGAGCTGCGCACGCTCTCCCGGCGCCAGTGGCAGCATCTTCTGCGCTGGCTCGATTTCAGCGGCCTTGCATTGTACTTTTTCGATCGCCTGGTCGAGTTGCAGTTAGCCCATTTGCTGCCCGCGCCCGTTCTCACGCGCCTGCTGCGGAACCTCGAGGACAATACAGAGCGCACGCGCGGCATGGTCGCCGAGTCCATCGCCATTCAGCAGGAATTCAAAGATGCGCGTCTTCGCTATGCCATTCTGAAAGGTTTGTCGCTCTGCCCGAGCTCTGTTCCAAGGCCGGAGCTGCGTTCGCAAATGGATCTCGATTTCCTCGTTGCGGAAGAAGATCTTTCTCAGGCGCGAAACATCCTTGCCCGCAGAGGCTACCGTCTCTATGGCACGAGCGGAAAGAGCTGGGAGTTCAAACGGAACGAGAAGCCGGGCATTACGCTCAAGGATCTGTACAAGCACGTGGGGTCATGGGTGGTGGAATTGCATATTGAATCCAGTGCATCCTCCCGTGATTCCTTGCTGGAGCGCCGCGAATGGCGCGAACTCTGTGGGTTCAGCATGCCAGTGCTTTCGCCTGTCGATCTCTTCTTGCGGCAGGGCCTCCACGCCTTCAAGCACATATGCGGCGAATTCGCGCGGGCGGCGCACTTGGTGGAGTTTCGCCGGCACGTCCTGTTCCGCGCCGGCGACGATGCTTTCTGGGATGAGCTTCGTTCCACTGCGAACGAGAATCCGCGCGCGTCCCTCGCTCTCGGAGTAGTAACGCTGCTCATCACGCGGGCGATGGGCGAATTTGCTCCAGAAGCCTTGACGAGATGGACGGTCGACTGCCTTCCCCGCTCCACGCGGTTGTGGGTCGAGTTGTACGGTCATCGAGCGGTCCTGGGAAGCTTTCCGGGCAGCAAACTCTACCTGCTGCTGCAATCGGAGCTTGAGGCAGCCGGTGTTCCGGCGAGCCGGCCCATTCGGCAATCGCTCCTTCCCTCGTGTCTGCCTCCTTTCGTGATCCGTGCGTTTCCCAACGAGGCCTTTTCCGTGCGGCTTGGCCGGTATCGTATGCAGGCCAATCTCATCTTGAACCGTCTGCGCTTTCACATCGTCGAAGGACTTCGAGTTGCGCTGGAGCGGCGCCGTTGGCGGCGGCGCTTGAATCGGAAGACGCAATGATGCCGCCATTGGGCCCTGCCGCGCTTGCATTCGACGCCATCGCGCCGAGCTTCGACTCGCGCTTCGGCGCCTGGGATAGCGTCGCCGCCCAACGCCGTGCGGTTCGCGCGGCACTGCTCCGCGAGTTTCCCGCAGCAGGCAAAATCCTCGAACTCGGAGGAGGCACCGGCGAGGACGCGGAGTTTCTCGCGTCGCGCGGCTTTGACGTGCTCCTTACCGACGCCTCGCCTGCCATGGTTGCGCTCGGTCGTGCCAAGCTGGAGCCTCTGGGCGCGCAGGCTCTGGTCGCCGCCGCGGAAGCGATGGAAAATTTCGCCGCCGGCTATCTCTCCTCCGACCGCGAGTTATTCGATGGCGCCTTCTCCAACTTCGCTCCGCTCAATTGTGTCGTCGACCTCAAGCCCGTTGCGCGCGGTCTGGCAAGGCTGCTCAAGCCCGGTGCACCGGCGATGCTTGTGCTTTTCGGCGCTTTCTGCCCCGGCGAGATGGTCGCGGAGGTGCTTCGTGGCCGCCCGCATCTGGCGTGGCGGCGCTTCAAGCGCGGCCAAATGCCGGCGCGGCTCGCCAGTCGCGAATTTCACGTTGTCTATCACCGCCGCGCCGCGCTCGAGCGGGCCTTTGCTCCCTGGTTTGTGCTGGAGAAGCGTTTCGGCGTTGGTATAACCGTGCCCCCCAGTGCTGCTGAACCGTGGATCACGCAGCAGCCGCGCCTGCTTGCTCTCATGGAAGCGCTCGATCGCGTCCTCTCCCGCCCGCTCGCAATCCTCGGTGACCACGTTCTCTATCAATTTCGTCGCACCGGCGTGCCATAACGGTCGTTTCCGTGCGCCATTGCGCCGGTCGACGCGCCATCGCACCCTGGCCGTCATTTTCACTCCGTCTTTGTCCTCTCACGATCGGGCATCCCGGCTCCAGGCAAGGAAATGACGATCTCAAGACATTCTGGAGACACCGTGCCGGAAGCAGCGGGATACGCTACTTACACGAGCCGGCGCACGGCGTTGCTTCAGTGAACGAAACAGTAAAAGGTCCTCAATACTCATGATCCTTAAACAAATCGCCGCTGTGAACTTCCCCACCCGCTGGGCGAGCTTCCGTTTGCTGGCCTTCGAGGCTCTCCACACCAGCCGGAAGACAGGGATTGAGAGCCTTGAAACTGCTCTCGCCCTCGTTCTTGGAGATATTCACAGCTTCCCTCCGCTGGTTCGCATTCATTCGCAATGCGCAACGGGCGAGGTCTTTCACTCACTTCGTTGTGATTGTCACGATCAGCTTCAACTGGCCTTGCGGGCCATCGCTGAAGAAGGCGCGGGAGTGCTTCTTTACGAGCAGCAGGAAGGCCGCGGCATCGGGCTGATGGAAAAGTTGCGCGCTTATGAGCTTCAGGATCAGGGGCTCGACACGGTCGAAGCGAATCTGCGCTTGGGCCATGCCGTCGATCTGCGCGACTATGCGCTCGCCGTTCAGGTTCTCCACTTTCTCAAGATTCGTTCACTCCGGCTCATATCCAACAACCCGGAGAAGATCAAAGCTGTCCTGTCTTCAGGAATTCAAATCATCGAGCGAGTGAGTGCGGACGTTCCGCGGAATGCTCATTCCACTCGCTACCTTGCCACGAAGCGCGAAAGGCTCGGACATCTCTCCAATTCAGCAGTGAGTTCATATGCCGCCGGTGCTCGCCCGGTTCACGGCACATTGCTGTCCGAGAGATGCGCTGAAGCGATAGATGCCGGCGCTGATCGAAGCGCAGATTTCCGAGGTGGCTCGTGGCAGATGTCTTAGTCACACACTCCTATCACCTTCCCTACGATCCAAAGCAACTGCGCAAGATGCAGCCTTATATGCCGCTCGCGACCCTCTATGCGGCCACGGCGTTGAGGGAGAGCGGCATATCTGTCGCAGTCTTCGACCCCATGCTCGAGGAGCCGTCCTCGAACTTTCCCGCGGTTCTCGCAGCCGAGCGGCCTAAGATCGTTGCCGTCTATGAGGACGACTTCAACTTTCTTTCCAAGATGTGTCTCACGCGCATGAGGGAGGTCGCGTGGAGAATGGCGCAAGCCGCGCGGGCTGTGGGCGCCAAAACAATCGTCCACGGATCGGACTCGACAGACAATCCGCATTTGTTTCTCGAAAACGGCTTCGACTTTGTATGTTGTGGTGAAGCCGAACAGGCTCTCGTCCAACTGACCAAATCCATCTTGCAAGGCGAGGATGCTCCGGAGATCGACGGCCTGGTAAGACTCGACAAACATGGGCAGCTTGTCCGAAGCCCGCAGCGTCTGGCAAAAAATCCGAGGTGGACGGAACTCTCCTTTCCCGCGCGCGATCTCATCAGCCTGGAACCCTATCGCCATGCGTGGACGAAGGCTCATGGATACTTTTCCGTCAACATGGTTTCCAGCCGTGGATGTCCATACCACTGTAACTGGTGTGCAAAGCCAATCTCCGGCAATAAGTTCCATTTGCGTCCAGCCGCGGCCGTCGCCGCGGAAATGAGGTTACTGAAGGTTACTGCCGGCGCCCAACATATCTGGTTCGGCGACGATATCTTCGCATTGGATCAGCACTGGGTGTGCCAATTCGCTGAGGAAGTAACGAAGAGGGACGCGGCTGTTCCTTTCAAGATACAGTCCCGCGCCAATCTGATGACCGAGCAGACTGTTCACCATCTCAAGGCTGCGGGATGCGACGAAGTCTGGATGGGAGTCGAATCCGGTTCGCAAGCTGTCTTGAATGCAATGGACAAAGGGCTCAATCTCTCGTCAGTCATAACCGCGCGCGCTCGCTTGAAAAATGCCGGCATTCGCGCCTGCTACTTTCTGCAGTTTGGCTATCCGGGGGAAACGTGGGCCGAGTTACAGGAAACGATATCTTTCGTCCGGCGCACGCGCCCTGACGATATTGGGGTTTCGTTCTCCTATCCGCTTCCAGGCACCGTCTTTTATGAGCGCGTGCGCAAGCAGCTCGGGCAAAAGCGCAACTGGGTCGATAGCGACGATCTCTGCATCATGTTCAAGGCGGCTTATACCACCGACTTCTATCGCGTCGTACGCGATGCCTTGCATGCCGAGGTAGATTCTTGGAGCAACTCTTCAGATCCCGGCAAAGAAGCCATCAAGCTGGATGAACTGTGGAGCAGGGTCATCAAGTTAGAGCCGGTAAGTCGTGATCCAGATGCCTTCACCTTCGCTGGGAATGAGGGAGTAGGTGCGTTTTCCTCATCCGCACTCGTGCCTGTCGAGCAGTT
The DNA here is from genome assembly GCA_963836525.1 of uncultured Acidobacteriaceae bacterium. Lineage (GTDB taxonomy): Bacteria > Acidobacteriota > Terriglobia > Terriglobales > Acidobacteriaceae > Telmatobacter. The sequence continues at coordinate 160,617 of CAWIJW010000002.1, forward strand.
GGTATCCATCAGGAGCCTGTAAATGCAAGCGGCGCGTGGCACAGACGGTGTTGCCGTGGAGACGGTCGAAGATGACCTTATCCACGAGACTGTTGCCTGCGGCATTCGCCTTCAATGTCCCCGGTGCCATGCCAGCATCCCCAGGCTTAGCTGCCTGCAATGCGGGTTCTCATTGCTGGTAGATCGCGAAATCGTCCACGCTCTGCCGCTGGATCGGGCGGCACATTATTCGCGGTTCATAGAGGACTACGAGCAAATAAGAGCAGCGGAAGGCCGCGGCAGCGATAGCGATGAGTTCTATCTTGGCCTTCCCTATCGCGATGTTACCGGCAGCAACAGCAAACAGTGGCAAATAAGGGCGCGCACCTATGACTGCCTGTTAGAGCAAGTGCTGAAGCCGGGTTTGCCAGCCGGTGGACGGATCCTGGATCTGGGGGCAGGGAACTGCTGGATGAGTTTTCGCCTGACGCTTGCCGGATACAAACCCTTCGCAGTGGACTTGCTGACCAATCAGCGCGACGGCCTCGAGGCCGCCGAACACTATCGCAATCATCTCACCAAGCTTTTTCCGCGGTTCCAGGCGGAGTCGGCAAATCTGCCGTTTCAGAGCGGACAACTCGATGCCGCCATCTTCAATGCCTCTTTTCATTACGCCGAGGACGCTGAGGGCGCTCTGCGCGAAGCTCTTCGCTGTGTCAGAAGCGGCGGCATGGTGATCGTCGCCGACACCCCCTGGTATTCCCGTGATGAAAGCGGCATGCAAATGGTGTCGGAACGTCGCGCCAGCTTTCTTGAGCGCTACGGAACCGCTTCCGCATCGCTCGACAGCATGGAATATCTCACGGACGAACGATTGCACACTTTGGAGAAGCGCCTGTCGATCCGCTGGACCATCTATTCTCCGAGATACGGCTTCCGTTGGGCGATGCGCCCCTTCCTCGCAAAACTGCGTAACCGGCGTGAACCTGCACGGTTTCGCATCTATGTCGTCCGGAAAGCTCCCGCATGAAACGCGATGAGCCCATCGCTCGCAGCAGCAAAGACGAGACCATCGTCATTCGCGGATCTCGCTTTGCCATCGGCCCTCTCGAAAGCGCGCGCGGATCCATACATATCAGCGGCGGCAGAATAACCGCCATCCAATCCAACTCATCCCTCAGGCGCTCAGTCCACGATTACACAGAAATTGATCTCAGCGGCTTTCTTGTTCTTCCCGGACTGATCAATGCGCATGACCATCTGGAGTTTGCTCTTCATCCGAGGCTAGGTGATCCGCCTTACGGAAACTACATCGAGTGGGGCGAGGACATACACTACAAATTTCCTGAAGTCATCGCAGGATACCGGGCCGTTCCCAAAGATGTACGCAGTTGGTGGGGCGGAATACGGAACCTGCTATGCGGAGTCACGACGGTCAGTCATCACGATCCCCTCTTACCCGAGATGCAGCGAAGTGATTTTCCCGTCCGGGTGGTTCAGCAATACGGTTGGGCTCACTCGTTGACGCTCGGAGGCGATCTTAGTGTGGCGCGCGCCGCCACTCCCAAAGGACGCGCCTTCATTGTGCACGCATGTGAAGGGGTTGACGCGCGTGCGCACGAAGAACTGTGGACATTGGATAAGTTAGGGCTATTAGATGAAAGCACAGTGCTTGTTCACGGGCTTGCTATCGATAGTGAAGGCATTGCTTTGATGATAGATCGCCAAGCCTCACTTATCGCCTGCCCGTCTTCGAACTACTTTCTCTTCCGAAAGCTTCCGGATTTGCACCTACTCAGCAGAATTCCGCGCGTTGCCCTTGGCAGTGACTCTCCTCTTACGGCCGCGGGAGACCTGCTCGATGAAATTCGATTCGCAATTCATGTTTGCAAGGTCCCGCCTCAAGAGGCCTATCGCATGGTCACGACCGTTCCTGCTGAGATCCTTCGGTTAGATGGCTCTGAAGGTTCAATCAGGGAATCCGGCGTGGCAGACCTGATCGCCATTCGAGACACGGGAGGTAATGCAGCGGAAAGACTCCCATCTCTCTCCGTAGACGATGTCGAACTTGTCATCATTGCGGGCCGCGTACATCTCGCCTCGGCGGCGATCCTGGAGAGGCTCCCGGCTTCCGCGACGCAGGACCTCGAACCGATGTCGGTCGGCACAGCGACTCGATGGCTGCGCGCGCCAGTCGGAGATTTGTTGCAAAGAGCGGAAGAAGTGTTGGGCAAAGGCGAGGTGCGGCTCGGCGGGAAGACCGTGCGCGCAACGGCATCGGTGGAGTTGGAACATGCCTGCTGAAGAGAAGAAGTGGCACTTTGGCGTGCTGTCATTTACCGGCACAGGGCACTTGAACCCCCTGATTTCGCTGTCGCAGGAACTCTTGCGTCGCGGGCATAAGGTTACATTTTTTGATAAACCGAAGATCGAATCCCGGGTGCGAGAGGCCGGCCTGGGATTTGTTCCCCTGGGCGCCGGAGATCTCTCCGTGCGAAAAACGCTGCCGACCGTTCATTCGGGAATTTGGTCGGAGATTTCAACGCTGCGCTACAACCTGGAGCGCATGCGTCGCGATTTGCAGAGCTTTCTTGAGGAAACACCCGCAGCGCTCACCCGCGCAGAGGTAAATGCGCTCCTGATTGACGAAATTGCATTAACTGGGCCAACCGCGGCTCAATTGCTACGCTTGCCCTATTTCATTATCTCCACTTCAGTGCCCCATCGTTTCGGCTGGAAAGTCTCTTCGTGGATTACTGGCCACCGCTATTCTGCTTCCTGGCTCTCGTGGCTGCAGAGTGCATTTCTGGAACTTTCTGTGTTGCGGGTGAGGGGGCCGATCCGCCGCGCGCTCGATGAATACCGAAGAAAAGCCGGATTAGGCTCAGTCCGAAGAATCCCTAAAGAGTTTCCCTGTCTGGCGCACATTACGCAAATGCCAAAATGCCTGGATCTGCCGCAAAGGTCGTTGCCCAAATACTTCCATTACACCGGACCCTTAGTGCACCACGCCGGAAGGCCGCGCGTAGCCTTCCCTTGGCATAAACTCGATGGCCGGCCCATTGTCTACGCGTCTCTGGGCACCACGCGAAAAGTCCAGCCGGCTATCTTCCGCAAAATCGCGGAAGCCTGCCAGGACCTCGATGTTCAATTAGTCATCTCATTAGGAGATCGCTTCAACCCTGCCCTGGTTACTGACTTACCCGGACGGCCGTTAGTCTCAAGATATGTCCCGCAGCTCGAACTCCTGAAGTTCGCGCAAATCGTGATTACCCACGGCGGATCAAATACCGTCTTCGAAGCTCTGCTGGAAGGAAAGCCGATGGTGGTGATCCCATTGGCATATGATCAGCCTGCGATGGCAGCCCGTCTGGCGCGCCTGCACGTTGCCGAAGTGCTGCCAGTCATGCGCCTATCGCCAAGCCGGATTCGCGCCGCCATTGCGAAGCTCCTCGGCGACACAAGTTATCACGATGCGGCGCAGACCATTCAAGCGACAATTCAATCGATCCAAGGGCCCGAGTGCGCTGCGGACATCATGGAAAAGGCTCTCGAAGAATATGTGCTCCGGAAAGAGATCGAAAGCCGGGCAGGGCAGCTCAACTCCGTCCTCGCTCCCATCCCGCCCAATGCGCAAACGGCCTCATATCTCCCGCGCTAGATGATCAAGAGCCTGGATACCATCGTCCAGCTTGCAATACTCAAGTTCGTAAGTGGGGATATTCCAGAGTCTCTCCAGGATCGTTTCATGCTTTGCGCGAATCTCCCCAGCGGAATAGAGCTCTCGCCGCGCGCGCTCGGTTGCCGTTCCGCTGGGTAACCTCACCAATCGGCCCGCCGCCGCCGGGTGGCGCTTCAGATAGACAACGGAATGCACCACCGCTTCAGTTGCCGTGTGCGCAACAGGCAGTTCTGAGATGGGAACCTCGATCGACGGTTTCCCCTCCATGCGCGGGGTCAAGGGGCGGCCATCCAGTTCCGGAAACAGGGTCCTCGCGGAGGGACGGAAACGAGCGCGATGGCAGTGACCAATTACGCGTGGCGTATCGGAGCTGTTAATCAGGTAACTTGTATCATCCGAGGTGTAGGTCCATCCTTCGCGCGCGCATGCGTACGCGAGGGTTGACTTGCCCGCACCGGAATCGCCGCAAAGTAAAATGCCTTTCCCATTCTTGCCGATGCATGCGGCATGCATATCCGTTACCACCGAAGCGCCAAGCAATAGATACACTGTTTTTTCCAGGAAGTTATACCGAAAATACAGCCGGTTCTCCACCGCGTTCCGTGTCACCCAGGTGAAATTCGTTCCTGTTTTGAGATCGAGAAGTGCCTGGTTATCTGCGTCGGCGACCAGCGAGTACAGATGGTTGAATTCGCGTCGTGTTGGCTCGGGCGGGCAGATGGCGCCGCTCCCAAGACGAACACCAATTCGTATCTGCAATGTTGCGCTCTTCCGTGCCAGCCGCGCGTGGCCGAAGCTCTCCTCAGCGGCTATCAATACGTCTGGTTCATTGGTGATGATCTCTATTGCATAGCCAAGCGGATAGAAGCGCCCGCGCAAAGGCAAGTCCATATCGCGGAGGAGCGCGTCTTGCGGCCTGCCAAGCGAGCGTTTCTCAAGTGTTGTTGAAAGTGTTTGCGCAAGAGGCTGGCTGCCCGTCGCCTGCGTTGTCCACATATCCAGTCCTTGTTACCTGAAATAGCAGGCTGCCGGGGCTGAGATGTCAGGCAATTGTTTGCACAATGTCACGGCTTTGACAGCCAAACCGTCTGATCTGCGGGGCGGAAGGAGTCGCCTGGCTTGTGCTGAAAGGTGCCGTCATTGGAGTCCCCGTGCCAGTCGGTCGCTCAATTAGCTGACGACAAAGGAATGACATTTCACTGACCACGGCATGACACGTCCGCAGGCCCGGCTCCAGTACGGTCAAAGGCGACGAGTAAAACCCTATGTCGCCACTCTCTGACCCCATTGACGGTCTCAACGCGAATCGAAGAACGGATTTGCGCGCCGCTTTCTGCGGAGTGGCCGTATTGTCAGCATTGTTCTTCACCGGCGCGCCCGCCGCAACCGCTCAATTTCCATCTGCGCCTTCTTCCGCCCAGAACCCCGGCCAGTCCGGGACAGGCGATGCCGATGGGTTATCAACCGGCCCGTTCGATGCCAGTAACAACTCCGGAGAGGATCGCATCTCTCAATCCGGCCCCGGCGGCCAGGCGCCGGCAGTCGCGCTCTCCTCCGATCAGATCATCAACATCCTGGAACAAAATCCCGATCTCGCTGCGGAGTTGAAGTCGCAATTGGCAGACCGCATGCAACAGCAAGGGGCGCAGATCGATCCCAACGACATCTCCGATCAGATGCTCTACGCGCAGATCTCAACGAACGCCAGGCTGCGCAGCGAAATCACAACGGCTCTGCGCGCCCGCGGATTGGTGACTGACGACGATCTCCAGTCAGTTGGGTCGAGTGCTGCTGGTAGTAACACGCTCGATCTCTTCTCCACGGAACAACCCTCCTTGTCGTCAACCGGCAGCGCAACTGGAATGGATGCCGGAACTGGCGCCGGAATGAGACAAGGGACGACGGCCTTTAGCGAGAACTCTGCTTCAGGCACATTTCCTCGTTCCCTGCGGCCCGGCATTGGCCGGCAGTCTTCTCTTGAGAATCCGCGCGGCCAGGAAAAAGCAAACGCCTCCACTGACCCGCCGGCTGTCCTTCATCAGCCCGCGCCGCTCAACCTGCAATCGATGCACGACCTTTATGCGCAGATTCCCAACGAGACAGCGCGGCTCGAGCGCTTTGGCTCCGGCGTTTTCGTGAACCGTGCTTTTTCCGCGGCGGGACGCGGAATCTCGGGCCGGGATACTCCGCTCGACGTGCCTTTAGGTCCGGACTATGTCATCGGCGCCGGAGATAGCCTCACCATCGATCTGTGGGGGGGCCTCACCCAGAGTTTCACTCGAACCGTCGATCGTGATGGCCGCATCTTCCTGCCTGAGGCCGGCGCAGTGCAGGTCGCGGGACTCCCGCTGGGCAAAGCACAAAGTCTCATTGAGGAGGTACTCAAACTGCAGTACCGCAACGCGCAAGTTGCGGTCACTGTGTCCGGCCTCCGCTCGGTGCGTGTCTACGTGGTCGGCGACGTGCAACGCCCCGGCGCGTACGATGTCAGTTCTCTGGCAACGCCTTTGAGTGCGCTGTATGCAGCCGGCGGCCCAACTGCGGTGGGTTCGCTCCGCACCCTGCGTCACTATCGTGGAACGCAACTCGTCGAAGAATTCGATCTCTACGATTTCCTTCTCCATGGCGTTCGCAAGGGGAGCGCCCGGTTCGAGAGCGGCGACACCCTGCTGGTGCCTCCCGCCGGCCCGCAGGTTGCCATCTCCGGCGCCATCAAGCGCCCTGCAATCTACGAGCTTAAGCCTGGCGAGACGTCGCTCGGCGCGCTAATCGACGACGCCGGAGGATTCACCGCCGCGGCTTCGCTCAGCAACATCCGGATCGAACGCATCGATGCCAACCAGCGGCGCGTCACGGTCACCTTGCCCGATAGCGGCGCACCAGACCCTCCGGGAGACCCAAACCCCGTTTCCACCTTCGCGGTGAAGGATGGGGATCGCATTCGCATCGAGCCGATTCTGCCCTACAGCCAGCGCGCCGTCTATCTCGCGGGCCACGTCGTTCGTCCTGGCCGCGTGGCCTACACCGACGGCATGCGGCTCAGCGATGTGCTTCACAGCTATCAGGACCTGCTGCCTGAGCCTGCCTCTCGCGGCGAAATCGTTCGCCTCATTCCTCCCGATCTTCATGCTGAGACCATCGACTTCAACGTTCCCGATGTCTTGATTGGGAACGCGAATGTCGGCTTGCAACCGTTCGATACCATCCGCGTCTTTGGGCGCTATCAGGCCGATGCGCCCACCGTCACCATTCGCGGCGAGGTGTTGCGTCCGGGCAGCTACCCCATGTCCAAAGGCATGACCGCCGCGCAGCTGGTGCGCATGGCAGGGGGTTTCAAGCGCGACGCACTGGTGGATAGCGCCGATCTCACAAGCTACGAAATGACCAACGGGAATCAGATCGTTGAGCACCTCGCCACGGTGCCGATTGGCGCCGCGGTCGCCGGAACGGACGCGAACGCTGACGTTCCCCTCAAGCCCGGCGACATCCTGGCCATTCATCAAATCACAAATTGGACCGACATCGGCCAGTCGGTCACCATCGAGGGCCAGGTACGTTTCCCCGGCAGTTATGGCTTTCACGACGGTGAGCGCCTCAGCTCCGTTCTGCGCCGGGCGGGCGGTCTCCTGCCAACCGCTTACCCTATGGGCGCGGTGCTTGTTCGCGAACAGGTGAAGGCGCTCGAGGAAAGCAGCCGCGACGAACTCATCCGTCAAATCGAAACCAACTCGGCGGCGGCAAGGCTTTCGCCCGGTGCCGCCGGCTCAAATGGTGGCGCAACGTTGCAGTTGATCAAGGAGCAGCAAGAGCAGGTGCTGGCGGATCTCAAGTCGCATCCGCCGGCAGGCCGCATGGTCATTCACATCACTTCCGATATCGACAGTTGGGCGAATACGCCCGCGGATATCGAGCTGCGCCGCGACGATGTGCTGACGATTCCCAAGCAACCCGGCTTTGTGCTCGTCACCGGCCAGGTCTACAACGCCACCGCTCTCACGTTTATCCCGGGCAAAACCGCCGCCTGGTACCTCGCTCATGCCGGCGGCGCCAACAGCACTGCCAACCGGAAGCAGATCTTCATCATCCGCGCCAATGGATCAGTGGTCGGCCGGCGCTCAGGGCAGTGGCTGGAGGGCGATGTTCTCTCCACCAGGTTGAATCCGGGCGACGTTGTCGTGGTGCCGCAGAAAATCATCGGCGGCTCTCTGATTTGGAGGAACCTGCTCGCCACTGGCCAGCTCGCCGCCTCTGCTGCCATCACTGCCGGCGTAGCGGTATCCACGCTCTAGGAGGACGGAGAAATGACACCGAATGCCTCCTTCGCAACTGTGGAGAGAGAGGAGCCGATCCGGCTTCCTGCGCGCCCGCGATGGTTGGTTCACGCCCGCTTGCTTTGGGACCATCGCCGCATGCTGGTGCGAGTCACGGCAATCTCCCTGGTTGTCAGTCTCGGCATCGCATTTGTCATTCCCAAGCAGTACAAGTCCGTCACCAGCATCATGCCGCCCGATCAACAGACCTCCAGCGCGCTCATGCTTGCAGCTCTCTCCGGCCGTCTGGGTAACCTCGGAGCCTTGGGCAGCCTCGTCGGCGGCTTGCCCGGCGGGCGCTCCTCCGCCGAGCTGTTCATTGATTTGTTGCGCAGCGGAACCGTGAGTGATCACCTGATTGACCGGTTTAATCTGCAGCACGTCTACCACAGCCGCTACCGCATCGATGCCGCAAAGCATCTCGCGCGCCTCACAAAGATCACGGAGAACAAAAAGAGCGGCGTCATCACCATCGAGGTCGAAGACACAAATCGCGAGCGAGCGCGCGATCTGGCGCAAGCCTACCTTGACGAACTGAATCAGCTCGTCACGCGGACCAACACCTCGGCCGCACATCGCGAACGCGTTTTCATTGAGCAGCGCCTGCATGAGGTCAAGGCGAACCTTGAAGACGCGGAGATGAAGCTGAGCCAGTTCTCCAGCAACAGCAGCGCTATCGACATCAAGGAACAGACCCGCGCCATGGTCGACGCGGGCGCGCGCGTGCAGGCCGAGCTCATGGTCGAGCAATCCAGCCTGCAGTCGGTGCGCCAGATTTATGGCGATGGCAACGTGCGCGTGCGTGAGTCGGAAGCTCGCATTGCCAGCTTGCAAGCCCAGCTTGCCAAAATGACCGGCTCGTCCGCTCCTCTCACTTCGGCAGACGCGCACGATCCTGCGACGAACTCCGATGCGACCAGCGATAAGGCAGCGCTCTACCCGCCGTTGCGCCAGCTTCCCAGGCTTGCGGTTCCCTACGCCGATCTCTATCGCAGCGTTCAGGTGCAGGAGGCGGTATTCCAGCTTCTCACGCAACAGTACGAAACGTCGCGCATCGAGGAGGCCAAAGACGTGGCCGCTGTCAACGTCATCGATCCCCCGGGAATCCCGGAGAAGAAGTCGTTTCCGCCGCGCCTGCTGCTCTCGCTGCTGCTGACTTTTCTCGCCTTTGTGACCGCGTCGTCACTGATCTTGTTCCGTCATTACTGGTCGGCGATGTCTGCAGCCGATCCGCGCAAAGAGTTCGCCTGTGAAGTGCTTCCGGTGCTGCGGCATCGACTCCGTTCCATTCTCTTTTTGCGCCGAGGTGCCGCATGAGAAAGCACCTCACCAATGCCGGCTATGGCGTTCTGGACTACATCTCCTATCCCGCCGGAATGCTGCTGGTCGCGCCCATCGTTCTGCACCGGCTAGGCTCGGCGGAGTATGGCTTGTGGATGATCGCCACGGCCGTCATTAGTGCAGGCGGAATCATTGCCTCCGGCTTCTGCGATGCCTGCATTCAACGCGTCGCCCATCTTCGCGGAACCGGCAATTTCGGCTTGATGCCCCACACCGTCCGCAGCATGGTGGGCATCAACCTCGTGCTCGGATTCATGCTCGCCATCGCCGTGTGGATCGCCGCTCCCTATGCAGCGCGTCACGTCGGCGTCTCCCAGCTTACCCCGCCCACGGAATGCCTGATTGCCCTTCGCATCGCCAGTGTGGCCATCCTTGTTCGGGCCATTGAGAGCGTAAGCGTCGGCGTGCAGCGCGCCTTTGAGCACTATTGCGGAACCGTGCGCATCAGCACGGCAACCCGGCTCCTCACCCTCGCGTCCGCCGCGGCACTGGCTCTGTTAGGCCGCGGAATCATCAGTGTCCTCGTGGCAACCGCTGCTTTTCTGGCGCTTGGCACATGGATGCAATTTCTCGAGCTTCGCAAATTTCTCGGAGGCGTTTCCTTCTGGCCGGCCTTCTATCCCGGCGAAACGCGCATCTTGTTTGGCCAGGGCGTATTTGTTTGGCTGCAAGCGCTGGGCGGCGTCGTCTTTTCCCAATTCGACAGGATTCTTCTCGGCATCTCGCTCGGCGCGTTGGCAGTCACTCCGTATTCGTTGTGCGTGCAGTTCGCGCATCCCATCTATGGCCTCACCGCGTCTGGCCTCAATTTTCTCTTTCCCTATCTCTCCGGACGCGCTAGCACCATCTCCACCGAAAAGCTGAAGCAGACTTTGCTCAAGGCGGTCGCCTGCAATCTCATCCTGGTCGCTTGCGGCGCGGGAATCCTGCTTCTGGTTGGCGATCGCCTCATCCGCATCTGGGCTGGAGCCGCCGTCGCGCAAAGCGCCGCGCACATTCTTCCGCCCATCGTTTTGGGATCGGCCCTGATGGGTCTCAGCGTCACCGGAACCTATGCCATGCAGGCGCTCGGCCAATTCCGTACAGTCGCCTGCATCAGCCTCGCCGGTCGGGCAGCCATGTTGCTGCTGATGATCGACCTGCTGCGTCATCAGGGTCTGCAGGGGCTCGCGCTTTCCCGCCTCTTTTACGGCTCGGTCTCACTGCTCGTCTATCTGCCCCTGCTTCATCAACTCATCGCAGGCAACAAAGAGAGGCAGCGTGTTTCCACACTGGCGATCTCATTCGAGGCTCAGGAGGGATCGAAGCCATGAGGATTCTCGTCGCCGCCGCATCGTTCTCAACCAGTATCTCGGGAGTGCAGCGCCATGCCTTGAATCTGGCTCGTTGCCTGTTACTGCGCCCTGAGGTCTCCGCGCTGCACTTTGTCCTGGCGCCATGGCAATGCAACTTTGCTCAGGCAGCCGGCCTGCCCTCGGATGTTCGCCTGAAGATTCACATCGCCAACATCAACCGAACTTCGCTCAGCCGGAATCTCTGGTACTATCGCCGGCTTCCCGGGCTGGCCGCTCAGCTCGAAGCCGACGTGGTGCATCTCTCTTACCCCATGCCGCTGCGTGCCGCGGCCTTCCGTTGCCCCACGGTGGTAACGCTGCATGACCTGTATCCCTATGAGATTCCCATGAACTTCGGCTTTCCCAAGTTCATTGTCAATCGCATCGCTCTCAAGCAGTGCCTTCGTAGCGCCGATGCCATCGCCTGCGTGTCAGAGGCTACACGCATGCGATTGAAGCAATACGCGCCCCCCGCCATATGGCAAAAGGCAAGTCGCATCTATAACTGCGTTGAGCCGGAGCCGGTCTCAGCTATGCAGTCCCCGATTCCCGGCTGGAGAAGCGAGCCGTTTCTGCTCTGTGTCGCGCAGCATCGGCGAAACAAAAACATTCCCACGCTGATCCGTGCCTTCCACCGCCTGTTGCGTTCCGGCGACATCGAACCGGATTCGAAGCTGGTGGTGGTTGGAATGGGCGGGCCCGAGACCGGCAAGATCCGCCGGCTCGTGGCTGCCTCCGGCCTCGAGGACAGCGTTCACTTTCTCGAAGCTCTTACGGAGCCCCAGTTGCAATGGTGCTACCGGCACTGTCAGGCGCTTGTTGCGCCCTCCCTCACTGAAGGATTTGGGTTGCCCGTCGCCGAAGGACTTCTCGCAGGCTGCCGTATCGTTTGCTCCGATATACCGGCACATCGCGAGATCGCCGACGGCCACTGCCAATTCGTATCCCTGCGCCGATACGCCGTGGAGGCGCTCGCAGCCACGATCATGGACACTCTGCGCGAAACGGCTAGGGAGCCGGTTTCCCTTCCGCAGCTCTCTGCAACGGCGCTCGCCGAAAAGTACATGGCCCTCTATCGCAGGCTCGCTACCTCCGCCGTGCCCGTGCAAAACGCGCGTGTCGCCGGTTCCATCAACATTGCAACCTCAGAGAGCCAGTCTCTATGAAGGCTCCGCGGAATTATTCCGCGCCGCTGCGCGGAGGGAACTAAAGATGGCAGCACCCGATTTTGTCGCCCAGAGTTTGTACGCCGAGAGCATCGCGCCGGCGCGCATGGAACGCCGTGCGATCTCTAGAGAGTTCTTCAAAGGCGCGATGACTCTCGCCGAGGCGTCGGCCGACTTTCTCGCCTCGGCTCTGGGTCTGCTGGCGACTTGTTCTCTTTGCGCGTCACTGCCCCTCGGCGCACTGTCTCACCCCTCCATGCACGAAGTCGTAGCTGTCAGCACCATCTTCGGGCTGCTTGTCGTCGTTCTCATGCACAGAGATGGCGGCTACCGCGGAGGCAGCGGGCTGCTCCGCATTCGAGAAACGGAGCGCGCCATTCGCATTCCCGCTCAGTGTCTGCTTCTCCTGCTCGCCATCAACGTTCTGTTGGGTCTCGGCTATTCCTACGTCGTATTTCTTGTTGGCGTCATCGCTGTTCCCGCTCTCCTCATCCTCGAAAAGCAGATTCTCTTCGCCATCGCCGGCAGATTGCAACGAAGTGAGAATGGCATGAGGCGTGCCGTTGTTTATGGAGCGGGAGAGACCGGAAAAAGAGTGGTATCCACCCTCCTTCATTCGCCCCGGCTCGGGTTCCAGCCGGTCGCCGTCATCGACGACCACTCGGCGCGTTCCGGGGGCCGCGTCCTTGCCATGGGATACCGGGGCCGCGGTTCAGTCCCCGTTCGGTCTGGCCCGGTCACTCCGGCGCTGCTCAACTCCTGCCAAGGTGACTTGCTCCTGCTCGCAACGCCAAATCTCTCTCGCGACGAGCTGGCCGCTGCCACATACGCAGCGAGCCAGGCGGGATTGGAGGTTGCGCTCCTCACCGGCCCGGCTCTGCCTGAGCAGCCCTCCGAATCGATTGACATCGACGGCCTTCTGTTCACATCCACTATCGAACGTCCCAGCCCCTGGCACTACGCCGTCGCCAAGCGAATCACTGACCTGGCGGTGTCTTCGCTCCTTCTGGTTCTGCTGGCGCCGATCCTTTTGCTGATTGCCATCCTCATTCGTCTTGACTCGCCGGGGCCCTCGCTCTTTGTTCAAAAACGGGTTGGCCGGAATGGAGAACTCTTCCACATCTTCAAGTTCCGCTCTATGGTGGTTGACGCGCCAAAGTACTCTCTCTCGCCGATGTCATCGACCGACCCGCGCATTACCCGCATCGGGCGCTTTATCCGCCGCATGAACCTGGATGAACTGCCCCAGTTGCTCAACGTCTTCATGGGAACCATGTCCCTCGTCGGACCGCGCCCTGAGATGCCCTTCGTCGTCGAGCGCTATAACGCACGGCATCGCCAGCGGCTTCAGGTCACTCCCGGCATCACCGGTCTCTGGCAACTCAGCGCCGATCGCGCATTCCCCATCCACCAGAACATTGAGTACGACCTCTATTACATCCGCAACCGGAGCTTCGTCATGGACGCAGCCATTCTTGTTCACACTCTATTGTTCGCCATCGGCGGAGGAATATGAGCGCGTCGATCTCCCGGCCCATTGCCGCGCCAAGCGAGCTCCTGCCCGCCTGCAGCGCCGGCTCGCGCGAAGCAACTGCCTCGCGTCCTGATTCTGAGTTCGCCCATGAGCATGTAGACGTGCTTGGCGTCAGAGTCTCGGCCGTCAATATGGATCTTGCCGTCAGCCTCGCCGGCCGCTGGATCGACGCCGCCAAGCCCGGTTACGTCTGCGTGACCGGCGTCCATGGAGTGATGGAAGCGCAGCGCGACCCCGAGCTTCTCCGCACCTTCAATCGCGCCGCAATCAGTCTTCCTGACGGAATGCCGATGACCTGGGTTGGCCGCCTGCAGGGATTTCAGCGCATGGATCGCGTCTTTGGCCCGGACTTTATGGCGGCCATGTGCCGGCTTTCAGTCGAGCGAGGCTATCGCAACTTCCTCTATGGCGGCAAGCCGGGCGTGGCCGAGCTGCTCAGCGAAGCGCTGCAACGCAGGTTCCCCGGCCTGCAGGTGGTCGGCACCTACACGCCGCCATTCCGAAGCCTCACCGCGGAGGAAGAAGCGGAACTCGTCGCTCAGGTCGCGCAAGCGCGGCCGCACATCCTTTGGGTCGGGCTGAGCACGCCCAAGCAGGAGCGCTTCATGGCTCGCTATGTCAGCCGGCTTCCGGTTCCATTATCGGTTGGTGTGGGCGCGGCCTTCGATTATCACACCGGCAGCATTCGCGATTGCTCCCCGTGGATCAAGCGCGCCGGCCTGCAATGGCTGCACCGGCTCCTGCAGGATCCCGGGCGCTTGTGGAAGCGCTATCTCGTAAACAATCCCGCGTTCCTCTGGCACATCGCCTGGCAGTTGCTGGGCCTTCGGGAATCTCCAAGCCATCGAGACGCACCGCCGCGCGAAACGCCGCAAAGAACCAACCGGTTGGCTTCTGCTCAGGAACAGGCACAACCTTGACGCGCCTCGCGTCGCGTCGCCTCTGTCGGCGAAGGACCTGGGTTCTGTTTGTCAGCACTTAAGCCCGTGCGAGCGACAAGCGAGCGGCGGCCCCACGCAGTGGTTTGGTGGCGGAGGGCGGGATCGAACTTGAGCCGTCTTGCGGGCGCCTGAGCCCGCAGGCGAAATCCTGAGTCCGCTCTTGGGCGGCGAAGGACCCAGACTGGAAAGAGAACTTGGCAGTGGTTTGGTGGCGGAGGGCGGGATCGAACCGCCGACCTACGGGTTATGAATCCGTCGCTCTTACCATCTGAGCTACTCCGCCCGGGCAGGCACGCTGCCGCGCCAAAGACAGGCATGCTGCGGCGCTAAAACCGCGCCACAGTGCCAATTTCGATGATACGGGCGCGCGGATTCGAGGTCAAACGACGCGAGCTCGCCCTTCTTGCAACAATATCCTTACAGATCCCTTCATCGTGGAGAACGCTTATGCCCACGCTCCTGCACATCGACTCCAGCCCCCGCGCCGCATCGGTCTCCAGCCGCCTCGCCGCCTCCTACGTTGCAAAGTGGCGGCAGCAACACCCCGCCGGCATTGTCGTCCACCGCAATACCTCGCTCGAAAACATCCCCTATCTCGACGAAGCCGCCATCGACGCATTTTTCACACCCGCGGCATCTCTCACGCCCGCGCAACAGCGCGCCCTCGCCTTCTCTGACCACCTTGTCGGCGAGCTCCGCGCCGCCGACGTGATTGTTCTCGGCGTGCCCATGTGGAACCTCACCATTCCTGCCTCGCTCAAGGCATGGATCGACCTCATCGTCCGCGAAGGCCGCACCTTTGCCTTCACTCCGCAGGGCGTTGCCCCGCTCGTGCCGCCCGGCAGGAAGGTCGTGGTCTTCTCCGCGCGCGGCGGCGCCTATCCCGCGGGATCGCCGTTCCAGGCACTCGACTATCAGGAGCCCTACCTGCGCACCATCCTTGGCCTCATTGGCCTCACCTAGATCGACTTCATCCACGCCGAGCATCAGAGCGAAGGCCCCGAAGCCGCTGCCGAAGGCCTCGCCCGCGCCGAACGCGCCCTGGCTGCGCTCGCTGCGTGACGCCCCACCTCTTTCCCGCCGCGTCGTTTCCCGATTCCTCGTCCCTGGTCCCTTTGTCCCTTGGTCCCTCGGTCCCTCGGTCCCTGCTTGTACACTCGTCTCCATGAGCTCCCTGCGCATCGCGGCCGTCATTCCTGCGCGCCTCCAATCCACGCGCATGTCGCGCAAGGTGCTGCGTCCCATCGCCGGCCGCCCCATGGTGGAGTGGGTGTGGCGCGCTGCGCACTCGAGCGGCCTCATGGACCCCGTCCTCGTCGCCACCGATGCCCAGGAAGTCGTCGACGCATGCCGCGCGCGCTCCATCCCCGTCGTCCTCACCTCACCCGGCTGCCCCAGCGGCTCCGACCGGGTGAGGGAAGTCGCCCGCCACATCGACGCCGACATCTACGTCAACATCCAGGGCGACGAGCCCACCCTCACGCCCGATTTCTTTCCCCCGCTCCTCGATCTCTTCGCCCGCGCTGAAGTCGAGGTCTCCACGCTCGCCGTCCACTGCCCGCCGCACGAGTTCACCAATCCCAACGCCGTCAAAGTGGTCACCGCGCTCGACGGACGCGCGCTCTACTTCTCCCGCGCCACCATCCCTTTTGATCGCGACGAAACAGGCTTCACCGGCTACCGCAAGCACCTCGGCATTTACGCCTACCGCAAGGCCGCGCTCGAACGCTTCGCCGCCCTCCCGCGCTCGCCGCTCGAGCAGCTCGAGCGCCTCGAGCAGTTGCGCCTCCTCGAAAACGGCATCGCCATCTACGTCGCCAACGCCCCCCGCGACACCATCGGCGTCGACACCGAAGAAGACCTCGCCCGCGCCGAAGCCCTCCTGCGCCAAACCGCAAACCCGATCCAATAGCCGCGACACCAGTTTCGGAAATCGTTTAGCCGCATTCACGATAGCTAAATCGGCGCGACCAACAGGGAGCGGCGACCTTCGTAAACGCTTTGACCGGACACGGTATTTCCGAAACCCCCGTCTTGCCCCTCGCCCCTCGCCCGCGCAACTGCCCTTGCCGCAGAGGAAGGCTCTCGATGACGCGGGCCAGCTCTGGAAAGCACAAAACCGCCCGGTTTTTCTGCCAGCAAATGTAGATTTGGTCTTGCAATCTCCCTCAGCAGCGGTAGAATTCAACCGAATCGGGCCGGGGAAAACAGATTCTGATTGAAGGAGATAGAGACCATGAGTAGAGCATGGGGGATGTTCCTCTTGACCGTTGTGATCGGCCTTGCAGCCTTTGTCACCGGGCCGCGGATTTGGCCGCCGGGCCCCGATGTTCCTATGCCGCCGGCGAATCTTCTGCCCGGCTACATTGCACTCTCTGCTATTGAGGCGCTCGCCTTTGGTTTTGCCGTAGCCTTCGCCGTATTCGGATGGCCGGCCATCCGCGGCTTGGATCTTGGCGCGCCGTGGCTCAACAAATTGTTGTTCGTCACTCTCTGTTGGTTCATGGGCAATTGGTGGATGCACGATAACCTGCACATGCACAACGGCCTCAACATGCATGGGTTACTCTTCATTGAAATTGTGTTCCACATGACCATGCTTGCATGCGGAGTGACTCTGGCGCTCGGCCTCGTTCGTCTCGCCAGGCGCGCGGCGTCCGGAAAGGCGGCCTGATCCCTCTCCGAGCGCCTTGGCGATTGGCCAACGATGGAAACGTTCCTCTGCGGATTCGGGCGACACAACGGCGTTTGCCAGTACGTATGTGGCTTCACCTGGTCCGGGGCTGCTGCTCCGTTCACGACTCTGGGATTTCGTCCCGGCCAATCTGTATGGACGCGGGACAAGGTCCCGGGAAGCGGCCAAGGAAACGTGGCGGATTAGGGGTACCGATGCGGCCATCGGCCGGCTATTTGCTGAAAGGGACACCAAGCGTGAGGAGAGCTGCGTGAGGCGGGCGAACCTGTGCGCCAATGATTTTGGGTGTTTTCCCCATCTCTTCCCAGACCCGAATCGCCGCGGGATTCATATAAAGCAATCGTATCTGCTCACGGCTCTCTCCCCTGAGACTATAGATGCTGATTGTCGTCAAGAGGCTCCTCTGCCCGGACTTGAGCAAGTACGGTCCCATGCTGACGGCCGGCGCATTTTCGATGTTCTGTATGTCCTCCGCGCTTTGTGCAACGATCTGATAGTTCAGCGCTGCCGGGGTGTTCTCAGCGATAAAGCCCTCTAGAAGATCATTCGACGTGGGACCGGAGTCGTATTGTTGGATGCTCATTCTGCGCCTCGCAGGGAAACCCAGTAGTACCGCCGCCAGCAAAACTTGCAGCGAACGGGACGGAGAAAAAATAAGCCAAGCGGGCCATCGAACGAACGCAACTCGGCTGGTTTGAATTGATCGGATTTGCAGCGAGGGCACCTGCGCCGAAACCAAAGCACTTTGGGCAGCCAATCCGGCCAGGTCAGGGTTGCGACATTCATGGGGAACTTCCTTTCAGGGTAAGGACGGCATGCATTACTGCTCAGTTCCGTCTCCCGCGCTGGAATTTGCGTCGAGCCATGTGAGAAGACAACGTATGCTTCCCGTGGCTAAGGCGACGCTCGAATCGGCTGCTCCGTAATACAGGTTGATGGTATCCCCATCGGCGGCGATGGTTTGGCCGCAAGGAAACACGATGTCGTGCACATCTCCGACGCGCTCGTAGGGGGCTTCGGGACCAAAAATCCATGAGTCCCCTCGTTGCAGGCAGACCTCCGGATGTTCAAGATCGAAGAGCGCCAGGCCCAGGCGATAGATGCTTCCCGAGGCCGTTTGCCGCACTCCGTGGTAGATCATCAGCCAGCCTTTGGCCGTTTCGATCGGCGGAGAGCATAGGCCAATCTTATTTGCATCCCACCATCCCCCGCGCCGTGCTGCCAGGATGACTTTATGGCTGCCCCAATGCTGCAGATCAGGTGAGTAGGAAATCCACATGTGAGCGCCAAGCGTGGTCATCGGCCGATGGATCAAGGTCCAGTAGCCGTTGATCCTGCGCGGCAGCAGAGCGGCATCCTTATCTTCGGGCGGCATGATCACGCCGAATCGCTTAAAGCTCCGGAAGTCCTTGGTGAGCGCCAAGGAGACCCCCGGACCGCCGCGCGCAAACGAAGTGTACGCAACCGCATATTGCTCGAGTTCCGGAATAAAGGTAATGCGCGGATCTTCGATGCCCCAGATTTCCTCAGGGTATTCCTGGGGATTCGCCATCAGCGTTGGCTGGGCATCAATACGCCATCCGTTGAATCCATTCTGTGAACGTGCCGCGCACAAGTGCGACAGGCCACTCCGGTCTTCCACGCGGCAAAGCAATAACGTGTCTCCGTCGGGCAGGTGCACTGCTCCTGCATTGAAGACGCTGTTCACGGGATAGGGCCAATCGGACCCGCTCAGAATCGGATTGACGGAGTAGCGCGTGAGCAGAGGAAGGTCTGTACGTGGTTTCGGCTGTTCTACAGCGGTAGCCTCTGGCAAATCCGGTGGATGAATGAGTGGATTCAAAGGGAGATGCTCATTTCCTGATAGGTGGTTTCTGCGTGGGTCACTTTTGCTCTCTGCATTTCCAGGAGCGCCATGAGGAACGAAAGGGTTGATTCCGCTCCCTGATTTTCATTGACGCGGTCGGGATGAAGTCCATCTTTGCATCCGCCCGTGGTTGGATCGTAGAGAGGCGCCTGCAGATCGTTCTTGCCCAGGAACCACCCGAAAACACAATGGGCTTCGTCGCTCCAGCGCTCTTCGCGCGTCAGCCTGTATGCCTCAAGACACGCCGAGATGGTGGCACAGGCTTCGACGGGCTGCTGATCGAAGCGAGGCTTCTCCGCCCCCTCGGTGAAGCATCCGCTGGAGCCGATGGGCACAAAGATCTCTTGGTCACCGCAGTGCTGAGCAGCTACAAGCCATTCGAGCGACTCGATTCCCGCCGCGATCATCTTCTTGTTCCTGCTGCGCCCACCGGCCAGGATGAGCGCCTGCGGCAGCCTCGCATTCGAGTACGCAAGACTCTTCTCGAACCAACGCCAGGTCTCGGAGTGACTGCGCTCGTAAATATCCAGCAGGCGATTGGCGAGCGCGTTACGAGCGTTTTGGATGGCCCTGTCGCCGGGGAACCAGTCGAGATAGGCCTGCAATCCCAGAACACTGAATGCCCACGCCCGCGGGCTGCTGAACTTTAAAACCGCAGGCACGGCAGCCTCAAAAAGTCTTCCTGCCGCTCCCCGCAATCCCGCATTCTGCGAACGGCCGAGCACCGATCCCAGGGCCCATAATGCACGGCCATGGCTGTCTTCCGAGCCGACGTCCTCAAGCCATTTGCGGTTGTAGCCTAGAAAATTCCTGAAGCATCCGGTATCGGAATGAAATGCAAGCCAGAGAAAAGCCAGGTACCGGCGAGAGAGGTTGAGCTGGTCCTCCCCGTGGTCGAACCCAACGCTCTCATTCAGAAGAGTGGACACGATGAGTGCCCGTGCGTTGTCGTCGGTCGTATAGCCTTCGCGTGTGTTGGGCACAGAGAAGATTGCGTGCTGCAACATGCCCGTGTCGTCGGTCATGGTGAACAGATGATTGGTGTTCAGAACCGGCAGGTGTTCCATCGGGTCGATCAGGTCCACTGCGATTTCGTCCGGTTGGGCGGCCCTTGGCTGCAACGAGCGCTCAAAGCGCGCCCGCTGGAAGGTCGCCATGTAGGCCCGCGCAGTCGTCGGCCACGTTGTTCCACGGGAGTGCAGATACGCTCGCTTGCGCATCGCATGGCGCTCCGCATCGTTCTCCAGTAAGGCGACAACTGCTTTTGCGATGGCCTCTGGATTTTCAAATGGGACAATTACGCCTCTCTTCTCGGCGAGCAGTTCCTTGGCATGCCAGTAAGGCGTGGAGACTATTGCTTTGCCGGCTCCAAGCGCGATGGCCAGCGTGCCCGAGACTATCTGCGCTTCCTGCCGGTAGGGAGTGATGTAAATATCGGCTGCGCCCACGTGCTCCACAAGTTCCTCTGCACTGACAAAGCGATTGTTCAGAATCAATTGAGAAGAAACACCAAGCTGCTCGGCCAGCGCCTGCAACCCTTCGCGATAGCGTTCGCCTTCGCGCCGCCGGATATGAGGATGCGTCACTCCGGAGACGATATACACCACGTTCGGATGCCGCTCCAGAATCGCCGGTAGCGCCCGAATGACGTTTTCAATTCCCTTGTTCGGAGATAGCAAGCCGAATGTGAGCAGAACGGACTTGCCTTCCGTGCCAAACCTGTCCTTGAAATAGTTGGGGTCCATGAACGGCATGTCCGGCACGCCGTGTGGGATCACATCGATCTTTCCGCTGGGAACCGCATACACTTCGCGCAACAGTTGGGCCGCCAATTCGCTCATCACAATCAGGCGATCGGAAAGTTGTGCGATCTCTTCGAGCACGATCCGTTGATTTGCGTCCGGTTGGCGCAGAACCGTGTGCAGCGTAGTCACCAGCGGCATTTTCAATCTGCGCAGCAAGGCCAGAATGTAGCGGCCCGCAGCGCCGCCGTAGATGCCGTATTCATGTTGCAGGCAGACCAGATCGTTGCTATTGAAATTCAGAAAATCGGCAGCTCTCTCATAGGAGGCAATGTCCTCCTGCGTCAGCTCCAGGCGCACTTGTTCCGGATAATCGTAGCTCGAATCTGGATCGTTGACGGGAATGGCAAACAGGCGTCCTTCTCCGTATTCGGTCGCGAGCGCGTTGCACAGGTCGGTGGTAAAAGTAGCAATGCCGCACTCCCGCGGCAGATAATTCCCAACAAAAGCAATGCGGGTGGGCAGAGGCAGGCGGCTGGCTTTCAACGCGATGGGCAAAGAAGCTGACGTACGATCTCTTCCAGCCTCGGTCTCGGAACGTATCAATTCGGGGAAAGTCATCCTATCCTCTTTTCAATCGCGATTCGATCCTCGCTTGAGATGCGCTGCACGATATCACCGCGGACTCGTGGCTCATGGCTCAACGCTTGGCCCTCGTGCGCTGTGACTCTCCGCTTATCTCACGGGAACTGCCCATTGATGCCAATTTTCTGCAATTTCCAGCCACGTGTATTGCTGGATCTGGCGGGGTTGCAAAGTGACGTTGGCGATGTGGAACCCTAGATACTTCCTGGCCTGAACGGCAATAAACTCGGCGGCGTTGAATCGCCTCGCCACTCCTCTCAGGGCACGCGCCAACGCTCGCTGGGCCGCATCTCCCTCTGTTAGCCCAAAGCCTCTTCGCGTGCAGGGGTGGTCCACCCACTCGAAGTGCCAGCCCATCTGGCGAATCATCGTATCGAAAACCGGCGCTGTAATCTCTTCCACAAGCGTCCAGTTTTCGCCAACCGGCTCCGTGAGGGGATCCAGACGTTCCGGCAGGATGCACTCCTTGCGCAGGAAAACGGAATGCGGCTTCACGCTTGCACGCTTTTTGAAGCTGTGGCCGCCTCGGGGCGGAAGGAACCGGGCAAATGATCGCCTGGCGCGGCTGCTACGCGAGGTGACGAATGTTCCGCAACGAAATCCTCAGCAAAACTCGATGCATTTGCTTTGATTGCGTTCGGTTCGGCCACGGAGTAACCGGTCGCATCGGGCTGGCTTTCCGGCTCGCACAAATGTATTTTTGTGAGGAAGGGGGGAGACAGGTGGTTCTTCACATCGCTTTTCTTGATGAGGCTCATGGCGGCTCCAGTCGTTCGGTTGCGTAGCTGGAAAATGCTCGTCTGGAGCGAAGCCTGGGATGCTGAAGGCGAGAAGGGAAAAACGGGCTGCTATTTCAAGCATACGCCGATTAGGGCCTGCGTGCCGGCGGCTTTCCTTTCATCATGCCCTAATGTTCGCAAATGGAACCAGCACAAGGATTTCGATCGCAAGGACGCCTCGGAGAAACTGCCCAAACCACGGCCGGGATTGGGCACCTCATTCTCTCCAATCGTCCATCGGCCACCGACCTGCGTACCGCCCGGGTCCCGAGCCCGCATCGCCCACCCCGCGCCTGCCCACACCAATTCTCCTATTGGCCCTTGACAGAAGCCGACGCCGTTAGAGATGTCAAGCCCCCGCCACCCGAACAAGCCTGCAATCTTTGCCGTAAGCCGTTGTTTTCTTTATCCCTTGTTCCCTCGGTCCCTTGGTCTTTGCTTCTTGCAGATAATTACCCTCTTTCGCGTCACAATAGAACCAGTAGACGGCCGGAGAAGCACAGCACGTCGGGCTGGGTCCAGTCCGGCTGGGCCGGGCGCGCCGTCGTTGCGGTTGGGCTGAAGTCGTGCCGCCTCAGCCCTCGCCGCGCGCTTCCTGAAGGCCGCCCAAGGTTCGTGTAAGCGGAACAAAACAAAGCATCTTTTGGGGCACGGGGTGCACTCTGAGATTCGCGCCGGCAGATTCGGCAAAAAATCGTGCCTTTTCCGGAGCTTTTTTGAGCACCACAGCGCGCCTTTCACCTGAAATCAAAGGAAAACGGGAGTCAAAAACCATGAAAAACAACGCCGTCCGCGAACTCATTCAGTCCCGCCGCCGCCCCCGTCACCGCCGAGTCACGAGGCTAACATCTTTGTCCTCAACCACCTGCATGCTTCCCGCTGCCTGTTCCCTGTTCCCTGATCCCTGTTCCCTGCTTCTCCCCCACCCCGCTATGCCCGAAAAACCGGGCTGTGAAACTGTGAAACTGTGAACGCCTCGAACCTCACTGGAATCAAGCCCATACAGCCATCGCGCCTCGGGCTCACAGAAACACAGAAACTGTGAAACTGTGAACATTCTCGAACTCGCGCGGAATCAAGCGCCTGCAGCCACTCGCTCCACAGTTTCACAGTTCCGTTTTTGATCCGTTTTTGAGCGCGTCTCCATCGCGTTTCCGCGGGTCTTTTCGCGCAATGAATCCCACAGAAATTCCGAATTGCGCGCAAGAATCGGATAGCGTAAGAAGCGTACAACGGCGACGATGGATTTCATGAGCAGCATTCCGCAAGTCGCAACAGCCAACGCAATGACGCGTCCACTCATTCCGCCCGCAGCTTCAACCGCGACGCTCGATCCCGAAAACGCGTGGAAGCAGCTCTCTGCTCGCGATCCAAAGGCGCGCTTCTTCTACGGCGTCATAACCACAGGCGTCTTCTGTCGGCCCAGCTGCTCGAGCCGCAAACCGCTGCGCGGCAACGTGCGCTTTTTCTGCTCTGCGGCCGAGGCGCAAGCCGCAGGCTTTCGCCCCTGCAAGCGGTGTCGTCCTGTGGACAGCGCCACAGCGCTAAGCCACGGTGCTCCAGGCGGCGTTGCTTCCATCAGTCCTTCGGACCGGATTCGCACCTACATCGAGAAGCATCTCGACCAGCCAGTGCGGCTCACGGAGCTGGGCCGCGTGGCGCGCCTCAGCCCCTTCACCGTCCAACGCCTCTTCAAGCGCGAGATGGGCGTGAGTCCGCTGCAATACCAGCGTGCCCTCCGCGCAGGCCGGCTGCGCGGCGCGCTCAAGCAAGGCGAGAGTGTGACCGACGCCATCTACAACGCTGGCTTCGGCTCCTCCAGCCGCGCCTACGAGGGGAACCAACTCGGCATGACGCCGGCCCGTTTCGCCCAGGGCGGCAAAGGCGAGCAAATCCGCTGGTGCTCTGCGCCTTCGCCGTTCGGATGGGTGATTGTCGGGTCCACAGGCCGCGGCCTCTGCTGGCTCTCGCTTGCCGCGACGCGCGCTGAAGCCGAGGCCAGCCTCCGAGAGGAGTTTCCTGCGGCCGAGCTGCGCCGCGATCCATCGCTCTCGCGGCTGGTGGATGCGGCGCTTGAGAGTGTCGGCACCAGCACTCCTCTCGTCCAAAACCAGACCACAACGGAGTTGGACCTGCGGGGAACCGTCTTCCAACTGCGCGTGTGGCAGGCACTCCGGCAGATTCCCCGCGGCGAGACACGCAGCTACAGCCAATTGGCGCGCGAGCTGGGCGATCCCAATGCTACGCGCGCCGTCGCCCGCGCCTGCGCCACCAATCGCGTGGCGCTGGTGGTACCCTGCCATCGCGTGGTGGGCGTCGACGGCTCGCTCACCGGCTACCGCTGGGGCGTCGACCGCAAACGGCGATTGCTGGAAGCAGAGCGAGCCTGAACCGTCTCGAAGCGGCAGCCATGGGCGGGCTTGGCCAGGCTTGCATCGGCAAAGTCCTACGGGGAACTCAGTGCGAGCCGTTCTCGAACGAGATCGCCTAGTCGTCGTGCCGTAGGGCTTCCATCGAAGAAAGCTGCGCGGCGCGCCATGCCGGCAGCGCCCCAGCAATCAGTCCGGCGAGCAACGCGATCCCCAACGCTTCAACAAGCAGCGGCCAGCTCACGGACGGTGAGACGAGGCTTGCGGTTTGTGGCAAGGCCGAGAGTACGCGCAGGGCAAGGCATCCCACACCGATGCCGAGAAATCCCCCGACCAAGCCGAGTGTGGCTGCCTCAAGCTGGACGAGCGCCAGCACCTGCCACCGCTTCCAGCCCAAGGCACGCAAGATGCCGATCTCCCGAGTGCGCTCGAAGACCGACATAACCATGGTGTTCGCGATGCCCAGAATGCCAATGATGATGGCAAGGGCTGAGGTGCCCCATGCGGAAGCGTGGGCCATCTTGACGATCTGATTGTCACTGGCGCGTTCTGCCGCTGGCATGGCACGGAGCCCTGGCAGAGCGTCCTCAATTTCAGCTTCTGCATGCTTTACGTACTGATCCCACGTTTTGCCACGAGGTGCTGGGCGCAGCCGGACATGGACTGTTGAGGCTTTGCCTTGCAGGCTGGTGAGTTGCTGCAATTGGTCGAGCGGCATGATGAATGCATCCGCCTCGAGGCTTGATGCGCCATGGTAGATCCCGGTCACCGTGAACTGCGTGCCCTGAATCTCCAGAGTGTCGCCCGGCTTCTTTTTCAGATCCTGGGCCAGTAGATCGCCTAGTATCACTTCCGGCTGGCGGTCGTGAAAGCGCTGACCTGCGAGAATCTGCAGCGAACCAAATTCAAAGGAGTCGGCCTTCCAGCCGTAAACGAGCGCGGTCACATCCGGGGTCAAGTCCATGACGTTGAAGATCATGGGGGCGGCACCAGCCACATCAGGCAAGCCCCTGATCGTGTTCGCCGCCGACTCATTCATCGAGGTATTCACAAAAGTTCCGCGAACGACGGTAATGTCAATGCCGCTGCTGGAGTAGATCCGCAGCCACTGCTGTTCGAATGCGCGGGAGAAGCCCACCAGGCCCACAAATGCACCAACTGCCATGCCAATTCCGCACAACGTCAAAAGCGTCCTGAGCCGTCGCCGCCGCAGGTTCTTCCATACAAATCCCGTGAACGTAAGTGTGGGGGCCATGCAGCCTGAGAGATTCCTTCTGAGTTCGAATCGGCTTGGAGCTTGCAGCAAATGAAACCAGCAGCATGCACTTCGCCCGTTCAGAATATTGGGTCGAACGGGGTCTTGCCAATTTGCGGCGGTTAGCGCTCAGGTCCCATCGCACGTCGCGTCGCCGACCTCCGGCGGGAACGAAATACAATACAAGCGAGGAGAGAGGCGCGTTGGCGGGACCGGAACCGCAGATGCCCGTTCGAATGCCGCTGCGTGCAGCTCTGGTACTCGCCGGAGCTTTCGGCGCGCTGACCTTCTTCATCCATCTCGGGAGCTCGCTCTGGGGCTCTCGTCTCGGCTACGGCTTTTTTCGCGACGAGCTCTATTTCCTTGTCTGTGGCCACCATCTTGCCTGGGGTTACGTCGACCAGCCTCCAATGGTGGCGCTGCAGGCGCGGCTTGCCGAGCTCCTCTTCGGCATATCGCCCACCGGCGATCGCATCTTCAGCTTCCTGGCCGGCGGAGTGACCGTCGGGCTGACCGGCCTCCTTACATGGCAGTTTGGCGGGCGCCGACCCGCGCAGATCTTGGCGATGACGAGCGTGCTGTCGGCTCCGGTTTTCCTGGGAACATCGAACTTTCTCTCGATGAATTCGTTCGAGCCCTGCTTCTGGATGGGCTCGCTTTTGGTCGTCCTGCGCCTAGCCAATGGCTCGGCCAAACCCCGCGCATGGCTGCTCTTCGGACTGCTGGCAGGACTGGGTATGGAGAACAAACATTCCACTGTTTTCTTCCTGATTGCGCTGCTGGCGGGCCTGCTCATCAGCCCGCAACGCCGTATTCTCTGGTCCAGTGAATGCGCCGCCGGCGTTGCGACCCTCGTTCTCGTCGCCCTTCCAAACGTCTTGTGGGAGTGCGCCCACCGCTTCGCCACGTTTGAGTTTCTCAGCGCAGTCGCGCACACCGACAAAAACCTCCTGCATTCGCCGCTCGTCTTCCTCTTCCAACAGGTCACGGTCCTGTTGATCTCGACCGCCCCGCTCTGGATTGGTGGACTCGTCTGGCTCGGTTTCTCTGCAAACGCCCGTGCGTGGCGATTCGTGGCCCTAACTTACCTGGTCTTCCTCGCGATGATGATGGCCATACACGCCAAGCACTACTACGTCGCGCCAATCTACCCGGTCCTTTTCGCGGGGGGCGCCGCTGGCTTTGCGCAGCTGATCCGCCGCTCGTGGCCGGTGAACACGTACTCAGCGGTCATCTGCCTGACCCTGATTTTTGCTACGGGCCCAGTTACCCTCACCATTCTGCCGCCCGACAAATACAACGCCTACACCGCGATTTTCCAGCCGGATCAGGTGAGGATGGAGAAGTTCACCGCCCCGCTGCCGCAAATTCTCTCTGACCGATTCGGCTGGCCGCAGATGGTGGAAGGATTTGCCGAACGGTATAACGCTCTGCCACCCGATGTGCGCGGACATACGGCGATCTTCTGCGACAACTACGGCGAGGCAAGCGCTGTGAACATCTTCGGTCGGAAATTTGGCCTGCCCACCGCGATCAGCGGACATAACAATTACTTTTACTGGGGATGGAACGGCTATACCGGGGAGTCGGTGTTAACCCTCGGCGACCGTCGCGAGGAATACACAAGCGACTACGCCGAGGTCATCGACCTGGGCCCGTTTGACGCGCCATGGACCATGAATTACGAGCACAAGCACTACTTCTGGTTGCGCTACCGCAAGCGTTCTTTCGCCGCCGACTGGCCGAGGCTCAAGTTCTGGTATTGAGTGCCGCGACTGGGCAAGATCCTGGAGCAAAGCGTCGACCGCCGATTCGCAGGGCGGCGTGGGGTAGATGCGGCCAGGACTAACTGTGTTTGTGGGCGACGGCCAGCAGCGTCTGGAACTGCGGCGTCTCGTGCTCCTTGTCCACGACCGTGGTTTCGACGTTCACAAAACTCGCGTTGTCGAGCATCGTTTCGAGTTCCGCCTCGCTGAAGCCGAGCCATTCGTCAGCGTACATCTCGCGTGCCTCCTCAAAGCGGTGCCTGACGAGATCGAGGATCACGATGCGTCCGCCGGTGACGAGAATCCGCGCCGCCTCAGCCACCGCGCGCTCGGGGTGCAACGCATGGTGCAGCGACTGCGAGAAGAAGACCAGATCGACTTCGCCGTCCCCGATGGGAATCTCCTCCATGTCGCCGAGGCGGTAGTCGACATTCCTTACGCCGTGGCGCCGCGCCTGCTCCCGTCCCACCTCGATCATTCTGGCCGAGGCGTCGACGGCGATGACTTTCTTCGCTCGCTGCGCCAGCAGCAACGCGAAGACGCCCTCCCCAGCGCCCAAATCCGCTACGACCAGCGGCGGCATCAGGCGCAGCAGCGCCTCGGCCAAGCTCTTCCAGGACTTTCCTGGCACGTAATCCTTGCCCATGCGCCCAGCCACGCTGTCGAAGAATGCGCGCATTTTGTCCTGCCGCTTGCGCAGCACCTGGCGCATGGCTGCCTGGTCTTGGTCCGCCTCGGGAATCTCCTTCTTGGCTCTGTCGAAAATCTCGTCCAATGGGCTACCCCCTGCCGGGGCGAGCCGGTATAGATTGCTCTTGCCGGTGCGGCGGTCCTTCACCAAGCCGGCCTGCTTGAGGTGCGAGAGATGGGTGGAGATCGTGCTTTGGCCCATGGCCAGGATCTCCTGAAGCTCCGCCACGGAGAGCTCTTCGCCCTTTAGAAGCAACAAGATGCGCAACCGATTGGGGTCGGCTACCACCTTTAACGTTTTGACGATTGACGCCATGGGCGAATTCTGCTACATATCAACATATCACGATACGACGATAAAAGGAGATCTGAATGTCAACTTCGACCCTGGAAAGAATCGAAGCCGAATACAAAGTGGCCGACCTGAGCCTGGCCGATTGGGGACGCAAGGAAATCATCATCGCCGAGCAGGAGATGCCGGGGCTGATGGCGATCCGGAACAAATACGCGGCGGAGAAGCCGCTCAAGGGCGTGCGCGTGACCGGCTCGCTACACATGACCATTCAGACGGCGGTGCTGATTGAGACCCTCGTCAGTCTGGGCGCCGAGGTGCGCTGGGCGAGCTGCAACATCTTCTCCACGCAGGACCACGCGGCGGCGGCGATTGCGGTGGCAGGTGTGCCGGTGTTCGCGTGGAAGGGCGAGACGCTGGAAGACTACTGGGAGTGCACGTATCGCGCATTGTCCCACAAGGGCGGCAAGGGGCCTCAGCTTGTGGTGGACGATGGCGGCGATGCGACGCTGCTCATCCACAAGGGCTATGAGCTGGAAGAGGGCGACAAGTGGGTCGAGAGCCCCTCGGGAAACCACGAGGAGCAGGTGATCAAGGATCTGCTAAAGAGGGTTCACGCGGAGGATCCGAAGCACTGGCACAACATAGTGAAGGAGTGGCGCGGCGTGAGCGAGGAGACCACCACAGGCGTGCACCGGCTCTACAAGATGATGGAGCAGGGCAAGCTGCTGGTGCCGGCCATCAACGTGAATGACTCGGTGACAAAGTCGAAGTTCGACAATCTCTACGGCTGCCGCGAGTCGCTGGCCGACGGCATCAAGCGCGCGACCGATGTCATGGTCGCGGGCAAGGTCGCGGTCATCTGCGGCTATGGCGACGTGGGCAAGGGATCGAGCCACTCGCTGCGCGGTATGGGTGCGCGCGTGGTCGTCACGGAGATCGACCCGATCAATGCGCTACAAGCGGCGATGGAAGGTTTCGAGGTCGCGACCGTCGAAGATACTCTGGGCCGCGGCGACATCTATGTCTCCTGCACTGGCAACACTGATATCATCACGCTCGAGCACATGGAGAAGATGAAGGACCAGGCCATCGTCTGCAACATCGGCCACTTCGACAACGAGATTCAGATCGACCGGCTGAACGCGGCGAAGGGCGTGACAAAAATCAACATCAAACCGCAGGTTGACAAGTACACCTTCCTCGACGGGCACTCGATCTTCATCCTGGCCGAGGGGCGGCTGGTGAACCTGGGCTGCGCCACGGGCCATCCCAGTTTTGTGATGTCGAACAGCTTCGCCAATCAGACGCTGGCGCAGATCGACCTCTGGAAGAATCGTGACAGCTATAAGGTGAACGTCTACACACTGCCCAAGAAGCTGGACGAAGAGGTGGCGCGGCTGCACCTGGAGAAGATCGGCGTGAAGCTGACCAGGCTGAGCCAAAAGCAGGCCGACTACATCGGCGTGCCGGTGGAAGGGCCGTACAAGGCGGAGAACTACCGGTACTAGTGATCAGTGAACAGTGGTCAGGGAATAGTAAAGACATGCGGGTGCTCCAGGTCTCGACTTTGAGACCTGGGAACGCAAAAACTCCCACCCGCAATCGGCAAGACCTCCTATGAGTTCGCAGCTCACTTTCTCGTTCGAACTCTTTCCGCCGCGTACGCCGGAAAGCGTAGCCAAGCTGACGGCCACGATCGCCCAACTCGCCGCGGTCCGGCCCAATTATTTTTCCGTCACCCATGGCGCCGGTGGCTCCGAGCAGGAAGGCACCTACGAAACACTATTGACAGTGGTTGAGCACTCCGGCGTGGAGACTGCGCCGCACCTCACCTGCGTTGGCTCCACGCGCGCGCACGTAGCAGCGCAGCTCCAGCGTTACCGCGACGCGGGCGTCAAGCGCATTGTGGCTCTGCGCGGCGACCTGCCGGCCACGGCGATGAGCTCCGCGGCGCCGGGTGAGTTTCGCTACGCCAGCGAGCTGGTGAGTTTTATCCGCAAAGAACACGGCGATGCATTCAGAATCGAGGTGGCGGCGTATCCTGAGATGCACCCGCAGGCGGCGAAGCCAAGCGAGGATTTCGAGCACTTTCGCCGCAAAGTGGAGGCGGGCGCGGACGCGGCGCTGACTCAGCTCTTCTACAACGTCGACGCTTATCTCGATTTCGTGGAGCGCTGCGGCAAAGCTGGCATCAAGATTCCCATTGTTCCCGGTATCATGCCCATCACCGGCTACGCTAACACCCTGCGCTTCTGCTCGGGCTGCGGCGCCGACCTACCGCGCTGGGTGCGCTTGCGCCTCGAAGAGCACCAGGATGACAAACCCGCCCTGCTCGACTTCGGGCTGAGCGTGGTCACACGCCTTTGCGAAACCCTGCTCCGCAACGGCGCGCCCGGCCTGCACTTCTACACCATCAATCAAGCCGGCCCGACGCTCCGCCTGTGGGAGAATCTCGGTCTGCCCATGCGCGGGTGATCATCAAGGTGCGGCGGGTGTCGGCGAGGCGGGTGCTGCGCCAGCGATTCGAGTTAACCTTTGCGTGGGAGGCGAGCGGCCGGATGACCCACCACTGGATAGCACTCATTGCGCAGTACAGCAGCGTAGTCGGCTTCATGATCGGGTTGCCCGTTATGGCGGGCACCTACTATGAGTCGTTTAAGGCGCGGCGGGAGGCGCGGCGTGCGCTTGAAGGCACGTTGCATAGCGCCAACTGCTTGGAGTTTGTTGCCGGGGATGGCACCTGCATCAACCTGGTGCCGCTGGAGACGCTGCACTCGCTGCCCCGCGAGGGCGACGTGCTCCTGCTGCCGGGCGATGGCGTGGGCGCCGCCTCGCTCTTTTTGCCCGGAGCCTACCTGGTCGAGTCGATCGAACACATCTACACACCTGCGGAGTCAACCGGTGCGCGGCCGCACGAGGCGCGGCTGACAAAGGCTGTGGCGCGCGTGACGTCCCTGAATCCGGCGATGACGGTGGAGTAGCCCGGCCTGGGAATTCGGCTCCGGGCGATCTTACCGGCTCCTGCGCCCGGCGAAGCGCTGCCAGAACCGCCAAAGGAAGTTATGCAATAGCCGCGTCTGCTCGGCCTTGAGGGCCTGGTAGGAGCGCTCGACGTAGAGATCGAAGTCCGGCGGCCAGCCGACGATAGAGCGGCGCTCGGTGTAATCGCCCTCAGCCCACTTCGACAGCAGCGCCTTGTAGCCCACCACGTGGGTGACAAAGTCGAGCAGGCATTGCGGCATCTGCTCCTCGACGATCAAGTGGGCATTCTCGATGATGATCTTCTCGCGAACATCATTGAGGGGCATGAAGATCGTAGTCATCCACAGCACCCATTCCTTCAGATCTTCGTCGCGGATGGGATGGCACTGCGTCTTGCCCTGCTTCGTCAGCAGCGAGTTGTAGGCGATGTTGCCCGCCACCGTGGCCACATAGAGCGGGCCGTAGAACTCGTTGAGTCGTTGGTTCACCAGCCGCAGCCGGTCGGAGCGGCGCGCCATCATGCGATTGCTCATGAAGGTGACCAGGTAGCCTGCAAAGGCCAGCACAATGGTGAGCACCGCTGCGTTTTGCAGTGTGCTTGACATCAAGAGCGAAGACGGATCCATGGCGTTCTTTGGTTGACCTTGCCGAAAAGTATACGCGCACGGAGGGTGGCTGCAATGTGATTGCGGCGGGGCGGCCGCAGGCAGTTCCGATTTGTAACTTCGCTCTGGGATGGGAATCGGCGGGTCAGTCGGCAGGCCCGGCATCGTCGGCCATGGTCACCTGGACGGGCGGATTGCTGGTCAACTGAGTATCCATGATGAGCACAGTGCGCACCTCGCCGCCGAAAAGGGTGATGGGCGTGGAGGTGTACTGCGGCTTGCTGACGCCGGTGGGCGTGACAACCATGGTGACGGTCTGCGAAGTGAAGCTGATGTATCCTACCGTTCCGCCCACGGGGAGATCGTTGATCAGTGGAATGGAGTTGGCCAGTGTGGTCCCGGCCGGGACCATATAGATGTCGACAGCGCCGGTCTTGGGCGCCTGGTTGAGGAAGCGGAAGGCGGAATGGCCGCTCGCCGCCTGCACCTGCTGATCTTCAAGGATCGTGACCTCATAACCGTTGGGCGCCGCGCCGTTGTCGGTGAGGAAGACCGAGTGCTGATGGCCCGGAAGCAGCGTGCCGTTGGTGGTCGCAAGCGCGGTGCCCCCGGTGGCAGAAGTGATCTGGATGAGCGCGGCGTTGTTCCCGGGAACCGTAGCGTAGGCAGTGATGATCCCCTGGCCGATGTTGGCTGCCACGAGCTGGCCTTCGACGAGGACATTGGCCGCGGGAGCGATGTTGGATGCGTCGATGAAGCGGACCAGGCTCGGCTGCGTATAGGTCGCCACGTTTTCGCAGGCAGAAAGCCAAAACGCCAGCGCAAGCAAAGCCAGAACCGCACCGGCGGATCGGGGCAGATTCAATTGCCGCGATTTCTCCATCCGCCGGTTCCCATTCGTCTTCATGGCGTGCATCTTCGCGAGTGGCACAAACCTCCCACTCATACTACAGGGAGCGAATGAGAAGAGTTTACGACTTTTTGGCTATGCCAGATCAAAGTGGATTCGGGTCGGCATCGATGGAAACGTCGACAGGCTCACCGCCCGCCATGGAAGCGTCCGAATGCGCGGGCAAGCATGATCGAAATAAGGAGGATGCCCGCGCCAGCGGTGAGCACCTGCCAAGTGTTGTGAAGGCTGAAGCTGCCAACGCGAACGATGAGCAGGTAAGCGACAGCGAGATTGAAAAAGCCCCACAGAACATTGACAGTCGAAGACGACAGCCCTTTCCCCGGCGGATTTGCGAACGGACTCTGAAAAGCGCGCCCTGAGATTCCATTGATGAGGTGGGGCAGAGAATTGGCCAGGAACGCTCCGCCGAAGAAGTACGCCACATATTCGTACCAGTGCATGACGGCTCCCTTCAATGAACGGCCAACATGGTAACAGAACCTAATTTGCGCCGAGGTAGATAAACCGGGCCACAAAGAGTGCGGCAATGACGTAGAGCAGCCAGTCCTGGCGGCGGACCTTTCCCGCAAACAAATGCAGAACCGCCCATGCAATGATGCCGAAGCCGAGGCCGTTAGCGATGGAATAGGTAAACGGAATGAGCACCAGCGTGAGAAACGCGGGAACAGCCACCAGCGGATCCTGCCAGTGAATCTCGGTGATGGCGGCCAGCATAAGCGAGCCTACCAGAATGAGCGCTGGCGCCGTGGCCGCTGTGGGCACGATGCCGATGAACGGCGCGGCGCCGATGGCTCCCAGAAAGAGCAGCCCGGTGACGATGGCGGTTACGCCCGTGCGGCCTCCTGCCGCTACGCCCGCCGTGGATTCCACGTAGCTGGTCACGGTGGAGGTTCCTGTCAGTGAGCCGAAGACGGTCGCCGTCGCGTCGGCAAAGAGAATCCGGTTCAGCCGGGGAATGCAGTGGTCGGCGCCGATGAGCCCGGCGCGCTTGGTCACTGCCACCAGCGTGCCCAGGTTGTCGAAGAGATCGACAAAGAAGAAGACAAAGATAATCTCCAGCAGCCCCTTGTTCACTGCGCCCAGGATGTTGAGCTTGAATGCGGTCCCGGCGAGCGCGCCCATGCCACCGGTGGATGGCGTCCAGTGAACCATGTGCAACGCCCAGGCGGTACCGGTGACGGTGAGCACGCCGATGAGAATCGAACCCTTCACCTTCTTGATTTCGAGCGCCACCATGAGAATGAGACCAGAGAGCGCAAGCGCAGCAGTGGGATTCCGGATGCTGCCCATGCCCACAAGCGTGTTCGGGTCACGCACCACCAGTCCCGCGTGCTGGAAGCCGATGAAAGCGATGAACAGGCCGATGCCGCCGGCAACCGCGGCGTAAAGCTGGTGAGGAATGGCCCGCAGGATCATCTGCCGGATGCCGATGGCGGTGATGGCCAGGAAGATCATGCCGGAGAGGAACACCGCACCCAGCGCCGTCTGCCACGGCACATGCATCTTCAAGCACACGGTGTAGGTGAAGTAGGCGTTCAAGCCCATTCCCGGCGCCAGCGCGATGGGATAGCGCGCGAGGATCCCCATCAGAATGGAGCCAAATGCCGCCGAAAGGCACGTGGCTGCGGTGACCGCGGACAATGGCACACCCGCATCGGCCAGAACGGCCGGATTCACCAGCACGATGTAGGCCATGGTCAGGAACGTCGTGACGCCGGCCAGAATCTCCGTGCGCCAATTGGTCCCCAGGCGGGCAAATTCAAAGTAGGCTTCCAGTCGCTTGCGCATAAACGGGTTCTAGTTAGAAAAGCACAACGCGGCGCAGATACAAAGCGATTTGTGCGCACGAGAGGCCAACCAGCGCGATGCGCTTGCGACGAAAAGCCGCAAAGCAGCAAATCTCTTGAGGGACGAAGCTCAGCCCAGCAGCCTGGCGGCTTCCTTGGCGAAATAGGTGATGATGAAATCCGCTCCGGCGCGGCGGATACTGACCAGCGACTCCATCATGGCGCGCGCAGGATCGAGCCAGCCCTTCTGGAATGCCGCCTGGAGCATCGAGTACTCGCCAGAGACTTGATACGCGCCGATGGGCACGCCAAAGCGCTCCCGCGCCGCCCGCACCACGTCAAGATACGGCATCGCGGGCTTCATCAGGATCATGTCCGCGCCCTCTTCAATGTCGAGGTCGATCTCGCGCAGTGCCTCGCGCAGGTTGGCGCCGTCCATCTGGTAGGTTTTGCGGTCGCCGAACTGCGGAGCCGAGTCGGCGGCCTCACGGAAGGGTCCATAGAAAGCGGAGGCGAACTTGGAAGCGTAGCTGAGGATAGGCGTCTGCGCATAGCCCGCACCATCGAGAGCGCGGCGGATGGCGGCCACGCGGCCGTCCATCATGTCGCTGGGAGCCACTACGTCCGCGCCCGCTTTGGCCTGGCTCACAGCCGTGCGCGCCAGCAGCTCGAGCGTGGGATCATTGTCCACGTCAAAGCCATCGCTGGATTTGACGACCACGCCGCAGTGGCCGTGACTGGTGTATTCGCACAGGCAAACGTCGGCGATGAGAACCAGCTTCTTGGCGGCATCGGACTGTTTCAGCGCGCGCAGCGCCTTCTGCACAATACCGTTCTCTTCCCAGGCTCCGCTGCCTTGCTCGTCCTTGGATTCAGGCAAACCGAAGAGCAGCAACCCGCCCAGGCCCAACTTAGCGGCCTCCTCGGCCTCGCGCACCGCCTCGTCCACCGAGAGATTGAAGACGCCTGGCATGGAGCCGACCGGGTTCCGGACGCCCTTGCCGGGACAGATAAACAGTGGATAGATCAGGTCGCCGGGAGTCAGCGTGGTCTCGCGCACCAGCGCGCGCAATGACCCGCTGCGGCGCATCCGCCGCATCCGCATGGCTGGGAAGCCCATGGTTCGATTGTAAGACAGCGATCAGAGAGTCAGAGTTCAAGGATTAGTCGGCTCCGAAGAACGGGGATCATTCGATGGGGTCGCCGCCAGAAAAGATACCAAAGATCGTCGCGGCGGACAGATCGGGCGCCTACAGCTCCTCGTACAGTGTCCAATTCCGCGTCCCGATAAGAATGATCAGCGTGGCAATGCCCAGGGCAGTGCCAAGAGGAATCCGAATAAGACACAAAATGGCGGCTACAATGGCGACGATCCTTCCCCACTGCGTGCGTTCCAGCAGGCCCCAGCCGGCCACGGCTGCCAGAATGGCCCGGCCCACCAGGAACACCCAGGCAAAACGCAAAAGCGCCGGGGTAAACCACAGGTGCGGCGTGTGCCCGTGCATCCAGGGGCCGAAGCCTCCCGAGAGAAACGCGTGCGCGAAAGCCAGCCCGGCGAAGCCGAAGATCAGAGTGATTCCGGCATAGACCAACCACAGGACGCCGAGCACCCTGATCTTGCTGGCGTAACTCGCCAATTCGAATTGGTGATAGGGCACGGCGGGCGGTATCGGCGCTGCAGGCGCCACCGGGCGGCTGCACTGAGGGCAGATTGCCTGCCCCGGCTCCAACGCATGACCACATCCGCTGCAGTACATGTTGCCTCCTCAATATCAAGAGATGGATACGCAACCGCCGGGTTCGATGTTCCAGAAATCTTCAAGCACAGTCACTTAGCCGTGCCGGCTGGCTGCCTCACCCAGCGCTCCTCGTGACGGTTGTCGCGCAGCACGAAGGCCATCACGCGGCCCTGTGCATCGCGCTCAAACATCAGGTGGACGATGCGCGCGCCGGTTGTGTCGCCGGGATGGATGAACGTATCGGCAGACTCCGCCTCCAGCCCGGTGATCTCGCCGCCAGGACTCTTCTCGAACAGTTGGTCGCCTTGGCGGTAGATGGTCTCGATGGCCCGGCCGTTGGGTTCGCGGTAGTCGCCGGCCAGGCTGTCGAGTTGCGCCGTGGTGAGCTTGATCGTGGGCGGGCGCAGGGGAATGACGAGGCGCTCGGCCATCACCTCAGGCGCGGCGGGAACGCGGTGCGCCAGCAGCCAGCGCGGGAGCTCGGGCTCGTCATAGGCACGGGTCCAGCAATCATGCTTAAGCCCTTGATAGATCCAGAGACGGATGTTGCCGCCCGCGGCCTTGAAGGCGTCGAACATCAATTCGCTCTGGCGCGGCGTCACCACGGCGTCGAGGCTGCCGTGGAAAAGCCAGACCGGCGTTCGTCCCACGGTTCTGGCATACTCGGCGGGCAGCACAGTGGCCTCCTGCCAACGTTCCGGCTCATAGCTCCAGAAGACGCCACCGGTGGCTATGGCGATAGCGGCCCAGCGATGCGGATGAAGGCGCGCCAGCTCCCAGGCCCCGTAGCCTCCCAAGGAGAGGCCAGTGAGATAGGTGCGCGCCGGATCGCCGTGAAACTCAGTCGATTCCTGATCGAGCGCGGCCATCGCCAGCTCGAGCATTACGGGATCGGTCCAGTGCGCGTTTTGCGGGCACTGCGGCATCACGATGATAAAGGGCCAGCGGTCGGGGTGGTTGCGCACCGCCTCGGCAATTCCGATCTGCGTCTGCCACATCCCTTCAGAGCCGCGCTCGCCCCGGCCATGCAGGAAGAGGATGACGGGCCATTGCTTGCCGTCGTCGCGCCGCCACTCCTCCGGCAGGTAGACCTGAAAGCGGTAAGTAATTCCGTGGAGCTCGATTCGCCGGTTCAGGAATCCCGTGTCCTGCGGCGATTCCGGTTTGGGCGGATGAGCCTTGACCGCTGTTCCGACCACCCCAAGCAACAAAAATCGCTGCTCGGGGCCCCGGTTCCCACCACCCCAAGCAGCTGAGATCGCTGCTTGGGACCCAGGTTCCGTGTGCAACACCGGGCCATGTTGCGCAAGCCAGAGCGAGGCAGGCTGCAGAGATGCGGAACCAATGGGACATCCTGTCCTCCATCATAATGATTCCCTGGCCCGTATTTCTCAGGGCACGTCGCGAGAAGTCAATCCTTCGGTAGTCGCGGTTTCTGCGCAAACCATTGAAAACACGGCGCGGATATTCTGCGCTAACTTTGCAGATCATTTCCGTCTTTGAGCGCATACTTGTTCCATTAGCGTTCAATCAGGCCTTCTTTGCGGCGGAGTTACTCCGCCGCGTTCGCGTTTTTTGCGCGAATTCGGGCTGTCCCCGACGTCCAGAAGGCCCGCCAAAACACTCGTAACCTATTTGCTGCCAGGAATCTACAAATAAGTGCCTTGAAATCAACCGCTTGCGGCGGGGAACGCTCGCCAACTGGTTGATTCCACACCGTTTGTTTGCACCAACCCCCGGGGGGGGCTTAACCCGGGGGCGAACGAGAGGCTTTTCCGAGCCCCCGGGCGTGAGAAATGTGGGCGTGGGAAACCGGTCTATTTTGGAGCTGCATGCGGGAGCGAGGCCGAAGCGCCGGGTAGTCTTCTAGGCGCAGAGTGTCCTGCGATGAGCGCTCGCGGCACCCACGAGCCTATCCGCGTTCCTTGCATATTTCTTACAAATTGCATGCAACAATCGAAACTGCGATGCTGACTGCAGTCATGACGAAACTGGAAGCTGGAGACACACTGGACCACTACCGTCTGGACGCGGAGGTATCGCGCAGCGGCATGTCCACGCTCTTCCGGGCTACCGACCTGCGCAACGGCCGGCAGGTGGCCGTGAAGGTTCCGCACCCGGAGATGGAGGCGGACCCAGTCCTGATCGAGCGCTTCCGGCGCGAGGAGGAAATCGGCCAGGAGATCGACCACCCTAGCGTGGTGAAGACCTATGACGGCGAAGCACGCAGCCGCCGCTACATGGTCATCGAGTGGGTGGAGGGCCGCCTGTTGCGCTCCATCCTCAACGAGCAGCGGAAGCTTCCCGTGGAGCGCGCGGTCGCGCTCACTCTGGCCATTTGCGATGCCCTCGATAACCTGCACAAGCACGGCGTAGTGCACCGCGATCTGAAGCCTGAGAACGTGATGGTCGATGCGCAGGACCAGATCAAGATCATCGACTTCGGCATCGCCATGAAGGAAGATGCGCGGCGCATCACACAAGTGGGGCTGACGCCGGCGCTGGGTACGCCCGACTACATCTCGCCCGAGCAGGTAATGGGCCAGCGCGGCGACCAGCGTAGCGACGTCTACGCGCTGGGAGCAATTCTCTATGAGATGCTCACCGGCCAGCCGCCGTTCACCGGACCGAATCCGCTGGCGGTGATGAACGAGCGGTTATTGATCGATCCCGCGCCGGCGCGCGAGCTGAACGCGGAGATTTCCCCAGCGCTTGAGGAGATTCTCTTCCGCGCGCTGGAGCGTGACCCCCGCCACCGGTACTCAACGGCCGCGGAGATGGCTTGGGAACTGGAGCATCAGGAGTTGGTCGGCGTGGAAGGTGGACATCACCGCCCAGCGTTGCGGGGGCGGCGCTTTCTCGGCAGCAAGAAGATGCTGCTCTACGTGGGCCTGGCGCTGATTCCGGTGCTACTGTTCGTGGTGATGCTGCTGCTGGCCAGGCGATGAACCGGCAGGCGGTTCAACCGGGCAATCGCTTGAGTATCTCGCTGGCCCGGCGAAACCATGGCCGCTCGCGGCGTTGCAGGTAGCGTGGCATCGTCGGCCGCTTATCCAATACCTTCTGTGCCCACTCGCTGGCCTCGGCGCCACGGCCTTGCGAGGCCAGGAAATCCGCGAAGTTCAGATACGTTTCAGACAGCGTCGACCGTTCCACGGCCTGCCGGAAATACCCCTCGGCTTTTTCCTTTTGCCCGGTTCGCGCATAAGCGCGGGCCAGCAGTCCCACGGCACGATAAAAGTCGTGGCCGGGATCGCGCAGGACAACCATTTCCAGATCGGGCAGGGCAGCAGCAGCGTCGCCCAGTAAAACGGCACACACGCCGCGTCGGTAAAAGCAATCGAGTAAATCGGAGCGGGCGGCGATGGCTTTGTTGAATGCGTCGCGGGCCAGATCGAGTTTGCCCTCGTCCATGTAGAGGTCACCGAGCTCTCCCCAATTTCCGGCGGACGGATTGTCGCGAATCTCAATCAGCAGTTGGGAAATGCGCTTGCGTCGCGGGAAGGCCTTGAAGGATTGGCGCAACAGGCCCAGATCGGGCAGGGCCTCGGCAAAAAAATAGATCAGCGCGCCGAGGGGGCCGAGGAAAATGATGATGAAGATCCAATAGGTGTCGGGCCGGCGGCGAATGAAGTGGATGATGGCCGCCGCCTGCAGCAGCAGGCCCCACGGGTAAATCAGCGAGCCAAGGATTCCCATGCGCATTCAATCCTAATGCGGTTTTCTTGGAGTCCCGAGAGTATTGTCTCTCACCGGTACGACTCGTCGCGATGGATGACAAATTCGGGATAGGCGCCGCCGCCGAGCTCGTGCAAATCCATGCCGATTCGTTCGCCGTCGGGATCCACGCGGAAGGGAACTACCCGGTTGAGCAGCGCGAAGAGCAGATAAACGAGCGGCAGAATGACCCCGAGCAGCGCGGCAATGCCGACAAGTTGGGCAAGGAGCTGGCCCGGCTGCGGCGCAAAAAGGCCCGCGGCGAACAGTCCCCAGAGTCCCGCGGCGCCGTGGACAGTGATGGCGCCGGAAGGATCGTCGATGGAGAGCGCGAGCTCGAGCAGCTCGACCAGAAGCGGCGTGAAGATGCCGGCGACGGCGCCGGCGAAGAGCGACTCGGCGGGCGTGACAAGCGCAGCATATGCGCTCGAAGATACTAGGCCGGCCAACCAGCCGTTGGCGCAAAGGCTGGCATCGGGCTTGCCGAAGCGAAAGCGCGTGACGGAATAAGTGGCGGCCAGCGCGCCTGACGCGGAGAGCAGCGTATTGATTGCCGTGCCCGGCAGCGCGGCGAGCGGAGCGTGCAACCAAATCACCGCGCCCGCGGCGTTCCAGGCCAGCCAACCCACCAGCGCCAGCAGACAGCCAAAGAGAACATAGATGGCGTTGTGCCCTGGCATCGCGGTCGAAAGGCCTTCCTTGGGGAACTTGCCGCGCCGCGGTCCCGCGATCCAGACCGCGGCCAGCGCGCTCAATCCGCCGAGCGTGTGGACGGTAGCTGCGCCTCCTCCGTCGAGAAAACCCGCGCCCAGCGAAAAGTTTGTGCCCAATTGCGCCAGCCATCCGCCGGCCCAGATCCAGTGCGCGGCGAGAGGGAAGACAATGGCGGCGAGTACCGCGGCCGATGCGCAGCCAGCAGCCAGACGCCAGCGATCCGCGCCCGAGCCCCACGGCAGCAGCACAGCCATGGCGACAGCCATGAACTCAAAGAGCAGCGCAAGCTGGGCCTGCGGCGTGGCCGATCCAAGTCCGCGAAGCAGAAATGAGCCGGCGCCAAGCCAGTTCCAGGGCTTGCCTGCAGCGTGGAAGGTGAGTCCGGCACCGGCCGAAGCGCTCGGAAGAGTCCCGGTGAGCGTTGCGCCCACGAGCGCGAAGACAATGGCGGCAACGGCCACCAGAGCCAGATTGCCCAGCATCGCCTGCGCCGCTGAGCGCGCCCGGCCCAAGCCGGTATTGACGAGCGCCACGCTGGCGATGGCCAGTGGGCAAATGAACAGAAGGGCGAGTGTGAGGGCAAAGACAGCGTCGCTCATCGCGGGAACCGACGCCGGCGTCATGGGAGGGATGGGGTTCATGGGCGGCTTGCCCCGCGCTCGAGCATGTGGCCGCGCACTGCGACGACCAGGCCCATGGCTTCGACAGCCAGACCGCAAAGCACAAATGCCGCCCGCCGCGCCGGGTCAGCAAACAGCACCAGCGCGGCAAGGGTGAGAAAGAATCCTGCCGGCATCACCAGCAATCCCGCGTACTTCATCTGTTGTTCCTTTAGCGTTCGTTGAGGGGCCCTGCGCGGGCTTTCACGCGGCTGCGATAGAGAGGGAACTTTTCTCATGCAGCCGAGCCGATGAGTCCCGCACATCGGGATGATCTTGAGAGCGTTTGTTACGTCCTTATGAATTCTAAATGATCCGATTGTTAGCATCGGCTTACGCGGTTTCGTTAGACCCCGCGGCAGGCCCTTACGGTTTCTTTTCGAGATGCGGGCAATAATGACCTATGTACATGCGTCTTGGCAGATCCCAGAGGTTCCTTCCTTTAATCCTCGGCGTCGTCACCCTTGCGGGTGTCGTAGTGCTGTTGGTCTGGGACGCGTTTCCGAGGTTGTTCCCTGCAGGAACTCATGATTTTCTAGCAGCTTTTTCATTGGCCATGATTTCTTTTGCCTACTTGATCTACCAGATGGCGCATCGGCCGGTTGCAATGGAATTCGTCAAGGCAATCCTGCTGGCCGTTGCCTTTCTCTTCTGGGCGGCCAACCAGTTCTGGGCCGATCTGCCCCAGGCCACACTCTTCAACGACATTGCGATCGCGCTGTTTGTCCTCGACATATTCCTGGTCATTCTCGGCTGGCCCCTAACGTCGCCGGACAGCTCATTTGCTGAAGCTTGCTCGGGTTCATGTGCCGCAAGCTGCGCGGGGCAGTGCAGGGAAGGGCGATGATGCACGAGCCGAACCTCGACCGCCTGGTCGGCGCCGATGTGGCGTTCGCCGGATTCGGCATGATATTTTGTCAGTGAACAGGCCAACCTCTTGGCGCACAAACCGCCGGGGGAAGATGGTGGCTACCCCAAAATGGTCCTTGTCACAACCGATTTTCTTTTCAAGCAATTGCAAACCGGATTCCCGCGAGAAATTTCTCGCGATGTGGCACGCCGCGATTGATGCGCAAGGGCCTCCGGCTGCTATATTGAAATTTCGGGCTTCCCCGCCCCCGCATGAGAATTCTATCGAAGAGCATTTCTTGTACATGACCTATGTGACCGCCAGCACACGCGGCGCATGCAAAACGAAAGTCAAACCGGGATTCGTTCATGGCACAAATCTTCGACCGCAGCTCCAATGCACTGGCTCGCATGAGCCTTGTGCTGACGGGGTTGATCGTCATCGCCTTGGGAGTCACGTTAGACGAGCTGCAGCGCTCGCCGTGGGTCACGCGGCAGGGCCAGCGCGCCGATCAGCCGGTACCGTTCAGCCACAAGCATCATGTGCAAGGGCTGGGCCTGCAGTGCCAGTACTGCCACACGACGGTCGAGAAATCGAGCTACGCCGGCATTCCTCCGACGCGCACCTGCATGAACTGCCACGCGCAGATCTGGACAAATGCGCAATTATTGGAGCCGGTTCGCCAGAGCTGGTACACCGGACAATCCATCCCTTGGATCAAAGTGCACGACCTACCCGACTACGTCTACTTCAGCCACGAGATTCATGTAAACAAAGGCATCGGCTGCGAAAGCTGCCACGGACGCGTCGACGAAATGCCGCTGATGTACGCGCAAAACACGCTGCAGATGGAGTGGTGCCTCGACTGCCATCGCAATCCGGCGAAGAACCTGCGGCCGACCAGCGAAATCTACAACATGGCCTGGGAGCCGCCAGCCGACGACCATCCAGTGTGGTGCGCGGCGGTCGACAACAAGCCGGGCTTACCCACGGCTCAAAGCGTGAGCTGCTCGACGAAGAATCCGAGCGGGACGCAAGGCCTGCCGGGTTCCGAGGTGGCGTCCTTGCAGGTGCCTGCAGCCGGTGCCAGGGGACTGACGGGAGACGTCGCTGCTGCCGCGCTGCCCACGGCCGCGCCGGGCTACCAGAAGTTCACAAGCCAGGATGAGCTAGGCCAATTTCTCCTGGTTCACTACAACATCCGCACCCCGAAGGACCTGACCAGTTGCGAGGTGTGCCACCGATGAGCGCAAACGGAAAGAACTCGCCCTCGATGGAGAACCCCTTGGGAAATGCCGTGAACGACCCGAAGCAAAACGCGAGCAACGCCATTGGCTCCGAAGATGCGAGCTCCACGCCCATGACTCTCGAGGCGGTTCGCCAGGCGCTGAAGGGCTCGAAGGGAAAAAGGTACTGGCGGTCACTCGATGAGCTGGCCAACACGCCGGAGTTTCAGACCGCGGTGGAGCGCGAGTTTCCCTCGGCGGCTCAGGAGTGGGTCGATCCGGTCTCGCGGCGCGGTTTCCTCAAATTGATGGGCGCTTCTATGGCGTTGGCCGGTCTGGCCGGTTGCACCAAGCAGCCCGATGAGCCGATCTATCCCTACATCAAGGCGCCGGAAGACCTGATTCTCGGTAAGCCGATGTACTTTGCCACGGCGCACCCGTTCACTACGGGCGCGGTGCCGCTGCTGGTTAAGAGCGACGAGTTCCGCCCCATCAAGATTGACGGCAATCCGGAGCACGCCTACA
Organism: uncultured Acidobacteriaceae bacterium; assembly: GCA_963836525.1. Classification (GTDB taxonomy): domain Bacteria; phylum Acidobacteriota; class Terriglobia; order Terriglobales; family Acidobacteriaceae; genus Telmatobacter. The sequence goes on from CAWIJW010000002.1 coordinate 204,724, forward strand.
ACCACGGCGGCTCCGATCCCTATTCGCAGGGCACGCTGCTCGATCTCTACGACCCCGACCGTTCACAGCACGTCACCTATCGCGGCGAGAGCCGCGAGTGGGCTGAATTTGCCGAGGCGCTCCGCGGCAAGGTGGCTTCGACCAAGGATGGAACCGGCATCTACTTCCTGAGCGCGACCATCACCTCGCCCACGCTGGCGCGGCAGTGGAAGGAAGTGCAGACCGCTTGGCCCAAGGCGAAGCTCGTGCAGTACGATCCCGCGCTGGCCGGGACGTTTCTCGCCAGCGGGTTGAACCTTCAGTACGACCTCAGCGCAGTCGATGTGATCGTTTCGCTAGACGCGGATTTTCTTTCGGGCGCCAGCTATCCAGGCTTCCACAAGCTGGTGCGCGACTACGCCGCCCGCCGCAAGCAGCCGGAGAACGGAATGAACCGGCTGTACGCAGTCGAAAGCACGACCACCACCACCGGCATGAAGGCCGAGCACCGGCTCGGACTGCGCGCCAGCGAGATTCCGGCATTTGCGGCGGCGCTTGCCGCTGCGGTGGGCGTGCCGGGGATCAACGCTCCGAGCTGCGCGTGGACCGACGAACAGCAGAAGTTTTTGGCCGCGGCCGCGAAGGATTTGAAGGCCAACACCGGCAAGAGCGCAATGCTTCCGGGACTGTATCAGGATCCATCGGTTGCGGCATTGGCGCTGGCGATGAACAACGCGCTGGGCAATGTGGACAAGACGGTTTTTGTTTCGAGCGAACCGGCGATTCCGATGCCGAGCGACCAGCTTGGTGACTTCAAGGCGCTGGTTGCCGACCTCAACGCCGGCAAAGTGGATTGGCTGGTGATTCTCAACGGCAACCCCATCTACGATGCGCCTGCCGATTTGAACTTCGCCGATGCCTTTAACAAGGCGAACATCGTGGCCCACCTCGGCTCGCATGTGGACGAGACGGGCCAGGTCTCGCATTGGCACATTCCGGCGGCGCACTACCTGGAGTCGTGGTCGGATGCGCGCGCCTACGACGGCACGGTTTCGATCGTTCAGCCGATGATCGATCCGCTGTATGGCGGACACACAGCTCACCACGTCTTGCAGGCGCTGCTGAGCGAGCCGATGGTGAGCCCATACGATGCGGTGCGCGAGACGTGGAAGTCCAAGATCACGCGGATTTGCGCTGGAATATGCCCGGGCCCAAGCGACTTCGAAGCTGCTTGGCGCAAGGCGCTGCACGACGGCTGGATTGAGGGAACCGCCTTCGACAAGACCTCAAAGCCGAGTACGAGTGCGGTCTTCCATGGAACGGTTCCCACGCCCAAGGACTCCATCGAGATCATCTTCCGCCCCGATCCGAATATCTACGACGGCCGCTGGAACAACGTGGGCTGGCTGCAGGAGCTTCCCAAGCCGGTCACCAGCCTGAGCTGGGACAACGCCGCCATCGTTTCCGGCGCCACGTTGACGAAGCTGGGCTTGGAAGAAGACGACATCGTCGAGCTGTGCGTGGGTAACGGAAAAGTCAAGGCGCCGGTGATTGTAGCGCCGGGCCATCCCGACAACTCTGTAACGGTCTATCTCGGCTACGGCCGCGAGTTCGCCGGCCGCGTGGGCTCCGGGCAGGGCTTCAACGCCTATCTCATTCGCAACACCTGGGCGCCGTTCTACGCCACCGGCTCCATTCGCAAGCTGGAAGGCAAGTGGGGCGTCGCCATCACCAAGAGCCACTACCAGGATCATCGCGGCACAACCTTCGGCCAGACGGCTGGCCAGAACAACAATTCGCTCGAGGCCGACGAGGCGCTGGGTCCGCGCGGCATCATCCGCTACGCGACTCTGGACGAGTTCAAGGCGAATCCCAACTTCGCGCACGAGGGCGATGGCCGCGACACGCCGCCCCGCGACACCACGCTCTTCCCCAACTGGGCCTACAACGAAGCCAACGCCTGGGCCATGTCGATCGACATGAACAGTTGCACTGGCTGCAATGCGTGCATCGTGAGCTGTTACGCCGAAAACAACATCGCCGTGGTGGGCAAGCAGCAGGTGCGCATCGGCCGCAATATGCAGTGGCTGCGCATTGACACCTATTTCGAAGGCGACCTGTCGGCGCCGCGGGCGCACTTCCAACCCATGAACTGCCAGCACTGCGAGAACGCGCCGTGCGAGCAGGTTTGCCCTGTGGCCGCCACGGTTCACACGCCAGAAGGCCTGAACACGATGGTCTACAACCGTTGCGTGGGCACGCGCTACTGCTCCAACAACTGCCCCTACAAGGTGCGCCGCTTTAACTTCCTGCTCTTCTCTGACTACGAAACCGAGAGCCTGAAGCTGATGCGCAACCCTGACGTGAGCGTGCGCTCGCGCGGCGTGATGGAGAAGTGCAGCTATTGTATCCAGCGCATCAACGCGGCCAAGATTGAAGCCGACGAGCAGAACCGCAGCATCCGCGACGGCGAGATCGTGACCGCGTGCCAGCAGGCCTGCCCGGCCGACGCGATCGTTTTTGGCAACATCAACGATCCCAACAGCCGTGTATCGAAACTAAGAGCCCAGCAGCGAAGCTATCAGGTAATTGCCGACCAGAATGCCCGTCCGCGGACGCAGTATCTGGCCGAAGTTCTAAACGTGAACCAGGAACTCGAAGAGACGCCGGTGGAGCACGCGCCGGCCAAGGGTTGAGCTCACGATGGCGACCAGGGAAGTGAAACCCAACGATCCCGCGATCGATCCCGCAACCGGAGAATTCCGGGTCATTGCGCCGGGCCAGACCTTCCGGTCGATCACCGAGAAGATCGCGCGCATTGTGCTCACGCCGCACACGCCCATGGGCTGGTTTGGCCTCTTCGTGGTGGCTGGCGGCGGGGCCACTGTACTGCTGACGGCAGTAGTATGGCTGTTTCTGGTCGGTGTTGGCATCTGGGGTATCACCCAGCCGGTGGCCTGGGGATTCGCCATCATCAACTTCGTCTGGTGGATCGGCATCGGCCACGCCGGCACTCTCATTTCTGCCATTCTGCTTTTGTTCAAGCAGGGCTGGCGCAACTCCATCAGCCGCTTTGCCGAGGCTATGACCATCTTTGCCGTGGCCTGCGCGGCACTGTTCCCGCTCATTCACATGGGCCGTCCCTGGCTGGGTTACTGGCTCTTCCCGTTGCCCTTCACCATGACCGTCTGGCCGCAGTTCCGCTCGCCGCTCATGTGGGACGTGTTCGCGGTTTCAACCTACGCCACCATCTCGGTGGTCTTCTGGTACATCGGCATGGTGCCCGACCTCGCCACTCTGCGCGACCGCTCGCAGTCGAAGATCGCACAGTACTTTTATGGCCTGTTGAGCGTAGGCTGGCGCGGATCGGTGCGCCACTGGATGCGCTACGAAACCGCCTCTCTGCTGCTGGCCGGCCTGGCCACGCCACTGGTGCTCTCGGTGCACACGGTCATCAGCTTCGATTTCGCCGTGGCCGTTCTGCCCGGCTGGCACACCACCATTTTTCCACCGTACTTTGTGGCTGGCGCTATCTACTCGGGCTTCGCCATGGTGCTGACGCTGGCGATTCCGCTGCGCAAGTTCTACCACCTGGAGTCGCTGGTCACCGAGCGTCACATCGACAACATGGGCAAGGTCATGTTGGTGACGGGATTCATCGTGGCCTACGGCTACGGCATGGAAGCCTTCATGGCCTGGTATTCGGCCAACCACTGGGAGGCCTTCACCTTCTGGAATCGCGCCTTCGGGCCGATGGGCTGGTCTTATTGGACGTTGATCACATGCAATCTGGCCATTCCACTCACCACATTGTGGTCGCGCAAGCTGCGCACCAACATCGCGTTCATGTTCTTCATCTCCATCGTGGTCAACACGGGCATGTGGTTTGAACGCTTCGTCATTGTGGTCACCAGCCTGACGCGCGATTTTCTGCCGTCGGCGTGGGGCACCTATCGCGCCACGAAGTGGGACTATATGACCTTTGTGGGCACACTGGGATTCTTTACCTTCCTGTTCCTGCTGTTCGTTCGCTTCCTGCCCATGATGCCCATGAATGAAATCCGTATGTTGCTGCCGGCGGCCAAGATCAAGCCCAAGGTGGCAGTGGAGGCTGGTGACTGATGCCTGCACGGGAAGGAACCTACGGCCTGCTGGCCGAATTCGATACGCCGGGCGATTTGGTGCGGGCTGCGCGGCAGGCGCGCCAGGACGGCTGGCGTCGCATGGACTGCTATACGCCCTATCCGGTGGAAGAGGCGGCCGAAGCCATCGGCTTTCATTGCAACAAGGTGCCGCTCGTGACGCTGATCGGCGGCCTGATGGGCGGTGCGGCCATGTTCGCGTTGGAGGCGTGGATCTCGGTGCTGGCATATCCGATCAACGCCGGAGGGCGCCCCCCATATTCCTGGCCGGCCTTCATTGTGCCTGCCTACGAATGGACGATTCTCTGGGCGGGCCTCTCGGCGGGCTTCGGTATGCTCGCGCTGTGCGGGCTTCCGGCGCTCTATCATCCGCTGTTCAATGCACCCAACTTCCGCGACGGCGCGACGACAGACAAATTCTTCCTGTGCCTTGAGGCGCTCGATCCAAAGTTCGATCTGGCGGAAACCAAGGCATACCTGCAGCAATTCAAGCCGAATTCGGTGGTGGAGGTGGAGTACTGATGGGCGCGAAGCTTTCGGCTTTCAGCTTTCAGCTCTCAGCCACCGGCTCCGCGCGCCGGCTTGCGCGGCGCGGCTTTGCTTTTGCCGGCCTCGCTGCAGCGCTCTTTGCCGCTGGCTGCCGCCAGGACATGCAGGATCAGCCCAAGATGGATCCGCAGCGTGGTACGGACTTCTTTGCCGACCATCGCGGAGCGCGTCCGCAGGTGTTGAACACCGTGGCCCGCGGCCAGTTGCACGAGGACTCGTACTTCTATACCGGCGTGGTGCAGGGGTCGAACGGCTACCGCCAGGAACTGGACGAGATGCCCTTCCCGGTCACCATGGAAGTGCTCAAGCGCGGGGAGGAGCGGTTCAACATCTACTGCACGCCATGCCACTCGCGGGTGGGCAACGGCTTGGGCGAAATCGTGCAGCGCGGCTTCAAGCCCGCCGCCAATTTCCACGACCAGGTGCGCCTGTCGCAGCCTCTCTCGCACTACTTTTACGTGATGACGCACGGTTACGGCGCCATGCCGGACTACTCCACGCAACTGCCTCCGGAGGATCGATGGGCGGTGGCAGCCTACATCCGCGCCCTGCAGCTCAGTCAGGCAGCGACGGTCAAAGACGTGCCGGCAGGCATTCAGATCAGGAACCTGAAAGACATCGCTGTGGACGAGGGCCACGCGGAGTACGCGCAGCCCTGGCCCATGCCGTCAACGGCGGTGCAGGCATACAAACCCATTACCGGCGAGGGAATGCCGGGCATGGCTCCGGCCTATCCCGCTGATCCCAGGATTTCAATTCCCGTAAGCAAACCGGCGGAAAAGCAAGGGACTAGGGACTAGGGACATAGGGACGTAGGCGAGACAAGGACAGGACGAAAGGGAATGGCTCAGGATTCGAATCAATACGCGCACGGAGCAGGGCACGCCAAAGCGCTCCCCGCCGATCTCGCCGCACCCGCTTTCGTGGACGGCTGGAAGAGGCGCGCGCTGACCGTGGGAGCGATCTCGATGGCCGTCGCCGTGATCCTGATTTTCCTGGCTCAGGCACAGGATCACCTGGGCTTCGACCATTTCTATCGCGCCTGGGCGCTGGGCACCATGGTGACGTGGGGACTGTGCATCGGCGGCCTGGCCATGCTGATGGTGCAGTACTGCTCCGGCGGCAAGTGGGGCTTGCTTTTGCGCAGGCCGCTCGAGGCGATGAGCCGCACGCTGCCGCTGGTCTTTGTCTACTGGCTCGGCGTGGCCTTTGCCATGAAGCGGCTTTACCTGTGGGCGAATTACGCCAGCAACAGCGACACGGCAGCGGCGGTGAAGGCCGGCCTGATCACGGAATTCCAGCAGCACTGCTTGGATTTCAAGCGGCCCATGCTCAACCCCGTGAGTTTTGTCTGGGTGAGCCTGCTCTGCTTCGCCATCTGGGCTTACTATGCGTGGCGCCTCAACAGCCTCGGCGCGCTGCGCGATGCGCAGGGCCCGGAGACGACACCGCACTGGATCAAGAAGCTCGAGAACATCAGCGGTCCCGGCATCGTGGTCTACGCCGTCACCATGACGGCTTGCGCCATTTACTGGGTCATGTCGATGGACCCCACGTGGTTCTCGACGGTCTACGGCCTGCTTTTCCTTGTGGGACAAGGCTACGCGGTGCTGGCCTTTTCCATCATTGTGGCCGTGTCGCTCTCCAAAGCCGAGCCGTTCAAGACCATCCTGCGCCAGACAGAACAGCACGACCTGGGCAAGCTCACGTTTGCCTTCGTCATGCTGAATATCTACCTGGCCTTCGGGCAGTTCCTCATTATCTGGTCCGGCAACCTTCCCGACGAGATCAATTGGTATCTGGACCGCATCCGAGGCGACTGGGGCGTCATCATCACGCTGGATTTCATCTTCCACTGGCTGATTCCGTTCACGATGCTGCTCTCGCGCGACCTCAAGCGCAACAAGAAGCGCCTGGTGCGCGTGTGCCAGTGGATGGTCTTCGCCAGGGCGTTCGATATGTTCTGGCTCATCGAGCCCAACTTCAAAGACGCCGCGCGCAACCTCCACTTCAGTTGGGGAATCCTCGAGTACATCGCAGTGCCCGTGGCCATGTTCGCCTTCTGGGTGGCCTTTTTCTGCACCCGCCTGAAAACGCGGCCGCTGGTGCAGGTCAACGACCCGCATCTCAAGGAGATTCTGGAGCCTGAACATGCCCACGCATGACCATCCCGATCCCGGCCACGAGCCGGAAAAGCATGAAATCGATGCGTCACTCGGCTACGAGCGTAGCGATGCAAACGTCGTGGGCATTGTCGTGTTTCTTACCGCGCTGGCCATCTTTGCCGCGGTCACTGGGTTGCTCTGCTACGGCATCGGCAAGGTGATCAACGCGCACCTGAACAAAGAAGACGGCCCTAATAGCAAGTGGACCAAAACCGTGGATGTGCGGCAGCTTGGCAACATGCCGTCGAGCCCCGCGCTGCAGAACAGGGTTGCAGAACTGACGCAGACCTTTCCCACGCCGCGGCTCCAGACTGACGACGGCGCCCAGGATATTACTGTCCTGCATGCGCGCGAGGATCTGCTGCTCTCGAACTACAGTTGGGTTGATCAGTCGAAGGGGACGGTCAGGATTCCCATCGAGCGCGCCATGGAGCTGATTGCGCAGCGGGGTCTGCCGGTGGCACCGCCGGTCGATGTGCAGCCGCCGATGACCGGCGACAACAGGCCGACGATCACCGCGCCGTTGACCTACGGATTTGCGCGCACCAGCTTTGAGCAGGCCGAGGCGCAGCAGGAGGCCGTGAGGGCCCATCGCGGAGAGCAGTGAAGGCAAAAGCGGCGAAACCGAGAGGACAAGCTGCGGAAGCAGACCTGTCGCGATGGTTTTTTGACGGATAGGCGCGAGATGAAATTGGAGGATTTGACTCCAAAATTTTCAGTCCCAAGAGCTTGAGGAAGGAGAGAATCGTGCGGCACACAGGCGCAATCGGGAAATGCGGGCGAAGCGCGGCGTTGATCTCTGGCGCAATGGTCCTCTGCCTGTTCGCGGCCACGCCTGTCGTCGCGCAGGTCTCCAGTTACGGCGACAAGCAGACGGGGCCGGTCACCGATAAGCCGCCATCGATTCTCAACGGCGTCGGCATCGACCAACGTCTCAATACTCAGTTGCCGCTCAACCTGACGTTCACTGACGACGCAGGCAAGCAGGTCATGCTGAGCAGCTACTTCGGCAAGCGCCCCGCGATTCTGGCGTTGGTCTACTACCGCTGTCCCATGCTCTGCTCCGAGGAACTCGACGGCCTGACCAGCGCGTTGCAGATGGTCCGGTACGTTCCCGGCAAGGACTTCAACATCATCGTGGTCAGCATCGATCCAACGGAAGGTACTGACCTGGCCGCGGCCAAGAAGCGCACCTACCTCAAGCGCTACGGGCGCCCCGAGACGGCCGGCGGCTGGCACTTCCTTACCGGCACGCAGCCAAACATCGACGCGCTGACCCAGGCTGTCGGCTTCCGCTACGTCAAGCTCACAGTGCCCGGCAGCAACCTGATGCAATATGCGCACGCCAGCTCGATCCAGATCGTGACCCCTGCGGGCAAGATGGCCCAGTACTACATGGGAGTCGAATACTCGCCCAAAGACCTGCTGCTGGGCCTTGATGAGGCCTCGTCGAATCGCATCGGATCGCCGGTAGACAACATTCTCACCTACTGCTACCACTACAATCCCGCCACCAACACGCACGATCTGATCATTGCGCGGGTTATCCAGTTGGGAGGGTTTTTCACGCTCGTGTTCTTGGGTGGATTCATGCTGGTGATGTTTCGCCGCGACTACAGGCGCGATCACGAGATCGGCCCAGCGGCTCACGGGACAGTAAGGAAAGTGAACGGATAAGGGAATGGATCACATTAGCCCAGTACTCTGGCAGTTTCTCGTCAAGTGGTTGACGCACTTCGCCCTGTTTCCGCCCGAGGCGTCGAAGATTGCGCCCGAGATGGATGCGCTCTATTTCTTCATGGTGCTGGTGAGCCTGGTTGGGCTCACAATCGTTGTGCTGCTGATCCTGGGCTTCTCGATTCTTTACCGTAAGGCACGCCATCCCCAGGCGGTGCAGATCGAGGGCTCAACGTTGCTCGAAGCCACCTGGACCATCATCCCGCTGGGCCTCTTCCTGGTCATGTTCGTGTGGGGCGCACTGCTCTACTTCCGCATCTACACGCCGCCAGCCAACGCCATGAACATCTACGTTGTGGGCAAGCAGTGGATGTGGAAGGCAGAGCATCCCGGCGGACAGCATGAGATCAATGCACTGCATGTGCCTGCGGGCCAGCCCGTCCAGTTGACACTCATTTCGCAGGATGTTTTTCACAGCTTCTCCATCCCCGACTTCCGCGTCAAGCGCGAGGCGATCCCGGGCCGCTACACCACGGTTTGGTTTGAGCCCACCACGCCCGGCACCTATCACATCTTCTGCACCCAGTACTGCGGCACCAACCACTCGCAGATGATCGGCGACGTAGTTGTGATGACGCCGGACGACTTCAAAAAGTGGCTGCAAGGCTCGACGAGCGGCAACTCGCTGGCGCAGGATGGCGAACGGCTCTTCTCCAGCCTGAGCTGCAACGCGTGCCACAACGCGCGGCCCGATGCGCGCGGGCCCAGCCTGGCCAACGTCTACGACTCCCGGCTCACGCTCTCCAGCGGCCAGACTGTCACCGCCGACGACGCCTACCTCCGCGATGCCATCCTGAACCCGTCGCAACACATCACGCAGGGCTACGCGCCCATCATGCCCACCTACCAGGGCCAGATCAGCGAAGAAGGTGTGATCGCCCTCGTGGAATACATCAAGAATCTCGATTCTGACTACCGCGTCCAGCAAACCCTGAACACCACCGAACTTGTTCCCAATGTCGAGGAAAAAGCAGCGCCGGCGGCCACAGCGCCCGCGGCGCAGAAGGAGGTCAAGCCATGAGCGCCACCACGATCGTCAGTCTTCCCGATCAATCCACGGCCAGGATCCCCAAGATGAACTTCCTGACCAAGGAGAACGGTCTGCTGAGCTGGCTGCTGACCGGCGACCACAAGCGCATCGCCACCCTATACCTGATTTCGATTACCTTCTTCTTCTTTATCGGCGGGGCGCTGGCGGGCCTCATCCGCCTGGAACTGCTCACGCCACAGACCGACCTGATGGCCGCTGACACCTACAACAAGGTGTTCACCATGCACGGCGTCATCATGGTCTTCCTCTTCCTGGTGCCGTCGGTGCCGGCAACTATCGGCAATTTCGTAATCCCCATGATGGTCGGCGCCAAGGATCTGGCGCTGCCCAAGATCAACCTGCTCAGCTGGTATCTCTATATCGTCGCCGGCATCATGATCATCTACTCCATGGCCGCCGGCGGCGTAGACACCGGCTGGACCTTCACCACTCCTCTCTCCACGCACTATTTGAACACCCACGTCATCTCCACCGGCCTGGCCATCTTCGTAGCCGGCTTCAGCTCCATCTTTACCGGCCTCAACTTTATTGTGACCATCCACAAGATGCGCGCGCCGGGAATGACCTGGTTCCGGCTGCCGCTCTTCGTCTGGTCGAACTACGCGGCCAGCATCCTGATGGTGCTCGGCACTCCTGTTCTCGCCATAACGCTGGTGCTGGTCGTCCTCGAGCGTCTCTTCCATATCGGCGTCTTCGACCCCGCTTTTGGCGGCGACCCGCTTCTCTTCCAGCACTTGTTCTGGTTCTACTCCCACCCCGCCGTCTACATCATGATTCTGCCCGGCATGGGAGTGATCTCCGAGGTCGTCTCCACCTTCAGCCGCAAGCGCGTCTTCGGCTACACGGCGGTCGCGTTTTCCTCGGTGGCCATCGCCGTCTTCGGTTTCTTCGTCTGGGCACACCACATGTTCATCATGGGCATCTCCAACTACGCTGCGCTGGTCTTCTCGCTGCTCACCATGCTGGTCGCGGTGCCCTCGGCCATCAAGATCTTCAACTGGGCCTTCACGCTCTACAAGGGATCCATTACCTTCGAAACGCCCATGCTCTACGCCTTTGGGTTCATGGGCCTTTTCACCATCGGCGGCATGACGGGCGTCTTCCTCGGCGCAACAGGAACCGACATTCACCTCACGGAGACGTACTTCATCGTGGCCCACTTCCACTTCGTCATGGTGGGCGGCATGCTCATGGCCTTCCTTTCCGGCATCCATTTCTGGTGGCCCAAGTGGACCGGGCGCATGTATCCGGAGAAGATTTCGCAACTTGCGGCGCTGATCACCTTCATCGGTTTCAACTTCACCTTCTTCCCGCAGTTCATCCTGGGCACGCTGGGCATGCCGCGGCGCTATGCCGCTTATCCACCGGAGTTCCAGGTGCTCAACGTCTTCTCCTCCGCAGGAGCAACCATTCTCGGCGTGGGCTATCTGCTGCCAATTCTTTACCTCACTTGGTCGCTGAAGTACGGAGCCATCGCCGGCAACAATCCCTGGCAGGCGACCGGACTCGAGTGGCAGACTCAGTCGCCGCCGTTGACCGAAAACTTCCCCGTGATTCCCATCGTGGACCACGAAGCCTACGACTACGAGTGGCTCGAGACGCCAGCAACAGAAAGAGGTGGCGAGTGTCGGATAGCACCGCAATTGCCAACGGCGCTCTGGCGGAAGCGCATCACGAGCATCCGCCGTATCAGCGCCACCACTTCGAGACCGTCGACCAGCAGTTCGATGCCACCAACTTCGCCATGTGGCTCTTCCTGCTCACCGAGGTCATGTTCTTCGGCGGCCTCTTCACCGCCTATCTGATCATGCGCAACTGGTACTACCAGGCGTTTGTGCAGGGTTCGCACCAGTTGAGCATCTTCTGGGGCACCGCCAACACGGCGGTCCTCATCGCCTCCAGCTTCACCATGGCCATGGCCGTGTGGTCATCAGAGACGCGGCGCAAGGGCGCACTGTTGCTTTTCCTGAGCCTCACACTCATGTTCGGGTTCATCTTCCTTGGCATCAAGGGCATCGAGTGGCACGAGAAATGGGAGAAGCATCATATTCCGGGCCCCCATTTCAGCGTGCAGTCGTTCGTGAATCCCGCATCGGACCCCGAAGTTTACAAGGAGTATCACGACAATCCGCTGCCGGCCGACATGGCCGCGAAAACGCAAGAGTACTTCTTCCTTTACTTCGCCATGACCGGCATGCACGCGCTGCATATGGTGGTTGGCGTGGGCATCCTGATCTTCATGATCTTTCGAGCGAAGGCCGGGGCTTACACCTCGGGGCACGTCACGTTTGTTGAGAATTTCGGGCTGTACTGGCACTTTGTCGACATCATCTGGATCTATCTCTTTGCCCTGCTGTATCTAATCAGCAGGCACTAGAAGGTTTGAACGCATGAGCGAACAACATCAACAACACGAGCAGGAACACCACATCGTAAGCCCGAGGACCTACATGATCATCCTCCTCGCCTTGCTGGTGGGCACGGCGGCTACGGTGGCTGCTTCTTACGTCGACCTCGGCGAATGGCATATCGCCGCCGGCTTCACCCTTTTCTGGAATCCGGTGGTCGCCCTGGCCATCGCCACCACCAAAATGATGCTCGTGGTGCTGTTCTTCATGCACGTCAAGTACAGTCCCAGGCTCACCAAGCTCACTGTGAGCGCAGGCATCTTCATGTTCCTGGTGCTGATCAGCATGACGCTGACCGACTACGTCAGCCGCGCCTGGGGGCGCTGGTAAGCGGGTGCAGACTCGCTCCTATAGCGTCGGCTCTGGCGGCATCACCAGCGATCCACGCGTTCGCGCCCGTCACCTTTACCGGCCGCCGGTAAAGCTTGCCGCCTTCCGCCACGTAAATCCAGCTCGCATCGCCCCCGCCGGCAAACGCAATGGCAGTGATCGGCGCGCGCCGGTGCCGGCGAATTCAGAATCTCCACGACGCGGCCGTTTTCCATGCAAATCTGAATGCCCAGCGGCGTCGCAAAATACACCATGCCGTTCACGTCTTCTACCGCGCCTCGCGTCCCGCTCTGCCAGGCCAACATGGTCGTCTCCGGCAACTCCAGCCGGTAAAACGGCTCTCCGTTTTCGAGCGCGCCATCCGCCGCAATCTGGAACGACCAACTATAGCGCGAAACAAAATCGCTCACCACAAGCATCGACTGGTCGGGCGAGAGCGTCAGCCCCTTGGGAGCAGTCATCTCCCCATCCAGGCCGATCCATTTGAAGCGCTATGTGCGGCTGGCCCGAGGAATCGATCACACCGATCGTGGCCGTTGATCCATCGAGAAAGTAGATCGTGCCATTTTGCGTGACAACAAAGTCCTCGATTGCGGCCAGGTTCCTGGCGATGGTCTTTTGGTCGGTTGCCACGCCAGTCGCTGTGTTCGAAGAAACGATGTCTCTCGTGGACGGCTGGTATGTGTAGAGGCGATCGTTCGCGCCCATACGTAGAATGGTCGAGTAATTGGGCGGCTCGGCAAATTGCGTGATGTTCCCCGTGGCGTCTACGCGGTCGATACTTCCCGCAGCCTGATCAGAAAAGTAGACGTTCCCGTTGCGGTCGGAGGTGAGGCTCAGAATGGAACCGTAATCGCCACCGATCTGCTGCCACGGCTTGTCGATGTCGATTGTCGAAAAGACCTTCCCAGCCGGATCCCAGCCCGGCTTGTTTGCAGCCTCAGGCTCGCGAACCACAATCGGCTCGGGATAGCCGCGCCACAGCCAGCGCAGCGCATCGGGCAGGATCGCCCCGCCTTGCTTCAAATTGTGCCCCTCAGTGCCCATCACCAGCTTCACGTCGTAGCCCACGAACTCCAGCGCCTCATACATCACCTGGTTGTTGATCGGCCAGCTCCCGGCAAAGGACGTTCCGTAGGGCTGGCCAGAGACGATGTGATCGTTGGTCCCGTCCTGCATGAAGATGCGGATCGGCTTGGGCTCGGTCTTGCGCACCAGCGCCGGTAGTTGATCGGCGCCCTTCATCGAGACGTAGGTTCCAATGAAGCTCAGCACGCGATGAAACTGGTCGGGCCGGTTCCACGCCGCCATGAACGCGCCAACCGCTCCCGTGCTCACTCCGCTCAGCCCGCGATCGTCGGGATTCTTCGAAAGGTTGTAGTGCTTCGCCACTTCGGGAATCAGCTCGTTCAGCAGGAACTCGGAAAAGCGCGGCGTGAGCGAGTCGTACTCGTAGATGCGGTTGTAGCGGTTCTGGGCGATTTCCGGGTGCGACGGGTCCGAAACCACGGGCAGGATACCCGGATCGACGAAGATGCCGATCATCGACGGCAAATCGTGCTTGGCGATCAGGTTGTCGAAGACCACGGGCACGCGCATGCCGTCGCCGAGCGCCTGGCTGCCGTCAAGGAAGATCATGAACGGCGTCGGCTTCGTGGCGTCATACTTCGCGGGGACATAGACGGCGCAGTTATGCGGCGTGCCGGGATAGTGCTTTCCCGGCGCCAGAGTGAATTTGGTCACTGTGCCTTTGGCAACGCCATCGTGCGGCTGCGAATCCGGGCCGAGAGTGTAGTCCTCCGCGTGAACAACGATGGCGGCAACGGCCAGAAGGATCGAGAAGACGACACGGTTCATCAGAAGACCTCAATCGCGAAAGAACGGGGATGCGCGCAAGAAGGCGCGCAGAAGCGCGACCATCCCATCCTAATTGCTCGGCCGCAGCGCGAGTCCCGCCCGATTCCCGCAGCGTCAGGCAGTGTGCACTTGCGTGCCTGCATGCCTGTGTCACGGGTCACATTCGATGCTTCTTTGCGCTGTCCTATAATGGGCGACAGTCTCATTCCCGGAAGTTGCGTGTTTCGTTGAGCGTTATCCGATAGATTCCGCGCTCATCCCCATTCGAAGATCTTCATAAAAGGGGAAGCCGGAATCGAGTTCCGGATACGCGTGACGAATCCAATGTTCAATCCGAAGATCAAGGGCCATCTCCGTGACGTCAGGGCAGGGAAGCGCGCCGGGCGGGCTGCGCAGCACGCACGCCGTGGCGCATGGGCCGGAGTAGGACTGGCCGCGTGCCTCCTGGCTCAATTCCCGCTTGGCCCGTCGGCCATAGCGCAGACCGCGGCTCCAGCAACGGAAGCCACACCGTCGTCGCAGCAGGTGCAGCAGCCCTCGCGCGTGCCCCCACCAGCCTCCCCTCACATTCCCCCTCGCGTCATGGAAGCGCAGCGTTTTCTCGCCCAGCGCGGCTTGTCGCCGGGTCGTCGCTTGGTCGTTCGCGCAACCGCCGCCCGCCGATTCAGCACCTCGCTCTCCGACGCATCCGCTAGCACCGCAGCGGCGCAGAGCCAGGCCACGACAAGCACAGCATCAAACTCCACATGGCAGCCTCTCGGCCCCGCCGCCGTGCAAACCCCGAACTTCGGCCTCGTCACCGGCCGCGTGGCCGCGATCGCCCTCGATCCCTCCGACGGTACCGGGAACCGCCTCTACGTGGGGACGACCGGCGGCGGCGTGTGGTTGGCGAACAATGCCGGCGTGTCGACGCCGTCGACCGTCGTCTTCATCCCACTCACCGACACAGTAGCTGCTCTCGGCGGAGCTGCTGACGCTTCCATCAGCATCGGCGCGCTCAGCGTGCAGCCGGGCGGCACGGGCGTGATTTTGGCCGGCACCGGCGATCCCAACGATGTGCTCGACTCCTACTACGGCGCCGGCATCCTGCGTTCCACCGACGGCGGAAACACATGGAGCCTGATCCAGAAAACCGCCGATAAGGAGGAGAGTCTGAGCAGCGTCGACCACAGCTTCGTCGGCCAGGGCTTTGCCGGATTTTCCTGGAGCACGGTGAACCCTCAGCTGGTTGTGGCTGCGGTATCGCAAGCCTATGAAGGCACGCTGGTGGATGCGGATTGGTCCCTCACAAGTTACGCGGGCCTCTATTACTCCACGGATAGTGGTTCCACGTGGCACCTGGCCACCATCACCGACGGCAGTGGCAAAGACGTCCAAGGGCCACTCGATCCGCTGGCGCCGCCCGGCAATGCCGTCACCGCGGTGGTATGGAACCCGGCGCGGCAGTTATTCGTGGCCGCGGTGCGCAATCACGGTTACTACCAATCTACCGACGGGATCATGTGGACGCGTATGGCAGTCCAGCCGGGCCCCGGATTTACGGCGCAAAAGTGCCCGACCAACCTGGGGAAAACCGGCTCTATCGCCTGCCCCATCTATCGCGGTGCCCTTGCCGTGAATCCGCAAACAGGCGATACCTTTGCGTGGACTGTAGACCTGAATAACCAGGACCAGGGGCTTTGGCAGGACCAGTGCGCCATGAGCGCCGGCGCCTGCGGAAATCCGGCGATCACTTTTGCCAGGCAATGGAGCACAGCGGCGCTTGAAACGAGCACGCTTGAGGGCCCCGTCACCATTGCTGACGGAAACTACAACCTCACGCTAGCCGCGGTTCCCTCCGCGCAGGACACGCTGGTGCTGGCTGGAGCCAACGATCTTTGGAAGTGCAGCCTGGCCGTGGGCTGCACGTGGCGAAACACCACCAACTCCACGACCTGCATGAGCGCTCAGGTGGCCGAATTCCAGCACGCGCTGGCGTGGAACACGGCCAATCCTCTGGAGATCTTCCTGGGCAACGACAGCGGCCTCTGGCGCTCGATCGACGCCATAGGCGAATCCGGATCGGCGTGTTCTTCAGCGGACTCTACGCACTTCCAGAACCTCAACGGCAGCCTGGGCTCGCTGGCTGAGGTCGTCGGCCTGCCTCCCTTCGCAACGTCACCGTACAATTTGATGGCCGGCCTGGGCGTGAACGGCACAGCCGGCGTGAAGAGCAGCGGCGCGGTCGCAGACTGGCCGCAAATCCTCTCCGGATACGGCGGCCCAGTGGCCATCGACCCTACCAACAACACCAACTGGTATGTGAATGACGAGCCGGGGGTCGCGATCTATCTGTGCTCGCAGAGCTCTCCCTGCACCCCCGCCGCCTTTGGTGCAAGCCCCGTCGTGAACAATGCCGATGTGGGCCGCGACGGCGATACCATGCCCACCCCGGCGCCGTTCCTGGTCGACCCCCTCAACCCCGACCAATTGCTCATTGGAACCTGCCGCGTGTGGCGCGGCCCGGCCAGCGGGGTTGGCTGGCGCGCAAGCAACGCCATAAGTCCCATCCTTGATAGCGGCGCCACAACCGTTCCCTGCAACGGCGACGCCCTCATCCGCTCCATGGCCGCCATGCAGCTTGCGACGGGAGGCGAAATCATCTATGTCGGCATGTACGGTGCCGCCAACGATGGGGCCAACCTGCCCGGCCACGTTTTAAGCACGATCCTGAATCCCTCATCCAGTGCAACGCCCATGTGGAACGATCTGACGTTGAACCCCGTGGTCAACGATACGCACCCGCTGAACTATTACGGCCTCGACATCTCCAGCATCGCCGTTGACACGCACGACGCCACCGGCAAAACAGTGTACGTGACCGTCGCGGGATTCTGGAGCCAGGAACAGGACGTTCATGTGGTGTACCGCTCCACAAATGGCGGAGCAACCTGGACCAACATTACGGCCAATCTACCCAACGCGCCCGCCAATAGCCTGGTGGCGGACCCGCAAAACGCCAACGTGGTCTATGTGGGCACGGACCAGGGAGTCTACTTCACCACGCAGGTCGCTAGCTGCGGGCAGTCGCTCCCCAATTGTTGGTCGTCCTTTGGCTCGGGATTGCCCGGCGCCCCGGCGGTCGCCCTCAGCGCGATCTCGGGCTCCACCTCGGGCGGCGTGCTGCTCGCGGCCACTTACGGGCGAGGAATTTGGCAAACGCCGCTATGGAGCGCGGGAACGGACATAACCAGCGCGGCCGCCAGCCCCGCTTCGCTGGCTTTCGCGAGCCAGGTCTTCGATACTTCCAGCAGCCCGCTCACTGTGACCCTCGAAAACACAGGCAGCGTCGCCCTCGCGCCCACATTAATCTCCGTCACTGGCGACTTCAGCGAGACCGACAACTGCGTCAGCGAGACGGTAGCCGCCGGCGCGAGTTGCTCCATTCAGGTGGAGTTTACGCCGCAGGCTACAGGCCCTCTCACCGGTGAAATGACCATCTTCGCCAACGTCTACGGCGGCCAACTCACGGTCGATCTCAGCGGAACCGGCGCGCCGGCAGGTGTAGTCAGCCTCACGCCGTCGACCGTTAACTTCGGCCAGGTCGAGGTTGGCGCCACCTCTGCGCCGCTCGAGGTCACAGCCACCAACAGCAGCGCGGCGGCCATTCCCATCAGCAGTGTCACCATCACCTCGCCCTTCACCATCTCCGTCAGCTCGTGCGGCACAACCAGCCTGGCGCCGAACACCGATTGCCAGGTACAAGTTGAGTTCGCGCCCACAGAAGCCGGTCCGGCTTCCGGACTGCTCACATTCACTGACGGCGCGGGAACGCAAACCGTCGAACTGAGCGGCACCGGCGCGTCTCCGCCCACCGATGTACTGAATCCCGCGTCGCTTGCCTTCCTGGCCACACCCCTCGGCCAGCTTTCCGTAGCGCAGACCGTCACCATTACGAACACGGGTGGCTTGCCTCTCACTTCGATCTCCGTCATGGCGAGCGCCCAGTTTCAGCAGTCGAGCACTTGTGGGACGCAACTCTCCGCGGGAGCGGTCTGCACCATCACCGTGCAGTTTGTTCCCACGCAGACAGGCCAGGCCACCGGCACACTTACGATTAGCGATATCCTGCGCACGCAAACCGTGGGCTTGAGCGGAACGGGGCTCGCGCCGCCGTCCTTCAGCGTCAACCCTTCGAGCCTGACCTTCACCAATCAGCAGCCGGGCGTGCCCAGTGCTCCGCTAACGCTGACGATTACAAACAACGGCGGAGCCCCCATGGCTAACGTGGGCTTCGCAATAACGGGCGCCGCGGCGGCCAGCTATTCCGTCGGCGGAACGACCTGCGGACCGCTGCTCAGCAGCAGCAGCAGTTGCACCGCCCAGATCGTGTTTACGCCGTCCGCGACGGGCGCGATTGCGGCGGCGCTCGCCGTCTCGTCGTCCACCACCGGCGTGGCGCCGGTTTCGGTGCCGCTCAACGGGTCCGGGCAGCTTGCCAGCGGGCTGGCCACAAATCCGTCGCAACTCACCTTTCCCGTAGTGGCTGCGGGCCAGTCCAGCACGGCCCAGTTAGTCACCGTCACCAACTCCAGCGGCTACGCTGTCGGCTCGGTTGCGCTTGCCGCCACCGCGCCGTTCAGCGTTACGCAAAACACCTGCACTAGCAGCCTTGCTGCAGGCGCCAATTGCACCGCTTCGGTCATCTTTCAGCCCAGCGCAGGCGGTTCTGCATCGGGCGCGCTCACGGTCAGTTCCTCCGCCGTCGCCGCGCCGGCCACCGTGGCGCTCTCGGGAACCGGTTTCGATTTCACCGTGGGCGTCACCGGTCCGGCCAGCCAGACCGTGACCAGAGGCCAGCAGGCCAACTACACGCTGGTCATTACCCCGACCGGGTCTGGTGGAACATTCACCTTCGCGTGCGGCACGCTGCCGGCGAATGCGCTTTGCATCTTCAACCCCACCACGGAATCGCTGAGCGCAGGCGTGCAGGGCAACGTCGAAGTCGAGGTCTCCACCGGCAACGGGTCGACGGTCCGCCTCGAGCAGCCGGATGCCGCCAAACCGGGCCTTGACCGTCCAGCCTTCTGGTGCGGCCTGCCGCTGGTTTGCGGCGTGCTTCTGCTTCCGCTCGCAATCCGCAACCGCCGCAAGATCTTCCTGCTGGCCGCGCTGCTGGCGATCATGGCCGGCGGCGTCTCCAGTTGCACCAGCTCCGGCGGAGGCACGGGTGGCGATGGGGGTTCCGGCGGCCAAGGCGGCGGCTCCGGAACGCCCGTGGGCACTTACACGATTCCCGTCAGCGTTTCATCTACTGGCATCACGCAGTCCGTGAACCTGACCTTGACGGTCGACTGAGCGCAGCGCGGTCCGCGATTCTGGAACGGCTATACTTGAGCTTCGGGACAGGGGCTGGATATGCCTGCCAAAGTGACAGTGCAAGACGTGGAACGCGTAGCGGAGCTGGCGCATCTGGAGCTCGCGCCGGAGGAATCAGGGCGCATGTTGCGCGACCTGAACGCAATCCTGGACTACATGGCCGAGCTGAATGAGCTGGATACATCGAACGTTTTGCCTCTCGCCCAGGTGAGCGAGCTCGAGAGCGAAGCCATTGCCACTCCTCGCGCCGACCAGGTGGCACCTTCGCTCGAGCGCGCCGCCGTCATGCCCCAGGCGCCCGAGACCGATCAGGTCTTCTTCAAAGTGCCTAAAGTGATCGAACGATAGCAAACAGGCCTGCCCGCCAGAGCGGGGAACGCGAATCCCAAAAGGGAGAACGATTGGCGACCGAACTCAAGACCGCCGAAGCCTACGTCCAGAAGCCGAAGACTCTCGCCGCTCTGTGCGCGGAGATTGCCGCGGGTCGCACCAAGGCCGCCGACCTCGCCGCCAGCTACTACGAGCGGATCGAGAGGCTCAACCCGCGGCTCAACGTCTACCTCAGCCTCACCAAGGAGCGCGCGCTCGCCCAGGCCGCGCGCATTGACGCCATGGCCGCCAAGGGCGATCCGCTTCCCGCCCTCGCTGGCATTCCCGTGGGCATCAAGGACGTGCTGGTGATGCAGGGTGCGCCGTCCACGGCGGGCTCCAAAATCCTTGAAGGCTACCGGCCGCCTTACGACTGCACGGCCGTCGCCAGGCTCGAGGCGGCGGGCGCGGTGCTGCTGGGCAAGCTCAACTGCGACGAGTTTGCCATGGGTTCGTCCAACGAGAATTCGGCCTACGGGCCGGTGCGCAATCCCGTCGATCCGGAGCGCGTTCCCGGCGGCTCGAGCGGCGGCGCGGCCGCTGCCGTGGCAGCCAACCTGGCCGTTGCCACGCTGGGAACCGACACGGGCGGCTCCATTCGCCAGCCGGCCAGCTTTTGCGGCGTCGTCGGCGTGCTGCCCACCTATGGCCGTGTCTCCCGCTACGGGCTCATCGCCTTCGCTTCCTCGCTCGACCGCATCGGACCGCTTGCCTCGAACGTGCGCGACGCCGCCACGCTGCTCAGCATCATCGCCGGCCATGACCCCAAGGACGCTACGAGCTCGCCGGCGCCTGTCCCGGACTACGCCGCCGAGAGCGACAAGCCTGCCGAGGGCCTGCGCATCGGCGTGCCATCTGAGTACTTTGGCGAAGGCCTCGATCCCGAGGTGCGCGCGGCCATCGGAAACGGCATCGCCGCGCTCCAAGCTGCCGGTTGCACGATCAAGCCAGTTTCGCTGCCGCACACCAAGTACGCGGTGCCCACCTACTATCTCGTCGCCACTGCGGAAGCCAGTGCCAACTTGGCCCGCTTTGACGGCGTGCGCTACGGTTACCGCTCGCCCAACTCCGCCACCCTCTCCGACATGTACTCGCACTCGCGTGATGAGGGCTTTGGCGCCGAGGTCAAGCGACGCATCTTCCTCGGTACCTATGCTCTTTCCGCCGGCTATTACGACGCCTACTATCTCAAGGCGCAAAAGGTCCGCCGCCTGCTGGCTGAGGAGTTCTTGCGCGCCTTCGCTGAAGCCGACGCCATCGTAACGCCCACTTCGCCCTTCCCGGCCTTCAAGCTCGGCGAGAAGACCGGCGATCCGCTGGCCATGTACCTCGCCGATATCTACACGGTCACCGCGAGCCTGGCGGGCATCTGTGGCGTGAATGTCCCCTGCGGCAAGACCAAGGCTGGATTGCCCGTGGGAATGCAGGTGCTTGCCCGCCATTTGGGCGAGAGCACCGCCTTCCGCGTGGCGCGTGCCGTCGAGGCAGCTGGAATCCAGGAGCGAGGGAAATGATGAGGGCCACGTGGTTCGCGGTTGCAGCAGCAGTAGTAATGATTGGCTTTGGGTCGTCAGTGCATGCGGCACCGCGCAAAACCCATACCGTAATTCTGGGCGCGGTCAAGCGCGTGCCTTACTCGAAGGCCGGCGACCCGGCTGGCGCGGCTGCCGGAGAAGACGCGCTCAAAATTCGCGCCCTCCTGGTTGACGGCGTCCTCAAAGAATGGACCACGGGCGACCCACACGACGTCACCGATCGCAGCTTCGCGGTGCGCCGCGCGATCCGGCTCAACGACGCATTGCCCGGCGACAAGCCCGGCCCTGGAACTAAGTTGGAGCGGTGGGTGTGGCAGCGCGGGCCGTGGCTCTTGGTCGACCGCGTGACCGGCCATGTGACTGCGCTCCACCTGCTCGACTACGACCCCGGCGTCAGCCAGGTAAGCTGGTTCCGTGACTACGCCGCCTACTGCGGCCTGACGCCCAGCGGCAAGAGCCTGTACGCGGTCGTGGCGCAGGTTGCCGTGCGCAAGCCAGTTCTGGCCAAAAAGCTCTCGGCCTTCGATGCTGAGAATCACCCCGACCCGGTCTGCGCGCCGCCCGACTGGCAGCGTGAGCCGATGCGCATTACCTTTCATCCTGCGGGCAAGGATGCCGTCATCTACGACTTCGTTCCCGGCTCGGCGGTGCTGGTTGAAGACACGGGCGACGAAGAAGAGGCGCCCGACGCTTCGCCGGCAAAGTAGCAGGTCGGCAAGTCAGCAAGATCAGCAAGCCGGCAGATCAGCGAGTCGGCAAGTCAGCAGAGCGGCACAACAGCAACGCTATGGAATCTCTTGACGAACTTCTCCGCCAGGCTGAGGCCGCGCACGGGCACCTGTGCGCGGGGCAGATTCTGGGTGTGCGCATGGCGCTGCTTGGCCTCGGCAGGCTCGGCATCGCCGATCCGCGCGGCGCTGATCGCAAGCGTCTCGTCACCTACGTTGAAATCGACCGCTGCGCCACCGACGCCATTGCTCTGGTCACCGGATGCCGCCTGGGCAAGCGTGCGCTCAAGTTCCGCGACTGGGGCAAGATGGCCGCCACCTTTGTCGATCTTCCCTCCGGCCGCGCCATCCGCATCGTCGCCCTCGAAGAATCCCGCGAACTGGCACGCGAGCTCTACCCGCACGAAAAGAGCCAGAAGAGCCGTCAGATGCAGGCCTACCGTGAACTGCCCTGCGCCCAACTCTTCCGCGAGCAATGGGTGCGGGTCGCCATCGATCCCGCCGATCTACCCGGCCATTCCGGCAGTCGCATTCTGTGCCCGCGCTGCGGTGAAGAAGTGAACTTCCGCCGGGTCGCCCTGGTTAACGGTGAACAGCTTTGCCTCACCTGTGCCCGTCCCGAGCTTCGCTACTGGGAGCCGGCCGCACCGGAAGAGTGAGTCCATCAAGGCCGCCTCAGCGCTTTTCCTCTCTCCACCAGTTCCAAAGCACCCAAAGCATGAACCAGATGGCCGTGCCCACCGGAATCAGCCACAGCGATTCCTCTTGGAATTGCACCGTCACGGAGACGATTCCTCTTTCCGTCTTCCGGCGAGCAATGTGGCGTTCATCGGTCCTGCACCCCGGAAGACCTCGTGCATCCAGATGACGCCCTTCTTAGTAAGGAAGGAGTAGCCGATTCGTAAGGGCTCTATAAAGGCGGGAACGTGCCCCCGGCCGCCGCTCGTCGCCCATCGCGCCTTGACACCGAACCGGCCGCGCATTTCTTATCGTTGTAGGCATTCTTTTGGCAACCCGGGCGGGACGAACGTGGCGCGAACCGCTTTCTCTGCGCCTGGATGTCAGAAGTGGTGCTGTGTCGAACAGGAAGCAGGCGGCAGTAGGGTTACGAGGTGCGTGCGGGCAGAGGCGGGAATCAGCTTTTGGCCCCCGTGAACGGACCCTCCTTCCAGAACCTGGGCTGGAGAAGACCGAGGCCTGGGAACCTTTCCCGGAGACAAATCTTTCTGTCAGGCGCCGGCAGCAATGGCCGGGTGTGCCTGTGCCCGAAGCCGGCGAGTGCTGGCCGCGAGGGCGAGTGAAGGACGCGAGCCAAAGATGAACGTCGCGACGAGTTTTGCAATGTGGGCGGCTGCGCCCGCCCCGGGAGCGGGTAGCGGCTTTTCCATGCTGCTTCCTATATTGCTGTTTATCCCTCTGCTCTATCTGCTGATGATCCGCCCGCAACAGAAGCGGCAAAAGCAGTGGCAGCAGATGCTGACCAGCATCAAATCCGGCGACCGGATCACCACGGCAGGAGGCATTCGCGGCGTCATTCTGTCGATCAAGGACGATTCGATTATCATTCGCGTGCCCCCCGACAATCTGAAGCTTGAAGTGGCCAAGACCGCGATTGCTTCCGTCACCACGCAGGAGGGCGCTTCGAACTCTTAAGGGGCCTCCGGCCTCCCACTTTTGGACGAGTGAATCGGAACGATGAAAAAGAACCTCAGAAACAAGATTGCCCTGATCATCGCGGTTCTTCTGATCTGTCTGTATGGAATCTTCGGGTTCCCATCGGGGATCAGCGGGAAGGCTTTGCTGAGCGCCATATCCAATCGGATTCATCTCGGCCTCGATCTGCAGGGCGGCGCCCACCTGATCCTGCAAGTGCAGGTATCGGAAGCGGTGAATGCCGAGACCGATAACTCCGTACAGGAGATCCAGCAAGATCTGAAGAAAGCCAACCTGGGCTTTTCTCAGGTGGTCAAGCCCGATCCGAACAAGCCGGATGTGATTCGCATCGAGGGCGTGTCTTCGGCGCAGTCTGACGCTGTCGGCACGTTGCTTGGCGCCGCCAGATATGCCAACGAATACGACGTATCCGGCGGCTCCGACAATACCTGGACGTTGACCATGAAGCCGCTGTTCGAGAGCGATCTCGACAGGAGAACGGTCGAAGAGGCGATCGAGACCATTCGCGACCGCGTGGATGCGTTGGGTGTCAGCGAACCGCTGATCCAGGAGTATGGCCTGGGCGCAAACCAGATTCTCATAGAACTGCCGGGCGTCAGCGACTTGGAACAGGTGAAGACGATCATCCGGTCCACGGCCCGCCTTGAGATTCATGCCGTCGAGAGCAGCCCGTTCCCGACTGAAGAGGCGGCCCTGGCCAGCGTGAACAACGCGCTTCCACCCGATGAAGAGATTCTGCCCACCTCCGGAGCGCTGGCCGGGACGACCGGCACCGCGTACTACATCCTGCAGCGCACCTCCATCGTGGCCGGCAGCGACTTCCGTTCCGCCCAACCGGGCGTGAATTCAAACACGGGACAAAGAACGGTGAATTTTACCCTCACCGATGAAGCCGGCGATAAGTTCTGGAACTATACCAGCGCCAATGTGGGCAGGGATATGGCCGTGGTGATGGGCGGCACGGTGCGCGAGGTAGCGGTCATCAAGAACGCGATCCGCGATCAGGGCCTGATCGAGGGCGGCTTCACCCAGAACGAAGTGATGGAACTCTCCAAGCTGTTGCGCACCGGCGCGCTGCCCGCATCGCTCAACTACATTGAGGCCAGCACCGTGGGCGCGACGCTGGGCGCCGACTCCATCCGCGAGGGCATCACCGCCGCCGTCGTCGGCATTCTCGTCGTCATGGCTTTCATGCTCGTCTACTACCGTGGTTCGGGCATCAACGCCGATCTGGCATTGATCTTCAACCTGATCATCCTTTTGGGGATCATGGGCCTTTCCAGCGCAATATCCAGCTCGTCGGGCGGCGGAGGTTTCACGCTTACGCTCACTTTGCCCGGCATCGCAGGAGTGATTCTCACCATCGGCATGGGCGTGGACTCAAACGTCCTCATCTTTGAGCGCATCCGCGAGGAGATCCGCGCCGGCAAGGCGGCTTCGGCAGCCGTGGACCAGGGCTTCGCCCGCGCGTGGGTAACGATCCTCGACACGCACGTCACCACCATTGTCTCGGCGGCAATTCTGTTTATCTTCGGCACCGGTCCGGTGAAGGGATTTGCCACCACCCTGACCGTTGGTCTTGCGGCCAATCTGTTCACGGCCGTGTTTGTCTCGCGAGTGATTTTCGAGGCGCATTTGAACAATTTGAAACCCGGTGAGATGGTGTCGATTTAGAGGCAGGGATTAGGGAGTAGGGAGAAGACAAACAGTGGAATTCTTTCGCGGCGTAAATGTGAACTGGCTGGGATGGAAGTGGTACTTCCTCGCCTTTTCCATGATCTTTAGCGTGGCCGGCATCGCCAAGATGGTCTGGAACAGCTCGCACATCGGCAGCCCGGTTCCGCTGGGCGTGGATTTTCGCGGCGGCACGCAGATGGATGTGCAGTTTTCGCAGCCCCCGGATATCATTGCAATCCGCAATGCCATTGAAACGGCGGGCGTGAAAGACGCGAGTATTCAAACCTTCGGGCCGGCGGCCGATCACCAGGTGCTCATCAGCCTGCCCGAAGAGATCAACGAGACGGAGCTCGACAAAGGCCGCCAGCAGATCGAATCGGCGCTGCAGGCACACTACAACAACTACTTCAACCCCAACACAGGGGTGAAGGTGGACGTGGTCGGTCCCACGGTAGGCCATCAACTGGAAATACGGGCCACGCAGGCTGTGCTTTACTCCATGGCGGGCATGCTGGTCTATCTCTGGTTCCGCTTCCAGCTCATCTACGGCGTCGCTGCCGTGGTGGCCTGCTTCCACGACACGCTGATCACCGTCGGCGCGTTCGCCCTCACCGGCCGGGAGATCAGCCTGACTGTGATCGCCGCCATCCTCACCCTGGTGGGCTACTCGATGAACGACACCATTGTCGTCTTCGACCGCATTCGCGAGAATCTGCGCCTGAGCCGCCGCGAATCGCTGCCTGACCTGGTAAACCGGAGCATCAACCAGACCCTGAGCCGGACCGTGCTCACTTCGGGCCTCACTTTTCTCACCGTGCTTTCGCTCTTTATCTTCGGCGGCCAGGTGCTCAACGGATTCTCTTTTGCTCTGGTGGTGGGGATTCTGATCGGAACCTATTCATCCATCGCCATAGCCGCCCCGATGCTGGTGGCCTGGCAGGAGTGGCGCGCGGGCAAAGGGAAGGCCGCTTCGCTTCCCGCCGCGAGACGGTCGAAAGGCTGAGTATTCATGCACCCGTCGCTCCATTTGCGGACACACATGCAGCGGAATATGCTCTTGCCGCAGGTCCGCCGCAGAGGTCCTTTGGCCGGTCGGAACCGGTACTTTGGGCACTTGAAAACTGCACCAGTTTTGCAGCACTCTTTTCAGAGGGAGCGTAGTTCTGATAAGGTTTACTGGCTCCTATGGGTTCTTTTTTGCTACCGGGAACAATTCCCCCTCCCGTGGTGTCTAAAATAGGAGTAACGAAACCCGATCTCCGAGGCTGGCTATGTTTGAAGACTCCACATTCGAATCCGCGAAAAGGATCAAGACGAAGAGCGGCCGTTGGATGCTGGTCACCGGCAGCATCAATGCCGGGATCCTCGTTCTGTTGATTCTGATTCCACTGATCTATCCTGAGGCGCTTCCGTCGGCGTTGATGGCAACGGTATTGACGTTACCGCCCCCGCCGCCGCCTCCCCCTCCGCCACCGCCACCGCCAGAGGTGCGCGTCGTCCACGTGCAGTCGGAGATGATGAATAATCAGCTCACGGCACCCACGCGGATTCCGAAGAATATTCAGATGGTTGCGGCGAAAGAAGCACCGCCATCGAGCTTTGGCGTGGCCGGCATGGAAGGCATGGGCGGCAGTGGCTCCGGCGTCATGGGCAGCTTCTTCGGCAGCAGCAATGCTCCCAAAGTTCAGGCTGCGGCCCCCAAGAAGGTCAACATTTCAGCCGGCGTGGCCGTGGGCATGCTGATTCAAAAGACCATACCCGTCTATCCGCCCATCGCCAAGGCGGCCCGTGTCTCCGGAACAGTGGTGCTGCAGGCCGTCATCTCCAAGCAGGGGACCATTGAGAACCTGCGCGTGATCAGCGGGCCCGCCATGCTGCAACAGGCGGCGCTAGATGCTGTGAGGCAATGGCGCTACCGGCCTTACCTGCTCAACAACGAGCCGGTTGAGGTCGAGACCACCGTCAACGTGATCTTCACCCTGGGTGGGTGACGGTACTTCTGGCTCCCTGCCGCGTCTTTGGCAGGGAGCATTGCTTTTGACTCGAATGCGAATCCCCAAAGAGCCGCATTCTCTATAACTCAACCACCCGCCGCGTCGGGTCTGCTTCAGTCCAAAAGAATCTCCTTAGGAGGAACGATTCAGTGATTCTCGCTCAGCTCGCACATTTCGCTTCGCACACGGTCAGCAGCCTGGCTTTCTTGCAGGAAGAGGGTCAGACGGTTGGCTTCAGCCCCATGCAACTTTGGGAACACATGGCATGGATGGCCCGCACCGTGGCCATCATCCTTTTCATTGAGTCGGTCTGGTCCCTGGCCGTTATGATCGACCGTTACCTGTACTTCTCCGCCGCCCGCAAGCAGTCGCGCGAGTTCGCGCCCAAGGTGGCCGGCGCCCTGAAGGACAGCAAGCTCGAAGAAGCCATCAAGATTGCCGACCGCAACAAGAAGTCGCACCTGGCCGAGGTGGTAACGGCCGGTCTGCAGGAGTTCCGCGCGTCGGCCGGCACGGCGACCGAGGAAACCATCGCCAGCGCGGGCCGCGCACTGGAGAGGGCCGAGGCCATTGTGCACGCCAAGCTGAAGAGAGGCCTGGCGGTTCTGGCCACCATCGGCGCCACGGCTCCATTCGTGGGGCTGTTCGGCACCGTGGTCGGCATTCTGCACGCATTCGATGCCATCGCCACCCAGAAGATCGCGGGTATCGGCGCGGTCGCGGGCGGCATCTCTGAAGCTCTGGTCACCACGGCGTTCGGCCTGCTCGTGGCCATCCCCGCGGTCATGGCGTTCAACTACTTCACCGGACGGGTCGAGGCTTTCGACGTGGAGATGGATAACTCCTCGAGCGAGCTGGTGGACTATTTCATCAAGCAGAGCCACAAGCGCTAAGAGCGAAGCGGCTTGGCTTGGGCGAGATTTTCGCGGGGCGGGAGAGGTGAATCTCTTCCGCCCGGCGGTTTGATACTCGCAGAGGTTGCTTGAATTCGAACAAGGCCGGAACAGACCCGGCACAAAACTCAACCGCACGGAGCCCACACAATGGGAATTACGGTTCGCGAAGAAGGCAAAAAGGTTAATTCCAACATCAACGTCACCCCCATGGTGGACGTGATGTTGGTGCTGCTCATCATCTTCATGGTCATCACCCCCATGCTGCAGAACAAAGTGGCTATTGACCTGGCCAGGGTGGACAATCCCACCCCCATGCCCGACGCCGATAAGGAAGACGCCGTCGTTGTCGCTGTCACTCGCGACGGGGCAGTGTACCTCGGCCAGAACAAGGTCGATCCCTCCCAGCTTGGCAGCTTGGTGCGCGATAAATTGGCCGACAAGACCGACAAAATGATCTATGTCCGCGCGGATGCGCGTGCACAGTTCAAAGTGGTGGAAGAGGCCATTGACGATGTGCGCACGGCAGGCGTGGAAGAGGTGGGCCTGCTGACGCAAAGGCGAGAAGGCAATCAGATCGGCGGCCAGTAACGCCGCAGCGTGATTGTCTGGAGAACGATTTTGAGGAAGCGAGGAGTTTAAGCCATGGCAATGGCAGTGGGAACGTCGGGCGGCAGCATGTCCGACATCAATGTGACGCCCATGATCGACATTCTGCTGGTGTTGTTGATCATCTTCATGGTCATCGTGCCGGTGACCCCCAAGGGCCTGGATGCGCTGGTGCCCCAGCCGCCCAAGAATCCGCAACAGCAGCAGCAGCCCAACGATCGCACCATCGTGGTTCAGGTTTTGTATCGCCCCGGCCAGACCCCGGCATACAAGATCAATGAGACCGATGTGTTGCATTCCGATCTGCTGGCCAAACTGACTGAGATCTACGCCAATCGCGCAGAGCGCGTGATGTTCGTCAAGGGCGACGACAACGTGAACTTTGCCTACATCGCCGATGTCATCGATATCGCCAGGGCAGCAAACGTAGATCACATTGGATTGATGACGCCCAGGATTCAGGCTGGCCAGTAGGCCGGCAGTATCCGGAGGCACTTGATCCGGATGCGAAGAAGAGTACAATTTTTCTGCTGTGGCTGCGGCCTGTTCCGCCCGCAGCAGGCTGCTAGAAATTCCAGGCTTGGCCTGTAAGTCCAGGCCTGAAGGAGAAGGATACGAACATGAATGGAGCCGCACGTTTTTGGGCGCTCGCGGTGATTCTGACCGGCATGGTGCTCTCTATGAGCGGATGTAACCAGCTTCTGGCCCGCGATCAGTTGAACAAGGGATGCGAAGCGTACAAAAGCGGTCACTACGATGAGGCGATCGAGCACTTTCAGAAGGCTACGGAACTCGATCCCACCCTGCCCATGGCGAAAACCTATCTGGCCACAGCGCTGGCCCAGAATGTGGCCCCGGGAGTCACCACGCCCGACAACCTGAAGACTGCCAACCAGGCCATCGACATCTTCAAAGAGGTTCTTGCCACGAATCCGAACGATAGCAATAGCATGAAGCAGATCGCTGGCATCTATTTCAGTATCAAGGAGTTGGACCAGGCTGAGGACTGGCAGAAGAAGGTTCTCGCTGCCGATCCCAAGGATCCCGAGGCGGCCTATACGATCGGCGTCATCGACTGGACCAAGGCGCACGAAAATGCGCTCAAGGCGCTTCAGGATGCTGGCCTGAACGATGATGGTAAAGGCAATGTGAAGGCGCCCAAGAAGGTGATGGAGCCGCTGGCCCAGCAGAACGCACCGCTGGTCGAGGAAGGCCTGAAGTATCTCACGCAGGCCGTGGACAATCGGCCCAATTACGACGACGCTATGGCCTACCTGAACCTCATCTACCGGCGCAAGGCAGATGTTGACTTCGGCAATGCCGCCGCAGTGACCGAGGATGTCGCTCAAGCTGACAAGTGGCGCGACGATGCTATGGGCACCCGTAAGGCGAACGAGGAGAAGAAGAACGCTGGCCCTGGCGGCATCACCATCGATTCAAGCGGCCAGATGCACTAGCCGATACGCCCGCATCCGGCATTGACACCAGACGGCCCCTGCATGCGCGGAGGCCGTTTTTCTTGACCCCTCATTTTCCGTCTTTCGAGGTGCACTTTGATCAACCCTGACCGCATCATTCGAATCGTTGCCCTCTTCTCTGTTTGCCTCGCGTTGGGAATAGTCTCGTCCCCTGGCCAGCCGGTCACCGGAGAAGTGCCTCACCCGTCCGCGATGCACGTCGTCCAGTCGCCCGGCGGCTTTGGCGCGACCAATGATCGCGAAATACTTGACATCATCGTATGCAGCCCTTCGCTGATCCAGGTCATGGCGCGACCCGCGGGTGCGGAGCCCGTTTTCCATCGCTATCCGTGGATATCCGCGCTGACTGAAGCCTGCCATGGGACGGACTTCAAGTTCAGCGAGTCCGACGGCACCGCCAGCATCACGACAGCTCAACTCGTGGTGTCTTTGTCGGAGCGGAACGGTAACCTCACCTTCAAGACCGTCCAGGGCGAAACTCTCGTGCGGGAGCGGCCGAATCTGCCGCGCACCTATCTGCCGTCCACGGTGCCGGGGCTCTTTCATGTTGAAGATCGCTTCAGCCCAGATGCGACCGAGGCGCTTTATGGCCTCGGCCAGCACCAGAGCGGGATGTTCAACTACCGCGGCAGCACCGTTGAACTCGGCCAGAACAATACTGACATTGCCATCCCACTGCTCGTCTCAAGCAAGGGGTACGCCATCCTGTGGAATACCGCCTCGTACAGCTACGTGGATAATCGCTTTCCGCTCGACTTGAATCTGGAATCGATGGCTGCCCCGCAGGTCGACTACTACGTCCTTTACGGCCCGCAGCTCGACAGCATCATCCACACATACCGCTCGATGACAGGCCACGTGCCGCTCTTCCCTGAGTGGGCGTATGGCCTCTTCCAATCGAAGGATCGCTACAAGACGCAGGACGAGATCCTTTCCATAGCCGCCGGGTACCGCTCGCGCCACATCCCGCTCGATGCCATCGTGCAGGACTGGTACTGGTGGAAGGAAGGCGGCAAGGGCGACCCGGTCTTCAACACTGGGTACACCGACGTTCCCGCCGAGCTGCAGGCCCTCCATGACGAGCATATCCACGCCATGATCTCGGCCTGGGCCATGATGGATTCGACCGCCGAGAACTACAAGCAGATGGTCCAGAAGGGCTTTGACATCCCCGGGACGCAGGTCTACGACCCTACCAATCCCGCCGCCAGAGACTTCTTCTGGGACCAGTTTGTGGGCAAGCTGTTCGCCCAGGGGTGGGACGCATTCTGGCTCGACAGCTCGGAGCCCGAGGAGGCCTGGCCGCATGTTGGCGACGCCATTCTCCGCGATAAGCAGCTCCACATTGGCAGCGGCCTGGAGTATACCAACGTCTTCCCGCTGGAGCACACGGGCGGCGTCCAGGAGCACTGGAAGGAGACGAACCCCGAGAAGCGCGTCTTTCTGCTCACCCGCTCGGCGTTCATGGGCCAGCAGCGCAACGGCGCCGCGGTATGGTCCGGCGACGTCTACAGCAGTTGGTGGGCGCTGCGCCGCCAGGTTCCCGCAGGCCTCAATTTCGCGCTCTCAGGCTACCCATACTGGACCACTGACATCGGCGGCTATCATCCGATGTTCACCGGCCAGGCCAACCAGCCGGCATACCAGGAGCTCTACGCACGTTGGTTCGAGTACGGCGCCTTTTGCCCCATCTTCCGCACCCACGGCCATCGCGACAATAACGAGCTTTGGATTTATGACAAGGTCTTTCCCACGTTGCTTGCTGTCGACCGCCTACGCTACCGCCTGCTGCCCTACATCTACTCGCTGGCGTGGAAGGTTACCAGCGAGGATTACACCATCCAGCGTCCGCTGGTGATGGATTTCCGCGAGGACCCTGCCACCTGGGAGATCGGCGACCAATTCCTGTTCGGGCCCGCCCTGCTGGTCAGTCCGGTGCTGACCGAGCACGCCACTTCCCGCTCTGTCTACCTGCCCTTGGGAGCAGACTGGTACGACTTCTGGACCGGGGAGCGCACAGCGGGTGGCGCAGCCATCACAGCTCCAGCGCCGCTCGACCGCATTCCTCTGGCTGTGCGCGCGGGATCGATCTTGCCCCTTGGTCCGGCGATCGAATACGCCGGCCAAGCTACTGATCCCATCGAGCTGCGCATCTACCCTGGCGCCGATGGTGACTTTACCCTCTATGAGGACGAAGGAGACAGCTACCGTTACGAGAAGGGCGCGCATGCCACAATCCCTCTCCATTGGGCCGACGCCGCGCACACGCTCACGATTGGCGACCGCCAGGGCAGCTATCCGGGTATGCCCGCTGGTCACACTTTCCATGTGGTGATCGTCTCTCCCGGCCACGGCATAGGAGGAGATGTGACGGCGACGCCGGACAAGACCATCCGCTATTCCGGAGTAGCCAGCCAGGCAAAGTTCTGATCCGTGCATCCGCCAGGCCCATCCCCGCGGAGTGGCGGAGCCGCCTGGCAGCGCCGCCGCTTTTTACGGCGGTTCTCCTGCAACTATGTGCCATTTCCGGCATATTTCAGGGTGGCTTTTTCTTGTTGAAAAAGCCACTTAGCGATTGTGCCTTGGTCTACACCTGCAGGAAAACCGCTTTATTGCACGGCGTGAGGCACGGCGGGCCCTGTGCGGCGGGCGCAGAGGGGCGGCCGTATGACTTATGGGTCATATTTCAGGGGGGTACCCCTCTCCGTCTTTGGAAAGAACTGCTTTGGAATCAGAGGATTGGCGCAAGTAACGTGCGCCAAGTATCCGATTCCAAAGAACTTACCCGCAGATGTTTCTTCACAAATGACTTACGGGCAGTTTTTCCGGTTTCTAGCCGCGCCATGTACCACATCGTGGAAACAGAGATCAGAGATCAGGGATCAGTGGTCTGTCTCTTTCCTCCCGGAGCGGAGGCGTTGAGCCCGAATTCCGCGCATCTGGTTGCCAGCCCGGAGGTCTCGATTTGCTTTCAGTATGCGCCGAAGCGCCGAAATGATCCGCAATGTTCCAGCAGAAAATAATTGGCGTGGAATCAACGCGATGCGTGCAGTTCAGGGCGGTCAAGGGCTTGACATCTCCAACGATGCCAGTGCTCTAAAAGGCGCAGTCTATTGCCCGCCCTGCTTCAGAATCTGCTCCGCGAGAAAGTTGCGCACCCTTGCGTCATCCAGCAGCGTCTCGAGATATGCGCTCTGCAAGAGTTGCTTCTGGCTGTCGTGGAGCGACTGGTGGATGGCTTGCTGTACCCGGGGATCGTTCAGCTCGCGCTGACCCGCGGGCTCGCGCGATATCAGCTTGTAGATAGCGTAGCCAACAATTCTGTGACCGGGCCCTGAGTCATAGACGGGAATCACATCGGTGAACTGATCCGGTTTAAGCTTGCCGATTGCGTCATAAAGCGGCGGATCGGTCTTGAGTTGCGATTCAGGCGCAAAGCCCATGTCACCGCCGTTCGATGCGGTATTAGCATCCTCGGAAACGTTCATCGCCACGGTCCCGAAGTCCACGCCGCTCTCGAGCTGGCTGCGCGCCGCCTCGATTCTCCTTTTGGCGTCAGCCTCGCCCGAAGGGGTATTGCCCTGCAGGTTGCCCTGCTGCTGCGCAGGCATCGTCGTGACCACAATTCGCGCCAGATGGTATTGCGGTTCGATCAAGTTGAAGTCGGCCTTGTGCGCCGCATAAAAGGCTGTAATTTGCGCGTCGGTGATGTTGATCTTCGATTCGATCTCTTTGTTGATCAGCTTGGTCTCGGTCAACTGCCGGCGAATTTCGCGCTTGAAGTCATCCAGGGTCAGGTTCCGCTGCTTGAGCAGGTTGAAAAACTGATCCTGGGTGTAGGGCGCCTTGATCTCCGTCAGCCTTGCGTTCACGTCTTCATCGCTTGCGGTCAGGTTCAGCTTGGCGGCGCGCTGCTGCAGAATCTCGTCCTGGATCATCTGGCGCAGCACGCTCAGCCGCCGGATGTCGGCCTCCTGGGGCGAAGGTTTTTGCGGGTTGTCTCCCAGGCTGCTCTGGTAATCCCTCTCGAGATCGGCCCGCAATATCTCCTTGCCGTTCACCGTGGCCACCACGTCGGCGGAAGGCGATCGATGGCAGCCCGCCAAGGCACAGAACAGGGCGCCGCCCAAGAGAACAACGGCCAAAAAAAAGGAACGCGCGCGGAAACTCGATGCGACTTGCAAGTGATCTCTCCTGTGGGACTTCGCTATTCCCCCGGCCTTCTAGGATAAATCCCGATCGCGGCGCGGGGATAGTCCCCGGCGCCCGTTATCTGCTGGCGCCGGCTGCCCCCGAAGCCGCCGGAGCCGGTATGGCCGGGGGCTGCTCGCCCACGGCGCGTACTGCGCGGTCGATGGCCATCCAGAGCTCATCTTGAGGAACGGCGCCGCCGTTCACCCGCTCGCCGTTGACATACAGTGCCGGCGTTCCTTCAATCCCCAAATCTTCGGCCAGTTTGACTGAGGCTCGCACCTGCGTCTCATCCTGTTTGGCGATGCAGGCGTCAAGACGGGTCTCGTCGAGCTTGCCCAGCGTGGCCTCCTGCCGGGCAATACGATCCAATGCGGCAAAGCTCTTTGCCGGCTCGCGGTCCTGGCCCGTGATCTCCTCCGCATGAGCGTGAAGGTAATCCACATAGGTCCAGTAAACGTCGCTGCTTTGCGCCGCCAGGCAGTTGGCATTTACCGCCGCGTGCATCGCCCAGGGGTGAATCTCCGTCAGCGGATCGTCCTTATAGACGAACCGTACCAGATCCTTGTAGTGGGCGAGCGTGGCCGGGAACAGCTCCTGGTGCATGCGCGAGCAATATGGGCATTCCAGATCGTCGAAGTTGATCACCGTCACCTTGGCGGCCGGATTACCACGGATGGGGCGTCCCGCGACGGGGATGGCGTCGGCTGGGTCCTTCGTCAGGTCGAGCGTATCCAGGTGGACGAGCTTGGTGTTGTCAGCGGAGATTAGGAAGTTGATCACCTGGGACCTGGAGCCGTGAGTGATGGTGATGGGCAGCGTCTCATAGCCTGTAAACTGGCTCGGGCTGCGCACTCCGATGCTGATCGTGACGTCCGGCGGCATCTCGTATTGGGAGCGGACCAACACCTCAATGCGGCGGTCGAGCGCAGGGTCGGGCGCTGAAGGCGGCGCGGTCTGGGCCTTACAGCCAGCGGTCAGGCCGAGAACAAGCAGTCCGGCCAAAAAACGAAAGTGCGGCAAAGCGATTTCCTCTCAGGAAAGGATACTCCAGCAGGGCGGCCCACGCCCCGTGGTCCACTCGATTCCCGGCAGCAACAGATGGACGCGCAGTGCGCGGAAAAGCAACCGCAACCGTGCAGTCAGCGATCGGTTTTCGCACTCGCTGCCGAATTCCGGGCAATGACCGCTGAGAACCGGTAGCTGACAACCGGCTTTAATACGCCGGCGGCAGCGTGGGATCGCGGAAGACCGAGTTGGCGCGGCGGATGTCGCCCACGGCCCCGAAGTTGGCCAGCGTGAAGCTGTAGAGCCACTGTGTTTCGTCGCGGCTGGTGGAGCCGATGGTGCCCAGCTCGAAGCGCCGGTAACCGACGGTCAAGCCGCAGCAGTTCCAGTTGTAGACCGCCTGCACGCCGCCGTATTGCACCTGGTGCTGCACATAGTCGTAGCCGCCATTTATCGCAAAGTTGAATCCGTTGCCGCTCGGCTTGCCGATCTCCAGGAAGGGTTGCAACTGCTGGCTCTTGATCACCGAGGGTGCGCCGCTGCTGATTCGTTCGTCAACGGCGTTGAGCAGAGCGTGGCCGATGCCCAGCGTGGTGCGGCCAAAGCTATAACCGGCGAACAGATTGTTGGCGGCGAAGTCTCCGCCGATGGTGTCGTAATCCAGGTCCCACTGGACGCGCAGGTTGTCAATGGCCTCGAACCGGATGCGCGAAGAAATCGGCGCGATGTTGCGCGGCGAAGTCAGGAAGGTCGGCGCCATCAGATCCAGCGTCGCATCAAACACGTTACGCCGGCCAGGGATGAGCGCACCGCCAAACCTGGGATCGATAAAGTACTCCTGCGCAATCTCCCAGCTCGCCCACTCGCGTGGTGTGTTTTGGCATGCCTCCGCGGATTCCTCATCGTCCGTTGTGCAGGGCCGTTCGCCGGTGGGCCGGAGGTAAAACCGCTGCGTGAGTGAGAAGCCAGCTTCATTCACGTCGCTGGCAATGTCAGTGGTGTCGAACAGGAGAATATTCTGGGCGTCTTTACCGATCCCGCCCACAAACCGGTAGTTCAACTCAGGCTCGATGACGTGGCGCAACTCGCGATGCCAATGGGAAAGCTCGAAATCGCGCTCCAGCGCGGGCGGCCGGATGTCGACCGAGGCCTCGAGGTCTTTCCGGTTGATAGGGTCGTGACTGATGGTTGGAGTCTCGTGAGTGGCCGAGAGGTTGGGGACCTGGCTGATGGTGTAAGCGGTGTCACGCAGCGCAACCTCAGGAACGAAGCTCCATCCTCCTGCCGCGAAGGGCATGGAAAGGTGGGGGTAAACGTCAAGCCGGACCACGTTGCGTGAGTGGAAGAAGGGCTGGGAGCGGTTCAGATAGCCGAGCGACGAACCCAGGCCCCAGTAGAACGGCGAGTCGCCCAGTGGCCGGTCGAGCACATCGTAGCGGATGAGGGGAAGGCGCAGAATCTTCACCTCGTAGCCGCGGGTCGTGTTGCCGAAGGACTCGAAGCGATTGAGCCACACGGAGGGCACGATTCCGTTGCGATTGTGGGTGAAAGCAACGTCGCTGGCCACCTGGGAGCTGATGGCCTGGGAGTAGTTGTCGTCGAAGACCAGCCGGTAGACGTAGCTCGACAGATACTCCATGGCGCCGGCGATCCGGGTGGAGGGCGAGAGGTCCTTGCGCCCCTCCACGCTTACGTCGACGCCGCCCTGATTCACGAGCTGGAGTGCAGGGGGGGTGGTTGTGGAACCGGTCACCGGTTCCTCGATTCCGCGGTCGAGCAGCGCATTCCAACGCGCGATGACGTGATCGAGCCCGGGGCCCCGGTAGCGGAAGTCGCCGTTGGGCGCCCATCCGCGCTTGCTGTAGTACTCCGAGCCCACCACCATATCCATGCTGCGGTTGATGACCCAGTACATCTGCTCGCCAAGCGTGAAGCCGCGGATCGAAGATCCGACGCTGATGACCGGCGTCAGCAGCCCGCTCACGCGTCCCGTTTCATTGGCCGGATGGTGCAGATACGGCAGATAGAAGAGCGGGATGCCGAGAAACTCAAAAAAGGCATTCGATGTCGACGCCTTGTCGTTGTCCAGGCTGATGGTGTGCGCGATGATGCGCCAGTCGGGGCGAGGCAGCCGGCAGTTGGTGATCGAGCCGTCGATCACTTTGAAGCTGCCCTCGCCCGTCTGCAACAGCACGCGGCCCGAAAAAAGCAACGGGGCCGGCGTCGAGTACACCACCGTGTGTCCCATCGTGCGCACACCCTGCGAGCCGTTCACGTCGTAGAAGCGCGCGGTGTGCATGTTCAGCCGCATATCGCCATGCGAGGCGTTGATGAGGACGTCGTTGGGCCCTCCGGACAACTGCAGATGGCCGTCGGCCTCAAGCTCGGTCGTCTTCCGGTTGTAGACCACGTTGTCGGCGCGGATCACGTAGTCCTGGTAATAAACCGCCACATCGCCGGTTAGGGTCAACGTGTCCCCAACCCACTCCTGGCGTTTCGCCTCCCACTCCACCGGCGTCCCGGTTGCAGGCGCCGGCTCGGGCTTGGCCAAGGGCACCATCTCCTGGCCTGGATCGTCCGGCAGCGCGTTCAAGTCCGGAATCGCGGGGCTCACCGCGGCGACGCCCGTCTCACTTCGCGCGGAGGGTAACGCGTTGGTTAACACCTGGGGGGTCTGTCCGCTCACCAGCAGGTGACAGGCGGCCAACAGCGTGATACATACTAAGTTACGAGGACGCATCCCAAGCCCATGACCGGTGTAAGGCTCAGCATAGCAAAGCCGGCTGCATGGAATGGGACGTGCATCCCGCGGCTCTGGTAACTCAGAAAATCCGGATCGACCGTTCGCCAGCGGGCCCAAAGCCCGTGGCCGTATCCGTCTTTCTCCGCAACCTCCTTCCCTTGGTTCATGCACAACGTCCGCGTTGTCCCGGTCATAGTTCGGGCTTCGGCGCGGGCGAAATCAGCGGCATGAGTCTGCACGCCGGCCCTGCCGCCGCAGAAGGGAAACAGGAGCTTTGAACTCATCGGCGAGTACGGCAACTCTCTTCCCATCTTGGAAGCAGGAAGTCAATCGGCGCGTCGCCACCCACATGAGTCACAAGACGCCCTTGGCGAGCGAGGCCAAGGATCCCCAGGAGAGCCGGCCGGCCTTCGCCAACCGCGCAGCTCAGGCCGCCGCGCGGGTAGCCGAGCGGTTTGCCCACGCTCCCAGCTACGGCGAGATGCTTGCCGATGAGGCTCGTGCCGCGGTGCGCGCAGCCGAAGCCGCGTCGCAGGCCGCGCTTGAGGCCCACGCCGCCGTTCAGTACGTTCTCGCCGGACTTGAGGCTGCCACATCGCCCGAGTCCGACTGGGAGCCGAAGGCCGCGCCCTATCGCCTCCCCGAACGGGATTCCGCGCTTCGGGTGACATCGGCGCAGGAGGATTTGCCTGAACCCCTCCTTGGCCATGAAAGCTCATTGTTTGACGGCTGCCCGGAGCCGCAGCAATCCACACTGCGGCCCAAAGCGGCGCCGGCTCGGGTAAGCCCGCGTAGACAACGCCCAGGCATTGCGAAGGCCCGCGCGGAAGATGGGCACGAATTGGCTTCGCTCACCCCGGTTGCTCGGGGCATCGACGATGGTCACGCCGGCGAAGCCGCTCAACCAATCCACGCCAACCTCATTCAATTCCCGCGCGAGATGGTTGCCACGCGCAAAATGCGCCCGCGGCGCGCGGAGGGGCCCTTGGCCGACGCGGCGCGTGAAGCGCAGTTGAGCATCTTTGAGGTTGACCCCCGAAGCATCTCAACCCAGCCCGCAACAGCGGTAGACGAGCCCGCGACGCCAGCGTGGATGCGCACGAAGTTGCCGAGCATCGAGCTGGAGCCGCAGACCGAGGAGGATCGTCGCGAAGAACCCACGCCTCAGGCTCCGACTCCCGCGCCGGTGGAACTGGCACCCATGAGCCGCCGCCTTCTGGCCCTCGTGGTGGACACCACCCTCATTGTCGCGGCTTTTCTGGCGGTTACGATGCTGGTTGTGGCAAATGCCCAGGAACTGCCCGGCCCTCGTGCCATCGAGCTGGGCGCAGCACTCGCCGTCGTGGCCATCGGTGCTGCCTATCAGACGCTGTTTCTCACCCTGGCCAGGGCCACGCCGGGTATGAAGTATGCCGGCATCGGCCTCAGCACCTTCGAAGGTGACAGCCC
Organism: uncultured Acidobacteriaceae bacterium; assembly: GCA_963836525.1. Taxonomy (GTDB): domain Bacteria; phylum Acidobacteriota; class Terriglobia; order Terriglobales; family Acidobacteriaceae; genus Telmatobacter. Next base: position 244,648 of record CAWIJW010000002.1, read on the forward strand.
CAGCCGCGCGCAACGCTGCGGGCGCCTGATGGTGCTGCCGCTGTCGGTCTTGCCCATCGGCCTGGGATTGCTCTGGGCTCTCTTCGACGACTCGCATCTCGCTTGGCACGACCGGCTGTCGAGGACCTATTTGCGCAAGCAGTGAGGGTTCACCCCGCCAGCGCGCGCAGGGCGCTTACTCCCGCCCCAATGAGCGCGGTTTCGTCGTCCGGAGGCAGGATCTCCAGCGAAAAGCTCTGCAGCGGGCTCATCCGGACCATGGTTTCCAGGTGGCTGCGCAGCAGCGGCAGATCCAGGAAGCCGACATTGCATCCGGTAAAGTAGAAACGCCCCGGACCAGCCAAGTGAATGAATGAGGCCGTCGCCGCGGCCAGAGCACGGTGCCACAGGTCAACAAACTCGCGGCAGCGCACATCGCCCTTTTTGGCGTTGGCAAAGACCTCCTCCGGCTCCAGATCGAGGAAGCGCATGCGCATGGCGCGATAGCCCATAATGCCTTCCAAATGGCCGGCGCCGCCGCAGCCGCAGTAATGTTCTTTGGGGTCGAGGGTGACGGTAATGTGGCCGCCCTCCCACACACCGTCCACGAATGGCCAGCGGCCATAGCCGATGCCGTTGCCGATGGTCCAAACGCGGGTGAGCTTGTCGAGGCGTCCCCTGGTGGCGGCCACGCCGGCAGCGATGGCGTCAGCGTCGTTTGCCACGTGCACCGGCGCCTTGATGCCGCGACCCTCCAGCGCCCTGGACAACTTCTCAGCCAGACGCATGCCTTTGAGCTGCGGCAGATTGGGCGACTCCTCCACTACTCCTGATCGCACAATCCCCGGCACGGCCACACCGATCGCGCCGGTCGAGCCTGCCCCGCCGCCGGCAATTCCGCCGATATGCTCCGCGAGAATCTCAACCAGGCCGCTCGCGGGAATCGCCGAAAGCGCGTCCATTGATTCAGGGTCGCTGGGATAGCGCAGCAGCTTGCCGGTCAGCTTTTGATCTTCCAGCTTGCCGGTCACGACATGTTCGGTGATGACGACGCCGATCGCCGTGGTCATTATGCCCTCCTTGGGAAATGGGAGAGATGGTTCGCTTCGTTGGCCCCCTCTAAAGATAGCTGCCAGCCACTGGCCTCTGGTTGTTGCTCGGCTGGGCCTTCTACCTCAGCTCCGGCTGAAAAGCTGTAAGCAAGAAGTTGGTGTCTACTCCGCCTGGTACCGGTGCAACCGCCCCAGGCCGTTGAATGCGGCCACCTTGTAACACTCCGCGAGCGTGGGATAGTTGAAGACGGTGTCGATGAAGTAGTCCACCGTGCCGTCCAAGGTCATCACCGCCTGGCCGATGTGCACCAGTTCGCTCGCGCCCTCGCCGATAATGTGCACGCCCAGCACCTTGCGCGTGTCGCGATGAAAGATCAGTTTGAGCCGTCCCGTGGTGTCGCCGCGAATCTGGCCGCGCGCCACCTCGCGATAGTAGGCCATGCCCACCTCGTACGGCACGTCTTCGCCGGTCAACTGCTCCTCGGTCTTGCCGATGAAGCTGATCTCGGGAATGGTGTAAATGCCGTAAGGATAAAAGCTGGGGTTGGAGCTCGCTGTCGCGGTCGCCGAAGGCGCGCACCGCCGCGATGCGACCCTGCTCCATCGAGACCGAGGCCAGCGACGGAAAGCCCACCACGTCGCCCGCGGCATAGATGTGTTCGACTTTGGTCTGGTAGTGCTCATCCACGGCGATGCGGCCGCGCTTGTCGGCCTCCAGGCCCGCGGCGGCCAGATTCAGGTCGTCCACGTTGCCTTGCCGGCCCACTGCATAGAGCAGCGCATCGCCCGAGACCTTCTTCTTGCTCATCAGGTTGGCTACCACCGTGCCCGGCGACGGCTCCTCCACGCTTTCTACTTCCTCGCCCAGGCGCATGGTCACGCGGCTGTCGCGCAGATGGTAGCTGAGCGTCTCGATGATCTCCTGGTCCGCGAACTCGAGCAGCCGGTTGCGCTTCTCAATCAACGTTACGCGCACGCCCAGCACCGCGAACATGCAGGTATACTCCACGCCGATGACACCGCCGCCGACCACAATCAACGATTTGGGCAGCGATTCAAGGCCGAGAATCTGGTCGCTGTTGACGATGGTTTTGCCGTTGACGGGAACCTTGCCGGACACGGCGGGCTTGGTGCCGACGGCGATTACGATCTGGCCGGCCTCAAGGGTCGAATCCGCCTGCGGACCTTCCACGCGCACCTGGTGCGGATCGAGAAAGCGGGCGATGCCGTGCACCACGTCGATGCCGTTGCGCGAGAGCTGCGCTTCGGTCACGTCCACTTCGGTTTTGATCGACTGCCTGGACGCGAAAGGCCAGATCGGCCATGGTGATCTTTTCCTTGACCCGATAGTTGACGCCGTAAATGGAGCGGTAATTGTAGCCCGATAGGTGCAGCACCGCCTCACGCATGGTTTTAGAGGGAATGGTGCCGGTATTGATGCACACGCCGCCGACGACGGAGCGAGCCTCCACAACGGCCACGCGCTTGCCGATCTTGGCTGCGGCCACGGCGGCGCGCTGTCCTGCAGGCCCGGAACCGATGACGACCAGGTCATACTGTACCGCGCTCATGTCGAGTCTCACTCCCGGGTTGGATGCAGTGCTGCGGCTCACGCAAAGATGGGTTGACGCTCCGCAGCCGGACCGGATGTATTTCCAGAATAACTGTACCGGAGGACCTGGCCGGGAAGATGAAGGCTCGGGGATTCTTTCGACAGCCTGAAACGGCGAAGGATGCGACTGCCATCAACACGGCGGGGCAGGCGGGAAGCCCCGGCGAGCAACTTGCGTTCACTCGCCGGAGCCGCAGATCCGGGATCCCGCCTGACGCGGTCCTGGTAAGTAGGAACGCGATCGCAATTACGTGCGTGCGGTGCGCAACGCCGGCTGCGCCGCAGTGTGTCTCTTCCCGGTCAGTTTTGCGCCGCTTTGTATGTCTTCCGTCAGCCGGAACTGGCGAATCATGCCGTCGAGTTCGGCGGCCAGAGCGGTCAGGTTCTTGAGTGCCTCCACGGCTTCTTCGGCCGCTTGCGTGTTCTCAATTGCCAGTTGCGAGATCTGTCCCGCGGACTCCGAAATCTCACCTGCGGCCGATGTCTGTTCAGTCGCTGCCGTAGCAATCAGGTCAATCTGCTGCTCCACGCGCTTCGACGCCGCAATCGTCGCCTCCAGGCTTTGGCGGGCCTTGGAGGTCTCCTCCATGCCGTGCTCAACCGCCGAGCCGCTCTCGGCCATCACCTGTAGCGTCTCGCGCGTCTCTTCCTGGATGCTGCGGATGGTTCCCGCAATCTCTTCGGTAGCACTCTTGGTGCGTTCCGCCAGCCGCCGTACCTCGCCCGCTACTACCGCAAACCCGCGCCCGTGCTCCCCGGCGCGCGCCGCCTCGATGGCCGCATTCAGGGCCAACAGGTTGGTTTGTTCGCTGATCTCCTGGATTACGTTCACCACCTTGCCGATCTCCTGGGAACGGTCGGCCAGCGACGTCATCTTGTCCGACACCGTCTGGGTGGCGGCGGCGATCTTTTCCATGGTGGCAGCCGCGGCCTCCATCACAGCCCCGCCCCGTTCGGCAGTCTGGGCGGACTCACGACTGGCGCCGGCGGCATTCGCCGCGTTGTGGCTGATCTCGCCGATGGTCGCCGTCATCTCCTGCGCTGCGGCTGCAATCTGGTTGATCTTGCCTGACTCGGCGCGCGCATTGCCTGCGCTCTGTACACTCCGTGCGCTGATTTCCGTGGTTGCCGCGGAGAGGGTTTCCGCGCCCTGCGCCACCGACTGTAGAACGGTGCGCATCGACTCCGCGTTGGTATTCAGGGCCGTGCCGAGACGGCCAATTTCGTCGCTTCCATGCACCTCGAGCTGTAGCGTCAAGTCCTTGTTGGCCATCTGCTCCAGCGTCGACGTGCAGAGCTTGATTCGCGGCACGATATCTCCGGTTAGTGCCAACCCGATTACCCCGCAAACCAGCGCGATCAACAGCGTGACTGTGACATTCACCCAGGTTGCGCGCCTGCTTGCCCGGGTGGCGTCCTCGGTTCCGGCCATCCCAATCTTTGCGTGGATTTGAATCCCGTTGTTCGTCGCAGTCAGAGCCTGATCCAACGAAGCCTTCAGCCCATCAGAGGAAAGCAGATCCAGCGCGTCGCCGGCCTTGCCGGCCGCCAGCAGCGCGATACCGCGATCGCTTGCGTCCTGGTACTGCTTGATCGCTCCGAGAAATTTCAGGTACTGGTCCCGCTCCACCGGAATAATCAGCGGCTCCATCTCCTTCAATGCGGTCTGGTACTCGGAGATAGCCTGCTGGCGCTTGGCGGTGTGCTCCGCCGTGCACGCGGGCGTCTGGCAGAGCATCAGTTCAAGAGACTCCCGCCGCTCCGCGTTGACCCCGTCGCGAATGTCGCCGATGTAAATCAGCGAAGGGAAGTGGTTTTCGCTCACGTCCGCGCTTTTCGAGGCAATGCTGCGGAAGGTCGCAAAAGTGAAGACTCCCAGGAGAACGCAGAGACCGCAAACGAAGCCGAATGCAGAGTGAAATTTGCGGGCGAGAGAGATATGGCGCAGCGAAAGCATGTCAGCTTCCTTTCTAGAGCGCTTCGTTGACTAGATCGGCAGAATCTGGCCAGGCTTGAGCACTTTCGCCTTCTCCATATGACCGGCAACACCGCAGCCGTTCCGGCCTGCGCCGGGCGCGGCTCCAGGCTCACCCTCGCCGGATTCCTCCGCGGAGCGAACGGCTTCGGCCGTTCTCGTTTTCACATGCGGGAAACTTCCCGATTTTTTGGTTACGGCTGCATCTGGCGCGGCCAGCGCCTCTCCACAAACCCTTCTCCGGGCGTATTTTGCGTGTTTGGAAGCGCCGCAACGATCCGCGCTTGGGCCGAGGCGCCGTGGATTCTCAATGCGAGCCGGAAGCCGGCCAGCCGGGTGCTCAGAGCTCCTTCGACATCACGATGCAGTGGCATTCGAGGCCGTGGCGAAGCGCTTGTGGAGACTTGAACTCCTCGGTACCGGTTTCGACGTAGCCAAAGCGCCGGTAGATGGGAAGCAACTCCGGTCGCAGGCTCAGCACGGTGATGTCGACGGCCCCGCATCCCTGGCGCCGGAAGCGGTCTTCCACCGCCTCCACAAGCCTGCGTCCCAGCCCCTCGCCCTGTCGCGCGGGATCCACAGCCAGCATCCCCAGATAGCCGCGTGCGCCGCGCCGCTCCATGTACACCGAGGCCAGCAAATGGCCGTCACCATCCTCCGCCAGCAGGATGTTGCCTTTCGCCATCATGGCCGTCAGGCGCGCTTCGTCGGTGCGCGTGTTTTCGAGAAAAGTCTCCACGGAAAATGCCGAGTTGATGAGCGTGATCAGGCGTTGCCGGTCGGCGTCCGCGGCGTCGCGGAAACGAATACCCCTGGCGGCTACCGTTGCTTCGTCCTCGTTCATCTTCCCCAGTTTATTTCGGATCTGGTCTATTTCGGATGCGCCTGCGCCCAGCTTTTGTACTCGTTCAGCACGGCAACGCCCTCGGTGTTGTACCACGAGTAGCCGTTGCGCCGCTCCAGGCTCAGCTCGTTCACGTCGTCGTGGATGGTCTTGTCGCGATCGACGAAGATGGGCTTGTCGGTCCCGATCTGGTAGTACCGCGCCCAGATCGGACCCGCTCCGGCAGCGGCCACCAATTTGCGGCCTTCGGGGCTGCGGCGGTCGGCGAAGAAGTTCCCACTTCCGAACCGGAAGCCAAAGATCTCCACCTTGGTGAACCATGAGCACGCCGCATGCACCGCCGCAACTTCGGCCGGAGTGGGGTTGGGCAAGCTCATCAAGAACTCCGCGATCGGAAAGCTCTCGTCGCTGGTGAGCGCGGCCATCTCGTAGTTGCGGGCCGAGGTCGGCTCCAGCGTCAACGCATCGTATTGTTGAGCCCACGCCGTCGTGGTCCCGTTCTCTACGATCTGCAAGCGCAGCAGGCAGTCGATGCCACGCTCGGCCGCAGGCCCAGCGCGCTTCACCAGCGCCGGCGGCAGGAACTGGTAGTCCGTCGCGCCCATCGCCACATCGTGCAGAATCTCCACGGCGTGCAGCATCGCATCGTCGTTGATTGTGATCGCGTCGTGGTAGCCGCCCTCCAGCGGCCAAACCTGCGGCCAACCGCCGTTGGGGTACTGCGCGTTGAGCAGAAACTCCACGCCCCGCTCCACCGACGCGCGAAACGGCGCAGCATCCGCGTCGCGATGCGCCGCCAGCAGGGCCGTCGTCACGCGCGCCAGAAAACGGATCTGCATCCACGTCGCGTCGTTGTCCAGCGTGGCAATGTAATGCCAGTTCGGATCGGCCGGCTTGTCGAAATCGGCCGCGTCCGGGTAACGGTCCAGGTTGTCGCTGTCGTACAGGTCGCCTGGCGCGCGCGGCCTGCTCACCATATCGATGTTCTTGCTCCAGCCACCGTCCGCCACCTGGTAGGTGACGATGTTGCGCGCGGCTTTGAGCGCGTCATCGCTGGTCCACCACTCCGCAGGATGGTCGGCTCGCATGGCAAACGCGCCAAACCCCATCGGCGCATGTTTGGGATTGGTGTTGCCGGCGCCCTTTTGCTCATCAGCCAGCGTCTGCTTATCGATCGCCTTCTGCTTTTCCGACCGTTCCAGATACTCCAGCCAGGCCTTCTGCTGCTTCTTCGGGAGCGTCGCGAGCCGCGCGCGAGTTAATGGCTTCGCAATCACGTTCGTGCCGAGCACTTTGGCTGAAGCGGTTGCGGAAAGGCCCAGGGCAGCGAGCAAAGCCAGGAGCAATAAGAGCATGAATCGGCTGCGAGTTCGCATGGCTCGGTTTGTATTCCAGGGGAACCGCGCTTGTCAACGGATGGTCAGACCACTCACAAGTTTCGTTCGGCAGCGTCGTTGTGACACTCAAGAAACTGTCCCATTCGGAGTCTATTTCGCTTGAAAGCGCGGCTAGGCTCTTCAACAACGACGCAATCGTTCAAGGAGGATGTATGCGGAAAGCTGTTTGGGTTTTCATGCTGCTCGCCATCGCGGCGCCCGTGTTCGCGGCCGATGGAGACAATGTTTCCTACGCAGGCGGAACGGTATCACAACTGAAGGAGGGCGCAGCCGGCAGGTTTGACCTTTCCTCCGGCACGCAACTGCGGTTCGTTTCTGCGGGCAGTGTTCTGGAAATTCCTTATAACGGCATTGAGTCGTTCGAGCACACGAAGGAGGTTGCCGTGCACCTAGGCGTAGCTCCCGCTATTGCCGTGGGACTGGTGGCAAGCCGCAAACGCAACCACTTTGTGCGCATCACCTACAAAGACAGCAATCAATCTCTGCAGGTGGCTGTCTTTGAGATACCCAAGACCATGCCTATCTTCATCATGCCGATGCTCGAGGCGCGAGCTCCGCAGGCGGTTTGTGCACCCTACACTGACTGCACCTCCCGGCTGCGCGCGGGCGCGAACCGGCCGCAATAACAAATCGCCACGACGGTTCCGTGACGCCGGCGGTCCGGCTGCATCCAAATGAACGCGGCAGGGCAGGGGAGGGTTCGCTATAGCGATGTGCCTCGATCCAGCCGCCCATGGGCGTATCAGTTCTTATTCCCGGGGGCGGGTCCCTGATTCACGTTCCCTCTTCTCTGCATTACGCTCATACCATGGACTTCAGAATCATTGACCTGGAGCGAGAGCCTCAAGAATTCGACCTGGAACTGGCATCGGGCGCGATCGATTTCGGCGACGAAGCGGAGCAGAAGGGCGATCTGGCCACGTCCGGCCGCGCAGAGGTTATCCACGAACACCGTGGACCGCACGAGATCGTCGCCGACATTCGCCTTAGGGGCCGATTCGCCGGCAGCTTCCAGGTTCCCTGCGCCCGCTGCATCGAGCCGGTCGAGATTCCGCTGGCCGCCGAATTCGATCTCATCTTTCGCCCTATCGGCGTCGATGCGGGCGCGCCGGAGCGGTCGATTACGGCGTCGGAGACCGAAATCGGGTATTATCAAAAGGACAGTCTGTTGCTTGAAGATGTGCTGCGGGAGCAGGTGCTGTTGTCCCTGCCGGTCAGGACTTTGTGCAAGCCCGACTGTAAGGGACTTTGCCCGCGCTGCGGAGCCAACCTCAATACTCAACCCTGTTCCTGCGAGACGGGTCAGAGCAACCCGCGCTGGGAGGCGTTGACCAGGTTACGCGGCCGGATCAAGCCCTGAAAACTCAATCTTTTAGAACTGGGCGCCTCGCCGGTTGCCGAATGTCGGACAAGGTTCGTTGCGGCGCTCCTGTTCGGGTGCCCGCAAGGCAGGCTGGCGGGCTAGAATCGAAAGGAATTGCATCATGCCGAATCCGAAGAGGCGCCATTCAACGCGCCGCACCGCCAACCGGCGCGCTCACGACTTTCTTTCCGCCGTCGGGCTCTCCGAGTGCCCGAACTGTCACGAAAAGAAGCTGCCCCATCGCGCCTGCCCCAAGTGCGGAGCGTATAAAGGCCGGTCCGTGCTGGAAGTGAAGGAAGAAAAGTAGCAAACACAGACTCCGATGCTCACCGACATCGCGCTTGACGCCGTTGGTTCCGACAAAGCTCCCGAGCCGGAGATTCGGGGAGCCATTCTTGCTTGCCGCGCGCTGCCTGTTCGGGTCCATTTGATCGGCCCCGAGCCGGAACTCCGCGACCTGCTCGACGAGCACCTCGAAGACGAAGATCTGCCCATCGTGATTCACCACGCATCCGAGCGGATCGGGATGGATGAAAAGGCTGCCCACGCCGTCCGCGCCAAGCGCGACAGCTCGCTGCGTGTGGGCCTCAAGCTGGTGCGCGAGGGCAAGGCGGCGGGCTTTGTCACCGCCGGCAATACCGGCGCGGCCATGGCCACGGCCAAGATGGTGCTCGGTGGACTTCCCGGCGTCGATCGCCCGGCCTTGGCCACGCCCATGCCCACTTCCAAGGGCAATCCCTGCGTCCTGCTCGACGTGGGCGCAAACGTCGACTGCAAAGCGCAGAACCTCGAACAGTTCGCCGTGATGGGAGAGATGTATGCCCGCAGCGTGCTCAAGATCGCGCGGCCGCGCGTGGGTCTGCTCTCTATCGGCGAAGAAGAATCCAAAGGCAACGAACTCACCCGCGAGGCCTTTCCGCTGCTCAAGGCCCTGCCTATCCACTTCATCGGCAACGTGGAGGGCCGCGACATCTTCAACGGCCAGGCTGACGTCATCGTCTGCGACGGCTTTGTGGGCAATGTGGCGCTCAAGACCGGCGAGGGCCTCGGCCGCTTTGTACGCGACGTGTTGCGTGCCTCGCTGAATCGCACCGTGACGGCGCAGGTGGGCGCGCTGCTGTCGCGTCGGGCCTTCAACGACTTTCGCCGCCGCCTCGACTACACCGAATACGGTGGCGCCCCTCTGCTCGGCGTGCGCGGCGTCTGTATCATTGGCCACGGCTCCTCGAACGACGTCGCTATCTACAACGGCATCCGCGTCGCCCACGAGTTCTCGCGCTCTGGCGCCAACGAACGCATCGAGCAGGCATTTGCCGGCCGCCCCAAGCCGCGTCCCGATCACGGCGCCGGCGCCGGCGCCACAATCCAGTGATCAGTAGTCAGGGATCGGAGATCAGAAACCAAGGTCATTCGTGGTAAAGATGGCCGCCATGCTGACGCCGCAAGCGAAGTTTGACGAGAACGTATTGAACCAGCTTGCCTGCCCCGCGTGCCATGGCGAGCTTCGCCAAGAGAACGCGCGTCTGGTTTGCATCGCCTGCTGCCGCGCCTATCCAATCGTCGACGGCATCCCCGTGCTCATCATTGATCGCGCTGAAACGATTGCCGATCCAAGGAAAGAAGAACCGTCGCTCTGAGTCATGTTCCACAAGCCGGTGTTTCCGGCCTGCCGAAGACACTCTTACCGCCGCATGTAGAACGGCAGCACGATCAGCGCGGCCAGGGCAATCGCCACGGCCAGAGCCAGCGCGATGAGGCTATAGAGCAGCTTGAGGCTCGGCCCCTGCACCTGCTCCTCCGGCGGCTCATCCGTCGTTCCGCCGGAGCGCTCGGGATTACTCATACTTCAAAGACTCCACAGGATCCAACTGCGCGGCGCGCGTTGCAGGAACGGTACCGAAGACGACCCCCACCAGCGTCGCCGCAGTCAGGGCAATCAGCACCGACAGCCACGAGAAGGGAAAGTCATAGTCCGTGAAGAAGCGGATGGAGAAGGGAAGCGCGAAGCCAAGGAGACTGCCCACGACGCCGCCGGAGAGGGAGATGAGAACCGCCTCGGTGAGGAACTGCAGCTTGATCTCACGGTAGGTGGCGCCGAGGGCCTTGCGGATGCCGATCTCGCGGATGCGCGAGCGCACAGTGGCCAGCATGATGTTCATGATGCCCACGCCGCCCACAGCCAGCGTCACCGCCGACACCAGCACCAGCACCGCTGTCAACGCATCGGCGATCTTTGCCGCCGTTTCCAGCAGTTCGGTGAGCGTTTGCGTTTTATAAAGCGAGTTTGGCCGGTGCCTCGAGCTGACCACGCGCACAATCTCCCTGGCAGCGTCGGGCACCTCATTTAAGCTCTGCAGGGAAAAGTAGATCTGGTTCACTCTCTCAGTTCCGGTGAAGTAGCGCGCTACGGTATACGGAATCAGAATTGTCTCTTCCTCGATCTCCGATTGGCCGAAGTCGTTCACGCTCTCCTTAAAAACTCCGATGATGGTGAAAGGAATCCCCAGAATCTCGAAGGTCCGGCCGATCGCCGCGTCGGTGCTCCCATAGCGCTCTTTGGCGAAAATGGTAGTCACGACGGCGCACCGGATGTGCTCTGTGTCGTCGATGTCGTCGAAGAACCGGCCGTCGGTGGCAATCAGGTTGCGAATGTTCTTGTACTGCGCGTCAACGCCCAGCACCACTGTGTCCTTCTGAATTCCACCGGGAAAGCTGATGCGGTTGTGCATCGTCAGCACCGGCGAAGAGTACATGATGCCGGGCACCTGCTGGTCGACCGCCTTCTCATCCTCGCGGGTCAGATAGTCATTGTATCGGGCGCGCTCGGCTGCCGTGGCGCCTCCACCGGCGTATTCCAGCTCCACCGAATTGGTGCCGATCTTCTGCAGCAACTCCAAAATGTATTGCTTGCCTGTCAGTCCAATGGTGACGACCAGAATCACAGACGCAGTGCCGATGACCATGCCCAGCGCCGTGAGCGCGAAGCGCGCTTTGCTCGCGCGAAAGCTGTCCGCGGCCAGCCTCAGGATCTCGCTCATGAGCATAGTTCGGCGAGCGCTCAACAGCGTTTCTTGAAAGGTGTTAGGACGGGCCTGTTGAGTGATCGGATTCATCGTTTCCTTGAGGATTAGACTCTCGATGGCGGCGTGTGGGTTCCAGAATTCCGCCGCAAAGCAGTGTCGAGGCCGGATTCTTGTCCCTCTACTGATAGCTTACGCGCACGGCTATCCGCGCGAAACCTGGCGCCGGAACTCGCTTCCCACATCGGCCGCCGCCCCGTCCGTGCCCTGGTTCATGGCTTGGGTGTCTGGCCGGGAACGCATTTGAGCGAATCTACGCGTGCCCATTTCGTCACGTTCAGTGGCGTACCTTGCATGCAGATGGTCATGCCATCGAATGGCACCCCGGTGAACTCAATTCCCATGCCAACTTCAGGCTGCGTCCCCTTGATCAGCAGGTTATACAGGACGCCGCTCTTCACGTCCTTCACCACCAGGCACTTCGCCTCCACGCCAGCCTCCACGCATCCCTGCCCGGTCACTGGTTTGCTTTCCGGCGCCGGACCGGCTGCTGCCGTTACCGAAGCCGCGGCCAACGCGATCGCGGCAAGAATCGTTCGTTTCATCCCCGTCCTCCTTCACGCCACCCCGAGCCAAGTTCTGGGATTGCGCGGAATCGTAAGCGGAGGATACGCCGCAATCAGGAGAGCAGTCCAGCCTGCCGAGCCTGCGATCACGGACAGCAAGCCGTTATCAGACCTGCTGCTTTCAGAATTGCCCTGCCTCGCCATGTGCGACCGCCTACCGTTCCTCCAGGCTGCGCCAAAGCGCGGCAAGAGCCTCAACCGGCACGGCCTCGGCGCGGGCCTGTGCGCCGATTCCTGCAGCAGCCAGCGCCGCCGCGGCGGCTTTGGGCGCAATGCCAGCGGCGCGCAGGTTGTTGGCGAGAGTTTTGCGCTTTTGCGCATAGGCCTGCCGCAGGAAGCGTAGAAAACCGGCCTCGTCAACGCCCAGTTCGGCGAAGCGCGGCGCAAACCGCCAGCGAAAGACAGTGGAATGAACCTGTGGCCGCGGCCAAAACGCCGATGGCGGCAGCGTGAACAGCCGCTCCACTGGTCCGTACATCTGCAGCGTCGCCGAAAGCAGGCCATAATCGCGCGACCCTGGCGCGGCCGTCACACGCTCAGCTACCTCCCGCTGCACCATCAGCATCGCTGTTTCGAGCGCCGCGTGGCTGGCCGCCAGCTTCAGCAGAATAGGCGAAGTGATGTAATAGGGCAGATTGCCCGCCACGCGCAGCCGTTCGCGTCCTTGCGCTGCGGCCGCGGCAAAGTCGAAGCGCAGCACATCCTGCTCCACCACCGTCACCCGTTCCGGCGCGAATCGCACGCGCAGGCCCGCGGCAAGCTCGCGATCCAACTCAATGGCCAGCACTCGCCCAGCGCGCTTCGCCAGCTCGCCCGTGAGAGCGCCGCGACCGGGGCCGATCTCCACCACCGTGCGGCAGGCAATCTCGCCCAGCGCCGCCACAATCCGCTCGGCCGCCTGCGCGTCCTCAAGGAAATTCTGGCCGAGTTTGGGTTTGGCTGGCATCTGCTGCTACCGATGGTAGACGAGGCGGGCCAGGCTTGGCTGAGGCAGCGCACCCATCATCGGCGGTTATCCCGTTGCACTAAACTGAACCTGGTGCTCGACAGATTCCCCATGCAACCCGCGAGGCTCTTTTGCTGATCGACTCTCACGCTCACCTTGACAGCGAGCGCTACGCCGGCGACCGTGAAGCCATGCTTAGCCGCGCTTGGGCTGCGGGCGTGGGCGCGGTGCTCTCCATCGGCATTGGCGAGGGGCCGTCCGAAATGCACCGGGCGCTCGACATTTGCCGCCAGTTCAACGGACTGCGAGAGAAAGGCGCCAACCTCCCCAAGCTCTACGCGAGCGCCGGAATCTATCCCCACAGCACAACCCAGGCCGATGACAATGCGCTGGCCAAGCTCGACGCGCTTCTGGCCGAGCCTGAGGTCATCGCCTGCGGTGAAATCGGCCTCGACTACTATCACGCGGGCGCCCCACGCGACGTGCAGCGTGCGGTGCTGATCCACCAGCTCGAAATCGCCGCGGCGCGCAAGCGGCCCATCCTGATCCATTGCCGGGGCACAAACGAGTCCGCCGACGCCTGGGACGATGTTTTCCTGGTTTTGGAGGAGTATTGGAGGAGAACGGGATTAGGCGGCGTCATGCACTGCTTTGGCGGCGGATGGGAGCAGGCGCGGCGCTCGCTCGAGCTTGGCTTCCTGGTGTCCTTTGCCGGCAATCTCACCTATCCCAAGGCCCAATCACTCCGCGAGGTCGCCGCCCGCATTCCACCGGACGGAATCCTGGTCGAAACCGACGCGCCCTGGCTCGCGCCGGCGCCCCATCGCGGCAAGCGCAACGAGCCCGCCTGGGTGGTCGAGACGGCTCAAGTCCTGGCCGGGCTTCTCAACCTGACAAGCGACGAAATCGCCGCCGCGACCACGAGAAACTTCTTTCGGCTGTTTCCCATCCGGCAAGACGTGGGAAACTGATAGAGGCACTGCCTGCTGCAGCCAACCGAACCTTTGAGGATCAGAAAGCCATGGCTCTGGACAATTCATTCGACGTGGTGAGCAAGGTCGATATCCAGGAGGTCCGCAACGCCATCGATCAGGCGATGAAAGAGATTCGCCAGCGCTTCGACCTCAAGGACACCCACTCCGAGGTCAATCTGGAGGGCCACGACGCGATCCAGTTGGCCTCGACCAACGAATACAAGCTGGAGGCAGTGAAGGACATCCTCTGCCAGAAGCTGGTCAAGCGCGGCGTCTCGCTGAAAAACCTGACTTACGGCAAAGTTGAACCTGCTGCTGGCCAATGCGTGCGCCAGAAAATCAGCCTGCAGCAGGGAATTCCCGTGGAAAAGGCCAAGGAGATCGTGCGCCTGATCAAAGAAGCGAAAAAGAAGGCGCAAGCCAGTATCCAGGGTGATACCGTGAGAATCTCAAGTAAGGACCGCGACGAGTTGCAGGCGATCATCGCCATGTTGCGGGGCAAGGACCTGGGCCTGGAACTGCAGTTCACGAACTACCGCACCAATTGACCCGCGCGGCACTTTCCCCCGGTTTCAAGGATCCACCGCGGCACGCAAGTAGCGGTCGCGGGGCAAAACCAATCGCCATTCCCCCTGTCGATGCTATAAAATCGGAGCACTTTGAGCACACTCGCTATAGCCACGGCGCGAGAGGTCTTTGATCTGCTGCGGGAAGACCTTGTCGCGGTGGAACAGGAGCTGGGCCGCGACGCAGCGTCCAGCGTCAGCACCATCACTGAGATCGCCGAATACCTGCGTGAGGGAGGCGGCAAGCGCATCCGGCCCTCGCTCTTGCTGCTTTCCGCGCACCAACTGGGTTTCTTTGGCCAGGGCGCCATCCGCCTCGGTGCGGTCGTGGAGATGGTGCACACGGCCACGCTGGTCCACGACGACATCATCGATGGAGCCGACACGCGCCGCGGCCGCCCCTCAGCCAACACCACGTGGGGCAACGAAAAGTGCGTCCTGGCTGGCGACTGGCTCTATATGCAGGCCTTCAAGGTGGCACTCGAAGAGCAGAACCTGCGCGTTCTCGATCTGCTCATCGGCCTCACGCAACAAATGGTCGAGGGCGAGCTGTTGCAGATTCAAAAGCTCGGCAAAATGGTCTCCGAGGCCGAATACTACGACCTGATCTACCGCAAGACGGCCTGCCTGTTCTCTGTCTCCATGCGCCTGGGCGCGGTGTTGGCTGGCGCTACCGAGGCCGAGGAGACGAGTCTGGCCGCGTTTGGCAGGGCCGTGGGCCTGGCCTTCCAGATCGTCGACGATGTGCTTGACCTCACGGCCACCGAAGAGGTGCTGGGCAAGCCCGTTGCCAGCGACCTGCGCGAAGGCAAAGCCACGCTGGCCGTGATTCACGCCGCCGACCACGGCACCGCCGCCGATCGCAAAGCCATCCGCCGTGTTCTCGACGACCGCAGCTTTGAAAACGTGAGCCGCCAGCAGATTCGTGAGATCCTCGTCCGCAACGGGTCGGTCGAATATGCCATGGCCGCCGCCGACCGCTACGCCGAGCAGTCCCGCCAGGCTCTCGCCCCGCTCGCCGAAACCGAATTCAAGCGCGCCCTGCTCTGGGTGCCCGACTTTGTCGTCGCACGGGAGAAGTAGATGCCGCGCGGGAAAACCCGAAAACCGCTCTGGGCCGCTGTCGACCGCTACTTTGCCGATTTGCTGGCCCCGTCCGACGAACACCTCGAGGCCGCGCTCAAGGCCAATCGCAAGGCACGCCTTCCCGCCATCGATGTCTCGCCCCTCCAGGGCAAGTTCCTTCACGTCCTGGTGCAACTCATACAAGCCAAGCGCGTCTTGGAGATCGGCACCCTCGGCGGCTACTCCACCATCTGGATGGCCCGCGCATTGCCCAGAGGCGGGCGTATCGTCTCGCTCGAATTCAGCCCCAGGCACGCCGAGGTGGCGCGCGCCAATCTCCACTGCGCCGGCCTCCTCCGCCGTGTCGAAATACGGATCGGCTCTGCTCTCTCGAGCCTTCCCCGGCTCGCCCGCTCCGGCGCCGGTCCATTCGATCTCATCTTCATTGACGCGGACAAGAAGAACAACCCGCACTATCTCCAATGGGCTCTCAAGCTCTCGCGCCCCGGAACCGTGATTATTGTCGATAACGTCGCCCGCCACGGCAGAGTCATTCGAAGCCAGCAGCGCCGAACCCGACATTCGGGGCACACGCCGTTGTCTGAAGATGATGGCTGCCGAGCCGCGCCTGAGCGCCGTGGCTCTGCAAACCGTCGGGGTCAAGGGACTCGACGGATTCGCTCTCGCCGTGGTCCTTCGCTGAGCTGTTTCACGCATCCTGCACAATGGTTCCCTGGTGGTACACGATCTTCCAACCATCCGCAGTGCGCTGCCAGATGGTCGCTCGCCGGGTCAGGCGCCGCTTGTCCTGCAACAGCGTGTACGTGAGCAGGTAAGTGTCCTCGGCTAATCTGCGGCAATGGAAATCTCGCGTCTCCCACACATCGCTGTGCGGCACGGAGAAGCGGCGCTCCAACTCGTCCAGAATGGCCTTCCTCGAGTAGCGGCGGCCTGAGGCGCCAGTCTCCCAATAGTCCTCAACCGTCATCCTTTCAAAGTCCGCGCGCGAAGTTCCGAACTCGGGGCGGTGAAAGATGGGCTCACGCGCCGAGAGCTCGGCAAGCACCTCCTGCAACTCCGGCGCAGTGGTAAGAATTGGTTCCATAAACGCGGGCTCCATGGCGAATAGCATAGCCTCTTCCGCCGGAAACTCCCGAGAAGCCGGAAAAATGCCTGAAAAAGCTCGGAAATCCTGCCGATGCGGCGTAGAATGCTGTGCAAGATGAACGAGCGTCTTGAGCAGATACGCAGGCTCCTGAACGAACTGGAACGTGAAATAAAGTTGGGCGCTCCGGCGGGCGACCGCGATTTCTCCGCCCTGGAACTGCCGCTCATCATTCAGCAGATTGTCGACGACCTGCAGCCGCAGCTCTCCCCTTACGACGCGGCGTTCTACTGGTTTCTATTCCGCCACTCCATCGCCAAAGACGGAGATCCTCGTCTGCGCGTCAGCACGCGCCACCTGCGCACGGCTGTCGTCAAATCCTCCTACTCCCAGTTGGAGGAGAACCCGGTTTCATTGGGGAAGGTGCAGGAGACGCTGCGCGCCCTCGAAACCATCGGCGCCATCCGCAAGGAAGGCGAGCCCAACCGCGATGGTACGTTGTACCGGGTGCTGATCCCGGACGAGATTGAGGCCTGCCGTAAATACCGCGCGGAGCGAGTGGCGACAGAGCAGAAACTCAAATTCCCCTCTGCCGGCCTCGAGATCGGCTGACGCGCAACGGAATCCTCCAAGCGGAGTGTGGCGCCAGGCTCGCGCAGGGATGGTTGAATTCAGCCCTCTTCCATCAGCGTTCGCAGCGCCGCCGCATACCGCTCGGGCAGGGGCTTGCGCTGCAACTGATCGTCGCAGACCACGTGCACCGTCTCACCCTCGGCTAACAGCGCCGGTTTCTCTCCTTCACGAGCTTTGCGCAGGATGCGATAGGCAAACTTCAGCACCGACCCGCGCAGCATGGCGGGCCGCGTCTCAATCAGAATCTCATCGTCATAGCGCGCCGGCGCGCGATAGCGGCAGCGCGCCTCAATCACCGGCAAGATGCAACCGTGGTCGCTTTCCAGTTTGCTGTACGCCAATCCCAGCGAGCGCAGCAGTTCCACGCGCCCCAGCTCGAACCAGACCAGGTAGTTGGCATAGTAGACAATGCCCATCTGATCGGTTTCGGCATACCGTACCCGCACCTGCGTGGTTACTGGCATCGTACGTTGTCGCTCGCGTGGAGAACTGATCCCTGACCCCTGATCCCTGATCCCTGACGCCTGTTCCTACGGCTTCACATGCGTGAACAGCGGCAATTTGCTCACGTCGTTGAAGATGATGAAGGCGAAGAAGGCCATCAGCACCACAAAGGCGGCCTGGTAAATTCGCTCCTTGATGGCCATGCTGATGTCGTGGCGCAACACGCTCTCAATCAAGAGCAACAGAATCATGCCGCCATCGAGGATCGGGAAGGGAAGCAGGTTGAGAATACCCAACTGAAGGCTGATCTCGCCTGCCAGCGCGAACTTGGGATACCACCCGTCCATCTCGGCCGCTTCGCCCGCCGCCCGCGCAATGCCCACTGGACCCATAAGCTGTGTGACCGAAAGCCGGTGCGTAAACAGCCGCTGCAACACTTCGCCCACAACCAGCGAGTTGTTTTTGAAGAACGCGAGCGACTTGCCCGCCGCAGTGAAAAAGGGCAGCGGCTCGTCGCGGATCGGAACCGGCTTAGGAGCGAACCCCAGCTTCCACTGGGTGTCGAGCGTGGCTGGCGTTGCTGTCATCTGGATCGTTGCGCCGTTGCGCAGCACCGTCAACGTAAGCGGCTTGCCTTTCCCGGCCTGCATGTAGGCCAGCAGCGTATTCACGCTATGGAAAGCGTGGCCGTCGACGGATTCGATCTGATCGTCCGCGCGCAGGCCGGCGTGATCGGCGGGCGTGCCCGGCTGCACTGCGGCGACCGCGATGGGGCCGGAGAGATACTGCGGCTGCATGCCGGTATCGCCGATATCGTAGTCGTCGGCTTTGGCGGCCATGGGGACGTGAAGTGAGAACGTAAGAATCTTCCCGGCGCGCTCAACGATCACGGGAACGTACTGGCCGGGGCTCAGCTTGATTTGCTCGTAGACCTGCGGCTGCCACGTGGGGTTGTTGACGCCGCCGAAGCTGCGGATCACATCACCGGACTGGATGCCTGCTTGTGCAGCCGGCGATTCGGGCGTGACCCATTCCACGCTGGTCGTTTTCACCGTAGCGGAGACAACCTCGTTGAAAACGGCGTAATAAAACAGCATGAGCGCCAGGGTCAACAGGAAGTTAAACACCGGGCCGGCAAGACCGATCAACATGCGCTGCCAGCGTGGATGCGACGTAAAGGCTGCGGGGTCGTCGGCCGCCTCCTCGGCGGACTCCTCCGTGGGGTTTTCGCCGGTCATCTTCACAAAGCCGCCCAGCGGCAGCAGGCAAACCTTGTAATCCGTGTCGCCGTACTTGAAGCCGAAGAGGCGCGGCCCAAAGCCGAAGGAGAACGCCTCGACGCGCACCCTGCAGAGCTTGGCCACAGTAAAGTGCCCCAGTTCGTGCACGATTACCATCACACCGACCAGGACGATAAATGCGGCGGCAGAAATCAGAAATGCATGCATAGTTGTGCGGTTATTCCTTCGGCCAAGCGCAGCCCACCGGCATGCGCTTATTGAGCTGATGCGAGCAACGCCCGGGCCCGTTCTCGCGCGTCCCGGTCGGCGGCAAGCACCTCCGCAATGGTTGCGGGGTGCGCCTCTGGGGTTGCCGCGAGGACTTTTTCAATTGTACGCGGGATACCCATAAAGGGAATACGACGTTCGAGGAAGGCCCCCACTGCCACTTCATCGGCCGCGTTCAGGGCAATGCAGTGCGCCCCTCCCATTTCCGCCGCCTCAAAGGCCAGCCGCAGGCATGGGAAGCGCTCGAAATCCGGCTCCTCGAAGTCCAGATGCCTCAACGCCGCCAGGTCGAAGGTCAGCGCGGACGCCGGCCGCTCCGGGTATGCCAGCGCATACAGGATCGGCAGCCGCATATCAGTGACCGAAATCTGCGCCAGGATCGACCCGTCAACGTATTCCACCATCGAGTGCACGGTCGACTGAGGATGGATGGTCACCCGCACCTGGCTTGGCGTCACGTCGAAGAGCCGGCAGGCCTCGATGACCTCGAGCCCCTTGTTCAGCATGGTTGCGGAATCGATGGTGATGCGCCGCCCCATGACCCAGGTGGGGTGCTTCAGCGCCTGCTCCGGAGTGATGCTCTCAAACTGCTCCAGCGGAAGCTGCCGGAACGGCCCGCCCGAAGCCGTCAGCCAGATGAACTTCACTTCGTTGCGCGCGCCCACACGCAGGCACTGGTGCACCGCGTTGTGCTCGCTGTCGATGGGCAGAATGGGCGCTTTGCTCGCGCGCGCCGCCGCAGTCAGGATCTCGCCGGCCGCGACCATGCACTCCTTGTTGGCCAGCCCCACCGGCTTTCCCGCCAGGATGGCCGCATGCGTCGCCTCCAACCCGGCCACGCCCACAATCGCCGAAACCACAAAATCGGCTTCAGGCAACGTCGAGCAGGCAATGGTGCCCTCGGTCCCGTGCGCCACTTCGATCCCGGTCACGCCGGCCTGGCGCAGTCGCGCGGCCAACTCGCCGGCCAGCTCGTCCGTCGCCAGTGAAACCACCTTCGGCCGCCAGCGCACCGCTTGCGCAAACGCCTCGTCCACGTTGCGGCCGGCGGCCAGCGCAGCCACCGCATAACGCTCGAGGAAACTGCTCGACGATGGAGAGGGTGCTCTGTCCGATGGAGCCCGTGGAACCGAGAATGGCGAGTCGCTTCAAGGCAGCTTCCAGCTCCCTGGCTTTTGGCCTCTAGCTTGGGCACCCGCAACGCTTGCGTCTCGCGAGCCGGAAACGAAGAAGCAGGCGAATCGAAAAACAAAAACTGAAGCAAACCGGCTTTCGTCATTGCTGCGTGAACTAAGGGCTAGAAGCTAGGAGCTAGAAGCTATCTTAAAACCGCTGGTGAATGACCTGAGCGTACCACAGCACCGGAGCCGCCAGCAGCAGTGCATCGATGCGGTCAAGCACTCCGCCGTGACCGGGGAGCAGGTCGCCGGAATCCTTCACCCCCGCCGATCGCTTCAGCGCCGACTCAGCCAGATCACCCACCTGCCCGGCCACATTCACCACTACGGCCAGCCCCAGCCAGTACCACCAATCATCCGGATACGAAAGCACTGCGGAGGGACTTGCCCGCTCAAGCAAGGCGAGAACGGCCGAATCCCACGGCTCCTGCAATAGAGTGGCCAGGCCCACGAGCGCCGCCGCAACCAGCACGCTTCCAACCACTGACGCCGCAGCTCCCTCCCAGGTCTTGCCCGGGCTCAGCGAAGGCGCCATCTTGTGCCGGCCCCACGCGCGGCCCACGTAGAAAGCGGCCGTGTCTCCGACCCACACCACGCACAGCAAAAACGCCACCAGCGAGGGTCCATTGGTTTGCTCGCGCAGCGCAGGCAGGGCGATCAGCGTCAGCCCGGTGTAAAGCAGGCAGAAGATCGACGCCGAGGCATCAGCAATCGTCTCTTCCACCGGCTTGAAGAATGTGCAGTACACCAGGAGGGCCAGACCCAGGATGCCGAAGAGGGCCGGAGTCAGGTCGGGCCATTCAAAGTTAACGGCAAACAGCGCCAGGAGGGCCACTAGCGTCGCAATCCGCGGCGGGTTCGCTCCGCAGCGCCGGCTCAAGCCCAGATACTCCCACCCGGCGAGCGCCGAAACTCCTGCCACGGCCAGCGTAAACAGCCACTGCCACCGCGGTGAAAGAAACACCAGAACGAGGACAACAGGAATCAGAACAACAGCCGTAATGAAGCGTTTCATTCAGGGTTGAGAATACACCGCCGGCCTTCAGTCAGAGGTCTAGCGCAAACGGTTCAGGTCGATACGGAGGTAATCGACAGACTGTCTATCTGTCTTGACTCTTTGACTATTTCTTGCTATGTTTGTCTAATCTCTGATAGATTGCCGTTCCTCGGGAGCAGAAAGGAAAATTCGAATGAACCATGGTTTGAGCGATCAAGTGCGATCTGTGGCGGCAGACAAATACGTTCAGCCAGCTATTCGCGCCGGCAAGTTGAGGTTCTCGGTCGCTGTTCGGGATCTGATGCGGCATTTGGAGCCTATGGGCTTTCCAGCCAGGAATTGGCCTCAGATCTGCACGGCAATCCAAGCCGAAAAATTCCTGCGCGCTCACGGGATCGAGATCGAAGCGATCGATGGACCGCCCAAAAAGCAGAGCCCGACTGTCGTCGTCACGTATCGTGTACGGGGAACTTCAGCCGGGTCAGCCTCGGTCGAGGCAAGGGGGAACCGGGGAACTGAATCGCGGTCGGAAGAAGACCCCGCCGCTCGAGCTTTGAGACTAACCGAGAAACTCCGCGGCCTCCTCAAGGAGGAGTTTGCAGCATACGGCGGTGGCGAGGCTTTCCTGCGGTGGGTTAGATCGGAAGATGAGGACGCGGCATGAGCCGGATCTACTGGGACACCATGCTCTTTATTTACCTGCTGGAGGACCACCCGGTATTCTCGTCGCGGACACGGGAGCTTCTGCAGCGAGCATACAAACGCGGAGACTCGCTCTATACGAGCTACCTTGCCCTTGGCGAAATGATGGCAGGCGCCGCAAAGTCGCCAGATCCCAAAACTGCTGTGACCGTTGCCGAAACAATCAGGGAAATGGGGTTCTCATTTCTCTCGTTTGACGGTGGTGCTGTCACCCCGTTCAGCACGCTTCGATCAAAGCAAAAGCTGAGGATTGGAGATTCCATTCACCTGGCTTGTGCGGCCTCGGTCGGCGTCGATCTGTATCTCACCGGCGACAAACAACTCGTCAAACTGGACGTGCCCGGAATCCAGTTCATCGCCGATTTCAATGCGCAGATTCTCTAGGCGCGGCTTTCGCGGGCGAACTCGATCATGGCTTGGCCAAGAGTCTCCAAAAGATGGGTCCACTCGCGTAGGTGCTCTTCGCCAGCCCTAGTGAGGGAATAATTGCGCCGGGCGGGGCCGCCGCCGGCATCCCAGCTCGAAGACACGTACCCATTTGCCTCGAGTGTTCTGAGCGTGCGATAGAGTGCTGCGCCCTCGATCGTGGCGTCAGTGAGTGCGTACTGCGGAAGGCAATCAGCGATCTCATAGCCGTACGATCGCTTCTTCTCCTTGAGAATCCGCAGCGCCACGGGCTCGATGAAGCGTGAGACATTCCCCATGGCACAGGTGCATGGGCGGCCTAGGCCGGGTCGCTTGCAGCGCCGGGCCCCTGCGTTCCATGACGAGCGCTTGGCCCGCCCCGCATGTCCAAAGCTCCCTGGCATAAAGACTGAGACCTGCTTTCCACGTTTAAGCTTAGCTCTTCTTGACAAGACGATCATATAAGTGTAAATTACATCTAGACTAGATGTAAAATGCATGTATTATCTGAGCGGCAGATTCCCAGTGCGGAATTCTGTAGGCGCTCGGCCCAATAAGGAGCTCATATGGGCAGGCTTGCAGTGATGATGTCAACCGATGACCTCGATGGTCCGATGTCACCGCATTTCGGAAAGGCCGAATGGATCATGGTTGTCGAAGTGCCGAGTGGAGTGGCCGAATTCGCGAGGAATGAAGGATTCAATGGCGGAAGCGCCGCCGATCTCCTGATCTCCCGGGGGTGCACGGACGTCATCCTTGCCGATATTGGCAAGGGCGCGTTGGCCCGGCTGCAGGCGGCAAACATCCGTGCCTGGGCGGCGCCAGGGCCGGTCACCGGAAACGAAGCGCTCCAGTTGTTCGCGGAGGGGCATCTCTCACCCGTGCCCACGGCGCGTACGGCAACGCGGCACGGCCATGGCTGCTGCTGCGCCAGCTCCGGGGACACACGGGCTTCCGCTCATTGCCGCGGCTGAGTGGGCACGCCTGAAACGGCGCGATGAAGGGGGTATTCCCGGTGAAAATCGTACGATATCTGATCGTCTTGCTCGCACTTGCCGGTGCGGTGGTTTCCGCGCTGGCGTTGCGTGTACATTATTCCACCGCCACCGAGCCCTGCTCTGTGAACGACCGCTGGGACTGCGGCATCGTGAATCACAGCTCGTTCGCTGAGATCGCCAACGTACCGGTCGCCGCAATCGGCATTGCTGGCTACTTCGCCCTCGCTGCCCTGGCCCTCGCGCGACAGCGGTTCCTCGTGTTTCTCGGTGTGCTCCTCGGCCTTGGCTTCGCCCTCCGGTTGACCTTCGTCGAAGAGTATATCTTGGGAGTCTGGTGCCTTTATTGCGTGATCTCGCAAGTCATGATCGCGCTGATAGCCGTACTCAGCCTCGTCTGGCTGACGGAGGAATACATTGCCTTGAAGCGGGCTCAGCGTGCCTCGCTGGCGGCCGTGAAAGGTTGAGAAAAGAGAGTCCGAAGACAGCGGCCCTTCAGCTCACCGCGATCCTGATCCGGTCGGGATCCTCTTCCACTTCGCCTCCGTCTTCGCCGATCCCGCCGTAGCGGCGTTCCCGCCGCTGGAAGTCCGCGATGGCCTCCAGCAGATGGATCCCCCGAAAGTCGGGCCAGTACCGCTCCGTGACGAAGATTTCGGTGTAAGCGATCTGCCACAGCAGGAAGTTGGAGATGCGCTGCTCGCCGGAGGTTCGGATCAGCAGGTCGGGATCGGGCATATACGACGTGTAGAGATGGCGGTGAATGTCTTCTTCGGTAATGTGGCCGGGGTTCAGGTGTTTGACCTTCATTTCCGCCGCAAGCCCGCGAAAGGCGTCTACCAGCTCCGACCGGCCGCCGTAGTTGAGGGCCAGCGTCAATGTCGTGCCGGTGTTGCGCGCTGTGACTTCCTCGACGTAAAACATCTTCTCCTGCACGTCGTGGGGCAGGTCGTGCGTGCGCCCGATGTACCGCATGCGTATGTTGTTGTCCGTCATGCGCTGAAGATTGTTGTCCAAATAGGTTTTGAGCAGGCGCATCAGGAAGCTCACCTCGGCACGAGGGCGGCGCAGATTGTTCTCGAGAGAAAAAGCGTAGAGCGTCAGCCACGGCAAGCCAATGCGAGCAGCCGTTTCTGTCACCTGCTGCACTGTCTTGGCTCCCTGCTGATGACCCACAAACCGCTTGAGCGAGCGGCGCCCCGCCCAACGCCCGTTGCCGTCCATGATGATGGCCACGTGCTGAGGCAGCCGTTCGGGCTTCAGCGTGGCATAAACAGCACGCTCCTCCGCGGTCAGCTCATCGATGCGCGTCATGGGAGATGGAGATAAGGACTCGCCTCTAGGTTGCATTTGCGGTTTCCACGCGGGCGCCCACAGGACGTCCCCAAGTGGCGCCGACGGCGTTCACGCCCGAATTACGCAAGGAACCGCTCATCGCGTGAACGAATCTCCGGCCGGAATAAGGAATCAGCGGCCAGATCCGAGGAGTCACACCATCGACCGTAATGCATTTTCCAAAATTCTGCAACGCAGGGCCTCGGCGCCGCCAGCGCCGGTGCGCCACAACGGTCGGGTGCCTTGCCGGTACGATACCGCAGCAAGCCCGCATGAGCGCCTGCCGCCAGAGATGCGGGGATCGCGCCGAAGAGACTCCGGCGCGGTGCGCCGTTGGTGCAGCAGCGGCCTACGCGGTCCGGCGGCGGCCTATGGCGGCGTCCCGCACCGCGCTCGAAAACAGTGTCCGGTGCAGCGAATCCAGGTGCGGCAGCAGCGCCGCAACCTCGGCCAGGAACGGGTCACTCAAGATCGAGGCCACCTCTTCGTCGCGGCGGCTGCGGGCGTCGCGAACCAGCTGGCGTATTTCTACGCCAAGGGCCGTGGCCAGCCGCTCCAGCGATCCCAGCGTGGGAATCGCCTTGCCGTTCTCAATTTTGGAGATGTAGGTGCGCGGCACCAGCATCCGCCCAGCCAGTTGCCGCTGGCTCAGGTGGCGCGCCCGGCGCAGCTCGCGCACCTGCGTGGCCACTTGTAAGCCGGCCTGGGCGCCTTCCGGCGCAGGCTGGCTGGTGACCAGCCGCGGGGCCAAATACACAGGTTCCTCGCTATCAAGCGGCCTGCGGCACCTTCTGCAAAGGGAGTTGCTGGTTCTATACTGCATCAGCCTACAGTACTCACACCGCACCACTTCGCGTGTCTCCACGCTGACTAAAGAAGTAGCCATCCTGGATGCGCGGAGTGCCAGAGCGTGGAACTCCGAGGTGCGTCGTTGCACCACGATTGGTGCTACTTTCAACGAATGAACCATAATTGTCAAGTAGAAATTTAGGGACAAACCGAAGAAAGTACGATTAGATCCGCGGAAACCCGATCAAAGACGAACCAGGTTGATCAACAGGAGAGAAGAATGGCCGCCGCAAACCTACGCGATGGACGGGAAGAAGCCTGGCAACTACTCACTGAATGGACCCAGAGCGAGAGCTTGCGCAAGCACGCGCTTACCGTGGAAGCCTGCGTAGTGGCCTGCGGCGAGCAGGAGGCGAACCGGCTCGGGCTGGAGGGCCCGGAGCGGGCGGCGCTCGTTGAGCTCTATTCAACCACTGCCCTCCTTCACGACTTCGACTATGAGCGCCATCCCACGGCCGAGGAGCATCCTTTCGTCGGCGTTCGCGAACTGGAGCGGCTTGGCTGGCCCGAAGAACTTCGCACCGCCATCCTGGGCCACGCCGACTACTCCGACGTGCCGCGCTCCTCCCACCTCGCCAAGGCCCTCTTTGCCTGCGATGAGCTGGCCGGCTTCCTCACCGCCTGCGCGTTGGTCAAGCCGACCAAGTCCATTGTCGATGTGGAAACGGCCGGCGTCAGAAAGAAGATGAAAGACAAGGCATTCGCCCGCGGCGTCCACCGCGAGGACATTGTTCGAGGCGCAGCCGAGCTTGGCGTGGATCTCGACGCCCACATCGCGTTTTGCATCGAGGCTATGAAGAAGCGCGCCGCGGAACTGGGGCTGTGACATCCGGAGGCTCCGAACGTTCGGTTTGCGTCGCGAAAGACGCAGCGAAGCACAGAACCAGAGAGGCCAAATGAGAGAAGCATCTACGTGATTCGCGTGGCGTGATGCCTCGTACCCAAGCGCTTGAACACACAAATCCGCGACCAATTACGGGAAGACCCAAATCCGCCATCGAATCGGCGATAGGCCAAAGAAAGAGCATTTCTTCGTTGTCAAAGGGCCGGTCCAGGGCGCAGACTATCTCAATCCCCCATTTGTGCTTTCCCCCAGCACATGTAAGCTGTGCTCGAAGATACTGTATTTGCGCCCAGGTGTGCCGATCTCCCGGAGCGTCCTGACTCGCGCGGCTTTGTCATCGCCGCCGAACTCGAACGGCGGGAGTTAGTAGCGAGACTTGCGCAATTCCACAAACGGCTGCGAGCCGAGCGGCGGGCGCGGCAGTTGCGGCAATTGGCCAGCTTCTGGCCGGTGGCAGTGGGCGTGCTTCTTGGCGCGCTTGCCCCCCCGCTGCGGACGCTTCTGGCCGGCTATGCGCCCTGGGTGACGACGGCTGTCTTTCCCCTCTTTATTCTTGCGGGCCGGCCGCCAATCCCCATGAGCTTTGCGATCGCGCAGACCCTCCCGCTCGTGCTGCTTTATGCCCAGTTTCCCCTTGAAGGATTGCTTGTCAGGATGATCCTGAAGCATCGTGTGACCGTGTCCGGCGTGTGCGGGCAAGTCTGCTGCCTGCACTTGCTGGGTGCGGTCCATGTGTGGCTGCTGAGTGGGGCGCTCGACGAAGTGCTGGCGCGCTGACGCAAATTCACAGTCGCTCGAAGATTCGTCGACGCGGCCGAGTCGCACATACGCGGCGGCACAATAGCAATTCTGGTTTGCCCTAACGCATTTCTTGCGTTCGCCACCGCTTCCCCACGGTCTCGCTCCGGTTGATCTCCCAAGTACGATCCGGCTCCCGGTTGTAGCGATAGAACCAGCACTCCACTTTGCCGCCGTTGCTCAACTCCACAGCCTGGCGCACGCGAACAAACTCGCTCGTCTCGGGCGCCTGCGGGTCGAAGCCCTCGTAGGCGTCGAGCTGCTCAAGCACGCTCGCGTCCTCAGGCAACTCCATTACCGTGCCTGCAACCCTGCTGTTTGACACGGGATCGGGCACTGCACCGGGGTAGCCGCCCAAATCGTAAAGCGCGCCGGAAACGAATCCCTCGCCCACCGGCCGCAGCTCGGCGACTGCGAGGGCAATCTCCGCTGGCGCGCACCCCGGCCGCAAGGTCCCGTAGACAAATAGATATTGGCTCATTTTGCTCTTTTGGGCGTCGACCCCAGTTCCTTACTATCGATTGCGCCTTGCCTGCTCCCAAGCTTCGTCTTCAGCTAGTTTCCTCTGCCGCCGCCTCAACAGGAAAAAGAGGATGCCGCTGTTTGCCGAGGCTGCCAGAATACTGCAGCTAACGAAGATCCACAGGAATGTACCCTCGAGCCCGGCTCCCACGAGGCCTGTATCCAGAATTCCCGAATGGGTTGAGAGCTAGATTAGAATCCAGCTCCACGAGGTTGCGAACGCGAAGAGAGGAAAGAAGCCAAATCCCGCCGAACTTACCTGCGTCAACACGCCGAAGAGATACAAAGCAGCAGGACAATGTTGTAGATTCCGGCAAAAATTGCGGGCCACGGCCTCCGGCTGTTGCGGCGGAAGGCACGGGTCAGCAGGAACGCGACTGCCGCAATCGCCACCAAAACGTTCGCGAAGAAGAACGCCTGGTCCGCATCCCAGTGCGAATCGAACATCGGCGCCTCCCGTCATGAGAAAGGATTCTTTGCGCGTAATTCCCGCACAATCTCCGCCGCTGCCGCCCGCGCTGCCGCTTCCTTGTCCGGTGGAAAACTGATGGCTCCCACGCGCGCATGCCCGCCGCCGCCATAGCGTTCGCAAATCTGCGCTAGGTTCACCATCTTCTTGGGGTCAGCCTTGGCCCACGGATTCGATCCCACGGCCACCTTTGTGCGGAAGCTGGACTTCGAGAGACCGATGGAATATGTGGCGTTCGGATACAGGTAGTACGGGATGAACTTGTTGAATCCTTCCAGCGGATAGTCGGTGATGTCGAAGAAGATCGTCCCATCGCGCTCTTCGGCGCGGCTGCGGATGAGTTCGAGCGCCTGCCGGTGGCGCTCGAGCAGCGGCGGCAGCAGGCTCGAGACAAACGGCTGGTTCAGCACTTCGTCCAGAGGCATCTGGGTGAGCGACGGAATCAACCGCGGAATGAACGTCGGATCCTGCGTGGCCTCGATGATCAGCGTCAGCTTCATGGCGGGCGCTGCCATCTCTACAGCCGCTTCGGGGCTCTCATACTGCGCGCCATCCACAATGTCGGCCCAGTGAATGAGCTCCGCCACGGGAGCGGTGTCGAAGCCGTAGCGAGTTTTGGCGATGTGAGCCAAAAAGCTGGTGCAGGAGGTGTAGTTGGGATCGAAGAACTTACGCGCCGCGCATGCCGGGTCGCGCTGGCAAGCCAGGAAGTGCTCGTGGTCCTGCGGAGTCAAGAATGCCGACTGGTGATGATCGAACCACCAGGTGATGCGTGGCGAGGCCGAGTATTTGAAGTCGACGATGGCATTTTCGTCGCCGGTGAACTCGCTCTCGTCGAAGAGCGCCCCGGCGCGATGCACCAGCCCGTGGTAGTCGTAGCTCGTGCCCGGCGTGATGCGCTCGCGGTGAAAGCGCGTGAACAGCGAGGCTGAGCAAGCTCCATCAAAACATTTGTCGTGGTAGAAGACGCGAACCCGCAAAACCTGGATTCCTCCTGGGCTGGAAACCTAAAAGGCCGGAACTGTTTAGCATCAAGGGCTCGGCCCGTTGTGTCAAGCAGTGAAAGGGCAGGCGGCCCGAAACTTGACCAAGACGGTGAGTTTCTCCTCTCGCCGCGGTGGTCCGGGTCACATGAGCATCACGGCCCATCGTTTACCCTCAAAAGAGTCCCCCTGGCATGACCACGGCCGCCGCTCACGCTCGCTACCCGCTCACCCAGGGCGTCAACCCGTGGCTGGTCACCGTCTCGGTGATGCTGCCAACGTTCATGGAGATTCTGGACACGGCCATCGCCTCGGTGGCTCTGCCGTACATCGCAGGTTCCCTTTCCGCCTCAAACTCCGAGGCCACCTGGGTGCTGACCAGCTATCTGGTCGCCAACGCGGTGATTCTGCCTGCTTCGAACTGGTTTGCCCGGCGCTTTGGCCGCAAGCGCTTCCTGCTTATCTGCGTCACCATCTTCACCGTTGCGTCGTTCTTCTGCGGCGCGGCCCCGTCGCTGGCCGTCATTCTGCTGGCCCGCGTGATGCAGGGCGCCGGCGGCGGCGCGCTGCAACCCTTGTCTCAATCCATCCTGCTCGAAAGCTTCTCCCTCAGGGACCGCTCCAAATCCATGGCCGCCTACGGCCTGGGAATTGTGCTTGCTCCGGTGCTCGGTCCCACGCTGGGCGGCTGGCTCACCGACACCTGGAGCTGGCGCTACGCCTTCTACATCAACATTCCCGTCGGTATTCTTGCGGTCATCATGATCAGCCGCTTCGTCCACGATCCGCCCTACATCAAGCACGCCAAGGTAGGCGCCTTCGACAACATCGGCTTCGGGTTGCTCATCGTCTGGACCGGCTGCCTGCAGGTGGTGCTCGACAAGGGCCAGGAGGACGACTGGTTCGGCGCCGTCTGGGTGCGCTGGGCGGTCGCGGCGCTCATCGTCGCGCTTTTGCTGTGGATCTGGCGCTCCTGGGCGAATCCCAAAGGCCTGGTCGACCTGCACATCCTCAAGGACCGCAATTTCCGCACCGGCTGCTTCATGATCGCCATGCTCGGCATGTGCATCTACATCACCATCGCCATTCTGCCGCTCTACTATCAGGAGATTCTGGGCTACACTGCCTTCACCGCGGGCCTGGTCGTCTTTCCTCGCGGAGTAGGCTCCTTTGTCGGCTCGCCCGTCATCGGCATCCTTGGTTCCCGCATCGACAACCGCAAGCTGCTCTGCGCCGGCTTTCTCGGTTTCGCCGTCTGCGCCTTCGCTTTCAGCAACGTCAACCTCTCCATCGGCCCCTACACGCTGCTGATTCCCATCACCCTCACCGGCTTCGCGCTAAGCTTTGTCTTTGTACCCATGGCCAACCTGGCCACGGCCACCATCACCAACCGCGAGATGGGCAACGCCACTGGGCTCTTCAACATGCTGCGCAATATCGGCGGATCGATCGGCATTGCGATGGCCACCACCGCGATCATTCGCCGCGCCGCGCTGCACCAGACTTACCTGAGCGCGAACCTGCCTCCCTCCGGCGCTGTGCTGCAGCAGAAATCCGCCCTCATCGCCGCCTATCTGGGCCATCGCATCGGCCCGCCCGGCGCGCGCCCCGGCTCCTACAGCCTGCTCTACGGCCTCATGCTGCAGCAGGCCGGCCAGCTCGCTTACATCGATGTCTTCCGCTGGACCGCGGTGCTGGCGCTCATCTGCGCCGCCTGCGCTTGGTTCTTCAAAAAGCCGACCGATCACTACGACTCACCGCCGGGCGCACACTGAGCGCCGTTCGTAGAACCGAAACCTTAAGTCGCAACATGCGAAGTGCCAATACGCCAACAGGATTTGTGCTACATTCCTCCCGAGACTGGAATCGAGCATGAAAGCGCCGCAGTGGCTGTTTCTAATGTCCATCGCCGCCCTGTTATGCCACGGCCAATCCAACCAAGCTGCAAAATGGCCCGACCTTCGAAAGTTCTCTTCGGATCAACTCAAAGCCTGCTTCAACGACAAAACGATCTGCGGCACAGATAACATCGATGCAATTACGGACGAACTTGTCCGCCGCCTGCCTGCGCTGCCGACAGAAGAATTGGTTTCCTGCTTTGCGGACTGGAAGATCTGCGGTGCGGGGAATGACCTGGAGACGGGATGGGCGGTTTCAGCAGAAGTCGCCCGCCGTGGCGACCCACAAAAGCTGCTGATTCGCTATTGGACTGAGCAAGACGAAGACATCCGTGACGGAATCATCCATGTCGCATATCACTACAACACACCTGAAGTGGCAGACTTCATGAAGAAGGTCCTCGCCGCAGGGAAGGGCGATGAGGACACCCTCTATTGGCCTGCGGATTATTTGGCGAAGGGATGCGATTCTGCAGCTCTCAAATGGCTCAGCTCACGCCACGGGCGGCCCGAGGGCTGCATCCTCTGGGCACCCACGGTTGCGCGCTTTGGTAAGTGCCGCTACAGGCCCGCAATTCCCTACCTGGTTGAGAATTCTCTCGACGATGCCTGTCTCAATATCGTGGATGCCGCGGAAGAAGATCTCCGCGCGATGTATCCTCACAGCCCGAAGGATTTCAGCAGCATTGAGGCGATGCGGAAATACTACTGTGGCCGCGCACTTCAGGAAGGCCTCAAAGTGAATTGCAGTGCAAAGTAAACTTCCTACGCCGCATCCCCGAACATGCGTCCTCCGGCCTTGCGCATTGCCTCCGCCAGTCTCTGGTCGAACGTGGCCAGCGGAGCGCCTCTACGCAGTGCAAGCTCCAGGTACATCGCGTCGTAGGCAGTCAAGCCGTGGCTGCGCGCCAGAGCCAGCACAACGGATTGGCGGAGTTTCGGCGAATCGGTCTCTACCTCAATGTCTGCCAGATCAAGCTCGGCCAGGAATGCGGCGGTTTGAGATGGCGTGACAAGACCTTTGCGCTCCCCGCGAAGAATTGCATTGGCCACTTCTCCATACCAAATGGCTGGGACGAGGAATTCCTCGGTATCTAACTCGTCAAGCGCCTGTTCCGCCAGCGCCGCTTCAGCCGCATCCTGACGAGGAAACTGCCAGGCCAACGCCATCGAAGCGTCAAGAACCTTCACTCGCGGCCTTCCTCGATCCAGGAACGCAACTCCTCGTGCGAGACTGCTTCAATCTTTGGCATCTGGCGCAGGCGCCGGATCGCTTCGGCAATACGCCGAGGGCTCCGATGCTCCTTATTCCGGATCGGAGTCAACTTCGCTGCCGGTTCTCCGCGCTGGGTAATGATGAACGATTCGCCTGTCTTGACTTGGCGCACGAGTTCGGAGAGACGGGTTTTCGCTTCAAAGAGACCAATTTCAGTCACAGCCCCCTCCTGGCCGTTCAGTATAATCTAGTTTATCAACTAGTTTGTTATCGGTCAACCCCACCAGCGCCACATACCTCTTCAGCCCCTCGTCGTACCGCTCAATCCGCCCGGTCAGAATGTCGTAGTACCAGCCGTACACCGTCAGCCGGCCCTCTGCAAGCCGCGCATTGAACGAAGCCTGCGTCCTCCCCCTCCGCAACACCAGTTTCCTAATGGATTGTGTCAAATGCCGCTGCGGCAGACGAGCAAGCAAGCGGAGGACGGCGGCCAGCATTGCTCCCGGCAAAACGGAATCCAGCGAAATATCCAATAGTGCGAGGTCCACCTGGAATGCCGCAATTCCGAGCGCGGTCGTCGGGCCGCGCCGCTCCGCGGAAAGCGGTTCGCTCGCAACTTCCGGGTACCTGTTAGGTAACCCCCACCTTCAGGATCTCCGGTCGGGAAGCGTCCAAAGAATGGTAAGATGAAACAACCGGCTTTCCCTTATCCGGCATCCAAAAGACAAGTGGAATGAAGTGGCCACGGGGAAAGTGTTCAGGTGTCACTTGAAGGGCCATGGCGGTTCGCGCTTTTTCTCCCTCCGCCCGCGGCAAGTTCTTTTCGCTCACCCGCGGCAATTGGGGACCGCAAAATAGGTTGCCAGACCTGCGGTAAACCGCCACACGAGCGACGCGTCTTCCCATCCACACAACGCGTCGCCGGACATCGTTAGCGGCTTTAAGCATATGGGTCAGAACGGGATCAGGTTCTTCCCCGGAGGTGCGTTATGCCGCAACTGTCGCCAGAAGTGCTGCGATCTGAGAATGCCGTTCAGTGCGTGATCGAAATTTTGATCGATAGCCAGGAAGGGCTTGTCACTGTGGGCGAAAGGCTTCACGATCACAGCCTCAAGTGCTACTTCCTCGCTGAGTCACTCCTGCGCGCGCAATTTATCGGCCAACTGGAAACTGCCCTCCGCCAACGAGGCGTGAGCCGATTCCGGGAGAGAGGCAGCACAGCAGCAACCCTTCATCGCACCTGGGCTCGCCTCAAGTCCAGGTTCATGGGCGGCGATCACACGCTGCTGGTCACGGCCGAGCAGGGCGAAGATGCCGTCACAGAGATCTACAGCAAAGCCATGGGGACCTACCTCCCCATGACCATTCGCCAGATTCTGGCGGCGCAGGCCGCGCACATTCAGTTGACGCACGATTTCGTCAAGGCGGAGCGCGACCGCCCCGTGGCTGTGAGCAAAGCGGCGCGGAAGTTGTTGCCCGCTGAGGACCAGGTTTTGCGTTGACGCCAGGCACTCATCGCACCAATGGTAAGAACTTCCGCTGGTGCTCGTCGTACCGCTCAATCCGCCCGGTCAAAATGTCGTAGTACCATCCGTGCACGGTCAGCCGGCCTTCCGCCACCGCCCGCGCTACTGAGGCCTGCGCTTGCAGGTTCATCAGTTGTGCCACCACGTTGCCCCGGGTCAGCGCCGCCAGTTCCGCGCTCTCGCCGTCGGCCGGGTTCAGCGGCTGCCGGTAGGCGAAGGCCGCTTCCACGTGCTCCAGCCATCGCCGCGCCCTGGGCAGATTCTCCAGGCTCTTCCGGTCCAGCGCCGCCTTCAGCGCTCTGCAGTCCGAGTGCCCGCACACAATCGCGTACCTTACCTTCAGCACCTCCACCGCGTACTCAATGGTGGCCGTCACTCCGTCCACGTCATGGCTCGTGACCGGCACCACGTTCCCAATGCTGCGCGAGATGAACAGGTCCCCCGGCTCAGTCCCGAGAATCAGATCCGGCAGCACCCGCGAGTCCGCGCAGGTAATGAACAGCCACTCCGGCGCCTGCCCCTCCGCCAAAAGATGGAAGTGGCTCCTCTTCGCCGGAAACACCTCGGTGAGAAATCGTTTGTGCCCCTCAATGAGTCGTTGCATGTTTGCCCAATCGCTCCAGTGCGCCTCCGGCAGGCTCGATCCGCGTAAGGGTTGCTCTTGGCCCGCCACAGAGCCTTCCAGGAACGCTCGGGCCGATCCAGACACGGTCCGGAAAAGGCCCTTGCCCAGCCTATCGCACGAATCGGGACTCATCGTTTCATCGTGCCCGGTGCGACAATCCTATTCGAGAGGAAACGGCCCCAATGCATCGTCTTGAACGGAATTTGCGCCCGGCAATCCCGGCCTTCCTGCTGCTGGCTGTTGCGGCTCTGCACGCGCCCGCACAAGCAGTCGACACCATCTCGCCTGACCTCCGCTCGCGCATCGACCGCATCGCCGCGCAGGTGCTCGAAGAAACCGGCGTACCCTCCGCCTCGGTCGCCGTTGTTCAGCACGGCAAGCTTGTCTACACCCACGCTTACGGCAGCGCGCGCTTGGCTGCGGATTCGGTTCCCGCTGTTCCAGCCACACCCGACATGCGCTACTCCATCGGCTCCATCTCCAAGCAATTTACCGCCGCGGCCATTCTTATGCTTCAGGAACAAGGCAAGCTCTCCATCGACGATCCCGTCGGCAAATACATTCCCGGCCTCACGCGCGGCAATGACGTGACCATCCGCCAAATCCTCTCCCACACCTCCGGCTACCAAGACTACTGGCCCGAAGATTACGTGATGACGCCCATGCTCGAGCCCACTACCGCGCAACAGATCCTCGACACTTGGGCCAAGAAGCCGCTCGACTTCGACCCCGGCACGCAATGGCAATACTCGAACACCAACTACGTCATCGCCGGCCGCATCGTTGAGACCGTCTTCGGCCAGCCGCTCTTCGACTTTCTCACCCAGCGCATCTTTCGCCCGCTCGGCATGACCTCCGTCTGGAACTCCGACGCGAACCAACTCGCCCCGCCCGACGCCACGGCCTACTATCGCCACGCCCTCGGCGCTCTGCGCCCTGCGCCTAAGGAGGGCAGTGGTTGGATGTTCGCAGCCGGCGAGCTGGCCATGACCGCGCACGACCTCGCCCTCTGGGACGAAAGCCTCATCGCGCAATCGCTCCTGAAACCCGAGAGCTACAAGGAAATGTTCACTGAGGTGAAGCTGAAGAACGGCAAAGGCATGCACTACGGTCTCGGCGTCGACGTGCGCGACCGCAACGGCCATCGCTCCATCGAGCACTCAGGCGAGGTCTCCGGCTTCGTCTCCGACAACGATCGTGCTCGTCGATGACGGCGCCGCCGTGGCCGTGCTCACCAACCAGGACGCCGTCGGCGCCGCCTCCACCATCGCGCGCCTGGCCGCGCCGCTCGTCGCCGGCTACCCGCTCAACCCAGCCGAGCAGCAGGCCCTCGACATCTATCCGCGGCCTGCAGCAGGGCCGCATCGACCGCAGCCTGCTCGCGCCCAACCTCAGCGACTACTTCACGCCCGAAGCCATCGCCGACTTCCAATCCAGCCTGGCCCCACTCGGCGAGCCGCTCAGCCTGCGCCAAGCCCACGAAGAACTCCGCGGCGGCATGACCTTCCGCGTTTTCGACATCACTTATCCCGGCCGCCGCCTCGAACTCACCACCTACACCTACCCCGACGGCAAGCTCGAGCAGTACCTCATCGCCCCGGAGGAGTAAGAGGAACCGATAACATCCTCAGCCGGCCCAATGTGATTCATAGCGGCGGACGAGCCGAGGGATTTACAGTTGCGTTTCACGAAGCCGGGTGCAGCGTCTTTCAACTCGTGGAGTGGAGCAGGAGATTCAATCCGTCGGAGCGCGGAGTCCAGCCCCGGATTGGGGCTCACTCGCCACCTTGGTGCTGCTATCGGTTTTCGGGAGCGACTCGGAGGTGCGTCCAATTCTTTGCTCGCCCGAGGGATGCGCTGGTGAGCGCACGCCATCGTTCCCCCCGGTTCGTAGAACCGCCTCTTGATTCTCTGCGCGGGTTGTTCGACAAAGCGCCAACTGATCTCTGCCAGGGCGATGGAGAGCGCAATACCGGCCAGCATCATTGCGAATGAGGTGGCTGTCCGTGCCGCCGGCTGAGCCGCTGGATCGGTTGGCCGAACAGGGCAAGAAGGCCATATCCGATGGGTTGGTGTATCAGATAAAGGCCATAGCTGCGTTTGCCAAAATAAATCAAGGTGCGGCTACAAAGAACCGCCGACAGAGTGAGAGGCAGCAATTGCTCCGAAGCCGCGAAAACCAACGCGGCCGTAAGGGCACTGACGGCCGGAATGGCAATTATCTGCGCGCGAACGTCCCAGGCAAAGAAACTGAGTCTTAGCGCCACGAAGCCGGCGACCATAACGGCTACAGAGAGCCACGCCACGGTCTTCCACCTTCTGGTCAACCAACTCTTTACCGACGGTAATCCAACCGCAGCAGCCACTGCGCATCCTAACGAGATGCCGTCGAGATGTGTAGGAGTGACTTTATAGAGCTCGTATGCGTTCGCACCAAATGCGGCCGCAATGAACCGGCACGACATGGACAGAGCGGCAAGGGAAATTGCGATCTTCAGGATCGCCGGCCTTGACAACCTCCACGCAACCTGTGGCCAAACTAAGTAGAATTGCTCCTCCACAGACAACGACCAAATGTGATTGAGTGGGTCGATCTCGTTAAAGCCAAGGATTGTGAAATTCCCCAGGAAGAAGAGGTAAGCGAGGATCACCCAAGGTGCGGGTCTTGGAACGAAACCCAAAACCGCAATAAACACAACCAGGAAAGCGGGCAAGATTCGAAAAGCCCGGTTACGGTAGAACCGCTTCCAGTCGATTCCCTCGTCGAGCAAGATGCTTGTGATCAGAAATCCGGAGAGGACGAAGAATATATCGACGCCAAACCAGCCAGCAGAGGGGATTCGCTGAAGCAGCTTCCACATCAGGGTTCCGGGGAGCATCAGGTCGGACTGAAAGTGATGAATGACCACGATGATGATTGCAATTCCCCGAAGTCCATCGAGTGCGGGAATGCGCTTCTGCATTGGCGCTCAATTCTCCTTCCTGACTTGCAATGAATTATATAAACGAGCGTTTCCCGGCGTTCGCAGGCGCTCCAATCCGGCTCCGATACACTGGAACTGGACCCATGTTCGAGAACCTCACCGACAAATTGCAGCGTGTCTTCAAGAACCTCCGCGGCCAGGGCACGCTCACGGAAGAGAACATCGCCGAAGCCCTGGGCGAGATTCGTGTCGCTCTGCTCGACGCCGACGTGAACCTCAAGGTCGTCAACGACCTCGTCGAGCACATCCGCGAGAAGGCCGTCGGAACGGAAGTTCTGACCGCGCTCTCCCCCTCCGAGCAGGTGGTCAAGATCGTCCGCGACGAACTCGATCGCGCTCCTCGGCCGCGACGCCGCGCGCTTCAACTTCGCGTCGAAGCCGCCAACCGTGATTCTGATGGCCGGGCTGCAAGGCTCCGGAAAAACGACGACGTCAGGCAAGCTCGCCGCATGGCTCAAGAAGGGCGGCCACCGGCCCATGCTCGTCTCGGTCGACGTGTACCGCCCCGCCGCGCGCGAACAACTGAAGATCGTCGCCAAGCAGGTGGAGACGCGCCTCTATGAAGGCGATTTGAAGGGCGAAGCCGCCGCCTCTGCCTTAGTCGAGCGCCTCGCCCGCGAAGCCCGCCGCGAAGCCGTCATCATGGGCTGCGACACGCTCATCGTCGACACCGCCGGCCGCCTCCACGTCGACGAACAACTCATGGCCGAGATGGAGCAGCTCAAAAAGCTCCTCAACCCCCAGGAGATTCTCTTCATTGCCGACGCCATGACCGGCCAGGACGCCGTCAATTCGGCGCAAGACTTCCACAAACGACTCGGCCTCACGGGTGTTGTGCTGACAAAAATGGACGGCGATGCACGCGGCGGCGCGGCGCTGTCGATTCGCCATGTGACCGGCCAGCCCATCAAGTTCATCGGCGTGGGCGAAAAAGCCGACGCCTTCGAGCCCTTCCATCCCGACCGCATCGTCGGCCGCATCCTGGGCATGGGCGACATGCTCTCCCTCATCGAGAAAGCAGAATCCACCCTCGACCGCAAGAAATCCGAGGAACTCGCCAAGAAAGCCCTTCTCGGCGACGGCTTCTCGCTCGAGGACTTCCGCGAGCAGCTCCGCCAGATCAAAAAGCTCGGGTCAATGGAGTCGATTTTGAAGATGATGCCGTCGGTCGGCCCCTTCGCCGGCATGCAGCAGGCCGCCAGCCAGGTGGACGAAAAGCAGTTTGTGCGCCTCGAAGCCATCATCAACTCCATGACGCCCCGCGAGCGCCGCAATCATGAAATTATTTCGGGCTCGCGCCGCAAGCG
The DNA here is from genome assembly GCA_963836525.1 of uncultured Acidobacteriaceae bacterium. GTDB lineage: Bacteria > Acidobacteriota > Terriglobia > Terriglobales > Acidobacteriaceae > Telmatobacter. Next base: position 283,390 of record CAWIJW010000002.1, read on the forward strand.
CATCGCCGCCGGCAGCGGGACCAGCGTGCAGGAGGTCAACCAGCTCCTGCGCCAGTACGCGCAGATGGCCAAGATGTTCAAGCAGGTGGGCCGAGGCGGCCTGGCCAAGAGCATGATGCGTGGCGGGCTGAGCGGCATAGGCGCAAAGCAGCGGTTTGGAAGGTAGGGTCACCGCGTGTGGGCGATCCTCATATGCGTAGCGATAATAGGTATCATCTGGCTCGGGGAACTTTTCGCTGAAAAAAGGCGCCAGAAGAACCTACCCAGGTGTTCTAAGCACCTTTTTCCGCTCCCTTGTGTTTTTTGCGAACTTGAAGCGCTGAAGGCTGAAAAGCTCAAAGACGAGCAAAATGGGTCGTCCATCGGTCGCGAGTACTGGTCGATTCCAGCAGACGAGCGCCAACGCCTTAGGTCGCTGGCCGAAGACCACATTCAGAAGAACGACATCCCAACGATGGCCGGTTCGATCGAAATAGCTGTAGTAAACATGTGGCGGCGATCGAAACAAGCGGAATCTCATTGACTATGCGAGGAGACAAAAAGATTAGCTCTGATTGGCTTTCATGACCGCTCTCCAGGACCAACTCGACGAGATCACCGCCAACACCCGCCACCTCGTCCAGGCCGAGCGCATGGCCGTGAGCGAGCGCGCCGTCCAGGAGCTCTTTGCCTCCGGCATCGAGGGCCGCATCCTGCCCGCCGGCGCCATCGCTCCGGAGTTCAACCTCAACGACGCTTCCGGCCGTCCTGTCCGCTCGGCCGACCTGCTCGCCCTAGGGCCCCTCGTCCTTAACTTCTTTCGTGGCCGCTGGTGCCCCTACTGCGTCACCGAGGTCGAAGCCTGGCGCGACCTTTACCCCCGCCTGCGCGAGGCCGGCGCGCTGCTTGCCGCCATCAGCCCACAGACCGAGCGCCAGAGCGACTTCATGGTCGGCCAGCACTCGCTCCCGTTTCCCGTCCTAACCGACCCCGGCTGCGCTTTGGCCGAGCAGTTCGGCCTCGCCTGCACCATCCCCGACTACCACCGCGACTACTACCGGTCAATCCTCGTGAACATCCCTTTTGTGAACGGAGATGAGAGCTGGCGCCTGATTCTGCCTGCCACCTACGTCATCGGGCGCGACCGCCGCGTCCTCTTTGCCGAAGCCCACGCCGATTTTCGCGTCCGCCCCGAGCCGGAAGAGGTTCTGGCCGCCGCGCTGGCCGCCGTCGGTCGGTAGCCGCCCGCACCCCGGAATCCCCCGGCCCCACCACGCCACCTCACCCCAAAATTGCATCCCAATGAGGAAAATCACATCAAATAAGTTGACAATATCTCACTCAATCTGGCATTCTATTCCGTCAGATTGACTCCAAAGGCAGGAACTAACCATGGCAAAGATGATCGGAATCGACCTCGGCACCACCAACTCGTGCGTCGCCGTCCTCGAGGGCGGTGAGCCAAAAGTCATTGCAAATGAAGAGGGTGCGCGCACCACGCCCTCTATCGTCGCCTTCACCAAGAGCGGCGAGCGCCTGGTTGGCCAAGTGGCCAAGCGCCAGGCCATCACCAACCCTGAGAACACCATCTTCTCCATTAAACGCTTCATGGGCCGCCGCTACAACGAGGTGACCGATGAGATGAAGATGGTCCCGTTCAAGGTGGTCCAGCAGGGCGATCACGTGGCCGTCATCGCGCAGGGCAAAGAGTATACGCCGCCCGAAATCTCCGCCATGATCCTGCAAAAGCTTAAGAAGAGCGCCGAGGCCTACCTGGGCGGGACGGTCACCGAGGCCGTGATCACCGTGCCGGCCTACTTCAACGACGCGCAGCGCCAGGCCACCAAGGATGCCGGCAAGATCGCCGGGCTGGATGTGAAAAGAATCGTCAACGAGCCCACGGCGGCCGCGCTGGCCTACGGGCTCGACAAGAAGAAGGATGAAACCATCGCCGTCTACGACTTCGGCGGCGGCACCTTCGATATCTCCATCCTCGAAGTCGGCGAGGGCGTCATCGAGGTCAAGGCGACCAACGGCGACACGCACCTGGGCGGCGACAACCTCGACCAGCGGATCGTCGACTGGCTCATCGCCGAGTTCAAGCAGGAGCACGGCCTCGACCTGACCTCGAAGGGCAACGAGATGGCACTGCAGCGCCTGAAGGACGCTGCGGAGAAGGCCAAGATCGAGCTTTCGACCACCGTCGAAACGGAGATCAATTTGCCGTTTATTACCGCCGACGCCTCCGGCCCCAAGCACCTGGTGCGCAAGCTCACCCGCGCCAAGCTCGAGCAGTTGGTCGAGGACCTGATCGAGCGCTCGGTCGAGCCGTGCAAGCGGTGCATGACCGATGCCGGTATCTCGACCAGCCAGATTGACGAGGTGGTGCTTGTGGGCGGCCAGACGCGCATGCCCAAGATTCAGGAGCTGGTCAAGAAGCTCTTCGGCAAGGAGCCGCACCGGGGCGTCAATCCCGATGAGGTCGTCGCCGTGGGCGCCGCCGTGCAGGCGGGCGTATTGGCCGGCGATGTGAAGGATCTTCTGCTCCTCGACGTCACCCCGCTAACTCTGTCCATCGAAACGCTGGGCGGCGTGGCCACGACCATGATCCCACGCAACACCACCATCCCGACCAAGAAGACCGAAACCTTCTCCACGGCGGCCGATTCGCAAACCGAGGTCGAGGTGCACGTGATGCAGGGCGAGCGGCCGATGGCGGGGCAGAACCGCACCCTGGGCAAGTTCAAGCTGGGCGGCATTCCTCCGGCGCCGCGCGGCGTGCCGCAAATCGAAGTCACCTTCGACATCGACGCCAACGGCATCCTCAACGTGACCGCCAAGGACATGGCCACCGGCAAGGACACGCGCATCACCATCACCTCCAGCTCCGGCCTCTCCAAGGAAGAAGTCGAGAAGATGGCCAAGGAAGCTGACGCCCACGCGTCCGAGGACAAGGAGAAGCGCGAGGAGATCGAGGCCCACAATGCGCTCGATGGGCTCGTCTACAACATCGACAAGATGCTCAAGGACTCGGGCGAAAAGGTGGATGCCGCCGACAAGACCGAAGTCGAAGCGGCTCTGGCGGAAGCCAAGAAGACGCTGGAAGGCTCGCCGTCAACTTCTGAGCTCCGCTCCGCGCACGAGAAACTCACCCACGCCAGCCACAAGCTGGCCGAGGCGATGTACAAAGCCAGCTCCGCGCAGGCGCAATCGGGACCGGCAGCCGGCGCCGCCGCGGGAGCAGCCCCCGGCGGTGAGGCCAAGAAGGAAGGCGAAGTCATCGACGCGGAGTACGTCGACGTCGACGAGAAGAAATGACCGGGAACGAGCGGAGGGGTCGGCCCTCCGCATCTCCCAGCAGAGCCTCTGTCCGCTGAAACTGGCGAGGACGGCATGACCACAACAAGACTCGTCGAGATCGCCGAGAATCATGGACTCATTACGCCAGAGTCGATTGACGAGTTCTTCAGAGCGGGCGCCAGGCGAGAGATCGAGAAGGTCGACATAGAATTCCGAGAGGCGCTGGAGGACTCCGCCGATTCTACGAGGCATATTCCTCCCGGTGGCTCTAACTACTTGGCTAGCGCCTCGTTCCGGGCAGAGCAAGGTTGTGTGGTACCGGAGTGCAGAGCTCGGCGCATGTCCGAGTTTGCTCGATTCTCACTGCTCTACGCCGAGAGGGTAATTTTTCCGGTTTACATGCCGGAGGACACTGACCCTGTATGGCTAAATGGAAATCTCAGGATTCTCGCAGAGATTAGGCCTCTCCTCGATTTGGAAATCGTAATGCCAACTGAGAGCCACCTTGCAATGTGCAAGGAATGCCGAGAGCAGTTTTCTCCTGTGTTCAGTCAAGTCAGGGATACAGCCTGGGAGTCAGCCGCCAGGATTAGAGTGACGTACCTTGGCTCGAAGTATCCAGAAAGCAACTACAGGAAAAAGAAGAAAAAGAACGAGTGGGCATTCCATTTTGCGTTTCCCCCGGAATTCGAATCTGATATCCCTACTCTCCTGTTTGTCACGGAACTACATCCCAAGCTTGAGCGCTTCACGCGAAGAAAAGGTAGCAAAGGAGCTGCAGCTCCCTGTCGAGCTGGTGCGCGACAGTGAAATCCTGATGAATTTCTTTGGTCATGCCTCTGAGGACTACATACTCCAGGAGATTTACCGACGGAAGGGTGGCTGCGCCTACCTCTCCGACTCCGATAGGGAGATCAAAATGCTGCAGCAGCTGCTTGGAATGGAACCAGATTCGGCCGAGCGCAATGCTGTTTTCGCCTCAATGTCACACAACATACCCTTGTTCTCCGACATTCGGCTCGGAACTCTCGTGAGCCTTCGACAACAGGAAGGAGACGCATTTGCAGCGTACCGCACTGCGCTCAACGAGGCTGCCCGGGAGGCAAACGAAAAGGGCATCACACCTGAACGATCGAAGCAAATATACTCTGACATCCTCGAGCCAAGGGTAGCGGCCCTCGAAAGGAAGCATCGAGTCCTACGCGAGCGATTCAAGAATGATGCTCTAATAGAGTTCGGCGTTCCAATTGCAGCGCTCGCCTTAGGAGCATTTGCGGGCGGAGGCCATCCCGCGGCGGGCGGTCTCTTGGAGATTGCTGGAGGGATTGAGCTAATCAGGTCGGTGGGTCGACATCTCAAGGCATTCCGAGATTCCGGCTCGTCGCTCGATAGTGTGAAGACTGATCCGCTCTATTTTCTCCTGAGGATGAAGAGAGAGCACGAGAAGAACTGTGAGAACGAGACCTGGTTTGCCAAGCCTTAACGCAGGGACCTCAGTACTTGTCCCAAAAACGGGATCGGAGAAAGATGCCCACCACCACCAACAAGGACTATTACGCGACGCTCGGCGTCAAGAAGACGGCCACGCCGGAGGAGATTCGCAAGGCCTTCCGCAAGGCCGCGCGCAAGTACCACCCCGACGTGAACCCCGGCGACAAGCGCGCCGAGGAAAAGTTCAAGGAGATCTCCGAGGCCAACGACGTCCTGAGCGACGAGAAGAAGCGCAAGATCTACGATCAGGTCGGCTTCTACTCTGACCAAATCGACCCGGCGCAGGCCGAGGCCTACGCGCGCCAGCAGGGCGCGGGCGGCCACGGCCCGGTCGACTTCGGCGGATTTGATTTCTCCGGCTTCTCCGGCGGCGGATTCCCCGGGCAGCAAGAGGCCGCGGGCAGCTCCACCTGGGGCAGCTTCAAAGACATCTTCTCCGGCATCTTCTCTGGCGCGCAGCATCCGCAGCAGCCGCGCGGTCCGCAGCCGGGAACCGACCTCGAGTACCAGGCCACAGTCGATTTCTGGACCGCCATTCGCGGCGGCCAGGCGCGCATCCAGATCAACCGCCAGGAGACCTGCCCCGCCTGCCATGGGCAGGCGCACACCGGCGGCGGCATGCAGTGCGCCGAGTGCCACGGCACGGGCCAGGTGACGCAGATGGGCGGCCGTATGAAGTTCAACATCACCTGCCCGCGCTGCAACGGCACCGGGCGCGTCTCCAACGCCTGCTCCACCTGCCACGGCGAAGGCACCGTCACCCGCTCCGAGTCAGTCGATTTTCGCATCAAGCCGGGCACGCGCGACGGCCAGCGCATCCGGCTGCAGGGCAAGGGCAACGCGGGCATCAACGGCGGCCCCGCGGGCGATCTCTTCCTCATCGTGCGCACAGGGCAGCACCCGGTCTTTACGCGCGTGGGCGACGACATTCAGCTCACTGTGCCGGTGACCGTAGCCGAGGCCTCGCTCGGCGCCAAGGTCGAGGTGCCCACTATCGACGGCCGCGCGCAGTTGAAGATTCCGCCGGGCACGCAGAGCGGGCAAAAGCTGCGCATGAGGGAGCGCGGCGTCGAAAGCGCGTCGCATCCCGGCCAGCGCGGCGACGAGATCGTTACCGTTGAGGTCGCCGTGCCGCACTTGAACGACGAGCGCAGCCGCGAGATCATGCGCGAGCTCGCCCGCCTCAACCCCCAGGACCCGCGCCTGACGCTGTTCGACAAGTTGTAAGGACCGCGCGGAAACATGGATTGACCCACCGATGGATCGGTCAAGCTGAATCAGGGAAAGCAGATGGCAACAAAACGCAAATCCAAAGGCGCCTACATGATCTCGGCCGTGGCCGAGATGTACGAGATCCATCCCCAAACTCTGCGCCTCTACGAGCGCGAAGGCCTGCTCAAGCCCTCGCGCACCGAGGGCAATACGCGTCTCTACACCGACGAGGACCTGGAGCGCCTCGAGTTCATCCTCAACCTCGCCCGCGACCTCGGCGTGAACATCGCCGGCATCGCCATCATCCTGCAGATGCGCGAGCGCATGGAAGAGATGAATCGCCAGATGCAGAGCTTTGTCGAGTACGTCCGCACGGAAATGCTGACGCGCTTCCAGCAAGCCGCGTCGGGTTCATCCGCGGCCATCGTCCCCATCCGCAAGCCTGTCGCCCCGCCGCGCCCCACGCCGCAACGCAAGCCGTAGCGTCGGCGCGCACGTTGGCCCGCTAACTTGCTGACTCGCTGACTTGCTGACTTGCCCGGTATGCTTAACCCAGCATGCCCTACGTGCTCCTCGGCCTCGCCGTCTTCGGCCTCATCACCTCTACGGTCTTCGCCGGCATTGTGCTTTGGGCTGTTCCCGGCTATCTGCGCGAACGCCGTCGCGCACTCACTGCGGTCGCGGCCCGCCCCGCCTTCGCGCCGCCGCTCACTCTCTTCAAGCCATTGCATGGAGCGGATCCGGGTCTCGAGTCCTACTTCGAATCCTTCTTCACGCAGGATTACCCCATCTACGAGATTCTCTTTTGCGCCCGCGACTCAAATGACGCCGGCCTCGCGACAGCCCGCCGCGTCGCCGTGCGCCATCCCAACGTCCCCGTCAAATTCCTTTCCACCGGCGGCCAGCCCGACTACATCAACGACAAAGTCATCTCCATGGAAAAGATGGAGGCCGTCGCGACTCACGAAATCTTCGTCATCAGCGACAGCGATGTCCGCGTTTCGCCGGACTACTTGCGCGCCGTGGCGCTACCGTTCGCTGACCCGCGAGTGGGCGGCATGTGCTGCCTCTATCGCGGCGTCGCCGCCCAACCCGGAATCGAAGGCGGCCTCTGGTCGCGCCTTGAAGCCGTGGGCATGAGTGTCGAAATGACCTCCGGCGTGCTTGCCGCGCGGGCCATGGAAGGCATGCAGTTCACGCTCGGCCCCACCATGGCCTTCCGCCGCGAAACCATCCGCCGCATGGGCGGCTTCAAGGTGACCGCCGATTACTGCGCCGACGATTTTGTCCTCGGCAACGAGACCTGGAAGCTGGGCCAGACAGTCGCCTTGAGCCATCACGTCATCGACCACATGGTCCTGCACGCGAGTTTTATTGGCTCACTCAAGCACCAGGTCCGCTGGATGAAATCCACGCGCTTTTCGCGCCCCAGGGGCCACTTCGGCACCGCGCTCACCTTCAGCATGCCCTTCGGCCTGCTTGCGGTTTTGAGCGCTCTTTGGCTCGGCCATCCGATGTGGGGCGTCGGTCTCCTCGCGTGGAGCATCGCCACGCGCATCGCACTCTCGATCGCCGTCGGCCGCTGCGTCGTCCGAGATACAAGCTGGTTTGGCCTGCTTGTGCTCTACCCCATTCGCGATTTCATGGGTTTTTGTTTCTGGGCCGCCAGCTACGTGGGCCGCCGCATCCTCTGGCGCGGCCGCGTTTACGAGCTTCTGCCCGGCGGAAAGATGCGCGCCGCCAGCTGAACCACGCCGCTTGGCCCGCACGAATCCGTGGACTCAAAGCTGAGCGCTGTTCGCTGTCTGCTGTTCCCTAACCCCTAATCCCTGGTCCCTGCTTTACTCCACTGGCCGGTCCGTCCACAGCGTCTTGTCGGCCAGGGTCTGAACCTCATACAGCCGTCCCGCCAGCACCTTCTCCACTTTGTCCCGATCCGGATCCTCGGCAAAGATCCACTTGCGCTCGCCCACGGCCCAAATCGCCGCGAGCTTCTGGTCGCTCAGGTAAATGTCGGGCGCATCGGGATAGCAAGAGCCCCACAGCAGCGTCGTTCCCTCGCTGTGCTGGCCGCAGCGCGGCAGAACCAGCAGCGCCGGCCGTCCGCTGAAGAAGTTGTGCGTGTAGAAGATCACCGATGATCCCGACGACTGCTCGCCGTAGATGATGAACGTATCGTTCGGCGTGCCTTTGGCGATGATCGTGTCGGCCATCTGCTTCGAACTGAGCATGGGCTCGAAGCGCGCAAACGCGATTTGCGCGGCGACGAAGAAGACCGTCATCGTCAGCGCCACGCTCACCGTCGCCGCTAGGTGTTTCTCTTTGAGCCGCAGCAGCCAGCCCGCCGCCGGTCCAATCAGCAGAGTGATCGCCGCCATCACCGCCGGCAACCTCAGCGCCGCAAACGAAGTGCCTGTCAGATCGAACAAGTGCGACATCGACAGCGTGTAGTCGCCCACGCCGCGATGCGCCAGCAACGTGCCGATGTCGGGAACGTATGGCAGATTGCGCGACGTCCACAACCCCCAACCCAGCGCCACCGCCGACAGCACGCCGATGGCCGCCAACACGGCCTGCGCTCCCGTCAGCCATGCTGTCGAGAGCGTCGGCGCGCCGCCTTCCGTTCCGCTGCTTTCCTCAATGCCCGCCACCACACCCGCAATCAGCATCACCAGCGGCGGCCACACCGGGAACGTGTAGTACTCCTGATTCGTCGAGATCGAAAAGAACAGCAACGTCCAGGCCGAGAACAAGCTCAGCAGCCAGATGGTCCTCGTGCGGAACTTGATTCGCCGCACATAGCTGGCCACGTCCTCGCGCATTGCGTTATCGATGTAGAAGTCCACCGTGTCCCCGGCATCGTGGCGCAGGTGCTTGAGCCATGTGCGCCGCGTTTTCCACGCCAGCGCGGCAACGGCGGGTAAGAACAAACTCCAGGGAAAGATCCACGCCAGTTCTGACAGCCAGTACCACACCGTCGGCATCTTGTTGTAGTCGTGCGGATAGCGCAGGTTGAAGAAGCGCAGCACGTGCTCGTTGATGAAGTATTGGTAGAAGAATCCGTGCACATTGCCCACGGTGGGGTGGTTGCCCACCGGATTTCCCTGGTCGTGATTGATGATGCCGCAGAAAATGTGCCAGGGCGCGGCGATCGCAAGGAATAAAAGAAGACCGGAAACGGGTTTCAGCGCCTTCCAGCGCCGCCATTGCCCGGTCAGCAGCAGATATGGAATGGCCGCGCCGGCGAAAAACACGGGCGCGATCAGGCCCTTGGTCAGCAGCGCCAGAGCCACGCCGGCCCACGCCCAATAAATCATCGCCGGCCGATTGTCTTCGAGGCCGCTGATCAGGCCATACAGCGCGATCAGAAGAAACAGCGCAAGAATCGATTCAGGAATGATGAAGCGCGTAAACAGGAACGGCCCGATCGACGTGAGCACGCCCAGCCCAGCGTACAGCCCCGCCTGCTCGCCCCATGCGCGACACGCCCACAGCCACGCGAGCCACGCCAGCCCCAGCATGGCCAGCGCATTCGGCAGGTGGGTGGCAAACGTGTTCTGGCCGAAGATCTTGTACGTCCCCGCAATCACCCAGTAGGGAAGCGGCGGCTTTTCAATGTAGCGGATGCCGTCAGTCTTCGCCGTGATCAAGTCGCCGCTCTCCGCCATGTGTTGTGCTGCCTGCGCATGCGATGCGTCCACGTCGTCCATCAACGGAGGAGAGAACAGGGTGGCGAAATAAATCGTGGTGAAGACGGCCGCAAAAAGCAGCCACACGGCGCGCGTCGAAGGCGCCTGCCGCGGCCGATCCGTGGTCCTCGTGCCTGTCCTCTGGTCTGCGCTCATTGCGATTTGGGCCATCGAATCCAGAATACCAGCCATCTTGCCGCGGCTTTTCACAGCGTCGCGGCGCATGAGACGTAACGCAATGGCAACATTCCGGATTAAATCTTCGCTCCGCCCGTCCTCGCAGGCGTCAATCGAGCGTCTAATTGCTATAGCAAGGCAGGAAGTTCCCCGCTTGCCGGGAGGACAGGGCCATGAAGGCTTACGGTCTGATCGATTTCCTTCGAATCCCTCTCGCCATCGCCGTTGTTCTCGTGGGATTCCATCCAGCGGCTGCTGCCGCGCAGTCGTTCACCGTCACAGCTACCAATGTCGCCATGCCGGCGAACGGCGCCGGGAGCACCAGCCAGATCACGCTCACCTCGGTCGGCGGCTACACAGGCACAATCTACGTTGACTGCCGGTATGCCGGGCCGTCCACCACAGCCAACTTGCCCATTTGCAGCGGCTACACGATGGTGAACAACTTCCCGTTGACCGCCAATCAAACCATTACCATCATGCGGCCCTTCTATCCCTACGGCGTACCCATCCCGGTGCGCTTGCCCGTGGCGCCGCACCGCAACAGCCCCGCGCCCCTGGCGGGGCTCGCTCTCGCCGGCGTTTTCCTGTTTAGCCGCCGTCTGTGCCGGAGTGGCGCGCGCTGGCTCGCTCTGGTTCTGCTAGCTGCCGTCACCATGGCCGGGATTTCGGCCTGCAGCGGCGCCGCCCCCATGGTCACCGGAACGCCAGGAATCTACACCTACGCCATCACTGGCACGGACATTAGCACGAATGTCACCGTGAGCACGACGATCCTGGTCACCGTGCCGTAGGCGCGGCCCACCACCAGGTTAATTTCTCAGTTTGATTTCCAGCTCGCAGAAAAGCGGCGGCCCGGGGAGGGTCCGCCGCTCAAGTCTCGCCGCTCAAGTCATGCCACTGGGATCGCGTAATGGGAAGCCATTCTTGTTTTGGCGTATGGAATCACGTTCGTCGCCGGGACGGTCAGCTTCCCGGCGCGAAGCAGCACGCGGCATTCGGCTTCGGGCACTGCTGGGCTGTACAGGAATCCCTGCACCTCTTCGCAGTTCTGCTCCCTGAAGTAGTTGAGCTGCTCCGGCGTTTCCACGCCTTCAGCCACGCAGGCAAGGCCAAGATCGCGCCCCAGGTTGATGATGCTTCTCACCACCGCCTCCGCCGTCGGCTCCGATGCGATGTCGCGCAAGAACGAACGATCGATCTTGATGCGATTGATCGGGAACCTTCTCAGATACGACAATGAGGACCAGCCGGTGCCGAAATCGTCCAGCGACAGGCTGACTCCGATCCTCTTCAGCGCCCGCATGATCTTGATCGTCGTCTCCGAGTCATCCAGCATCAGCATTTCCGTCAACTCCAGTTCCAGCCATTTGGGATCCAGGCCGGATTCGGATATCGCCCTTTTTACGTTGCTTACAATATTGCCCCGATAGAACTGCGTTGAGGACAGATTCACCATCACGCGAATCGGCGGGAGTCCTTCCTTCTGCCATGCGGCGTTTTGCATGCATGCGGTTCTCAGCACCCAGTTCCCGACGTCGACCATCAATCCCAGTTCCTCCAACTGCGGGACGAACTGGTTGGGGTAGATGATCCCTTGCTCCGGGTGGCGCCAGCGCAAGAGAGCTTCCACGCCCGTGATGCCGCCCGAATCGGTCGACACCAGAGGTTGGTAATACAGCAAAAACTCGCCTCGCGCCAGCGCGTGCTGCAGATCAAACTCGAGCTTCTGCCACCGCCGCGTCGCATCGGTAAGTTCGGGCGTGAAGGAGCAACAATTGCCACGCCCCCTCTTCTTCGCCTCATACATCGCGGTATCTGCCGCCTGCAGCAGCTCCCTCGGATTATCGCCGTGGGCAGGGAATTCGCAAATGCCGACGCTGGCGCCGATCTGCAGGTCGTGTCCTTCGATCTCGAATTGCGCGGTCAGTGTGCGCAGCACCTTCTTTGCCACTTGCTCGATATCCTGGTGTTGTTCCACCATCGGCAGGCCGATCACAAACTCATCTCCACCCAGACGCGCCACGATGTCGCTCTCGCGCAGGCTGTTTCTCAATCGCACCGACACCGCCTCAAGCAGACGGTCGCCCACCTGGTGCCCGAAAGAATCGTTCACGCTCTTGAAGCGGTCCAAATCCAGCATGAAAACGGCGACGCGCTTGTTATTACGTGACGCCAGCGCGATCGACTGCGCCAGAAGATCTTCCAAAAGCGTCCGATTGGGCAGTCCCGTCAGCGCATCGTGAAGCGCCATGTACCGGATGCGCAACTCCGCCCGTTTGCGGTCGGTGATGTCGCGGGAGATCCCCATCGTGCCCATGATCCGGCCACGCCGGTCCTTCAGCGGCACCTTCGTGGTCAGTACCCACGTCTCATGGCCGTCGGGCCAGGTTTCTTTCTCTTCCATGCCGGTCAGCGCTTGGCCCGTCGCGATAATCCTCTGCTCATCCTCGAGGGCCCGGCCGGCATGTTCTGACGAGAAGATGTCCGAATCGGTTTTGTTCGCGGCTTCAGTGGGTTCGCTCAGCCCAAAATAGTTGGCCAGCGCCCGGTTGATGCGCAGAAAGCGGCTTTTGCGGTCCTTGAAATACACGTGATCCGGAATGTATTCGAGGAATGCGTTAAGAAACTCCCGGTCCGTCCTGGATGCCCGGTCCGCCAGCTCCCGCAGAATCACAAGCCCGGCCACGAGGGCCAACAAGAGGAGAGTGATTCCGATCCCCGCAACTCCCGGAATGGAAAAGCCGAGGACGCGATGCGGCGCAGCGTGCGCCGGCGTGAAGGCCATCAGCACGCCGGTAACCGTGACCCCCAACAGCATGGCTGCAAGAGCGATCAACACGCCCGGAATCGCAGGGAAATGCCTGCCCAGTTTCATAGTTGCCCGTCCCAGATGTTTGTGACTCTAAGGGCAAGCTATCTAGGATCGCGTGCGCATTCAATACCTAAATCGAATTACTAAATGCCACTATTCGGTAGGAGGGGTGTTACTTTCGTCACATTCGACTGCTGCAAATCCGGCGCCGGGGCACCGGGGCGCCCTCTGGGCCGGGTCGGGCCGGTCCGGGCCGGGTACGGGAGAGAAGACTCCCGGTCTCGCCCGCCGGAGGGAGCGTCGGGCTTCAGCTCCCACGAATGGGCTCCGCAGAATCAGCGGGCTTCAGCCCTTGGCTTTGTATCAGGGCATGGCTTTAGCCGTGCCGAAGAAAGGTCAGAAAACACGGGGCTTTAGCCCCTGAGGGGCCTCAGCAAACACTTGCCCGAATCGTTCTTGAAACGGGCTCTGGCAGCCCAAACCCATCTTCTCTACAATCAATTCAAGAGAGGAAAAATGCCCGCCTACGAATACCTCTGCGACTCCTGCTCCTCCCGCTTCGAGAAGCGCCAGAAGATGTCCGACCCCGCCCTCGAGCTTTGTCCCTCCTGCGGTGGACCCGTCCACCGCCTCATCAGCGGAGGCGCGGGCACGATCACCAAGGGATCGAGCCACAACCACGCCGACGCGGCCCCGCCCTGCGCCTCCGGCTCGCCCTGCTGCGGCATGGGCGGTGCCTGCTGCGACGATTCCTTCTGCGAAAACTAGGCAACAGCGAATGCGGCGCTCTCAATTGAGACGATAGGCGCGAGATGGTAGCTAGGACGGCCCACTCGCCTCGATCCACCTTCATCGAACGGGCAAGTCGGGACGGCTGGCTCTCTGGAAGAAGAAGCCCAGCAGCACCCCTGATGCGGCCAATGTGGCCCAGGCAATCGTAATGACCGCGACTTCAAACCGGTACTCGAGACTGAAGCCGAACTTCCAGGACAGGCCGATGAAACTCGCGAAAGCCAGCAGTGCGGAGGAGATGAAGGTCCATCGGATTGCGCGCTCCAGGCGATTGGCGCGGCCAAACGCAGCGCCCGTGAAGAGAAACGCCACGCTCAGCATCAGGTAGCCCAGTGTCCTCAAGCGCAATGAAAAAGCCGTGGGGGTTGTACTGAGTAAAGAGAGCGAGTCCGCTTGTCTCTCCCCTTACCAGGCTGGGCTCGACCACCTGGGATTGAATGAAGTAGTCCAGCGTGACCATTCCGGCCGAGATCGACGCGAAGCACAGGCCGATGAGGCTGAGGCCCCGCTTGCCTGCCGGAACGCAGGCATGGATGCAGCCGGCAAGCACAACGAAAAGCGGCGTCAGCAGGATGCCCGGCGCCACCCAGAGGTAGTCCCGCGGGACATATTGCACAACGTCGGTATAGGGGTACGCGATGCACGAGCCGGCACAGAAGGGGCCGGAGCGCGGAGGGGTGGTAATGCCGAGGGCAAATGCCGTGGCGGCAACAACCGCGAGCAAGAACGCGATCCAACGTCCAAGGCGCGCTGCGCTCATTCGAGTCGCAGATAACCCCTCTTCGCTATCAGGCGAAGTCAACATAGCCGGCGTCTCCAATTCCTAAAGTGGATGCGCTCGAATTGTAGCGCGATTCGGAGCGGCCGGCCTGGGCGAAGAAGTTAGCGAACGATGCGCCGGGGCACCCCATTCCATGCAGGAATGCTCGGGAGCAAAATCATCGGGTGGGCCATTCGCCACGGAGCGACCTGGCCCACTGCCCCCGATGAGGGGGTGGCCCAGGTGTCTGCGAGGCTAACTGACCTGGACAAGGGGTGCCTCAGGTCTCTTCGAGACCTGGGAACCACCGGCGTTGGCGGCGCATGGTTTTGGGAATCGGCGTATGCTGTTTGCCAATGCCCGCCGGACTTCGCCGCTACCAGCAAACCCGTCAGTTGCACTTCATCACGTTTAGTTGTTACCGTCGGCTGTGTTATCTGGACAGCGCCGCAGTTCGCGAACTCTTCGAATCAGCGCTGGAGCGAATCCGCAAGAAGTCGAAGTGGGCCGTGATCGGCTACGTGGTCATGCCGGAACACGTGCATCTGCTGGTGAGCGAACCGCTGCGGGGTACCCTCGCAAAAGCCATTCAGGCGCTGAAGCTCTCTGTCTCCGTGCGGCGGCGCCAGAGCCCGTTCTGGCAGGCCCGCTATTACGACTTCAACGTGTGGGCTGCGAAAAAAGAGACAGAAAAGTTGAAGTATATCCATCGCAATCCGGTGACGCGCGGGTTGGTGGCGAAGCCCGAAGACTGGAAGTGGTCCAGCTACCGGCATTACGCCAAAGGCGACGTGGGAACCGTGGAGATTGAATCGTTCTGGACCGGCTGGAGGCGGGAGCACGGGGGCAGAATGCCAAGCGATGGTGCGATTCGATAAAAGGCGCAATGTAGAGGGGCCATTCTCCTTCGAGCTGTCGCCGTTCCCGGGTCTCATCCGCCGCGGCGGAGAGACCCAGGGCACCCCTTGTCGTGGTTAATTTGATTCCTGAGATCCGGGCCACCCGCCTGACCTAAATCGTGAAATGGGAATGGAAGAATACCGGGGTGACAAGAAGATTTTGAGCCGGCTGACACTCTGCCTGTGGAAGCAGGGACGCTACCGGGAACTGGTAGACAGCGTCGATAGGTTCGTCAATCTGTACCCCCGCTTGTGGGGTCCGATGATGGACGGAATACTAAAAAGAAAAGAGAAGTCCGAGAGCATTCTTGCCGCGACCAAAGGCAGTTAAGTGCTGTCACGTTTCGGATGAGGGGTTAGCTGCGAACGGGGCAAGGCTACGAGTTCTCGCCCCGCTCGCTGGTGTTACTTGTGACTGGGCTACCTCATGCGATCCATTGCGGTGCGAATTTCTTGGTCGAGTTGAGCATTGCGGCGATCGTTGTTCTTGCCGCACAAATCGTTTAGGAGATTCTCCGGCAAGCACAAGTCAGTGCGCCTGTGAATCGTGAGTTGAAGGCGGAGGGTGTAGGTATCAAAGTCCTTGTCTTGTCCTGCTTTTACAAACTCAACGTTTGGGTTAATTGCATATATTCGCTCTTTGACAAGGGCGAGATTTGGTACTTCATTAAAGTCTACTTCTTTGGTGTTCTTAGTCATTATTTTATGCTCCGATATAATATCGGCCCTCAAAAGGGCCTTGCCCCAAGTATACGCCTGAAGAGGTTTCTCGGTCGTGCAGCCTGTCGCGAGTTACGACTGATAGGCGTCAGGACTTGCCAGGTTCGAAGCCCTCACGTATCCAGCGAAGCAGCGCGACTGACTTGGATACTGCAAGCCATCCAAACGGAATCGGCAGAAATGCAAGCAACACAGCGTAGAGTGAACCGGTAGAGGTCGCTTCTTTATTTGCCTTTACATATTCCGAACGACACTTCTCCCAGTCCTTAATCAGGTCGTCCGTCGAGTATCGCGGCGTCGCCTGATACTGATACCGAGACTGTGCGGCTGCCCTACATTGCTCAAAATCTCGCTGAACGTCACCGCCTTCATGGTAGCCGATATGGTATCCCCAAAACCCTCCACCAATTGCCCACAAAACAGACGCCACAACCCCAATACGCTGCCAGCCATTAAGGCGCATTTTGCGAGCCGCATTCATTGCTTGCCATTGTAGACGAGACTACAGAACACCGACGCCGCCAACCCATGGGCGGAGCACCGGGGCATCCTGTCCTAGCTCCGCTAAAGCGGGATCGCCGCCAAAACTCCATCTGTACCCTGATCTTTCTTGCCACACCCCTCCAAAACCCCACCCACAAACCGAAAAATCCCGTCGCGCAACACATAATGCGACGAAATCCACCCATTCCATCGACCTGCAGGTCACATTTTCCGCCCATTCATCGACCTGCAGGTCATATTTTCCGCGAGCTCGCGATGCGACGATTTTTCGCTGCGCCGCAGAAGTCAAAACCGACGACCTCTAGGTCGTCGGTTTTGCAGCCTGTGGAACTCGTGGCACGAACTGCGCGCCACCTTCGTGTATCTTGGCGATGGGTCGATTCTCGCCTCACGGAGCGCGCCGAAAAAAGTTATGCCCACCTTCGCCGCCATCGATGTCGGTTCCAATTCATGCAGATTGAAGATTGCTAGAGTGCAGGCGCACCGGCTGAAAACTCTCGCCGAGGACCGCGAGGTGACGCGGCTGGGCGGCAGCGTCTTCGACACCGGCCTGGTCTCTCCTGAGGCGATGGCGGCCACGCTGCGTGCGCTCAAGCGTTTTCAGCGCGCGGTGCAGGCCCGCGGCGTCGACCGCATTCGCGTGGTGGCCACCGCCGCCATGCGCGACGCGCGCAACGCCGCCGCGTTCCAAGCGTGGGTGAAGGCCGAGACCGGCTGGAACATGGAGATCATCTCGGGCCTGGAAGAAGGCCGCCTGATTCACCTCGGCGTTACCGGCGCGGAGCCGGGAGCCGGCGGCCGCGTGCTGCTGCTCGACCTCGGCGGCGGAAGCTGCGAGCTCACGCTCTCTGAGCACAAGCGCATCAAGGAGACGGTGAGCCTGCCA
The DNA here is from genome assembly GCA_963836525.1 of uncultured Acidobacteriaceae bacterium. Taxonomy (GTDB): domain Bacteria; phylum Acidobacteriota; class Terriglobia; order Terriglobales; family Acidobacteriaceae; genus Telmatobacter. The sequence continues at coordinate 300,614 of CAWIJW010000002.1, forward strand.
CTGGGCGCGGTGCGGCTTACCGAACAGTTCCTCTCCACCGATCCCCCGCCGCCCGACGGATTGGCGCGCATGAGGCAGTTGATCGCGCGCGAACTGCGCCGCGCCCACCGCAGAATTCAGCCGGGCCGCGCGCCGCTGGTGATCGCTACCTCCGGCACGGCTGCCGCGCTCTCCGCAGCCTGCGCTTTAGGAGCAAAGAACGGCAAACTCGGCGCCAGGAAAGCCGGCAAATTCGCCGCAAAAACCGCCTCCGCGGGCGACCGTGCCGAAGATCGCGCCGCCCTTCTGGCGGGAATGGTGCCGGCGCGCGTTGTGCGCAAGCTGGCCACCAAACTTGCCAAAATGTCGCTCCCTGAGCGTGAGGCGGTACCCGGCATCGGCCCGCGCCGCGCCGAGATTATCGTCGCTGGCGCCGCGGTCTATGCCGAAATCCTCGATACCTTCGAGCTGCCCGGCTTCCGCTACTCGCCGCTGGGCCTGCGCGACGGCATTCTCGCCCAGATGCTGGCCGAGCAGGATGCCCGCGCCAAGGAGCACCGCGAGTTCGAGCACGAGCGCTGGGAGAGCGTGCTGGCCACGGCGCGGCGCTATGGCGTCGATCTCCGCCAGGCCGAGCCGGTCCGCGCCCACGCCGTGCAGCTATTCCGTGAGCTAAAGCCTGTGCACGAGCTTACGCCCGAGTACGAGAGTTGGCTGGCCGCCGCCGCCATGCTCCGCGACACCGGCAAGTTCATCAACCACCAGGGCCATCACCGGCACACGCAGTACATCATCTCCAGCTCCGAGGTCTACGGCTACACGCAACTGCAGCGTACGCTGGTCTCGGCCATCGCCCGCTACCTGGGCAAGAGCCGCCCCCAGCCCGGCGATCGCGCCTTGCGCAACATCCCTTCCGAGGAGCACAAGAACGTGCACCGCGCCGTGGTGTTGCTGCGTTTAGCGGTGGCATTGAATCAGGATCGCGCCTCCGACGTCCTTCGCGTGACGACCAGGATCTATCCGAAACGGGTTTACCTGGAGTTGCGTGCGGGGCGCACGGGCGCGGAGTGGAGCAGTGGTCGCTGCGCAAAGAAGCCGCCTACTTTCGCGAGGTCTTTGGGCGCGAGCTCTTCGTCACGCTGGCGTAGATGGCCCGCGCCGTGCGCGGATCGAGGAGCCACTGCAACCGCGGCGGATGGCGCTCCATGTCCACCCGGGCGATGGAGCCCTTGCGCAGGCGGATCGCCGCTCCTCCGTTCCCGGTTACCATGCGGCCGAGAAACTGAAAAAGATTGGGATTGTGCCCCACGGCCAGAATCCCCTCGCGGTCGGCGTACTTCGCCAGCATCTTCTGAAAATCGGCGTAGCTCGCGTTGATTCCCAGCGCCGGGCTAACCTCGACCTGGGAGTCATATCCCAGCTCCGTTCCCACCAGCTGAGCCGTCTGCCTGGCCCGCTTCAACGGGCTCGACACAATCACGTCGATCGGCGCCTTCAATGCCCCCAGCACCCGCGCCATCAACATGCACTGCTCCTTGCCTTCTTTGACGAGGCCTCGCTTGGCGTCGAGAACGGGATTCTCGCGGACGGTTCCCGCATTGGCGTGGCGCATGAGGAAGAGAATCATGGGGATCGATTCGGTGGGGGGCTAACGTGGCCTTGCCGAATTCCTTGCGCCTTGATTTTAACAGATTTGTAACATTGGGCGGTGCGGAGGATCGGCAGGGTGCGGCAGCCATCGAACGCTGCCCTCCAAGGTGAGCGCCGCCCGTCTATGCTGCTTCGGCCTTGGGTTCGTGCTCGACGACTTGGGTTTCTACTCGACGTTCACCGTCATGCTCGCCTGGATGTCGCTCGACGAATTCCCGATCATCACGCGAACGGGCTCGGCTTCGACGCGGAACCCGGGCAGCTTTTCGTCCCACCAGGCAAGCGACGAGGCCTTCAGCGAAATCTCGACGGTCTTCGTTTCCCTGGGCTGGAGAGTCACGCGCCGGAATCCCTTCAACTCTTCCCGCGGCCGTTCCACCTTGGAGCCGAGGTGCTTCACATACATCTGCACCACATCGTCGCCCGTCCGAGTGCCGTTGTTGGTCACGTCCACGCTGACGGTGATCGTGCCGTCCTTGGCCAAACGCGGAGAGCTGGTGCGCAGATTGGAGTATTGAAAGGTTGTATAGCTGAGGCCGTAGCCGAAGGGGTAGAGCGGCTCGCCTTTGAAGTACATGTAGGTGTAGCCGTCGCGAATGTTGTAGTCCATGCTCGGCGGAAGTTGGTCGAGCGACTTTGGCCAGGTGCTCACCAGGTGGCCGCCAGGGTTGTAATCGCCGAAGAGAACCTTGGCGAGAGCCGAACCCTCATCCTGCGAAGAGTGCGCCATGGTCAGGATGGCGGGGATGTTGGCCTGGGTCCAGTTGATGGCGAGGGGAAAGCTGGCGATGAGCAGGACGACAGTCTTCGGGTTCTTGATGAAGACCTGCTTGACAATCTGCTCCTGCGCAAGGTCGATGCTCTCGCGGTCACGGCCTTCGCGGCCGTCGCTTGGGGCGGTGCAGGGCAGGGTGATGCCGCCGCCTTCTGTGGGCGTGTTGTACCACTCGTGGGCCTCGTCGGGCCCGCAGGTGGGATCGTTGCCGATGACGACGACCGCGACATCGGAATCGCTCGTTGCCTTCATCGCGTCAGCCTCGCCATCCGGCGTGTCATAAGGAGCGAAGTTGACCGTGACGTTGGGCCCAACCTCATCCTTGATGCCCTGCAAGGGTGAGGTGGCGTAGGGCGGCGTTCCGCCGTACCAGTCCCAATGGACCGAGTTGGCCAAGGGGCCGATGACCGCGATGGATTTGTTCTTGTTCTTGTCGAGCGGCAGGAAGCCGTCCTCGTTCTTCAGCAGCACGACCGATTCGAGCGCCATCTGCCGTGAAATCTCGCGGTCCCTATCCGTATTCCACGGCTCTGGCGAGTCTTTGATCTTCGCGTACGGCACCATCTCCGGCGGGTCCAGCAGCCCAAGGCGGATCGTGACCCGGAACTTGGGGCGGAGCAACGCGTCGATCTCAGCCTCGGTAATTTCGCCGTCCTTCAGCGCCGCTTTGGTTTCGTCTTTATAGGCGTCGAGAAACTGGTTCAGCCCGGCCTTGAGGCACGCAACCACGGCCGCCTTCTGATCGGGGAAGAGATGCCGCGGGTTGACCAGCAGCTTTACCGCTCCTCCATCGCTCGAAATCACGTCCACACCCCATTGTTCGCGAACGATGCTGCGCAGGATGGGATTCACCGCCATCGCCGTGCCATTCCACGCGTTGTAGGAGGCCATCACCGCTTTCGCGCCGCCATCCAAAAAGCCCATGCGGAACGGCACGGAGTAGTACTCCCAGAACAGGCGCTCGTCGAAGTTGGAGGACGAGGTATTGCGTTGGTTCTCGTTCTCGTTGGCGAGGAAGTGCTTGAGCAGCGCCGCTGCTTGCCAGTACTTTGCGTCGTCGCCCTGCAGGCCGTTGATGAAGGCGACAGCCATCGTGCCATTCAGAAACGGATCTTCGCCGTACACTTCCTCGGTTCGGCCCCAACGCGGATCGCGCGCAAGGTCCGATTGCGGCCCCCACAGCATCAGGATCTGGCGATCGTACTTTGCCGTCTGCGTGATGAACCGCGCCTCATATCCCTCCACGCCGGCCGCTTGGCGCACAAGATCCGGATCCCACGACGCGCCCATGCCCGGCGGCTGCGGGAACTGCGTCGTAGTGATCGGCTGGTGGTTGCCTCTGGGTTGGCGCTGCACCACTCCGTGAATGCCCTCGGAGGCGCCGTAGCTCATCACACCCAGCCGCGGCACACCCGTATTCGTGCCCAGGCAATTGATCTTCTCGTCGACGGTCATTAGCGAAAGCAGATTGTCGATCCGCTTCTCCATCGGCAACGACGGATCGTTGAACGGATACTTCGGCTGTTGCGCCCCTCCCATGCCGAGCCCAAGCATGCAGATGCACAGCAGAATGGCGGTGTAATTCTTCCTCATGAGTGGATACCTGATGGCGGAATCGTCAAAAGACTCGATTCCGGAATCAGCGCCATTCTACGCCTGGCAACGAAAGGGCTTCATCTTTCCACAATTCGCCTCCGCATCGTCCGGACAATCCAGTCGCCCGCGCTCGCAAGACCCCAGGCTCCGAGTTTACTTGCCGAAGAGTCCTTTCAGAGTTTTCACCGGATTGGTGATTTGCTGGCCTGAAGAGTTCTTAAGCAGCCCGCTCGTCTGTTGCTTCACCATGGCACCGACGTTGGCTTTGATGGACGGATTCGAAGTGGTTCCAGTGATCGTGAGCGGAATGCCTTTGTCCGCGGCGGTATTTGAGCGATCGCCGAGAAAGCCGGCGACCAAATTGATGCCGCCGTTGGCAACTGCGCCAACTGTCGACGAATTGTTGAACTTGGCGACCAGTTGAAAGTCAAGCGCCCCTGCCGCAGAAACTGACCCGCTGCCTGAAGCAGTTCCGATCTGGGGAAGAGATGCGTAGATATTGCTGAACTGGGTGGATTGCGGTGGGGAGTTCAGATCGGTGCTCAACTTCTGGATTTGCGTGCCGTGGCTGGTCCCACCAAAAGGATTCATGCCCTGAATCCTGGAGCCAAGGTCGAAGCCGGCCAGCTCGCTATTGTCGATCTCGACCGGTCCGGCAATGGTGGTGGCGCTGGCTGGGCCCGTGATGGCGAGGTTGGCCGTGAGGGTGCCTCCACTGAGCCGGGATCCGCTGGGAAGGCTTACCCCCACGGCCGGCAATAACTGTTCCAATTGATCTACGGGGAGAGCTGGCGCTGAAAGGCGCAGGTCAAGCACGACGCCTTGCGGCGTAAACCGGTAGGTGCCGGTCACGTGTGCCGCGAGTGAGCCGGTGTGAATCGCGAGGTCGGAGACCCGTCCGGTGCGACCGTCCAGGTTGTCAGAGATCGTGTAGTCGACATTGACGGGCTGCGGAGCAGGCGATCCGCCGCGCGCCAACTGCAGCCGGGATGCCACGATCTTTCCGGAGCTTGTCAGATTCGCGCCGTCCGAGGCAATCTGGCCATTGAAGTCAGCCACCATAGAGACCCCGTCACTCGGCTGAACAACATGAGCCGCGACCGGATCGAAATGCTTGATCTCGAGCGTCGCCTGGAAGGGAGTGTCGGAGGCATCTTTCTGCGAAATCGGCCCCGCGGCCCCGCTGAGTTTAAGGGATCCCCCACCGGGCACCGTAAGCGAAAGATCGAAGGGAAACGACCCGGTGAATGAGAATTGCTTGACGGTGAGGTTGATCTCGGAGCACTCGAACGGGTTGCCGGCGGCGGGAAGGGAGGAAACCGTGGCGCTGCCATTCTTGATCTTCAGTTCGCTAACGGTAAACGCAGGCATCGCGTTCTCCTCCGGGGTCGCAGGTTTGGCTGCGCTGCTCCCCATGCTGGAGAAGTTCCACGTTCCGTTCTGTTCGTGAATGAGATGAATCGCCGGGGAGTCGACAGTGAAGGTCGTGATCTCGACGGAATGATGGAAGAGAAACTGCCCGAGTTCAATGCCGAGGCGCAGTTCCTTGGCCTCAAGAAATGGCGTCGTGGAGAGGGACGGATCATCGGCGATGGAAATGTCGTTGGCAACCAGGCTGCCGGTGATGAGAGAGAAACTCAGGTGACCGAGCGTAACTTTGCGTCCGAGTGAGCTCGATAGCTCGTCTTCGATCTTCGGCCGAAAAGTATCGGCGTTGATGAAAAACGGCGTCAGTCCAACAACGACGATGACCAGAGCAACGGCCCCGATCGCGACTTTGACCCAGCGCTTGTGCATGGGGGTTCTCCTTATCGAGTACTGGCTCGGTGGAATTGTACCGCTCCGCAGCGGTACCCGGCGCAACCGGTACTTACACTTTTCTGCAAGGGCCGGCAGCAACTACAATCACAACCTTGGGCCGAGGTTGATTCAGACCGCGGAGCGCGTGCCAGGCGCTGGTGATCCGCGGCCAAGCGATGCGCTGGGTTGGCCACAAAAACACGCCGCAGGCTTCAGCCCAAAGACGCAGGCGGAATGCAGGGAGGTCGGGCGTGGGGTCAAAGAACCAGTCGATTCAGATTGGACGGCTACGCGAGAGCGAACTCGAAGAAGCGTGCCGAATCGTGTGCCTGGCGTTTGGCGCGTTTCTCGGGCACCCGAATCCCCTGGAGTTCATGGGCGATCGGGATTTCGTCTCGCCGCGCTGGCGCGCGCGCAACACGGCGGTGCTTGCGGCGCGCGAAGGCGCAAAGCTGATCGGATTGAACGTGGCCACACGATGGGGATCGTTCGGGTTCTTTGGGCCGCTCACCGTCTTGCCGGATTACTGGAACCGCGGCGTGGCGCAACAACTGCTGATGGCCACGATAAAGGTCTTCGACCGCTGGGGCGTGAGGCATAGCGCCCTGTTCACCTTCGCGCACAGTCCCAAACACGTGGGCTTGTACCAGAAGTTTGGCTATTGGCCCGGATATCTCACGGCGATCATGAAACGCGCGCCGGCTGCGCCTTCGTGGACGCCGGCAAATGGCGCCAAAGCGCCGGTCCTGCTCTCGTCGCTCACCCGAACCAGGCGGGAGCAGGCGATCAAGGCATGCGCAAAACTCGCGAACCAAGTGGAGCGGGGACTCGACTTGAGCGATGAGATTCGCGCGGTCGTGGCTCAGCGCAGCGGCGAGGTGATCCTTATCGAGGGCCGCCGCGCGCTGGACGCTTTCGCAGTGTGTATGAATGGCGCCAGGTCGGAGGGCGGCGAGAAGATCTGTTATGTGAAGTTCGGAGCCGCGCGCAGCGGCGAACGGTTTGATCGCCTGCTCGGCGCGATCGATGCGTTTGCGCTGGCGCGGGGCGCGGAGGCGGAAGCTGGGGTCAGCACGGCCTGCGAGGACGCTTTCGAGCGCATGCGCTCGCGCGGATACCGGCCGGTGACACTGGGCGTTGCGATGCACCGTCCGCATGGGCACGGGTTCAACCGCCCCAACGCTTATGTTTTGGGCGATTGGCGGTGAAATCATGATCTGTGCCGAAGGGCATTTCTGTAGAATGTGCCAAGACTACCCAACCGAACAGTGCACGAGTGAAAGATGGCAACGAACTTCCAGCTCTTCGGAATCGCGCACCTCGTCATTCTCAGTGCGGTTGTGCTGCTTGCGGCGATTCTTGCGGTGGTGCAGTGGCGGCTCTCGCCTGGATGCAAAAGTCTGCGCCTGGGTTTGGCAGCCGTGCTTTTTCTCGACACAGCATGGTGGGACATTTTTCTGGCCCGGCATGGCCAGCTTACGTTTCCTGCCCATGTTCCAGTGGAGCTCTGCGATATCACACTGTACCTGACCTTCATCGCGTTGCTCACTCTCAGCCCGGCCGTCTTCGATCTGGCTTACTACGGCGCGGTGGGCGGAACTGCAATGGCGTTGCTCACTCCGGACCTATGGGAGCGGTTCCCCTCTTTGACCACCGTGCACTTCTTTTTCGCGCATGGTCTCGTAGTGGCCGCCGCGCTCTATCTTGTTTGGTCACGGCTGGCGCGGCCGCGCATGGGCTCGGTGGCGCGGGCGATGCTGGGCGTAAATGTTTGGGCCGCGCTGGACGGCGCCCTCGATTGGATCTTCAAAACTAACTATATGTATCTGCGCGCCAAGCCTGGCCATGCATCGCTGCTCGACGTTCTGGGGCCCTGGCCGTGGTACATCTTGGCCACCGAAGGCGTAGCCCTCGGTTTGTTCCTGCTGCTCTATCTTCCCTTCCGGTGGTCCACTTCGCGCAGGATGTAGGGCAGCCCGCTTCGCAAAGAATTTAGGGCGGGAGCCGGCGTAAAAGCCGCGCGACGCCCCTGCCCAGACCCTTACTAAAGTGTGTGATAACCCGGCTCGAATCTTCGCTTTCGGGGCTAAGATGTTTCTTGAGGTCGGATCGAATGGCTGAGATGTTGCGCGCAGCGGCAATTCGCGGCGATTGGGTCGGACGCACCATCGACGGAGGGTTCCGCCTCCTTCAATGGCTTGGCGGCTCTCCGCGAGGCTGGTGTCTTTCTCACGAAATTCGGCGAACCATCGCAAAAAGCCATCATCAAGCTCATTCCAGCTGATGCTGAAGACGCGGAGACCCGCATGGCCGCCTGGGATGCGGCAACGGCTCTCTCCCATCCCAACCTGATGCAGGTGTTCACCCACGGCCGGTGTGAGATCGACTCCGTGCCGCTCGTTTACGTGGTCACGGAGTTTGCCGATGAGGTTCTTGCGGAGATTCTCCGGGAACGGCCGCTCACGCCGCAGGAGACCCGTGAGATGCTCGGCCCGGCTTTGGATGCGCTCGCCTATCTGCATGGCAAGGGTTTTGTCCACAGCCGGCTGAAGCCGTCGAACATCATGGCCGTCGGCGACCGCTTGAAGCTTTCCGCGGATGGTCTTTCGTTTTCAGGCGCGATCGGGAGGTCCTCTTCGGAGCGAACCGTGTACGACGCGCCGGAAACCGCGCGCGGGCCGATCGGCCCGGCTGCCGACATCTGGTCGTTGGGAGCCACACTTGTGGAGGTTCTGAGGCAGCGCCCGCCGGCTTGGAACGGCGCGGCAACGTCGGAACCGACCCTGCCGGGATTCATTCCCCAGCCCTTCGCTACCTTGGCGCGGGACTGCCTGCGCACCGACCCTGCACGCCGGTGCACGTTGCAGGAAATCAGGGCTCGTCTGGAGCCGGGCGCGGCTGTTCAGCACCCCCCCAGGAAGGCTGGCAAAGTGGCGCCCGCAAAGGGCCGCGTTGTGACACTCCTTGCCGCAGCGGTCATTCTTCTTGCCGCAATCGGAGTTTGGAAGGTTCTATCGCATCAGGCGCAGCCGCCATCGCCTGCCACAGAAGAACAGAATGTGCCGGCCACTACTCCGGCTCCGGTCGAGGCTTCAACTCCAGATCAAGCGGCTACCCCGAAGGCAACGTCAGGTCCGGCTCCAACTTCAGCTCCAGCCGCTGCGCCGGCCGCAACCTCCGTTTCACCTGCGGCGGTGGGCCATGGAGCTGCTCCGGCTCCGGAGGTGGCTCCGGCGCAGACTGCGGAGAGCCCTGCGTCTAGCAGTGCAACGGTGAAGGGGGCGGTGACGCAGCAAGTTCAGCCCGACGTGCTGCCGAGCGCGTTAAAGACAATCACGGGCACAATCAGGGTAGCAATTCGGCTGGAGGTCGACGAGAACGGGAATGTGACCGACGCTTCATTCGATTCGGCGGGGCCGAGCAGGTATTTCGCTAACAAGTCCCTCGAAGCTGCGCGGCAATGGAAGTTCAAGCCTGCGCAGGTTGACGGTCGCGCCGTCCCAAGCGCATGGCTGCTGCACTTTCAATTCAAGCAGAGCGGAATCAACGTCACGCCGGAGAAGACGGCGCCGTAGGCTTCGCAACCAAAAGCATGTTCAAGTGACTCAGGGGTCGGCGATCTCAGGAGCAACTGCGCCCATCGGAGAGAGGATCTGCCTACTGGCCTCAGTCGGCGGCAGTCGCCGCTTTTTGTGCGGACCTGGCTGAGCGCTTGGCGTTTGGCGCGGGAATCGCGTCCAGATCCGTCTTCCCTTCGGCCAGTTGTATGAGAAAGTCCTGGCTCGAGAACGGCGGCGCGTCTTTCACCAGCTTGCTGGCACGAACGTAGCTGCCGTCGGGCTGCTCGATGCGGGCTTTCACAGTGTCGGCCATGTACGCGGGCAGAATTTCATCGTGAATGCGCGCCAGCGCCGCGGGATCGTGGACGGGGAAGACGACCTCACAGCGCTCGAGCAGATTGCGCGGCATCCAATCGGCCGAGCCAAGGTAAATCTCGTCGTTGCCGCCGTTCGCGAAGTGGAAGATTCGCGAGTGTTCGAGGAACCTGCCGACGATCGAGCGCACGCGAATCCGTTCCGAAAGACCTTTGACACCAGGCCGCAGAATACACAGCCCGCGAATGATGAGGTCGATCTCCACGCCGGCTTGCGAGGCCTGGTAGAGCGCCTGAATGATGGAGGGCTCGAGCAGCGCATTCATCTTGGCCACGATATGCGCGGGACGTCCGGCCTGCGCGTGCTCCTGCTCGCGGCGGATGAGCCGGAGAAAGCTCTCGGCCATTGTGAGCGGCGCCACGAGCAGTGGGCTGTAGTCGTCGATCTCGGCGTGCGCGGTCAGGTAGTTGAACACCATGTGCACGCGCTCGGCAATCTGCGGATCGCTGGTGAGCAGGCTCAGGTCGGTGTAGAAGCGCGCGGTGTCTGGGTTGTAATTCCCGGTGCCGAGATGGCAGTAGCGGCGGGTCACTCCGTCTTCATCGTGGCGCACCAGCATCGCTAGCTTGCAGTGCGTCTTGAGGCCCACGACGCCGTGGAAGACCTGCACACCGGCGTCCTCCATGCTACGCGCCCATCGGATATTCGAGGCCTCGTCGAAGCGCGCCATCAGCTCCACCACCACCGTGGCTTCCTTGCTCGCGCCCGCCTCGGTAAGCGCCTGGAACATGGGAGAGTCGTTGCTGGTGCGGTAGAGAGTCTGCTTCATGGTCACGACGGCCGGATCCTGCGCTCCCTGCTGGATGAAATCGACCACGGGATCATAGGAGTCGTATGGGTGGTGAAGCAGGATGTCGTGGTGGCGCAGCTCGTCGAAGATGCCGGTGGACTTGCGGCTGAGCAGCAACGGCTTGGGCGTGAAAGGCGCAAACTTCAGGTCGGGCCGCTGCACGTCGCCATAGAAGAACATGAGGCGCGAGAGATTCACCGGGCCTTCGCAACGAAACACCTGGTCCTCTTCCAGTTCGAAATTCACCCGCAGACGTTCCACGATCTCAAGATGGGCGTTGCTTTCGATTTCAAGCCGCACCGCGTCGCCCTTACGACGGTTGTGCAGCTCGACGCGGATGGTTTCGAGCAGCGACCGCGCTTCTTCCTCTTCGAAGTAGAGATTGGAGTTGCGAGTGACGCGGAACGAAGCTGAGGCCAGCACCTCGTAGCCGCGGTACATGCCCGCGAGGTGCTGCTCGATGAGGTCCTGGAGCAGCAGGTAGTCATTGTGGCCATCCTCGGAGGGCAAGCGGACAAAGCGTGGCAGGGCGCGCGGCACCGTGACCACTCCCAGCACCTGGGGGCCGGAGCTGCGGCGCTTGGCGCGAAGCAGCAGAGCCAGGCAGAGAGCCTTGTTGAGTACGCGCGGAAAGGGGTGGGCCGGGTCGATGGAGATGGGTGTCAGCAGCGGATCGACCTCGCGCTGAAAATAACCGCGGGCAAAGTCGCGGGCGTGTTCGCTGAGCTCGTCCCATTCGAGCAAGCGGATGCCTTGCTTGCGCAGCTCGGGCAGAAGCAGCTTGTTCCAGCAGTGGTACTGCGCGGCCACGAAGCTGTGCATCTCGACGGTGAGAACGGTGAGGGATTCGTCGGGGCGCAGACCGTCGTAACCTGGCTCGCGGTAGCCGTCTTCGATGCGCTGCATGAGGCCGGCCTGGCGGACCTCGACGTATTCATCGAGGTTGGAACCGGTGATGGCCAGGAATTTCACGCGCTCCAGCAGCGGATTGGCCGGGTCTTCGGCCTCCTCGAGGACACGCCGATTGAACTGCATCCAGGAGTAGTCCCGCCCGTTGAAGAGCTTGATTCTTTGTGTACTTCTAGCCATTTGCCGGCCCCATGCGCTGTGTTGGCAGTCTACAGCGTTTTGCCGTGCCGCGACACCCCAGCTTCGCCTTCCCCTGCCTACAACGTTCCTGCTATGGGTTCCGGCCTCCAGTGCATCGGGGACAGGGGCCGTGTTGAGAGGTCAGGGGCCTCCAAAGCCATCCATACAGGATGCAGACGCTTGGAGAGGTTAAACGGAGAAGAAAAACGTCCCTAGGAAAGAGGCCGGCGGCCGCCGCTAGGCCACACTGAACACCCGCAGCGGCTCCACAAAGCCACTGCCAGAGTAGAATGGTCTGACCACGAAGGTCACACTCTGTTTTCCCCCGTGGAGGCCAGCCTGTGAAGACTGTCGATCGCCGCACTGTTTTGCGTTCCGCCGGAGCCGTGGCCGCTGCCCTTGCTGCCGGGCGAAGCGTCTTCGCGTTTGCCGGCGGGCTTTCCACGCCGCGAACGGCAGAGGACTTTGTTCCCCTCGCCAAAACGCGGTACGGCTCGATCAGCGGGGCGTTTGAAGACGGCATCAACGTCTTTCGCGGGGTTCCTTACGGCGCAGACACCGCGCCGGTGCGCTTCCAGGCGCCGCTTCCTCCTGCGCCATGGACTGGCGTGAACGTGTGCGACGCTTTCACCACGCGTGCGCCGCAACTCACTGCACTTCGTGGACCGCAAGGGGTAAATGCCGCGCCGAGCCTGGGGTCGGCAGGGATGACACCGCCGGGATCAGCTCCGCGCGTCGCGCCGGAAGCCGGCGTGCAGAGCGAGGATTGCCTTCGTCTGAACGTGTTTACCCCCGCCCTCCGCGACCACCGCAAGCGCCCGGTGCTGGTCTACTTTCACGGCGGCGCCTACAACAACGGTTCGGTGAACAGCCCGCTCTATGACGGAAAACGGCTCTGCCGTCGTGGCGACGTCGTCCTGGTGACGGTCAACCATCGGCTGAACGCCTTCGGTTTTCTCTATCTCGCTGCGATCGATCCCAAGCAGTATCCCGACTCCGGCAACGTAGGGATGCTCGATCTGGCGCCGGCGCTCAAGTGGGTGCGCGAGAACATCGCCGAATTTGGAGGCGACTCTTCCAGGGTTCTAATTTTTGGTCAATCTGGTGGGGGAGCCAAATGCGCCACGCTGATGGCCATGCCGGCGGCGCATGGGCTGTTTCATCGAGTAATGACGATGAGCGGCCAGCAAGTGAAGGGCGCTTCCATCGAGATCGCTGCCAGGCGGACTGACGTCATGCTCGGCAAACTCGGCATCACGAAGGCGAATCTCACGGACCTGAAGACTATGCCTTGGGAGAAGATCCAGGCTGCGGCAGCCGCGACCAGTTCCGATTGGCTGCCGGTGGTCGACGGCGTGGCGCTCTCGCGCGATCCCTTCACGCCCGATGCGCCGCCACTTTCTGCCGATGTGCCCATGATCCTCGGCAACACGCACGACGAAACCGCTGTGCCTGTGAGCGGCACGCTCACCTGGGACGATGCTCCGGCGGCGCTGCGCAATGCGGTCGCGATCTACCTCGGCCCCTACACTGCCGAAGAGGTCGTGGCCAAGTACCGCACGCTTTACCCCGACAAATCGCCCATCGATATCGTAATCGCGGCGGCTACGGCCTTTCGCGCTTGGCCCGGCCAGGTGATGGAAGCGGAGCGGCGCGCCAGCAATCCCAGGAGCCAGCCGCACACATGGGTTTATCAGATGAACTGGCACCGAAACGCTCCCGGCGCACGCGCCGTGCACACTATCGACATTCCCTTCATGTTCGACAATCTCGCCGCCGCGCCGGGCCAGATCGGGGCCACACCAGAGGAGTTGGCGGGAGCGCAGCCTTTGGCCGACACCATGTCGGGGATGCTTGTTCATTACGCCGCAACCGGCAATCCCAATCATCCGGGGCTTCCATTCTGGCCTGCCTACGACCTGAAGGAACGCAACACGATGATCTGGGATAGCGCGCCGCACGTGGAGAAGGACCCGCGCGGCGAAGAGCGCCGCTACGCCGCCGGCTCGCCTTACCGCCAGCCCGGAACGTACTAGGGATTGTTCACTTCACTGGGATGGCGCGCTGGAAAAGCGCCTCTGCTCTTAGCAGTTCAAACGGTCTGAAACAAGCTCATGACGAGCCAGGCGTGGCGCCCATTCGATACACTACATTTAAGAACCGCGCCGCGCCTTTCACGCATCCATTTGTGGTACAGCCATTTTTTGGCGACCGCGTTCGCCGTTCTTGAGCCCGTTTTCGAGTAAGGTTCAAATTGCCAAAGCATTCCATAAAGAACCTAATCCGTCCCTGTGCCGTGGCCCTTATGTTCTGCACTTGTCTTCTGGGCCGCGCCGGCTTGACCGCGCAGACGGCGGTAGTCCCGCCGCCACCCTTGCCATCGCCTCCGACAGCAACCAGCTTTCAGGGCAGCGTGACCAAGGGCGAGGCATCCGCACAGCCCCTTGGCCTCTCGCTCGACGAAGCCATCCAGCGGGGTCTGCAGGCGAACCTGGGCATCATCTTGAGCGGCACGCAAACAGCCGGAGCGCGTGCGGAGCGGTTGAGCCAGTTGCAGTCGCTGCTTCCTTCGGTGGATTTCACCGCCAAGGAAGCAGAGATGCAGACCGATCTGCCCGCCGAGGGACTGCGCATCCCGGGCTTTCCCAAGATCATCGGGCCGTTCGGCTTTACGGATGTGCGCGCCTCGTTTACCTGGTCGCTGGTGAACGTTTCGTCACTGCGCAATTATCTGGCCGCGCGGCACAACTTCAACGCCGCACAATTGTCGGCTGGGGACGCGCGCGACCTGGTGGTGCTGACCGTGGGCAATGCGTATCTGCTTGTCTTGGCCGACGAGACCCAGATGAGCAGCGTCGAGGCGCAGGTGGCCACGGCAAAGGTTTCGCTCGATCAGGCCGTGGCCAATCACCAGGCCGGCACGGCGCCGCTACTCGACGAGCTCAGAGCCCGCGTGGACTACCAGTCGCTCGAGCAGCAGTTGATCGCGGCGCAAAACGCGCTGGAGAAAGACAAGCTGGCCTTGGCTCGCACCATCGGGCTACCACTGGCGCAGAGCTTCAATTTGACCGACCAGGCGCCCTACGCGCCCTTCGACCAGTTGGATGCGGACCAGTTGATTCAGCAGGCCAAAGCCAATCGCAAGGACCTGGCGGCGCTAGTGGAGGAAACGGCAGCTGCGGCCGAGCAGCGCAAAGCGGCAACGGCCGCGCGCCTTCCCGTTGTGGAGGCGGACGCCGACTACGGAGACATCGGCACCACGCTGGCCCACTCGCACGGCACCGTGGATGCGACGGCGTCGTTGAGCGTGCCGGTCTTTGAAGAGTTCGCCCTGCGCGGCCTGGCGCAGACGGCGCAGGCGCAACTGGACACCACCCAGGCGCAACTGAGCGACAAGAAAGCGCAGGTCGAAGCCGACGTGCGTGACGCGCTGCTCGATATCGCCTCGGCGCAAAAGCAGGTGGAGGTGGCGCAGTCGAGCATGGAGTTGGCCAACGAGGCGCTGAAAGAAGCGCAGGAGCGCTATGCCAACGGCGTCAGCGATAACCTTGCGGTGAGCCAGGCACAGCAATCCGTGGCCCAGGCCGACAGCCAATACGTTGCCAGCCTCTATCGGCATAACGTGGCCAAGCTGAGCCTGGCACGCGCGCTGGGGGATGGGCAGGACTACAAGAGATACTTAGGAGGGAAGTGAACGTGGCGGATCCAATTCCAACACCAGAACCCAACGAATCGGCTGCAGAGACAGAGATCGAAGCGCCGCCGTCCCGCCGCAGGGGCATTCTTGTGGCCGCGATCTTGGTGGTGGCGCTCATCGCCCTCGGTATCTGGTGGCACTCCACCTTCAGCGAGGATACTGACGACGCGCAGGTGAATGGCCACCTGATCCAGGTGAGCTCGCGCATCTCCGGCCAGGTCATCAAGGTCGACGTGGAAGAGAACCAGGTGGTGAAGGCGGGCGACCCGATCGCCGAGCTGGACCCGCGCGATTACCAGGTCGCCGTGGAGAACGCCGAAGCGGCATTGGCCAGCGCCAAAGCCAACGCTGCGGCTGCCCGGGTGAATGTGCCCATCGTCACCATCAATACCGGCAGCAACCTCCGCGCGGCCGATGCTGACGTGCTGGGCACTCGCGCCGGCGTGGAGCAGGCCGAGCAGCAACTGGCTGCGGCAAAGGCGCGCGTGGCCCAGGCCGAGGCCAACAACATCAAGGCGCAGTCCGACCTGGAACGCTATAAGCCCCTGGTCGAGAAAGATGTGATCAGCAAGCAGCAGTTCGACGCAGCCGTTGCCGCCGCAGATGCCGCCAAAGCCGAGCTGGCCAACGCGCAGGCCAGCCAGCAGGCTGCCGCCGACGGCGTTCGCGTGGCTCACGAGCGCGAGTCGCAGTCGCAGGCGATGCAGAAGTACGCGCAAACCGCTCCACAGCAGGTGGCCGCGCAGGATGCTAAGGCCAAGCAGGCCGAGGCCCAGGTCGAGCAGGCGCAGGCGCAGCTCGATCAGACCAAGCTCAACCTGAGCTACACCCGGATCGTCGCTCCGGCAGACGGCATCATCACCCGCAAAAGCGTGGAGATCGATCAGAACGTCGCCGCCGGACAGAACCTGCTCACGCTGGTCTCGCTCGAAGATCTGTGGATCACGGCCAACTTCAAGGAGACGCAACTGCGGCACATGAAAGCCGGCCAGTCCGTCGAGATCCACGTCGACTCGACCGGCAAAGACTACGACGGCCGCGTGACGCAGATCGGCGGCGCCACCGGATCGGTGCTGTCGCTGTTTCCGCCGGAGAACGCCACCGGCAATTACGTCAAAGTCGTCCAGCGCGTCCCCGTGCGCATCGACTTCACCGACTTGGCGAAGGAAGACCCGAACCACGAGCTGCGGCCGGGATTGTCGGTCGAGCCCAAGGTCGAGGTGAAGTAGGGCAGCTGCCAGCTTTCAACGATCAGCTTTCAGTACCGGGTGACCTTGAGCCGGTCCTGAGCTGGTCTGCAGATAGCACCTTGGGCACATATGTTGGCCGGCGATCACTGAAATCGCGAGCGCTGCAGGAGTATCGTGAGATCGGGAGGTGGCTCTAATGCCCGACCAGATCCCCTCTCCGAAAGCCCGGGATCCAGAAGAGTTTCGATCGCGTTTGACACAGTACATCCGTCACATCGTCCGGGATGCGGGGGAAGCTGAAGACCTCGCTCAGGAAACGCTCTTGAGGGCGCATCTACAGCAAGGCTCGTTAAGAGATTCGCAGGCACTTGAAAGCTGGCTCTTCAAAACGGCGACCCACATCAGCATTGACTGCTTACGGAAGCGAGCGGGGACGGTTGAGCGTCACGTGCAAACACCTGTTGAAGACTTGCCGCTCCCCGATCAGGACAGGCTGTCGCCATTTGTGATCGTCCAGCAGGACGAGATGAGCCTGTGTGTACAGCGGTATCTTGCCAATCTTACCGATGCCTACAAGGCTGTCCTGCTGCTTCACGATGTCGACAAGCTTACGGCCGGGGAAATCGCCGAATTGCTGCAGCTTCCTGTGACTACCATCAAGATGCGCTTGCATCGCGCGAGGAAACGTCTGCAGGCTCTCCTGAAGGATGCGTGCGAGTTCGATCGCGACGATCGGGGTGTATTCATTTGTGAACCAAAGCCGGACAGCAAGGGACGGTTGAGCTCGGTTCGATGATTCAACCAAGGCTCAACGAGCGATCTGGCCAATCTAGCGTTCACAGCAGTGCTGGTAGGGATCCCCTGTAGCACGCGAATCATGCTCGCACAACCGTACCAGGAGCGCTACGACTCCGATCACGATCAGCGTGACTCCCAAGAGAGGCAAGTTCACGTGGAAGAACGCACCGATTCCGGCAAGCAGCGCCAGGACGCCCAGCGAAAAACTGCAGCCGTTCCATTGCCGTCGGAAAGAGTAGCGTGCGGCATTGAGCCCCAGCAGAATGAAGCCCACGCTCATCAACCAGGTGCCGTCAGGGACCAGATCATTAGGAACTAAAAACATCGATCCGGTCAGTAATAGAATCGCGCCCCATCCAAAGCTTCCCATTTTCTGTTCGAAAGCATCGGCTTTTGCGTTCTCATGCTCAGTGATTTGATTCACCTGATTCATAACTCCTCCTACATTCCATGGGACGATGCGCCTGTGCTGCGACATCGCGATCAATTCAGACATTCCGGCTGTTCAAGGCCTCATGCAACGTTCTTTGGGCGGCAGCGATCGGCTTGTCCATACGCCCAATAACCTCGGGCCCAATCGCCTTCACAAAGCAGTCGAGTTTCTGCATGCCTGTGAGGATCCGAAGCGTCTTATCAATGTCCTCCCAGGAACTCCCTTCTTTGAGCGCGCGTCCGACCATCCTTTCAGCGCAGGTCTCACAGCCTGCCGCGATCACCACCGCGATTGGAATTAGATCCTGCAGTCTTGGTTCCGGCTTTGGCGTGGATGACGTCGACTGGATCGTGTCGCTCGAATGGTTAGTCTGAATTTCTGTGAGTGTGTCCATTTCGCTTGCCTCGCTTCGTCGGCCCTCATCTCGCTGGGCCTTCTAAAAGTCAAGGACGAGCAGCAGTCGCAAAAGGATACACTCTGCGAAATACGAGGATGGCCATTTAACTCGAGTCACTCTGTCAGAACCCTCGGACGGTAGGTAAGGAGGCTGCCGAGTGCCTCACGTCTCTCTGCCGCGGCGGATGAGACGTCGGATGTCACAGTCTCCACCTGTCGGATCGGCAATCCACCCCGTCTCCGCTCGGCCGGGGCACGGCCTGGGCATTTGCTGCGCAGCAACCTCCGCATCGCCGTGTGCCCTGAACGATGGTTTTGGCCACCAGCGTGCATCAATCGAAATTGAGAACCTGCCCACTCAAACGCCGGCTGACGGCTTCTTAGCCGGGAAAGTGAAGGCTCTCCGGCGGTCCCAGATAGCTCGGCTTGCAGCGGGCCGTGACTCACCACAATGCGCTCCAGCACGACCCCCGGATCCACCGCCCATATCTCCAACGTGTGATATCCCGGTTTCGCGATGGTCAAAGGAAGCGTGACGCGCCGCGCTCCATCGCTCACCGCTTTCTCCCAGTCCTGCTGGGAATTGTGCTCCAACACATCCACCACCGTCCGCGGGCCGCCATCCACTGAGACCGCGAATCGCAGCCCGCGCCCCGGAACAAAATTTAACGTCGGCGCGAGCGTGGCCTGCAATTGAAAATCGCCCGCGTCGTACAAGTACATCTTGTACTCCAGCGCCGCCTTCGAGTCTGTGTTGCTCTCCGCCGTCACCGGAAACACCGTCATCGCCGAACGCGTCTCGCCGTAGCCGGGCAGTTCCTCCCAACGCGTCTCGCCGTCGGCTGTGCGCCGCCAGGTATCCGCCGCCTCCATCGCCACATATCCATCGCTCTCGACGAATCCCTGCGCCTCCGCGCGCGTTATCGGCAACCGCAGTGCGCGCAGAGTGTAGGTCATGGGGAGCGCGTCACCCGAACTCACCGTAACCGTTCCCTCCACGCTGTCTCCATCTGCGGGCACTTTCCTCCAATCCACGTGCAGCACCACCTTCTGCTCCGCTGCTCCAACCGTCCCCGCGCTCTCTGACGCGACAATCCACGGCGCACTCGTCTGCACTGTGTAGTCCACCGGAGTCTTGCCGCGATCGAACAGCGTCAGCGTCCGCGTCGCGTCGCTGACAGAATCGATCGTCCCCAGCGACACTCCAAACCGCCCTCCCGCTCGCGTGAACTCGTATCTTCCGCGCTTACACCCAGCGATCCCGCTTCCGGCACCTGGATCCAGCTCACCGCCGGCATCACATTCGCGGGCGGATCGTTCCACGCGGTATAGCCGATGTGCGTCTGGTCCATCATGTGGTCCCATTTGCCGTTCAGCAGCTCCATGGTTATACTCGTCGCTCAGTGCTGCGTCCTTCGCGAACAAGGCTCGCACCATGTCGGCCTCCTCGTTCGCCTTGCGGGTTCCCGGCCTTTGCATCCGCGGCATTCCGCGCAGCCTCAATGTACATCCACGTCAAATTCGCGCACGCATGCACCGGATACTGAATCAGCTCAAAGTAAGAAGCGTGCTCATTTTCCGGTAACTCCCCGGCAAGCTTGTTCACCCGTCGCGCGAGCGTCTGCCACTCCTTCTCCACGCGGTCCGCTTCGCCGTAATTCGCCAAACTGAAAGTCGTCGGGTCGATCAGCTCCGGCTTCCGCCGCCCGTTGTACCGCGTGTACTCCTCCATCGCCGACGCAATTTCGTCCGCGTGTTCCGGCCCGAACTCCCGCGTCGCCCACAGCTTCGTAAACTCGTCCAGGTGGTCCTTGTCCCAGCGCTCCGGCGTCCGCGCGTAATCCAGAAAAAACTCAATCGGAAATTCCATCGGCTTTCCATCGCCCACATTCACCACCCATAGCCGGTCCGCTCCGTACTCCAGCGCCAGGTGCATCTGTTCCTGCACTTTTGTGATCGGATTCGTGTTCAGCCACTTGTACGATCTCGGTCCGCCCACATAATCGAAGTGGTAGTAGATGCCCGCCCCGCCCGCGCGCTTGCGCTCTTCGGCCGTCGGCAGCCGTCGCAGGTCGCCCCAGTTGTCGTCACTCCACAACAGCGTCACATCGTTGGGCACGCGCATGCCTTTTTCGTAGTAGCCCTGCACCTCCTTGTAGAGCGCCCACACCTGCGGAATCTTGGTCACGTCCGGATTCACCGTCTGCTTCAATATCTCCCTCTGGTCGGCGACGATCCGCTCCAGCAGCTCCGTATTTGCCGTGGCCGACATCGGCGTGTCGTTCTCGCCGCGCATCCCCAGCGTCACCACCTCTTCGTAGTTCTTGTCCCGCTCCATCCCCACGCGCCAGAACTCGTCAATTTCCTTTTGATTCG
The DNA here is from genome assembly GCA_963836525.1 of uncultured Acidobacteriaceae bacterium. Classification (GTDB taxonomy): domain Bacteria; phylum Acidobacteriota; class Terriglobia; order Terriglobales; family Acidobacteriaceae; genus Telmatobacter. The sequence continues at coordinate 321,118 of CAWIJW010000002.1, forward strand.
TTGTGTAATCCCACGCGCCATGATGACCCCACACCCACTCCTTCTCCGCGCGCATCATCGGCTCTTCGTGCGAGGTTCCCATCACAATCCCGTACTCATCCGCCAGCTTCGCGTTCTTGGGATCGTCCGCCGCAAACGCGTTGTTCCACATCGCAGGCCACAGAAAGTTCGCCTTCAACCGCAGCAGCAGCTCGAATACCTTCGTATAGAACTCGTGATTCATCCCGCCGAACTTCTCTTTCGTCCATCCCGAAAGCGCCGGCGCCTCATCGTTGAAAAAGATCCCGCGATACTTCACTGCCGGTGCCGGCTGCACATACCGCCCCGGCTGCACATACAAGGCATCCGCGTGCGGTACCCGCACATCCGCCCACCAATACCACGGCGAAACTCCAATCTGCTCTGACAGGTCGTAGATCGCGTAGATGGTGCCGCGTTTGTCGGCGCCCGCAATCACCAGCGCCCGCCGCACCCCGGGCATCGGGTGTTCGACCACTGTCGTCACCGCCGATTCCCACTGGCCCGCAATACCGCCCACATCCAGTTTGTGTCTTCGCACTAGCGCATCGATCAGCGGGCTCCTCCCGATGGTCCCGATCAACACCACCTCGTCGCCGGCTGGGGCCGTGTCCTTCACCACCGCCGCATCGTGACCCGTCACCCGCCCCACGTCCTGGCTCAAATCACCAACAGCCCGCACCACGCCCGGCCAATCCTGGCCGCTCACTACCAGCGGAACGGCCTGACCGTTTTCCGCCAGCACAAAAGCTCCAGCCGACCGCGATACGCTCACGTATTTTGCTTCTCCCAAAGCCCTGGCCGCAGCGGGCCATTGCGCCATCACGAAAAAAACAAGAATTGCGGTTCCAGCGGTTTTCAATCGATGCATCGATAGACTCCAGTTGCGAACTGTGGCCCACGTGGTCCCCACAAACCAGAGAGCAAATCCCCGTTGGCTCATGTTTTCTCCCCAACCAGACTACTCTCTGGATTCACACCCACAATGGAGGGGGATTCGACGCACAATTCGACCTCATCAACCCACGAATTGAGCGAAAGTCCACACTTACCAGCGCAGGATCGGGGATCGATGTGTCAAGCCCTGCGCACCCTCGGGCGCTTGCCCGCTGACTCGCTAACCTGCTTATTTCTTAGCGTCTTGCCCCCTCGCTCGCTTGTTCCCTGAACTTTGCCGATAATTTCTTGCTTCCGGCGCATACTGGAACCATGAGCGTTCAACTAGGCCTTCCACGCGGCGAGGAGTAGTTTCAGAGACCACCGCCCGTGAGCACGACATCCGAGTTGGCGCGACCATTGGGGAGCGACGACCTTGACAGGCGGCATGCTCCGGATCGCGATCTCCGAAACTGCTCAGATCCTTCCCGCCGCATTCACATTTTTGCGCGAATGCCAGTCTCTCTGACGCCCTGAAGGCCTGCCAAAACGCTCGTAACTTCTTTGCTGCCAGGGATCTACAAATAAGTGTCTTGAAATCAACCGCTTGCGGCGGGGAACACTCGCCAACCAGTTGATTCCACACCGTTTGTTTACACAAACCCCCGGGGATCCTTAACTCCGGAGTTAACAGGCCGCTCTCGCCCGGTTACAGTGAGCTGCCCCTCCGCCGGTCAGCGGGCGCTGCGAGCAGAAATCGACGAGCTCCCAATGAAAGTGCTGAAAGCTGATAGCTGAAGGCTGAAAGCCGTCTCTTCGATCGCTGTTCTCCATTTAGACTGAAGTCCAGCACACCCCATGAAAGACTCGATCTACGTTTCGAAGGAGAATTACCTCAAAGCCATTCTGGAGGCTGAGGCCGAGGGGCGGCAGGTGATTCCGGCTATGCTGGCGCATTGGCTTGAGGTTTCGGCGCCGGCGGTCACCATGGCGCTGAAGCGACTGAGGCGCGACGGCTTCGTGAAGGTGGGCGAGGACGGTATTGTGCGCCTGACGCCGGCGGGGCGCGAGATGGCCTACCACACCGCGCTGCGCCACCACATGATCGAGCGCATGCTGAGCGAGATCTTCGGCATGGAGTGGCACGAAATCCACGAAGAGGCGGAGCGGCTGGAGCACGCAGTTTCTCCGGCGTTTGAGGCCAAGCTGAAGGAAAAGCTGGGCGAAGCCGGCGCCTGCCCGCACGGCAATGCGGTGCTGCCGTTGAGTCCAGCCGAGCGCAAGCGGCGCGGGGAGATGCAGCTTTCGCAGGCCCCGGCAGGCAAACGCTACACGGTCGTCAGCTTGCACGAGCGCGACCCCAAGCTGCTCAGGTTCCTGCACGGGGCCGGCATTGGGCCCGGCAAGAGCCTGCTCGTAGTGAGCCAGAACTACGACCAAACCGTTTTGATTGAGCTACCTACGGGAACGTCAATCCTGGGAAGACCGGCCGCGGAGGCGGTTTGGTTACGTCCGGAACGGTCGCTGTAATTGAATCTAAGGTAAATTATTAACCATAATTAAGATTCTGTGGCATACTGTCGTTGAGTGGTCCCTGCGATCAACTCGCCTGCAACGATGGCTACACAAACTATCACTCAGGTCAAGGTTGCTGAACCCTCACTGCCGGAGGTTCATGCGAGCGTGCGCATTTCCCGCTCGCCGTTCTACTGGCGGCGGCTGCTGGGATTTGTGGGGCCGGGATTCCTGATTTCCGTGGGCTACATGGACCCCGGCAACTGGGCGACGGACATTGCCGGCGGCTCGCGCTTCGGTTACACGCTGCTGTTCGTCATCATGCTCTCGAATCTGATGGCGATTCTGCTGCAGAGCCTCTCGCTCAAGCTGGGCGTGGCCACGGAACGCGATCTGGCGCAGCTTTGCCGAGAGAGCTACGGGTGGAGAACGAGCTTCGCGCTCTGGCTCATGGCGGAGATCGCCATTGTGGCCTGCGACCTGGCCGAGGTCATCGGATCGGCCATCGCGCTCGAACTTCTCTTCCACATCCCGTTGTTCTACGGCGTGCTCATCACCGGGTTTGACGTTCTGCTGATCCTGCTTCTTCAGCGTTGGGGGTTCCGCTATGTCGAGGCGCTGGTGATCGCGCTGATTGGCACGATCATCGCGCTCTTTGGCGTGCAGATGTTCCTTTCCCGGCCGGAGTACTGGCCGGCGTTTCACGATCTGGTGGTGCCATCGCCGTCGATCGTCACCAACGGCGCCATGCTCTACATCGCCATTGGCATTCTGGGCGCCACCGTAATGCCGCACAACCTTTACTTGCACTCGTCCATCGTGCAGAGCCGCCGCTACAAGCGGACGCCCGAGGGCAAGCGCGAGGCAGTGCACCTGGCCAACATCGACTCGGCCCTGGCGCTGACGATTGCGCTTTTTGTGAATGCGGCAATTCTGATTGTGGCCGCGGCGGTGTTCTACCGCAGCGGGCACTTCGAGGTTGCCGCCATCCAGGATGCCTACAAGCTGCTGAGCCCGTTGGTGGGCGCCGCCGGAGCGAGCACGCTCTTTGCCATCGCGCTGCTGGCCAGCGGCCAAAACTCGTCCATCACCGGAACTCTTGCCGGCCAGGTGGTGATGGAGGGCTTCATTCGGCTCCGCGTTTCGCCGTGGCTGCGCCGGCTCATTACCCGCTCGCTGGCCATCATTCCCACCATCATCGTGGTTGCCTTTATGGGCGAGCGGGGGACGGAGAAGCTGCTCATTCTGAGCCAGGTGATTCTCTCCTTCCAGTTGAGCTTCGCCGTGGTTCCTCTGGTGATGTTCACCGGCGACCGCAGGAAAATGGGCGAGTTTACGAACGGCCGGTGGCTGCAGGGGCTGGCCTGGCTCACGGCGGCGGTGATTGCGGCGCTGAATGTGTGGCTGCTGGTCGAGACCGCCATGGGCCGCTCCTAGCACCGGGAAGAACCAGCTCCCTTCGCCGCCTTCCCAGTCGAATCAACAGACCCGAGCGGCACTTCAGCCTCCTCATAGCGCTTTGAACCGCCGTGCGAGCTATCACACAGAGTGGTTATTGCCGCTCTGCCGGGGACATGATTCAATGGCAATGAGTTTTTCAAGCTTGATCTTTCAGATCACAGGGTTTGGGCCTGCTTCATGAGCGATGTAGTCCAACTCGAGGCAAGAGAAACGGATACGGAAGGCAGCCCGGAACATCAAGCAAGCGGGGCGGATGCTGGCGATCGCGAGGCGCCCCACGCCGAGAAAGCCGGTGGAGAGGATCTCTTTGCCTACCGTGCCGCCATGGCTGAGCCTGAGCCGGCCGTGGACGCGGAGCAGGAGGAGGCCAAACCCAAACGGAAATTCGCCCTGGTGCCGTTGATTCTCATCCTGGCGCTTGGGGCGCTCGTCGTTCTGCTGCTCCCGAAGTTGATGAAGTCGAAACCACCCGCTCTCTATGTCGACATGGGAGCCCGGAGGTTTGATCCGGCAGGGCTGTCTGGCCGTCTCATCGTTCGATGGGAGGGAAGCGCCGCATACCAGCTCTACCTTGACCCGCTGGACCAGCAACAGGTGGCCGAGTTTCAAGCCGTAGCCCAGGACCCTCCGCATGCGCTCTCCGTCGTAATCCGCCTTCGGGATCCGTCAGGCGTGGTTGCGTGCGAGAAGGAAATCGTCTTCCCCGCTCTCGCGCCGCAGGCAGGCTCTCCAGACCCCGCGCAGGTACTGGCGCCACGGCAAACACCCGCCGGAGACACGGTGCGAGAATATGGCCGGGTCCGACGGACAAATCGCCGAGATCACGATTTCAGGCGGCCTTCCATGCTCGCTAAAGGCGTATCAGCATTTGGCTGGATGGGATTTCTTCACCAACTTTCCCACCGTTGACGATCAGGAAGACTGGCTGCGCCACGAAAATGGATTGGCCGGGGGCAGAAGGCCAAATTCCGCCGGCGGTCGGGGGGCTCCCCTTCAGGTGCAGCGCTTGCCTGCTCCGATTGAAGGCGACGATGTGATCGTTGGCGACAATCCCTCAAGGGGAACCGTGGATACCGGCGGCGGAAGGGTATTCTGGGTGGGCGCCAACGGAATGCGCAATCGAGCGCCGGAATGGCAGGTGTTTCCCGCCGCCATTCATTTCCGCTGCGACAAAAACGGGGCCTGCGTGCTCACCCGCGTTAACTCACGAACTGCGCTGCAGGCGCGGTTGATGAGGTAGGCGGGCAAGAGCGCGCGCTCCCTCGTTTTTCTTTCTGCTACATCCCACGGCGCCAATCCTTGTCGTACCATGAAGGCGATGCACGTTCTGTCCGCAGCCGAGATGCAGGCCTGCGACCGCGCCACGACGGAGCGGTTTGGAGTTCCGTCGATTGAGCTGATGCGGGCGGCCTCCTCGGCCGTGGCGGCCTTCGCGCGGGAACAGTTCCCCGAGGCGCGGCGCGTAACCGTGCTGTGCGGCAGGGGTAACAACGGCGGCGATGGCATGATGACGGCGCGGCTGCTCGCCGATGCCGGCCTGGAGGTGACAACGCTGCTGCTTGGCGCCCCGGACCAGCTCACCGGCGATGCGGCCGTGGCGTGGAGCGAGCTGACCAGCCCCAGGCATGGCAGAGTGCGCGTGGTTGCGAAGGCCCAGGATCTGACGCGGCACAACGATGCGCTCAACGCGGATCTGGTTGTGGATGCCGTGTTGGGCACGGGGTTCAAGCCGCCGATGAAAGGTCTGGCGCTGGCGGCGCTCGAGTGGTTGCGCGCCAGGCGCACAGCGGTTCCGGTCCCGATTCTCGCCGTGGACTTGCCTTCCGGCTGGCCGGCCGATGAAACCGCGGCAAGTTTTTCCGGACCGGCCTTTCCCGCCGATGCCGTCATTACCTTCACTGCGCCCAAGCCGGCGCATGTGTTTGGCCAATTGACCCGGCGCTGGGATCAGCCGATCGTCGTCGCGCCCATCGGTTCGCCGGATGCTGCAATTGTCTCGGCACTCAAGCTGGATTGGGCCGGCTCATCGTTGACTCTCGCCCAGGCGCCGCGCGCGGCTGCGGCCAACAAAGGCAGCTTCGGCCACGTGCTGGTGGTGGGCGGGACGTTGGGAAGCGCCGGCGGCAAGGCCGGCGCTCCGGCGATGACAGCTCTGGCGGCAATGCGAGCGGGTGCGGGGCTGGTGACCGCGGCGGTTCCCACACCGGCGCTGCCGGTCGTGGCGTCGTTCGCGCCGGAGCTGATGACTTGGCCGCTCGCGGCGACGCGGGAGGGCCAGATTGCAGCGAGAAATCTGCAGCCGAAACAAGTTGCCAAGTTGACAGCTGGGAAAACCGTGCTCGCCATCGGGCCGGGGCTGGGACAAGGCGCGGAGACGGCGGAATTCACCAGAGGGCTGCTGGGCGCGACGAAGATTCCGGAAGTGATCGACGCGGACGCGATCAACATTCTGGCTGCCAAGCCCGCGCTGCTGGCCAAGCTAGCCAAAGGACGTACGATCGTCCTCACGCCGCATCCCGGTGAGATGGCGAGGCTGGCTGGAACCACTGTGGCCGAAGTTCAGGCGAAGTCGGCTCGAAACCGCGCGCGAGTTTGCCCGGCGTACAGGCGTCACGCTGGTGCTCAAAGGCGCGCGGACGCTGATTGCGCATCCCGACGGTCGCGTGGCCGTGAACACTTCGGGCAATCCAGGCATGGCCAAGGGCGGCAGCGGCGACGTGCTTACCGGGCTGATCGCTGGGCTGCTGGCGCAATACCCTGACGATCCGGCGCGCGCCTTGGAGGCTGCGGTTTATCTGCACGGGCTGGCAGCGGATTTGGCCGTGCGCGAAGATGACGAGCATACTTTGCTGGCCACCGATTGCCTTGCGCAACTTGCGCGGGCGTTCCACTCGCACGCGCATCATTTTGATGTAAGTGGCAAAAACGGGTATGTTTGGTTGCAGGGGCATTGCGTGCAGCGGGCCTAAGGCGCGCGTGGCGGACCAGGAACGCATGCAGCAGACCCAAGGCGCACGCATCGGACCCAAAGCGAATGCAGCAGACTAAGAACGCGTGCTGCAGCCCTCGATGAGGTTCAACGATGACCGAGGCCGCAACGACTGTGGAAGGCAGGATGTACGAGTTCACCACGCAAAGCGGCGCCGACACCGTTGCAGTGGGCCGCAAGCTCGTTGATTTGCTCAAGCCGCCGCAGTTCCTGCTCCTGCGCGGCGAATTGGGCACGGGCAAGACGACGCTGGTGAAGGGCATTGCGCAGGCGCTCGACGCGGCCGAGCCTGATGAGGTCACCAGCCCCACCTTCACGCTGATTCATGAGTTTGACGGCTCTCGCGACGGCAAGCCGACGAAGCTTTACCACCTGGACGTCTACCGCCTGGAGAGCGAGCGCCAACTGGAGACGCTGGGTCTTGATGATCTGCTCACGCCCGATGCGCTGGTGGTGGTGGAGTGGGGCGAGAAGTTCAAGAGCATCCGCAAACGGGCCACGGGCGAGATTACGATTGCCTCAGAGGGCGGCGACGCGCGCAAGATCACGGTGACGCTGAAGGAGTGAGCTTGGTCCAGTCGGAACGAGGAGTAAGAAAGCGGAGACTCACACTTGTAGGGGCCGCCGCTTGCGCGATGGTCCTATGCTGGTTCTCGGTTCACAGGATGTTCCAAAATTTCGCGGGCGCTCCTTGCAGCGAAGCCGTCGTAAAAGAAGCGTTTTCCCCCGACCACACGCACAAGGTCGACGTCATCAGACAAACCTGTATCGAGGGGAATGGGTCGAGCGTTCTTCTCGTTCTTCTTGACGCGAATGAGAATTCGGACAAATCACGCGGGTTACCCATTTCGAATCTCGTGAACACCGATCCGGGAGAGGTTTCCATTACGTGGGAGGGCTCCCATAAAGCTCTCATTTCCTATTCAAAGTCAGGTAATTCCAAAGGCGATGCTCAGAGCTTCACGGAAGAGCTAAATCTCTCCGGCATCAATATTGAACTCAGATCCAAGTGATAGAAACGCTGGATACTTGGGGACAGAGATCGGTTCCGCGTATTCTACTTCGCCCATTGTGTTCAGAGGTGCTGCGATAATCTCGTTGCAGAGCCTATGGATCGCATTCCATTTTCACAAGTGCAGTCGACGCTGGCGAGCATCCTGCGCAGGCTTGGTTTTTCGAGGGATCGCGCGGAGACTTGCTCGCGGCTGTTTGCCGAGACCACGCGCGATGGCGTGTACACGCACGGCATCAATCGCTTCGCGCGCTTTGTGGCCACCATCCGCAACGGCTGCGTGGATCCCGCGGCCGAACCCGAGGTTACAGCGCGCTTTGGAGCTTTGGAGCGTTGGGACGGACGCAAAGGCCCGGGCAATTTGAATGCTCTAGCCGCGATGGAGCGCGCCATCGCGCTCGGCCGCGAGCATGGCGTGGGATGCTTGGCGCTGGGCAACACCAACCACTGGATGCGCGGCGGGACTTACGGCTGGCAGGCCGCAGAGGCTGGGCTCATCGGTATTTGCTGGACCAACACCATGCCCAATCTGCCGCCATGGGGCGGAGCGGAACCCGTGATTGGCAACAATCCGCTGGTGATCGCCGTGCCGCGCGCGGGTGGGCCGGTAGTGCTTGACATGGCCATGTCGCAGTTCTCCTATGGCGTGCTGGAGAGCTACCGCAAGCGCGGCGAGATGCTGCCTGTGGATGGTGGTTTTGACGCGGAGGACAAACTGACGCGCGATCCCGGTGCCATCGAGCGGTCGCGGAGGCTGCTGCCGGTCGGGTGCTGGAAGGGATCGGGACTCGCCATCGTGCTCGACATGATCGCAGCCATGATGTCGCTGGGACGGGCGACGCACGAAATTGCGCCTGACCCGCTGCTTGAGGCCGGCGTCTCGCAGATGTTCCTGACCATTAACCCCGACGCCTTTGGGCCTGCTTCTGAAGCGCTGCGAATTGCCGATGAGATCGTGGCTTCGCTGCACAACAGCCGTGCCGCTGCGCATCACTCCAAGGTGCGCTATCCCGGCGAACGGACGCTGCGCACGCGCGCGGAAAACATGCGCCTCGGCCTGCCGGTCGAGCCGTCAGTGTGGGCAGAGATTTTGGCGATGGGGCAGGGGAGGGAACCGTGAGTCCGCCGCCGATCGCCGATAACGGCGCTTCCTGCTGCGCTTCGTGCGCGGTTTCTCCGACTCTTCCGCGCCCGGTCGCATGGCTGCAAGGCATCACGCTGGCCTGGATGCTGGTCGAATGCACGGCCGCCCTCTTCGCCGCGGCGCGGGTGCACAGCGTTGCCTTGCTGGTATTCGGGTCCGACAGTCTGATCGAACTGCTTTCGGCGGTGGTGGTGCTGCTGCAGTTCGCGCTGCGATTTCCGCTAAAGAAGACGCACGCCGAGCGAGCCGCCGCGGTTCTGTTGTTCCTGCTGGCTGCCATTGTGGTGTGTATCGCGGCTTTGGCCTGGCGAAGGCCTGTGGAGACAAGCTGGCTGGGCATCGCGATTACCGCGCTGGCGCTTCTCGTCATGCCGGTGCTGGCGCGGCTCAAGCGCAGGCAGGCGCATGCGCTCGATAATCGCGCCCTGGCCGCCGACGCAACCCAATCGGCAACCTGCGCCTATCTTGCCGCAGTCACCCTAGCCGGGCTGGCGATCAACGCGCTCTGGCACATCGCGTGGATCGATACGGCGGCGGCGCTCGTGGCCGTGCCCATTCTCATCGTGGAAGGAAGGCGCGCGTGGCGCGGCGAAGGGTGCGGTTGCGCATGAAACTGATTGCGCTCTGCAATCCATTCGTTCAGGCTGTATGCTGACCTCCATGGATGATTCAGCCGCTTTGCAGCACATCGCCAGCCAGTACCGCGCCGCGCTTGCGATGCTGAAACAAGCCATTCAGGCCTGTCCGGAAGATCTCTGGTTGTCTACCGACTGCCACAACCGTTTTTGGCACATCGCCTACCACGCGCTGTTTTACCTTCACCTGTATGCGCACAGATGCGAGGCCGATTTCCGGCCTTGGACAAGACACAAGCCAGACTCCCAGTTTCTTGGACCGCGTCCCTGGGCGCGAAACGAAGCGAGGGTTATTCCGCAACCTTATTCCAAGGAAGACGTGCTGGAATTCTGCGAATTCTGTTGCGCGGAGGTTGATGTCAGGGTGCCGGCAGATCGACTCGATGCGGAGTCAGGCTTCCATTGGCTGCCGTTCAATCGATTGGAACTGCACTTCTATAACATCCGCCACATCCAGCACCACCAGGGCCAACTGGCCGACCGGCTCAGGAACGCAGCCGGCATCGGGGTTCCCTGGGTTCGCATGGGTTGATGCAATCGGGGGCACAGAGTCAGTACCCCATGATGTTGTAACCGCAATCCACATAGAGCGTCTCGCCGGTGACGGCGCTGGAGAGATCGCTGGCTAAATAAAGCGCTGTTCCGCCGACCTCAAGCTGATCCACGTTGCGATGCAGGGGAGAGCGCTCGGCGTGGCTTTTTAGCATCTCGCCCAGCGCGCCCACGCCCCGCGCTGCCAGCGTCTTGATGGGCCCGGCCGAAATCGCGTTGACGCGGATGTTTTTGGGGCCGAGTTCGAAGGCCAGATAGCGCACGGCCGACTCAAGAGATGCCTTGGCCAGCGCCATCACGTTATAGTGGGGCACCACTTTTTCGGCGGCGTAGTAGGTGAGCGTGATAATGCTGCCGCCTTCGGTCATCAGCGGCACAGCGCCGCGGCTTACCGCGATGAGCGAGTAGACACTGACGTCATGCGCGATGCGGAAGCCTTCGCGGCTGGTGTTGATGAACTCGCCCTTCAAGTCCTCGGCGGGCGCGTAAGCGATGGCATGGACAAGAATGTCGATCCTGGCGAACTTCTCCTTGAGCGCCGCGAAGAGCGCTTCGATCTCCTGGTCGTTGGAGACGTCGCATTGAAAGCCGCTGGCCCCGGAGAGATCGTGGATCAGGTCCTCGGCCTCGGCCTTCATGCGCTCGTTCTGGTAGCAGATGGCTAGGGTGGCGCCGGCCTCGTGAAGTTTCTGGGCGATGCCCCAGGCGATGGAGCGCTTGTTGGCCAGCCCGAAGACCACGGCCGTCTTGCCCGCCAAGTTGATCATGCTGTTCGAGTTCCTCCGGGGTCCTTGCTCGATGAGGGGAAATGGTGAACGACCCGATTCTCAGAATATCAGAGCGATTTTCGTGCGAAGTTGGGGGTCAAAGCGCGCCGCGGCGTGGCGTCAGCCGCCGAGGTCGATTAGCTCCACGTGCCCTACGGGCTGCCCCAGAAAACGCGAGCCCAGCCGCTCGAACTTCTCCACGGAGTCGGTGGCAAAGCAGCGCACTTCAGTCTCCGTCCCAGCGTCCGCTCCGGTCCGCGCAACGCGCCCGTTGATGAGTTCGACGGCAGCCTGCGCGACGGACTCCGCGGAGTCGATGACCTTGGCTCCGGGCCGCACCGCTCCTTCGAAGAGCCGCCTCAGCAGCGGGTAGTGCGTGCAGCCAAGCACCAGCGTGTCGGGATCCATCTTGTGAGCCGTAGCCTCGGCGCGGAGCTCGTTCAAATAGATCTCGATTACCTCGGCGGTAACGGGATGGTTGATCCAACCCTCCTCGACCAGCGGCACCAGCAATGGGCAGGCTTTTTCGATGGCGCGCAACCCATGGGCACTGCAAGCGGCTGCATAAGCGTGGCTGTGCACCGTGGCCTCGGTGGCGATGACGAGCACGTCTCCCGTTTGCGAGGCGGCACGGGCAGCGGCCACCCCAGGCTCAATGACACCCAGTACCGGCACAGAAACGGCGTCCTGGATGGCGTCGAGCGCGAGGGCGCTGGCCGTGTTGCAAGCGATCACCAGGAACTCCGCGCCCTGTTCGCGGACGAGAAACTGAGCGCTTTGCACCGCGTAGCGCGCGATGGTGCGGCGCGACTTGGAGCCGTAGGGCAGCCGCGCGGTGTCGCCAAGAAAGGCGAAGCGGGCGCGCGGGAGCCGCTCGATGAGCGCGCGCAGCACAGTCAATCCGCCGAAGCCGGAATCGAAGACTCCAATGGTAGGCAGCATCACTTCCAGAGTAGCCTCCAGCAGCGAGGTGCCTCCCGAAGCGCCGGTTCCCGGCGCGGGAAACCAGCCTCACTGTCCAATTTTCCTGAGGTACCCATTCAATTCCTCATCCGCTTTTGGGGCTGTGCATGTTCCCTCGCGTTCAAACAGGCAAACTCCCTTCCAGCACTGCAACTGCGTGAATCCGGAGGGAATGCCGGGCGACTTGCCCGGCGCAATCAGAGCGTTGAAGTGCGCAGCATCCTGCGCGAGCTCCACCGCACTTCCTACCTGAACGATCGGCACATCGCGATGAAGATGCGTGTATCCTCCCGACTCCCACCAAATCCGATCGTAAATCCCCACTCCACATAGCCCTGCGTCACGGCTGAGACGATCGAAAGCGCCGATGCCCCAGGAGGTTTTGTACCAATCCGCGCATTGCGCCGCCAGCATGGTTGACGACCCCAGAAGGCACGAGACACCGATCGCCATGACCCACCTGGGATTGTCGAGAAATCTCGCTCCCCGCTTCACCTCCGCCAGGAGATCCACGACTCCCATCGCAGCCAAAGTGACGGCCGGCGCAAGAATCGGATAGAGGAACCGGACCTCCTTGTGCGGTATGACACTGTGCGAGACGACCACGATGGCACAGAAAATGGCCAGGAACGGGCTTCGCCTGGAGCCATGAAACAGAAACAGGATGGCCGGGCCGATCAACACCAGAAGAACCAACAGATACCAGTACCACGGCTGAACCAGGGTCAGTTCCTTGCCGGGCCCTCGCACGACGTTTGCCTCGTAATACCGGATAAATGACTGCCACGGATAAGACCAGGTGATCCAGTCAACGGCTCCGAACAGGAGCACTGGCGCCGACACTCCGGCGATCGCAGCAGGAACTCTCTCGCGCCACCGCGGGTAACAAAAGTACACCACCGCAAAGGCCAGGGCAGGCAGCAATTGGATGCGCAGACATGCGGCCAACCCGCAAAGCAGCCCCGCGAGGAACATCCGCTTTCGTTCGTCCAACTTTTGGCCGTAAACGCCAAGGTACAACCCGGGCAGCATTGCGTGCGCGGCAACCACTTCAGTGAGAGCCTTGGGGGCAAAATAAACCAGCCCAAAGTAGAAGGAGCACGCCACAGCCGCCACAACCGCCGCGGGCGTTCCGCTTGCGCGCTTCGCCCACGCATATCCAAACCACACTGTGGCCAGCGAAATCAGCGACAGAACAATGGTTGTTCCCAGAAGGTATCCCGCCGAAGCTGAGCCCATCCACGCGGTCGCGCGCATGACTCTGGCAAGGAAGGTGGGAAGCACCCAGGAGCGAATCCCGAGCCTCCACTCCCACGAAATTACGCCATACCCATACACCAGCCTGTGCGCCGGCTCGAGCGTCTGAAAAATCTCGTCGGGGAAAAAGATGTTGGGCGAGCCCAGGGCAAGCCCGATCCGCAACGCAAGAGCAAAGCCAAGCAGCCCGACCCAAGCGAAGATCTTCCTTATCCGAGTCACGGCCGGCCACCCCCGGCTGCTCCTATGTCCGCGCTCGTCAAATAGGTGCGGGTCAAATCGATGTGGCCGGCGAGAGTGGCGCGCGGCTGGCCGTCCACAAGGAACCGCACCTGCGCGACGCGCGGCAGGTTGGCGTTCAGCGTGGCGCTGATGGAGAGAACGGTGAGCGTTTCGGTTTCCAGTCCCGAGGGGTGGCCGGCGGCGAAGCCGCCAGTCAGGTTGACGACCGCAAGCTCGGGGCCGTTTGGCGTGACCTTCCCACTAGAATCCGCAATTGGCAGAAGAAAGACTTGCAAGATGGAGCTTGCACCGCCGGGCACGGGATGCGCGGCATCGGGAGCGGCGTAGAGATCGAGCAATTTGCCCAGCACGGCGCGCGCACGGGCCTCAGGATTCTGCGGCAGGGGCAGCGACAGGATCCGGGGCTGCACGGTGTTATCGGCATCACTGGCGACCAGGAGGGTGGCCTGCTCGGCCGGAGCCACCTGGGGCGCTTGTGTCGGTGCCGAGTCCTGGCCCTGGAGCAGCCGCTGATGGGCGCGGTCGCGCAGGTGCCAAAGCACCGCGCCCATGATGACAGAGGCGGCGAGCAAGAGGATGAAGAGGACAGTCTGGTGGCGAGGGATCATGGCTGGTGGTCCCCCCTCTCTTCCGATCTCCACTCGACCAGTGCAGCGGCCAGCGCCTCGGCCACGCGCGTCTGGTAGCCGGGATCGTCGAGACTGGCCGATCCCTGCGCATCGGAAGATCGGTCCGGCGCGACTTCAACGGCCACTGCGGGACAGGCCATGCTGTCGATCGCAGGCAGTGCCGTGCGTCCCAGAGTGACGGGCACGCTCGCGTGAGACAGTGCCGAGTTGAGCACGCCGGCGAGAGACAAGCTGCGTGTGATCCACGCAGCCTGCGCGGTCTTCCAAGGAAGAAAACGCCCGGCCTGGACTGGAGCCAACGAGGACACAAACAGATGCACGCCGGAGCCGCTTTCTGTGGCGTGCAGGCTGAGGCAGGCCTGTACGTTGGCGTGGTTGGCAATCTCGGCGCGGCGATCGGGATCCAGTGTCGCGTCGGATTCGCGCGTCGTCACCACGACAAAGCCGCGCGCCATAAGCAGCGAGCGCAGCCTGACGCTGAGGGCCAGCGTGTAGACCTTCTCCGCCTGGTTGCCGACGCGAGCGCCGGAGTCATTACCGCCGTGGGCCGCGTCCAGTACAACCACAAAGCGCGGAGCGGGCGGAGCCTGCGGAGCGGCGGGGATGGATGTAGCGGCGGGCGGGGCTTGCGCCAGAGCCGCAGCGCACGCGATGGCGGGGACGAGGGCGGTCAACGCTCCAAGGAGCCTGCGGCAATCGTGCCTTCCCATCTTCTTTCCGCTCAGAGTGCGCTGCCGGAAAAAGGATGGGGCGCCCAGCTCCAGCACTTCCTGCCGCATGACCTCACTCCAGCGCATAGATGGCCAGGCCACTCAGCAGCTTGGGGTAAAAGTCGGTGGACTTTTGCGGCAACACCTCGCCGGCGAAGGCCACCTCCCTCAACTGTTCCATCGTTACGGGGTTGGTAAGGAAGGCGATATCGGCCTCGCCGCGGCGCACCTGTTCCACCGCTTCCTGGGCGTCGCGCAGATAACGGAGATTGGTTTGATCGCGCACCTTCTCCGCGTCAAGGCCCAGCAGCCGTTCGAGGACAATGGAATGCAATTGGGTCAGGTCGAGTTGCCGCTGGCGCTCAGGCAGGCTAGCCAGGGCCGCCGCCATGGCTTCAGGTTTCGCGCGAAGCAGGAAGGCGCCGGCGCAGGTGACGGCGACGAAAGCTGTCCCAGTCTCGCGCGTCAGCGTTTCCATGAAGCCAGAGGCGTCGAAGGGGGGTAGCGATTCCACCGCAAAGAACGCCTCGGCGGCTTTGAAGAACGCGGTGGCGAAGAAGCCGGGCAGGCCGTGCACCACCCGATGCGTGGGCAGAATCACCAATCCGTCCGAATCCATGTTGACGAAAGTCATCATCGCCACGGACTCGGGAGATTCGGGTTGTGGCAGTTGTTGGGTGCTCGACCCGCCTTTGGCCGAGGCTCCGCCCTTGTGTTCTTTGCAATAGTTCAGCGCGGTTTCGTAGCGGTGGTGGCCGTCGGCAATGATCAGCTTCTTGTCGGCCATGGCCGTGATAAGAAGGCGGATTGCCGCCGGGCTGTTCACGCGCCACAACCGGTGCAGCACTCCATACTCATCGGTCACCTCGGCATCAGCGGCGCCGCTGCCTTCGTAGAGAATCTTCTCCACGCTGCCGGCGGGGTCGGAGTAGAGCATGAAGATTTGGCCGAAGTGCGCCCGCGTGGCCCTGAGCAGGTTGAGGCGGTCGCTTTTGGGCTTTGACAGCGTTTGCTCGTGCCGGAAAACCACCTGGTCGGCATAGTCCTGGAGCTTGCCTAGAGCAATAAAACCGCGCCGTTCCTTGACAGTTTCGGTTCCGGGCACCTTGAAACGCTGCGCGTAGGCGAAGACGCACGGCTCGTTTTCCTGGATCAGGACGCCCTGTTCGCGCCAGGCGCGAAAATCGCGAGCGGCGCGCGTATAGACGTTTTCACCCTGCTCCGCGTCAAACAATTCAGGCAGTCCCAGGATGATGCGGACCAGATTGAAGGGGCTGCGCTGGTAATACGCCTGCTGCATGGCCGGCGAAATCTTGTCGTAAGGCTGAGTGACAACGTCTTCCAGCCGGACGGATGAGGGATTGTAGCGCCAGGCGCGAAAAGGATAAATACGAGCCATGAGGAAGGCCTTGCTGCCCCGTTGAAACGGTGGAAATTGAGCCCCCGTCATGCCGTGACGCTCGTTTGGGGCGCGGGGTGCGCTCAGGCTCGATTGTATCGCAGCGCCTCGCGCATCGAGCTTTCACGGATTTTGGGATGCGGGATGCTGGAGTGACAATCTGATGACAGCGCGGACGCACCATTAGTGGTAATATCGCCTTCAACCGCCCTGGGTGACACATGACAACGCTTCCCCAGCACGTGATTCCAAAAGGGGGCGGCAACTTTGTGTTGCTTCGCCGTTGCGCCTGGATTTACGCCTTGGCCGTGGTCTTTTGTCTCGGGCAGGCTCGCGCACAGGAAGATCAGCTCAACAAAGTGCACGTGGCGCCGCCGTCGGCCTCCTCAGCGCCTGTGAGTGAGCCCAAGGGGGCTGAAGCGACTCCCGAAACCGGCCCGTCCTCACTGAGAATCCATCCAGGCTCTTTCATTCGCATGAACGTGGACATGGTTCTGGTCCCGGTCACGATCACTGACCCGTTGAACCGTCTGGTCACGGGCCTGGAAAAGGAAGACTTCCAGATCTACGAAAACAATGGCGAGCAAAAGATCGCCAGTTTTGCCTGCGAAGACGCCCCGGTTTCCATCGGCATTATCTTCGACCTTTCCGGCTCCATGACCTCGAAGTTGATCCGCGCCCGGGAAGCGATTCTGCAGTTCATCAAGACCGCCAATCCGCAGGACGAGTTCTTCGTCATCGGCTTCAACGACCGGCCGGAGCTGATTGAGGACTTCACCGGCTCGGTGGAAAATATTCAGGCGCGCCTGGCCACGGTTCACGCAGGACATCGCACCGCGCTGCTGGATGCGATCTACTACGGCATCGCCAAGATGAAGGATGCCCACCACGAACGCAAAGCGTTGCTGGTGGTCTCCGACGGCGGCGACAACCGCTCGCGCTACACCGAGGGCGAGGTGCGCGCGGAGGTGCGCGAGGCCGACGTGGAGATCTACTCGATCGGCATCTTCGATCCCTACGCGGCCACCCCCGAGGAACGCACCGGCCCCCAGCTTCTCGACGACATCAGTTCGTCGACGGGTGGGCGGCTCTTTCGTGTCGACGACGTGGACGAGATGAGCGACATCGCCGAAAAGATCTCGACCGAACTGCGCAACCAGTACGTGATCGGCTACAAGCCCAAGGATCTAGCCCGCGATGGCAAGTGGCGTAAAGTGAAAGTGAAGGTGAATCCGCCTCCGGGCCTTCCTCCGCTGACGGTTTATGCTCGCACCGGGTACTATGCGCCACTACAATAACGCGGTCCTCGCCGCATTCCTGGCCGCTGCGGGGCTTTTTCTGTCCGCACAATCGGCTCCCGCTCCGCAGGCAGGGGCGCAGGCAAATCCGCGTCCCCCTCGATCCCTCACGGTGGACACCGATCCGGTCCGCTCGCCCGACGTCACGGCCCCAGCCCCTTCCACAGGTCCGCTTCACAAGCAGGGTGAGGGCTACCTGCTCCACACCGATGTCGAAGAAGTCGTGCTCAATGCCACCGTGCTCGATGGCACGAACCTGGTGCAGAACCTTACCAAGGATAATTTCACCGTTGTCGAAGACGGTGTCAAGCAGACTCTCATCAGCTTCCAGCACACCGATCTTCCCGTCTCCATGGGGCTGGTAATCGACAACTCGGGGTCGATGTACCGCAAACGTCCGTCGGTGAACAAGGCCGCGCTCGACCTCGTCCTGGCCTCGAACTTGCAGGACGAAGCTTTTGTTGTCAACTTCTCCGACGAAGCTTTTATCGACTGCGAACTCACCTCGGATATCAAGAAGTTGCGCGAGGGGTTGTCGCACATCGACTCCCGAGGGGGCACTGCGCTCTACGATGCCGTGGTGGCATCTGCGGATAAGCTGGCGGCCGATGCCAGGAGGCCCAAGCAAGTGCTCATCCTCATCACCGACGGCGAAGACAACGCCTCGAGCCTGCTGTTGGAACAGACCATTCACCGCGTCCAGCAGCTCTCCGGGCCGGTCATCTACTCCATCGGATTGCTCTTCGGAGACGAGATGAGCCGCGCCGAAGCGCGTCACGCGCGCCGCGCACTGGAGATGCTCTCCACCGAGACTGGCGGCATGGCGTTTTTCCCCAAATCCATCGACCAGATTGATCAGATCGCCGCCGAGGTGGCGCGCGACATTCGCAGCCAGTACACGCTGGGCTACCACTCCACGAAGCCGACGACGGTACCCGGATTCCGGCGCGTAGAGGTAACGGCCGAGGCCAAGGGATTGGGCAAGCTCACGGTTCGCACCCGCACCGGTTACTTCCCGGTGGTACGCCCGGCGAAGCAAACTGCGTCAGCGGAAAAGTAGCAGGGAAGGTTCCGGGGCCGGAGGCCGGAGGTGAGGGCCGTGAAGCGCAAGATGCCTGCAAAGCCCTGCATGCGTTGCGGCAAGCTGACCACCCGACGCCGCGATAGCCGTCCCGCATGTCTGCGCTGCTGGATCGAGCTGACCGAGCGGAAGCAGGACAAGGAAATCCGCAAAATGGGCAAGCTGAAGGGCTCGCATGGGTCGCCTTTGTAGGCAGGAGTGAGGTGGTAAAGGGCCTGATGAATATGCGAACTCGAGGGCGCGCAGCGCCATGAAAGTGAGTGTACGATATGGCCGATGAGACGGAGCGCGAAGCACAGCTCAAGCAACTGGAGCATTTGAAGGCGATGGGCGAGAAGGCCTACGACGATATGTACGAAGTGCATTCGCCACGGGATGCCACTGTCTGCTACAGCGACGCCAAGGAATGCTTTTACGACGCCATCGGGCTGGCACGAGCGGCTGGGTCTGAAGGAAGAGGCCGAGGCGCTGAGCGCGCGGCTCGCGCATATCAAGGCGGTGTTTCAGAAGCCAGTTCACGATAAGACGGCTATTCTGGAGGGCGAAGCGGGCGAGGGCGCGAGGCCGGAGGGTGAACGCGCTGCGAGCCCGCCGCTAAGATAGGAACTGAAAAGGGGCCGAAAGGCATGAGCGACAATCCATCCCCGCGGCCTGCACTGAGCTATCGCGCGGACATCGACGGGCTGAGGGCGGTTGCCGTACTGATCGTGATGGCATTTCACGTGGGGACGCTGCGGCTGGGGGGCGGCTACGTGGGTGTGGATGTCTTCTTTGTGATCTCGGGCTACCTGATGCAGGGCTTAAAGTTCTTGCCATATCTCATTGCGGCTGTATTTTTCATCGCAGGAGCGCCCGGCGATCTGTCGGCACAGTATGAGCTGATTGCAGAGAAGCCTTTCGCCGCGGCGTACGCCTGTCGGGGATCGTGACTTTGCGAAGACCTGCGTTTCAGCCTCAACGTCGTTCTCGAATTTCTATCTCTGGGAGCAACCGGGATACTCGACCACCGGAGCGCCAATCGGCAACCTGGCGTCGTGGTTGAGCAATGCGAAGCCGATTGTTCTGGTGGTGGTGAGACGGCTTTTTCCGTCGCGGCTGAAAGCGGCGGTGGTGATGCTGTTTGCCGCCTCGCTGGTCACCAGCGCGGTGGTGGTTTACAAGAGCCCGGTCGAGGCCAAAGATGCCAGGCATGGACCTTCCGCCGGAGAGATTCTCCCGCGGGGACTGCTCCCAGGATCCGAGTCGCGTTGTCGCCTCAACGAAAACCGCTGGGCGGCATGGCGATGATCGGATACTCGGCGATCTGGTATACGCCGGTCACTGTTTTTCCGGGACTGAGCGCGATTGCGCCCTGCCTGGGATCGGTGCTGATCATCAGCGCCGGAGAGGAGGGGCCCTCGGTTGTGTCGGTGGTGCTGTCGTGGCGGCCGGTGGTGTTTGTGGGCCTGATCTCGTACTCGCTGTACCTGTGGCACTGGCCGGTGATCATGGTCTATCGCATGGGCGCGCTGACGGACATGAGCGCGTGGTTCGAGCGGCACTACGGAACGCTGTTCCGCCCCGACCGCTTGGATCACGTGGTGCAGATTATGGTGTCGTTTGCGCTGGCGATTCTTTCGTGGCGATTCGTGGAGCGACCCTTCCGCAAGGGACGGATGCGGTTGTCGGGCCGGCCGCTTTTTGCGCTGTCGGGCGCCGTGATGCTGGTGTGCCTCGGGATTTCAGCGGCGGCGATTTTCTCCGGCGGGCTGAAGGGGCGTTTTTCAAGCCAGACGGTGCAGATTGCCTCGTACCTGGACCCCGCGGAACTGCGACAGGAAGAGAAAGCACAGCGGATGGGGACGTGCTTTCTGGATGCGAACGGGGACTTTGCTTTTCGAAGTGCGAAAGCGGGAAAAACCTATTATTTACACCTAAGCTGCCCCGGATTCGATCCTATGCAAATCGCGGTCAAGCTCCACTTCTATTCACGATAATAAAGGTTTGGAGTGATGTTGGTGGTGTGGTGGTTGGTGGAAGAAGGAGAACTGAAGTGAGGGGGGGGGCTGAGGAGGAGGGGGGTGGAATGACAACGCTGGAGTACGGATCAGACATGCGGGTTGCAACGTAATTCCCGGCCCCACCACGATAAGCTAGAGGCTAGGAGCTAATGGCTAGCAGCCGACCATGTCCCCATACAAGTACTCGACCCTTGCCGTTCATGCCGGGCAGCATCCTGACCCGTTGACGGGCGCGGTGAACGTGCCCGTTTACCTTTCCTCGACCTTTGAGCTGACCGGCATCGGCAGCGACCGCGGCTGGGACTACTCACGCGCCGGCAACCCTACCCGCGACCGGCTGGAGATGGCGGTGGCCGCGCTCGAAGGCGGCACCAGCGGCCACGCGTTCACCACCGGCATGGCCGCCATTGCGGCGCTGGTGGCGATGCTGCGCGCGGGCGATCACATCGTCTGCTCGCGCGACGTATATGCCGGCACGGTGCGGCTCTTTGACCAGATCGTGAGCGGCTACGGCATCCAGATCGAGTATGTCGATACCAGCGACCTGGCCGCCGTGGAAGCCGCCATGAAGCCGAATACGAAGCTCGTGCACATTGAAACGCCGAGCAATCCGCTTATGGTGCTGACGGATATTGCGGCGGTTAGCCGTATCGCTCACGCGCGCGGCGTCGAAGTCAGCGTCGATAACACCTTCCTGTCGCCTGCTTTGCAGCGTCCGCTGGAGCTGGGCGCGGATATCGTGATGCACTCGACGACGAAATACTTGAACGGCCACTCGGATGGGCTCGGCGGCGTACTCATCGGGTCAAAGCCCGAGCACAAGGAGCGCTTCCTGTTCGTGCAGAAGGCGGCCGGCGGCGTGATGTCGCCCTTCGAGTGCTTCCTGGTGCTGCGCGGCATCAAGACGCTGCCGTTGCGGATCAAGCAGCATGAAGAGAACGGCCGCGCAGTCGCGGAATTCCTCTCCACGCACCCGAAGGTGAGCAAATTGGCCTATCCGGGGCTGAAAACTCACCCACAGTACGACCTGGCGGTGAAGCAGCAGAAGGGCTTCGGTTCGATGATGAGCTTCGAGCTCAAGTCGCGCGAGGAAGCGGCGCGGTTCCTCACGGCGATCAAGATCTTCATCAATGCGGAGTCGTTGGGCGGCGTCGAGTCTTTGGCGTCGCACTCGGCCACCACCACGCACGGCTCGGTCAGCGAGGAGGTACGCCGGTCGATGGGGATCAACGAGGGCCGCATCCGCCTTTCCATCGGCATCGAGGACAAGGAAGACCTCATCGCTGACCTCGACCAGGCATTGGCCGCTGTGTAAGGAGGCGTCGTGCCGGAGTCGCTGATTCTCGGGCCGATTCTCGGAATTGACACCTGCGGCCCATCCGGCTCCGTGGCGTTGGGGCGGCTCGCTGGCCGCGATCTGGAGATTCTCGGGCAAATCGAACTTGCTGGGCGCACCTATTCGGCGACGCTGGTGGCGGCGGTGGCTGAGTTGCTGCAATCGGCAGGCACCGAACTCCGAGAACTGGGCGGGATTGTTGTCGTCAACGGGCCAGGGAGTTTTACTGGCGTCCGCGTCGGCCTGAGCGCCGTGAAGGGCCTGGCCGAGGGCACGGGAATTCCGGTGGTTGCGGTTTCGCGGCTGGAAGTGCTCTCACGCAAGTCGCGCGTTCCCTCTTCGGCGCTGGATGCGCACCGCGGCGAGGTGTTCCTGCGCATGGAGCGAACAGGCTCCGGCCCAGTGGAGCTTCTCGCCGGTCCCCGCGAACTGGCGGCCATTGCGCCCCCACCCCTGCGGGTCGCCGTGTGTGATCAGGGCGCGGCGGCGCTGCTGTCGGATGCCTGGCCGGACGCTCAACTTGTGAAGACGCCCTCGCCGGTGGCAGCCGATGCGCTCCGGCTGGGTGAGGCGCGCCTGACCGCAGGCGCAATCGTCGATCTGGCGCTGCTCGACGGCCACTACCTTCGCCGCTCCGATTCGGAGATCTTCGGCTCCGGGGCCGTTGGTGAGCCGGCCAGGGCGGAATCGAAGGGCACGTGAATCTCCCCGCCGAAGGTTTCGAGATTCGGCAGATGACCGCAGCCGACCTGGCTGGGGTGATGGAGATTGCCGCGAGCCTGCCGGATGCGCCGCACTGGCCCGAATCGGCCTATCTGGAGGCTTTGAACCTCGAATCCACCCCCCGCCGAATGGCCCTGGTTGTGACCAAGCCACATACGGGCGATGTTGAGGGATTTGCGATGGCGAGCTTTCTGCCCCAGCAGGCCGAGCTGGAGACGATTGCCATCGCTGCCGGGAGCCAGCGGCGCGGCCTGGGCCGGCAGCTCTTCGACGCGCTGGTCAAGGAGGTGCGCGCGGCAGGCGTGCGTGAGATCGTGCTTGAGGTGCGAGCGTCGAACCGGGCGGCACTGGCCTTCTACCGGTCCGCCGGCTTTGGCCACACCGGCCTTCGCCGGGCCTACTACGCTGATCCTGTTGAAGATGCGGTGTTGATGCGGCTAAAGATCCGCTGAGGTTAGGGCTGGACTGCGCCACGGTGCCTGCTGGGTCACGACAGCCAGCCGCCGCCGACCGGAACAGTGGCCATCTCGGCGGACCTCCCACCCGATTTTCACAGGCTTCCGTTACTTTCGACGGTTTTCTGACTTGCCGTTTGCACTACGACGGCGATATATGTAAATGTTCTAAGAAAATTGGCGGCTCCAGTTACCCGACGTGATCCGCCGCACCGGGGGGGTGCTTGATGGATGAAGTACAGGGTTCCACGCTGAGCGAAGAGCTCGATCGCCTGCACGCCGAACATCGCCGCTACGCTCAGCGTTTGGAAGAGTTGCTTCAAAAGCCATACCTTACCGAAGACGAACAGCTCGAAGAAGTGCGCTTGAAGAAGCTCAAGCTGCACGCGAAGGACCTGATCTTCGCGCTTGAGCGCCGCGCAGTGGCCGTGGCGTAGGCTCTAAGGTATCCCGCTTTTGCGGCTCACCAGCCGAGAGGAATGCCTCGGCAGCGTGTCCCTGTGCCGCGTGTCCTCGCGGAGCCCCATCATTCCCTTTCCATTCCCTGAACAAACGTATAATCGTTGGGAACGATGGTTCGCGACGGTTACATCTACGGGTTGGTCTTTTTGGGGGTTGCGGGAACCTGCTGGTGGTTTACTAACAGCCTCTGGCTCACCCTGGCCCCGATTGTCCTCGCAGCGTTCTTTCTTTGGTTTTTCCGCGATCCTCATCGCACAATTCCTGCCGGCGAGGGATTGATCGTTGCGCCCGGCGACGGACGGGTTACCGAAACAGCCTCCATCGCGACTCCCGAGGGCGCTCGACAGCGGATCAGCGTCTTTCTGAGCGTCTTTGACGTACACGTGAATCGTGCGCCCATTGGCGGGGTCTTGAGCCGTGTGCACTACCAGAAAGGCAGGTTTCTGAATGCCATGAACCCAGCCTCGGCCGAACGCAACGAACAGAACGCGGTCACAGTGCGCGGCCAGGGGGCGGACGCGGGCTTTGAAGTCACATTCAAGCAAATTGCCGGGCTGCTGGCGAGGCGCATCGTCTTTCGCTGCAAGGAAGGCCAAACGGTGGAACGCGGCCAGCGCGTGGGGCTCATCAAATTCGGTTCCAGAGTGGATGTCGTGATTCCGGCCAGCGCGGAGTTGCGGGTGAAGGTGGGAGAGCGGGTCAAAGGCGGCTCCAGCGTGCTGGCAGCCGTACCGCGGAGAGAGAGCGCATGAACCACTTCGATTCCGCGCGAGCGAAAGGCAAGCCGCATCTGCGCCTGCGCCGCGGCATGTACCTGCTGCCTTCGTTGTTCACCGCCGGCAGCCTTGCGGCAGGCTACTTCTCCATTACACAAACTCTCGCGGCTCTTGACGGCAGCGGCGAAGCGCATAGGCATCTGGACTGGGCGGCCATCGCCATCCTGCTTGCCGTTCCCTTCGACGCGCTCGACGGCCGCATCGCCCGCCTGACCAACACCGCGAGCGACTTCGGCAGGGAGCTCGATTCGCTGGCCGACGTCGTCACCTTCGGCTTGGCGCCCAGCCTGCTGGCATTCGTCTGGGGCTTCCATTTCCTCCCCGACTCGATGAATCCGCAATTACGGCTACACCTGGTCCAGGCCGGCATCTTCATTTGCTTTCTGTTTCTTCTCGGCGGAGCTTCCCGCCTGGCTCGCTTCAACATCAGCCCTGATGCGCAGCCGCGCAATCCGGGGCGGCAGGACCGGAAGTATTTTGTGGGCATGCCAATACCAGCTGCGGCAGGGCTGCTGGCAGCTACCGTTCACTTCTTCAACGCCTATCCGGTCGAAGAGTGGTGGGTTGCGGTTCCCTGGCTGATTCTCGTCGGCTTGTGCAGCTTTCTCATGGTCAGCACCTGGCGCTTCTGGTCGGCCAAGGAAATCAACCTCTCACGCCGCCATCCCTTCCAGTTGCTCGTGCTCCTGGCGTTGATCGCCTACATTGTGCTCCGTTACTCAACTGTCGTTATGTTCCCGGCCGCGTTGGCGTATATGTTTTCGGGCATTTGGGCGCGCGCAGCGTACGGTTGGTCGAGGCGGCGGCGCAGAAGGCCGCCAAGTGCGGCCGTGTCGAACGCTCCCGCGGAGCCGGAATCGCTGGGGCACAGATTCTCCGATTAGCTTCTTGACGGCATCGCCGGCATGAGGAGGAGCGAATCCTGGCCGGCATTGCCGCCCGCAAATTTGCTGTTTCATCAAAGGACGTCTGTGTACAAGATCGCAATTGCCGGCGCTTCAAGCCTGCTGGGCCGGGAACTGAAAGATGTTCTCTCCGAGTCGCCGCTTGCCTCGGCCAACTTTGCCCTGCTCGACGAGGAAGACGCGCAAGGCCAGTTAGACCAAGTGGGCGACGAGGTCACTTTCATCCAGGCCATCAGCGCGGAGGCCTTCGAACACGCCGACTTTACCTTTTTCTGCGGCAGCGAGAGCCTGACGCTGCGGCACTGGCGGCAGGCCCTCCAGGCCGGCTCAACGGTCCTCGATCTCTCTGGGGCGCTCGATCGGGAGAGCGGTGTCCTCGTGCGTGCTCCCTGGTTGGGAACGGAAGCCGCTGCCGTTGACCTCTTTACTCCGGCAGTCGTGCCTGCTCACCCCGCAGTGATTACCCTGACGTTGCTTCTCGAACGGTTGCACCAGGCCGCGCCGGTGCGTTTTGCCGCCGCCACCGTGCTGGAGCCGGCCAGCGAGTTTGGCCGCGCGGCCATGGACGAACTGCACCAGCAGACGGTGAGCCTGCTCAGCTTCCAGTCTCTGCCACGCTCTGTTTACGACGCGCAGGCGGCCTACAACCTGCTTGGCGGCATGGGCGAAAGCGCCTCGGTAAACCTGCCTGCGGTGGAGGCGCGCATTCGGCGCCACTACGAGGCGCTCACCGCTGGGCGTGGCCCGGCGCTGGCCGTCCAGGTGATCCACGCGCCGGTCTTCCACGGCCACACATTCTCGATTGCCGTCGAGCTGGAACGGGCAGTGGAGATTGCAACGCTTGAAGAGGCGCTGACCGGCGAACACGTCGACTTGGTGCTGGAAGACACCGATTCGCCCTCGAATCTGGCCGCCACAGGACAGAACGACGTACTCGTCCGGCTGCGGCCGGAGCCGCTGGGCCGTAATTCCAATCTGGCTTCGCGGCTATGGCTATGGGCCGCGGCCGACAATCTGCGCCTCAACGCGCAAAACGCTGTCCAGTGCGCTCTGGACTTGCGCCGCCTGCGCCCGCAGGGAACGGTGCAGTAACTCACCGCCCTCCGCACCGCTTCCACAATTGCACAATGTAGCTGTCGGTCATGCCGGCGATGTAGTCGGCCACGGTGCGGGCCAGGCCCTCGGCGGGAATCTGCGCCTGGTGATCCTCCGGCATAAGACCCGGATCGTCCATCAGGTATCCAAATAGCTGCACGACCACCTCTTCCGCGTGGGCGTGCACCTCCTCCTGGCCGGGCGAGTTGTAGAGGTTCGCGTAGAGGAACTCCTTCACGGCGAGGCGCGCGGTCTCCATTCCTGGGCTGAGAGCAGCCAACCTTTGCGGAGCGCGCCGGATGTCGCTCAGTATCGCAGCGCCAAGCGCACTCACGCGAGCGCATACTTCCTCGATCAGATCGGTGACAAATGCGTTCAGCACCCGGCGGAGCGCCTCGTACATATTCAGCTTGGGCGCTGCGGTCGGGAAGCTGGCGAGCGCGGCATCGTGGAAGCCGCGGAAGAAAGGCACAGCCTCGCGCACCTGGTCGAGCACGAGAATGCCCGAGTCCAGTCCGTCATCGAGATCGGCGGTCAGATAAGCAATCTCGTCGGCCAGATCGATCAACTGCGCTTCCAGCGGCGGAAGTTCGTCGAGAAAATACTCGGCCAGCTCGGGGTGGTCTGCGGCGGTGTAGTCGCGCGAATGTTTCACGATGCCTTCGCGGACAGCGAGCGTGAGATTGAGTCCGCGAAAGGCCGCATAGCGTTCCTCAAACCAGGTGACAATGCGCAGAGCGTGAAGGTTGTGGTCGAAACTCAAGCCTTGAGCGCGAAGGGCGCGGTCAAGGGCCTTTTCGCCGGCGTGGCCAAACGGTGGATGCCCGATGTCGTGCGCCAGCGCCAGGGCTTCGGCAAGCTCCGTATTCAGCCCCAGAGCCGTGGCAACTGTGCGCGAGATCTGCGTGACTTCGAGCGTGTGCGTTAGGCGGCTGCGAAAGTGGTCGGAAAGCCCCTCGGCCGGCAGGCGGGTGAAGACCTGTGTCTTGCCGGCAAGGCGGCGAAAGGCGCGCGCATGCAGGATGCGGGCGGCGTCGCGAGCGAACGGGGTGCGATAAGCGTGCGGCGGCTGGGCATAGGCACGGGCAACCAGCGCACTGTCCGCGCTCCCGCTGACGGCGATTCCAGCAGGCAACAGGGCGGAAAACTCGCTCTTGAGGGCAATCATCTCGTCCGGACTTCGCGGCGTGAACGCAAACCTCGCAGTTCACGTCTGGTTATACCGCAAAAGGGGACGCTGCGGGGAAGGGAACACGCTTTTGTGCGCGGAGTCACCATTTTTTGCTGTCGGCGGCTGCTATAAAGACCGCCGTGTGCCCGAGGATGGACAACGCCAGCTTGCTGGGAGTACTATCCTGCCGGAATTTTGGGAGTTGGCGCAATCAGGGGATCATGAGCGCCGCTCACAGCGGCTTTTCAGGCCTCAAACGGAGGTAGCAATGAAACGAATCAAGGAGATGGCGCTGGCGCTCGCCGCGCTGGCAATGGTGTTGATCCCGGGATGCGGTGCAAGGCACTCGGTGAAAGAGGTGTATTACCTGGTCGCAGCCAACGTCTCGTTGCCCTACTGGCAGACGGCCATAGCTGGATTCAAGGCGGCCGCGGCGCAATACAATGTGACGGCCAAAGTGGCCGGGCCCGACACCCACGATCCGCAGGGTGAACTGGCGGAACTGAAGACGGCGGTCGCGGCCAAACCAGCGGGGATTCTGGTCTCGGTCTCCGACGCTGGCGTGTTGCAGCCAGAGATTGACGCAGCGGTGAATGCGGGCATTCCAGTGATCACCATGGACTCCGACGCTGCGGGCAGTCGCAGGCTCTACTTCATTGGCACCAACAATCTGGAAGCAGGGCGCCTGGGGGGCCGGAGGGTGATCGAGAAGCTGGGTGGCAAGGGCAACGTGGTCTTCTTTACGCTTGCCGGCCAGCCCAATACGGAAGAGCGGCTGAAGGGATTCAAGGACGTCTTCGCAACGCGGCCGGGAATCAACATCGTCGAAGTGGTCGACATCAAGGGCGACCCGACGTGTCGCCTTTGACAGGACCCAGGAGCTGATGGCGCAAACCGGCGCCAAAAAGATCGACGCCTTTGTGTGTCTGGACTCAGCTTCAGGCAAGCTGGCCGCGGACGCTATCAAGCGGGCGGGCGACAGCAGCAGGCTTCTGGTGGCGTGGGACGTGAATCCGGATACGCTGCAAGGAATCAAGGACGGAGTCATCGACTCGACGGTGGTGCAAAAGCCCTTCACTATGGGATACGTCGGGCTAAGGGCGCTGGATGAGGTGTTTCACAATCCGCCCGCGCAGCTCGGCAAGGACTATAGCGCCGACGCTTTCGCGCCCTACCCGGTCTTTGTCGACACCGGCACATCGCTGGTGGACAAGAGCAACGTAGATGTATATCTGACTGCGGCGGCAGCGCACGAGCAGTAGGTGATGAACGACCTTGCGCAGCAAGCAGCGTTCGCCGCAGTGAACGGCGCAGTCTGAGCTAGCCCGATTATTGTCGATTGCGCTCCGCCGCTTCGATGGCGGCACTTGCGATGAGCCGGGCTTATTCCGGCTTGGCTGGGCCCACGGAGTCCTCTTCTTTGGCCAACCGTACGCGGGCGTTTTCCAGCTTCTTTTGCACCTTGGCTACATCGCCAGGCTCAACATCCGCGGGTGCTGACTTGGCGAACTCGGCCAGCGACAGCTCCCACTGCGCGGCGGCCAGCCGGATGCGGCCGGTCTTCTCGTAGAGATCACCCAGGTGCATGTGTACCGTGGGATCGGTCTGGTCACGATTCACGGCCTGGCGCAGGTTGTCCTCAGCCAGTTCGTACTCACCCATCTTGAAATAGACCCAGCCCAGCGAATCGAGATACGCGCCGTTCATCGGCTCAATGGTAACGGCCTGGCGAATCAACTTGAGCGCCTCGGGTAGCTTGATCCCCTTGTCGGCCCACATGTACCCGAGGTAGTTCAAGGTCATGGCGTTCTGCGGATCCAAATCCAGCGCCTGGCGGAAATACTGCTCGGCCTGATCCATGTGCTTCTGCCGCTCGGCCCACTCGCCGCGCAGGAAGAACAAATACGTACGGTCTTCCTTCTTGGTCACCAATGGCTCTGCCTTGTCCAACGCATCCTCGGCGTCCTTCCATCGGCGCAGCCGGATGTTCATTTGGCTGATGGCAAACCACACGCCACGCTGCTCGTCGGGGGTGGCGCCGTCAAGGAGGCTCTTGGCCATAGCAAGACCCTCATCGGGATGCCCCTGGTCGGCGAGTTCTCCTGCCAACATCAGCTTCAGGTCGCGATCCTTCGGATTGGCGGCTACTGCCTTGCGGGAGATATCGATGGCCTTGTCAAACTCGTGGGCATCGCGATACGCATCCACCTCTCCCTGGTACCCGCGCGCGACGGAGTTGCCGCCCATATCGATCATCTTCTGGTACGCGGCGACCGCCTGATCGGTCTTGTTCTCCTCGAGGTAGACCGCTCCCAGGTGTTCCAGGAAGATGGCGCGGTTGTTCTTCTCCTCGTCGGTGTAAGCGCCGTTGGCGTGCGAAGTCGCGTCGACCATGTCTTGGTAGGTCTGTGCGGCATCGTCGAATCGGCCGAGTATGTCGAGCAGGAGCCCTTCGTTGAAGCCCGCTTCCGGCGAGCTTGGCTCGATCTTGCGCGCCTTGCGTATCGTGGCCAGCGCCTCTTCATACTTGCCCTGCCGGCGCTCAATCTCACCGATATGGACCAGCGCCTCACCGTTCTCGGGATCGGCGTCGGCGAGCCCTTTGTATTGCTTGAGCGCTTCGTCGAGCTGGCCGTTGCTGAGCAAGGCTGCAGCGAGCGCGTCCATGGTCTGCAGGTCGCCGGGCTCCAGATCCTCAGCACGCTGATAGGCGGCGATGGCGTCTTTGGGCTGCTTCAACTGGTCATAGAGCGCGCCCAGTGTGAACTCCATCTTGGGGGTGCGCCCATCCTCGGGAACGGCCTCGATCGCCTTCACGGCATGTTGCACGTCCCCGCTCTCGGCGTAAAGCCGGGCCAGGTTCAGCACCACTTCCTCTGACTCGGGCTCGATCGCCTGGGCAGTCTTGAATTCGGCTTCCGCTTTGTCGGGCAGGTGCTTGACGGTGTAAAGCTGCCCCAGCACCATGTGATCTTCCACGCTCTTGGGCTGCAGCGTGACGATCTTCTCGAACTCGGCGATGGCCTGATCCAGCACGTTGCTCGAGCTCGAAGCCGATGCGCCTCCGTTTTCTCCCTCACCCAGTTGTCGCAGGTAGATGCGCCCCAGGAGCTTGTGCGCATCGATGTCGCTGGGCGAGTTCTTCAGCAGCGCACGCGCCGTCACTTCGGCATCGTGGACGCGGCCGACGCGGAAATAGAGATCGGCCAGATCGTCGTTGAGCTCCGCTGAATTGGGATCAGCGTTGAGCGCCAGCTTGTACTGCTCAATGGCCTGGTTTACCTCATCCGATCGTCCCTCGGAGACGGCATCATCCTCATACACGCTGGCCAAGGCCAGGTGATAGTACGCCTGAGATCGGTTGGTCTCCGCAGCAGGCGCGGCTGTGGGCGCTTGGCTGCTCTGGTTCGACGGCGCATCGCTCTTCAGGGCCTGCGCTGGAGATGCCTGGGCCGGCGCGGTACTGGGCTGGGCCTGCTGGCTCTTCGCCGGGCTGGCCGGGGTACCGCTGGCGGGAGCGTTTTGGGCGCAGACGAGCGCAGCCGGCAACAAAAACAGCATGGCGGCGGCAATCTTGGGCCCAACGGTCGGTCTAAGAAAATTCCTTGTCATCATGCAGGGGATTCCCTACGTTCTCAGTTGTCGAAGCGTGTTAAACGCTCTCAAAAGAACCGGAACGCGGCGCAGGCAGCCGTTCTGAGCAACTCTGCCTACTGTTACAGACGATTTTACCCGCCATTGGTCGCAAATGCTCTCCAGATTGCTGATTTTCGCCAAACGAAAGTGGCACACGCGATTGGCAGGCGATGGCCGGGATGAAATTGCTTCGGCGTCTGCGATCGCGTTCAATGCCGGAAGTGCCGTATGCCGGTGAAGACCATGGCGAGGCCCAGTTTGTCGGCGGCCGCAATCACTTCCTCATCGCGGATCGAGCCCCCGGGCTGGATCACAGCCGTGGCGCCGGCTTCGGCAACGGCCTCGAGACCATCCGGAAAGGGAAAGTACGCGTCCGACGCGGCGACGCAGCCTTTGAGCGGCAGGACGGCTTTCATGGAGCCGAACTTGGCCGCGTCAACGCGGCTCATTTGCCCCGCGCCTACGCCCAGGGTCTGCCCGTCGCGAGCGTAGATGATGGCGTTTGATTTGACGTGCTTGCATACGCGCCAGGCAAAGAGCAAGCTGCGCAGTTCCTCGGCCGTGGGCGGCCGCCACGTAACCACCTTCAACTCCGATTCCGTCACTTGCGGCCCGTATCGGCGTCTTGAAGCAACAGTCCTCCAGAGACGTGCTTGACTACGGGACGTGGATCCGCGGCGCGAACCTCCACGAGTCGCAGGTTCCTCTTCGCGGCAAAGCGCTCGCGGGTTTCAGGCGAAAATCCCGGCGCCGCGATGGCTTCGACAAAGAGCTTGGCGATCTCTTCGGCGGCCGCTCCATCGACCTCGCGATTGATGCCGATCACTCCGCCGTAGGCAGAAACCGGATCGCAGGCGAGCGCTTTTTGATAGGCCTTGAGGATCGTAGCGCCGGTCGCCGCTCCGCAGGGGTTTGTGTGCTTCACGATAACCACAGCGGGTTCCTCAAACTCCTGCGCCAGTTCCCAACAGGCATCCAGATCGACGAGGTTGTTGAAGCTCAGCTCCTTGCCCTGCAGCTGCGATGCGCCCGCAATCCCTCGGCCGGAACCGTCGGCGTAGAGCGCGGCACGCTGGTGCGGGTTTTCGCCGTAGCGCAACGGCTGGGCCAGCGGCAGATTGATGCGCAGCGTGGCCGGCAAGCCGGAAGAGTCCAACTCAGCCGGAGTCTCAGGAGCCGGAGGCTCGGCAATGCGATCCAGAGTGTTCGCGATGGCCGCATCGTAAGCAGCGGTGAGCGCAAAGGCCTGCTTTGCCAGCCGCCACCGCGTCGCGCGAGTCAGCGCCCCGCCGTTGGCCTTTAGTTCCTCAGTGAGCGCCGCGTAGTCCGCGGCTCGCGTCACGATCGCCACGTCCTCAAAGTTCTTCGCCGCCGATCGAACCATCGACGGCCCGCCAATGTCGATGTTCTCGATGAGATGCCCGAACGCGACTCCGGGCTGAGCTGCCGTCTTCTCGAAGGCGTAGAGATTCACCACCACCATGTCGATGGGCTGGATGCCGTGCGTTGCCACTGCGGCTTCGTGCTCCGCGTTGCCGCGGATGAAAAGCAGGCCGCCATGCACGCGCGGGTGCAGCGTCTTCACGCGGCCGTCAAGCATTTCGGGAAAGCCTGTCAACTCGCTGATATCCTTGACCGCCAGGCCGGCCTCACGCAGCACCTTCGCCGTCCCGCCGGTCGAAACCAGCTCTGCCCCGAAACCGGCCAGCACCCGCGCAAACTCCACCAGGCCGGTCTTATCTGTAACACTCAGCAGCGCACGGCGAATGGGCCTCGCGCCGGTTTCGCTTGCTTTCGCTTCCGAACTCACGTTTCCGCTCCTCGTTGGAGAATCCGCGCAGGCTCGTCTCGCCGTTGCAATGCGGCGTTGGGCGCGGACCAAACTCCAGACTACATCGAGAGACCAAGCCGGACTGTAAACAGAAAAGCTACCATCAAGGATGGCGCTGCGTCCCGCGCTTTCCGCAGGCGGAAACGCTCAACTGCCGTGCAGCCAGAATGCTTTAGAGTGGAGATATGGGAAGTTATCCCTCCACGCCCCAGCCGGAGATTTTGCCTCCGGAAAGCGATTATGCGCCCACGCCGGCTCCCCGGCGGCGGCCTTGGTGGGCCTCCACGCTCGCCACCTATCTGCTTGTGGGGATCAACTGCGGTGTTTTTCTGGCCATGGCGGCGCGTGGGATTAGCATCTGGATGCCCACGACCGAACAACTCATGGGGTGGGGCGCCAATAGAGCTAGCAATGTACTTATTGGCGGAGAATGGTGGCGCATTGTCAGCGCGATGTTCGTCCACGTCGGCATCATTCATCTGGCCACCAACATGTGGTGCCTGTGGAACCTGGGACTGCTGGCCGAGCCGCTCATGGATTCGGTGGGTCTTTTCGCTGTCTATATCCTCACCGGTGCGGCTGGCAATCTGCTCTCCACCTTTTACAACTGGTATAGATTCCACGACGTGAACATCTTTCCTGCCGGCGCGGGAGCGTCAGGAGCCGTCTTCGGCATTGCCGGTGCGCTCATTGTGCTGTTGAAGTCAAATCGACTTCCGGTGCCGCCGCGCGAAGTGCGAAAGCTGCGAAAATCCGTGATCTATTTTGCCGCCATCAATCTCATCATCGGCCTCTCCGTCAACCTCGGCAGCGGGCTCACCGGGGTGGAGGTCGATAATTCGGCGCACATCGGCGGCTTCCTGTGCGGGCTGCTCTTTGCGGCTCCGATGGTGCCGCGGATCGGCTCGCCGCGCGGCGAGTTTCAAATGAGATTGCGCTTGACTGTCGTGCTCGTAGTGCTGCTTCTGGTGTTATTCGGGTTTTATGTGGCCCACCTCGCCCCGCCGCAGAGTTAGCTGAATCGTCGCGCCCTCCGCGCGCTCCGTGCGAAAATACCCTCGTGCGCTGTCTCATTCCACCCCTGGAGGGAGACCATGGAACGCCGTGATTTCTTGAAGCAAGCCGCCATTACCGCTGCCGTTGCGTCGGCCAGCCGCATCAGCGCGTCCGATGCCAGGCCCTCCATAACCCCGTCCAGGCCCATCGCCCGGCGCGTGCTGGGCAAGACCGGTGAGAAGCTCTCCATCATCGGCTTTGGCGGTATCGTGGTGATGAATGAAGATTCCAGCGCCGCGGTAAACATCGTTGCTGAGGCCGTCGACCGTGGCGTCAACTACTTCGATGTGGCTCCCAGCTACGGTAACGCCCAGGACCGGCTCGGTCCGGCCCTCAAACCCTATCGCGATAGGTGCTTCCTGGCCTG
Organism: uncultured Acidobacteriaceae bacterium; assembly: GCA_963836525.1. GTDB lineage: Bacteria > Acidobacteriota > Terriglobia > Terriglobales > Acidobacteriaceae > Telmatobacter. The sequence goes on from CAWIJW010000002.1 coordinate 355,480, forward strand.
CAAAACCGACGGCCGCGTGAAAGATGACTCGCGCGCCGACCTTGAGAACTCGCTCAGACTCCTTGAGACTGATCGCCTCGATCTCTACCAGTTCCACGCACTCACAAAAATGAGCGACCTCGACAAGGTCCTCGGTCCGGGTGGCGCCATCGAAACCTTTGAAGCGGCAAAGAAGGAAGGCAAGATCCGCTATATCGGGTTCTCCGTTCACTCCGTCGAAACTGCGCTGGCCGCCATGGACCGCTACAACTTCGACACGGTTCTCTTCCCGCTCAACTGGGTTCTCGTTACCCAAGCAGACTTTGGAATGCAAATCCTGAAACGCGCGCGGGAAAAGCAGATGGGCATCCTCTGCCTGAAGAGCATGGCCAAAACTGTTTGGCCAGCGGACGAGCGGAAGAATCATCCCGAGCCCAAGTGCTGGTACCAGCCGGCCGCGTATCCCGATGAAGCATCGCTCGGTCTGCGCTGGACCCTAGGCCATCCGATTACGGCGGCCATTCCACCTGGCGACGATCGCTACTTCCGCCTCGCCATGGATGTGGCGCAGAACTACAAGCCGCTCGACCCGCACGAGGAGCAAGCTCTCCTAGGCGGCGGCAAAGGCGTCGAGCCGATCTTCCATCTTGGCAACGATGTGTAGAGCAGAGTGAGCGCCCGTACGTTTCTTACTGCTCGCCCTGTTAGCAATCCAGTGGGCGCCCACGTGTCGATTTTGGGCCCTGGGACGGCACAAACCTCATCCGCTGCGGATGAAATCTCGAACGAAAAGTTATCGCGTCGCGGTCGCGGCGAACTTCTTCACCATAGCCAGCAGCAGCTTGCGGTCGCTCTCATTCAGGTTTGAGGAGTAGCGCCGCAGCTGCGTCAGGAAGCGCAACTCGTCGTCGGAGAGATTGTGCTCGTTCATCTGGCGGGCGAGCGTGTCGCTGGCGAAGAACTGCGCAATAGGCAGGTCGAGGGCGAGGGCGATCTTAGCCAGCGTGTCCAGCGAGGGCACGGTGTGGCCGTTCTCCACGCGCGAAAGATAGCAGCGCAACAGCCCGGTCTTCTTTTCGATGTCTCCCTGCGACAATCCCTTTTGCAGGCGGTATGCGCGAATCGTGGTGCCGATCTTTATGCCCATATCACTTCCTGTCCGATTCTTACTGAGGTTTACCAGCGTGGTAGCAATCAGAAAACTATTAGCTTAAGAGTTAACATGCGGTGGCCGGGATTGCAAGTGCAAAACCTTCCTCCGCCTTCAATTGGTCAACGCAACTGGCCGCAAATCGCGGCACCGGCGCATGGCCGCGCCAGTAAACCTTGGCCGCGCGTGATCCGTCAGACTGAATACGAGTACAAGAGGCAAGGTAGCGCAAATGCGGCAGGCAGCAATGAAGCGTGCAGGTACGGCGGGAGTCGTTGTGGCCGGATGTCTGGCTGCATGGTGCCAGGCTCCGGCCCCGGCGACACAATCCGCGGCCAGCCAGGCTCCCGCAGTTGCCACCGCTTCGACCGCGCCATCGTCTGCTCAAGCCGTGACAGGCGGCAAGCTGCATGGCACTGTCAAGAGCGGCACCATTCCCCTGCCCGGCGTCACAGTGACGGCACAAAACACCCTCACCGGCAAGCGCTACTCCACCACCACCGACATCACCGGCGCGTGGCAAATGAATATTCCGCTCAATGGCCGCTATGTTGTCCGCACCCAGTTCGCGGCCTTTGCGCAAGGATCGCAGGAGGCCGTGCTCAACGCAACGAGCCATGACCAGACGCTCAATTTCGAGCTGATCCTGGCTTCTCGGCAAGCCGAACTGGAGCAGCAGCAGGCCCGCCAGAGCAACCAGCAGGGCAATGTAGAAGAAGCCATCCGCCAACTGGCTGGTAATTCGCCCGAAAACCTAAGCCTGATGAATACACTCGCTGCCGACACCGACACCGGGGCTGGCACCGCGGGCGCGAGCGGCGCGGCATTGCCCTCGATCGCCAGCAACTCCGACTTCAGCGACGAGTCGGTGGCCGTGAGCGGACAGGCAGGACAGGTGAGCGCGTTGGCTGGCCTCGATATGGATCGTGTGCGCGATGCGCTGCAAACGATCCAGGTACAGGGCGGATTGAACGGGCAAGGGGGTCCCGGCGGGGGGGCAGGGCAGGGCGGGCTGTTTGGCGGCTTCGGGGGCGGTGGAGGGTTTGGCGGGGTGTTCGGCGGCGGCGGATTTGGCGGTGGCGATGGTGGCTTTGGAGGAAGAGGCGGCGTTGGAGGCGGCGGAGGCCGCGGGAATTTCCGTAACTTCAATCCCGGCCAGGCGCACGGCGCCATCTTCTGGGATGGAAGCAACTCCGCGCTCAATGCGCAGCCGTTCGCGCTGGTCGGCCTCCCGCAACTGCAGCCGGCCAACGGGTCCAATCGCTTCGGCATCACCTTCATGAGCGCACCTTATATCCCGCGTCTGACCAAGCCCAGCGGCAAGGACATGGTGTTCCTCACGCTCTCCGGCTCGCGCTCTTCAACTCCCGACGATTTCTACGCCACGATTCCTACGGACGCGGAACGGGGCGGCGATTTTTCCGCCTCCGGGTTGCCCGCAATCTACGATCCCGTAACCGGCCAGCACTTCGCTTACAATGGCACGCCCAATGTGATACCGCCCACGGGAGCCGCGGGACAGTCGATTTCTCCGCAGGCCACGGCGCTCCTGAAGTATTTTCCTGAACCGAACCTGCCCGCTGGCAGCACCATTAACGGCTACAACTACCACTTGCTCACAACCTCCCAGTCGAACTCAACCCAGGCCGGCATTCGTTACAACCGCAGTCTGGGCGCGAACGCCGCGCAGTTCGGCGGCCGCGGCGGATCTGGCGGCGGGGGGAGACGCGGCGCTACGCAGACTCAGGGGCTGCGCCAGAGCATCAACCTCAACTACAACTGGTCGCACTCGGCCTCCGACCTGGTGAATCTGTTCCCGCAGTTAGGCGGCAAGAGCGCCTCAGACGCCGATTCCCTCCAGGCCGGCTACACGGTGGGCTACCATCGCTTCACCAGCATCTCCAACGTCAATTGGAACCGCAGCAACAGCCACACGACGAACTTCTTTACCAACTCCTCCACCAATCCCGTGGCGACCGCGAGCGTAGCGGTGCCGAACAATGTTCCGCTCAACTACGGCGTGCCCGATGTTTCGCTCAGCAACGGCATTGAGGGCCTGAGTGAAACGCAGCCCAGCTTCTCCATTGCGCAGACCATCTCGTTCACCGAGGTCCTGAGCTGGATTCACGGCAAGCACAACCTGCGTTTCGGCGGCGACTACCGCCGCGTGCATCACGACTTTCTGGCCGGCTCGAACGCCACCGGAGACTTTGTGTTCACCGGGTTGTTCACCGAGAACGCCGCGCAGGACCCGGCCACCGGCTCCTCCATCGCCGATTTTCTACTCGGATTGCCGCAGTCCACAACGCTCAACTCCTCGGTGGCGAAGAGTTATCTGCGCGATAACGTCTTCGACGCCTACGCCATGGACGACTGGCGAATGCTGCCTTCGTTCACTCTCAACTACGGCGTTCGTTGGGAGTTTTTCGCTCCGTACACGGAGAAGAACGGGCATTTGGCCGACGTGGCAACCAATCCGGACGGCGGATTCACCAGCGAGACCGAGCAGGCTGCCGGGACGAACGGGCTGCCCGCTTCGCTCATTTTCCCGTGGCATAAGGCTTTTCAGCCTCGCGTGGGGCTGGCCTGGCGTGTGCCGAAGATCAAGCAGACGGTGGTGCGCGCCGGGTTCGGCACCAACTACACGGTGGGCGAGTACGGGGGCTTTGCGACTACCATGGCCCACCAGCCCATGCCAAACCAGCCGTCGTTAATCAACGAGCAGACCAACCAGGAGGCCGTCGGGAACACGCCGTCCACGGCTTGCATCCAGAGCGCGATGGGCTGCTTCACGCTGTCCAGGGGATTTTCCGCCACCGGTCAGCCAGTGGGCAACTACGCGCTCGATCCGCACTACGGGCTGCCCTATGTGATGGCGTGGAACCTCGACATCCAGAAGACACTGCCCTGGGGCATCGTGATGAATGTTGGTTACAACGGATCGCGATCGAATCACCTCGACGTAAAGCTGGCGCCGCGCGCGCTGCCAAGCAGTCCGGGCACCGATCCCACGGGGCTGCTCTTCAACTACGACGAGGCGGGGGCGTATTACAAGATGAACGCCGGAACGGTGCGAGTGAACAAGCGGCTTTCCAAAGGCTTTTCCGTGGGCGCCAATTACCAGTACGGTCACGCCATCGATGACGCCAGTTCGGTGAATGGGAGCTCCGGCGCTGTTGTCCAAGACTGGCAAAACCTCGCTGCTCAGGACGGGCACTCGGTCCTCGACATCCGCCATCAAGTCAGTGGCACATATCTCTTCGAGCTGCCTTTCGGACCCGATAAAACCTGGGTGACGTCAGGCGTGGGCTCTCACATCCTTGAGGGCTTCTCAGTCTCCGGAAACTTTCGCTTCGCTACCGGAACCTGGCTCTCGCCGGGGTTCGAGCCAACGTCGCAAAGCGTGGAGTGCGGGAATACGAGCGGATTGCGGCCGAACCTGACGGGAGCTTCCGTGGCTTCTGGCGGCGGCAGCCTTCGTCAGTGGTTCAACACGGCGGCTTACGCGCCCCCTTCCGCGACAAACGGCTTTTGCGATTACTTCGGCGGCGCGCCGCGCAACTCGATTGGAGGGCCGGGGACGGTCACGAATAATATGGCGCTTTCGAAGACCATGCAGTTGGGCGAGACGCGCAGCATGGAGATTCGCGCCAGCATCAACAACGTCTTTAACACAGTGCAGTACTCGGGCGTGAACACGACCTATGGCTCACCGACCTTTGGCGAAGTCACTTCGGTGGGCGCAATGCGATCGTTCCAGTTCAGTGCCCGGTTCAGATTTTGAGGAGGTAGCGAGTTAGCGGGTCAGCAAGGCAGCGGCCGTTTTGATTAGCAAGTCAGGGAGTCAGGATAGGACAGGGATGAAGGGGTTTGTACAGAGGATTGGGGTGGCAGTGGCGCTGCTGGCGATGCAAGTCGCGGGCGCGCAACCCATCCCTGCGCAGAACTCCGGGCAGGTTTCCTCCACGCCGCAGGGCGGATTCACGTTGAAAGAAAACGCCGAGCTGGTGCTCACCAACGTGGTGGCGCGCGACACCAAAACCGGCGAACTGGTGAAAGGCCTGAAGCAGAGCGACTTCAAAATCTACGAGAACGGCAAGGAACAGCAGATCTCGACCTTCGACTTCGAGAGCGTCGACATGGCCACGCCGCTGAATGAAGCCACGGTGAGCGGCCTGGCCGCCGTGCCCAGCGGCAGCAAGGCAGTGGTTGTCGCCAAGCCCGAGGAGCTGCGCAACCACCGGCTGATTGTGATGTTCTTCGACCTGACCTCGATGCAGCCCGAGGACCTGGAGCGGAGCGTGGATGCGGCGCGGGAGTTCCTGCGCACCAAGATGCAGCCGGCCGATCTCGTCGCGCTGGTTTCCCTCGGCGACACGCTGAGCGTCGACCAGGACTTCACCGCCGACAAGAACGCCCTCATCCATGAAGTTGGCGCCTACAACGGCACCGAGGGCCAGAGCTTCGCGCAGGGCGCCAACTCCAACACGAACCAGGCGGAGGACACCACCGCCTACACGCCCGACGAGAGCGAGTACAACGACCTCAACACCGACCGCGAGCTCTTCGCGCTGCGCGCCATCTCACAATCTCTAGCAAAGATCACGGAGAAGAAATCGCTGCTGTACTTCTCCGGTGGCATCTCGCGCGACGGCATCGAGAACGAGGCGTCGCTGCGGTCGGCGATCAACGCGGCGGTGCGCGCCGACCTCGCCATCTACAGCGTGGACACACGCGGCCTGCAGGCTGTCGGGCCACTGGGCGACGCCTCCACCGGAAGCCTGCGTGGCCAGGGCGCCTTCAACGGTGGCTCGCTCAACAACAACATGAACCAGAACTTCGCCACGCAGGAAGTGATGGCCTCGCTCTCCAGCGACACCGGCGGAAAGGCGTTCTTCGACTCCAACGACTTTGCGCCCGCCTTCGCGCAGGTGCAGAAGGATACCTCCGCGTACTACGCCATCGGATTCCACTCATCGAACCCGGCACGCGACGGCAAGTATCGCAAGCTATCAGTCAAGGTCGATCGCCCCGGCATCAAGCTTGAATACCGGCCCGGCTACTACGCTCCGGCCGACTTCCAGCACGCCGCCAAGGAAGACCGCGAGCAGGAACTCGAGGACCAGCTTGCCAGTGATCTGCCAGCCACCGACATGGCCGTCTATATGGACGCCATGTACTTCCGCCTCGACGCCAACCGCTTCTTCGTGCCGGTTTCGCTCGTGGTGCCCGGCTCGCAGATTCCCTTTGTCAAGGGCGGAGACAAGGACAAGGCCACGCTCGACATCATCGGCGCCGTAATCGACGAAGCCAATCGCCCGGTTGGGCGCGTGCGCGATACCGTCAAGCTCAACCTCGACCCGTCGTTGCAGGCGCGGCAGAAAAACATCCAGTACACGACGAGCTTCAATCTGCCGCCGGGCAAATATCAGCTCAAGTTCGTGGTGCGTGAAAATCAGACAGGGCGCATGGGCTCGTTCATCGCCGAGGTCACGCTGCCCGATCTCAAGAAGACCCCACTCAAGATGAGCTCCATCGTGCTGGCATCGCAACGCGAGCCGAGCAAAAAGCAGGATCCGCTGGTGCGTAACGGCGAGGAGTACGTGCCCAACATCAGCCATGTATTCCGCCAGGATCAGCACCTTTACCTGCTCTACGAGATCTATGACCCCGCGCAGCAGAAAGCGCCCGAAAACGCTCCCAAGGGGACCAAGCCCGGCATCAATCTGTTGAGCAGCCTGGAGCTGATCCAGGGTGCGGCAAAGGTATACGAGACGCCGATCGTTCGGGCAAAATCGATCAACGTCGAAGGCCGGGCTGCGGTGTCGATCGAACTCGATGTGCCGCTGAATGGTCTCAAGCCGGGCTCTTACGTTTGCCAGTTGAACGTCATCGACGATGCAGCGGGCAGCTTTGCCTTTCCGCGCTTCGCCGTGTTGGTGCGCGAGCCTCCCGCGGCGCCTACGCCAGCACCGGCTGGCACGCCGGCCGGAACGCAATCATCGTCAAGCGGCGGGTCCGAGTAAGATCGCCGGGCGCCCCTCCCCTTCTGCGGTCTCGCCGCGGAAAGGGCGGGCAGCCGTCATGCGCGTTTGAGCAGGCGGAGGATCGCGACTAAGATGATCGCGCCGCCCAAGGCAATCAGCGTGCTGTAAATGAATCCGCCATGTACGTCCAATCCAAATTGGCGCGCGATAAACCCGCCCACCAAGGCTCCGGCGATGCCCAGCAGGATGTCCACGAAGAACCCGTAGCCCGCGCCCTTCATGATCTTGCCTGTGAGCCAGCCCGCAATCAGGCCGACAAGGATCCAAAGAATGATTCCCATTTTCCCTCCTCGATCTCCGTGTGTTCTTCGTATCTGCGGCGTCGGGAGCGAGGGACACCCCGGCACCCCGAAGGTTTGGGTGCCCTCATCCGCAGGACTGGATTTATACCACTGCAATAGCACATCCAGCCAGCGGGAAATTTCTCGCCGCGGCGCGGTACATTAGCACCCCTTGACTTTTGTTGGGCTAGATGCCGAGACCGAGGTCTCTTGGAACGGGCAATGGCGGCAACCCGACCCGCAGCAATACCCGCGCTTGAGGTGGTAAGCGGCGGTAAAGACCATCAGCGAACCCTCGAAGTAGTAGTCTTCAGGCTCGAGCCCTGTCGGGGGCTGCGGTGCGGCGCTGGGAGGATCTCGATCCACGCTTGTATTCTCTCGTGAATCGGCGGTGCCTGGTGAGCGGCCGATCAGGCGCGCCCAGTAAAATCAAAAGATGGCACTCACCGCGAAAGAGCGCGCCCGCAAGATCAAGATTGTTCTCTTCGACGTCGACGGCGTTTTGACCGACGGCACCATCTGGCTCGTCCCGGGCCGTCCTGCGGACGGCGGACTTTTGGATGAGATCCGCAACCAGGAAGAGATCGGCTTCGGTGTAGGATCGACGACCATGGTCGAAGCCAAAGGCTACAGCGCTCACGACGGCACGGCCATTTCGCTGGCGCGCCTGGGCGGCCTGAAGTGCGGCGTCATCACCAAGCGCATCAGCGAGACCGTGGCCACACGCGCCCGCGACTTGAAGCTCGAATTCGTCTACCAGGGCTGTGCCTTCAAGATGCAGGCGATTCGCGAGATCATGGAGAAGGAAGGCGTGACGCTCGAAGAGATCTGTTATGTGGGCGATGATGTAATCGACCTGCCGGCCATGCGCGAAGTCGGCTTCGCTGTCGCCGTGGGCAACGCTCGTGAGCGGGTGAAGGCCGAGGCACACTACGTCACGCCGAACGCGGGCGGGTACGGCGCGGCGCGCGATGCCATCGAGTTCATCCTCGAAGCCAAGGGCGTTCTGGACCGGTGCATCGACGCTTACATTGACGAGCGCAATCCAATCCCGCCGTCGATGGACATCGGCAGAGGGGCAATTTGAGTTGGGCTGGTCCCACCCAAGCCGGAAAAGCAAAGTCCCGGCGAGGGTGGGGCACTTGGGCTTGGTGATTGCGATGTATTGCGCCGGGCCCCGAACCATGCAAGTCAGTTTGAACGATGGAAACGCGGCCAAAACGTGCTGTGGTTTTGCTCAGCGGTGGCCTCGACTCGGCGACCGTGCTGGCTGTGGCAAAGAGCGAGGGCTATGAGCTCTACGCTCTCTCGTTTTCCTACGGCCAGCGGCACGTATGGGAATTGGAGGCCGCGAAGCGCGTGGCGGCTTCGATCGGGGTAGCGCAGCACCGCATTGTGACCATCGATCTCCGGGCCTTCGGCGGCTCCGCACTCACCGATGACATCCCTGTCCCCAAGGGCCGCGCAACCCGGGAGATGGCCCACGGCATCCCTATTACATATGTACCAGCGCGCAACACCATCTTCCTCGCCTTTGCGCTGGCCTGGGCTGAGGTGCTGGGCGCCAATGATATCTTGCTGGGCGTGAATGCGCTCGACTATTCGGGCTACCCCGATTGCCGTCCCAAATATATTGCTGCCTTCGAGAAGATGGCCAACCTGGCGACCAAGGCCGGTGTGGAAGGCCGCCAGGCGCTGAAAATTCACACGCCGCTCATCGCGCTCTCCAAGATGGAGATTATCCGGCTGGGGCGCGGCCTGGGCGTCGATTACGGCTTGACCAGCAGTTGTTACGATCCCTCCTCCATGGGCGTGCCGTGTGGCCAATGCGACTCCTGCCTTCTAAGGCAAAAGGGCTTCCGCGAAAACGGGATCGACGACCCGCTGCGTTACGCGAAACCTGGCACTTAGCTTTTGGCCTCCACCTTCCAGTGGATTCGTGCTACGTTGATGGCCCGGGCGATTGCACGAGTGGCTGAAGGCTGAAAGCTGAGAGCTGAAGGCTGCATCTATGAGCTACGCAGTGAAGGAAATCTACTACACCCTGCAGGGTGAAGGCGTCCAGACCGGCCGCCCGGCGGTCTTCTGCCGCTTTGCCGGGTGCAATCTATGGTCAGGCCGCGAGCAGGACCGCGCGTCGGCCATCTGCAAGTTCTGCGACACCGATTTTGCCGATACCAATGGGTGTGGCGGCGGGAACTTCGCGTCCCCAGCGGCGCTGGCAGCAGCCATTGAACGGAAATGGCCCGGCGGCGCCGCACCCGGCAAACGCTTTGTCGTGTGCACTGGCGGCGAGCCTCTGCTGCAGCTCGATGCACCGCTCATCGACGCTCTGCACGCCTGCAACTTCGAGATCGCGATTGAGACCAATGGAACCATCGCGGCGCCAGCCGGCCTGGATTGGATCTGCGTGAGCCCCAAAGCCGGCACGGAGCTCAAGCAGCGCAGCGGCGACGAGCTCAAGTTGGTCTATCCGCAGGAGGGGGCGGAGCCGGAAGATTTCCAGGTCCTGCCCTTTCGCCATTTCTCCCTGCAGCCCATGGACGGGCCCAGTCGCGATCTCAACACGACCCTTGCGCTGACCTATTGTCTCGATCACCCGCGCTGGCGGTTGAGCTTGCAGACTCACAAGCTTCTGGGCATTCCTTAGCGCGCAGGGAGCAAGGGACCGAAGAGCTTAGATAGCGGTTCAACTGACCACTGTTTACTGATCACTGTCTTTCCTTGTCTCCGCTTCGGCCAGCCATCCGCGCCGCAGCTTCTCCGGAGGAATGCTCGACAGATACGGCTTGATGTCGAGAACCGGCGTACCGTCCAGCATGTCCACGCCGCGCACGTGCAACGACGCACCATCCCGGCGCAGCAGCTCTACCACCGTCAGGCCAATCGGATTCGGCCGCCGCGGCGACCGCGTCGAAAAAACCCCGTGCGGCCGCTTCTCGTCGGTGGGCGGATGCGCCACCAGATCGTACCCTTCCGCGCGGTCGAATTCCCAAATCACAAAGAGATGGGAGAAGCCTTCAATGTCAGCCAGCCCCGGCTCAAACTCGCGCAGCAGCTCGATGGCGCCTTCGGCCTCGTGCTTGGCGCCGAGGCCCTTTGGAATGGCCGAGGTTTCACGGTAGGGGCTACGGATGAAGCCGATCGGATGGGCGGTAAACATCGCTGCAGAGCCTCCCGAATCCATGGTAGCCGTGCAAGGCAGCCAAGTGAGGCAGGCGCCACAGGCTCTCAGCACATGAAAAGGTCTTCTCGTGACACCAAAAACCCGTTTAACGTGACCGGGAACACTTCAACGGCCGTTGGTGTCTAAGAGAAGTAGGCGTGTGGGCCGTCCATAAGGAAGTTGAGGCCCTCGCGCCTTGGGTCAGCAACGCGCTTCCGGCGGCTAACCGGCCGCTGGAAATGGCCGCAACCGGCATCGAATCATGGGTTTGGGACTTGGCTCGCATGGCGCGTGTGATACGCGCACATGCAAACGATGGCCGAATTGCGGTAACGTGGGGGGACACGGAATTGCAGACGGACCTCACCATGGGCAATCTTGCTGGTGCGCTGACGCTCCAACCGGATGAGGCGGCTCTCGTTGAAGAACTGCGAGCCGGCTCCGAGGAGGCGTTTGCCTGGCTGATCGCGCGTTACCATCAGCCAATCTACTCGCTGCTGGCGCGCACCGTGCGCAACTCCGCCGACGCCGCCGATCTCACCCAGGAAGTCTTCGTCAAAGTCTTCCGCGGAATTCGCGGTTTTCACGGCGAATCGTCATTGCGGACCTGGATTTACCGTATTGCGTTGCGCGAGGCGTCGAACCAACGGCGCTGGTGGAAGCGGCATCAACAGCAGGAGATCCCCATTGAGCAGGAGATGGCGGAGGGAGAGAGCGGCAGGCCGGTGCGGCTGAAAGACATGCTGGTGGATCCGGCGGAGTCGCCCTATGATCTGGCCCTGCACGAGGAGAACCGCACGCGGGTGGAGTGGGCGCTGCACCAGGTGCCCGAGCCTTTCCGCACCACGGTCATCCTGCGCGACATCGAGGGATTTGTCTACGAGGAAGTGGCGGCCATCGAGGGCGTCAATTTGGGAACGGTGAAGTCGCGGCTGGTGCGCGGGCGCGCCTATTTGAAGGCGTTGCTCACGGTGCCCAGGCCGGGTTCGCGACCCACAGCGCTGACAGGGATCGAATTGTCCCTGGGAGAGGAGGCGCGATGAACGGCTGCAATGAAGTGCGGGCTGGCTTTACGGAGTATCTGGACGGCCGGTTGAGCGGACGCGAGATGCAGGAAATGGATGCGCATCTCAGGGATTGCCGCGATTGCGAGCGGGAGTGGAAGTTGCTGCGCGATTTGCAGGCGGCATTGGCCGGGCTGGGCCCGCTGCCGGAGCCGGCGGACCTGCCGCTGCGCATTCGCGTCGCCGTGAGCCAGGAGCGCGCGCGCAGCCGCCGCAGTGTGTTCGCCGCATGGGATCTGGCCTGGAGGAACACCGTGGGACCGTTCCTCTTGCAGGCCGGCGCGGGACTTGCCAGCGCCGTGCTGCTGTTAGGAACCATCATTGTGCTGGTAACCGTGTTTGCCCAGCCGGAGACGGTGCAGGCCACGCCCGACGAGCCTTTGGGCAATGCGACCGCCCCTCATCTGCTTTATATCTCCAATGCTCCGGGCAGCAATGATACGGGAACCACCGCGGGCCCTGTCGTCGTCGAAGCCTACGTCAACGGTGCAGGCGAGGTGTACGACTACCGCATCGTCTCCGGGCCCACCGATGCCGCAACCCGCTCGCAGGTGGAGAACTTGCTGCTGTTCAGCCGCTTTGAGCCGGCCCGCGTCTTCGGCCAGCCCGTCCGCGGCCTGGCTGTGCTGTCGTTCTCCGGCGTCTCCGTGCGGGGGTAACTGCAGGGAGTAGGGAATAGAGAGCCCCCTCTCAAAACGGCGACTGACGCAAGGGGTGAAGTCCTGCGCGTTTTGCGCCATCTGCGCTTTCCATCGAGCCGTTGCTTTTTACTCCCTATTCCATGTTCCCGAGCTTTCAGCCGTTTGACGGGGATAGCTATACGCAGGGGAAGATTCACCCCTCTTTACTATTTGAGTAATAGATGCAACACATGTTATCCAAAAGGAAACTGACGAGTTGGTGACGATAGGCCCAGAACTAGCCCGCATTTCTCACACGCCGTGATTTCTGGATCGAGCGGTGCGTTGGTTTGATCTCTGGGCAGTGATTTTCCCCGTGACAGCGACGGAGCGAGGTGCGTTGCGGGGGAGCGAAGAACTGGCTTGTGGTGGGGCGCAGGTTTTAGGCAAGGCGCCGCTCAGCCGGGCAGTGCGGCGGGCAGGGAAAAGGATCGGTTGTCTGGCGGTGCAGGTTTAGTCGCGCTCAACAGCGCAGGGCGTGGAAGGCGGCGGCGTAAATATCTTTCCAGGGATAGGCCGAGCTCATCTGGAGCAGGACGCGGCGCACGCTGATGCGCACGATGGCGCCGATCTTGAACAGCTTCGAGCGGATGGTATCGACCTGCGCCTGGGCCCATTCGGTACCCTTCAGGCCCAGCCGCCTGAGCGCCTCGACCAGCGTGTAGGCCAGCGCGGAGAAGTAGAGGCGCAACTGGTTGCCGCGCATCTCGTCGGTGGAGAGCCGGTCGGCGAACAGGCACATCTGCTCCTTGATGCGGTTCTCCATCTCGCCGCGGGCGCAGTAGAACTTCTCGTATAAGTTCTGCGCGGCCCACTGCTGTTCCGTTAAGGAAGTGACCACGAAGCGCGGGTTCTCGCCCTTGTCCAGATACTCGGCCTTGGCCACCACGCGGCGGGCCCGCGACCAGCTCTTGCGTGTCTTATAGGAGAACTCAGCGAAGACGCGGGCGGCCTTGCCTTGGGCCTGGTGCTGGAGGTGAGCCTGGTGTATCTGGGCGCCGATGATCCTGCTCAACCGCTGGTTGCGGGCCAGGCCGAAGACGTAATCGATGTGGTTGGCCTCGCACCAGCCCATCAGTTCTTCGCGGCAGAAGCCGCTGTCACCGCGCAACACGATCCTCACCTCGGGCCAGCGCTCACGCAACTGCGCCACGATGCGCTTCACCTCTTCGACCGAACCTGCAGCCGCGTCCTGGTTAGCCGGCCGCAGCCGCGCGCACAACAGTTGATCGCCGGCGAAGATGTACAGCGGCAAGTAGCAATAGCTGTCGTAGTAGCCGTGGAAGAAGCGCTGCGGCTGATGGCCGTACAGCGGGATGTCGGTCGCGTCCAGGTCGAGCACGATCTCGGTGGGCGGCGCCTCATGCGACTCGATGAAAAGATCCGCCAGCAGTTGGTCCAGGGCCTCGGCCGAGTAGCCGACCTTGTGGTAGCGTCCCGTGCGGCCGACCAGTTCCAGCCGGTTCAGCGTGCTCTTACCGGCCAGCGGCTCGTCCAGATTCCGCTTGCCGCTCAGCAGCGCCAGCAGCGGATCGCGGCGCAACTGCTCGTGATCGTTGAGGTCTTCATAACCCAGCGCCAGCCCGTAGATGCGCTGCGAAAGCATCTCCCCAAGCTGGTGTTCCACCAACTCCTGATTGCGCCCGTCCGTGAAGCAGCCGGCCAGACGGCTCAGCAGGTTGATCTTCCGCTCGGTCTCCCGCAACAGCAGCGCCCCGCCATCGCTGGAGACCTGGCCGGCGCTAAACCCGGCTTCCACGCGACGCGAAAAATGGGGTGCAAACGAGAACGCTTCTTGATTACACTCTGTCATCAGAAAGGCCGCCTTTCCTCGGCTACAACTACGCTTCGTCAACGCAGTTATGCCATGAAAAGACGGCCTTTCCAACTCTTTTCCTATCCCCGCTCACCGCAATCACCAATGCACCCGTGAGAAATACGGGCTAGCTTTCGAGGCTCCCGCTAGGACGACTCCGCCGAGCATTCCGACGGCCTGATCGCTCTCCTGACGGTCAAGGAATTCCACTCTTGCGCGTAATGTGGAATTGCCACTAACGCGGTGCCAACACTTCGATGGTCTCGCCGCTCTCTGAAGCCATTCGCTCTGCCTCGGCAAACTCGGCGTGGTGAGCCTCTTGCTCGGCCTTAGTCGTTACCATCCTGAAGTGCGAACCGGCCGGAAACTGCGCCAGCTTCTCTTTGAAGTTCCCCATGCCCTCGCCCGAATACCAGCCGAGCATGTAATTCAATTCGTCCTGCGGCCACCACTGCATATGCAGAGTGAATTCGCCACCTCCCAGCGACTGCAGAGCGTTATCGAGCTCGTTCTGCGTCGCAGGACTCGACAGTTCCTTGAGTCGCCGGATCGTCGCAGCATCCGCAAACCAAGCCTGACCATCCAGGATGCCTTGCACCAGCGCCTGTTCCAGGCCGCTGTCCTTGTCGAAGACAATCATATTCGGGCGCGGGTGCAGCATTTCGTCTGGCTTGTCCTTCCACTGCTCGTGGAATTCCTGTAGTCGTGTCCAAAGCGCATTCTCGGTTTCCAGCGATCCGTACTTTTGCAACGCCTTGGCGGCATCGCTCGCCACCGCCGGCGCAGGGCATTTGAGCGACTGAATGGCCAGCTTCTCCACTTGTGGCAAGCGGACATACTCGCCAACGCCGCCCATCTGCATGCGATAGCAGCCAGTGGAGGCTCGCGATGCCATTGCAGCCGTCAGCTCCTTCACACCATAGTCGGGCTTGACGCGCAGAAAGTAGCGCAGCATCGCTGTCTGCGGAGCACACGCCCATTCGCCGCCGTGGGCCTCGTAAATCGACTGGAGCGCAGGCAATACATTTTCGCTGCTGTAGCGATCGACGAGTTGAAAGACTACGTCGGCGGCGCCGCCCTGCCGAATCGCATCGAGCCAACCAGCCTCGAACTGCGGAAGCGAACGCTCAGGCAACTGGCCGAGAAGGCTGATGCGGATGTCGCCCTGGGGTTTCGCGATCTCCTGAAGCATGAGATGCCGTGCTTCTTCCGGCGCCATCTGCTGCAGACGGAGCAAGGCTGCTTCGCGATTCGTCTTGTTCAGCGAGCGGCTCGGATTCGCAGGTCCGGCAACCATCTGCTCAAGCACGGGCAGCCACTCCGGGCCGCCGACCTCCGCCCAGCGATATTCGATCAGCTCGTTCTGCTTTTCAATCGGCAGCGTGCCCCAGTTCGCCAGGAGCACCTGGCGCCATCGCGTCTTTTCCTCCGGACCCATCGGCACGCCGGATAGCAGCATCTCGCTCGCCGTGGCCGCCCGCGCCGCCGCGTCACGGGGCATGGCCGAGGCCTGCTGCAGATACTCGTTGATGCGGCGATCGACTTCGGCATAGTGTGCATCGTATGCGCGGTGCCACTCCTCATTGTGATTGGGGTCGTAGTGCGGCAGGTGCCACTTCGGATCGGCCAGCATCTCAAGCGCGACCAGCGTCGAAATGTACTCGCGCGTTACAGGATGTTGCGGATCGGATAGTTCCGCCTTCATGGTTTGAATGGCCAGCTCGCGATGCGGTGTGCTGTAGAGGCCGAACTTGAACTCCCATTCGAACGGATCGTCCAGGGCCCCATAGCGCCGCGCGAGTTCCCGCGTGCTCCCCTCAGAGCCGAGAAAGCGCAGCACCCGTGCCGCGTGCTTCTTGTCCTCCTGGCTCGCATCCGGCGAATCCAGGATCCGTGTCGCGCTCCTGAGTTGCGAAGCCTGCCAATCGGGATCGGCCGGTGCGACTTCAAACTCGACCGTATTCGATCGCAATGGGATGTTCGTGTTCTGCCAGGTTGTCGTGTCGCGTTCTTTACCGAGGCTCAAGCGATTGCCGATAATGGTGAGGCGATACGATCCCGGCGGCAGCGACTTCCACTCATTCAATTCCAGATCCATGGCCAGCGGATGGCGCGCCGGATCCTGCTCGGAAAAGATGCCGCCCATCATGGAGGCCCCTATGAAGTGGAAGTAGTCATCGAGCGGATCGGAACCGCGTTCGGGTTCGATGCAGAAGACCTCCGCACCCGACAAGCGGCCGCTACGATCGTAATTGCGGTTGTTCACCACATACTTATCGCTGCTGTCGGCCAAGTACTCGGCAGTGAGGGCGATGATCTCCCCTTCGTGGAACACCGACTGGCCGTTATTTAGCAGAAGACGGAGCGATGCATCGCCGGGCGGGCTGGGAATTTCGGCGCACTGGCTGGCCTGCGCGTGAGTGTCAGCCGCAGAGCACAAGGTGAGGAGCACGCCGAGAAGTGCGGACGCAACCTCAGAATGACGAGGGACAACGGAGCGCTTTTCCAAGGGCATCTCCCTGGAGCGATCTTTCTGTCCGCGCCTGTGTAAAGGGACACACGGACCGCTCCGTGAGTTCAAGTATTCGACCTCAGCAAAAGGCGAAGGTTACAAGCCTCGTCGTAACTTCGGTCAGCGCTTTACAAGAGATTCGAATTTCGGCGTCAGGAGGGCCGAAAATCCAGTTCAGGTTGTATCACCGGCCAACCGGAAGTGACGTGAGCTAAATCACGTTGGGGAAGAGTAGGCGACAAACCGACCAAAGCAGCGACATTCATTTCTTCAGGAAGAATATGGATGGTACGAATCCCGCAGTGAATAGCACAATGATGAAAGCCCAGAAACCTACGGAATGCGCCAGAAGCATCGGGCTGAATCCGATCGTAATTCCCTCGCTTTCAGTTTTCCAACTCGCCCAAATCAGCATCGCAATCGGCACAACCACACATCCCAACAGTACCGTGCCGAGTCCGATTAACGCGCTCTTGAGGTAGATCATTGGCGCACCTCACGATGGAACGAGTGTAGCCCCATTCGGTGATTGTTTCCGTATTACCGCCAAACCGGACAGAACCCGAAAATCGCGGTCAGGTATCACGCCGCACCGAGCAGAAAAGTTCTAAAATCGTCCTCCAGCGCCGCCCCACCATCAACACCTTCGTGGCAGCGGGGTATACATCACTGGCCACCCGCCGAAGCAGGAGCCAGAGTGGATTGAGACTGCGGAATGAAGATGTAGTCGGCGCCCTGTTCGACGTGGGCCGAGTAAAAATACCCCGCCTTTGGTTCCCGCGGAAGCGAGCGAAGTCCGTTGAACAGAGTGGCCACATCGAGGAAAGGCTGTTTACTTTGATTTTGTTCGAGAACGGCAAGAAATCTGCGAGAAAAGGGCGAGTGCTGGCCTGGATCGCCGTCACTGACCGCGTGGTTTTCGTCGCCGGAGGCGATATAGATTCGCGAATTCGCTTCGAGCGCCCGCCGGATCAATTCACTGGAAGAGGCTGTCTCATCGTTACCTGAGCCAAGCATGCTCTGAAAGCTAGTTTTGGCGTCGCCTACCATGCCGTTGAAGAGGCCCCCGTAGCACACATCCAAAACCAGGAGCAGGTGGGGAACCTGAATCCTGTTGAGAGCGCTGCTGATTTCGCTGAAGCTGATCATGCTGTCGGTGGCATCTTCGATCTGCGGCGGCTTGCTGTTGGAGAAGACCAGGTATCCATCAATCGGCGTACGAAGGCCGTGACCGGCAAAATAGACCAGGAGACGATCGCGCTTGCCAAAGTGCTTCGCCATGAGCTTCTCAATCGCTGGCTCGATGTCGTGCTTGTTTGCATCGTGAAGTTCAATGATGTGATCCGCATCGTTGCGGAAGCCGTAGCTGCGGACGAGCACCTCGCGCAGAGTGGAGATATCGAAGATGGGGTTGTGCAGCTCCGGCCAACCTCCGGCGTAATGATCAGTGGCAACCAGAAGCGCGTAGTCCTGCCCGAGATCGCTCTCGCCGGGCGAAGGTTCCTCGGGCTTGGTCTCGAAACCGCGCGTCGGTGCTTGCGGCCCCGCCGCGTCGCCATAGATTGTGAGGGGATAGAGATTCTCTAAGAGATGGTATTTTTCTCCCAGCTCAGGCAGCTTCCAGTTCACGTAACCGACAAGCCGATCCCAGGTGATGCGCCCCGAATGGTCGAAATCCGCCCCTCCAGCCAATCCATCCAGGAGCGCCGCAGTCAGCAAACCATGCATCTCCTGGTCAGGTTCCCAACTTGCCTGGTCAGGAGCCAGGAGGTGAACCTTTCTGCTAAGGAGACTCAGAGTGTGCGAATCGTCGGGGGGCTGGAGCGCCGCGTGGAGGTCATCGAGTGCTTTGTGCGACCCGCAGGTGTCAACGATCACGTACTCTTCGGTTGCTGGAATCTGCACAAGGAGTGCGCCAAGATCCCTGGCGCGCAACGCATTGCGGAATGACCCGTCGGCCTGCACCACCGTGTCATATGCGGCGAATTCGTAACTGCGATGAGTCGTGTCGCAAGCACCCATCCCTGCGAAGGCGAAGAAAAAAACGTCGTCGGACGAAGCCTTGGCAGCGATTTCCTGCATCGCTCTGCGGATGCCCTCGACAGTCGCGTTCGCCCCGAGAAGCGTGGAGAAATGAGCGTTGTAAAGTGCAGGATCGCTGTTAAGCCATTTCGCCAATGCGGGAGCGATCGCGGTAGCATCCGCTTCAGCAAATTTGGGATTGTAAATCCCGCTCTGCGCAGGGTACCGATTGATTCCCACGGACAGGATGTATACGTCGATCGTTTGAGGAGAACGAAAACCCGCATGCGCCGTTGGGGAGTGGAGATTCGCCCCGAGCGCAATTGCCAGTGCTCCACCTATCCAGTACGCCAGCGGAAACAAGCGGCGCTGCGTCGAGATTTTAGACTCTGGCAGCACGGTGCCATCTTACGCGCAAATGCTACTTCCAGAAAAGAAGTTTGGCGTGACCGGGCAACAGTCAATTCGCCACTGCCTCTTCAACCTGCCCTGCCGTCCCGGTCACCCGGGTCGGTATCGACCCCTTACCACGAACTGAACCTGCGCCATGTGGCCGACGAATCGGTGCAACGAGCCGTACGCTTCCCGGCCCATTACTCCTGTATCACCGCCTATCCGGAAATTACTATTTGGTAAACATCTGAGCCTGCTTTCAGCCAGGAGCATAATTCCATCTCTAAATAGAGTCTTGGACACTCAAAAGGGGGTGCACTTTCAAGGGCTCCTATCCCCCTACCCTTCAGCCGTTTGACCCTGCTTGAACGTCTAACTAGACTTGCAGGCAGGGTTTCCTCATGACGCCGCGCCGATTGCAGTTCTTCGCTTTCTTTTCCGCCTCAACTTTGTGTTTGTTGGCCGCCTCGGCTCCCCTTTCCGCCCCGGCACAGTCATCCAGCAACTCCTCCTCCAGCCAAAGCTCGTCCTCCACGCAGATGTATGCGCGGGAAAAAGCGCCATCGCTGATCGATCCGGCCGGGCCGACCATCTCGCTTATCAGCTCCGAACCGGTATTCGTGATGGCGGCGGCGCTGAACGCCTGCGGCTACGATGAGGGCCTCGAGCAAAGCGCTCCCATCCGCAAGCACATCCGCGACGAAATGAATCAGGCCCTGGCCCAAAGCGAAGACGCCCGCACCAAGCGCGACGCCCTCTGCCTCTACATCGCCCAGCACCGCATGACCGGCACGGAGCGCGACATTGCGCAGTACATCTCGCTGGCGCTTTACCTCACGCCTCCGCCCGAGCTTGAGATCACCGCGGACCTGACTGAAATGCCACCCGACTCTACTCAGGTAGCCGACATTGTTCCCATTCTCCGTGCGTTTGCTGCTGCCGTCGACCTGCACGGCATTTGGCTCGCCGCGCACCATACCTACGACGAGGAGATCGATAAGCTGCACGATCCGCTGTCGCAGATGATCGTCGCCACCAACCTCTATCTCAAAATGCCCGCCTCCACTTACGAGGGCCGCAGGTTCATCGTGGTCATTGAGCCCCAGCTTTCGCCGAGCATCGTCAACGCCCGCATCTACGGCACCGACTACGTGGTGGTGGTTTCTCCGGTCGATGGCCGGGTTCGCATGAACGATGTGCGCCACACCTACCTGCACTATGTCATTGATCCTCTGCTTTACGCTCGCTCCAACGCCATCGATCGCGAGCAGCCGATTCTCAAGGAGATTCATGACGCGCCGCTCGAGTTTCGCTTCCGCTCCGATACCGTCGCGTTGACCATCGAGTGCCTGATCAAGGCCATTGAAGCGCGCACCATGGATACAGGCGTTCCCGAGTACAAGATTCCTGCCGGCATTGACCGCTCGCAGTTGCCGCGCTACGAGCATGAGCGCGAGCTTTACCAGCAGAAAGTGGACGCCGTGAAGTGGGCCGCCGTCCAGCACGACATGAGACAGGGGTACGTGCTCACCCAATACTTCTATGAGCAGATGGTCCAGTTTGAAAAGGATCCCGCCGGCCTGAAAGACACCATCGGCGAGATGGTATACAGCATGGACGTGGAGCAGCAGGTGCACCGCGCGCGTCAGACCGAGTTCGACAAAGAGGCCGACGGAGACGTGTTGCAGCGCAGCAAGCCGCGCCAGTTGACGGGGCTCGACCTGGCTGAGGCGAAGCTGGCCAGCGGAGATGTGGCCGCCGCCGCTGGCATGGCGCAAAAGGTGCTGACAGAGCAGGCCGACACGATTGCATCCACTGCCGATGCGGCCCGCGCCCACTTCATCCTGGCCCGCGTGGATTTGTTGACGGGCCATCCCGATCAGGCGATCGATGACTTTCAAAAGACGCTCGCCACCAGCAAGGAACAGCGGTTGCTTGCCTGGTCGCACATCTACCTGGGCCGGATGCTGGATCTGGAGTGCAAGCGCGATGAGGCCCTGGCCGAGTACAAGGAGGCATTGGCGGTGCGCGACGGGCAGCTCGATACACGCCTTGCCGCCGAGCGGGGCGTGAAGGCGGCCTACGTGCAGCGAGGCCACGAGCATGATTGCGATGACGATACGGGTGACAACGAGCCTGGCGCCCCACCCCAGCAACCCGGGCTCGGCCAGCCACCCGTTGCTGGGGGCCCCGGTGGCGCCGCGGCGGCCAAGCCGGGACCGCAAGCGCAGGATGGCGCAGCCAAGCCGCAATAGTCCTCAGCCGGCGCCACCCACGATGAGCAGATGCCGATCGCTTGCGCCGAATCTCCTCGGTTACGGGGATCCATCCCGGCGGCGCGAGGGGCTCGCGGATTGCGTCTAAATTGATTAGAAGAGGTTGAAGCTGAGCAAAGCGCGCGTGGAACCAAATCTCAAAGATCTTGAATCCGCACTGGGGCATGAGTTCTCGAGCCCTCAGCTTTTGGTGCGCGCGCTCACGCACCGGTCGCTGGCTCATGAAATTGCGCAATCCGACGGAGGCAATCAGTCCGCTCCGGCCGACAATGAGCGCCTGGAGTTTCTCGGCGACGCCGTGCTGGGGCTCGTGGTTGGCGAGGCGCTGTTTACGTGGCATCCGGAGTGGCGCGAAGGCGAATTGACACGAATCCGCTCCGGGCTGGTCAGCAGGCAACATATGGCGCAAGTCGCCGAAAAGGTCGGGCTGGGCAAACATCTGCGCCTGAGCCGCGGGGAGGAACGCAGCGGCCTGCGGCGGAAAAGCACCGTGCTTTCGAATACCATGGAAGCTGTGATGGGTGCGCTGTTTCTTGATGGCGGCCTGGAGCCTGTGCGGGCCTTTGTCCGCCACCAGGTGATGGGGGAAGCGGCCGAGCGGCTGGCCCTCGAACTGCGCTCCGGAGCGGCATTGGGAAACTTCAAATCGGCTCTCCAGGAACGGCTGCAGGCGGCTCGCGCCGGGGTGCCCGTGTACCGTGTAAAGAGCGAAAGCGGTCCCGATCACCACAAACGCTTTCTGGTTGAGGTTCGGCTGAAGGGAGAAGCCGGAGAGAAGGGAAAGCCTCTGGCCCGCGGCATGGGACGCACAAAGAAGCACGCCGAGCAGGACGCAGCTCGCCGCGCATTGGCACATCTGGCGAATCTTGGCGGTCTGGGCGCCCTCGCAGACGATGTAGGCGTCGAACCAGACTTTGGGCTTGGTGCCGAAGAGGGGGGACCGCACGCGCAATGAGCAATCCCGACGCAGCGAAGTTGCCGTTCCTCCGTCGGGTGGCGCTTGTGCGTGCGCACCTGCCAACCTTGCCGCAGGCCCTGGCGTCGCTGCTGCAAACCGTGGTAGTGGCGCTGTTCTTGCTCACCTTTGTGTTGCAGCCCCTCCTCATTCCCTCTGAAAGCATGGAGCGCACGCTCCTCGTGGGAGATTTTCTGCTCTTCAACAAGCAGGTTTACGCGCCCGCCGGCCGCCTGAGCCGGTGGCTCATGCCCTATCGCAACGTGGCCCGCGGCGACATCATCGTCTTCCATCACCCGCAGCCACCGATGCTCATCAAGAGGGTCGTGGGCGTGCCCGGTGACCGCCTACGCATCGCCGGCGGACAGGTGTTCGTCAACGGCCAAGCACTCGACGAGCCTTACGCGGCCTTCGAGCCCGCACCGCCAAATCCGGCGCGTGACGATGTTCCCGCCAAAATCTATACCGATCCCGAGGTCGATCCCGAGTGGTGGCGCCAGATGCAGAGCCTTACCCGCGACGGCGAGCTGGTGGTGCCCGCGGGCGAGTACTTCGTCCTTGGCGACAATCGCAATCACAGCAAGGACTCCCGCTTTTGGGGCTTTGTGCCGCGCCAGTCCATCGTGGCTCGTCCGCTGGTCATCTATTTCTCGCTCTCGCGGCCCTCATCCACCGATGTGCAGCAGGCAGCACAGCCGCCTGCGCAACAAGCGGCGGATGATAGACTCGGACACGAACGAGATCTCGCTGAACGGCTCACGGGATTTGCGCGCTGGCGTCGCATCTTCCGGGTGGTGCGATGACTTGCTAACTCGCTGATTTGTTCGAAAACCAGCCTTTCCCAATTCAGCAAAGAGCGACAGACAGAATGGCAAAGAAGAAGACGCGAGCACTCAAAGAGCCCCCGGAAAAACGCCCGGAACCGGCTCCCGAGCCCGCCAAAGTGGAGGAAACGCCGTTTGAAGCGGTGGCCAGCATCTGCTCGGTGCTGGTGGTAGGCCTGTACATTCTCACCTTTCTGGCGCAGAACTTCGTCATTCCCTCGGGATCGATGGAGAAGACGCTGCTCGTCGGCGATCATCTCATCGTCGATCGCATCACCCTGGCCCCGCCCACCAAATGGATGCCTTTGATTCACTACCGCGAGCCTCGGCGCGGCGACATTGTCGTTTTTATCAAGCCGGTCCCCGAGCCGGAGCCCGACGCCGAGGGCAAGCCCCAGTACTTCTTCCTCGTCAAGCGCCTCGTTGGCGTGCCTGGTGACCGCATCCATCTGCGCGACGGCATCGTCATCCTCAACGGCGTGGCGCAGGCCCAGCCGCACGCGCAGCCTACGACACCGGAAAACTACCAGGCATTTCTCGATGAATTCCCCTCTGTACCGCCCTACCCGCAAGTGGGCGGCGCAACGGAGAGCTGGGCCGTCGACTTTCCCGACCACGTCGTTAACGGCGATCTTGTTGTGCCTCCGGGAATGTACTTCATGATGGGTGACAACCGGCACGACAGCCTGGATTCGCGTTTTTGGGGATTCGTGCCCCGGCAAAACATCGTGGGCCGGCCGCTCCTCAACTACTGGTCGTTCAACACGCCGGAATCGGTCTACAACCAGACCGGTCTCGGCCCCCGCCTGGCCTGGATGGGCCATGTGGTGCTGCACTTCTTCACGCAAACGCGCTGGAGCCGCACCTTCCACCCGACCAAATGACCTCCTCGTTGTCAAGCCCTCAAGCGCTCGCATTCCTGCCTAACCCGCAGAAAACACGCCCCCAGAGCTTTCCGCAAGTTTGCAGATTAATTCGCGAATTCCTTCATGCTGGTTTCATAAGCGTTCAACCAGGCCTTCGAATCGGGGGGCCCGCCGCGTTCGCGTTTTTTGCGCGAATCCGGGCGTCCCTGACGCCCGGAAGGCCTGCTAAGACGCCCACAAATTCTTTGCTGCCAGGAATCTACAAATAAATGCCCTGAAATCAACCGCTTGCGGCGTGGAACGCTCGCTAACCAGTTGATTCGACACCGTTGGTTTACACAAACCCCGGGGGGCCTTAACTCGGGACACCTGCAAATCATATTCACCAAGGTTCAAGCGCAGCCCCCGCATTTGGGCGGCTGACAACTGAGAGCGAATCACCAGCAGCCGGAAGCTAGAATCGACACAGACAATGACAGACGGCGCCAGAGGCAAGGAACGAATGCGTGGGTGGCTGCGGATAGCCCTCGCAGTCATCGCGGTCTTGGTGCTTGTGCTCGTCGTCCCTCCACTCATCAGCGTAAGTCGATACAAGAGCCAGATCACGCAGCTTATCTCGCAATCGCTGGGCAGGCCGGTGCGCCTTTCGTCGGTGCAGGTGCGGCTTCTGCCATGGCCAGGATTCGAGATCTCCGACCTCAGCGTTGCCGAAGATCCGGCCTACGGCGCCGAACCAGTCCTCCACGCCAACAGGGTCACTGCATCGATACGGCTGCTCGCCTTGTTCCGCGGTCGCGTCGAGATCGGCAAGATCAGCGTCGACGAGGCCAGCCTCAATCTGGTGCGGGCCGCGCCGGGACGCTGGAACCTCGACCCAATCTTTCGCACCGCTGCACGGACTGGACCAGCATCGGGCGTGCACCGCGCTGCGCCGCTGCCTTACCTTGAGGCCACCAACTCCCGCATCAACTTCAAAAACGGGGTGGAGAAGCTGCCGTTCTCCCTCGTGAACGCCGATATCTCATTCTGGCAGGAGAATCCCGGCGAGTGGCGCATTCGCCTGCGCGGCCAGCCGGCCCGGACCGACGTGAGCCTGTACCTCGAGGAGACCGGAGTGGTGCGAATGGAGGCCAGCATGCGCCGCGCGTCCACGCTCCACCAGATGCCTCTGCATCTGGACCTCGACTGGCGCAAAGCGCAATTTGGCCAGCTTGCTCGCCTCATCACGGGCTCCGACCCCGGCTGGCGTGGCGACCTGACCGGTGAGCTGCACCTCGATGGCACCGCCGATGCAGCTCAGATCACCACGCGTCTCCGCGCCACGGGCGTGCATCGCGCCGAG
The DNA here is from genome assembly GCA_963836525.1 of uncultured Acidobacteriaceae bacterium. Taxonomy (GTDB): domain Bacteria; phylum Acidobacteriota; class Terriglobia; order Terriglobales; family Acidobacteriaceae; genus Telmatobacter. The sequence continues at coordinate 380,853 of CAWIJW010000002.1, forward strand.
TTCACTCCAGCGTCGCCTCTCGACTTCGACGCCAACTGTGCCCTTGTCTACCACTACTCGCGGCGCAGCCTGCAGAACCTGACCTGTGACTCGCCGCTGGGCGACGGCCACGTGCATATTGCCGGAGAAGAACCGGGCGAAAGCGAGCCGCCGCACTTTTCTATTGAGCTCGATCGCGTTCCCGTGGCCGCAGGCCTTGACGCACTGCGCACCCTCCGCAGCGGCCTCGCGCCGGATCTCGATGCCAAAGGCATGGTGAGCGGAAAGATCGTCTACGCCCCCGGCGCGGCTGCAAACGCAGAGTCCGCACAGCCCGCAACACCGGGCACCAATCGCACAGCCAAAGCCGCTTCGGAGCGGAGCGGCCCACTCACCGGCAGCTTGACCGTGGAAGGCCTCGCCCTGAGCGGCGGCGGCCTTAGCCGTCCCCTTCAAGCACCGAAGTTCACGCTGGAACCGGTAGCGAGTGCGTCCGCCACTCCACATGTCGCGGCAGGAGATCAATCGGTCGGGGAGGGTTCAGCCCGGGCATTTGCCGGTACAGTCGCCATTCCGGCCGGCGGAACCGTGCCACTCACCTTCAACTTGCGGTTCTCGCTCGCCGGCTATCGGGTTGGGGTGCGCGGCCAAGCCAGTTTTGCCCGTGCCAGGGAGTTTGCCCGCGCGGCCGGCATTCCGGCGACCTCGGCTCTCGCGTCCCTTGCCGGCGAGCCCATCTCCGTGGACCTTTCCGCCGAGGGCCCATGGCTGGCTCCTGAGAAGATTCCTCTCGAACAGGTTTCTCCTGCCGAGGCAGCGTCTGCTAGCGCTCCGGAGCCTTCGGCTTCGGTTTCCGAGGGTGCCGGCGCAACCACAGTTCCAAACGGCGACATCCTCACCGGAACCTTGACCGTGCGCAATGCCAACTGGAAGGCCAACTATCTGGTCGGCCACGTTGAGATCACCGAGGCCACTCTTCACCTTGGTAACGGCGCATTCCGCTGGGATCCAGTGGACTTCTCCTATGGTCCGGTAAAGGGCTCGGCGAGCCTGACCCTTCCCGCGGACTGCTCGACGCAGACCCCGCCACGACCCTGCCCGGTTCAGTTCCAGATGCAGTTTGCCGAGCTCGACGCCTCCGCATTCGAAAGCGCGCTGCTCGGCGCGCGAGAAAAAGGAACGTTGCTTTCCACGCTCATTGACCGCCTCCATCCCTCCTCGGCGCCGCCCTGGCCGCGGGTTGAGGGCACGGTGTCGGCGGATTCGCTCATTCTGGGGCCCGTCACGCTGAAAGGTGCTTTGGCGTCGGTACGCATTCTTCCCACCGGCGCCGAGATTACGAACCTTGATGCCGGCCTTTTCGGCGGCACCGTGCATCTTGGCGGAACCCTCAACAAGCCAGAGACCGACCGGGACAAGCCGGCATACACACTCAGTGGCGATTTCCAGGAGCTCAACGCCGTCGATGTGGGGCACTTGCTGGGCCTGCGCTGGACGGGCGGAACTCTGAGCGGCAACGGCAACCTTGAGCTCTCCGGCTACACCGATGAAGATTTGGCTGGCTCTGCCAAAGGCACACTGCACTTCGAATGCCGGCAGGGGAGCATCGCAGCCGCAAAGACCACGACCGCTGGCGAGTCGGCCAGACCTGTGTCGATCCCTCCCGCGCTGACCCACTTCGATCGCTGGACCGCCGACGCTTCCATCGCCAACGGCGCCATCGAACTCGGCCAGAACCAGGCGATTTCGGGCGCACGCAAGCGGCCGGTCGAGGCCACCATCACCTTCGCCGACCCACCCAAGCTCACCTTCCCCGCGCCAAAGGAAACTCGGGCGGAAGAGCGCCAATAATTCCGCTCGAATCTAGAATGAACTCATGGGCTCCGCCATCGCTTCCTCCCCGGTCCAGATCCGCTGCAAAGGCATCCTCTTTGATATGGACGGGATTCTGATCTCCTCGATCGGTTCGGTTGAGCGCAGTTGGACCAGATGGGCGGAAATGCGCGGCATCGATCCTGCGTTGGCGCGCAAGACCGCCCACGGCCGGCGCGCCATCGAAACCGTCGCCAAACTGCGCCCTGACCTCGATAGGGAGGCGGAGCTCAAGGTCATCGAGAACATCGAGGTCGAGGACAATGAAGGGCTGACAGTGCTGCCGGGCGTGCTGGCTCTGCTCGCGGCGCTGCCTCCCGGCCGCTGGACTGTGGTGACCAGTGCCACCGAGCGGCTGGCGCGCATTCGCATGGCCGCCGGAGGCATTCCCGTGCCCGAGCGCCTCGTCACCGCGGAGCACGTCACGCGTGGCAAGCCGCATCCGGAACCATTCCTAACCGCGGCGGCGCTGCTCGGCGTGGCGCCGGCAGACTGTGTGGTCTTTGAGGATTCGTCCTCTGGAGCTCAGGCCGGCAGAACCGCCGGCTGCACTGTGGTAGCCACCACGTTCTCCGTTTCCATCGAGTCACTGGATGCGGCGCACTACGTGGTTCGAGACCTGACCGACATTCGCGTTGAGAGCGTCGGTGATGAGATCGTGTTACACCTCACGCCGTTGGCCGTACCGGCAGCGAAGAGCTAAGAGCGAAGAGCTAGGAGCTAAAAGCTAGAAGCTAGAGGCTGTCTTACTCGTTCGCCTCAATCCGTCGTCCATGCGCGTCCTGCACGGGCCGCGTATTCATCCTGAAGAGATTCGCGAACGTGAGTAATTGCGAGCGGCTCATGCTCAAGTCTTCCTCGAAGACGAACCAGCGCACACCCTCAGTGCACGGCGGAGTGACCTCGGAGCCGAGGTAGGTCCAATAGCCGCGGTCCGCGGGCAACAGCCCGCCGGCGCTCACCATATCGGTGATCTTCGCGGTCGCGCCCGCCTTCGTGGGCAGATGCTCCCAGAGCGTGGCCAGCAGGGCATTGGGGAAGCTCCGGTCCTGGTTCAGCCGCACGGCCACAATGGCCATTTTGCCGTCCTCGCTGCGGTACACCAGGTCCACCTCCATGTCGCTGAGCTTGCCCTTCACGGGGTGTTCGCTGGGGTGGTGGAAGTCGAGCTCGATCAGGTGGTAGCGCACGCCTCCGGCCACCAACAGGCTGCCGGGATTCACGTGAGCCACGATGCCGCGCCCGGTGTTTTCGAGCGTCATCGGCCCAGCGATGAAGTGGAACTCGAGCGGCTCAAGCGCCTTGTTCAGGTGCGCGCCGCGAATGTCGATGGGCGATTGCTCGTGACCCTTGGAGCAGGCCTGGTATACCGGATCGAGCTTGCCCCATACCAGCGGACCGGTTTTTCCTTCGTAGTTCCAATTGGCTCCGGTTTGCGCGGCGCAAACGGTTGCAAAGCCAAACACAAGTGCAGCAACGGCATGAAGACGCATAAGTTTCTCCGCTAGAAACGAGGCGTAACCACCCCGGAGAATTCTAAGGCATCGATGCGGGTGGGCGAAAAAGCAATGGGACCCGCCGAGCGGCGGATCCCATGGTTGAACGGATCGATTTCAGCTGCCGGCGTCGCGTCCCTTACTTCGCCTTCACCGCCGCGGCCACCCCCGCCTGCTCAGCCAGCTTGGCGGCCACGTGCGTGGACTCCCACGTGAACTCCGGCTCGGTGCGGCCAAAGTGTCCATACGCCGCAGTCTTCTGGTAGATCGGCCGGCGCAGGTTCAGGTACTCGATGATCGCCTTGGGTGTGAGCACAAAGTTCTTGCGGATCAGCTCGGTGAGCTTTGCCTCGCTCAGCTTTCCCGTGCCGAAGGTCTCCACCAGCACACTCACAGGCTCGGCTACGCCGATGGCGTAGGCAAGCTGCACTTCGGTCTTCTCGGCCAGTCTCGCAGCCACAATATTCTTGGCGATGTGGCGGGCCATGTAGGCTGCCGAGCGGTCGACCTTGGTCGGATCCTTGCCGCTGAAAGCGCCGCCGCCGTGCCGGCCCATGCCGCCGTAAGTATCCACGATGATCTTGCGGCCGGTCAGGCCGGTATCGCCCATGGGCCCGCCGATAACGAAGCGACCCGTGGGATTGATGTGGTACCTGGTGTGTTCGTCGAGCCATTTGGGGGGAAGAACCGCCTCGATCACGTGCTTGTGGATGTCGGCGTGCAGCTCCTCGTTGCCGATGGCCTCGGAGTGCTGGGTGCTGATGACCACCGCGTCAATCCGCGCCGGCTTGCCATTCTCGTCGTACTCCACTGTGACCTGGCTTTTGCCGTCGGGGCGCAGGTAGGGCAGCCTGCCGCTTTTGCGCACCGCGCTCAACTGCCGGGTGAGCTTGTGCGCCAGCGAGATGGGCGCCGGCATCAGTTCCGGCGTTTCGTCGGAGGCGTAGCCGAACATCATCCCTTGGTCGCCCGCGCCGCCGATGTCCACGCCTTGGGCGATGTCGCCCGACTGCTTGTTGATGCTCGAAATCACCGCGCAGGTGTTGGAGTCGAATCCGTAGAGGGCGTTGTCGTAGCCGATGGAAGCCACCACCCCGCGGACCAGGCTCTGGAAATCGACGTAGGCCTTGGTGGTGATCTCGCCCGCGATCACTACAAGCCCGGTGGCTGTCAGGGTTTCCGCGGCGACGCGGCTGTAGGGATCCTGCTCCAGGCAGGCGTCGAGAATAGCGTCGGAGACCTGATCGGCAATCTTGTCCGGGTGGCCTTCGGTGACGGATTCAGAGGTAAACAAGAAACGGTCGCTCAACTTCAAACTCCTTCCCATGACGGGATTCAACTGAGTGCTGCCGCGATGGCTGCCCGGCTCCCGATGAGGTGCGGCAAAAGCCGCAAGGTACCTCATTCCTCAAAGCCGGATGTGGCCACATCGTTTCGGCATAACCGCACGCGCAGGCTTAAGCCCGGCGGTGCATCTATCTATGGTACCTGTGGCAGGCGGCAGGGAGCAAAGGCGCGCAGCGTACGGCACGCAATGGACGTTTAATGGCAGATTCGAGGCTCTGAGCCGGACAACAGGCGCTGCCGCATCACCGGCTAAATTCGGGACAGGACGTGTGCGACCGCGCCGCGCGCTGTGGACCAGGCGCCATGGAGCGCGGTAGAGACCTCATGCCTGGGAATCGTCGTTCGCCACCAGCCTTCGCGCACCCCATAGTAGCGCACGGCCAGGAACGTGGCCGCGGCCACCGCCAAAAGAAGCAGGACGGCGCCGATCCAGCGCAAACGCACCTCGGCAGCTTCGCGGCGCAGAATCCGTGCCTTGCCCACGTTTGAGGCGAAGGTCGTCCAGCCACGATCTTCTTCGGCGGCCTGGCCTGACGCGTCGCAGGCCTGCAGAAAGCGCTCGGTCCAGTCCTGCGGGTCCAGTCCGAGAGCACTGGCGTAGCCGCGAACAATGCCCTTGCTCAGAATGCCGCCGGGAAGCAGACGAAACCTCTCCTGCTCCAGCGCTACCAGGTAGCGCTGGCTGATTTTGGTAACCGCCGAGATGTCTTCCAGCGCAACACCGCGCGAAAGGCGTTCCTTGCGCAGGTCTTCTCCAAAACTCCCCATCGGCGACCGCAATCGGGTGTTAACCCACGAAGAATCTTTGTCTTCACGATAAACCTGGTCTTACCGCGGGTCAAAACGATTTCATGCGATTTCAAGCCTTTTTACTCGCCTGAACCTATCTTTGAAACACCGCCTACTACCGTCTTCTGCCCGCACTGCCACAAACCGCCGCCCACCTCAGGCTGCTACCCTGAAAGACAACGGCTTTGGGCGCGGTTGCGCGTCTCCAGACCGGGTTCGAACATGAATAAGCTGATCTTTGCCAACCTTCTTCACCGCCCCTTGCGCTCGGTCATCAGCATTCTGGCCGTCGCCATTGAAGTCGTCATGATCCTGTCCATCGTGGGCATCTTCATGGGTATGTTGAACGACCAGAAGCAGCGCACCAACGGCATCGGAGCCGACCTGATGCTCTTGCCCTCGAATGCCAGCTTGTTCAACGGGGTAGGCGGCGCATCCATGCCGGTCAAGGACGAAGAAGTGCTGCTCAAGTTGCCTCACGTGACGGTAGTCTCGCCGGCCATCCAGAAGATCTCGACCAGCGGCAGCGTGGAGATCCTTTATGGCATCGATTACGCGAGCTTCAACGCGTTAAGGCCGTTTGTCTTTCTCGCCGGCGGGCCGTTTGCGGGGCCCAATGACGCCATCATCGACGACGTCTTCGCCAGCCGCCGAAACTCTGCCACCGGAAAGCCCTATGCGGTGGGCGATACGGTCATGATTATGGACCGGCCCTTTCGTGTCTCGGGCATTGTCGAGCAGGGCAAGGGCGGGCGCAAGCTGATCCCGATTGAAACCATGGGAGAGCTGACCGGCGCCGATGACAAAGCCTCTCTCTTCTACATCAAGTGCGACAACCCGGCGAACGAGAATCTGGTGATGCAGGAGATTCACTCGACCCGCGGCTTCGGAAACAACACCTTAACCACGGTGGACGAATGGCTTGACCAAATGACGCCGAGCAGGATCCCGGGCTTCAACCTTGCGCTTGAAGTGATTACGGGCATCGCGGTCATCATCGGGTTCCTGGTCATCTTCCAATCCATGTACACCGCGGTCCTTGAGCGCACCCGCGAGATCGGCATCCTTAAGTCGATGGGCGCGTCCAAAGCTGCCATCGTCAGCGTGGTGCTGCGTGAGTGCGCGGTGCTGGCCACCGCCGGCGTCGTCGTGGGCATCGCCGGGACCTACGGCGTGCGTCTTTTCATGGCCCACGTCTTTCCCACGCAGCACTTTGAGATCACCCCAGTGTGGCTTGGCCGCGGCGCCGCCATCGCCTTCGTGGGATCGATTTGCGGCGCGCTCTATCCGGCATGGATGGCCGCGCGCAAAGATCCTATCGATGCGCTGGCGTACGAGTGACACAGTGGACGGTGGACCGCAGATGAACACCCCAGCGACGCATTTGGTTTCTCTGGACGCCATCCGCGCCGCCGCGGCGCGCATTAGGCCCGTTGCCATGAGAACGCCGCTGGTGCGCGCAGCGTTTCCGGGCGTGTCGGGCCACGGTACCGGCAGAGAGATCTGGCTCAAGGCCGAAAGCCTGCAGCCGATCGGGGCCTTCAAAATTCGCGGCGCCGCCAACAAGATCCTTCAGCTCACGCCGGACGAACTCGCCCGTGGGGTCATCACCTACTCGAGCGGGAATCATGCCCAGGGCGTCGCCTATGCGGCGCGCGAGGTGGGCGCCAAGGCGGTCATTGTCATGCCGTCGAACGCGCCGGCCGTCAAGCGCGCGGCCACGCTGGCGCTGGGCGCCGAGATCGTCGACGTGGGCGTGGCCTCGAGCGAGCGGCTTGCCGTGGCCGAGCAGTTGGTGCGCGAACATGGCTATGTCGTGATTCCGCCGTATGACGACGAGCAGATCATCGCCGGGCAGGGGACGTGCGGGCTGGAGATTGTGGAGGATTTGCCTGACGTGGACCTTGTGGTCTCGCCAGTCTCCGGCGGCGGGTTACTCAGCGGAGTTGCCACGGCGGTAAAGCAAGTGAGCCCCAAAACCAAGGTCTTTGGCATCGAGCCGGAGCTGGCCGGCGATACGGCGGAGAGTTTTCGCGCCGGGAAAATCGTCACCTGGCCGGCGGAGCTGACCAGCCGGACGATTGCGGATGGCTTGCGCACGCAGAGCGTGGGCGTGCGCAACTTCGCCCACATTCAGGCCTTTGTTGACGGCATCGTCACGGTGACAGATGAGGAGATTCGCGCCGCCATGCGCGCCATAGTGGCCGCGACGCGGCTGGTCGCTGAGCCCAGCGGCGCCGTATCGACCGCCGCGCTGCTGTTCCATGCGCATCAGTTGCCCGCCTACCGCAAGGCCGTTGCCGTGGTGAGCGGCGGTAACGTGGATCCCGTGCTCCTGGCTCAGGTGCTCACGGAAACTCGCTCCTGACGTCGTTCAACTATGATTCTGCATGTGAAGAACCGTCGGAACTTTGCCATTCGCGCTCTTGCCCTCAGCCTGGCGCTCGTCTGCGCAGTACTTCCCATTCGCGCCGACAAAAAGCCGCAGCAGCAGGTGAAGCCCATGGCCGGTCCGCGAGCCACAGTCCTCCGCATCACCTGGCTCTACATCTCGCCCGACATCCATTCGCAAAAGGTCGATAAAGAACAGATCGGCCGCGAGATGGTGGTCGCCGAGAAGAGCGGCACCTGGATGCGCGTCTACGCTAACACGGACATCGAGGAGCAATACAGCGACAGGGACACGCCAATGGTCGGCAGCGATGAGACGCCGCCTCCCATCTCCGGATGGATTGAGGCGAAAGGTGTCGTGGAGGAGTCGACGCCGAACGGCGACCAGATCCTGATGGGCGCGGCGGCCACTCAGGAGGCGCTGGCTGCAAACCCGCGTGGCCCGGCCAACGCCGCGCAGAGCGCGCGCCTACTCTATCGCCGCGTTGTGGAGATGTTCCCCAACTCGCCGCTCGTGCCCGACGCCGCCTGGCGCGCGGCCGACATTCAGTGGCAGTTGGAGAAGGCCGACGCCGCATCCTTGCCCTCGGCTCATGAAAGGGATCCGGTTTTCCGCCAGCAGATGGATGAAGATGCCTTGAAGAAGGTGATCAAGTACTATCCCCACACTCGCTGGGCGGCGCTGGCTGCCTTCGACCTCATCGACAACAAACTCTGCGGCGATTGGGAAGGCTCGACGCAGTGCCCGGAGAAGGAGGCCGACCTCTACCTCAAATACGCGGATGAGTACCCCGACGGCCCGCGCACGGCGCGAGCGCTTTACGAAGCTGTTTACCGTCTCTCGGTGCTAAACGACATGTTTGCCGCCAACGGCGATGACCGCAAAAGCAACGATGCTCACAACCAGGCACGCACCGTGGTCGCGCAGTTGAAGGCCCATTTTGCCGATTCCGACTACACCATGCGGGCCGCCGCACTGGTGTACAAATTGGATGAAGGCATTCCTGTCTACGGCATCGAACGGGAGTAAGCGGCTCACGGCCTCCCGGACGTTCTACCTGACGCATTGCAAAGGCAATCAGGAGGCTTCTTGAGCCCATATATTTTGTCCATCCTTTTGGGAATCGTAGAAGGTCTGACCGAGTTTTTGCCGGTCAGCTCAACGGCGCACCTGCGCATCGCTGAAGCGCTGATGAAGATTCCGCTGAGCGACTCAGCCTGTTCCATGGGCAACACGGCTTGCTTCCAGGATGTCGCGTACTGGCAAATGTATACGATCGTCATTCAGGTAGGCGCCATCCTGGCGCTCTGCCTGCTCTTTCTGGAGAGGGTTGTCAACTTTCTCCGCACATTTCCTAGGGGCGAAAACGGCGACCGCACATGGCTCAACCACCCCATCTCGCTCATGCTCATCGCCTTTGCCTGTACATCGATTCCGGCTTTGCTCCTGCGCAAGTGGAGCGAACGAAATCTCGGCAGCTTGACGGCGATGGCCCTGGCGCTGGTGATTGGTGGAATCGTGATGTGGGCCGTGGACGTCTGGAGCACACGCCGTGAGTCGAACACAACGCACGTGGAGGAGATGTCGCTGCCCCAGGCCGTCTGGATCGGTCTCTGCCAGGCTCTTTCCGCGATCTTTCCCGGCACCTCGCGCTCCATGTCGACCATCGCTGCCGGCCAGCTCGCCGGGCTCGACCGCCCCTCGGCGCTGGAATTCAGCTTTCTCCTTTCCATTCCTACGATGATTGCGGCTACCGCCTGGGATCTCATCAAGGAAATCCATCCCAGCAAGGCGGGAGGCATGGCCGGGGTGGCCGCGGCACACGTTGTCATGAATTCGGAACGATGGATCGTGCTCATCATCGGCACCGCTGTCTCGTTCATCGTGGCGCTGGGTGTGGTGGAGTGGTTTCTCTACTGGGTGCGCAAGCACGGCTTCACCATGTTCGCCATCTACCGCATTCTCCTGGGCGGCGCGCTGCTGATATGGGGCGCGAGGTGGATAGCCGGTTAGTCCGGCTCAATGAGGCCCGATGCGAACCTTCGTACGCCACTACATTGCTCCACTGGCGCGCAAGCGCCGCTGGAAGGCCATCTGCGAGATCGGCGCCCGCACCGGAACCAGCACGGATCATCTGCTCAAGCTGCCAGTGGAGTGCTACACGGTCATCGACCCCTGCTTCGACGAGGACCAGTTCAAGTAAAGTACGCTTGCGACTCCCGCGTTCATGTCATCAAGAGCAACAGCCTCGACGCGCTGGCTTCGAGCGGGCCCATCAGCCCGACCTCGCAATTCGACTGCGTCCTCATCGACGGCGACCATAATTGGTATACGGTCTTCAGCGAGCTGCGCCTCATCCACGAGCGCGGTTTGCTGCGGCCCGGAGGATTCATCTTCCTCCATGACGTGGATTGGCCGTACGGTCGCCGCGACTTGTACTACCAGCCCGAAACCATTCCGGCGGAGTTTCGGCATCCGTTCGCGCAGAAGGGCATCATTCGCGGCCAAAGCTCCCTGGCTGAAGTTGGGGGCTTCAACAGCCACTTCATGAACGCATGGCAGGAGGGCGGTCCAAAGAACGGCGTTCTGACCGCGATTGAGGACTTCATCGCCCAGCACCCGAACGACTACAGATTCTTCAGGATTCGCTACCAGTGGGGCTTGGGGGTTCTGCAGCTTCGTTCCGGCCGTCCGCTCTCCGGCCTCTCGTTTCATGTACTTCGGGCCAAGGCGTCGGTCTACGCCCCGGTTTCCCGTCTTGCCCGGTCCATCAAGTTTGCCTTCAAACCGCAGTCTGAGTCGTGATTTACGCCGCGCCTTCGCCTCACTTCGATAGGACGGATCAACCGCAAATCCACGGTTGATGCCGCTGGTTCCCCCTGACTCCGTTTTGTCCGGATTCGCCCCTCCGGACGCCGATAATAGAAGTTGCTCTGGGACGATTTGTTTGCTTTATCGGCCTGCCTATACTGCCATTCGCAGCAGCCGGAGAGCGGAACCGCCCTTGTCATGAAGCCCATCCGAATTGTTCTGTCGCCCACGCGCAGCCGCCCCGCAAACATGTTCTTGGGGCTGCTGCTGATGCTGGTCGCGCTCCTCCTTCTCCTCGCTCTGGCAACCTATCGCGCCGCCGACCCCTCGCTGAACACGGCCACGGATTCGGCCGTAGCCCGCAACTGGATCGGTCTCTTTGGCGCGTACCTTAGTGACCTGCTATTGCAATCCTTGGGACTGACAGCCTTTCTGTTGCCGCTTTGGCTGGGCGGCGTGGGCTGGACGTGGATGCATTCGAGGCCGGGCGGTTCCGCCATCCTGCGCTGGATCGGCACGGTGCTCGCCCTCGTCTTTCTGCCTGCCTTCTTTGGACTGTTGCCGTGGCATTGGCGTTGGCTGCACACGATTCCGGTGGAGGGCGTGGTTGGGCGGCTGATGGCTGGCCTTCTCGTGGTTTACCTGAACCTGCAGGGCGCATGGTTGGTGGCCATCGCGCTGGCCGCCGCCGGCCTCTACTTTGCCTCGGCCATCAGCTTTACAGCCGTCCGCGAAAGCATTGCCAATCGCTGGGCCAGCTTCGCTGCTTGGCGTGACCGGTGGCACAGCCGCCGCGAAGAACGTGAGGAGTTGCGGGCAGAGCGAGAGACATTGCGAGTGGAACACGATCAGCCTGTCCCCTTCAGGCAATTCGTTCCCGCAAGCGGCCCGGATATCGATGAGGCGCCTCCTGTTGGCCGCCTGCGACGCCTCCTCGCATTCTTCACCCGCGGGCGCGCCTCTCAGCAAGACCCGCTCGACGAGATTCCGGCCTACCGGCGGACGGGATTTGAGCACGGGCCGGACGAGCAGACCGAAGCCGCGATTCCGATTACACATCGCAAGCCGAGCATTTGGGAGCGCGGCGAGCTAGAGACGGCTGCGGCCGCGCCTTCGCCTGCCGGAGCTCCGTTGCAGTTCCAAACTATGCATGTGCAGCCAGTCCCAGCGCGCCCGGTGGAACCGTGGGCTGCCGCGCGACCCGAGCCGGTCCCCTCCCTGCCGTCTCAGCACGCGGAGGAAATCGCCATTCACGGCCGCGCCGATGCCGAAGCGCGCACCGTCACTGTGGCGCCTAAGAATGTGAGCGGCTATAAGCTGCCCTCGAGCACGCTGCTGAACACGGGTGAGGGCCCGCAGACCGTGCGCGAAGACGAGCTGCGTGAAGAAGCCAAGGTGCTGGTGGAAAAATGCGCCGAGTTCGACGTGCGCGGCCAGGTAGTGCAGATCAACCCTGGTCCGATGGTGACCACCTTCGAGTTCAAGCCCGAGGCCGGCGTCAAATACTCGCGCGTCACTGGCCTGGCCGACGATCTCTGCCTCGCCATGCGCGCCGAGAGCATCCTCGTCGAGCGCATGCCGGGCAAGAGCACGGTCGGAATCCAGGTCCCCAACCACGAGCGCGAGACCATTCACTTGCGCGACGTCATCGAGAGCGAAACCTTCGCCAAGGCTCGCTCACGCCTCACGATCTCCATGGGCAAAGATATCAACGGCCGCATCGTGACTGCCGACTTGGCTTCGATGCCGCATATTCTGATCGCCGGATCGACAGGCTCGGGTAAATCCGTGGCCATAAATGCCATGATCATGAGTTTGCTTTACCGCACCACGCCCAATCAGGTGCGGCTCATCCTCGTTGATCCAAAACGCGTCGAGCTGGGCATGTACGAAGGCATTCCACACCTCTTTACCCCCATCATCACCGAGCCCAAAGCGGCCGCAAACGCCCTGCGTAACGCAGTGCGCGAGATGGAACGGCGACTGAGGCTCCTGGCCAGCCGCAGCGTGCGCCACATCGACCAATACAACAAGCTTTTCGAGGGCTCCATGCCTTCGCTGTTCGACGAGGGCGAACAGGAAGAGCCGCTGCCCTACATCATCATCATCATCGACGAGCTTGCCGACCTGATGATGATCGACCGCGCCAACGTCGAGGAGTCCGTCACGCGGCTGGCGCAGATGTCGCGCGCCGTTGGCATTCACCTGATTCTGGCCACGCAGCGCCCCAGCGTCGACGTCATCACCGGCCTCATCAAAGCCAATATTCCCACCCGCATCAGCTTCCGCTTGGCCACCAAGGTTGACTCGCGCACCATCCTCGACACCAACGGGGCCGAAGCGCTGTTGGGCCGCGGCGACCTGCTCTTTCTGCCGCCCGGGACCAGCCGCCTGATGCGCCTGCACGCTCCCTACGTGAGCGAGAAGGAGACAGCAGCCGTGGTCGATTTCTGGAAATCGCAAGGCACAGCCGAGTATGTCGAAGGCTTCCTTGACTCGCCTAAGGACGAGCGCGCCGCCATGGAAGGAGAAAGCGACGAGGCCAACGAAGACGATCCCATGTTCGACGATGCAGTCCGGCTGGTCTTCGAGTTCGGCAAAGCCTCCACGTCGCTCCTGCAACGGCGGCTGCGCATCGGTTACGGCCGCGCCGCGCATCTCATCGATCTCATGGAGCGCGACGGCCTGGTCGGCGCCGCCGACGGCCCGCGCCCCCGCGAGCTGCTCAAAGCTCCTGGCTGGCTGCACGAAGTCGCGGTCGGCAACGACTAGTGCGAGCGCTGTTCGAAAACTACGCGTTCATTCAGAATCTGCCCACATTGGAGCCGGCCTGGACGCTTGCCGTCGACTCCGCAACCGGCGAGGTCTACCTCGTCACAGACCTTCAGGGCGTTGACCTTTCCAGGATGTGCGGCATCGGAACGCTCCGCTTCGATCCCATTCCGGGCAGCTTTCAGGTCCTGGTGGTGGGCCACTGAGGGCCTTCATTCCGTGTCTCGAACCTGGCCGCAGGCAGCACGCATTTTCTGGCATCACACTGTTGTGCCCTGCATTCTCAGAGAGTTGCGCGCTGCGTATTACACTCCATTCTGGGAAGCGCTTGCTTGGCTAACGCAGCCAGAGCTTCCCCACGCTCACGTCCTCCGCGTTGAAGCGAGCAGGACCTGAGACCCTCCTCGTGAGGTTGCTCATCACTTGACAAGTGTTCGAGTAAAGCAATTTACTTAAGGGCGAACTATTAACAGCTTTTTGTGGACACATTCTCGACTTTTTAGGTGATGCCAATGTTCGGGTTGGTCCCGGCCTCCATCGCCCCCGGTTTTTTCGGCTCTCTGCTGGCCCTGCTCGCCTTCAGCGCGGAGCCACTGGCGCACCTGCGCACGCTCGACATCGTTGTCATCGCCCTCTACTTCGGCATGGTGCTTTGGATTGGCTTCTACCTCAAAGGCCGCGCCAACACCGGCGAAGAGTTCTTCATGGCTGGCCGCGAGATGACCGCGTGGATCGCCGGGCTGAGCTTCGTTAGCGCCAACCTCGGCTCGTTGGAGCTCGATGGGCTGGGCCGGCTCGGCCTACCAATACGGCATTCTGGCCACGCACTGGTACTGGATCGGCGCCATCCCCGCCATGCTCTTCCTCGGCTTGATGATGATGCCCTTCTACTACGTCTCGAAGACGCATTCGGTGCCCGGCTACCTGAACCTGCGCTACGGAGAGCACGCCCGCAGCGTGGCCGCCATCGCCTTCGCCATGGAGATGATCCTGATGAGCGGCGTGAACATGTTCGCCATGGCCGTCGTCATGAAGGTGGTGCTGGGATGGGATCTGAACTTCTCCATCATCGTCAGCTCTTTTGCCGTCGCTCTCTACGTCGGCCTGGGGGGCCTGCGCTCGGCCATCTTTAATGAAGTGCTGCAATTCGTGCTCATCTGGGGTGGCGCGCTGCTGGTGCCCATCCTCGGCCTCGTCCAGGCTGGCGGCTTCGCCGGCCTGAAAGCCAAAATGACCGCCAACCTGCAGACCAGTTTTGCCGATCCGACAAGCTACTTCCACCTCTGGCGCGACACCGGCAGCTTTGCCGCCAACCCCATGGGCGTCCACTGGACCGGCATCGTCTTCGGCCTCGGCTTCGTCATCAGCTTCGGCTACTGGACTACCGACTTCCTCGTCGTCCAGCGCGTGCTGGTCGCGCACAACCTGCGCGCCGCGCGCATGGCGCCCATCATCGGCTCGTTCTTCAAGATGGCCGTGCCGTTCATCGTCATCCTGCCCGGCCTGCTCGGCCTGGTGCTCTTGCAGAATCCCGACGGCAGCCGCCGCCAGCTTGTCGGCGAAGATGTCGTCGCTGCCTGCTCACGGGCTTCCGGCGGCGGGCTTCAGGATTCTGCTGCATGCTCGGCGGCCCTGGCCAAGACCCCACTCCCCGCCGCTTACCAGCAGAAAGTCATGAGCGGCGCTCCCGATGCGGATCTGCACACCTACAACCAGGCGCTGCCGCTGATGATGGTCCGTTACATGGGGCCCGGCCTTCTCGGCCTCGGCATCACCGCGCTCATCGCCGGCTTCATGAGCGGCATGGCCGGCAACGTCAGCGCCTTCTCCACCGTCTGGACCTACGACATCTATAAACCGCTCATTCACAAAACCGGCTCCGACAGCCACTATGTCCTCGTCGGACGGCTCTCGATCATGATCGGCGTGCTCGTCTCGATCGGCGCGGCGTATCTGGTGCAGCAGTTCCACGGCATCATGGATTATGTCCAGGCGCTCTTCAGCATCTTTGTCGCGCCGCTCCTGGCTGCCATTCTCTTTGGCATGTTCTGGAAGCGCGCCACGCGTCTGGCCGGGTTCCTGGGACTGCTGTTGGGAATCGTCTTCTCGGCCAGCCTGTTTATGTGGGTCAAGCTCAGTCCCGCGGCCCTCGCCACCGTGGCGCTTTCGCCCGCCGCCAAGCCAATGGCTGAGAACGTATTCCGCGCATTATGGGCGTTTCTGTTCACTGCATTCGTTGTCATCGTTGTGAGCCTGTTCACCAAGCCGCGGCCGGTGGCGGAATTGAACGGCCTCGTCTACGGCGCAACCACGCTGCCCAGGGAAGAACCAGTGCCTTTTTACAAGCAGGAGTGGATGTGGGCGAGCGTGGTGGTCATCATTTTTGCCGCGCTCAACATTATGTTCTGGTAGCTCGCAGGTGTTCGTCGTAGCCCGGAAGAATTGCGTCGAAGCGCAAAGGGAAGGAATTGAGACGTATGCATGGTTCCGGAATTCCGATTTGGTTTTTCATTGGCATGTTGCTGGTGATCTACGGCGCCATGATCCTGGGTTACGGTGTCTTTGAATGGACGACGGGAAACTATGCCGCTGGCGTGCAGCTTACCAATTTGCATACCCCGGTTTGGTGGGGCATACTTCTCGCCGCCCTGGGCGTGTTTTACGCCGTTAAGTTTCGTCCCGGCCGTGCGAGCAAGTAAGGGTCCTGCGCGGCAACGAGTTTTTTGCACGAACAACGATTAAAGGAGCAAGAGTATGGCAGCGCAACGCAAAATGACGTTTGGAATCGTGGTGGGCAATCGCGGCTTTTTCCCGGATCACCTGGCCAAGACCGGCCGGGAAGAGATCATCGCCGTTCTGGAAGCCGCGGGTGCACGGCCCATCGTGCTTAGTCCGGAAGAGTCGAAGTACGGCGCGGTGGAAACCTACGCCGAGTCGCAGCGATGCGCCGCGCTCTTCAAGAAACACGCCGAGGAGATTGACGGCATCATCGTGACGCTGCCCAACTTTGGCGAGGAGCGCGGCATCGTCGATGCCATTCGTCTCTCCGGCCTCAAGGTTCCGGTGCTGGTGCAGGCCACGCCCGACCGCTCCGACAACATGACCATCGCCGTGCGGCGCGACAGCTTCTGCGGCAAGATGAGCGCGTGCAACAACATGATGCAGTACGGCATCGACTATTCACTCACCACGTTGCACACTGAGACGCTGAATTCGGCGGAATTCAAGGCCGATCTCGAGTGGTTCTCGCAGGTCTGCCGCATCGTGAAGGGTCTCAAGAACCTGAAAATCGGCGCCATCGGCGCGCGCCCCGCGGCCTTCAACACCGTGCGCTATTCCGAGCGCATCCTCGAAACATCCGGCATCTCCGTCGAGCCCATCGATCTTTCGGAGATCTTCGGCCGCATCAACCGCATGAAGGACTCCGACGACGCGGCTCAGGCCAAGCTCGCGGCAATCAAGAAATACGTCTCTACCTCCGGAGTTCCCGAAGCCGCGCTGCTCAAGATGGCCAAGCTGGGAGCGGTTGTCGATGGCTGGATGAAGCAGACCAACTGCACCATCAGTGCGGTCCAGTGCTGGACCTCGATGGAAGAATTCTTCGGCGTTGTGCCGTGCACCATCATGAGCATGATGTCGAACGAGCTCATCCCCTCGGCGTGTGAAGTCGACGTGCCCGGTACGCTCAGCATGTATATGATGGCGCTGGCCTCGGGCACCCCCTCGGCGCTGCTCGACTGGAACAACAACTACGGCGCCGATCCCAACAAGTGCGTCTGCTTCCACTGCTCCAACCTGCCCAAACACTTCTTCAAAGAAGTTAAGATGGACTTCCAGCAGATCATCGCCGGGACGGTGGGCAAGGAGAACACATTCGGCACATGCGAGGGCGTCATCAAGCCCGGCGCCATGAGCTTTGCGCGGTACTCCACCGACGACCGGCGCGGCGTCATCCGGGGATACACCGGCCCGGGCCGTTTCACCGACGATCCACTGGAAACCTTCGGCGGGGCCGGCGTGGCCGAGATTCCGCAACTGCAGAAACTGCTCAAGTACATCTGCCGCGAAGGCTTCGAGCACCACGTGGCCGCGAACTTCAGCGATGTGTCGAAGTCCGTGCACGAGGCTGCGCGCTACCTCGGCTGGGAGAGCCACTATCATCCAGTGCTCGAGGACTGACCGTCGCTGACTGAGAGGGAAGCGGAAACCCACTAGGGCGCTGGCAGCATTCGTCAGCGCCCGAGTTGATAATGGGTACGTTATGAAAGCCCTCGTATTGGAAGAGAAGCTCCGCCTCTCGTTGCGCGAGATCGCGCTTCCGCTCGACATGGGACCTTGCGATGTGCGCATCCGTGTCGGACGCGTAGGCATCTGCGGCAGCGATGTGCATTATTACAAACACGGCCGCATCGGCCCCTTTGTGGTCAGCGCGCCCATGGTGCTGGGCCACGAGGCAGCCGGCGTGGTAGTTGCGGTCGGCGACGAGGTGCGCGACCTCAAGCCCGGCGACCGCGTTTGCATGGAGCCCGGTATTCCTGACATGACTTCGCGTGCCAGCCGCGAAGGCCACTACAATCTTGACCCCGCGGTGCGCTTCTGGGCCACGCCGCCCATTCATGGCTGCCTCACCGGCGAGGTTGTGCATCCGGCGGCCTTCACCTTCAAGCTGCCCGATCACGTTTCGCTCGCCGAGGGCGCCATGGTCGAGCCGTTTGCCGTGGGCATGCACGCGGCCACCAAGGCCCAGATCAAGCCGGGCGCAACTGCCGTCGTCATTGGCGCAGGGCCGATCGGCATCATGGTGGCGCTCTCGGCGCTCGCCGCCGGCGCGGGCCAGGTGATCGTCTCCGATCTGTCCGCGGAGAAGCTTGCGATCGCAGGCCAGTATACGGGCATTGTTCCCTTCGACATCCGCAGCGGATCGCTGGCTGAGCGCGTCGCCCAGCTTACGGGCGGATGGGGCGCCGACGTTGTCTTCGAGGCCAGCGGCAGCATGAAGGCCTTCGAGGGAATCTTCGATCTACTGGCGCCCGCCGGGACGCTGGTGCTGGTGGGCATGCCGCCGGGCGCGGTTGCGTTTGATGTGGTGGCCGCGCAGGCTAAGGAGGCGCGCATCGAAACCATCTTTCGTTACGCAAACGTGTATCCCAAAGCAGTAGCTCTGCTGGCTTCAGGAAAGGTCGATCTCAAGCCGCTCATCTCGGCCAATTTCTCGTTTGACGAAAGCATCGCCGCCTTTGAGCGCGCCGCCGAAGCCAGGCCCGCCGACATCAAGCTGCAGATTGTGGTTGAGGAATCTGCCTCGTGAGCGCTTCCTGCCGCGATGACTCCGCGGGCGCAGGCGCAAAGCACGGTCGCTTTGGGCAGGACCGGTCTCTTTTAGGCATGCCTCTCGCGCTGCTGGGCGGCTTCATCGCCATCGTCTTCTGCATGACTGGCGATGGCATCGAACAGGCGTTCCTTTCCAAGTACATCGTCAATTTGGGTTTCAGCGCCGGCGATGCCGCACTGGTCTTTGCCGTCTATGGCGCCACGGCCGCGCTCTCAAGTTGGCTCTCGGGTGTGCTGGCTGATGTCTTCTCGCCGCGCCGCATCATGCTCATCGGCGTGGCCTGGTGGCTGGTTTTCCATGTGCTGTTTCTCCTCTTCGGCCTCGCGCATCCCAACCTGCCCCTGATGCTCCTCTTCTACGGCATCCGCGGCTTTGCCTATCCCCTGTTCTTCTACGGCTTCTTCGTCTGGGTGGTCGAGAAGAGCCCACCGCACGAGCTGGCCTCCGCCATCGGCTGGACATGGAGCATGTTCACCATTGGCTATGGCATCGTCGGTTCCTACCTGCCCAGCTTTACCATCCAATCGATCGGTTACATGGGAACGCTGTGGATGTCGATGGCGTGGGTACTGGCCGGCGGGCTGCTTATCTTTTTCTTCACGCGCGGTGACGCTCCGCCGCAGGCAATCGTCGAGCGCGCCCAGCCCGCAGCCAGCAAGCTGGCGGAGATTGGCAAGTGCGTCACACTCATCTTTCACAACCGCAACATTGCCCTGGCCCTCATCACCCGCATCATCTGCAACCTGTCGTTGTTTGGATTTCCAGTCATCATGCCACTGTTCTACACCTCGGCGCGCATCGGCTTCAGCGTGCCGGAGTGGGCGCGCATCTGGGGCGCCTTCTTTCTGGTTCAGCCGGTGACGAATGTCTGCTGGGGCCTCATCGGCGACCGCATCGGATGGATGCGGCAGATGCGCTGGGTGGGCTTTTGCGGCTGCGGAACGGCATCGCTGCTCTTCTACTGGATCCCTCTCCACTTCCCGCACAACATGCTCGCCGCAACCGTGGCCGCTCTGCTGTTCGCGTTCACCGTGACGTCGTTTGTGCCCATGGGCGCCATCTTTCCCATGATGGAGCCGGAGCACAAGGGAGCGGCGGTCTCCGTGCACAACCTCGGCGGGGGCCTGGCCAACTTCGGCGGCCCTGTTTTGGCCGCGCTCATTCTGCCGTTCTGGGGAATTGCGGGCGTGGTCGTCGTCTACGGAGTGCTTTATTACTGCGCGGCGGTCCTCACGTTGTTCATCCACGTAGACCAGCCGAAGGGCGTCTCTGCGGCCGAACTTGCGCTGCATTAAAGGAGCAGGGAACAGCATACAGAATCGCTAACCTGCAAATAGAAAAGGCCCTGACAAGGGCCTTTTCGCCTACTTCGCTAACACCGCTAAAGCGCTGACTCCGCTAACCTGCTGACCCTCTACCTCCGCTCTTCCCCCTCCACCGGCTCCAGCGTCAGCCGCGCCGCCAGCACGACTAGCGCCGCCCACAACAAGTCGGCGCCGAGCAGGTGTGCGATCTGCAGCCAAACCGGAGCCAGAAACACCACATCCAGAACACCGAGCACATACTGGCCGGCGAGAAGAAACAGAACCAGCGTGGAGAGGCCGCGGCTGTCCCAGTGCGTGCGACGCTGCGCTGCGCGTACTACGAGCCAGATAACGAAAACGCCGGCTGCAAACGCCACGGCGGGATGCGTCCAGCGCCAGCGCACCAGCCAGCCGCTGGTCGTGGAGAAGTCTTGGGCGAAGGCCGCCCCCAGCGAACTCACGGGAAAGAGTGTGTCACCCAGCGCGGCCAGTGATCCGGTGACACCGACGATCAGCACGATGACAACAGATACGATCACACCGAAGGGCGCGACGAGGCGAATCCTACCGCGCAAAAAGCCGCTGCGCCGGCTCAACAGGTGCGCCGTCAGGGTAAGTGCGGCGAGCAGTAGCATCGTGTTGGTCAGGTGAAGCGTCAGGTACGGCGCGCGCAGAGGCGAGTGGCTTTGCGCGGTGAGCCCGAGCTTCACCAAAAGGGCCCCAAGCGCCGCCTCGATCACCGTGAACACAACAGCAGCGACCGCCGCTGCACGCGCCAGGTGGCCGCGCACCGTGCGCGCAAACGTCCACCAAAGCAGTGCCACAACCGAGAAGAGCGAGAGCCCGCTGGTGACCCGATGCGTGAACTCGATCATCGTGTCGGCGCGCGGCGAATGCTGGATCACCGTCCCGTTGCACAGCGGCCAGTGATCGCCGCATCCGGCTCCGGAGCCGGTGGCGCGCACCAGCGCACCCCACAAAATCACGGCAATGAAATAAACCAACACTGCCCAGGCAAACTGCCGCAGAGCCAGCGAAGGAAGTCGATTGGCTTCGACGGGAACGGCGGTCGCAGACATAGGGGATCACTCCGCGGCGAACTCACCAGTGTAGAATAATCACGCTTCGCGGTGATCGGCACACTACCTGGGCGCTGCAGAGAGCACGCCTGTACGAGCGATTCCCCCGTGCTTCACTCGCCGAGGAGCCGCACTACGTGGTTCACGATAATCAGGTCTTCGAGCGGCGGAATCACGCGCACGGTCACTGGCGAATTCTCCGCGGAGATCACCGCTGCACCCCGGACATTGTTCCGTCTTTCGTCGAGCACAATCCCCAGCGCGCCCAACCCCGCGCAAATCTCTGCGCGCGAGGCGATGTCGTTCTCGCCGATACCGCCTGTGAAGACCAGCATGTCGAGACCGTTCAGCTCCGCCACAAAGCTTCCGATCCACCGTGCGATCGTCCAGCAGAATTTGTCCACCGCCAACCGCGCCTTGGCATTGCCTGCCGTAATCGCTTCGCGCAGTTCCCGCATATCGTTCGAGAGCTCGCTTAAGCCAAGCAAGCCGGACTTCTTGCTGACCACGGTCTCCAGTTTCTCGGCGGCCTCGGCGGCGTTTGGCGTTGTTTCAGCTAGCTTCTTCAGGATGAAGATGACGATTCCGGGATCGATGTCGCCGGTCCGCGAGCCGCTGATCAACCCGCTCGTCGGCGTAAGAGCCATTGAAGTGTCAATGCACTTGCCGTTGCGGATGGCGGATATCGACGCGCCGTTGCCCATGTGCGCCACAATCAGCTTCTCCGGCACATTTGGCTGCAATTGATACACAATCGACTCGTACGAGATGCCGTGATAGCCGTAGCGCCGCACGCCCATCGCGACGTACTCGGCGGGGATAGGCATGTGCGTGGCGACTTCGGGTAGAGTGCGGTGGAAGTATGTGTCGAGAACGGCAAAGTTCGGAATGCCCGGAAACAGCCGCAGCGCCTCGCGCATAATGTAAACGGCGATGGGCGTATGCAGCGGGGCAAGTGCCTCGTAGCTCTCGATCTCATCGATCAGCTCCGGCGTAATGCGCTGGTTTTCGCGAACCGTCGGCCCTCCGCAGACCGTGCGATGGCCGATGGCCGCTGGGGCTGGGAACTCACCGGAGTGCAACGCGTCCGCCACCAGCTTGAAGGCGACGGAGCGGCTGGGTACAGCCGGCGTCTGATCCACCAGCTTTTTGCCGATCGGATCTTTGATCCAGAACTTACCCAGATCGGTGCCGATGCCGTCGACCGCGCCCTCAAAGAGGCGCGTCCGTTCGCCGTTGCCGGCTTCGTACAACGAAAACTTGATCGAAGAAGAACCGCTGTTCAAAACCAAAACCGGCAATGAAGACATGGATAAGGACCTTTCAAAATGTCAGCTGAGCGAATCAGCAAGTCAGCGAGTAAGCAATGAAGCCATCAACTCTGCGGCCGGTGTCAATCCTTGATCTCCGCCAAATCGCCGCTGTTCCCAGCCGCGTGGCACGATGCTTGAATCTCCACGAGCCTGGAAATACGCTTTGAATCAAGCGTAACAGCCGCTCCGGAAGCCGATGGGTGACTCATGTCACACACTGAGGGTGGGAGGGCCCCTGTTCCTCAATCGGGCGGGCGGCCTGTTTGCCTTGGATGAACCGAACCGCAAAGCAGCAGTCGCCATCCTAAAAGAAACGCTTCAACTTGAGAATCTGCGACTCAAAGCCATACCACAGCGCCGTGGCCACCACAGTAGTGGCTGCTAGCCGAAACGCGACAACCGCCAGATTCCCCGCGATGCCGTAGGCATTCATGCGTGCGTCGATCCATCCGAAAAAGATGAAGACGGAAATGTGCGTCATGTAGAGGCCGTAGCTGATGCGCCCGTAGAAGGCCAGCGGCCCTCGGCGCAGTACCGCAGAGAGCGGGTTGCGTGCACCGGTGGATCCAATGGCCGCAAGCATCGCTCCGGCAAAACCCACGGCCAGCGCGGAATCCAGAAACGCCGTCCCGCCCGCCACCGTGGCCGCTGCCGCGATGCCCACCACGAACGCTGCTAGACCGGTGCCCAGCCATGCGCGCCGGCTGAGCTTGAGCGTGTAGAACCCCAGCGCCGTCAGGCTGCCCAGCGCGATCCCATCCAGATGAATCAGCGTGTTCGTCGGCGTCATCCAGTGCAGATTCGCGTGCCGTAGAAGTGGCGATGCAACCAGCGCAGCCACCAGCACCGCGGCCAGCATCCAGGGTCTCCGCAACACGCGCACCACCGGCGCCCACACAAAGTAGTACTGCTCCTCGATGGCCAGTGCCCACGTGGGCCCGAGCGCCGGGGGCAAAGTTAGAGGAAACAGATTCTGCACGCAGAAGATATAAGCCAGCCACGGCGCAGTTCTGATCGCGTGCCACACGCTTCGGCCCACGAACCACGGCGCGTTCAGGTAAACCACCACCAGCACCAGCACGTAAACAGGCCACACGCGCAGCACCCTGCGCGCATGAAAGTTATGGAGGTACCTTGGCTTGTCCCGCGTCCCCAGCAGAATGCAGGTGATCAAGAACCCGCTGAGAACAAAAAACAGAATCACTCCCGCCCAACCCCAAAGGCTGGCGTAGTAGATCCACGTGCCCTCCAGGCGCGGATGGCAGTGATAGACGACGACCGCCAGAATCGCCAGGCCGCGCAGCCCGTCAAGTTCCGGCAGGTAAGAGGGGAGCCACGTTGGGCGTCGCATGGGCAAGATCGTTCGCCGTGAGAGAAACAGAGTCAGCGCGGAATCATCCGGCCGCTAACTCCCGCGCTCGTTCCGTCGCCCGCATCACCGCCTTGATCAACGTCACGCGCAATCCGCCCTCCTCCAGTTCCAGGATGCCGTCGATCGTGCATCCCGCGGGCGTGGTCACGGCGTCTTTGAGCAGTGCCGGATGGTAGCCGGTCTCCAACACCATCTTCGCAGCCCCGAAGGCCGTTTGCGCGGCTAGTTGCGTGGCGATGTCGCGGGGCAAGCCCACCTTCACGCCGGCCTCGGCCAGCGCCTCGATGATGATGTACAGATACGCCGGTCCGGATCCCGAGAGCCCGGTCACGGCGTCCATGTGTTTCTCGTCCAACAGCACGGTGCGGCCTACGGTCTCAAACAGGCGTACGGCGAGCTCCATCTGCGCATCGTTCACAAAGCGTCCGCGGCACAGGGCGGCCACCCCGGCGCCCAGCGCCGAAGGCGTGTTTGGCATGGCGCGGATCACGGCGATTTCCATGCCCGCCGCCTCTTCAATCGCGCGCGTCTTTACTGACGCCGCGAAAGAAACCAGCGTTTTCTTGGGTGTAAGGGCGGCCTTGATCTCCGCAATCACCTCCGGAACCTGGAACGGCTTTACGCCGATCAGGATCAGGTCCGATTGGCGGGCCGCTTCCACATTGTTGGTGCTCACGTCCACGCCCCACTGCGTGCTCAGCGCCAGCGCTCGTTCGGCGTGGCTCACGGTGGCATGAATCCGGTCAGCGGCAAACAGGTTCTCTTTCAAGAACGCCTGCAACAGAATGCCGCCCATCTTGCCGGCGCCCAACACCGCAACGCGGAGCTGGGGCAACTGTGCAGGAGTCTGCGGTGCCTCGACGGCGATCTCGGCCATGTCTTCTTTTCCCTTCGTCCAGGATGATTTTGGCGCCGACGGTGCTCTCGGCGCGCAACCCGGCCCAACACTCCCAAGGATACTCGCATCGGGCACACGTATCCCTGCGCGGCAGGGCGGATCGTCACATCAGGGCCGCGGCCCAATTATTTAAACGAACCTTTCGCAGCTGCGCCAGCCGGCACCTTCCCGCCCAGCCTGGGTAAGCGTCAGGTTAGCGGCTCAGCTGCGCTTCGTTGGCCAGGTAATCCTTGAGCACACCTTCCATCTTGTCGTTGCGATCGGCTGTCGGCCAGTTGATGTCCCAAATTAGGTACCCGCCGGGGAGCGTGAGGAACTTCTGGCTACTAATCACCGCCGTGATCGTCGTAACCACCCAAGCGTCGGATTCGAGGATGTAGGCCGGCATTGCCTCGTTTGCAGACGCCAGATTATGCAATTCGGCAATGTGCTCGCCCATGTGAATGACGGCCCTTGTCAGCGCAGCCCCCTGAAGGCGATCCGAATTGAAGGTGCAGTTGAAGAGTATGCCGTCCGGCGAGTCCTTGGTCCCCAGCTCCTCATCCTTCGGCGGCGCCTCGTTCGCCGGACCGTAGTTCACGAACACTCCGGTATGGTCGCCTGGTTTGCCGTAGACTGCAGCGGCCTTTACCGCAGCGTCCTTGGGAGGGCCTGCAGCGAGTGCATCGGCAGACTTTTGCGCGGCGGCAATGGCGCCATACAGGTCCATCTCCTGCCCCCCCGCCCCTTCCTGCGGTACGCCTTTGGTCTCCTCGTCGTTCTTCGAGAAATCAATCTCCTTCGGGGTGACGTCGGAGACCGACTGCAACACCAGCCGCGCGGGATAGGCGTTCATGTTCCCGAAACCGCCAAAGCCCACGATCTTACCCGAGGCGTCATACTTCAGTGCCGCGTCGGCCACGGCGTCAAGCCGGCCCACCAGCGTAGCCGCCACCTCATAGCGCGTGCATCCCAGGCACATGTCCGCGCCCTTCTCGTGCTTCTGCGCCAGCAACGAATCGAACTGCTTGAAGTCCTTGCTCTTGTCGAGCGTCACGGTGGCGCGCGTGGGCGGCGTGTACGCGCCCTTAAAGTTCCGGGCTGGCTGCACCACCAACATGGCTGCCGGTCCTGCCTTGCCCTTGGACCCCGGCGGGTAGGCAAGCCAGATCGCATTCACTGGATACCCGCAATTGGGGTCCGGCGAGTCCTTGATCACGAACTCATCCAATCCGGCCACCACTGTGCCCTTGATGCGAACCATCTTGCCGTCGAACGCCTGCGGCTTCTTCACCACATCGCACACTGTCGTATCCACA
Source organism: uncultured Acidobacteriaceae bacterium (assembly GCA_963836525.1). Taxonomy (GTDB): domain Bacteria; phylum Acidobacteriota; class Terriglobia; order Terriglobales; family Acidobacteriaceae; genus Telmatobacter. Next base: position 406,907 of record CAWIJW010000002.1, read on the forward strand.
GGCGCCGCACTCTGCGCGTACACGCCGCAACCAAATCCAAAAACTATGCAAGCCAGAATCAAACAACGTTTCATAGACCTTCTCCATCCGCTGCAAGGCACAACGGCCGTAACAAATTGATGGCGGCACGGGCCGCTGTAAACGTGAACTCGAAAGAATATCACGCTAGGACTTTCCTTTTCTTCACTGCGCATGTGCGCGACGATCCTCGCCGCAGCTGTTTCGCCGCGGCAGCACGCCCGTCGTGCGTGCCGTGGATTGCGCTAATTCGCGCGGAAATCGTGCAAAAGCGAGCGAATAGGGGGGGCATATCTTGTCAATACTCCGGTTATAAGCCGAGGTTTGGCTACTCCGGTTATAAGCCGACGTTTCGCTGTTTTTTGTCGGCTTATAAGCGTACGTTTCGGAGTCATCAACAACGTGATTCGCGAAAAATGTAGGCCCATATGCCGACAAATGAGACACGATTATCGGCTTATAGGCGGAGATTCCGAGGAGGCTGTTCGGCCGAAGAAGGCGATGCTTGCAGCGAAAAAGTCTTTGGCGAAATCTCTCCGCATATATGCCGTCATTTTTGGGAGGCGATCCAGGCGTCGATGCGCTGCTCCAGCACGTCCAGTGGCAAGGCGCCAGCGTCGAGCACCTGGTCGTGGAAGGCGCGAATGTCGAATTTGTCGCCCAGCGCCTTCTGCGCGCGGTCGCGCAGCTCGAGTATTTTGAGCTGGCCGATCTTGTAGGCCAACGCCTGGCTGGGCCAGGCAATGTAGCGGTCGACCTCGGATTGAATACTGGGCTCGTCAATGTTGGAGTGGTCGTGGAAGTACTGGACCATCTGGTCGCGGGACCAGCCCTGGGAGTGGACGCCGGTATCGACCACGAGGCGGATGGCGCGCCAGATGTCGGCCTCCAGGCGGCCGTAATCGGAGTACGGATCCTGGTAGAAGCCCGCATCCTTGCCCAGCCGCTCGGCGTAGAGTCCCCAGCCCTCAACGAACGCCGTGTAGCCGCCGTATTTGCGGAACTCCGGAACACCTACCTGCTCCTCCCCAATGGAGATTTGCAGATGATGGCCGGGAATGCCCTCGTGGTAGGCGATCGCCTCCGCGTCGTAGAGGTTGCGCTGGGTTGCGTTCCAGGTATTGATGAACAGGCGGCCGGGACGGCTGCCGTCGGGCGACGGCGCCTCGTAGTAGGCCGGCGCCGCGGTCTTCTCCGCGTAGGCGGGAACCGCCGTGACCTCAAACTTTGCCTTGGGCAGGGTGCCGAAGAACTGCGGCAATTTGGCCTGCATTGGCGTCAGGTAGCCTTTGTAGGCCGCGAGGAGGTCATCGGCCGAGGCGGGATGCAACTTCGGATTGGTTTTGAGGCTAGCGCGGAAGCTGGCCAGATCCTGAAAGCCGAGCTTCTGCGCGATGGCCAGCATCGCCGCCTCGTCCTTGCTCACCTCGTCGAGGCCGATCTGGTGAATCTGGGCGGCAGTGAGATCGGTGGTGGTGGTGCGCTTGATGAGGAACTGGTAGTACTTAGCGCCGTCGGGCAGCGCCGAGATGCCTGGTTGCGCTCGGCCGGCGGGGATGTAGCTGACCTCAAGGAAGCGCGCAAAGCGCAAGTAGGCCGGCAGCACCTCCTTCGAGATCGCGTCGAGCATCTCGGTGCGGATGCGCTGCTGCTCGGCTGCCGGAATGGACGAGGGGAAGTTCTTGAGCGGCAGGGCCAGGGGGGAGTCTTCGGGCTTCTGGTTGGCCAACTGCTTCACTTCGTCGAGGGTCTTTTCGAGCAGATATTTCGGCGGCACGCGGTGGTCGTCCATGCCGATGGACATGTTTTCGGTGACCTGGACAAAGGCGTTGGGAAGGGCGTGCAGGCGCGCGATCCAGTCGTCGTAATCCTTGATGGTGGTGAAGCTGAGCTCGGCCACGATGCGCGGATAGGCAGAGTAGATGCCGCCCATCTGGTTGACCGGCATCTCCCACTCCTTGAACGCCGCAGCCTCCTGATCCATCTCAAAACGGCGCATCAGCAAGTCCTGGCTGGTCTTCTCCTGGACGGTGAATCCCGTGGGATCGATGACGGCCAAACGCATGAGGAAGGCCTGCTCGCGCGCCAGCTCGTCGTTCACGGCACGCACGGAGTAGTCGCTGACCTGGTCGTTGTAACGCTTGTCGCCGATCACCGAGGCGAACTCGGGATCGTGCTTGAGCCGGTCCTCCCAATAGTCGTGGAAGAGGCCGCTTAGGGCTTTGCGGCGGTCTTCGAGCGAAACGGGAACGGTGGGCTGGGCCGGGGCGAGGGGCTGCTTCTGCGCGTGCAGCGCAGGCAGAGACGACAGCAACATTGCAACGGCAGCCAGGGCGAAGAAGATGAGTTTTTTCAAGGGAGCCAGTTCCTTCGTGTGGGGTCCAGGGCGTGACAGCCGGGGAGAACGGGGCCCTGAGTTGAGTGTAGAGCATGAAAGCAGGGACTAGGCTGTATCGACATATAGCAGTCTGTTAAGCGATTGAATTTAAGGTGTCATCCTGAGCGGAGCGCGTTCGGGGCCCCATGATTGCCGTGCAATCATGGGGTAGCGGCCGTGGCCGCTGGGGGGAGCCGAAAGCCTGCCCTGAGCGAGTTCGCCGCGGCGAACGAGTCGAACGGGGATCTGCGGTTGTCCTCCTATCGCCCCGATTCCCTTTGAAATCCGACGCCGGCGCTGAGCGTATATGTCGATACAGCCTAGGGACTAGGGAGTAGGGCTGGGGCGTGTTGGCGGGCGGGTCAAACGGCCCTTCCGGAATGGCGGGGATTCGGGCGGGACGGGTCTACACCGCGCGAGATGGAGGGCTTGAGAGCGGCTTGTCTGCGGTGGTGGTTCCCACCCTTCCCGTCCGCCGCACCGGACCGCGGCGGCCAGGAAGGATGGGGCACCCTCATTTGTGGTAGAGCGATGAAAAGCTAAGGGTGGGCCACCCGCCCTTTCTATTCATCATGATTTCTCCTGCGATGATGCGGATCACTTAAGCGGGCGCGTCAACGACGATCGATTCGTCGATGGTTACATAATGAGGATTGGGAATCTGGAGAGGAGCCTCCGCGTGGGGCTGCTGCGGAAGTTGCTGTGCATCGCACACAGCGAAGAAGACGATCGCGGTCAGAAGGCTTATGCACCGTACCTTCATGGTTTCACCAAGGTTGTTTCTCGTTCGCCGGATCCATCTTCCGCAGAAATGTGGGCAACTCGCCCAAAGCAGCAGACAGCCCTGGCACTCGGCCTCGGTTAGCTCGGAGAGTCTTTATTTCACGCTGTTATAGTCCCTATCGCTGACAGGCTCTAACCAAATCGTCTTTCCCTTTTGAGTCGGTGTAACCGCTATATAGGCAAAGGTACTTCCCGGTGCTGCGCCGTGCCAATGTTCTACGCTCGGAAGGCATTTAATTACATCTCCCTTGTGAACGATTCGTACCGGCTTTCCCCTTTCCTGGTAATAGCCGGTGCCTTCGGTGATAAGTAGAACTTGACCACCTGGATGAATATGCCAATCCAGCTTTGCACCGGCATCATAGGTTGCTACTGCAATACTGGGATCGAACGTACTGTCTCCTACGTTCAACTCGTTAAGCCAAATATTTCCCGTGTGATTCTTAGCGGTGGATAGTTCACCTTTCGGGAAAATTGGGTCCACTGTTTGCGCCTGGGATTGGAGAATGAATAAAAGGCCCACCGCGCAAGCGATGACATGAAGTTTTGTTCTCATGGTTTCGGCTTCTCCTTCGGTGCTTGTTATTCGGTGCGTGCTGCCAAATCGATATCGCCGATACGAATTGAGCAGGTTTCGGCGAGGGTTACTTGCTCGGCTTGGTTAGCCCTTGCGCTTCAAGCCACCAGTAGAACTCGTCGAGCCAGTGATCGCTGGTGGTGCCTTGCTTGCGCATGCTCCAGCCATGACCGCCGTGGTTGTAGATGTGAAACTCGGGTTTGTATCCGGCTGCCTTGAGCGCGTCGTAGAAGGCGACGATCTGGGGGCCGGCGAGATTGTCGTCCTGCGCCATCTCCATGAAGAAGGGCGGCAGTCCTCCTTCCGGAATCGGAGGCACGTCAGGGAAAGGAGCGCCGTAAATGGGAGCGGCGTAGTTGGGGCGCGCGCTCACATCCGGATTAACGGCCGCATACTCCGTGATCATTCCGCCGGCTGAGAATCCCATGAAGACGATGCGATCCGGAGAGACGCCCCACGCGGCGGCGTGTTCGCGCACCACCTTGATGGCCTGAATGCCATCGGCAATACCATACTTGCCGTCCTCCGCGATCAAGGCGTGATTGGCAAGCTGCGCCCCGAAACGCGCGCCGCCGGACTGGTTTAACTGCGCTTCGTTCTGACCTTCGAGCTGAGCCGTCCGGTACTTCAGGTCGAATGCTGCAATGCCTCGGGCTGCCAGCCACTCCGCGACATCCCTTTCTGAGCCAAGGAAAAGAAAGCCTCCGCCGGAGGCGATAATCACCGCGGTGCCTGTCGCCTTGGCCGGATCCGGCAAGTAAGCGGTCAGGGTCGGCGTGGTCACGTTGACAATCCGCTGCATGGGGCCGGAACCGAGCGTGGCCTCGGGCTGCTTCCACTGCTCGGACCCCGGCGCGACACCAGGCCAGAGATCAATGACCCTCGTCGTGACCGCGGGCGTTGTCGCCTGTTCAGGCTTGCTGTTGTTGGTCTCCTGTGCACTTGCTAATGACAAAGAACAGGCTGCCATCAGCGCGAGCATGATGAGAGACTTTCGATGTTTCCTGCAAGTGGACTTTGCCCTGGTGATCGTGAGGGCCGTGAATTCCTGATTGCTCTTTGGAGATTGCCGCACTTGCATCTTTTCTCCTTCGTATTTTGCTTATTGCCGAAAGCCATCATTGGTAGATGGCGTCAGCGTCCGGTCATCTTCAGCGCAGCTTCAGGAAGGCGGGCACCTTCGAGCTTCAGCGTGGAAGCTGTATCGCCGATCTGCTTGACGTCGTCCTGAGTCAGCTCGACATTCACCGCGCCGAGGTTTTCTTCAAGGCGATGTTGCTTGGTGGTTCCCGGGATGGGCACGATCCACGGCTTCTGCGCCAGCAGCCAGGCGAGCGCGACTTGCGCCGGCGTCGCGCCCTTGCGCTCCGCGACAGCCTTGACGAGGTCGACCAGAGCCATATTGGCCTTGCGCGCCTCCGGCGAGAAGCGGGGCACGATGTTCCGGAAGTCGGTGGGATCGAACTTGGTGTTCTCGTCGATCTTGCCGGTGAGGAAGCCGGCGCCGAGCGGGCTGAAGGGCACGAAGCCGATTCCGAGCTCCTCCAGCGTGGGCAGAAGCTCAGCCTCAGGGCCGCGGTAGAAGAGCGAGTATTCGCTTTGCACCGCGGTGACGGGCTGGATGGCATGCGCGCGGCGAATGGTCTCAACCCCTGCCTCCGACATGCCGAAGTGCTTGACCTTACCTTGGGCAATCAACTCCCTGACTGCTCCCGCTACGTCCTCGATGGGCACGCCAGGATCGACGCGGTGCTGATAGAAGAGATCGACGGAATCGGTCCGCAAACGCTTCAGGGCGGCGTCCGCCACTTGCTTGATGTGCTCGGGCCGGCTATTGGTCCCGCCACTGCGCTTGCCGGTCTCAAGATCGATGTCGAAGCCGAACTTGGTGGCAATGACGACCTTGTCGCGGATGGGCTCGAGCGCTTCGCCCAGCAGCTCTTCGTTGGCGAACGGCCCGTAGGCTTCGGCCGTATCGAAGTGGGTCACGCCGCGGTCATAGGCGACACGAATCAGCCTGATCATCTCGCCTTTGTCGGCCGGCGGGCCATAGCCCGAGCTCATGCTCATGCAGCCGAGGCCAAGCGCTGAGACTTCCAGTCCCGAGATTCCCAGTTTCCTTGTGTGCATCGTTTTCTCTCCACATGCAGTGTAGGGAGAAGCGGACTCGGGGCGTTATCCCGATTCTCCCGATCTTTTGCCTGATTCTCTTGATGGCCGGTCTTTGAGCTGGCGCGGTGAGAGCGGGAAAAGCTATGCTGAGGATGGGAAGGCACACAGAATGAACAGGAATGGCAAGCATTCCGCCGCTCCTCCGGCAGCGCGGTCAATACAGGATCTAAGAACCGAGTCTGGCAAGGGAAATTGCCTGGTTCATTGACTCCTCAGAGAAGCGGATCACTGAGGTTCCGGGATTGGCGCTGGTGCGCAGGACGGAACCGACGGCGCCCTGCTCAGGAACGTACACGCCGAGCGTGATTGTGGTTGCTCAAGGCAGCAAGCGCGTCGATCTTGGCCAGACGACGTTTATTTACGACGAGTCGCGATTCCTGTTGACCTCGATCGATCTGCCGATCGTCAGCCAGGTGGTGGAGGCGAGTGAAGCGAAGCCTCTTCTGGCTCTCGCGCTCAGGCTGGAAATGCCGGTGGTTCGCGAGTTGCTCAGCCGGGAAGAGGTCCACGTGCGTGGGTCGTCGCCGGACACGCCGGCCATGGTGACGGGTGTGGTGACGGCGGAACTGCTGAGTGCATGCTGTCGGCTAGTCCACCTGCTGGGGAATCCACAGGATATTCCCTTTTTGAGCGGACTCATTCAGCGGGAGATTGTTTACCGGCTTCTGTGCGGACCCGAGGGCGCCCGCCTTCGGGCGATCGCAACTTCAGGCGATCAGAGCCATCGCACGGCGAGAGCGATTTCGTGGATCAGGGACAATTACGCGAAACCGGTGTGCGTGGACGAGCTGGCCCAGATCGCAGGCATGGGCGTATCCACGTTTCATCACCATTTCAGGGTGCTGACCCACATGAGCCCGCTTCAGTATCAGAAGCAGCTGCGGCTGCAGGAGGCGCGAGGGCGAATGCTTGTGGACGGCCTGGATGCTTCGACCGTGGCGTTTGCGGTCGGGTACGAAAGCGTCAGCCAGTTCAATCGCGAATACAGCCGCTTCTTCGGCCAGCCGCCGATGCGCGACATCAAAGCTCTCCGGGAAGGGAAAGTTGTTGAGATGAGCGCGGCGTGATGGCGATTCGTTAGACTTCATAGGGGAATATTGTTCTCAACTGTTGCCAACAGGCCAACGCACTCGTTGAGCGCCGGTTGCGCGCAATCCTCGGGAATACTCCTCCTAAACGCCGCAGTGTCTCTCGTTTTCCAGTCCCTACTCGATCATGAAAGACCAGGGACTAGGGAACAGAGATCAGGGATCAGAAAGACGGAGCGTGCGGCAGGCCGAAACGCACACTTCCAATGCAATTCCCAACTTTTCTCGGTGCGTGTCACCCTCAAAAGCTAACTTTTCTAGGTTACGAATATTCTAAAACGCAACTTTTCTAGGTACATGTCCCCGAAAAATGCAACCTCCGGAGGTACCATTTGGGGCTCAAGTAGAACCTCTGGAGCGAACATTTGAGGGGGTTCACGCACCATCAATGCGAACATTTGCCTTGATTTACCGCGTTTTGCGGCCCCTCGCAAAAAACCGATCATCGAAATCAGACGTGTGCATGGGCGATGGGTGGAAGAGCGCGCCGACGGGGGAGCGTGTGGACCGGAGCGGCGAGGTGAGGGGGGCAGGGAGTTGGGAGTAGGGGGCGAGGGAGCGTTGCCCGGCGGGGTTTCAGAAATCGTGGGGATGGTCGATGAGGGCGGAGGCGGCGAGAGTGGGATCGGCGGCGGGCGGGGCGGGGGTGGGGCTGGCGGAGTCAGTGGCTTCGGTTTGCGCGCGGAGGCGGGCTACGGTTTGCCAGTTGTCCTTGCGCGGCTGATCGGAGAACCACTGCGGCAGAGGCATGACGAGATAGCGGTTGAGAGCCTCGGCGTATCCCTCGTAGAGCGCGCGCATCTGGCGGAGGCGCTCGCGGGAGGATTCGTCGTGGCAGAGTCTGACGCCGCTCTTGAGGAGCATTTCGTAGAGCTCGAGGCAGCGGCCGGGCGGGAGGCGGTCAGGGGCGTTGGCGACGGGGCGGAGGGAAAAGATCTGCGAGAGGTCGACCAGCGCGTGGCGCGCCATGGCGAAGGTGAGCTGGGCCTGGCGGGCTTCAAGGCCGCTGACACCGGCGATGAGCAGCGATGAGGTGTCGAGGATGGCGGTGAGGGCGCTGAGCCAGCTTTGGCTGCTGTGCTGGGAGCGGAAGTAGCAGAGCAGCGGATAGGAGATATGGCTCTCGAGGAGCTCGGCGGACCAGCGCTCCCACTCGACGAGGAGAACGGAGAGGGCCTGCGCGGTGGCGTCGCAGGAGTGGCGGCGCATGAGCTCGGCGGCGGTGGGCGGAGAGCCGGCGCGGGCGTCGAGGAGCGCGATCCTGACTTCGCGGCGCGAGAAGGCGCTGTAGAGGACGGGGAAATATCCCATGACCACGGCGAGGAAGCCGAGGCCGGTGCCGCTCTCGAGAATGATGAGGGCGCGCGCCCAGGGACTGTGCGGCGTGACGTCGCCGAGACCGAGGGTGAAGAGGGTGGTTCCGCTGACGTAGAGGTCGGAGTGGAAGTTGGAGGGCTGCGCGGCGTCGTTGAAGGGACTGCCGCCGGCGTAGAAGATGAGGGCGAAGCCGACGACCATCGCGGCGGCCCAGACGACGAGCAGAATGATGAGCGAGAGGGGACCGTAGTAGCTGAGAACGGTTTCGCGCTTGCGGGGGTTGGGAAGGCGGCGGGCGAAGAAGACCCAGGGGTTCCAGGTGAGGACGTAGAACATGCGCGTGAGACGGAAGCGGCCCGTGGCGCGGCGCGGAAGGATGATGGTCTGGAAGGCATCGAGGAGCACGATGCAGAGGCAGAGAATGCCGGCAACCAGAGCCAGAATGCGCATGAAGTCTCCCTGGAGCGAGGCGGCCGGGGGATCGAGGAGCGGCGGCCGTTGCATGCATTGTAGCCGGGATGGGCGGACGGGGAGGGAGCGGAGTTAGCGGGGTTGGCGAGGCTGGCGGGGTTGGCGGGGTTCGCTATCCCACCCTTCGCGAGAATTCCAAGAAGCAGGGCCCCGTTCGACACCGATCGCTTTCGCGATCTTCGCTTAGGGCAGGCTTTCGACTCCCATCGTGGCGCTCCGGTCGCTCAGGATGACAGCGAAGGATGGGGCACCAGGCGGTTTGGGAGGGCGGTTAACAAGGCAGCGGGTTAGCGAGTCAGCAAGGCAGCGAGTCAGCGGGCAGGTTCGTTCCGGATTGGCGGGCATTTGGGGGTAGGGGCGAATGTGCGGTCCTGGCGCATGAATGGGCAGCTTGAAAAATAACTTGCCTGCGGGGATTGGGGATGGTTAGAGTCTGAGGAGCAGCACTTCCCCATCACGATCATCGACATCGGAGAGAGCAGCACGAGACAAGCGGTCGGGTTTCCCTATTCTGTGCGGGGATCGATGGTGGGCTGCGAGGGCCAGCGGAGTTCGCGGAGCTAGCCGGGCTAGCGGAGTGGTGGAGTTCTGGCAGGAGGAGAAGATGAGAGCGAGCGTGAAACGAATGGCGGCGGTTGCGGCGGCGGGTCTGGTGTGCCTTGGCGCGGCGGGATGCAGCAAGGTGAAGGGCCACACCTTCGCGGGCAATGGAGACTTGGTGAAGATCGAGTTCGATTCCGGCGGCAAGGCGCTAGCGAGCCTGGGGCCGCTGACCTCGACATGCACCTACACCGAAAGCGGCAGCAAGGTCACGTTGGTGTGCGAAGACGATACCACGGTATTTACGGTGGCTGATGACGGATCGCTGAACGGTCCCCCGGACGGGATGCTGGCGCATTTGACCAAGGTGAAGTAGGGCGGGAAGGCAGCAGGGCAGCAAGGCATCGAGCCGGCGGGTCTGCGAGCCGTGGGCGGACGCCTGATTTGCGGGAGGCGACGGATGGACGGGCTGAGGCCCGTACCCCCGGGCTGCCTAGAAAGAGTTTTGAGATTGTTCCCGCTTCGATTAGGCTGTATTGCTTCCGTTCAGGTCTGCGCCGTTCACGGAAAAATTCAAGCTAAGCGGGTACCGTGAAGGGGCTGGATTCTTCGTTCGCGTTTCTCTTCTTTACTTTACGGCGGCAGAGGTGCTAATTTCCTAAGCATCCCCCGACCCCCAAGGACAGGAGAATAACTATGTTTTGTCCCCGCTGTGGCACCGAGTCGCTGCCGGAGCACAAATTCTGCAAGAACTGTGGAGCGGTGCTGGGAGCCGCAAATGGCGCGCCGAGCGTAGCGGCCCCGGTGGCGCAGACTGTGCCGGTGCAGGCGCAAGCGCCGCCTCCGCCACCACCCCCGCCGGGTGTGATGCCGCCGCCGCCGATGGGAGCGATGCCGCCGCAAGACCACCGCCAGGGATGGTGCCGATGGTGTACCAGGCATACCCGGGAGGGCCGCAGCAGGTGTATTACGTGCCGGCAGCGGCGGCGCACCCGCGCGTGCAGGCGGGTTTCATGGAGGGAATGCGAACGCGCATTCGGGAGCTGGCCTCAACGGACAAGCTGGAGGGGTTCAGCCTGAAAGAGATGTTCAAGGAGGTGTTCAAGCGGCGCGGGGCCGATGCAGTGGAAGAGTACATCATGGTGGGCACGTCGAGGACCACGCCGCCGCTCGAACTGGTGGAAACGGGATGGCCGAAGCCATGGATGTTCTTCCGCCTGCTGGGGATTTTGGGGGCTGCGTTTATCGTGCTGGCGCTGATGTTCCACTTCACCATGAACGAGAAAACGGTGCCGGGGATCCTGTTTCTGGGAGCCTTTGCGATACCGCTGGCGACGCTGGTGCTGATCTACGAGATGAACACGCCGCGGAACGTTTCGCTGGTGATGGTGGGGAAGCTGTTCGTGATGGGAGGCATTACCGGATTATGCACGGCGATGCTGGCCTATATGGTTCCGATTTGCGGAAACATCCCGGGTGTCGTGGAGGAGACGGGAAAGCTGCTTGCAGTGCTGCTTGTGGTGCGGAGCGTGCGCTACAAATACGAGTTGAACGGAATCCTTTTTGGCGCGACGGTGGGTGCGGGATTTGCGTGCTTTGAGACGTGCGGCTACGGATTCGACGCCATCCTGTCGACTCTGACACCGGTTATTCAGGCCGGAAATGTGGCCGGTGGATTTCCAACGGCGCAGGCGCTGGCCGCGACAGTCGAGTCGATGATTGGAAATCTGGTGCTGCGGGGGGTTGAATCGCCGCTGGGACATGTGGCGTGGACGGCGATTGCAGCGGGTGCGTTCTGGCGAGTGAAGGGTGACAAACCGACGAGCCCGGCGATGCTGCTGGACACGCGCTTCCTGAAGGCGTTCGCGATTCCGGTACTGATGCATACGATTTGGGACCTGGGGTCCTTATCCCGAGCCTCCCCGGGATTATGGCTATCATCCTGCCCGTTGTTACGGGGCTGATCACGTGGTACGTGCTGTTCGGGCTGGTGCAGCAAGGATTGCAGCAGGTGCGGGAAGAGCAGATGACGCATTTGCAGGGCGCACTGGCGCACGTGGAGGCGACCCTGGGGCTGGGGACCATGAGGCAGCCTCAGGGTACAGTGCCGGTGGCGTGAGAAGAACAGGGAGTAGGGAACAGGGAACGACGCTCGAGGAGAGAAAGTATGGCAGTATTCTGCAGCAAGTGTGGCGCGCAGTTGGAAGGCAATGAGCGCTTCTGCGTGAAGTGCGGGAACGATGTGACGGCGGTGGCAGCTCCGGTTGCCGCGGCACCGGTTGCACCGCCGCCGGCAGCAGCTCCGCCGGCTCCGGTTGTTGCGCCGCCACCACAAGGCTATGCGGCGCCTCCTCCTCCAGGGTATGCGCCGCCGCCTCCTCCGGGGTATGCGGCGCCTCCTCCTCCAGGTTATGGGGCGCCGGGGCCGATTCCTATCATGGCCATGCCGCCGGCGGCACCGGCAAAGCGCGGGGGATGGGTGTGGGCACTCGTCATCGTCGCGGTGTTGGGCGGGCTTTACTACATTGGCAAGCACAATGAGCAGACGCAGCCTGGGACCGCGCCAACGCAGCCGGGAACTGCACCGCAGCCGGGAAATCCCGGACAGCCGGGCGGCGCGCCCGGAGGCGCGCCCCAGCCAGGAGCACCCGTGCAGCCGGGTGATCCGGGACCGGGTGGACCGAACGAGGCACTGGTGCAGCTGCAGTCGTTCGGCGGCCAGTGGCATGCCATCGGCGGATATGTCCAGATCTCGAATGCGAGATGGACGAATCGCTCCACTGTCGCCATGCAGTCGGCGGTCCTGGAGTGCGACCAGTACGCCTCCAATGGAACGGTTCTGGCGCAGATGCGAACCACGCTGAATGGGCCCGTTCAAGCCGGCGGGTCGGGCGCCTACAACCCATTTAATATGGGAACGATTGCGCAGAACCTGAACTCGGTGAACTGCGGGATTGTGGCCGTGACCCCCGCCCAATAGCGAAGCCACCCCGCAACAACCTCCACCGGGAATGGCGCCGGAGGTGGGCCAGGCCTACCCGGGCGGTCCGCAGCAGGTCGATTCCATGCCGGGGTCCCAGGTGCATCCGCATGCCCATCAAGGCATCTCGGCGCTGCGGCGGGCCGCGCAGGCCGGAAACGGCTGGCGCGCAGGGTGGCGGGGATCGGGCTGGCAGGTTGAGCAGCATGCGCGAGCATGGCGAGGAGAAGAGGCAAGTATGGCATTCTGCGGAAAATGTGGCACACAGTTGGAAGGCAATGAGCGCTTCTGCAGGAACTGCGGGCACGATTTGAGCGCGGCGGGAACCACGACGAGCGCGCCGGTCGCGGCGGCTGCTCCAGTTGCGGCTCCCGCGGCAACGCCGCCGGTGGCGCCCTATCCACAGTTCTATCCGGCGCCGGGGCAGTTCCCCATCGTGACCATGCCGCAGGAGGTGCCCAAGCACCATGGGTGGATCTGGGGCGCGATCATCGTCGTCGGGGTTCTGTACGGACTCTACTACATCGGCACGCACGATCAGCAAAACCAGCCGCAAGGACAGAATCCCACGCAGCAGCCGGGAACGGCGCCACAGCCCCCGGGCGCACAGCCGGGAGGACCGAATGCCGCGCTGGTCCAGCAGCAACTCTTCACTTCGCAGTGGCGCCTGACGAATGGAGACGTCCAGCTCTACAACCAGATATGGAAGAACCGGTCGAACGTGGCCATACAATCGTCGGATCTGGAGTGCGACCAGGACGATCAGAACGGCGCCGTTTTGTCGCAACAGCACGTCCAGCTAACGGACCAAAGTGGCGCAGCGGTTCAGCCCGAACAGACGGTAACCTTCGACCCGCTCGATATCGGACAGGCCGTGCAGGGTATGACCAAGGTGAATTGCGGGATTGTGGGCGTTACCGCGGCGCGATAGCGCAGCAGGGCCCCTTCCAGGCCCGATTGAGGCAGAGGCTGTTTCATAGCCGGATGCCGTGCCTTTCGACGGTTTCCTGAGGGGCTAAAGCCCGCGATTTTTGCCAGTTTGGGCACTGAACCTGGCCCGACCCGGCCCAGAGGGCGCCCCGGTACCCCGGCACCCCGGTGGCACGCCCTGCCCCGATACAAACCAGGTTATCGAATAGCTTTTAAGCGGTTCCCGGCAGACATGTGCCAGGCGGTTCCATCTCCCAGTTCATGGGATCGATGTGTCGCTTCTGGTGAGACGCTGGTGAACAGCGCCGCACGGCTACCTCATTGCGCGTTGCCATGAGGCAGCCTGCGGCGCGAATTGATGCGGAATGGCGCAGCCACCCGCTAGAAGAAAACGGATGGCCGCATCAACACCGACTGCGCTGCGATGGTCGGCGATCCGCCACTTGGTGCGGGCGGGAAAAGCCAACCGTTCACCGAAACAAATTCACCTTTTGCGAGCCCATTAAAGCTGTCGGGGTTGAAGCCCGTGTAGGTGGTTTGACCTGTGGTGAGTACATTGAACGAGAAGGCGCTCGCGGTGGGCATGGGCCATGGAGCGAAGAACGGTCTGCCGCCGACGCCCAGCGTAAAGCTCGTGGTGCTGGAGTCGGTTCCGGTAATCGCTCCCGTCACCTGGCTTGGCTCCAGCTCCACGCTCGAAGCAGTAAAGGAGATCGAGGGCGGAGGCCCCCAAACGCCCGGACCTGGCCCCGAGCCGGTGGTGGTCAGCGTCCCCGGCGAGACGGTGACTTTGACGTCTTGCCCGACGAACAGATTCGATGCCCCGGCAAAGATGAGGCCTGAAGGGATGGTGAAGCTGTTGTTGTCGATGGAGAAGGTGGTTGCGGGATTTGAACCCGATCCCGGCGCCCAGACTGCGACCCAGGCCATGGCGCCGATGGGCGAGCTGGCGTTGGCGGTGGGGTTCTGGTGGAGGATGAGCTGGATGATGGTTTCGCCTAAAGGCAGCGGGAGCGGGGGAATGCGAACAATGGTACCCTCGACCGTCTGTGTAGCCGCTGCCTGCACGTAGTCCACCTCGCTGGCCGTAATCAGGCCATAGGTTCCGATGCTCGAAACCTGCACCTTCACAATCTGTCCCTGCGCCAGGCAGCCGATACCGGGCGTTGTGCAGGCGCTCGCGGGGAAGTTGTTGAACGTGGTGCTGCTGGTGGTGCTGACATTGACCTCCTGGCCCCACGGCGTCTGGAGGGTGAACTGGCCCGTACTGGGGGTCACACCTTGCACAGTGCCGGTGAGGAAACCGAAATGCGGCGGAACCGGAGCGGGTGGAAGCTCGGCGATGGTCACGCCATTTGCCACACTCAGGTTCACCGAGAGATCGGGTTGGATCACAGTGTTGAGGTGGAAATCGACGAGGAAGCCCAGCGGCGAATTCGCGGTGACCGTGACCGGGAAGGGCGACGACGTGAAGGTGAGCGAGGAGGAGTTGTTGTCGAACGCGGGCGTGAGCTTGCAGATCGTACCCACCGCGCACGTGCTCCCAAGAGACGAATTCGACTGGTTATAGATGACCAGTTGGGGGTTGGCAAATGTCAGGTTCAGGCCGGTGTACTTTCCCGGAGCCACATTCGCCGAGCTGAGAAACGCGGAAAGCGCCTGCAGTTGCGTGACATCGATCTGGATGGGCGTGTTGTAAGGGAGGAGCGAGACCGGCGAGCCGGTTGTGGGCGTCAGCGTGGCCGCGGTGAGGCTCACCTGAAAGAAGAGGACCGACACGCCAGGCGGCGGATCGTCGGTCATGGTGATTGAAACCGTTCCCCCGGGGGCGGCCACGCAATTGCAAGTGCCGATGTTGTTGGAAGCGCATCCTGCCAGCAGCACAGTCAATAAGGCGGGGAGGAAAAGGAAGGGCAAAGCCTTGCGCATCATGAGTCCTCCTGTTGCGAGAGACCAAGGCAACTTTGCACTTGTCTTCAGGACGCAGGTCATGCAGGAACCTGTGCCGGGGTTCGGCCCCGGTCTCCTAAATTTGCGGGCTCCGTCACAGGACTGCCGGGAGCAAAAGAGACACGAAGCGCTCAATTATGTCTGATCCGCCATTATAGACGAGATTTTCGTGCGAAAGTTGCAGGGCCAGGCGCCTTTGGTAACGTCCTTTGAGGGCGCCGTGATTGAGGTCGGTGTGCAGGGGCACGGCTCGACTCACCAGAGTAGCGCGGGCAGGGTGATGGGTCGCAGTGGATCACCTCGCTACCGCCATCCTCTGGGCCGCTCGCGTGCGGTGTGAATCAGTCGTCTTGCCATCCGCTGCCACCGCACACCGAGCAGTTGCCCGGGTCTCCAGCCCCTTGGCCGCATGCGGGACACTTGTCCCCAATTGCGTCCTCAACCATGGCGTTGAATGCCTCGATCGGACCACTCGTGTCATGGAATCGGTTCTGACAAAGCCCTGAACCGTTGCACGCACCACACTTGTGCTCCATGGCAGTCCTCTTTCTTAGCGACTGGGTCAGCAGCCGATGAGAGTATAGCGCTGATCGGTTCGAATGCGAGGACCTCTGCGCGTAATTCATCCGTCCACCGGTCAGGGGTGCAGAGTGTTGCTTCTCAGAGGGATTCCAGTGTCGAGAGGCAGTTCGGTCTGGTTGTTGAAGATCGCGAATTGCAACGTAATGCGATTTTCTGATGACAGTCGTTGTCTGGCGGGCAATTCAAGAAGGAGTTCTGTCGCCCCTCCGGGGCTTTTCGCGTTCTTTTGTACCGCTTTCCCAGGGCTGCCCCTTCCCCTTCGTTCGCCGCGGCGAACTCAGGGTCGGTGTTGCCTTGGGCTACCCTCTGTCACTCCCTACGGGAGCTGGGCCGGTGGCAGCCCGGGGACGCTGAGTTTCCGAAAATGCTTTATTCGTAGCGAAGGGCTTCAATGGGGTCGAGGTTGGCGGCGCGGATGGCGGGGATCATGCCGCTGACCAGGCCGGTGATGATCAGAATGACCGTGGCCACGATGATCGAGCTCGGAGTGATGATCAGGCGGATGTCGGCGGACTCGGCGTTCTTGGCGATGGCGCTGTAGAAGGTGATGCGGCCCACGAGGATGGAAACCAGATAGGCCAGGCCGACGCCGCCGATGCCGCCCACGCCGGTGATGGCCATGGCCTCAGCCAGGAACTGCACCAGGATGTGACGCTTGCGCGCGCCCAGAGCCTTCTCCACGCCGATCTCGCGCGTGCGCTGCTGCACGGCGACCAGCATGATATTCATGAGCCCGATGCCGGCAATGCCGAGGGTGAGCGCACCCACCAGCGAGAGCAGCACCTGGAGGGCGATGGAAAGAATCTCAAACTGGTGGAGCTGGGTGCGGAGATTGAAGACATGAACTGCATCGTGATCAGTGGGGCGGAAGTGGTGAGCCGCAGCCAGGGTCTCGCGTATAGTCTTTTCGATTTTCTGGTAATCGCCGTGATAGCCAATCCAGACACCATCGATGTAGGTCGTGTCTTTGAGGTCGCTCATGGTGTTGAAGGGCACATAGATGGTGCGGTTGGTATCGTCGTTGTTCTCCTCAAACTTGGGCTGAACGGCGCCGACGACGGTGAAGATGACGCCGTTGAGCCGGATGGATTCGCCGATCGGCCAGCCGCCGGAGAAGAGCTTGGTCTTGGCTTCAGAGCCGAGGACGCAAACATGGGCGCGCTGCTGATCCTCAGCGCCGTTGAAGAAGCGGCCCTGGTCGGGAACGAGCTTGATGATGTCGGCGTAGGAAGGGCGGGATCCGATCACGGTCCAGGTGTAGGTGTGCAGATCGTTCTGCACGGTCACATCCTGAAACTCCATGGGTGAGATGTGAGAGATTTCAGGAAGCGCGGCGCTCACGCGATCGACGTCGTCGAGGGTGAGACGGACCTTGACACCGGCTTTGTCTCCGCCGGCCTGCTGGCTGGTGCGGCCCGGAAAGAAGCCGATGGTGTTGGTGCCCCATTGGGCAAAGATGGTTTCGATGGCGGTGGAGAAGCCGTTTCCGTAAGCCAGGAGGAGCACCACGGTGGCAATGCCCCAAGCCATTCCGATCATGGTGATGGCGGTGCGGCGGCGGTTGTAGAGCATCGCTTCCCAGGCCTGGGCGAGAATGTCTTTCAGCATGATTGAGCCTCTAGCTTCTAGCCTCTAGCTTCTAGCTAGAGGTCGTTCGATGGAGCTTCCCGCTGCTTGTTCAACCTTTGAGGACTGCGCATTCAATCAACGAATCTCCGGAACGAAACTGCTCACGTCCCGATTGTCATTCCTCAGGGGTTAAAACCCCTTATCTTCATTCCCGCTCTTCTCGGCACGACTAAAGTCGTGCCCTGACACTTGGTGCTCCTGCTGAGCAGTTCTTCTGCTCGCCGCGGCGAGTGAAGCCGTGCCCCAATGCAAAACAGATTCATGAAAGACGCTCGAGTCTGAAGCTGCCATTCTTACTCCTTGCGCAGCGCCTCGATGGGGTCAAGAGCCGCGGCCTTGCTGGCGGGGTAAAGCCCCGCCGCGACGCCGCAGAGGGTGAGCGACCCGAGGGCCACCGCTGCCGACCACGGCACGATCCGCGGCGGATCAAACCCGGGGATCTTGTCGGTAAGCACAGCTTGCAGCAGGGCCATGAACGCTCCCGAAGCCACAATGCCGATGAGGCCGCTGATGCCGGTGAGCAAGAGGCCCTCCCAGAAAAACTGCGCGAGGATGGTGCGGCGCGTGGCGCCCACTGCTTTCATCACGCCGATGTCGCGGGTCCGTTCGGTGACCGAAACCAGCATGATGTTGATGATGCCCACGGCTCCCAGGGCAAGAGTGACAACTCCCACGCTGCCCAGGAAGACGTCCATGGCGGTGAAGATGATACCGATGACATGTGCTTCCTGAATCGTGTCCCACTCGTTGAAGGCTTCGAGGAGCGAAGGATCGAAACCGTGACGCTCGGCGATCACCTTGTGCACGGCGATGGCGGCGGCAGTATTGTCGTTCTTGATGGCGGGGCTGTACTGGATCGAGGTGAGCGCGTCACGGGGGATGTTGTCTCCCTTGATGGGAAACAACTCCAGCATGGTGGTCACGGGGACGTAGACCTTTTCGTCATCGTAGGTGTTGTTGCCGCGGCCGATTCTGGCCACCTGACCGATCACGGTGAAGGCGGAGCCGTTGAGGGTGATGGTTTCGCCCAGGAGGGGGCGTCCGGGAAAGAGCAGCGAGGCAGTCTTCCATCCGAGCACGGCTACGCGGCGGTTTTGGCGAACGTCCTCGTCATCGAGAAAGCGGCCTGAGGCCATGGGAATGTAACGGATGACGGGGTAGTTCGGCTCCGTCCCAGTCACGTGGCCGGAGGTATTGCTCCACTGGCTGACCTCATAAAGATCGGAGCGGGCCAGCTCGTCGGTGACCGCGCGCAACTCAGGCAAGCGGCGCAGAGCCGCCACGTCGCGGAGCGTGAGCTGGTAAGGGCGCATCCCGGTGTGCTGGTTGGCCAGGGCGGGAATGGTACCGTTGAAAACCATGACAACGTCGTTGCCGAATTGAGACAGTTGCTTGTGCTGGCCTTCCCTGAAGCCCTCGCCCAGGCCCACGAGCACAAGGAGGGAGCCCACGCCCCATGCGATCCCAAACATGGTGAGAAAGCTGCGCAGCTTGTTGGCCATGATGGCGCGGAAGACCTGCCCGAGAGTGTCGGAAAAGCTGGTGCGCATAACAGTGAGACGGTCCAAGACCGGATTGGCGTGCCCCGTCGTATGAAGAATACGATGCGGCGAGCTGCCCGGTTCCGCGAAATACCCTCGCTGCGGCGCCTCTGGAACCATGTAAAGGCCGGCGGCCCACCCGGAGCTCTGACCGGTCGCGTCTTGGTCTGCTTCGGAGGGGGTGGGATATCCGGCCCCCGATGGAACCACTGCCCGCCAATTTGCGTAATGCGCGGATGTGGGTTACAACGGTGCTCAGTCGCCGTCTGAATCGTTGATTGCCTTTATTTCTACCAGCGTCCGGCGGAAGAGGCCTGCTCTCGCCGGGATTTGGGGAGGACCCCGTGGCCAATTCGCATAAGAACAGACGACTCTGGATCATCCTGGGCATCGTGTGCGCTCTCATCGTCGCCGGGGCGGGCGTTGCCCTCGTCCGCCTGGCAAAGGGAGATCCGATCGATCCCAACAGGCTGGCCAAAGTCACTCGCGGCGACGTCGCCCGCTCCGTCGTCGCCACCGGAAAGATCCAGCCCATCACCAAGGTCGAGGTCAAAAGCAAGGCTTCCGGCATCGTGGAAAAGCTCTACGTGGACATCAACGACCGCGTGCACAAGGGCCAGCAGCTCGCGCAACTCGATCAGCAGGAGATCCTCGCCCAGGTGGATGCGCAGAAGGCACAACTGGCCGGCGCCGAAGCCAATGTGACCACTTACCAGGCTGACATCGAGCAGGACAAAGTAAATGCCGCGGCTCCCGACCTGCCCATGTACAAGGCCACGCTGGACCGCAACCTGGAAATGAACAAGGAAGGCATCGTCAGCAAGCAGATCCTCGACGACGCCAACCGCGACTATCTTGCCGCGCTGACCAAGCGCGACGCGGCACAGGCGCAGATCGGCGTGGACACCGCGAAGCTCAAACAGGCCCGCGCGCAGGTGATGCAGAGCGAGGCCGGGCTGAAGCAGCTTGAGGAGCAGCTCTCGTATACGACCATCGTGGCTCCCATGGACGGCGTGATGCTGTCGCGCGACGTGGAGATCGGCGACGCCGTCAGCTCGATTCTGGTGCTCGGCTCCACGGCGACACTCATCATGACCGAGGGCGACACCAGCGAGGTCTACGTGCAGGGCAAGGTGGATGAGGCCGACATCGCACACGTTTACCTGGGCCAGCCCGCGCGCATCAAGGTGGAAAGCTTCCGGGACCGGCTTTTTTACGGCAAAGTGACCAAGATCGCGCCCATGGGGGTGGAGAAGGACAACGTGACCACTTTTGAGGTCCGCGTGTCAATCAACAACCCGGGCGGGGAGCTGAAAGCCAACATGACGGCGAACGCCGAGATCCTGCTCGACGAGCACAAGGGAGTGCTGACGGTGCCGGAGAACGCGGTGATCTACGACGGCCAGAGGAACGCTTCCGTCCAGGTTCCCGACAAGCATCAGAAGGACGGGTACCGCAAGGTTCCGGTAACGGTGGGCCTCTCCAACGGCTCCGTGACCGAGGTTCTCTCCGGGCTGAAAGAAGGCGACCAGGTGGTGCTACAGCAATAGTTGCCAATGGCTGCATCCAGAACGATTCCGGGTGCAGGCCTCAAAAAAGAATCCCAACCTAATCATCGAACGCTCCAAGCACGGGTGCAACCGTTGCACCGAGCCGGTGCCGAGTGCCTGCGCAGCCCACGGGAGGCCGTGGGCGAAGAGTTGCCGCGCCCGGCTCAGTCAAACGGCTGCGGTCAGCGGGCTAGGAAGTTTTCGTTGGCGAGGATGCGGTAGAGGGTGGAGCGGCTGATGGCGAGCTGGCGGGCGGTGCGGAGCTTATTGCCGCGGTTGAGGTCGAGGACGTACTGGACATGGTGGCGGATGACGGCGTCGAGGGAGAGGTCGGCGGCGCGGACGGCGGATTGCGGGCCAAGCATCGCGGCAGGGTTGGCCGCGGGATTGGCCCAGGGATTGGCAAGGAGCGACGGGTCGAATTGCGAGTTAGAGGGGCGGTAGAGGGCCGTCGGGCAGGGCGAGGTCAGCGGGGCGGATGACACCGTTGGTGGCTTCGAGGAGAGCATTCTCGAGAACGCTGGCAAGCTCGCGGACGTTGCCTGGCCAGGGGTGCTGCAGGAGGCGGGCGAGTGTGCCGGGTCCCAGGACAACGGGGCGCTGCTGGTAGCGAGCGCAGATGCGGTCGAGGAGGAACTGGGCCAGCGGGGCGATGTCTTCGCGGCGCTGGCGCAGCGGCGGGATGGCGAAGCGGATGGCAGTGAGGCGGAAGGCGAGGTCGGGGAGGAGAAGTCCCTGGCCTGCCATCTGGCGGAGCGGGGTTTGCGAGGAGGCGAGGAACGATGGCGCGGCCCGGCGGACGGTCCTGAAGGGTTTTGAGGACGCCGAGGAGCAGACCCTGTCCGGGAGGGGCGAGGAGGTCGACGCGGTCGAGATAGGTAAAGCCGGCGAGAGTGGAGCCATCGGCGTCGGTAGCAAGCCACTCGCGGGCGTCGCGGCGCTGAAAGGCGGGGCCGGCGAGCGGCGAGCGGCTGAAGAGGTAACGGGCGAGGGTGTGCTTGCCACTGCCGGACTCGCCCTCAATGGCAGCGACCTGAAGATGGGGCGCGGCCATATCAGCCTGCATGAGCAGTTTGCGCCATGCCGCGCTGACGCCGACGACCTGGATGGCGGCTGCGGGCGCGGCAAGGGCGGGATCGAGCTCCACCAGCGTGAGGCCAGAGACGGAAGGCTGCGAGTGGATTGGTGCGGAACTATGCATGGGTGTCAACGTGCCTCGCCTCTGTGGCGGCGGTGTACCAACCTTACACACGGTTCATCGGCGGTAGTGACAAAAACATGAACTTAATGGCTGTTAATGCAAGCGAGAAGGTGAGGAGACGTGAGGACGCAGGGACGCAGGGATCGGCCTGTGGGCTTGCGAGGGAGGGGAGCGCGATTCCCGTTCGCCCGCTGGCCGCACGATCTGAAATGGCAACGCATTCAAGGCGGGATCCGGTTCAATGAAAGTGACAGCAGTCACTCGACAGGGGTGTATCCGGATGATAGCCTTCCGGTGGCTCTTCCCCGGGGTTGTGTGAGAGGTCCGTTCCGGGGCCGTCCGTCATACGGCTTCAAAACCTGAGAATCAGGAGGATTTGTGACAGCGCAGGAAAGTTGGGTGTACTTCTTAATCGGCGTGAGCGTACTTTCGCTCATCGTCGCATTCATATTCACAAGACAGGTACTTGGCTCGGACACCGGATCGGCGGCGATGCAGCAGATCTCGGGCGCGATCAAGGAAGGCGCGGAAGCCTTTTTGAGGCGGCAGTACAAGACCGTGGCGGCCGTCACGGTGGCGGTTTTGGGCCTGCTGGTTCCCACATTCGCAAATGCGCAATCAGAGCACGCGGGCGGAGGCGAAGCCAACCTGACACTGCCGGATTTGACGACCGTGAATTTTCTCGGCATGAACGGACATGCCCTGCTGATGATTGGATTGCTCTTCTGCGCCGGCGGGCTGTTGTTCGGCCTGACGATCTACATGCAGTTGAAGAAGCTGCCGGTTCATCGCACGATGCGCGAAATGTCAGAACTGATCTATGAAACGTGCAAAACGTACTTGGTGACGCAGGGCAAGTTCATTGTTCTGCTCTGGGTTTTCATCGCGGTTATTATCTCGCTGTACTTCGGCTATCTGGCGCCGGTGCCGGGAAAATCGGTTGCGGTTACGCTGCCGATCATTCTGTTGTTCAGCCTGGTCGGCATCGCGGGCAGCTACGGGGTGGCGTGGTTCGGAATTCGTGTAAACACATTTGCGAACTCACGGACGGCATTCGCGGGATTGCGCGGCAAACCGTATCCGTGCTTTGCGATTCCGCTGAAGGCCGGCATGAGCATCGGCATGGCGCTGATCTCCGTCGAGCTGCTCATCATGCTTATCATCCTTTTGTTCATCCCTCGCGAATATGCAGGCCCATGCTTCATCGGCTTCGCGATTGGGGAAAGCCTGGGCGCCGCGGCCCTGCGTATTGCCGGCGGCATTTTCACCAAGATCGCCGACATTGGCTCCGACCTGATGAAGATCGTCTTCAAGATCAAGGAAGACGATGCGCGCAACCCGGGAGTCATCGCAGACTGTACGGGTGACAACGCGGGCGACTCCGTGGGCCCGAGCGCCGACGGCTTTGAAACCTACGGCGTGACCGGCGTGGCCCTGATCACATTCATTTTGCTGGCCGTCAAGAGTCCCACGACGCAGGTGCAACTGCTGGTATGGATCTTCGTCATGCGCGTGGCCATGCTGGTTTCCAGCTCGGGTGCGTACTTCCTGAATGGCGCAATCGCTCGCGCGAAATACGCGAACGCCGACGAAATGGACTTTGAGGCGCCACTTGACCTCGCTGGTATGGATCACGTCAATCGTTTCCATCATCCTGACCTTCATCGTCTCGTACCTGATGATCCCCACTCTCGGTGACGGAACGCTCTGGTGGAAGCTGGCTTCCATCATCTCGTGCGGAACCCTGGCGGGCGCGATCATCCCCGAATTGGTCAAGGTTTTCACTTCAACCAACTCGAGCCACGTGAAAGAAGTCGTTAAATCAGCGCAGGAAGGCGGAGCTTCCCTGGGGATCCTGTCGGGATTCGTGGCCGGCAATTTTTCGGCCTACTGGCTGGGATTCAGCATGGTCGCGCTCATGGCAATGGGCTATTACTTCAGCACGGGCCCGTCCATGGCGGACCTGATGCTGGCTCCAGCCGTCTTCGCGTTTGGCCTGGTCGCGTTCGGCTTCCTGGGCATGGGTCCGGTGACGATTGCCGTGGATTCCTACGGGCCGGTTACCGACAATGCTCAATCCATTTACGAGCTGTCGCTGATCGAAAATGTTCCCGGCATCGAAGCCGAGTTGAAGAAGGACTACAACTTCGACGTGAAGTTCGAACGCGCAAAACACCTGCTGGAAGCCAATGATGGAGCCGGCAACACATTCAAGGCTTCGGCAAAGCCGGTGCTGATCGGCACCGCCGTGGTGGGCGCAACCACGATGACTTTCTCGATCATCATGGCCCTGACCGGCGGACTGACCCATGACGTACAGAACCTCTCTCTGCTGCACGCGCCATTCATGCTCGGGTTGATCAGCGGTGGGGCAATGATCTACTGGTTCACAGGCGCTTCAACGCAGGCGGTGACCACCGGCGCGTACCGCGCGGTGGAGTTCATCAAGAGGAACATCAAACTGGAAGGCGCGGAGAAGGCATCGGTCAGTGACAGCAAGAAGGTGGTAGAAATCTGCACGAAGTACGCGCAGAAGGGAATGTTCAACATCTTTCTCGCCGTCTTCTTCGCTACCCTTGCGTTCGCGTTCATTGAGCCGTTCTTCTTTGTCGGCTATCTGTTCTCGATTGCGATCTTCGGCCTGTACCAGGCGATCTTCATGGCCAATGCAGGCGCCGCATGGGACAATGCGAAGAAGATCGTAGAGGTCGTACTGAAACAGAAAGGGACGCCTTTGCACGACGCGACCGTGATCGGAGACACCGTCGGCGATCCGTTCAAAGACACCTCGTCGGTGGCAATGAACCCGGTTATCAAGTTCACGACGTTGTTCGGATTGCTTGCTGTCGAGCTTGCGGTGACGCTCAGTTCGGGCAAGCCGTTGCTGGCACACACGCTGGCGGTCGCATTCTTCCTGGTGTCGGTGTTCTTCGTGCGGAAATCGTTCTATGGAATGAGGATTGAGTCCAAGGCAAGCAACTGATTTCTGTGTCGTAGATTGAAGAGGACGCCGCCTGGGAATGGGCGGCGTTTTCTTTGCAGAGTAGGGTGGCACCCGCTCATCGAGCTGCTGCGCACGGTGGCGGTTGTGATGGCGGCGATGTTTTTGCAGGGCGGCTGCGCGGGCCATCCAGAAATTGGGCCGTCCCCATCCGATAAAGCGAATGGGGATGGCCGGGAGCCTGAGCGGCTCATCCCGCTCTCTGGCTGGGGGACCGACTAATCCAAGTGCGGGTTGCGTGGGTAACCTGCGGTGGGTTACTCGGGGACAGTGTTCTTTCGTAAGGTAGTCTCTCCTATTCAAGACCGCGTTTCTCTCTTGCATCCAGCAAATTCCGAGCTATGCTGCATCCATTCCCCGATGGATCGGGCCCGTTGATGCTTGCTGTCTGGTGAGGGCCGCGGCTTCCACCTAATTCCCCGTTTCTCGCAGTCAGTGAGAATCAAGGCGCTTCTTGCGCCCTACAAAGAATGTTCTAGGAGCATGAAAATGCCACTCCAGCAGACTTCCTGGACCTTAGCGGACAAAACTGGCGCGGTCGAATCCATAAACCTTGATGCGTCGAATACGACAATTGTCGGCGTCAGCTACGGAACGGACGCAAGCGGCAACCCAGTCAATGTCCCGACCGACGGAAAATCCTTCCAGATCACCGTGCTGGCAGGGACCAATCCTCTAATCGTTACTCTTTTCTCGCCAGGGCCGGATTCGGACACTGTGTATGTCCAGCAGAGATCGGGAAACACAGTGACGGACCTCGATTCATTCGTCGTCTATCGTCAAGAGGTATGGGCCCCGCTCATACAGGGGACGTAATCGCGGAAAGACCCGGCCCGAGGGCTTGCCTAAGGTTCAATTCTGAATGAACTTGGGAGAATATCCGGAGAGAATCGATGAAACCAGGAACACGCGTCTGGTTGGCGCTTCTATTTTCAGTCAGTGTATCGGTTGAATGCTGGGGACAGCATCCGGACCAGCAGGATAAGGATGTTTGCTCCAAATCCTCGATTTCGAATGCCGATTGCGCGAATCTTGCCTTGGAGTTTTACACCAACAAATACGCAACCACCACAGGGCTGAAGCAGAGCCTTCTAGACCCAGCATCCGTCCTAACGCCATTCGTTGTGGCGCAACGGAAGGAAGCAATCGCAAGGGTGCTCGCATTGGATTTGAAGAACGGTGCGACCGCTAAGATTAAGATCCAGAGCGCGCTGACTGGCACCGGGGGGAAATCGCTGATAGCAGCTGCCCTGAATAGCTCGGCTCAAACCCTTTCGACAAAAGCCGATGTCAACCAGGCGGGCGCCACTGACAATTCGACTGCTTCGACGAGTCTAGTCACGAAGCCGACGACCACTGATCTGATCTCTTTGGCGGCAGAATCAGGTGCGTTCACTGACACAGTCAACGGGAACACGTTGACAGCTCAAGCCAATGTAGACGGTTTGCGCCGATACATTTCCGGGATTCCCTTCGCGGATCTAACACCGACCGCCGCTGATGTGCTGCAACATATTAACCTGACTGCCACCTTCACAGTGGCGCAGAGCGGCGATACGGGAGTAGCGACTTCGGGCTCCGCGACCTCCTCAACCCCGTCCATCGCGAGTGTCATTCTTCCATCAAACAACGTTTCATTCAACTCATTGTCGGCAAGCTTTTCGCTTTACAGAAAGTACGATCCCCGATCAAAGTCCTTTTTGAGCGCGTGGCAGGCCGCATTAAAGGAAAATGCCTCGGAGATCGCAACAGGTGTTGGCGCGGTGGAACTGGCAGACCAGAAGATTACCGCCGCACGATTGAAAGCGATTGCGAATCCGGCAGTGGTCGCTGCACAAGCGGCATGGGTGGCAAACGCCAAGAGTGACGAGACCCAGAATGATTTCGCGAAATTCGTCGCGGATTACGTAGCGTACTGTACGGTCTTTGTAACGGCATTGCGGGCTGCCGATCCCCAAAACTACGATTCGAATCTACTATCCATCAACACCGCGTTGGATTCGCTCAAGGAGGTGAACGACGCGGTCCTCGATAAAGCCCGAGGGACACCGCTACTATCTCTCGTATACACGTACTCAACGCCACCGAATAAGCCGGCCACCCATGAAGCGACTCTTTCTGCTGCGTATGTATGGAAGGGTGGAACTCAGTTCACTGGCAATGCAGCCGGAAGCTGGTTTGCTTCCATTCCTACCGGAGCTAACTATGGGCGGGTGCAGAGCTATCAATTCTCTGGAGAGCTTGACCAGCCATTAGGCCCCGCGACGACACGGAAGACGGCACCGCGCGCCACCGTCAGCTTCGCTGGTTATGGCCAATATCAAAATAGCCCGACCGTTCTCAATATCACCTCAGGCAATCTGGCCCCTGGAACGAACATTGCGCTGCCAAGCGACGCTCAGGTGCTTTTAGGTACAGCCGGCCGGTTAGGTGTCGCGCAGGCGAAATTGACGTTCAACGCGTCGAATGGCCTGACGATTCCTGTCGCATTTAAATGGTCCAATAAGACCGATCTACTGCAAGGAAGTGACTGGAAGGGCCAGTTCGGCATAAGCTATGACCTCTCGAATCTGCCCGCAATGCTCAAGGGCCTGTAAAGAGCCCGGACCCGGTGGCGGGCCTGATTTCGCGTATCTTCCATCAGCAAATGACCCCTTCCAAATCACGCTTTGAGCCGTGACGCGGGGAGAAAGCGCCCGCGCCTCGTCCGAATGTCCACAACTTGAACAGACTTGCAGGCGGAGTGCACCGTTTCTGCGCCTTGTGCCGGGGCCGGTGAGGGGCTAGGCTTTTGGGGGTGGGGCCGTGGCTGTTTCCGGGGCGCCGATTAGCGCCGATTTTCCAGGGGGCCGATTTTCCAGGACGCCGATTTGCCCAGATTTTGGGGCAATTTGGAGCGCCCGGAGCCGCGGTGGGCAAGGCTGTTTGGAACTTTCCACAGGCAGATGGCGGTGTTTAGAGGGCAGATGCGGGAAATGTGAACAAAATACTAGATGTTGTGGTTTTGTGTTGACACGCACCATGGACAGAGGTATTTTTTCATCTGCGGCTGTAAACTGGTTGTAAAGAAACACCGACGCATATCGAGCAATTCCCGAGTTCAGGTGCTCCTTCCAGCGTCTCGTGGGTGGGCATTGTTGCGCCACGGGGGCAGCTTCAGGGTACGGTGACGAGGAGAAAGCTGGAAGCGACGGCAAGCCGCAGATGGCTGAGAAGCAGGCAGAATTTTAACCCCGTCTTCTGTTTGTTTTCATTATGTTGCGGGTTTTCTCGCCTTCCGGCATTTGTGCCGGAGATAGGGCTTTCTATCACATTTTCGACCTTTGGAGAGGATTCCGATGAACGAGGCTCACTTTCAGACTTCGACCGCTGCCGTCCAATCCACCCCGCATATCCAGCAGGGCCTAACCTTTTCCCGGCGCTTCTCGTCGGAGGGCGCATCCCCATACGACGAACTCCAATGGGAGCGCCGGACCGCATCGATCACCGACACGAAGGGCAACACGATCTTCGAGCAGAAGGACGTGGAGGTTCCGGTGGACTGGTCGATGACGGCGACCAACATTGTGGCCTCGAAGTACCTGCACGGGCAGATGGGCACACCGGAGCGGGAGACCGGGGTGCGCCAATTGGTGGCGCGCGTGGTGGAGACGGTACGCGACTGGGGCATGGCCGGCGGATACTTTGCCACGCCGGTGGATGCGGCGATCTTCCACGACGAGCTGGCGCACCTGCTGCTGACGCAGAAGGCGGCGTTCAACTCGCCGGTATGGTTCAACGTGGGCTGCGACCGGCTGGAGCCGGAGGCTGACGGACAGAACTGGCACTGGGATCCGGTGACGGGCGGCGTGCAGTATGCGGCAACGGGTTATAAGAATCCGCAGTGCTCGGCCTGCTTCATCAACGCGGTGGACGACTCGCTGGACTCGATCCTGACGCTGGCGAAGACGGAAGGGATGCTGTTCAAGTGGGGCTCGGGGACGGGGACGAACCTGTCGTCGCTGCGGGGGTCGATGGAGCTGCTTTCGGGCGGCGGGCAGGCGAGCGGGCCGCTGAGCTTCATGCGCGGGTTTGACGCGTTTGCCGGGGTGATCAAGAGCGGCGGCAAGACGCGGCGCGCGGCCAAGATGGTGATCCTGAATGTGGACCACCCGGACATTGTGGAGTTTATCGAGTGCAAGGCCAAAGAAGAGGCGAAGGCCTTCACGCTGATCAAGGCGGGCTATGACGGAAGCGGGCCGGATTCCGAGGCATTTTCTTCCATCTTCTTCCAGAATGCGAATAATTCCGTCCGGGTGAGTGACGAGTTCATGCGCGCCTACGAGGCCGATGCCGACTTCACGACGTATACGGTGAAGGGCCACGAGCCGGTGAAGACGTACAAGGCGCGCGAGATCATGCAAAAGATTGCCGAGTCAACATGGCTGTGCGGCGATCCGGGCATGCAGTTCGATGACACGATCAACAAGTGGCACACGTCGAAGAACACTGCTCGGATCAACGCTTCTAATCCATGCAGTGAATACATGTTCCTCGACAACTCGGCGTGCAACCTGGCGAGCCTGAACCTGATGCGGTTCGTGACGCCAGCGGGAACGTTCGACATTCCCGCGTACCGGCACGCGATCTCGGTGATGATTACGGCGATGGAGATCCTGGTGGACAACTCGGGCTACCCGACCGAGGCCATCGCACGGAACTCGCACGACTACCGGCCGCTGGGGCTGGGCTACGCCAACCTGGGCGCGCTGCTGATGTCGTTTGGGCTGCCCTACGATTCTGAAACCGGGCGCGACCTGGCCGCCAGCATGACCGCGATCATGACCGGCCAGGCGTATCTGCAGTCGGCCATTATCGCCGCGCAGTGCCCGCCGCTGAGCTCGGCCACGCCGTTGACGGCATCGGTGGAGCACCAGGGCGGAGCGTGCCCCGGCTTCTACGTGAACCGCGAGCCGTTCCTGGACGTGATCCGCATGCACCGCGCCGAGGTGAACAACATTGGCAAGTCGCGGCAGAGCGGCGAACCGTTCACGGCGCCGCAGCTCGATGCGCTGGTTGACGCCAGCCGCGAGAGCTGGGACATGGCGCTGCTCTACGGCGAGCGCTATGGATACCGCAACTCGCAAACCACGGTGCTGGCGCCGACGGGAACCATCGGCTTCATGATGGACTGCGACACGACGGGCATCGAGCCGGAGCTGGCGCTGGTGAAGTACAAGAAGCTGGTGGGCGGCGGCATGATCAAGATCGTCAACCAGACAGTGGCCCCGGCGCTGTTCAAGCTGGGCTATAGCGTGGACGACGTGAACGCCATCGTGAGTTACATTGACGCGACGGGCACGATAGAGGGCGCACCGGGGATCAAGCCGGAGCACCTGGCGGTGTTCGATTGCAGCTTCAAGCCGGCGAAGGGCACGCGGTCGATCCACTACATGGGGCACATCAAGATGATGGCGGCGGCGCAGCCGTTCCTTTCGGGGGCCATTTCGAAGACGGTGAACCTGCCGCACGAGGCCACCGTGGAAGAGGTGGCGGAGGCCTACGTGGCAAGCTGGCGGCTGGGCAACAAGGCGATCGCCATTTACCGCGACGGCTCGAAGGGCACGCAGCCGCTGAACACCAGCATCGACCCAAAGAAGGAGCCCTCGGCTCTGGACGCTGTGGGCGGGCGCGTGCTGGGACACACGGCCGCGTCGCAACCGGCCGCCGAAGCCGACTTGAAAACGCTGGAGGCGCACGCCACCGACAAGGTGGAGGTGAGCGCGCAGCAGTTGCTGGCAGCCGCACGTGCGTTCCAGAAGGCGCTGGAGGAGATTGCCACGGCAGCGGCGGTGCCGGTGTTGACAGCCACACCGTCGCTCGACGCCAGCGGCGAGACGGCCAAGAATGAGCAGGACCTAAATGCGCCGCCGCGCGCGGTGCGCCACCGGCTGCAGGAGGAGCGCGCGTCAATCACGCACAAGTTCTCGATTGCCGGGCACGAGGGCTACATCACCGTAGGGCTCTATCCCAACGGGCAGCCGGGCGAGATTTTCATCCGCATGGCCAAGGAGGGTTCGACGGTCTCCGGCCTGATGGACGCGTTTGCGACTTCGGTCTCTTTGGCTCTGCAGCACGGCGTGCCCCTGAAGGTGCTGTGCGAGAAATTCGCGCACACGCGGTTTGAGCCCTCAGGCTGGACGGGCAATGAGCAGATCGGCTACGCGAAGAGCCTGATGGACTACTTATTCCGCTGGCTGAATCTGCGGTTCCTCTCGGGCGAGCAGCTGACGCTGTTTGCCGGGCTGGCTCCCAAGGCGCCGCAACTGCCCGCCTCGCCGAGCCTGTTGCCCGAGAGCGATCTCGAGGCGGAGGAGCCGGTTTCAACCCAGCAGCACATTGCGCGCCTGGCCGAGGAGGTCGCCAAGCGGCTGAACCAGGTGGCGACGGCGGGTAGGTACTCAGGCGGCGGAATCGCCCCGGAGCCGCAGGCCGAACCGAGCAGTAGTACGCCGTGGCGGATCACCGAATCGCAGCCGCACCAAGCGCCGCCAGTGGGCCACCAGACGCACGGGGCCGGGCTGCAGGACCGCGGCCTCTACCATGCGGCTGACGCCATGCGCGATATGTACGACATGGGTGACGCGCCGAGTTGCAATGTGTGCGGCGCGATCATGGTGCGCAACGGCAGTTGCTACCGCTGCATGAGCTGCGGGTCAACGAGCGGATGCAGTTGAGCGGTGCGAAGCTTCGTTGGAAACCGGTGTGGGTGCACCCATAACGTGAAAGTTTGACGGCATAAGGTGAAAGTCCGTACATCATAAAATGAAAGTCGCACATTCTTAAAGACTTGCATTTGATTCGGCCGGAGCGCCGCCTGGCGTGGAGGTTTTGCCTTGAGAATATGGCTAAGGTGAAATCTCCGCGTGGTGGCTGACGTTTGTCAATATAACTAATTTATAATCAATTACTTATGGCGCGAGATGGTCGCGACTGGTTCCCCGTGCGCAGGCGGGTCCTGTGCAACGACCGGCGGAAGGGCAGGATCCTGTTAGCGCGGAGTGGGTGTC
The DNA here is from genome assembly GCA_963836525.1 of uncultured Acidobacteriaceae bacterium. Taxonomy (GTDB): domain Bacteria; phylum Acidobacteriota; class Terriglobia; order Terriglobales; family Acidobacteriaceae; genus Telmatobacter. The sequence goes on from CAWIJW010000002.1 coordinate 438,663, forward strand.
GACGCTGGCAACGTCCAAAAACTGCAAAAAACCTCCACATCCTCACATCCTCCACATCCTACATAAGTTATTTGTTTTGTTGGCACAACGAACAATGTAGGTTTTCTTTATCGTC
>CAWIJW010000003.1:0-1012701 GCA_963836525.1 uncultured Acidobacteriaceae bacterium
ATCAGAGTAGCACAGGCCACCCGGCAATGCAAACGCGGCGAAGGTGTTCCGTTCCCCGGCCTGCAACAGGGTCAAGAATAGCAATTTCAAGAGGTTAGGATCAAGGGTTGGCCGGCTGCGGAAAGTGGCGGTCTCTGTGGGAAACGGGGCGGAAATCACGGGGTCGGCCGCCACTCGGGGTGGGCCTTATCCGTGCTTGGGAATCAGGCCTAAGTCTGTGATTCCATTGACGAAATACTGCATTGCCAAGGCCACAAGCAGAAGACCCATGATGCGAACCAGGATGCGGATGCCGGTTTCGCCAAGGACGCCGCGGACTTTTCCCGCGCCGGCCAGGACCCAATAGCTGACGAGGGCGGTAATGGTGATGGAGCCGAGGATGGCGCCCATTTGCCAGCCCCAGAGCGTGGGAACTTGACCGACCAGCACCATGACCGAAGAGATGGCGCCCGGCCCCGCCAGCATGGGAATGCCCAGGGGCACGATGCCCGCATCTTCTTTTGCCGCGGCCTCAACCGTGTCGCCGTGCGTTTCCTGCGTGGGCGAGCGCCGGGCTTCGAGCATATCGAGGCCGATGAGCAGCAGGATGAGACCGCCGGCAATCTCGAACGCCGGCAGCGTGATGCCAAACATGCGGAAGATGAGCTGGCCGGCGACGGCAAAGCTGGTGAGCACGATGAAGCAGGTAAGCGAGCCCTTGCGCGCCATGCGTTTGCGCCGCGCTGGATCCGCGCGGTGCGTGATGGCCAGGAACGACGGGATGGCGGCGAAGGGATCGACCAGAAAAAAGATCGAGCTGAGCGCCAGTACCGAGAAGCGCACAATGGGCGCCTGGCTGAGTTCGTTCAAGGCAGCCGTGGCTGGGTTGGTGAGGAGCACGCTTCAGGCTAGAACATTGCGGCCTTCCACGCCAACACTTAGAACGGCTACACACTACAATGAATTCCTTGCTCAGTGAACCTCAACGCGAACGCATCGAAGTCGTGCTCGTCTCTCCACGGAATCCCCTCAATATAGGAGCGGCGGCGCGGGCCATGGCGAACTTTGGCTTCCGGCGGTTTGCTGTTGTAGCTCCCTATGAGCAGCATTGGCGCGAAGCAAAGTCGGCGGTTGGCGCACCGGACGTGCTCAGGAATGCGCGGGAAGCTGAGAGCCTAGCGGAGGCAGTGGCCGATTGCACAGTGGTGGTGGGCACCGGGTCGCTGGAGCGGCGCAAGCCGGAGCAGCCAGTCGTTCCGCTCCCAGAGCTACCGTCACTGGTGCGGCAGGAAATCGCGCGCGGCGGCCGAGTGGCCCTGGTCTTCGGCTCGGAGAAGCGCGGCCTGACGCGTGAAGACCTCTCGCATTGCCATCTGCTCGTGGAGATTCCCACCGATCCGCGCCAGCCTTCGATGAACCTGGGCCAGGCCGTCGCCGTGTGTTTGTATGAGATCGCGTCGCGGCTCGGTGAATCGCGAAAGCCAGACGCAGATCGAGGCGCTACGACCGAGGCTCCGACGCGGCGCGGCCGTCGCGCGCGCGTTGATCCAGGTGATGCGGCGGCTCCAGCTTCCGCTTGCGACCTGGAACTTCTGGCCGGTGTGGTGGAAGAAACCATGCTGGCGGCAAACTATTCTCCGCCCGCGATGCGCAAGGCCAACCGGCACGATCTGCATCTTCTGCTGCGCAGGCTGGCCCTTACCCGGCAGGATGTCCGGCGTATTCTGGGATTGTTCCGGCGGATTAGGTGGCGTCTGAAGCGATAAAACCGGCTGAGAGTTTGGTTCGTGTGAGGAGTGCGAACTGGTTACCATCGGCGAAATTTCACGGCGAACAGCGGGTGAATTTTGTTAAAGTGGCGTTCAAAGGCCTCCCCCATGCCTCTGCACATGTCTCGCTCTCGCGTCTCTTCAGCCCTGTCAACTGCACGGCTCTGCGTGCCGGTCTTCGGCAGTGCGCTGGCTTTGGTGCTGGTTCTGGCCTCCTCTGCCCCGCGAAGCGCGATGGCGCGGCAGGCAGCGCCCGCGCCTTCGCCGGACAGCCCGCTGGCCGGACAACAACCTTCTGCCGAACAGGCTCCGCCACCGGCGCCTGCACCTGCGCCGCCGGCCACACCTGCTGAAAGCGCGCCGGCTGCGCAACAACCTCCCGCTGACCAGGCTCCCCAACCGCCCCCGGCGCCGGCCCCCGCGCCTGCGGACGCAGCGAGCGGATCACCGGAATCTCCTGAAGCCGGCGGCATTACCGAAGAGGAGCTCAGGAGTCTGCTGGTGGGCAAGGAGCTTTTCCTGCGCGGCGGCTACCTGGACAATACTCTCAGCTTCAATGAGCACGGAGTGCTGATTGGCCACTCCTCGCAAGGTTCCTACACGCTGTGCGGAATCCAGATCAACAAGGTGCGCCTGGCCAAGCACAAGGTGGAGTTGGAAGGAGACCGGTACGGGCTGCACTTTCTGGGCGCGCTGCCTTATGAGGATCCCACCAAGGCCGTGGACCGGGTGAAGATCACACCGAAGAAGAAGGTGGTCAGGATCACGATCGACCGCGAGATTGTGGTGAAGCCGAAACAGAAAAAGGAGAAGGGCAAGCCAGTGAGCACTGCCCAGAAAGCGCCGACAGCAGCAACTCCGCCCGCAACTGCACCGGCAGCAGCGCCAGCCGCTGCACCCAGCCAGCCGCCGGAGGCAAGTAATGCGAGCGAGGTACAGGCCGAGATTGCGGCTGCTCCACCGGCCGAACGCCCCGCCGACGAAAAAAGTGTGACCACTACGACTTCGCCGGCCCATGCGACCAAGGTGCTGAAAGAGGCCCTCGACAACATCTTCGCGCAGGGCTTCGACAGCCGCATGATGGACTCAATGCCGGGCTTTTGGAAGCTCTACTACGAGGCCGCCGAGGAGAAGACCGATTACCGCCCCAAAGATCCCGCGGTGCTGCGGCAGAGTATGGTCGATCAGAAGGCTCGCCTGGTGACGCAATTTGAGCCGCCGTCGAATGAATATGCGCAGGACCATGGCGTGGCGGGGATGTGTCTCTATCACGTTGTGATTGGCGCGGACGGCAAGCCGGGCGAAATCGCCGTCGCACGGCCTATCGGCTTCGGGCTCGACGAGAGCGCGGTCGATTCGATTCACAAAGCCACGTTTGAGCCGGCCATGAAAGATGGCAAGCCGGTTCCGGTGATGCTCGATTTAGTTGTTGAATTCCGTATCTACTCCAAGCGGACCGCAGTGGCAACCAAGCCGAGCGAACAACCGGCCGGGCCTTCGCTTCCCGGCCCGTACAGCGTGCAACACTGATCGATTCCGGTTTGAACGTTCCCCTCCCTTCGACACCGCCCGGAATTGCTGGCGCATGTGCTGCAGCGGCGCGTTGTACCCACCAGCTTCGTCCGGCTGCGGTTGCCGCGTCTCATCCTCTTCTCACTGAGCCGGCTCGAGCATCAGTGTGGGCGTATAGCCGCTACTGTTCCACCAGTTCGACGCGCCGGTTCTTGGCGCGGCCATCCTCCGTCCTGTTGGAGGCCACGGGCGCAAGCGGCCCTGCTCCCTGAGCGATGAGGCGCGATGGCGAGACTCCGTAGGTTGTCGTGAGGGCCTTGACCACCGAGTCGGCGCGCCTTTTCGACAAGTCCATATTCGCGGCCAGCGCTCCCACATTGTCCGTGTGACCCACCAGCAGCAGCTTCAACCCAGGCTGGAGCTGAAGCATCTTCGCGATCTCCTTCAGCGTGTCGTCGGACTCCGGCTTCACGTCGGCCTTGCCGGTGTCAAAGTAAATCCCGTAGACCGACGAGTGACCCTGGCTTGTAATATCCGCGGCCAGCGACGCCGCGTCCACTTTCACCAGGTCCCCCTCCATCGGCTGCAACTCGATGACGTAAAGCACCAGCGAGGGCCCCCGGCTCAAGTCGCTCCACTGCCCGATGTGCAGGCTCACGTACACATCCCCCGTGGTCTTGTGGGCCTTCGCCGAGAGGTAGCGCTGGCCGGCACCCCAGTTCCAGTCTTCTCCTCCATTGGGGGCATAGAGAAGCGGGTTGCCACCTCCGCAACCGTCATTGTTCACGCACGAAAAGAGAATTTGAAAGCCCGCCTTGGTCATCGCGCTCTCGTAGTTGCGGTAGATCTCCAACACGGTTCGCCCGGATGGAGCATCGTAAGTAATCCAGGTCACCTTCCCTTCCAGATGCTGGCTCTTCTCCAGTGACGATCCGTCGCTTTTGCCGAGCGGCAGATTGAACTCGTCATAGGTGCCGACGTGGTAGCCCGTAATGACCGACCCGGGGTAGCGGGAGATGAGCGGATGGTCCTTGCTGTCGGGAATATCGGCATTTTGGGCTACGGCGGCGATGGCGAATAACGGTAGAAAGAAAAAGAGCAGTTTCCAATTACGGGTCATTCCAGGCTCCTGTCTGACTGCGGCCAGCCATGATACACCGCTGCTGTTTCTGTTGGCCCGGGATGGAATCACGGTACCCAGTGACAGCGTGTTTTGTCGAAGGGTTTCGGAAGCGCCAGGAGAATGAACGATTCCTGCCTGAAGACCCGTGGTTGGGGAAAATCTCGCTCGGCGCGATCAAACGCAGGCGGCACAGCGAGCGCCGGTCAGGCGAGGCCCTTCAAGCTGCAGAATCACCGAGCGGCTGCCACAGCTCCACGCGATTGCCTTCCGGATCCCAAATCCAGGCGAATCGGCCGTAGGAGTAATCCTCGCGCTTGGGATCGATGCGTACGCCTGCCTCGGCCAACTGTTTCAGCAGCTCATCGAGATTGTCGACGCGGAAGTTGACCATGGCCTGTTGCGGCCCCTCGCCGAAGTAGCGTGTGTCGAGTGGGAAGTGGGCGAAGACCGTCATGCCCGCGGATTCCGGGCCGTCGAAGGCCAGCGATCCCCCATCCTGGGCGGGGATGCCGAGATGAGTTGCATACCAGCGGGCGAGCGCCTCAGGGTCGCGGGCCTTCAGGAAGACTCCGCCGATGCCGACTGCTTTAGCCATGAAAAAGCTCCTTACTTCCAGCCTTTAGCCTCTTCGTGCGGGAGCGAATCGTCCTGGCTCACGCGCGCGAAAAAGCATTGCCGGCTATGGTTCTTCCCGGATCAACTGCTCGAGTTTGGGTTTGTGCTTTGCCTGGCGGCCGGTGCGCGGCTTGTCGGCCAGTACGCGGGACGGCTTGGGTTGGCCAACGCGCTCGCGGGCGTTGGCTTTGACGGCCTTGGCGGCCGAGAAGCGGGTTGGCTTGCGTTTCGCCATGGCAAGGATGAGTATGGAATAGATTCTGCCGGCGCGAAAGTGCCGCTGTGGAGTCCCCGGACGCCGGCGGACCTGCTGCCGGGCAGCGAGCGGGAGTACCGGACAACATAGGAAGAACGGAATGGAAGAGCGGGAATTCTTCAACGAGACGGTGGAACAGCGCACGCACAGCCTGTCGTGCCCAAAGTGCGGGCAGGCGGCCGAGTACCAAGTGACCTGGGTAGTGCGGCGGAAGCGCGCGCAACTGCCGCGCGGAGCCGACGAGCGCGACCGGGCCCGCTTTGCCAAGGCGCAATCGTATATGGTGCGCCGCGACGACAAGCTGATGTGCGCCAACATTCGCTGCCGCAAGCCGTTCGAAATCACCACGCTGCAATCCCTGGCGTTCCTTGTGGACTGAGCCGGCTGGGCGCCTGGGCAGCTGCGCGACTCGCGCGCTCCGGCGCAAATGCCGTTCGGGCGCCATCCGCGGCCGGCCACCTTGCGCGGAGCCCTAAGAAGCGCGTACATTGTGAAACTGCTCGAACGAATCGCATCCTTCTTCCCCCTGATCCGCACACCTCGGGAGGCGGGCGTGCTCAGCTCTTCTCCTTCGAGGTGAGACCATGCGCATTTCCGCCCGTTCTGCCGCCCGGTGGACGGCTCTCCTGTTTGCATTGATCGCCCTGCTTTGGGGCGCAGGGCTCATCCTGCAATCGCATCACAGCGCGGGGCCGGTACTGGCCGCGGAACTCAAGCCGATCCAGCTTCCCAAGCCTGAAATCACCGGCGGCATGCCGCTGATGCAGGCGCTCAGCGCGCGCAAGACGACGCGCGCCTTCATGGACAAGCCGCTGCCGTCGCAAACGCTCTCGAACCTGCTGTGGGCGGCCTTCGGTGTGAATCGCTCGCGCGATGTGAAGCCCGGATTGGGCCGGACCGCGCCCTCCGCCCGCAACACCCAGGACATCACGCTCGAGGTCGTGCTGGCCGACGGTGTGTATGTCTACGACGCCGAGCAGAACCTGTTGCGGCCGGTGCTTTCCGGCGATGTGCGCGGCGCCATCAGCCCGGCGCCAGCGGCCCACGCGGCAGTAACGGTCATTTACGTGGCTCCCGCCAAAGACGACTACGCGCAGGTAGATGCCGGGTTCATTGGCCAGAATGTGTACCTGTTTGCGGCATCCGAGGGACTCAATGCCTGGTTCTACACCGTGCATGCGCAGGACGTGGCCACGAAGCTCGGGATCGGCGCCGACCACAGCGTTCTGTACGCGCAGTCGGTTGGGTATCCGCCGCAGTAGATCGGATTCCGGTAGTTGGTCAGTTTGGGTGTGCCTTGAAAGGGCACGACTTCAGTCGTACCATAAATCGCGCTAAATGAATCTGGGCTTTAGCCCCTGAGGGAGTGCTTCTCCAAATTGACCCACTACCCGGACTTCACACTCACGCGGCGCGGTCTGCTCGCAGGCTGGCGCGGGGTCGGCGGCGTGTGATTGAATCGAGGGTAGGAGAGCCGGACCCGGAGGTCAGAAACATGGCCCGGCCTGGAGATCGCAATGGCAAATTCTCTTCTTCCCCCCGAGGAGCGCAACCTGACACCCGACCAGGTGGAGGCGCTGGACAAGCGGCGCGACCTGGGCCACACGTTCCTCGTCATTGCCGGCCAATTTATGGTGATCGCCACGATCCTGCTGCTGTGGGTGGGCCAGGATCTCACGTATTCGCCGGGCTGGGCGCACCCCATGGCGTACTACTTCGTCATTGCCCTGGTGCTGATTGTGGTCTTTGGCATCGCCGGCTTGTTGCTGCGCCGCGGAATGCCGCGGATCGACTGAACGAGCCGTGCGACCAGGCGCAATGCCTGGCGAAGTCCTCTGAAGGCACGAACCGGAACAACAGCAGCCGCGTAATACCTTGGCAACAGAAGTTGCATAATATCGGTGTAGTTGCGGAGCAGCCCGGCCATTCCCCATCGGCAATCTCGCAATCGATTTCGCGCGAAAGGAATGGACGCACAATGGCGGAACGTGTTTGCCCGTGGTGGGTCGGCTATCTTCTGGCCAGCCCGGTGCGCCGGTGGGTAGGGGAGAATCCTGAAGACCTGCTGGCGCCTTATGTACTGGAAGGGATGACGGTGCTTGAGCCGGGGCCGGGGATGGGCTTCTTTACGCTCCCACTGGCTCGCATGGTTGGCCCAGCCGGTCGTGTCGTGGCTGTAGACATTCAGGCAAAGATGTTGGATAGCTTGCAGCGCCGGGCGCGAAAGGCCGGCGTGCACTCGCGCGTCGAAGCGCGGATCGCGAAGCCGGAAAGCATGGGCCTCGACGACCTGAAGGGGGCAGTGGATTTTGTGCTCGCGTTCGCTGTGGTCCATGAGATGCCTTCGGCTCAAGCGTTCTTCAACGAGGCAGCGGCCGCGCTCAAACCCGGCGGCTTGCTGTTCTTCGCTGAGCCCTCCGGCCATGTGAAACAAGAGCACTTCCAGAAGGAGCTCGATGCTGCGCGCCAAGCCGGGCTCGAGACCGTGATCGAGCCTGTGGTTCGCCGCAGTCATGCAGCGGTCTTGCGGAACGGTTGAACAAGCCGGCCGAACTCTCTCAAAGTCCGGCGTCGCCGGCAGACATTTTACGGGTTGCCCCCCGCTGCTAAACTTAAGTCCGATGATCCTCCCGTTTGTCCGCGAGATTTTCGCGGAGCTGGAGCATGCCCCGGGATTTGAGCGCGTTCGCAGGCACCTGGGCCTGGGTGCGGGGCGGCGGCGTGTGTCCGGATTGACTTGGACGGCGCGGGCGCTATACCTGCCGCTGATGGCGCGGGCCGCCAAGCAGCCGGTGATCGTGATCGTGGCCGACAACAAGGCCGCCGAGGCGCTGGAGCCACTGCTGAAGGCCGGATGCGAACTCACAGGCGCCGTGGATCCGGCGCGCGTGGTGCGCTTTCCCGCCCACGATGTGCTTCCTTTTGAAAATCTCTCACCGCACCCCGACGTGCAGGAGCAGCGCGCGGCGGCGTTGTGGAAGCTCTCGACGGGCGGCGTCGATGTTCTGATCGCTCCGGTCGAATCCGCGGCGCTCAAGCTCTTCGAACTCGAGTACTACGCCGGGCTGGCCGTGACGCTCAAGCGCGGCGAAGAGGTCGACATCGAGGTACTCACCGCGCACCTGGCCAGCGTGGGCTACACGCAAATGGATCTCGTCGAGATGCCCGGGCAGTTTACGCGCCGCGGCGGAATTCTGGACGTCTACTCGCCGGAGTCCGACCGTCCGGTGCGCATCGAGTTCTTCGGCGACGAGATTGAGACCATCCGCAAATTCGATCCCGAGACGCAACGCTCGCAGACGGGGTTAGACGAGGCGCAGCTGCTGCCGTTGACGGAGGCGCCGGTGACGGAGCATCTGCTGGCCGCGGTGAATGGACGGCTGAGCCAGCAGCGCATCGAAACCGAGGATGAGGAGATGGCGGCCGAGGCCGCTGCGGCGGGCGGCCTGAGCGTCTTTCCAGGATGGGAGTTCTTCACGCCAGTGGCCGGTGCGGAGCGCTCGCTGCTGACGCTGCTGCCGCGATGCGCGCTGTTTGTGGACGAGCCGGCGATGGTGCGCAACCAGATCGACCGCTGGTGGAACAAGGTCGAGCAGCGGCATGAGCGCTCCGGAATCGGCTTCCTTGTGCGGCCGGAAGACATCTATCTGCGGCCCGAAGTTCTGCAGGCGTCGCTTGACGCGCACATGGGGCTCGATCTGGATCAACTGGGCGCGGTGGACGTGCTGGATGAGGACGCGACGCTGGGCGAGATCGAACTGGTGACGCGGCCCACGCTTCGGTTCCATGGCTCCATTCCCGCGCTCACTGAGCAATTGAAGAACCTGATGGCGACGGAGACGCGGATCGTGCTCGCTGCGCCGCACCAGGGAGACGTGGAGCGCCTGGCGACGGTTCTCCGCGAATACGAGGTTCCTTACCGGCTGGGCAGCCGCGCGCCGCGCTCCAGCGGCGACACCATGCTCGAAGAAGCCAGCTACATGGCCGGCGACCTGCGCGTGCCCGTGATTGTGCGCTCGCCGCTGGCCTCGGGGGTGGTCTTCGCGGAGGCGAACCTGATTGTCTTCGGCGCCAACGACCTCTCCGATGAAGCCGATGTGACGGCGCGGCCGCTTCCGAAGAAATCGAAGACGGCGGCCTTTGTCTCCGACTTCCGCGATCTGGGCATGGGCGACTACGTGGTGCACGTGGAGCATGGCATCGCGCAATACCAGGGGCTCAAGGAGATTGCGCAGGACGGCCTTTCCATCGAGTTCATGATTCTGGAGTTTGCCGAGGGCGCGAAACTCTACGTTCCGCTTACGCGGCTGGACCTGATCCAAAAATACCGCTCCACCGACACGGGACCCGCGCCAGTGCTGAACAGGCTTGGCTCGCAGCAATGGACCAGGACGAAAGCGCGCGTGCGCAAGGCCATGCAGGACATGGCCGCTGAATTGCTCAAGCTCTACGCCGAGCGCCAAACGGTGCAGGGCAACGCATTCTCAATCGACAACGAGTTCCAGCGCGAGTTCGAGGACGCCTTCGACTACAGCGAGACCGACGATCAGGCTACGGCGATCCGCGCCGTCAAGGACGACATGGAATCGCCGACGCCGATGGACCGGCTGCTGTGCGGCGACGTGGGATACGGCAAAACCGAGGTGGCCATGCGCGCCGCCTTCAAGTCCGTGCAAGACGGCAAGCAGGTAGCGGTGCTGACGCCGACGACGGTGCTCGGCTTCCAGCACTTCGAGACCTTCAAGCAACGGTTCGCGCAGTTTCCCATCCACATCGAGATGATCTCGCGCTTCCGCACCGCGAAGGAGCAGAAGGACATTCTGGAGCGCGTGGCAACCGGCCGGGTGGACATTCTGATCGGCACACACAGGCTGCTGTCGAAGGACATCAAGTTTCAGGATCTCGGACTGCTCGTGGTGGACGAGGAGCAGCGCTTTGGCGTGCGCCACAAGGAGCGGCTGAAGCAGTTGCGCAAGCAGATCGATGTGCTGGCCATGAGCGCGACGCCGATTCCGCGCACGCTGCACATGTCGCTCGTCGGGCTGCGCGACATGAGCATCATCGAGACTCCGCCCAAGGACCGCATGGCGATTCAGACGGTCGTGGCGCGGTTCGACGAGAAGATCGTGCGCTCGGCCATCGAGGTGGAACTGGAGCGCGGCGGGCAGGTGTACTTCGTGCACAATCGCGTGGAATCGATCTACGAGATTGCCGCGCGCATCCAGGAGCTGGCGCCCGCGGCGCGCGTGGCTGTGGCGCACGGGCAGATGAGCGAGAACGAACTCGAGAAGGTGATGCTCGCCTTCATGCGTCACGAGTTCGACGTGCTCGTCGCTACCACGATCATCGAGAACGGCCTCGACATTCCTCTGGCCAACACGATTCTGATCAACCGGGCGGAGCGGCACGGGCTGAGCGAGCTCTACCAGTTGCGTGGGCGTGTGGGCCGCTCCAACCGGCGGGCCTACGCCTACCTGCTCATTCCGCCGGAGAATGAGCTGACCGAGATCGCGCGACGGCGTTTGGCCGCGCTCAAGGAGTTCAGCGATCTGGGCGCCGGATTCAAAATCGCGGCGCTCGACCTGGAGCTGCGCGGCGCGGGCAACATGCTGGGCGGCGAGCAGAGCGGCCACATCGAGGCTGTCGGATTCGAGCTGTACACGTCGATGCTGGAAGCCGCGGTGAAGGAGCTGAAGGGCGAGGCCAGCGAAGAGCGGCCGGCCACGCAGCTTAATCTCGGCATCGCACTGCGCATCGACGAAAGCTACGTGTCGGAAGAGAACCAGCGCCTGCGCCTCTACAAGAAGATTGCCGCCGCAGCCAGCGAGGCCGCGGTGAATGAGATACGAGCGGAGATGGAAGACCGTTACGGCGCGCCGCCTGACGCGACCGTCTATCTGCTTGAAGCGGCTCTATTGCGGCTGGAGTGCGAGCACATGGGCATTGCGCAGGTCGACCGCAAGCGCGGCGAACTGCAGATTCGTTTCATGGAGGACACTTCAGTGGATCCGGCGCGCCTGATGCAGTTGGTGTCGCGGAATGCCAGGCGCGGCGCGCAGTTTACGCCTCAGGGAGTGCTCAAGTATCCGCTGGTAGCTTCGCGTCCCGACGAAGTGTTGCTGGAAATTCAGGAATTGCTCAGCAATCTGGCGCCGGCGCCGGTAAATGCATGATCAGACGCGAATGAATCGTATTGGCAATTCACCAAGCTCCCGGAGGGAGCGCAAGAAAATAGCCCAGGGCGGCGTCCGCCGCGGCGGACGCCGCCCTGGGAAAACGGAAACAAAATCTTCAAGCCCCGTAGGGGCGGAAGAATGCTCCGAGATGATTTCGAGGCGGCAACGATGAAAAGATTGACTTGCTTTGTTATTGTTCTGATTTGCATGTCGACAACAACCACGAGCCACGCCGCAACCGCGGACTGGAAACAGCAGTTTGCCAAGGCTACCGACGAGTACTTCGACCAGGTGTATTTCCACTACGCTCCGTCGACTGCGACGCAGGTCGGCTTTCACCAATACGACGCGCAGCTTGAGGATTTCTCGCGCAAATCGATTGACGCGGAGATCGCCGCGCTCAAAGGCTTCGAGCAGCGCATCGAGGCCATTCGCCCCGATGACTCGGCGGCCGATTTCGTTCCACGCACCGACCGGGAGATCGTCCTGAATAACATCCGCTCGCAACTGTTGACGCTCGAAACCATCCGGCCGTGGGAGAAGGACGCGGATCTCTATTCGAGTACATGCGCCAATGCGGCGTATGTTCTGATGGAGCGCAAATTCGCGCCGGCGAATGATCGGTTGCGGTCTCTCATTGCGCGCGAAAAGCAGATTCCCGCGCTGCTGGGCGCGGCGCGCGAGAATCTCAAAAACCCTCCGCGCATCTTCACCGAGATCGCCATCGAGCAGTTGCCCGGCATTGTGGGCTTTTTTGAGCAGGATGTGCCGCAGGCCTTCGCCAATGCGGACGATGCGGCGCTGAAAGCGGAGTTCATTAAGACCAACGCGGCGGTAGTCGCGGCGCTCAACGATTATCTGCACTGGCTTCAGACGGACGTCCTGGCGCGCTCGAGCGGCGACTTCCGCATCGGCGCGGATACCTTCCAGAAGAAACTTGCATACGACGAGATGGTCGATCTACCGCTCGACAAGCTGCTCCAGATCGGCTGGGCCGACTTGCGCAAGAACCAGGAGCGCTTCAAGCAGGTCGCCGCCGAGCTTGAGCCGGGCAAGGATCCGCGCGCCGTTCTCGAGGAGCTCGGCGAAGATCATCCCGCGCCAGGCCAGCTTCTCGACTCCTTCCGCGCCACATTTGACAGCCTGGTGAGCTTCATCCGCGAGCATCACATCGTGACTCTCCCTTCAGAGGTACGGCCCATTGTGGAGGAGACGCCGCCCTTCATGCGCGCCACCACCACCGCCAGCATGGACACTCCGGGCCCCTACGAGACGCACTCGACCGAAGCCTACTTCAACGTGACGCTGCCCGACCCCAAGATGACTCCGACAGAGGTGAATGGCTACATGCACGGGTTCAATGTAGGCACGGTGATTTCGACTGCCGTGCACGAGGCGTATCCCGGTCACTATGTGCAGTTCCTTTGGCTGCCGCAGGCGCCGAGCAAGGTGCGCAAGCTGCTGGGCGCAAGCACCGACGTGGAGGGTTGGGCGCACTACTGCGAGCAGATGATGCTTGATGAGGGCTATGGGCGACCCGGGGCCCCCACGGACAGGTCTTCGTCCGTGGGGTTGGAGCCGGGTGTGGGTGCGAAGGACGAGCGCGAAGCGAAGTTCCTACGGCTGGGCCAACTACAGGATGCGCTGCTGCGCAATGCGCGGTTCATCGTAGGCATCGAGATGCACACGGGCAAGATGAGCATCGAGCAGGCGGAAGACTTCTTTCAAAAGGAAGGCTACCAGTCCAAAGAGTCGGCCGTCGTCGAGACGAAGCGCGGGGCCGGCGATCCGACGTATCTCTACTACACGCTGGGCAAGCTGGAGATCCTGAAGCTGCGCGACGACGTGAAGAAAAAGGAGGGCGCGGCGTTCTCGCTCCAGAAGTTTCACGACGATTTCCTGCGGCAGGGATTTCCGCCCATCAAAATCGTGCGCGAGGCGATGCTGGGCGACAACTCGCCGGCGCTCTAGAGTCACGCTCGTCCACAGAACATGTGGTGAGTCAACCGGTCAGTGGGCCGGCTTGCTGACCTGCTGACTTGCCTCACGCCTTCCACTTGATGTTGCAGCCGATGGACGGCTTTTGCTCCGTGGGGACCGGCTTGCCCGCGAGCACGGTGTCGATGGCGGCGCGCAGATCCTTGCCGGTAACGGGAACGAAATTGCCGGGGCGGCTGGAATCGTACTGGCCGTGATAGACGAGTTTGAAATCCGCATCAAAGAGATAAGGATCGGGCGTGCAGGCGGCCTTGTAGGCATGGGCCACGTCCTGCGATTCGTCGTAAAGATAAGGAAAGTTGAAGCCGTTGTCTTTGGCCTGCTGCTTGAGGCCCGAGGGGCTGTCGGCAGGGTGCGTGGTTACATCGTTCGCGCTGATGGCGACGATGCCGAGGGGTTTGCCGGCATAGTCAGCGCCGAGTTGCCCAAGAGATTTCTCAATGTGCTTCACATAAGGGCAGTGGGCGCAGATGAACAGGACGAGCAGCGCTTTCTTTCCGCGAAAGTCGTCTCGGGCGACGGTCTTGCCGGTTACAACATCCGTGAGTGCAAAGTCCGGCGCAATCGTTCCAAGCGCAAGCATAGTGGATTCGGTGAGGGCCATAATCTCTTCTCCTTGAGCGAGTCAGTAGGTTAGCGAGTTGGTGAGGCAGCGAAGCGAAGCAAGGATCTTGCTCAAAACGAGTTGCTAAAACAATCCTGATTGGCGGCCGGGTATGGCGAGGCCAAAATGCTCGTACGCAAGGCGCGTAGCCACGCGGCCGCGGGGCGTACGGTCGAGAAAGCCAATCTGAATGAGGAACGGCTCGTAGACCTCTTCGAGCGCGTCTTCTTCCTCGGCGAGCGTCGCTGCCAGAGTGCCCAGGCCTACGGGCCCGCCGTCGTATTTCTGCATGATGGTGAGCAGCAGGCGGCGGTCGATCTCGTCGAAGCCGTGTGCATCTACTTCGAGCATGGTGAGTGCGGCGTTAGCCGTAGGCCGGTCGATCGAGCCCGAGCCGCGCACCTGGGCGTAGTCGCGGACGCGGCGGAGTAAGCGGTTGGCGATGCGCGGCGTGCCACGGGAGCGCAGCGCGATCTCCGCCGCGCCGTCAGGATCGATGGGGATCTGCAGCACATCGGCGGAGCGCTCCACAATCACGCGCAGCTCTTCCTCGGTGTAGAAGTCGAGGCGCAGCAGGATGCCGAAGCGCGAGCGCAGCGGCGAGCTGATGAGGCCGGGCCGCGTGGTAGCGCCGATAAACGTGAACGGCCTGATCTCCATGACGTGGGTGCGCGCCGCCGGTCCCTGCCCGATGATGATGTCGAGCTTGTAGTCTTCGAGCGCAGTGTAGAGTTTTTCCTCGAGCACGGGCTGCAGGCGGTGAATTTCGTCGAGGAAGAGCACCTGGCGCTCGCGCAAATTGGTGAGGATCGCGGTGAGGTCACCCTGGATGACGAGGGCCGGTCCTGAGGTCTGCTGAAAGCCGACGTCGAGTTCGTTGGCGATGATCGTGGCCAGGGTGGTTTTGCCCAGGCCCGGAGGACCGGAAAGGAGTACATGGTCCAGCGCCTCGCCGCGCGACTTGGCCGCCTCCAGTGCAATCGCAAGCTGTTCCTTGGCCTTGGCTTGACCGATGAACTCGCGCAGCCAGCGGGGGCGTAATTTGAGCTCAAAGCTCTGCTCTTCATCGGCGCGTACCGCGCTGACCAAACGTTCCGGTGTATTGTCGCGCGCGAGAGTCATGCTGACGAGAAGTGTAGCGGTTCCCGGCGGCGGCGGCAAAGCAAACGCGAAAAAGAAGCAGCAAACGGGAACCGATCAGCGAATCGTGTTCCGGAAGGCCTTTCTCCTTGCGATGTTGGCTTTTTCGTTCCGCGGAGGGAGCCAAAACCCCGTTCGCTGCGCCAGCCAAATGCAGCATGAAAAGAGCTTATTGACTGTCTTGATGCCAGACAAAACAGTAACACCTTCGTGTGAGGGCGGCGCGGTGAACAGATGCCCTATAGTCGAAGGCATACAGGCCAGCGAGAGTCTCCCATCGGGATGATCGACAAACGTCAAAGCGGGCTGCAGGCTCCGGAGGTCAACCATGCATAATCGACTTTTTTCGCCACGGGTGCTCCTCCTCATTGGACTTGCGCTTCCGTTTGCCGGATGCACCAATCCGTTAGTGATCTCGATTTCCGTTTCTCCCACATCGCAAACGGTTGGGGCCGGCCAGACCGCACAGTTCACGGCGACGGGAGTTTACGGTCATGGGAAAAACCATCCGCCGACCTCGCAGGACATCACGAATTCCGTCACCTGGACTTCCAGTGTGCCCGGAATAGCCAGCATCAGTTCCTCCGGAGTTGCAACCGGCGTGTCCGCAGGCACAACGACGATTACGGCAACCATCAATGGGTTCACGGGCGTGACTTCCGCCACCGCGACCCTTACGGTGACAGGCTCTCCGGGAGGTGGAACCATTCCGCCGGGAACCACCTTGGTATCGTTGACCGTCATCCCAGGCTCACAATCGGTCGCAGTGCCGACGCAAACGGCCCAATTCATCGCGATTGGAACCACTTCCTCAGGGTCTACGGTCGATGTGACCAACTCGGCCACCTGGAGTTCAAGCAGCCAGCAGATTGCGACAATCGGTGCAGCCACCGGGCTTGCCACGGCGGTGGGACAGGGCACAGTTACGATCACAGCTCGCCTGAGCTCCGGCGGAAGCACGTTGACAGGGACTGCAAGCTTCACCGTGCTGGGTGGAACCACGGAAGAGTTCACCGCTGTGATCATTGTTCCCAGCGCCCAGTCCGTCTCGGCATCGGGCCAAACCGGCCAATTCATTGCGCTCGCCACTTCGGGAACCACCGGCCTTGAGGCAGATGTGACGAACTCGCCACAGATTAAGTGGATTTCGAGTATTCCAACGGTCGCCTCGGTCAGTTCCGGACTCCTGTCGGGGAACGGGATTGCCACCGGGGTAAGTCAGGGTACGAGCACGATTACCGCGGAACTCACCAACCCCGATGGCTCCCTGGTGTCGAATTCCGCCACAGTCACAGTCACACTGACACCTGCACCGGAACCTCTGCTTTCGCTCCAAATCATTCCCAGTTCGATTACGGTGGGCAATTTACTGGATACTGGGCAATTTCTTGCGATCGGAACGTACTCGACTCCGCCAACCGTAAGGGACCTCACAAACTCAGTTACGTGGTCCACATCCGCTCCCAGCGTCTTCCCTGTGAACACCAACGGATCCGGGGCAGCAAATCCGGGGGCGGATGCCGGAGTCGTGACCGCATACGGGACCGGCAACGCCACCATCATTGCGGAAGCAACGGATTCAGCAACCGGTTCGATTGAGACCGCTACGGCAACCTTCAGTTGCCCGTTGATCCTGCCCACGCCGACGACCGCGGGTTCGTGCTATCCGGGTTCCGAGGCATCAGCACTTCTGTCGACTCTGACCGTCTACAACGAAGGCTTGAACACCACCAACTGGTTGGTAACGGCTCCCTCGGCCACGGGCACACCAGACGTGCTCCATTGCGGCCCCGGTTCGGGTGCTGCCGGATTCGGCGGATCCGTCTGCGTGGCCACTTACCCCGTGGGCACCACCGTGACACTGACGGCGCCAGCCGGAGCAGGAGCCTTCGGTGGATGGTCCTACAACTGCTTACCAACTTCGGCTGTCACCGCAGCCGGACCGAACAGCTGCCAGGTTACGTTGACCTTCAGCGATACCGTCGGAGCGATCTTTAATTAAAACGTGGGCCGTAGACATAATTAGGACAAAAGCCGTAGACAAGAGAGCCGCCCTCTAGGGCGGCTTTCTTGTTGCCGATTGCATGCTTCGCCGCCCGCACTGAGGGGCGGCGGTCCCGAATCGCGGGCTGGCCGCTCAAATCGCGGTTTAGACTGGTAGGGTTGCTTTGAACGTGATGGCCCACCGGTTTGGCATCCTTCGCCGCTTTCGCTTCAATCTGCCGCAACGGATCGCTGCGGCGTTGCTGGCGCTCTTCCTCCTGCAGGGATTCTGGCTCACCAGCCGCCAAACGCTGACCGATAACGATTATCAGTACGCGCGCTGTGGCCGTGAGACATGGGAGAAGCCCTCGCCTCTGGCCGGTTACTATACCTCCTGCGGCAATATCCACGACGGCATTCTCGCTTACCGGCTCGCGGGGCTTCCGCTGACCCTGAACCTGCTTGTGGAGCGCGGGCTGGATCTCTTTCGCAAGCCCGAGAATCGGGTGGTACAGGCTGGGGCCCCCGCAGACGGGACTTCGTCCGCGGGGTGGGAGCAAACTGGCAGCGAGCTGAGCACATGGGAACTGCGCCATCAGATGACGCACATTCTGCTGTTGCTCCGGCTGCCGTTTCTCTTTGCCGGCTGCGTGCTGGGCGGCTGCATCTGGTGGGTCACGCGGCGGCTCTACGGCAACCTGGGCGGCTACACGGCGCTTGCGCTCTACTGCTTTTCGCCAGCGATGCTGAAGGCCTGCGTGGCGCCGAGTCCTGAGGTGTGGGCCGCGCTAGGCGTGTATGGCGGAGTGTATACCTGCATTGGCGTGGCCCACTCCATGCAGGGACCGCAGCGCAAGTGGCGTCCGCGCATCGTGCTGCTTACCGTGATCTTCGGAGTGGCGGCGGCTGCGCACATTGCAGCGCTGCCCGTTGCCGCGATGCTGGGGCTGGCGGCCATGGTGTGGATCGCCGAGGGACACAGGAGCCAGACGCTGCCCGCGGTGCTGGTGGCTGTGGCAGGCGCGCTTGTGTTGCTGTTTGCCTGCTATGGATTCTCGCCCGACGCATTCAGCTATGTCTTCCGCTCGTCCGTGGGATTTCTGTGGTTCTCTTGGGATCCGGCGCGGCGATTCTTCTCGACGCTGGCGAATGGCGGCGTGACAGTAGCCTCCAGCGCTGCCGCGGTGTTGTATCTGGCTGTGCGTAAGTCGCGCTACTTCGGCAACACGGTCCCGCTGTTCTGCGCATTGGTCCTCATGTTGCTCGTCATGACGGGCGCTCCGGGAAGTCCCTGGCTCTGGTCGCTGCCATTTCTGCTTACCTTTCTGGGTGGCGTGCTTGCCGATGCATACGAAGGCCCACGCGGACGGCTGGCGCTCGGCGCGGGCGCGGCGATTGTTCTTCTGCAAGCCGTGTTGTGCGTGCTGAGCCTGCCGGGGCTGATCTAGAAAAACAGATCCGGAAATGCGGGAGGGATTATGCGTCTGGCGATCATGCCTAGGAGGCCAAAATACAAGGCTTAGCAGGCGGCCAATTCAGTGCAAAAACCGGGCGTATCGCCTGCGCGACCAATGGCGTTGCCCGCGATAGGGGGCCCTGCTCATAACATCCAGCAAAATAAGGACTTATTTCCATCTTTCTGCCTTGCTAAAACCCCCTTCGACCCACTAAAATAGAGCCAGACACCTGCGGACCCGGCCCCGCTTTTTCCGGATCGTTCTGCCGCCTTTCTGCAGGCTACAAAGAACTTATGCCAGACGACCAGAATCCCCAGCTTCCTCTCGACGGATCGAACCCTCCCGGCGGCACAAACCTCATTCCCATCAACATCGAAGAGGAGATGCGGCGCTCGTATCTCGACTACTCGATGTCGGTGATCATCGGGCGCGCGCTTCCCGATGCCCGCGACGGCCTCAAGCCTGTACACCGGCGCATCCTCACGGCCATGGACCGCGAGGGCCTGCAGCACAACAAGAAGTATTCCAAGTGCGCGGGCGTGGTGGGCGAGTGCCTCAAGAAGTACCACCCGCACGGAGACTCGGCAGTGTACGACGCGCTCGTGCGCATGGCGCAGCCCTGGTCGTTGCGGTACCCGTTGGTCGACGGCCAGGGGAATTTCGGCTCGGTGGATGGCGACCCGCCGGCGGCCTACCGCTATACCGAATGCCGCATGGAGCGCATCGCCGAAGAAATGATGGCTGACATCGAAATGGAAACCGTAGACATGGTTCCCAATTTCGACGAGACCACCGACGAGCCGACTGTATTGCCCACACGCGTCCCCACGCTCATCGTTAATGGGTCGAATGGCATCGCGGTGGGCATGGCGACGAACATTCCGCCGCACAACCTCACCGAAGTCGTCGATGCGACCATCGCGCTGGTCAAGAACCCGAAGGCCGGTTTGGCCGAAGTGCTGAAGCACGTGCACGGGCCGGACTTCCCCACCGGAGCGATCCTCTATGGCCGCGCCGGAATCGTTGACGCTTATCGCACGGGTCGTGGACGATTCCTGATACGCGCACGCGTGGCCACGGAAAACGCGACCAAGGAACTGAAGGCGCTGGTGGTCACTGAGCTTCCGTATCAGGTGAACAAGGCCACGCTGTTCAAGCGCATCGCGGAACTGGTGGAAAACAAGGTCATCTCCGATATCGACATCAGCGCCGAGCGCACGCGCGACGAGAGCGACCGCGACGGCATGAGGATGGTGATCGGCCTCAAGCGCGGCGCGCAGCCTGAGATCGTGCTCAACCAGCTCTACAAGCACACGCAACTGCAGGAGAGCTTCTCCATGATCTTCCTGGCCGTGGTCAACGGCCAGCCGCGCGAGATGGGCCTCGACGAAGCCATCCGCGTCTTTATCGACCACCGCATCGACGTGGTGCAGCGGCGCACGGTCTTCCTGCTGCGCAAGGCGCGCGAGCGCGAGCACATCCTCGAGGGCTTGAAGATCGCGCTCGACAACCTCGACACCGTGATCAAGATCATTCGCGGATCGGCTTCGCGGGCCGAGGCGCGCGAGAACCTGTATGCGTGGGGTAAGGGCACCGAAATCGTCATCATGCTGGACCGCGAGCTGCAGCGCCACGAAGAGCGCGGCCTGACCCTGCGCCAGATCGACGCCATCCTCGAGCTGCAGCTTTACCGCCTCACCCAGCTCTCCATTGACGAGCTGCTCAACGAGCTGAAGGAGATCCGCCTCAAGATCGCTGACTACGAGGAGATCCTGGCCAGCGAAAAGAAGCTGCGCTCGGTGATCGTGAAGGAGCTCGAAGACGTGCGCGAGAAGTACGGCGACAAGCGGCGCACCGAAATCCTGGATGAAGGCGTGGAGTTGCAACTTGAAGATCTGATCGCCGACGAGCAGGTCGCCGTCACCGTCAGCCACCAGGGCTACCTCAAGCGCACGCCCATCTCCATCTACCGCCAGCAGCGGCGCGGCGGCACAGGCCGCATGGGCATGAAGACGCGCGAGGAGGACTTTGTCTCCCAGCTCATCGTCAACTCCACGCACGCGTACCTGCTCTGCTTTACCAACTCGGGCCGCGTCTACTGGCTCAAGGTCTACGAGATTCCCGACGTGGGCGCCGCGGGCAAGGGCAAGTCGATGCAGAGCCTGCTCGATCTGCAGACCGGCGAAAAAGTGTGCGCCATCCTGCCCGTGCGCGATCTCGAAGAAGAGGGCAAGTACATCTTCTTCGCTACGCAAAAGGGCACGGTAAAGAAGACGCCGCTCAAGGACTTCTCCAACGTCATGTCTCGCGGCATCATCGCCATCGGGATTGACAGCAACGACGAGCTGGTGGCCGCGCGCCTCACCGATGGCTCGCAGGTGATCTCCCTGGCCACGCACCTCGGCCTGGCCATCCGCTTCGACGAGAGCGACGTGCGGTCCATGGGCCGCCCGGCTTATGGCGTGCGCGGCATCCGCCTCATCAAGAACGATTATGTGGTCGGCGTCGCGGTTACGCCCAAGGAGCACGCGCCGGGCGCATTCCGCATTCTTTCCGTCACCGAAAACGGCTTTGGTAAGCGCACCGATGTGGAAGAGTATCCCCTTCAGGCGCGCGGCGGCAAGGGCGTCAAGAACCTTTCCGTCACCGAACGCGTCGGCCGCGTCAATTCAATCCAACTCGTGGACGACACCTCTGAGCTGATGGTGATCAGCCAGTTCGGGAAGATCATCCGCTGCGACACCAAGACCATTCGCTCCGCGGGCCGCGCCACCCAGGGCGTCCGCATCCTCAACCTCGAGCCGGACGATAAGGTTGCCGCCACGGTCATCATCCCGCCCGAAGAGCTGAACGGCAACGGCAACAACCACGAAGAGCAGCCCCCGCTGCTGCAATAAAAACTGCGCCCAGCGATACGCCGCAGCCTCGAAGATGAGACACGACCAAAGCTGTGGCGAATAGCAGGCGTAGATGAGTATCGAACAAAAAATCGAGCAAATGCACAGAGCGCTGGGAAATGGAGATAACGGAGAAGCTGCACTCTGTGAAACCGGAGTTCAAGGGCAGTAACGGGAGGTTTTCCGTCTCGTTCGACTTCACCAAAGGAGCAGACATGGCAACGGCGGCCAATAGAACCTCGCCTTGAAACTTGATGTCAACACCCCTCACCCGCCATTTTCCCCGCAACCCACTGAAAACACTTCAACAATTCCCGTCCGCAACTTTGCAGATCATTTCCCCAGCCTCGCTACACTTGTTTTAGGTGGAGAGCATCGTTTCGGACGGAGAGCGCGGTCGGCGGATCGCCCATCTTTGGTCTCTCTAGCCCGGGAAGGAGAAAAATAAATAACTATTTTTTTGAATACCCCAGGGGGGATGTCGCAACGAATAACTCGTTTGGAATGAACAAGCCGATTTTTGAATCATGCCGGAAATGCACAGGAAATTGGTCATTTTTGCCATAAATTGCTGCCATTTTTCCCCGAATTTACCGGCCGTGCCTATAGCTTGAGGACATCTCTGCCCAACACTCCGCAGACCCCACGGGAGATCTCTGCCCTATTGGGCTGCAACATCGTCGCCGGTCACCGCCGTCTTCGCACTCCGCGACCAGAACAGATAAACCGGAACCCCCAGCAGAACCAGGATCAGGCCCGGCCAGGTGTATTGCGGCTTGTAGCGGAGGAGTGCCGCGCAGATGCCCGTCGCCATCACCACATACAAGCCGGGCAGGAAGGGATAGCCGAAGGCCTTGTAGGGGCGCGCCGCATCGGGCTGCCTCGAGCGCAGCACGAACAACCCGACAATGGTCAGAACATAGAAGACCAGCACCGCAAAGACGATGTAATCGAGCAACTGGCTGTATGAGCCTGAGACGCACAGGAACGTCGTCCAGATGGCCTGCACCACGAGCCCGGCGGCGGGTGTGCGGAACCGCGGATGGAGCTTGCCCACAGACCGGAAGAAGAGACCGTCGCGCGCCATCGCGTAGTACGCCCGTGCGCCGGAAAGCGTGATGCCGTTGGCGCAGCCGAAGGTCGAGATCATGATTGCCGCCGCCATCAGGTAGCCGCCCACATGCGGAAACATCTGCTGCAGCACTGCGGCGCCAATGCGGTCCTCGGCGGCGTACTGCACTCCGCGCGCGAAGACTGTCGTTCCGTGCGGGTCGCCATGCAGCGGAAGCACCATGATGTACGCCGCACTGGCCAGGAAATACGCGATCAGTACGAAGCCCACGCCGAGAGCGAGCGAAAGCGGGACGTTGCGCCGCGGATGCTTCACCTCGCCCGCGGTGAAGGTCACGTTGTTCCAGGCATCGGCGGAGAAGAGTGAGCCCACCTGAACGACCGCCAGAATCACGATCAGGTTGACCATCACGATCGGCCCTTGCACGCCAACCTGCACGGGATGCAACGAACTCCAGCCTGCGTTCCGCCAGAATTGGCTCCAATGGCTGCCGAAGTTGGCCGCGATGGCGAGGCTGTTGCGGCCAACGGTGAATCCCAGAAGAATGAGCCCGGCGAGCGAAAGCGCCTTGGCGACGGTAAAGACGTTCTGCAGCAGCGCGCCGAACCTCATGCCGAAGATATTTACGGCGGCGAGGAAGAGGACGACCACGATGCCGGCCAGATTCGCGGTGCTGATGCCGATCTCCATGTTGCCCAGCACCATGGGGCCAAGAGGAAGGGCCGGAACATGCGCGATGTGCCAGAGCCAATGGGTGCTCGAAACAGTGGGAAAGAAGACACCGAGGAATTTGCCGAAGGCCACGCAAACGGCGGCGATGGTGCCGGTTTCAATGACGAGAAAGAGCGTCCAGCCGTAGAGGAATCCCCACAATGGCCCCAGCGACTCGCGCAGGTAAACGTACTGGCCGCCGGCCTTGGGCATCATGGCGGCCAGCTCGCCGTAGCTGAGCGCGCAGATCATGGTCATCACGCCGGTCACAACCCACGCCGCGAGGTAGAGCGCTGGCGAATTCGTGAGCCGCGCAATATCGCAGTCGACGATGAAGATGCCGCTGCCGATCATCGAGCCCACGACGATCGTGGTGGCGCTGAACAGGCCGAGGCTCTGCACCATTTGCGGGCCGGCGCTGGAGTTCGGCGGCCCAGAGTCGAATCCGGAGTCGAGTTGAGCTGCAGGGGTCGTCATCGCAGTTTTCTTGCTGCCGCCTTACCGCGCCTCAGGCCGGGATGCGTGCCGGTCATTTGGTTCAGGTTGTTGAGTTGATGATGCCCGGAGGGGGACTTGAACCCCAACGACCGGTCAAGGTGCGCGGGTTCCAACTTCCCTTCATTCTTCATGAAACATTGTGCCCGTCTGTTTCCACAAGCAATTTCGCAATTGGGCGCAGGTTCGTGGGAATCGGTCTAGATGGGTTTCGACTGGACGGTTACAAATTGGCGACGGAAGTCCATTGAGAAAGCGTATACTCGTACCGTCGAAAAACCGGACATCCTAAGGACAGCGGTGAAGTCCTGACGGGAAACTAGGCACTCGGACGATCACCCGAACGACAGAGGAAATAGGAGGACTCGATGAATACGCGAATGGCTCTTTTGGCCTCGGCGGCAGTCTGGCTGGGGTGTGCAGCGACAGCAGGAGCTCAACAAGCCGGGACGGCAACTCCGGAGCGGATCGTGGCAACGATCGATGCGCGGCAAACGAGTGAGCCGATCTCCAAGTACGAATGGGGCATGTTCATCGAGCACATTGGCTCGCTCATCTATCGCAGCCTGTGGTCCGAGATGCTCGACGACCGCAAGTTCTACTTCCCGATTACGTCCAAGGAACCGGAAGCTCCCCCGCGGCAGGGTGGCGGGTTCCGTGGTATGCAGCTTCGCAAATGGCGCCCTGTCGGACCGGATGACGTTGTGGTGATGGATAAGGATCAACCGTTTGTCGGCGACCAGAGTCCGCGCATCACGCTGGATTCGGCGACCCCGCACGGGATTCGGCAATCGGGTCTCGCTCTGGTGAAGGGCAAGCACTATACCGGACGGGTTTATCTGCGTGCGACTCCCGGCGCCAAGGTCAAAGTTTCCCTGATCTGGGGATCGGGCCCCGACGATCGACAGACCATTTCCATGGGTGCACTCACCAATGAGTACAAGAAAGTTCCGCTCAGTTTCACGGCGAATGCGGACGCCAGCGACGCAGCCCTGGAGATTACGGGCACCGGCAGCGGGAACTTCCACATTGGGACCGGTTCCCTGATGCCTGCTGACAACGTTCAGGGATTCCGGCCCGACACGATCGCGCTTCTGCGCCAG
Organism: uncultured Acidobacteriaceae bacterium; assembly: GCA_963836525.1. GTDB lineage: Bacteria > Acidobacteriota > Terriglobia > Terriglobales > Acidobacteriaceae > Telmatobacter. The sequence goes on from CAWIJW010000003.1 coordinate 24,891, forward strand.
CTTCACTCTGGCATGTGGCGTCTGCCCGGAGGCAATTTTCTCTCTGGCTGGAGCTGGTACAACGGCGTCGGCGACATCGACAAACGTCCACCGACGTTCGATTACGCCTGGAACGCCATGCAGCCGAACGATGTGGGCCTGGACGAGTTCATGACGCTGTGCAAACTGATCGGCGTGGAGCCGTACATCACTGTGAATGCCGGTTTTGGTGACGCGCACTCAGCGGCTGAGGAAGTGGAGTACATGAACGGCGCGGTAACCACGCGGCTCGGCGCGATGCGCGCGAAGAACGGCCATCCAGAGCCTTATCACATCAAGTTCTGGAACATCGGCAACGAACCTTGGGGAACGTTTCAACTCGGCTACACCGAGCTGAAGTATTACGTTCTGAAGCACAATGAATTTGCCAGGGCGATGCGCAAGGTCGACCCGTCGATCACTCTTATCGCTTCAGGGAGAATGCTCGAACCCATGTCCCTGACGGGTGAGAACCGCGCCAAGTACGTGGACAACATGCAACCGCTGTTCGGAACGGATATCGACTGGACCGGGGGTTTCCTCAAGAACTGCTGGGGGGACTTCGACGGCATCGCCGAGCACTGGTATGAGTCGCCGGGTCGACACTTCGATATTCAGAAAGCGAAAAGCCTGCCGCTGGATGCGCCTTCAAACGATGCGTGGGTGACATATGACCCGACAACGCTTGAGTTTGCGCGCTACGCAGGCGACATCATCGAACGAAAAGCCGAAGAATGGGAGGGATACCAGCAGCGGTTCCCGGCGATGCTCGACAAGAAGACCTTCCTATCCATCGACGAGTACGCTTACTTCGGCGGCCCCAGAGGCACCGGTCCGAATCTCAAGGCGGCTCTCGCCTACGCGATGCTCTTTGACGAAATGATGCGGCACACCGATTTCCTCACCATGACGGCGCACACCATGGGCGTCTCGACGCTCGATATCAGCCCAACCTCTTCTGTGCTGAACTCGACCGGGCTCCTGTTCAAGGTCTACGGCGATCACTTTGTCGGAACCATTCCGGTTGCGATCACGGGAAATTCGCCGCAACCGGCGACAGACAGCCGTTACGCTGATGAGCCCAGGAAAAGCTCCGGCAGCCCGACCTATCCGCTCGACATGTTCGCTGCGCTCACGCCAGACCACAAGTTCCTCACTCTCGCCGTCGTCAATGCGACGGAATCGGAACAGAAGTTCGATCTGAATGTTGCTGCTGCGCGGCTTGCCGGTCCATCGACGCTGTGGCAGATGACCGGGAAGGATTTGGATGCCGTCAACCACGTGGGCCAACCGCCGCAGGTCGAGGTGAAAGAGATCGCGATCGGCGACGCCCCGCACTCGCTCTCGGTTGCGCCCATCAGTGTCAACATCTATCGTTTTCCCGTAGCACAGGCGCCGCAATAACCATTCGCAGCGTGCCATTGCAGCCCGGCATTGCGGTCTGAAGGCCGCTGCTGCAACACCACCACGCGAATGCAACTTTGAGGTGAGGAGATCATGATGCGACACAGGAACTTCGTTGTGCTCGCCGTTCTCGTTCCGCTGGCGATTGCCAGCGCGAGGCCGATTTGTGCACAGGTGCAGACCGCGGTACCCCCGGTGGTCCTCGGCGCGAAGCCGGTTAGCGTGGAGCACATCAAGATCCACGGCACGGCGCTGGAAGGCAATCTGGAAGGAGACGCAGTCGACCGCGACGTGATTGTGTTCCTTCCGCCCAGCTACAACAAGGAAAAGCACCGTCGCTATCCCGTCGTGTACGCGCTGCACGGCTATTCCATCGGCGCCGAGCAATGGACACACGAAATCCATGTACCGCAGACCGTCGAAGGCGCTTTCGCCCAGGGCGCCAAAGAGATGATTGTTGTTTTGCCCGATTCGAAGACGGTGTACGGCGGTTCCATGTATTCGAGCTCGGTCACTACCGGAGACTTCGAACAATTCATCGCGCACGATGTGGTTTCCTACATCGACGCTCACTACCGGACCATTCCCAATCGCATGAGCCGCGGCCTGGTTGGTCACTCCATGGGAGGGTATGGCGCAGCCCGCATCGGCATGAAGCATCCCGATGTGTTCGGCAGTCTATACATCATGAGCCCGTGCTGCTTGTCTGCCCGGGGAGCCGGACCCGCAAACCCCGAATTTGAGAAGGCGCTGGAGGCTGTGAAATCGCCCGCGGATTCGGCAAACCTGCCGTTCCCTGCCCGTACTCAATTTGCCTCGGCAGCGGCCTGGTCGCCCGATCCGAAGAACCCCCCGCTTTATCTTGACCTGCAGATGAAAGACGGCACCCCTCAGCCGGATGTCCTTGCCAAATGGGCAGCAAACGCCCCGTTGGCCTTCGTGGATCAGTACATCGGCAATCTGCGCCAGTATCGTGCAATCGCCATTGATGTGGGTGACCAGGACGGTCTGCGAGTCGATACCGGCAAGCTGCACGACGTTCTCGATAAGTATGGAATCGCGAACAGCTTTGAAGTGTACTCCGGCACTCACACCAGTGCGGTAGCTGATCGCTTTCAAAACCACGTGATTCCGTTCTTCAGCAGGAATTTGTGCGCGACAGAAGAATGCAAGTGAGCGTTTCAGATCTTATTCTTCGGCGCTCGTCTCCTTTTTGCCCAGAAATTTCGTTGCGGCTTCGGCGATCCCCAGCTCCTTTGTGAGGTCGGCAGGCTGGGCAGCCCCTTCCTATGAACGACGGAAGGCTTGCGGAGCTGTGGGCAGAATTTGGGTGGAATAAAGAGCGTCTCAAGAGGCCATCAGTTTTGCAAAAGATGATTCATGGTGCCCGGAGGGGGACTTGAACCCCCACGACCGGTTAGAGTCTGCGGATTTTAAGTCCGCTGCGTCTGCCAATTTCGCCATCCGGGCCCGCTTTTATATTATGGGACCGATTCGGGCTCTTTGGGCTTCGGTTGCTCTTACTGTCACCCCTGATTTGCCACCCACGACACGCTTGACCGGCTGGCAATCTTTCCACAACTTGCCCCGGAGCGCCGACCCCTCGTATCATCCGGCAGAAGCATTTCCAGGATCGACATAACGCTGAGCCGATATTCTTGAGTCAACGCGACCATCAGGGAGCGGCGACCTCAAACGGATTCGGAGGGGAGCCACTATCCTGGAAATGCCGAAGAGCAACCACCATGAGCGACTTGGAAAGCAAGACTGGCTTGCGCGTGAAGGGGCGCCTTATGTCCGCCTCGGAGATTGAGCGGACCCTGGTACGCTTGGCCCACGAAATCGTCGAGAAGAGTAACGGCAGCGAAGATCTGGCCCTGGTGGGCATCAAGCGCCGCGGCGTTCCTCTCGCGGAACGGCTGGGCAAGCTGATTTCCACCATTGAGAAGCGCCCTGTCGATACGGGTGTGCTCGACATCCAGTTTTACCGCGACGATCTGTCCACGGCTGACATTCGGCCGGTGGTTACGCCGGGAGCCGTCGGCTTCGATGTAGAGGGCCGCGACATTGTGATTTGCGACGATGTGCTCTACACCGGCCGCACCGTCCGCGCCGCGCTCGACGCGCTCTTCGACCATGGCCGGCCACGGCGCGTGCAACTGGCCGTGCTCATCGACCGTGGCCATCGCGAGCTGCCCATCGAGGCCACCTATGTGGGCAAACATGTGCCCACCAGCAGCCGCGAGATTATCGAAGTGAAGTTTCAGGAGGTCGACGATACCGAACAGGTGCTCCTGGTAGAGCGCCCAGGCGAATAATGATTCTGCTGTCCCGTGCTCATCCTTTCGCTGCGTTTTGGCGAAAGGGCAGGAAAGCACAAGATCTTCACTGTTGCAGACCCCGCGCCCTCAAGCCAGGGTCTGCTAACAGACCCTGAAGTGAAGGCTCTGCATGAACCCCGCTGCACCCACGATTCGCCGCCTGCTGACCACACCGCCTGCGCCCGCATCTCCATTTCCCTACAACCCTGGGTCGTTGCTCTCGGTTCTTGACCTGAGCGTGGACGGTGTGAGCCGCCTGCTCGCCCGCGCCACCGAGCTCGAGAACGAGGATCCCATCGTACGGGACCACATCCTGGCCAAGCGGAGAATCGCACTGCTCTTCTACGAGTCCTCGACCCGCACGCGAACCAGCTTTGAGCTGGCCGCCAAGGCCCTGGGCGCCGACACCACGCTGGTCTCGAACCTGAGCTCGAGCATCGAGAAGGGTGAGTCGCTGAAGGATACGGGCCTGACGCTGCGGGCGCTGGGCGCCGAGGCCATCATCCTGCGCCACAACTCCTCGGGGGCGGCATGGCTGCTGGAGGAGGCGACGCGGCTTCCGGTCATCAATGCGGGCGATGGCATGCATGAGCATCCCACGCAGGCGCTGCTGGACCTGCGAACGATTCTGGCGCATCTGCGGCCAGGCGTCGGTGAGGTTGGGCCGGAGACCCTCGCCGGAGTGACGGTGACGATCGTCGGGGATATCCTGCATAGCCGGGTGGCGCGGTCGAATATGCTGCTGCTGCCGCGGGTGGGAGCCCGGGTGCTTCTCTGCGGGCCAAAGGAGCTGCTGCCGGAGCAGGCGGCGCGGTCCGGACCAGGCATCGAGAATGAACGGGACTTTGAGGCGGCGCTCAAACAGTCGCAGGCGGTGATGATGCTGCGCATCCAGGCGGAGCGGCTGGCCGGGTTGCAACTGGACCTGGACGAGTACAAGGCCAGCTACCAGCTCACGGGGCAGCGGCTGGCCGCGCTCGCGCCGGCAGCGGTGGTGCTGCATCCGGGGCCGATCATCCGCGGCATGGAGATCACGGCTGGCGTCGCCGATGGCGTGCAGTCGGCGATTCTGGAGCAGGTGACGAACGGACTGGCCATTCGCATGGCGGTGATGGAGCGGGCTCTGACGACAGAAGGTGGAGGCCGCGCATGACGGCGTTGGCGATATGCGGCGGGCGCCTGGTCGATCCTGCGGCGGGAGTGGACGGGCTGAAGGACGTGCTGCTGAAGGATGGGCGCGTGGCGGAGATTGCCGGCACGGGGAAGCTGAAGCACACCGATGGCGCGGAGGTGCTGGATGCGACGGGGCTGATCGTGGCGACGGGGCTGATCGATATCCACGTTCACCTGCGCGAGCCGGGACAGGCGTACAAGGAGACCATCGCGACGGGAACGGCGGCGGCGGCAGCGGGCGGATTCACCAGCGTGGCGGCGATGCCCAACACGACGCCGGTGAACGACTCGCCGGAGATCACGCGGTGGATGCAGGCGCCGGAGCGTGGCGCGCGGGTGCGTGTGTTCCCGATTGCCGCGGCGACGCGCGGGTCGAAAGGTGAAACGATAAGCGATTACGCGGCGCTGAAGTCAGCAGGCGCGGTGGCGGTGACCGACGATGGGCGGCCGATCCTGAAGGATGGCATGATGCGCGAGGCGCTCGCCGCTGCGGCGCGCGTGGGACTAACCGTGATCCAGCACGCAGAGGATACGCGGATGACCCAATTCGCGAGTGGGAGCGCGAGCATGAACCTGGGCCCAGTGTCGTTCAGGCTGGGGCTGCGCGGAATGCCGCCCGAAGCCGAGTCGAGCATCGTGGAGCGCGACATTCGGCTGGTGGCGGAGCTGCGCGAGGCGCATCCGCACTTGCACGTGGCGCACATATCAACGGCCGCGGCCCTGGCGGCGGTGCGGCAGGCGCGGCGCAATGGACTGCGCGTGACGTGCGAAGTGACGCCGCATCACTTCCTGCTGACCGATGAGCACGTCGGACTCTACAACACGCACGCAAAGATGAATCCGCCGTTGCGTTCGGCGGCCGATCGCGACGCGATGATCGAGGGGATTCTCGACGGCGTGGTGGACGCGATTGCGACCGATCACGCGCCACATGCGATGCACGAGAAGGAAATTGAATTTGAGCTGGCGCCGAACGGGATCATCGGCCTGGAAACGGCGCTGGGGCTGTGCCTGCGCTGGCTGCATCGCGAGTGGAAGATGCCGCTCGGGCGCGTGCTGAGCCTGCTGAGCGCGCAGCCTGCGGCGCTGCTCGGGTTGAAGGGCCGCGGCACGCTGACCGTCGGAAGTTATGCCGACGTTGTCGTCTTCGATCCCAAGGCCGAGTGGACGTATCGCGCGACGGAGTCTCAATCGAAGGCCAAGAATACGCCATTCGACGGCTGGCCGATGCTGGGCAAGGTGCGGTGGACGGTGAGCGAAGGACGAATCGCTTACGCCAGCCTCGCGTAGGCGACGCTGACAGTTCACAGTTGTCAGTTCCTCGTGCCCGGGAGACTGCCGTTAGCCGGTAGCCGGTAGCTGGCGGGGTGTTGACTTTCTCGATATATCCCCACCCACCCCCGTATGCCATACCTCCATATTTGAATACAAAGGACTTACGAGGTGGGGGTATCCGTAAATTTCTCATTCTAAAACACCGCTATCCGTAAATACCGAATTTCAAACGAGTTAGGCCTGAAAAGCAGCCTCTAGCTGTTCGCATCCAGCCTCCAGCTAAGACCAGGGGGCCAGGGATCGGCCCGGAATCGCTTTTCGTGGACTCTAAGTTCAGCGTAGCAAAATGCGCGAAATCCTCTGCAAAGTTGGCGGAAGTTTTTGCGTCGTGTTTTCAAAGGGTTGGGGAGAATTGGGCGCCGGAAGCACTTGACATGGGAAGCCGGTGGCCATGAACCGCCGACGGTGAACGGTTGGGCCCTCGGCTTCGTTCAGATTGAGGCGGATTTGGATTCGTGCTCGAGTTGAAATTCCTCTACGGGAAGCGACCTGCGACTTTTCGGAGTTGTGACGGGTAAGGCTCACTAGAGTAATAGAGCAGTGCTATAAGGGTTAAGATCACCATGCTTAACGAGCGCGACGTTGCGAGGATGATCGCCGAAGGCGAGTCTGAAACCGTCGAGTTTAAGACTGACATCCGCGAAGCGGGCGTCTTGGCGGGGACGTTGGCCGCATTCGCAAACACTCGCGGCGGCACCGTTCTTGTTGGTGTTCGCGAGCCGGACGTTGTTATTGGGAGCGACGCGGAGCGAATCGGAAGGCTGCTACAGCGAAGCCTGGACATGCTGTCCCCGCGAATTGAGGTCGGGTTTGAGGCGATTCCGGTTGGCGGCCGGGTCGTTTCGGCAATCACAGTCAAGCCGTCGCTTGAAGTTGTGTTCAGCGATGGCCAAGCTCTGGGCCGGGTTCGAGACAGAATAAAGGCGCTTTCGCCAACGCAATTGACGGACAAGCTGGGTAGTCCTGCGTACCCTTCGGAATTGGCTAAACTGGCGGAGTCGATCTCATTGCAGACCACGAAGATTGAGAGTCTTCGTGACGAGTTGCGCGACGCAAATAGTCCCAAGAGCAAAATGAAAGACTACTTCATCGGGGGAACAATTGGTGCCGTTATCGGATTTCTTCTTTCATTACTCCTTTTGATTAAGTGGTAGGAAGTCCGCCCGTCGCTGCGCTGATCGTTTTGAATGGCCGGGAAGGTTGGCGACGCGATCGAAGGGGTGCCGGGATGAAGGGCTCACAGATTTAGGTTCGTTGCGGCTTAATTCCCGGAATCGAGACTGCTAACACTTGGTTAAGGGCACGGCCTTTGCTGTGTCGGCTACTGAGCGGCGGTTCGAAAATTCCTGTAGTGCCTTTGTGCCCACCTAATCGGGGACTGATCCTGCATCCTGAGCCTTATCATGTCCACGAGATCGGAATCCGAGAGGATGAGTAGAACCTTTCGCGGATTTGAGTCATTGAAGATTGCGATCTGCTTTCTAAGAATGTTCCCGCCGGGCGGCTTACGGGTCACAATATAACCGAGTCGGCCAACCCTATCTCCCAAGTAAGTCGCGGATTGATTGAGAGCGGCCATTGTCAGCTCAACTACATTCTTTACCTCAAACATGATGAGTAAAGAGTCATGGGTGTTGCGAACATACTCGAGGAAAGGCGAGTCCGAGTCATTGGTGAATATGATATCTCTGCGTTCGGTTCCGTCTATGGTGCTTTCCTCAAGACGGCCGTCGATAAGATCCGGGCAAAATACGAATGTGAGGATGTCGAGTGCAAGCCGCTGGTAGGCTGCAGCGGTCGACTGGCCGGGTGGGATGGCAGAAAGTTGGGCGAGCAGTGATTCTCCCGTTTCGCTGGAACTGTCCCTCAATGGCGGCAGAATCGGCTGTGCCTCCGCGGCCCGTTGCTCCTTTTGCTTTACGTATGCGTCGATGATGGATGTGTCCGCACGGCTCGTCGCAGTCACTTCCGCCTTGGAAAGTGCCCCGGCGCGGCGTCTTGCGAACTGCTTTCTTGCCTCCAGATATGTGCGGAATTCCGTCTTAACGAAATTATCGTAGTTTATCCATGGAAGCTGCCGCACGATTCTGCGGGGCACGAGGAGCATCGCTCCGCCATCGTTCGGGTATATCGGCAGGTCGTAGTAGCCATCGCGCCAGATCCGCTCGTTGGAGTCGTAGGCGTGACCAACGGGGATGTTGCGATGCATCGGGAGATTGTGAATTGCGCATTGGCGCTGTGTGTACTCGATCAGGTACTCCTTCAGGATGTTCGAGGCGATGTCGCCGACGCGGTCCGGCCCGATTCCTGGCGAGATCAGCTGCATCTCCTCAACGTGCCTAATTCCACGCTCGATAATTGCGGGAGATAACCTGAGCGATTCGATGAGGAGGCTTGTTAGCAGCCCTCCGAGCCCGGACCCCCTCTTGTCGGTCGCGCCGTAACCGAAGCCGATCTCCGGCACCTCCGGAAAATCGAGGATGTACGTGGCGTCCTGCTCCTTACCGCTGGACAGTGCGCTGACGCCCTCAGAAAAATGTTCGACAATCCTTGCGTGGAGGGTTCGTAGTTCCTGATCTCGACTCTTATATAGGAGAAAAGGATCAATGCACAGTGGCATGTCTCCCACAAGTCGTGGGATGACGAAATCAACTTCGAGCTGCTTCAATTCGGGGAATGCATGGACATCTCTGTTCATTTCTGGTTTGCGTCGTACGTGATGCCGTCTTGGGGCGGTTTGTATATAGGGATTCCGACGTGGTCCAGCTTTGAGAAGTCAAAGCATCTATTGTCGCCGTAGCCCTTGAACCAAGAATCCGAAACTGGGCCTTGGACTTTTTGCCTGACGGCGTAGTCCGGGACGAATTCCTCATAATCTTCAGATTCGTCCGGATCTTCGTCCTCGTCGGTCTCCTCCACTGCACCTTGTTCTTCCTTCTCTTCCTCGGCATCTTCAGGGGCTGCTTGCTCATTGTCGGAATCGTCCTCTTCGGATTCCTGGTCAGCGGATTCCTCGCCCTCCTCCTGGCCGTAAGAGCCAGTTTCGTATTGCTGTGCGAGCTCCAAAGCGCCGAGAATCGTCGTCAAGTCGACTCCGATCGCCGCGTGCCTTTCTTTTTCTTCCCTCAATATTGGACCGAAGCGCTCCAGGCACTGCTGCAGGATTCGCAAAGCTAGTAGAAGATCCGGATAACTTGGGTTGTTTCCGGCAGGAACAAATTCTTTTAAGCGGTCCAAGTAGACGTCCCGAAATACCATGCCCTTCGCGTCCGCGATCTGGCTGTTCACGGCCTCCACAAGGAGATCTGACGGAGGTAGCACCGATTTACTTTTGGTTAGCTTATCTACCTCCTCGTATAGCCCTTGCAGTTGACTGCGCTGAGTAGCCCTGCGAGGCCTTGCGAAGGAATCCCGCGAACTTCGAATGGCTGTCAAGCGCGGCGATTGTGAGGTCAAGCTGTTCTTGCCGTGAGAAGTCCATGGTCGATCTCAATGCTCCAGTGGGAAATGCACTAAGAAGCTGAGATGAATTTTACGCCAGACCCGCGACAGCCGAAACGGGATCCAGCCGGTCAAACTCAGGTCCTGATTTCCGATTTGCGGGCGTTGGTTCCCAGCTTGTTGCTTTAGCTCGGAGCGGGGTGTCCGGCCTTCGCGGGGATTGCGTCTTACGAGTCTCGCCTAATTCACTGCAGGCCCCGGCGGCTCCCGGCGCTCAGGATGACAATGCCTTGGGCTGCGGGTGATGCGGCAAGTTGGTGCCGGGGTGTTTGGCGGGCGCGTGTAGTTTTATCCGGTGCGGGGCTGCTACTCCGTTTGCGACTCCGGGGCTTCGTGCAGACCCTAACTTTTTTTGGTTTTAGTCACCCTCAATTGCTAACTTTTCTAGGTTACGAATCCTTTAAAACGCAACTTTTCTAGGTACATGTCCCCGAAAAATGCAACTTCTGGAGGTTACATTTGGGCCCCAAAGCTAACCTTTTAAGCGAACATTTGACGGGCAAAACGTACCTTCGAAGCGAACATTTCGCCTCATTTGACTGCACTTACCTGCTCTGGGAAGAACCCGCTCACAATGTGTTGACTTCCTTGAGCGCCCGCCGCGTCGGAGTGGTCCCTGCGCCAGCGGTGGTTGCAGGGGATTTGCGTGGTGTGAATGATTCTGCCTGGTTTGAAGGTTGATTTGACACGGTGAACAATGCTTTGGCGGGGTCGTGTGTGATGCCTCCGTTTCGCTGCGTGTGGAAGTGCACTCGTTCCTGCGCTTCAGTGGTGTTGGGGTGTTGTGATCTCACGCCGGGCGCGCGGAGGATGCACCGGAAATGGCACGGAATGACCGGAAGATTCGATTGTAGGTTGCTGGAGACGGCGCTAACATGCTTGCCACAATTCGAAGGCAAAACCAGAGTGACTGTGCCCTGTTCCGCTCGGCACCCACTGCCGCGAAGGACGCTCGCTCCTGATCGCGAGGACTCCCGCCACAAGAACGTGCGGCTTGTCCGTGGGGTCAGGCGGGTTCGGCGCCGCGGCACTGGACTGCGGTTGCTCTGGTTTTGCCTGAGGGGGTGGGCGATGAACAATCTGCTTCGACTGCTGGTGATCGCGGGATTGGTTGCGGGCGGCATCGTCATTGTCGCGCTGGGATTGGAGCGGCACAATGCCGATCTGCTGGCGCCGCTGAACCTGATGCTGTTTGTGGCCGGAGTGCTGGTGTATCTGCTGCCGACGGGGCTAGCGATGTACCGGGACTGCAAGGCGACTGCCTGGATCGCGGTGGTGAATGTTCTGCTGGGATGGACGATCTTCGGGTGGTTTGTGGCCATTGGCTGGGCAGCCAGCGGCAAGATCCGGGAGCTGTCGGCCCCCGTTGGCACGCCGCCCACGCATCCTTTGCCGGGGCGGTGATGGAGACAGGGACCGAGCGACCGAGGGAACAGGAAGACAGGCAGTAGGGAGTAGGCAATAGGGAATAGACGCTGGCAGTTAGCTTTTAGCTTCTAGCTTTCAGGTTTCAGTTGTGCTCCGTTGAGAAGAAATCGAGGCCCTCTTCGACGTTGCTCAGGGCGGGCTTGCGACTGCGTTCGGCGCGCGATCGGCAACGATTACGCTCACCCCAAGAAGCAAAGGCGGCTTCTTGGGGGCCCCGAGTGCGCGCCGAACTTCGCTGAGGATGACGGCGAAGCGTGGATGAGCCTCGTGAAGGGATTGAAGCCCGCATTCATTTTGTTTGCCACCTTCCGCATGACTCCGCGCTTCCCATCCTTGCGGCAAGAGCGCCGCAAGGATGGGGCAACCCAGTTGCGCTGGTAGGCTGGAGGGCGAAGGAGGTCGGTCATGTTTGGAATTCCGGGGGCGACCGAGTATGCAGACTGGAGCTTGCTCTTGCTGCGAGTGGTGGTGGCGCTCGAGTTCGGGGCCAGCGGGTTCAACCATCTGAAGCGGCCCAAGGAGCGGGCGGAGAGCCTGTGCATGAGCGTGGGGTTCACCGTTTTTCTGGGCGCGGCGGAGATGGCGGGCGCGATTGCGGTGGCGGCGGGGTTTCTGGCGCAGTGGGCGGCGCTGGGGCTGATTCTCGTGATGCTGGGCGCGATTTATATGAAAGTGGCCAAGTGGAAGGCCGGGTTCTGGGGCGAGGGCTCGATGGGATGGCACTACGAGGCACTGCTGATTGCGATGAACCTGGTGATTGTAACGATGGGAGCGGGGAGATACAGCTTGTAAAAATCAGTGGTTAGTGGTCAGTGGTTAGTGGTCAGAAATCAGAAGGCAGGGACCAAGCCACCACAGCGAGCAAACCCAGCTCGCCCCCCGTTGCGCGACCCCGGCAGGGACCGAGGGAAAAGAGGCCAGCTGTTAGCTATTAGCTGTTAGCTATTGGCTCTTAGCTTCTAGCTATTAGCGATCAGCGATCAGCGATCCGCTTTCCGTGTGTGATTCGGCCCGCGCGGAGCCGGGATGGGGCAGGCGAAGCTGTATGCTGGTGGGAATCCGATGAATGCTGCCCACGGAATTTTTGACGACGCACTGTTTGCGCTCCTACTGGCGGTGCCGCTGATTGAGTGGAAGTGGACGTGGCCGCGGTATCTGGCGCGGCTGGCCACGGGCGCGCCGGGGATACGCGCGGGGTTCTATCGCACGCTGATGATGGAGGAGTGGATTCCGGTGGCGTGCCTGCTGGGCTATTGGGCCGTGAAGGCACGGCCATGGGGCGGGCTGCTGCTGGCCGGCACGGCGACGCCGCTCGAGATGAGTATTCCGCCCGGGGTGCGGCTGTGGGCGGGCCTCGGCTGCGCCGCGCTACTCGTGGGGGTTCTGGTGATGCAGCGGAGGCTGCTGCTGGCGCGGCCCGAGCGAGTGGAGCGTGCGCGACGGATGATGGCCTACGCGGAGCCGCTGCTGCCGCACACCGAGGAGGAGCACAGGCTGTTCTGGATGGTCTCGCTGACCGCAGGCGCGACGGAGGAACTCTTCTACCGCGGATTCCTCTTCTGGTTTCTGATGGCGTGGATGGGGCCGCTGTGGGCGGTGCTGGCGAGCTCGGCGATCTTCGGCGCGGGACATATTTATATGGGATGGGCGCAGGCGCCGAAGACGGCGCTGGTGGGACTGTTGCTGGCGTTTGTGGCGCTGGCCTCGGCATCGCTGTGGCCGGCGATACTGCTGCACGCGGCGATGGACTGGAATTCGGGCGAACTGGGGTACAGGATACTGCAGAGAACAGGGAACAGGGATCAGGGATCAGAGAACAGTGATCAGGGGTCAGGCGCAGGCGATCAACCTTTGCGGCGGTAGTGGATTTGGAATTCGTAGCCGGGGTTTGAGGGGAAGAGGCCGGCGACATGGCGGAGGCGCTCGACGAGGGCGGGAGCGGCGAGGAGCGGGTACTCGCGCTCGCGCAGGTCGTGGTAGTCGAAGTCGACGGCGAGGGAGAGCATGTAGATGGCGAGAGCGTCAGAGAACGAGGACTCGAAGAAGGCGTTGCGGGCGCGCTCGTCAATATGGTTGGCGCCGGGGATTTTGGCGCCGGGTTGAGGCTCCTGGGCGCGGCGGCGAGTCTCCCACGCGTCCTGGCTGGTTTCGCCGCGGACCTGGGCCTCGGCCTGCGACCAGGCGAGCGTGGAGAAGCTCTCGGGGACGCCCGCGGCTTCGACGAAGTTGTGGGCGACGTTGATGAAGAACTCGAAGGCGAGACCGAAGCGGTCTTCGACGAGGCGCGTGGAGAGGAAGACGGCCTCAGTGGCGCCGAAGGATGCATTGCGATGGCAGACGGCGCGGTCGCCGAGCTCGACGGTGTAGGCGGGGGCAACGAGGTTTTCACCGGTGTCGGCGATGGCGAGGGGGACGAAGTAGTAGGCGCGATGGTGGAGCGCGGGAGCCAGCGCAGCGGGCACGGCGCCGACAAGACGCTCAAGGTCGGAGTCGGTGACGCGCGTTTCGCCCCACGCGGCGAAGCGGAGGCCGTTGGGGGCGGTGAGCATGGTGACCTGGGTGGCAACTTTGTCAGCTTGCCAAAGTTCGATTTGCACACTGCCGGTCATCGCTTTGTATTCTAGACGAGAGAGGTCGGTTCGGATGACGCAATCGACGCAGGGCGGACGCGGGGGAAAGATTCTGGGGTTCCCGCTGGAGGGGTTCAGCCTGTTTCAGAGCCTGTTGCTGGCGTTTGCGGCGGCGTTCTTTACGTTTTTTGCGACCACGTGCGTGGCGATCTTTGCGCTGTTGGCGTGGAATGTACTGGGCGGGCATTCGGTGAACTACGCGGACACGTACCGGGATGTCGGTTTCCCGGCGGGGGTAGTGGTGCTGGCGGTGGCGCTGCCGTACTTCGGTGTGCTGTGGGTGCGGGCAAAGATGAAGAAGTAACGGGCGCAAGCAGACGTACGAGATTGGCGCTTGCGCGGCACATCGGGCTCCAAGCATAATTTCAATTACGCCATCTTCCCTTCATCCCGGCGTACTTCCATGACGTTTCAAACGATCTACTTCGCAAGCGGGTGTTTACAACGGCGGATTGCGCTCGCCGCTGCCGGGCTGGCGCTCGCCGTCGCGACAGCCGGCGCGCAAACGAATTTCGGTTCAGTAAATGTTGGTGCGAATACCACGGCCACGGTGACGGTGACGATTCCCGCGGCGGCGACCCTGGGCAGCATTGCCGTCGTGACGCAGGGTGCGACGGGGCTGGATTTTACGAACGCGGGCGGCGGAAGTTGCGCGACTGGGACGAACTACACGGCCGGGCAAAGCTGCACGGTGCAGGTGACGTTTAAGCCTGTGTATGCCGGAGAGCGCTACGGCGCGGTGCTGCTCGAAGATGGCGCGGGAAATGCGGTGGCGACGGCGCTGCTTGCAGGAAATGGCGTGGGTCCGCAGGTGGCATTTGATGGCGGCGCGGCGATTGCATTTGCGCCGATGGTGAACGGCATCGCTGTCCACAATCCCTTTGATCCGGCGGTGGACGGCAAGGGGAATTTGTACTTCACGGACCAAAATAATGCGCGCGTGGTAGAGCTGCCCGCGAGCGGAGGCGCGCCGATTGCAATCGATCCGATTGTGGGCGGGGCGGGATTGTCGACGCCGGGCGGCGTGGCCGTGGATGGCGCGGGGAACCTGTACATTTCAGATCTGGACCGGAACGTGATCATGATTGTCCCGGCGAATGGCGGCCCGGCGACGATCATCAATCCGATGGTGAATGGGATCGGGCTGCACTATCCGTGCGGGATGGCGATCGACGGTGCGGGCGATTTGTACATTGCGGACGTGGACAACGGACGTGTGGTGGAAGTGCCGGCGGGCGGAGGTGCGCCGGTGGCGATCGATCCGCTGGTGGGCGGTGAAAAGTTTTGGTATCCCGTGACGCTGGCGATCGACAGTGCGGGCGACCTGTTTGTTGCGGACCTGTTTGCGAATCGCGTGGTGGAGATTCCAGGGAATGGCGGCGCCGCAACCGTGATCGATCCGACGGTGAATGGGCAGAGCCTGGATTTTCCGTATGGCGTGGCGGTGGACGCGGCGGGCGACCTGTTTATTGCCGACGTGAAGAACCGCGTGGTGGAGGTTCCGGGAAACGGCGGTGCGGCGACGGCGACGGCGCCCACGGTGAATGGCACAGGGTTGAACGATCCGATCGGGATCGCGCTGAATGCGGCGGGCGATTTGTTCATTGCGGATTCGCAGAATAATCGCGTGGTGGAGGTGGTGCGCGGGCAGCTGCTGGCGGTGAATTTTGCGGCGACGGCGGCGGGGAGCGTGAGCAGCGACAGCCCGAAGACGGTGACCGTCGAGAACGTGGGCAATACGGCGCTGACGATTCCTGCGCCGGGAATCGGCGCGAACCCGGCGATTTCGACGAACTTTACGTTGAACAGCAGTACGACGGGCGCGTGCCCGATGGTGACGGCGGGCGCGGCGCAGCCGGGAACACTGGCTGCGGGAGCAACGTGTTCGTTGGCGATCAGTTTTCAGCCGGCGGCGACGGGGACGGTGTACGGATCGCTCACGCTCGCGGACAACAATTTGAATGCGACGGGACCGGGATACGCGACCCAGACGATTGCGCTGAGCGGCGATGCGCCAGTGGCAACGGTTTCGGCGACCATGTTGTCGTTTGGCCCACAGCAGACAAGTATGGCGAGCGCGCAACAGCAAGTGACGCTAACGAACACGGGCAGCGCGGCGCTGACGATCACGAATGTTGCGGTGAGTGGGGCGAATGCTTCGTCGTTCGTATTTCCGAACCAGTGCGCGTCGAGTTTGGCGGTCGGAGCCAGTTGCGTGATCGCGGGGCACTTTGCGCCGGCGGCTGCGGGCGCGATGACGGCAGAGCTCACGATCACGGACAATGCGAGCGGCTCGCCACAAAGCATCACGCTCACAGGCACGGGAGTCTATCCGGTGACGGTGACCGTTACACCCTCGGCAACGAACCTCAGCACGGCGCAGGCGTTGACGGTGACGGTTGCGGTGAGTGGCTCGAGCGGCGAACCCACCCCGACGGGATCGGTTGCGGTGACGAGTGGAGGTTACAGCTCGGGGCCGGCGACGCTGGCGGGTGGCAGCGCAATGATCAATCTTCCTGCCGGATGGCTGGCTGCCGGGACAGACAACATTGTGGCCACGTATACGCCGGACAGCGCTAGCGCACAAATCTACGCTGTCGGAACAGGAGAGACGTCGGTGAGCGTGACGGCGTCGTCGACGGCGACGGCGCCCGCGGCTCTGACGGGAGCGGCGATGGTGAACATTAACACGGCCACGCTGGCGGGCACCGTGAATCCGAATGGAGCAGATACACACACCTGGTTCCTGTGGGGCACGAGCAGCACGTTGAGCGGCGCGACGCAGACGCCGGCGCAGGACCTGGGATCGACTGCCGGAAGCGTTCAAGTGAGCGCGAACATTACAAGCCTCAGCGGAAGCACGACGTATTACTACGAAGTGGTGGCGCAGAATAGCCTGGGCACGACGAACGGAGTGATCAACTCATTCACGACAGACCCAGCGCCTTATTTTCAGGTGGTCACGGGGGCGCCGATGAACGTGACGCCCGGAGCGACGAGCGGAAATACAGCGACGGTATCGGTGACGCCGTGGTATGGGTTCACGGGGATAGTGACGCTGAGCTGCACGATTGCGCCGGTAGCGGCGAGCGATCCGCCGACGTGCAGTCTGCCGGCCACTGTGACGGTGACGAACGAGAACCCGCAGAACGCAACGCTCACGGTGACGACCACTGCGGCGAGCGCGATGAACGAGCCGGTGCGGCGGTTGTGGCCGGGCGCGGGTGGCGCGGCGCTGGCATGCATCGTTCTGCTGTTTTTGCCGGCGCGGCGGCGGAGGTGGCTGGCGGTGACGGCATGGGTGGTGCTGTTCGCCGCGATGGCCGGGATCGGATGCGGAGGCGGTAGCGCGGGTGGAGGTGGCGGTAGGGGAGGCGGCGGTGGTGGCGGGCAGACGAATCCCGGGACCACGGCAGGGACTTACACCGTAACGATCACCGGCGTGTCGGGAGGGATGACGGAGACGGGGACGGTGGCGCTGACGGTGCAGTGAAACAGACACAGCTGTTAGCTGTTAGCTGCTAGCTGCTAGCTTGTAGTCGGTAGCCAGTAGCTTGTGGCGGTGAGTCAGTATGGGGCAGAGAACAGAAACTGAAGTTCTGTGATGAGTGCGCGATTGGCGATGAAGCGGAGAGACTTTCTAAAGACCGGTGTTTGCTTGTCTGCGGCGGCAGGTGGCGCGGCGGTGCTGAAGATTGCGCGGGGCGAGGCGGGCATGGAGACGACGGAAGCAGGTGATGCGCTGAATCCGGGCGGCATTCGCGTGGCGGGCATCCGCATGGTTGCCGTGTGCGGCGGCAAATACAAGGTGTGGACCAAACGGATCGGCTCGGGCCCGGTGAAGGTGTTGCTGTTGCACGGCGGGCCGGGGTTTCCGCACGATTATCTCGAAGCCATGGAGTCGTTCCTGCCGCAAGCCGGCATCGAGATGTACTACTACGACCAGCTTGGCGTGGGGAACTCCGATGTTCCCGACGATGCGACGCTTTGGACGCTGCCGCGCTACCTGAGCGAAGTGGAGGAGGTTCGGCGGGGACTGAAGCTCGATGACTTTGTGCTCTACGGCCACTCGTGGGGCGGAATCCTGGCGCTGGAGTATGCGCTGAAGTATCAGCTGCACCTGCGCGGGCTCGTGATCTCGAATATGACCGCCGGCGTTGAATCGTATCTGAAGCGCATTGCCGCGCTGAAGGAGCAACTGCTGCCACCGGAGGCGCTGGCTCAGCTGAATGCGCTGGAAGCCGCGAAAGACTACGACAATCCCGCATATTCGCGGATTGTGGAGGAGAATCTGTATCCGAAGATGCTGTGCCGTTTAACGCCCTGGCCCGAACCGGTAACGCGCGCATTCAGACTGGTGAACGAGAGGATCTACAACCAAATGCAGGGCAAGAGCGAGTTTGAAGTCACCGGAAGCCTGAAGAACTGGGACCGGTGGGACAGTCTGCACGAGATTCGCGTGAAGACACTGACGATGGGGGCGGTGCACGACGAGATGGACCCGGCGGACATGGTGAAGATGGCCAAGCTGATGCCGAACGCAACGTCTGCCATTTGCCCCAACGGCAGCCATCTGGACATGTGGGACGACCAGGCGGTGTACTTCAGGCATTTGCTGGAGTTTTTGCGGAGCGTGTAGCGGCGGGGTTGATGACAATGAAGCGGCAGTTCGCTGGTGCTCAAATGGCGGCGAATCGCGGTGCGACTCGAGAAGTTGAAACGCCTGCGCCGGGACAGTGCCCGAGCGAAGGTGCGTCAGAGGCCGGCGGGCTTGGGGTTGGCGGGGTCGAATTTCGCGACCTGGACTTTGCGGGCGAGGCCAACCTTGGAGAGTAGCCAGATGCCCCAGAAGTTGGGATCGATCTCGTACCAGGTGAGGCCGTGGCGCGCGGAGACGGGATGGGCATGGTGGTTGTTGTGCCAGCCCTCGCCGCCGGTGAGCAGGGCGACCCACCAGCTGTTGCGCGAGTCGTCGTGTGTGTTAAAGCGGCGGCGGCCCCACATGTGGGTCGCTGAGTTAACCAGCCAGGTGGCATGCAGGCCGATGGTAACGCGCAAGAAAACACCCCACAGCAACATGGCGATGCCATTCACGAAGCCGCCCCAGTACCATCCGCCGCCAAGAAGCAGCACGGCGCTGAGCGAGATGGGCAGCCAGTGGTATTCGCTGAGCCAGACGTGAAAGCGGTCGCGGCTGAGGTCGGGCGCGTAGCGCGAGAGCGCCTCAGTCTGCGCGTGCAATGACTGGCCGAAGAGCACCCACCCGGCGTGCGCCCACCAGCCGCCTTCGCGCGGGGTGTGCGGATCGCCTTCCTTATCGCTGAGCTGGTGATGGACGCGATGCGTTGACACCCAGAAGATGGGCCCGCCCTCAAGCGAGAGCGTAGCGAAGAAGGTCATCAGGTATTCCAGCCATTTGGGCACCTGGTAGCCGCGATGCGTGAGCAGGCGGTGATAGCACATGCCGATGCCGACGTTGATGGCCAGGATATAGATCCCAGCCATCACCAGCAGGCGCTGCCAGGTGAAGAGGAACAGCGCGGCCAGCGCACCCGCGTGAAAGAGCCCGATGAGCAGGAGCATAGGCCAGCTTAAGCCGTCGCTGACGGCGGCGGTGCGGCCCAGGCGAAGAAGACGGCGTGCGGGGAAGGTGTTGGCGGCGTGAGCCGGTGCAGGAGCCGGAGCTTCTGTGACAGGAAGCGCATTCGAGGAGACTTCAGACGTGACGACAGGGGAAGGTGCAGGCAGGGCAGTTGCCATTCGATGGAGACCCTTCAAGAAGTGGCAGCGTGCCCACTTGTATTTCTTGATTGTATAGGAGAAGGGGCGTGAAAGATGGGGGCGGGGATGATTCTTTTGGGGCAGCCATAGCGACTTCTATTGGGCTACTTGTATAACGATGGATTCGGCTCCGCTGAGGAAGATACGGGTGGCCTCACCGCGGAGGACGCGATAGAGGACGAACTGGCGCTGGGTGGCTCCGCGCAACTCGAAGAGGAGCTCGCCGCGGTTATCGGCCCGCGCATCGACGGCGTCGATGAGCTTCATGCGTGGCGTTTCGTCGAGGTGAGCGGCGTCGGTGACGTTTCTGACGAGCACCGCGACGTTGCCGTAAAGGTCCGGCTGGGCCACGAGGGTGACGAACTTCTGCTCTGCACCTGAGCCGGCGGTGTGCGCCGAGAGGACCATGGTGGCTCCTGAACCGTAGGCGAGCTCGAACACGCGAAATTGCTCGTCGAGCAGAGGAGCCGGTGCGGGTGGAGGTGGAGCGGTTTTGGCGGTTTTGTGCGCGGAGGCGGTCTTGGGCGCGTGCTGGGGCTTAGCCGGGGGCGCGGGCGGCGGATTGAGACCGAGCGCGGTCCGTGCAAGGTCTTCCATCGCAGCCTTCATTTTGGCCTCATCGTCGGGGTTGGCCCAGACGTAGTCCCACACGTGCACGGGGCGAGATTTGGCATCGGAGACGGCGACTTCCTGATGCATGTCGGGCGGCAAGCCGATGAGGCTGGGCAAGACCGGCGCGTCAATGCCCGCAGATTTGCCGCGAAAGAGATGCGGGCGGCCAGGATCGGTGAGGGTGGTGACGCTGTCAACGTAGGATTCGTCTTCTTCGTTCTTCTTGTTCGGCTTGGGATGGTCAGAGCCGGGCGATGCGCTGGCAGAGGAGCTATCCGTGGTCTGGTGCATCGTGGGACGGTCGGGATCCGGAGGCGGCGCATTGGAATCGGAGCCGGTGTTGCTGTTGCTGCCGGAGCTGCTCGTTGAGGCATCGCCGCCCTTGTGGAGCGTGGGACGGTCGGTATCGGGAGGCGGCGCATTGGAATCTGCGCCCGAGGCGCTACCCGAGCCGGAGCTGCCGCCGGAATTGCTGCCGCCTGAATCGCCGGATGGATGTTTCCGGTGCAGGATAGGCACATCGCTCTGCACGTCCTCTTCGTCGATCTTCGCAACCTGCGCCGGAGCAGGCTTGGGCGCGGGGAGCGGCTTCCATTTGCCAAACCCGACCCAGGAGTCCAGCTGCCGGCCGGCTCTGTCGATGTCGAAGAGGCCCACGGGTTTGCCGTCCTGGAGGAGCTGATACTCGACCTCGCTTTGGAGAGCCAGCGGAGCGGGCTGGGCCATGTAGACGCCAGCGTCCTCAAGGTCCTGGCCATCGTAGATGCAGATGGGAACGAGGCGGCTGGCCTTGGGATGGTCCAGGTCGCCGGTCCACTCGAGCACGCCTACGGCGCGCAGCTCAAGGGTGTTCTTGTTGGCGTCAGCGATCTGGCCGGGATATTGCGTGGCGGCAGGGGGCGCACAGGCGAGTGCAGCCGCAGCGACCAGCGCCGATGCCGTTATCCACAAGCGAGTTGCGCACTGCGATGACACCTTGCACGTCCCTCGACAATAATCGACTTTAGAGGCCGGCTTCCGGCCCGCCATTCCTATCACGAGGATATTCCCCATGGAGCTCAATGAGAAAGTCGCCGACTTCACCCTGCAAACGGACGAGGACAAAACCGTGAGCCTCTCGGACTTTGCCGGCAAGCCGGTGGTCCTCTTCTTTTACCCCAAGGCCGATACCCCCGGCTGCACCATTGAGGCCTGCGGCTTTCGCGACACTTTCAAGAAACTGCAGGCGGCGGGCGCCGTGGTTCTGGGCATCAGCCGCGACACTCCGCGCGACCAGGCCAAGTTCCGCGCGAAATACGACCTTCCGTACACACTCCTTGCTGATGTAGACGAGAAAGTCTGCAAACAGTTTGGCGTACTGAAGGAAAAGAATATGTATGGCCTGAAGCGCATGGGCATCGAGCGGACGACGTTTGTGATCGGGCCGGACCAGACGCTGCTGCATATCTACCCCAAGGTGACGCCCCAGGGCCATGCCGAGGAGGTTTTGGCGCTGATTGAGGGGCTGAAGCGGAGCTAGCGGAGTTAGCGGGGTGAGGCGGAGCACGATGGACCGGGTTCCGGGGCGGCTGCTGAAGCGCGCGTTTTTTGAGGCGGCGCCGGAGCGCGTAGCTCCGCGGCTGCTGGGCAAATTGCTGGTGCGCAAGACTCGCGGCGGGCTGCTGGCGGGGAGGATTGTGGAGGTTGAGGCGTACCTGGGGCCGCATAACGAGGTGGCCGATCCGGCGGCGCACTCGCATCGCGGACCGACGCCGCGGAACCGGGTACTCTTTGGGCCGGCCGGGCATGCGTATGTCTATTCGATTTACGGCAGTACTTCTGCATGAATATTACCTGCGAGCCTGAGGGACGGGCTGGGTGCGTGCTGCGTGCGCGCGCTGGAGCCGGTGGCGGGGTTGGAGCAGATGGCGCGGAATCGGGGGCTCAAGTTCAGGACGGACGGAAGCGGTCTCCCACCCTTTTCGCAAAAGACGCGAAAAGGATGGGGCAACGCGCGCGAACTGACGGGCGGACCCGGCCGGCTGTGCCAGGCGCTGGGCCTGAAGCGGGAGACGCACAATGGGCTCGATCTGCTGGATCTCGGCTCGCCGTTGCAGGTGCGGGACGACGGGATGCGCGTCACGCGCGTTCTGGTGACACGCCGCATCGGCATCCGGCACGCCGTGGAGCTGCCGTTGCGCTTTGCTCTTCCCGGGCACACTTGTGTCTCAGGACCCAAAAACGCAGTGGGCAAGTACATCGTTCTCGGCGCCGGCCCGGCCAGTAAACTGAAAGCATTCGAAACCTAGGGTCTGTTCGCAGACCATGAGAGGAACCCTGCACGTGAAGTTCTCTTCCCTGCTCCCATCCGCCGCCGCGGTTGCCCTGATTGCCGCGGCCGTGCTTGCCGCAACCACCGCAGTGCAAGCGACGCAAGATCAGCCGCAACCGGCTGCGAGCCAGCCGGCTGCGCAGGCTGCGCCCAATCCGCCCGCCCCGGCCAGCCCGCCGCAGCAAGGGATGGCGCCTGGAGGCATGGGCATGGCGATGCGCAACTATCCTCCGCCGACCAACCTAAAGGTGCTGCCCAAGAACCTGACGGGCCGCGAGGTGCGCGAGATCATGGAGAAGTGGGCCGGGTCGCTGGGCGTGCATTGCGACACCTGCCACGTGGCGGACCCGAACAAAATCGGCCCCAACGGCCGGCCGCAGTTGAACTTCCCCGACGACTCCAAGCCGGACAAGCAGATCGCGCGGATTATGTACACCATGACGCAGCAGATCAATGCGGACTACATCAGCAAGGCGTCGGAGCTCGACAAGGACGCCATGGGCATGACGGTGACGTGCGGGACATGCCATCGCGGGCACGAGATGCCCGAGGAGTTCGTGATTCCGAAGGAAGAGCGGCCGGGCGGGCCTCCCCCGGCTGGAGGCGCACCGGCGGGCGGCGCCGCGCCGCCGGCAGCCGGCACGCAGCCGCCGTCGAATTAGGTCACTGACCGCGTGAATTTGATTCTGAGGTTTCGTGGTATCCCATGTTTCAAAATCGAGACATGGGGCACCCAGCTTTCATGCCTTGCCGGGCATGGGCCACACGCTGAGGCACATGACGCCGACCGGTGGACACGCTGGCGGCACTACACTATCCGGGTATGCGGCTGTTTGTGGGGATTCCGTTGGCGGATGCGGTGGTGCGCGAGCTTGCGGCGGTGGTGGCGCGGCTGCGCAGCCACGAGAGCGGGATGCGGTGGACCGCGCCTGAGTCATGGCACATCACGTTGCAGTTTCTGGGCAACGCGACGGCAGAACAACTGGAATGCCTGATGGCGCGGCTGGGCGATGTTCACTCGGCGGCGGTACCCGTGCGGCTTGGCGAGTTGGGATGTTTTGACCGCGCAGGAGTGTTTTTTGCTGATGTGACGGTGACGCCCGAGCTGGCTGCTCTCGAGCAGCGCGTGGTGGCGGCGACGAGCCGGTGCGGGTTTGTTGCCGAGATGCGGCCTTTCCATCCGCACATCACGCTGGCGCGGGCGAAGGGCCAGGGACGAGGAACGGGACTGCACGAAGTGCAGAGCAAGGTTCGCGGTCAGCCCACATTTACGCGCTTCATTGCGCGCGAGCTTGTGCTGTATGAGAGCCATTTGGGTGCGGGAGGCGCGCGGTACGAGGTGAAGATGCGGGTTCCACTAACAGTGGACAGTGAATCGTGAGCAGTGGAAAGTTCTCCGGGCCGCGGCTTGGCCGGGGGCGCAGGCGGCAGGTATACTGAAGATTCGGCAAGATGATGGCGCGCGCCACTGTGGGCGTGCCTGCCGCTGACCGGCGCCCGAAGAGACAAGAAGAATCTGGAGTGGAACCATGGCACAAGTTTGCGACATCTGCGGCAAAGGGCCGCGCTTCGGCAATAACATTTCACACGCGCACAATTTGACGCGGCGCCGCTGGAACGTGAATCTGCAGGTGGTGAAGGCGATGGTAAACGGCGCGCCGAAGCGGCTGCGCGTATGCGCGAGCTGCATCAAGAGCGGGAAGGTCGCGAAGGCGTAACTCCCCCCTATCCGCCCGCAGAAGCGCACGGATAGGATAGGGCACCCGCACCCGTTTCTGAGACTCGATGAACCCCGTCCCATGCGGACGGGGTTTTGTCGTGCGCGGAAAACGGGTCAGCGCCGTCTGGAGTTACCCCACCCTTGCGGCAAAAACAAAGACGCCGTGCCCGGCCCAGAGGGCGCCCCGGCGCCCAGATGGGGCACCTTCATTGCGACTGGTCACGGAACTACTCGCCCTGGCGCGTGAAGGTGAGCGAGGCGGAGTTGATACAGTAGCGCAGGCCGGTGGGGCGGGGGCCATCGGGGAAGACGTGACCGAGATGGCCGCCACAGCGGGCGCACGTGACCTCAATGCGCCGCATGCCGAAGGCCCGATCCTCATGCTCTTCGACAGCTTTGGAATCGGCGGGCAGCATGAAACTGGGCCAGCCGCAGCCGGAGTCGAATTTCGCGCCGCTCAAGAAGAGCAGCGCGCCGCATCCAGCGCAGTGATAGTTGCCGGTCTCGTGGTTCTCTGTGTGCGCGCCGGAGAACGGCCGCTCGGTGCCCTTTTCGCGAAGAACGTGATACTGCTCAGGCGTGAGCGCGGCCCGCCACTCGGCGTCAGTGCGAACGGTTTTCTCCTGTGATTCGTTCAAGGTGACCTCCTGCAAAGGCGCGGTTGCCGGCCTGATGGCGCGGTAGGATACGGGGAACCCGCCGCCACAATTCCAGGCCGATGCCATGGGCGCGACCCGCGGCACAAGCTCATTCTTTCATGGGGACAGACGGGTCCACCAGACCGGTCAAACTTCGGCAACGAGCTCGATCTCGACGAGCAGGTTCCGGGGGAGGCGGGCGACCTCGACCGTGGTCCGGGCGGGCAGAGTGTCTTCGTCGGTTCCGAAGTAGGACGAGTACACAGCATTCATGGCTGCAAAATCGTTGAGGTCTTTGAGAAATACCGTGGCCTTGACCACTTGGCCGAGGCTGCTGCCGCCGGCTTCAAGAATCGCCTTGAGGTTCTCAAGGGTCCGCGCCGTTTGCTCCCTGATTCCGCCGGGGACAACCTGGCCGGATATGGGGTCCAGGGCGCCCTGGCCGGCCGTGAAGATGAGGTTTCCCACGCGCACGCCCTGCACATAAGGACCGATGGCGGCAGGCGCGCCATCCGTGGTAATGACTGATCGTGTCATAGCTTGATTCTACGGCCTGTTCGCAAGGTCCGGACAGCAGCCGCGGAACGGTAGTCCTGAAGAGCCGTGTGAACTGCGACCGTGCAAATAGGGGAGGGCTGGGCTCACAAATCCGATCGCCGCTTTTGCGCCTGATGCGGGCCCTCAAGTGGCGGGTTCAAGGCATTTCGCCACAGGACACGGCCCCGATTTTCGAGAACGGAAGGGCAACTTCGTGAGGAAGTTGCCCCTTTTACCGCCCCGATTCCCGAGCGCCGCAGCGGGAGAAATAGTCTAGCCGTGGAAAGCCGCCAGGAGGCCGCCACCGAGCGCCATGGCCAGCAGCCAGTAAGCGGCATTGATGCCAAAGAGATTGACGCGACGGTTTTCAGCAATGTGCTGCGTAAACAGTGGCGGCGCCATAAAGCCGAGCCAGCAGATGATGGCGAGCTTTGCGCCCCCGGTGAAGGTGGTCGCTCCCGCCCAACCCAAGACGTGGACCAGTACATACGAGAGGAGCAGGCAGGCGACAAAGGCGACGATCATGCCGAAGACAGAGTTTTTCGGTTTCTCGCCCTCTGCAAAGCCGACCAGCGCCTTCCAGGACTTGCGGAAGATGACACCGTACCAGAGCCACCCCAGCAGCCATTGAAAGACCGCCGAAACCAAGACCATGATGATCTGTTGCTTTGTGAGCATCATCGAGAACAGGATCGCGGAGTAATTGACAACATGCATTCGTGAATCCTCCACAGCGGGATTGAGGTTCGGCTCCTACGCACAGAAGCCCCACGGAGTGGGGTTCACCGCTGGCCGATCTGATAGGAGTCGCCGCAAACACTCTGCTGCATGGAACAACGCAATGTCAAGGCAATTCCGGGGACATGGCGCAGAAGTGGTAACTGGTTGGAATTCGTTGCGGATGGGCGCTCAAGCGCCGTCAGCGGCGTTTGAGGGCTTCGAGGTCCTCGAGGGTGCGGGGCCAATCGGAGCCGAGGAGGCGCGAGAGACTGCGGTCGGCGAGAACCTTTCCGCCGGTCTGGCAGGCAGCGCAGTAGTTGGTCTCGTTGTCGGCGTAGCGGATGCGCTGGATGGGGCTGCTGCAACGCGGGCAGGGCTGGCCAAAGCGGCCGTGAACGGCCATCTCAGGGCGGAAAGCGGTTACGCCTTCAGGAAATTTTGTTCTGGCCTCGGCGGAGAGGCGTGCAATCCAGAGTTCGAGGGTTGAGCGGGCAGCAGTGAAGAGGCGCTCCCATTCATCGGGCTTGAGCTTGTGGGTGAGGGTGACGGGCGAGAGGCTGGGCGGCGTGGAGGATTTCGTCGGAGTAGGCGTTGCCCACGCCGCTTATAAGGCGCGGGTCGGTGAGGGCGCGCTTGAGTGTGCGGTTCTCCTGGGTGAGTGCGGCGCGGAAGCCTTCGAGATCGGTGGAAAAGATTTCGACGCCGCCGGGATCGATGTCGCGGAGGGCCTGTTCACCGCGGAGGATGTGCAGCGAGGCGCGGCGTTTGGAGCCAACCTCAGTGAGGGTGAGCGAGCCCGAGGGAAAGTCGAGGGCGAGGAGGGATTGGCGACCGGAGAGCTTGGCCTGCGGCGGGCGCCAGTGCAGGCGGCCCGCGATCATGAGGTGGATGACGAGCCAAAGATCGGGCTCGACACCAATAGCGATGCGTTTGCCGATGCGGCGGAGTTCGCGGACAGTTCGGCCTTCGACGCTGGAGAGCGGAGGGTCGGCGGTGCGCAGAACGAAGACGCTTTGCACGCGTACGTGTTCAAGAAGCTGGCCGAGGATGCGCGGCTCGAGCGCGGCGATATAGGCGGTGATGTCGGGCAGTTCCGGCATTGCATTCAGATTGAAGCGAGGGTCGGGGCTGGCGCAATGAGTTTCTTCAGGTGGCTCAGTTCAGGATTGAGTTGTCAATGAGGCGGGTTGTGCCCACCCACGCAGCGACAGCGAAGAGTGTGCCGGGGACGGCGGTTTCGACGGGCAGGAGCGTGGACCAATCGACGAGGGCGATGTAGTCGATGCGGATCGCGGGCTCTGCGGAGAAGATTTCGCGGGCGGCAGCGAGGAGGGTCGCGGAGCGGCGCTCGCCCTGCGCGACGAGCGACTCAACGTGGCGAACGGCGCGGCTGAGGGTGAGGGACTGCGTGCGCTCTGCCGGGCTGAGATAGGCGTTGCGCGAGCTGATTGCGAGACCGTCAGCTTCGCGGACGATGGGGCAAACGACGATTTCGACGGCGAGGCGGAGATCGGCGACGAGTCGGCGGACGACTGCGACCTGCGCCGCGTCTTTCTGGCCGAAGAAGGCGAGATCGGGCTCGGCGGCGAGGAGCAGCTTGGCAACGATGGTGGCGACGCCGCGAAAGTGACCGGGGCGGGAAGCGCCGTCGAGGCGATCGCTGAGGCCGGGGACTTCGACAAAGGTGGAGGCGGGGCCGGCGGGGTAAAGCTCTTCGACGGCGGGCGCGAAGAGGACGTCGGCGCTTTCGGACTCGGCGAGGGCGCAGTCGGCCAAGAAGGAGCGGGGATAGCGGGCGTAGTCCTCATTGGGGCCGAACTGCGTGGGGTTGACGAAAAGGCTGACGGCGACGTGGGTGCACGAGGCGCGGGCGGCGCGCAGGAGCGATGCGTGGCCCGCGTGCAGCGCGCCCATGGTGGGCACGATGCCGATGATGTTGCCCCGTGTGGAGCGGACCGCGCGGGGCCAGCGGCGGAGTTCGGCGACGGTGCGGAGGATCTGCATCAGCGCCGGTTCGATTTTTGGTTCAACTGTTCGCGTGCGCCCCGATTTGCCAGCGAATCCGCGCCGTCGAGATTGATCTGGGCCATCTTGCGCGCGGACTCGGACAAGTGATAGCTCTCGGCGTCTGACGGGAAGGCGCGATGCTCCACGTCTTCGCGGTAGCGCTCGATGGCGGAGCGGAAGAGCGCGGAGGCGTCAGCATAGCGGCGGACGAATTTGGCGGGCGGCGCAAAGGTGAGGTTGACGAGGTCGTGGAAGACGAGAATCTGGCCGTCGCAATCGGGACCGGCGCCGATTCCAATGGTTGGAACGGGGAGCGCGGCGGTGATCTGCTCCGCAGCTTCGCGGGGAACGCCCTCGAGAACAATGGCGCCGGCGCCGGCGTGAGAGAGCGCGAAGGCATCGGCCTGGAGCTGGAGCACGGCATCAGCGGTGCGCGCCTGCACGTGATAGCCGCCCATGCGGTGCACGCTTTGTGGGGTAAGGCCGAGATGGCCGATGACGGGAATCTCAGCCTCAGTAAGCGCGCGGACCAGTTCGACACGCGGGCCCTCGATCTTGACAGCTTCGGCGCCGGCCTCCTTGACGAAGCGGACGGCGTTGGCGAGGCCCCCGGCGGCCGAGCCGTGATAGCTGCCGAAGGGCATGTCGGCCACGACGAGGGCGCGGCGCACGGCGCGGCGCACAGCGCGGGTGTGGTGGAGCATCTCGTCAACGGTGACGGCGAGCGTGTTTTCGTGGCCGAGGACGACCATGGCGAGCGAGTCGCCGACGAGGATGAGGTCGATGCCGGCCTCGTCCGCAAGGCGCGCGGTGGAGTAGTCGTAGGCGGTGAGCGCGGAAATGGGCTTGCCCTGACGCTTCATTTCAGTGAGCGCAGGCACGGTGACTTTGGGAAGAGGAACGCCGGGCGACGAGAGGCGCGCGCCCGCGGGAAACTCGGTGAGACTCATGATTGGCTCCAGTGCCGCTCCGAAGACTCAGGATGCGACCCGAACAAACCTAGTATACGCCGGGCAGAAGCGGAAGAGCAGGATCGCGGACGGTGGTGTTTCAGAAAGTGGTGTGAGGCTTGTTGCGTCGAGCGGGCGGTGGCTTGGTTGATCCCGAGGACAAGCGAATTGCAGTGGAGAAACTTCTAAAATGCTATAAGGAATTGGGGCATCGGCCGGCGGGTCAGGCGCCCCGAATCGCTCCAGCGCCGCGGAGGAAAGCATGGCCTACGATCTGGCGATTGTGCTGCCCACTTTCAACGAGAGCGGGAACGTGGGCCCGATGGTCGATCGCCTGGAGAAGGCGCTCAAGGGCATCCGCTACGAAGTGATCTTTGTGGACGACGACTCGCCCGACGGCACTGCAGACGTGGTGCGGCTGCTGGTTGAGCGGCACGACAACGTGCGCGTGCTGCAGCGGATCGGGCGGAGAGGATTAGCCTCGGCGTGCATCGAGGGGATTCTGGCGGCCGCGGCTCCCTATGTAGCAGTGATGGATGCGGACATGCAGCATGACGAGGCTGTGTTGCCGGAGATGCTGCGCCGCATGCGCGAGGAGAATCTCGACCTTATTGTGGGCTCACGCAACATTGCCGGCGGCAGCATGGGCGAGTTCGCTGGCTGGCGCGTGAGACTGAGCCAACTGGGCAAGCGGCTGAGCCTGATGGGCGCGGAACACGAGTTGAGCGATCCCATGAGCGGATTCTTCATGGTGCGCTTGACAACCTTCGAGCGGTTTGCGCACCGGCTTTCGGGAATCGGCTTCAAGATCCTGCTCGACATGGTGCTTTCAGCGGGCCCGGGGCTGCGCATCGGCGAAGTGCCCTACCGCTTTCGCGAGCGCGAGCACGGCGAGAGCAAGCTCGACGTGCAGGTAGGTCTTGAGTACTTCGAGCTGCTGGTAGACAAGCACCTCGGCGACCTAGTGAATGTGCGCTTTGTGCTCTTCGGCATGGTGGGAGCGCTGGGCGTGGGCGTGCACCTGCTCATCCTGCGCGCGCTGCTGCAGCTTGCCGGGTTGAGGTTCGCTACGGGCCAGGCGATTAGCACGCTTATCGTGATGATCCTGAACTACATTCTGAACAATTCCGTGACTTATCGTGACCGGCGGCTGCGGGGATGGAGATTCTGGAGCGGCCTGCTGACGTTCTGCCTGGCCTGCGGATTGGGAGTGGCGGCGAACGTGGCCATCGCGAACGAGGCATTCCGCCGCGGAATGCCGTGGGTGCTGGCGGCTGTGACGGGCCTGCTGTTCACTGCGGTGTGGAACTTTGGCGTGACTTCGATGACGACGTGGCGGCAGGAGCGGCGGTCGAGCGAGCAGCGCGCGAGGCGGCGCATCGAGGCGGCTGTAGTCCCGTCCGGGATGCAGGCGGAGCGGCGGAGCGACGAAGAGATGCCGGCGAAGACGGTATGACCGCGGGATCATCCGCGCTGCACGTAAGGCGGGTTGCCCGCGCTGAGTTCGCAGCCGCATACTGGCAAACAGAATGATTTCTCCAATCGCGACCGGGGTCTATGCCGGGTTGGGCATGGCTGCAGGCGCGGGCCTTGCGGCTGGAGCATACGCGTACGCCTCCATGTGGCCCGGCTCGCGGATCTTCGGCGAGGCGCTGACTGCGCCCGCGCGGCCGGGCGAGCTCGCGCTTACCTTCGATGACGGGCCAAACGCAACGTGGACGCAGAGACTGGTAGACATTTTGGCGAAGCATGAGGTGCGGGCGACGTTCTTTTTGCTGGGCAGCCGCGCTGAGGCGGAGCCGGAGCTGGTGCGGCGGATTGCGGCGGCAGGGCACGTGATCGGGAATCACTCGTGGTCGCATCCCAACATGGCGCGGGCGCGCGCGGGCCGCATACACCAGGAGCTCGAGCGGACCAACGAAACGCTGGAGCAGATCACGGGCGCGCCGGTGAAGTTCTTCAGGCCGCCGTATGGGGCGCGGCGGCCTGCTGTGTTTCGCATGGCGCGCGAGATGGGCCTAAAGCTGGTGTTGTGGAACGCAATGACCACGGACTGGAACGAGCCTTCGGCGGAGCGGATTGCGAAGCAGTTGGCTGAGAGAATCGACCGGCTCCAGCGGCGTGGCCGAGCAGCGAACATCGTGCTCCACGATGGCGGTCACCGCGACCCGGCGGCAAATCGCGAACCTTCGGTGGCCGCGGCGGAGCTGCTCCTTGAGCGGTACAAGGAGGCGCGCCGGTTTGTGACGCTGGATGCGTGGGGTTGAGCGCCGTTACTGGGAATGCAGCGACTCGAAGGCCGCACGGGCGGCGGCGATGGTGGCTTGCACCTCGGCGTCACCGTGAGCGATGGAGAGGAATGCAGCTTCAAACTGCGAGGGCGGGAGCCAGATGCCCTGATCGAGCATGGCGCGGTGGAAGCGTGCGAAGGCTTGGGTGTCGCTTCGAGCCGCGCGGGCGTAGTTGGTGACTGGGCTTTTGGTGAAGAACCAGGTCCACATGGAGCCGATGCGGTTGGTGGTGAGCGGGATGCCGAGATGTGCGGCTTGCTGCGCGACGCCGTCAGCGACGGCTTTGGCAGTGGCTTCAAGGCGTGGGTAGAGTGTGCCGGCGTGTTTCTGCAGATAGCTGATGGTGGCGAGGCCGGCGGCCATGGCCAGCGGATTGCCGCTGAGCGTTCCGGCCTGATAAACGGGTCCGAGTGGTGCGAGCTGATCCATGAATCTGTGCTTGCCGCCGAAGACGCCGACGGGAAGCCCTCCGCCAACGATTTTTCCGAGAGTGATCAGGTCGGGATCGAGGCCATAGAGTTCGCAAGCGCCGCCGAGGGCGACGCGAAAGCCGGTCATGACTTCATCGAAGATGAGCAGCGCTCCGTAGCTGGCGGTGAGCCTGCGCAGGCCGGCCAAAAAGCTGCGGGCGGGCGGAATGCAGCCTGCGTTGCCGACGACGGGTTCGACGATGACAGCGGCGATGGAGTTGGGGTGGGCGGCAAAGGCGGCTTTGATGGCTTTGAGGTCGTTGTAGGGCAGAGCGAGTGTGAGGCGCGCGACCTCTTTGGGAACGCCGGCCGAGCCAGGGATGCCGAAGGTGGCGACCCCGGAGCCGGCTTTGACCAGAAGGCCGTCGGCGTGGCCATGGTAGCAGCCCTCGAATTTGACGATGAGCTTGCGACCGGTAACGGCGCGGGCCAGGCGGATGGCCGACATGGTGGCCTCAGTGCCAGAGCTGACGAAACGCATTTTTTCAATGGCGGGATAGCAGGCCGTGATGCGCTCGGCGAGGTCGGCCTCGGCAGCGGTGGAAGCGCCGAAACTGGGCGAGTTGCGCGCAGCGCGCTGAATGGCCTCGACGACGGGCGGGAAGGCGTGGCCCAAGATCATGGGCCCCCAGGAACCGAAGTAGTCGATATAGCGATTGCCGTCGGCGTCGATGAGATACGCCCCTTCGGCGCGCTCAATGAATGGGGGAGCGCCGCCCACGGCGCGAAACGCCCGCACAGGCGAGTTGACGCCGCCGGGGAAGAATTGCTCGGCGCGTTGCTGGAGCGCCTGGGAGCGGGCGTGTTGCGGGGCGCGAATTTCGGCGGTCATGGTGGAATCAGTATAGAGGGCCGGCGGCCGCGCAGCGTCCGCATGGAACAGCGCCAATTCAAAACAGCGCGCGGAAGAGCGCGAACGAATTGGCAGGAATCGGCGGGCGAATTTCAGACCGCTTTGCGCTTCTTGGCGACAGCAGCCGCAGCCGCCGCGGCCAGGGCAGCGCCGCTGACTTCAAGAGCGATGGCGATGCCGAAGACTACGCCGCGGAAGAAGTCGTTCCAGTCCGCCCCTGCGTGCGGGAGTGGGGGCAAGAACCGCGGCCATGCGATGCCGATGGTGAGGATCGACAGGCCGGCCACGATCAACACCATGGCAACAGGGATCATGGCAACGGGATTGCTTTGCAGTTTGCGGAGAATCATAAGGGCGTGTTCCTTTCGCTGATTTGGAGGACGCGCCTCGATGGCAAGGCCAATGCCGGAGACGGCTTCAAATCCGGTCTGCGCGGGAGCGGCGGGCCGCGCGGCTCATTAGCACCAGCCCGAACAGCTCCAGCCCGATTCCCGCTCCGGCCAGGAAGCCGGGGAGAAATTCATTTCCGCCCGGTCCAATCAGGAACGCGCGAAGGCCGAAGTGTGTCCATGCCGACGCGCCAACCATCACCAACACCAGCCCGGCGGAAATCAGCGTCATCGCCAGCCGCCTGGTGT
Source organism: uncultured Acidobacteriaceae bacterium (assembly GCA_963836525.1). Taxonomy (GTDB): domain Bacteria; phylum Acidobacteriota; class Terriglobia; order Terriglobales; family Acidobacteriaceae; genus Telmatobacter. Next base: position 58,229 of record CAWIJW010000003.1, read on the forward strand.
TTTTGGGGGAACTCTCGAACTTGTTGAGAAGCATTCTGGAAGACCTCCGTTGTGGATTGGAATCAGAGCGGTGTGTGAGCGGGCCGCGAGCGGCAAGTGAACAGATTCGCTATGTCTGCTGGGGCGCCGAGGACGAGCAACGGCGGGCGGCGCGGAGGCAGAACAGATTGATAGTGATGGAAAAGCCCAGGAAGAATCCGCAGAAGGCATCGAGCCAAAGGTGGTTGACGTGGATGTACTCGCGGAAGATCCACGGCGCAAGGCCGAGAACGAGAGAGGCGTTGGCGATGGCGAGTAGGCGCCGGGATTTCGGGTCGAGGCGGCGATACAAGGGACGCATGGAAGAGATTCCTTTTTGAGTTCAGGCGTTGAAGCGGTACCAAGCAAAGAGGGACATCTTGAGGATGACGAAAGCGAGGGCCACTGTGAGGAGGTCCCAGTTCCAGATGTGGTCGTGAAAGAAGCGGTATTCGAAGAGGGCGATGGCCAGCAGCGCCGTGGCGATACCGGCGATGCTCGAGGAGCGGCGGCGGTGCTCAAGGAATCGCTCGTCGACGAATTTGCCAAGGAACGGGATGCGGCTGAGGATGGGATGGGTCATGGTTGGCTCTCCAGACGAAAGATCTGATCGGTGGGACAGGCAAAGATGCGGGCGAAGGTGAGGGCCAGCTCGAGCGAGGGCACGTAACGGTTGCGCTCGATGGAGTTGATGCTCTGGCGAGAGACGCCGGCGGCCTGGGCCAGTTGCTCCTGGGTCCAGCTTTGGGCGATGCGAAGCTCCTTGACACGGTTTGAAATGGTCTGAGCCATGTAAAGCTCACTTTCCAATTCAGAGTAGCCTGAACTGGTTTGGATGTCAAGCCGACTTTCCATTATTTTCGCAGAGGAATTTCCGCACGGGGCCCGGTGAGGCGGTTCCGGCGGCGCAGGAACTGGCGCATCGATTTGTGGGAAATGCGCTGCGCAATTGCTGCTAGAATTCTGCTTTCCGGCTCATCCGCGCCGAAGCATCTGCCCGAACAAGAAAGCCCGGACCGTGCCTCAGAACAACACACCCCAATCCGTGACCTACGCCGACGCGGGCGTCGATATCGCTGCCGGCGACCGCGCCAAGGAGCGCATCAAGTATCTGGCGCAAAAGACTTTTAACCGCAACGTATTGGCGGGGATCGGCAGTTTTGGAGCCCTTTTCCGGCTGGATATGCAGCGGTGGAAGAACCCCATCCTGGTGAGCTCGGCAGACGGGGTAGGGACGAAGCTGAAGGTAGCGTTCGAGCTGGGGCTGCACCAGACGGTGGGCGGGGACCTGGTGAACCATTGCGTGAACGATATCGCCGTGCAGGGGGCGACGCCGCTATTCTTCCTGGACTACCTGGCGACGGGCAAGTTGAATGAGGATGTGGTGGAGAGTGTGGTCAGTGGGCTGGCCGACGCCTGCAAAGCGAATGGATGTGTGCTGATCGGTGGCGAAACGGCGCAGATGCCGGGGTTCTATGCCGACGGCGAGTATGACCTGGCGGGATTCATTGTGGGCGCCGTGGATCGCGACAAGATGGTGACGGGGGCAATGATCAAGCCGGGCGATGTGCTGATCGGGCTGCCTTCGACGGGGCTGCACACGAATGGCTACTCGCTGGCCCGCAAGCTGCTGTTCCAGGTGGCCGGATACAAGCCGACGCAGTACGTGACGGCGATCAAGGAAAAGGCCGGCGCGGCGCTGCTGAGGACGCACCGCAGCTATCTGCACGTGATCCAGAAGCTGGTGGCGGCGGGGCTGACGGCGGGCATGGCGCACATTACCGGCGGCGGCATCACGGAGAACCTGCCGCGCATCTTGCCCAAGGGAGTGACGGCGCAAGTGGAGATCGGTTCGTGGCCGGTGCTGCCCATCTTCGAGCATCTGCGGGAGCTGGGGAACATTCCACAGGAAGAGATGATGCGGACGTTCAACATGGGCATCGGGCTGATCGCGGCGATTCCGGCGGCGAAGTTTACGCGCGCCAAAAACTTGCTGGACCGATCCGAAGAGAAGTTCTACGTGATCGGCCGCGTGGTTAAGGGCGAACGCCGGGTACAGTACACATGAGTGCAGACAGCGAGGAGCCAGCAGCCTCGCGCCAGATCGGCGTGGCGCGTGGAGCTGAAGGCCGCGCACCGTTGCGACTGGGCATTCTGCTATCGGGCCGCGGTTCCAACTTCCTTGCCATTGCCGAGTCAATTCGCACGGGACGGCTGAAGAGCGCGGAGATCGCGGTGGTGATCTCGAACGTGGCTGAGGCTCCTGGACTGGCCAAGGCGCGCGAACTTGGACTGCCGACAGCGGTCTTTGAATCCAGGGGCCGCAAGCGCGAAGAACATGACGCCGATGTGATTGCGTGCCTGCACGCACATCATGTCGATTTCGTTTGCCTGGCCGGCTACATGCGGCTGCTGTCGAAGGAGTTCGTCGCCGCGTTTCCCAATTGCATTCTTAATATTCATCCGTCGCTGCTGCCGGCGTTTCCTGGCCTGGACGCGCAGGAGCAGGCGTTTGCCTACGGCGTGAAGGTGACGGGGTGCACAGTGCACTTTGTGGACGAGGAGCTGGATCACGGCGCGATCGTGGTGCAGAGGGCGATTCCGGTGCTGGAGACGGATGATGCCCATTCACTGGCGGAGCGGATCCTCAAGGAGGAACACCAAGCGTATAGCGAGGCGATTGCGCGCGTGGTGAGCGGGGAGTATGAGGTGCGGGGACGGAGGTACGTGAGGAGACAGGGAACAGGGAACACGGATCAGGGATCAGGGATCAAGGACCGGGCACCGGAGGGATAGGGACCCGGAAGGCGGTGCTTTGCCGTCCGTGGCGAGCGGGAATTTTGTTCACCCGTTCGGCGTGTCAAGAGGGACGGCGCAAAGAAATTTTGTAACTAGATTATTTTTCAATGACTCACAGCCTTCGGCAATTTGCAGAGAATTTGCCTCAAATTCCCTATCCTTATAAATAACCAGACAAAGAACGGACATGCCGAGCCGGGCGAATGAGTACGCCCTCCCCAACGCGGCTCTCCAGCGCTCGTGCCCCTGCCGAAGTTTGAGCGGGGGCGCTAACGGGGGCGCCTGGAGAACCGCATGAGCGGATGGCGCCCGGCCACCCCAAGAAGCAGAAATTGCTTCTTGGGGACCCCGGGGGAGCGGGACCGTTGTTGTCCGCACGGAGCAGCTCTCGACTGGATGCTGGGCCGGAACCACGGAGGTGTCCGGGGTTTCGAGAGCTGCTTTCGGTGTTTCTCCGGGATTTGCGGAGATACGGCCGCCGTGCCCTGTGGCGTTCGCCGCGGCGAACGCCACTTGATGGCATCGACTCCGCTCTGCGCGTGCTTGAGAAGCGCCGACGGACCATCCACATGGCCGGTGTTCTCGCGCAGGTTTGGGCCGCGCCGGTCCTGCGCCGGAGAAGTGTCCGGCGCAAAGTCATCAATCGAATTCCATCCCGCACGCCGCGCTTGAAGCCGCGGCTCGAAGGAGCAAACTGTATGAATTTCATCACGAATATCTGGAATCATCCGAAGACGTCGGCGGCGGGGCTGCTGATCGCGGTCGCCAGCGTTGCCGGAGTGTTGTCGCAGCAGGGATTGACGCTGGGCAAAGCTGGAACCGGGACGGTGGTGTCGCTGGTGAGCGCGTTGGCCACGGCGATGTTGGGGCTGTTGGCGAAGGACCCGGAGGCAGCGAGTCAGCCAGCTAGCGGGGCGGCCGGCCAGCAGGCAAAGCTGGGCGCATGGATGCTGATTGCGTTGCTGATCCCGCTGCCGTGGATGCAGGGCTGCACGGCCGCCAGCGTGGCACAGAACATTGTGAACTGGACGCCATCGCTCCAGAGCGCCGTGGCCACGGTGGACTCGACCGCGGCGCTGCTGGCGCCGGAGGATGCGCCGATCTTTGCCGCGGCAACGGCCGGATTCGACGCGGCCAGCGACCTGCTGGTGGCGCAGGCGAAAGCGTACCTCGCCAATCCGTCGGCCAGCGCGCTGGCGCAACTGCAGAACCAGATCGTGACGTTCCAGCAGCAGGTGAATACGGCATTGTTGCAGGCGGCCAGGATCGTGGATGCAAAAAGCCAGCAACATGCGATGGCGGTGATTCAGGGAGTGGCTACGATTGCAGGCGCGATCCTCGCACTGGTGCAGTCGATCTCGAGCAAGGCGCAGGTGGCACAAATGGCGGCGGAGTCGGGCGTGAAGCTGGCCGCGGTCGAGCCGTATCTGGATGACGAGCGCGCAGCGGCGATTGTGACTGCGCACTACGGCGAGCCGGTTGAGCTGGCGCGCGTGCAGGTGGCGCAGGCGGAGCAGGCGGAGATAAATGCCGGCTTCTAGAAGCCAGTGGACAGTGAGGTTCGGGCGATCCCAGGTCCCAGAATCGGGACCTAAGGCACCCGGCTGGGGCAGCCGGATGGATTCTGGCATCCGCTAATAGGCCGGGCCGCTCCATGATTGGAGCGGCCCACGAAACTCAATAGATTAGTCCGATCGATTTCGACTTCCCGCTTAGGAATTCACGTCGCGCGCTTCTCCCAGAATCAATTTGATGGTCATCTGGCGTCGGCCGCGCCAGATGGTGACGCTGACGGTGTCGCCCGCCTGGTGCTTCTCCATGATGGCGTTGATGTCCTCGGGATCGGCGACTTCCTGGCCGTCGATAGCAACGATGAGGTCGCCGCCGAGCATGATGGGCGTGTTGCCCACGTAGGCCTGCTCGTTGCCGCCGCGTAGTCCCGCGCGCTCAGCCGCTCCGCCGGGAAGCACGCGCAGGATGAGGACGCCGGAATCGGCGGCAAGGCCCATCTGCGAGGCAAGATCGGGGCCGATGGCGTACGATTTGATGCCCAGCGAGGGCAGCTTGACGCGCCCATAGCGGATGAGGTCGGCGAGCACAGCCTTGGCGGTATTGATGGGGATGGCAAAACCAATGCCGGAGCTCTGGTCGGCACCGTTGGAGGCGATCATGGTGTTGATGCCGATGACCTCGCCCGAGGAGTTTAGCAGCGGGCCGCCGGAGTTGCCGGGATTGATGGCCGCGTCGGTCTGGATGGCGTCTTCAATGGGCGCGCCGTCGGCGTTACGGATGGAGCGGATGGAGCTGATGATGCCACGGGTCATGGTGCCGCTGAGGCCAAAGGGATTGCCGATGGCGTAGACCTTCTGGCCTACGTTGAGTTGCGACGAGTCGGCCAGAGTGACCGGCTCCAGGTTGGGCGCGTCGATCTGGAGCAGCGCAAGGTCGTGGGCCTTATCGTTGCCCACCACGCGGGCAGGGTAGCGGCGCTTGTTGGAGAGCTGCACCTCGATGCCGCGGTTGGCGCCCTGCACTACGTGAAAATTGGTGAGAATGTGGCCGGCCTTGTCGAGAATGAAGCCCGAGCCCTGGCCCTGCTGCGGCACCGTCCCATAGAAGAAGTCGAAGACCAAGGTGGTGGAAGTGATGTTGACCACCGATGGCAGCACCTTTTTATAGATGGCGATGTTGTTCTGCTCTTCGGAGTCGTAGGTGGGCGCGGCATGAGCCTCAGTGAGCTCGAGCGGTGCGCCGGAGCCGTTCGATCCGGTGAGGGTGGGGCGGCCGCCCGAAAAGATGGGCGAGAGATGCGTGGTGATGAACCAGAACCCGCCAAACAAAAGCAAAACGATGATGAGAATCCGGCTCAGTTTCATAGTGAGCAGACTTGAAGAACCTTCCTTAGGGTCTCGAGACCACACCCTAATGTTGTTACGGCGGCGGCGGGGCAAAGTTCCACAGCGTAGGGCGCGGCCGCCTCTTTTTATTGTAGTGACAAGTTCCGCCCGGAATTGTTGCTCCCGGCGATGCTCGCTTCGCGGAGGCGCAGCCAGAGGGCCTGGACCTGGGCGCGAAGTGCGGCGATATCGCCCGAGTTATCAAGCACATAATCGGCCTGAGCCGCCTTTTCCGCATCGGGAACCTGGTGCGACAGGCGAATGCGAGCGTCGGCCTCGATGGCTTCGCGGGTCACGTTCCACGGCGCGCTGCCCGCGCCGGAAGGCTTGCCGCCAGCACCTGATGATTGGATGCGGGCAGCATAGCGGGCGATCTTGAGATTGTCGGGCGCGGTGACGACGATGATGCGGTCGATGCGGCGGCGCCAGTCTGCGAGCACACCTTCTTTTTCGCCGCGTGCTCGTGCGTCGCGCACCACCTCAAAGATGAGCGCCGACTCAATGATGGCTACGGCTGAGGGATCGCGCGCGAAGACCTCATCCATCCAGCGGCGCTGGGCCTCAATCACCGGTGGATGCACGATGGCGTTCAGTTCCTCGAGGCGGCCTTCGCGAAAGGCCAACTCGGCGAGGCGGGCGCGGTTGAGGTGGCCGTCGGGGCTGACGACCTGCGAGCCAAAGCGCTCGACGATTGCGGCATAAACGCTCTGGCCGGGCTCCATCAGCGCGCGGCCCAGCGTATCGGCCTCAATGACCTGAGCGCCGAGCTCACGCAACATGGCGGCCACGGTGCTTTTGCCGCTGCCCAGGCCGCCAGTTAGGCCGACTCTCAACATAAATTCGTGGACCTCTGATTGAATCTAAATTCAAGCCCGGCGTTCAGGAGGGGATTGGATCGGAGCGGAACAGCCCAGCAACCTGAAGAAAACCCAACAAAACGGACCCAAAGCGCCCAAAGCTCTGCGACTTTATCGCCTCGGCACGAGAGAACCGACTCCTACGCCCGGCTTGGCTTCAGCCCTATATTGTCCATCACTTCGAGCGCGAATCTGGCTGAAACAGTAGCTGGCCCACCGCCCATCTCCATTGCAACTTCGATCGCTTCAAAAATCTCCTCAAAGCTGGCGCCGGATGCAGCCGCTTGTTCGATGTGCCATTGCATGCACGATTCGCAGTTTTTGACGACGGAGATTCCGATCGCGATAAGTTCTTTCTGCTTCTTCGCTAACGTGCTGCTGGAATACGCTGCTGATTCCATCGCCAGAAAGCCCTTATAGACTTTTGAGTCGAGCGACAGAAGATGAGCATGCGCGTGCTTACGGCGCCTCGATAACTCTTCAAATTTGTTCATCCCGGGCATGAGTTCTTCCTCCCCTCGCACGGAGTAGGCCGGCGCATCGAATCCCACATTTGGCTTCCGAGCTTCATGCGGCCGGCTTATCGATTCCTCGGCGCATTTTGGCGGCGCGCACGGTGTTGGCCATCAACATCGCAATCGTCAGCAGGCCAACTCCACCGGGCACGGGCGTGTAGGCGCCGGCCAGCTCGAAGGCCTTGGGATCGATGTCGCCGACGATGGTTGAGCCGCGCCTGGCGAAGGTGGCCTCGCGTTTGGCGTCGCCCTTGAAGAAGCGGTCGAATTCTTCGCGCGTGTTCAGGCGGTTGATGCCGACGTCGATGAGCGTGGCGCCGGGCTTGACCATCTGCGGCGTGACGAAGCCGGCGCGGCCAATGGCGGCGACCAGAATGTCGGCCTGGCGGGTGATCTCTCCGAGGTCTCGGGTTTTGGAATGGCAAATGGTCACTGTGGCGTTCTGGTGGAGCAGGAGGATCGCAACGGGCTTGCCGACGATATCGCTGCGGCCCACGACGACTGCGTGCTGGCCGGCGATGGGACTGCCGCTGCGCTTGAGAATCTCGATGATTCCAGCGGGTGTGCACGGGGCGAGCGCCGGCGCCGGCGAGCAGGCGGCCCGCGTTCACGGGATGGAAGCCGTCGACGTCTTTCGCAGGATCGACGGCGTCAAGAAGCGCTTTCGTATCGACCTGCGCGGGGAGCGGCAACTGGATGAGGATGCCGTCAATGTCGTCGCGCGCGTTGAGGCCGGCGACGAGTGAGAGCATCTGGCTGGTCGTGATCTCCGCGGGCGGCGTGATGAGGTCGCTATAGAGGCCAAGCTCGGCGCAGGCCTGCACCTTGTTGCGGACGTAGATCTCCGACGCGGCCACTTCGCCCACCAGCACCGCGGCCAGCCCGGGCCGCACGCCGCGCGCGGCGAGTGCTCGCACCTCTTCGGCCACTTCCTTCTTGATGGCTGCGGCGACGGCAGCACCGTCGAGAATCTTCGGCATCTTTTACCCCAAAGTTCATGGTATCGCTTCGGGGCAATGCGGAATGCCGTGTGCCGATCTTCTCGTCGGCCGCAAAGTGCGGGCAAATCACCTCGATGGAATCAGGTCCTTAAGAAGCGAGCTGAAGAATAGGTAGACGAAAGCGAGAAAGAAGAGCACTGTCATAAGGCTCACTATCGTCAGCGGCTTGGAGTAAGTTCCGTTCGGATAAAACGCCTGATATTCCTGGACGATGCGACGCCATCGCGTGCCGAAAAACGAACATTGCGAGGCGTGGTCCTTCTTGCGGTTGATCTCCTTCACCATCGAGTTGAGAATAAAGGCCGCAGCGATGGACGAGGCGGTACTCAGCGCAAAGCACATGGCGAGAAGGATCAGATCGATCTTCACTTCTTAACACTCCAATCGATAGCCCGCTGAGGTTCGGCCAACGCGGAATCCTCTTCTTCAGGCCGCCCACAAACGGTGGTCCAGGCAGCGGAGCCTCTCCAGGCGGTTTTCGATGTTGCGGATGTTGATGTCATCGTAGCGCCTCCGTTAAATATGCGCCATGTTGGCTGCGCTCGCCTTTCCGGCACGTGCACGGCGTCACATGGGGTTGTGAGCCATCTCACATACAGTCTCGCGCTCAGCCCCTAACGTCAGAGGTGCTGGAAGTGTCCCAAATCACACAGCAGATCACATGGGGCCCTTCGGGCGAGTGGCTGTGCGGAGACAGCACTTGATGAGCGGTCTAAAAGAGGCAGGACATCTTTTCCGGTTTGCGGGGCTCTTCGTTATCGCGTTCGTGGGGTTTCTGGTGGTGCGCGGATACGTGGTTCCGAAGACCTTTGGGCAATACGGGCACTATCGCGGGGCGGCGATCGGCGAGATTGCGGCGCGCCCGGTGAAGTTCGCCGGGCACCAGACGTGCGAGACGTGCCACACGGATATTGCCGATACCAAGACCAAGGGCAAGCACGCGCATGTGAACTGCGAAGCCTGCCACGGAGCGCTGGCCCAGCACGCCGACGATCCAACGTCGTTGACGCCGGTAAAGCCGGACACAGCGGTGCTGTGCGCGCGCTGCCACACGGCGAGCGCGGCCAAGCCGAAGGGATTCCCGCAGGTGGATCCGGCGGATCACATGGGCGGAGTGCCGTGCGAGACCTGCCATAACCCCCACAGCCCTGCCATTGGATCGGACACTGGCGCTAGCGGCGCGAAGGGAGGTGCGAAATGAACATCAGCCGACGTCATGTGATGGTTCTTTTGCCCGCAGCGGCCGTTGCCTGGAAATACGTGCTGGCCGGAACTCCTGAAGAAGCGCCGAACTACCAGATGAGCGAGCACTGGTGGGGCATGCTGATCGATATTCCCAAGTGCATCGGCTGCGGCAACTGCGTGCGCGCCTGCCAAACGGAGAACGACGTGCCGGACGGTTTTTTCCGCACCTGGGTGGAGCGGTATCACCGGACCGACATCCATCTCGAGAACCCTGAGGTGATTTCGCCGGACGGCGGCAAGGAGGGGTTCCCGGTGGTGAAGGAGGGCGCAGCGGGGGACTACTTCTTCGTGCCCAAGATGTGCAACCACTGCGCCGACTCGCCGTGCGCGCAGGTGTGCCCGGTGGGCGCAACGTTTGTAACTCCCGATGGCGTGGTGCTGGTGGATCAGAAGTACTGCCTGGGCTGCGCTTATTGTGTGCAGGCATGCCCGTATGGCTGCCGCTACATTCATCCGGAGAAGAAGGTCGCGGACAAGTGCACGCTGTGCTACCACCGGATCACCAAAGGACTGACGACCGCTTGCTGCGAGGCCTGCCCGACGGGAGCGCGGCAACTAGCCGATTTGAAGAACCCCAACGATCCGATTCACGAGTTTCTGAGGACACACAGCGTGCAGGTGTTGAAGCCGCAGATGGCCACAGGTGCCAAGGCGTTCTACAACGGGCTGGATGGGTCGGTGCGGTGAGAAAGACAGGGAGTAGGGAATAGGGGACAGGGGACAGGACTGGTCGAGGATGGGCGAGGCGTTATGAGCGGTGTTGAAGGCCACATGTACCCAAACGAAGTGACGCTGTACTGGAGCGTGCTGATCGTGCTGTACCCGTTTATCACGGGGCTGGTGGCGGGAGCGTTCATCCTGGCGTCATTGGAGCGGGTGTTTCGCGTGGAGGCGGTGAAGCCGACCTACCGGCTGGCGCTGCTTACCGCGCTGGCATTTCTGCTGGATGCGCCGCTGCCACTGCAGTTCCACCTGGGCCACCCGGAGCGCTCGCCGGAGATGTATTTCACGCCGCACAGCACCTCGGCCATGGCGATGTTTGGGTACGTATACCTTTGGTACCTGATGGCGGTGCTGGTGTTCGAAATCTGGCTCGACTACCGGCGCGACATTGTGCTGATGTCCCAGCAATCAAAGGGAGTGTTGCGCTTGATCTACAAGATCATGACGCTGGGCTCGAGCAACATCAGCGAGCGCTCGCTCGATATCGATGAGAAGGTCGGCTGGATTGTGACGCTGGTGGGCATTCCCTCCGCTTTCCTGCTGCACGGCTACGTTGGATTCATCTTCGGTTCCATCAAGGCCAATCCCTGGTGGTCGTCGCCGCTCATGCCGGTGGTGTTCATCTTTTCCGCCATGGTGTCAGGAATCGCGGCGGTGATGCTGCTCTACATGGCCACGGCCAAGCTGCGCCGGCAGACGATCGACATGCGTTGCGTGGACACCATCGCGATGTACATGTTCTACATCTTCATCATCGATTTCAGCCTGGAGATGCTCGACCTGGTGCACCGCATTTACGAGGCCGACGAATCGTTCCGCAGCCTGGACTTCATGGTGCACACCAAGCTCTACATTCCGCACATTGTCATCCAGATCCTGGCGGGAACGATCACTCCGCTGGTTCTGCTGTTCCTGACGCAGGTGGTTCACTTCAATGAAGTAGTGCGCAAGCGTGTCTACGCGATTGCGGGGTGTCTGGCGCTGATCGGAATCTTTGCCATGCGCTGGAATGTGGTGATCGGCGGCCAGTTGTTCTCGAAGAGTTTTCTGGGTTACACGACCTATAAGGTGGACCTGGTGACGCGCGAAGGCTTGCTGGTGGCCATTGGCTTGACCATCCTGCCGCTGCTTTTCCTCTGGATCCTGGTGAAGTTGCTGCCTCCGTGGCCAGAAAAGAGCCTGCACGAAGCCGCGGCGGGCGATTGAGGACGGCATCGTCTGTGGCAGATGGGGCGGGAGCCATGAGCGATCTTCCCGAGGCAATCGAGCGGCTCGAAAAACGCCTGGAAGCACTAGAGCAACGGGTCTGCGCCCTGGAACATCCGCTTGCGGCGCGCTGGCCGCGTCCCTCACCGGAACCGGAGCAAACCATCGCGCCGCAGGCCGCCTCGGCTACGCCCCTTACACCGGCCGGGAGCATGTTCCAAGTCCTGGGAAGGGCCATGCTGGGCATTGCGGGCGCCTACGTGCTGCGGGCCGTCGAGGAAGCAAGCTCACTTCCCAAGTTGGCCGTGGCTTCTGCAGCCATTGTGTATGCATTCCTGTGGCTGTTGTGGGCCACGCGGACACGCGGCGGTCCGCGACTGGCGACCACCGTCTATGCGGGTACGTCGGCGCTGATCCTTGCTCCCATGCTTTGGGAGTTGAGCTTGCGCTTCAGAGTGATATCGGCGCCCATGAGCGCGAGCGTGGTTTGTGCCTACGGGCTTGCGGCGGTTGGGCTCGCATGGAAGCGCGACCTGGCGCTTGTGCTGCGTGTGGCTTGCATCGCCGCGGCCGGGCTCGCGCTGACGCTGGCAACTGCCTCACACGCAATGTTGCCGTTTATCGTTGTGCTGCTCGTGCTGGCGGCAGCCTGCGAGTTTGTGCCGGGGCTCGGTCGTCTGCCAGAGGTTCGCGCGCTGGTAGCGCTCGCTGCCGATGCGGCGATCTGGATCTTGATCTATGTCTACTTTGCACCGCAATCGGCGCGTGAGGATTACCCGGTCCTCAGCAGAGCAGCATTGCTTGCGCCTGGTGTAGCGATCTTCGTGCTCTTCGCTGCCAGCGTGACCGTCACGACGGTGCTGCGTTCGAGGCAGATCGCGGTCTTTGAGACGGTTCAGGCAACGATCGCGTTTCTGCTGGCCGCCGTAAGTGTGGCGGATTTTGGGCCGCCGGGCAGCGCGATCCTTCTTGGGATTGCTTGTTTGGCGCTTTCGGCTGCGTGCTATGCAGCCGTCTTCACGGGTTTCGAGCGCGCCAAGGAGCGGCGCAATGCCGCAGTGTTTGCCGCATGGGGCGCGGCGTTGCTCCTGGCCGGGAGCTTCCTATGCCTGCCGCCGTTACCCATGATCGTGCTGCTGTGCGCTGCCGCGATTGCAGCGACGCTCATCGGCAGCCGAAGAGGCCGGCTGGCCTTCGAGTTCTACGGGATGGTATTTCTGGTGGCCGCGACGGCGGGATCTGGATTGCTCAGCTTTCTTATTAGCGCATGGATCGGCACGCCGCCGGGTCTTCCAGCGTTGTCTGTTTGGCTGGCTGCGGGGTGCGTGGCCGTGTGCTACGCGGCTTCGAAGCCCGGCGAAGGCGAGGCATGGAAGGCGCAGGCACTTCACCTAGCCGTTGCAGCGCTGGCGGCAGGTGCGGTGGCGGCGCTGCTAGTGGAGGGTCTCACCGGCCTGATCGCGTTGCGCGTGCAGCCCGGCGCGCATCACCTGGCGTTTATCCGAACGCTGACGCTGTGCACCGCGGCCCTGGCGCTTGCCTACGGCGGAGCGCACTGGCGCCGCACGGAGTTGACGCGCCTTGGTTACGCCGCGCTGGCGGTGGTTGCGGTGAAGCTCGTCACCGAAGACCTGCGCCACGGCCACCTGGCGTACATTGCCGCTTCCATCTTTCTCGTTTCGCTCACATTAATTGCGGCGCCGCGCGTGGCGAGGGCGAGGCTGAAGGCGTGAGGGGGCTTCGACCATGCTTGCCTGCCCATTCTGCGTCCACCGTGGTCCGGCGCGGTCCGCTGTGGTGGACGCGAAATGGGCGAGGCGTAACTCAGCTCAGCGGTAAATCTGCGGTTCAAAGATTGGGTGCGGCTTGACGGCGTGGCGCTCCTCGCCGCGCAGCTTCATCTTGCTGATGTGCACGTCGTAGCCGGTTCCGGGCAAGAGCGCTTCGAGAACGAAGGTCTCCGTGCCGCCACTCTTGAGCTCGCGATAGCGGTAAATGCCCACGTCGCCCTCGCTGTTTTCCGTGCCGCCCGAAGGCGCATCGAGAAAGTGCTGGGCATCCGCCACGCTGGGCGCAGCATGATCTTCGCCTTCGGTCAAACTTTCGGCCGCGTAGGAGCGGACCAGCTTGGTCCAATAGCGCGAGAGTAGATCGGTATTGGCGAATAGGTCGGCCCACACAATTTCGCCCCGCACGGCAACCACGACACCGACGGCATGTTCGTCGCGCAACTTGGCGAGCACCTGCTCGCGGGAGTTCATCACGGCCGCCGCAGCCTCATCCACCTTCTCGCTGACGGCCGTGTCCTGCATGACTTTGGCGTAACTGGTGGTGCCGAGGGTGCGGGAATAGCCGGCTCCGCCGCCCGACGTGCTGGAGGCCGGCGGCGCCGCCGCCACCTCCATTTGCGAGATGGCGCCGTGCACCGAATCCCACACCTGCTGCTGGTCCTGCTCGACCATAGCGCGCTCGCGCACCCTGGGCTGGACCATGAAGCTGCCCATCGATGACTTGGATGACGTGCCGAAGGTGGCCGAGCTCTCGGTCCAGCGGCCCGGTTCAATGCAGAAGACCGAGAGATCGATGGGATCAGCGCCGGAGGGCACAATGCGGTCCTTGGCGATGATGCGGTCCTGCTTGCCGCCGGTGACGATTTCGCCGGCGAGCAGCAGCAGCGGCCGCTTGGAGTGGTTGACAAGGACAAGGGTGTTCACTTCATCGCCGCGATAGGCAGAGTCGGGTGTCTGAGGACTTGCACCGTTTCTGGGCCGCACCAGCCCGCGCGCGCGGCCGGCCTCGGTTACTTCCACTTCACCGCTCTTCAGGCCTTCGTCGAGGGTGATAAACGGCGTTTCCGCAGCGGATTTGCCGTCGGCCCGCACGACGGGGAACAAAAGAAGGTTGCCGCTCTCGATGGGAGCGAGCACGCGGTAGGGACCTGCGCCTGCTTGCGCGGGCCCACCGGCTGCTTTGACGCCGTTCCCATGCTCCAATAAGGACAGCGCTACAAGCAGCGCCGCTACCAACCCAAATCTGCCCAGGTTTTTCATCGGTATCCTCCGCCGGTCTGCGGTTCTCCGCACCGGCCATCGTCCGAAGAACGGCAGGCGGAAGGCTTCTTGCAGGGATTTTTTGAGAGCCGGAGCCCGCGGCAAGCGTTCGATCCGGAGACTGGACAGTCCCCGACAACGTCAAAGGGATTAGGCGTATTGTGGGGGGCGTGGGGATGGCGCCAACGGAATCAGTGGCCAGCGCGGCCGGCGCGGAAATCCCGGCACTGCGGGGAGCGATCGACCCCGCCCTGCTCGAGGAGCTCTGGAGCGGGTGCGATGCGGCCGATTGGGGTCTGAGCCAGGAGGAGTTCGAGCAGATCCTGTTGGAAGCCGGAACCGCACAGAACTTCGGGCGAGCTGAGGGCTCGGCGGCGACCCACCCCAGCGACCCCGGCTCTTCGATCCACCCATCGCTGGGGACCCCGGCGGTGCGACAGCACCAGGCTGCCTTCTTCCACGGCCTATGCCTGACCGACCTTGTGCTGGCTCGCGCCTGCGCGGCCGGGAACGAGGGAGCGTGGGAGCACTTCGTCGCGGTCTACCGGCAGCCGCTCACCCGCGCGGCCATTGCCATCACCGGCAGCGAAACCCTGGGCCGCGAACTGGCCGATCAGCTCTATGGCGAGCTCTACGGCCTGACCACGCGGGACGGCCAGCGTCGCTGCCCCCTGAGCTCGTATCGCGGCCGTGGATCGCTGATGGGATGGCTGCGCACCACGCTGGCCCAGCGGCATGTGGATCATCATCGCCGTAGCCGCCGCGAGGAGCCGCTCGAAGAAATGGACGCGCCGGCGGCGGATCCCGAGCCCGAGACACCGCCCGCTGAGCTCTCGCTTCTCGAGCGCGCCACCGAAGAGGCGGTGGGCGAGCGAGACGCGGAGGAGCGCTTTCTTCTGGCGGCTTATTATCTTGACGGGCAGACCTTGCTGCAGATTGCGCGTGTCCTGGGCGTGCATGAGGCCACGGTGAGCCGCAAGCTGCGGCGCGTGACCGAGGGCACGAGGAAGCAAGTACTGAAGATCCTGCAACGCGGCGGCTTGAGCAGGCGCGGCGCGGAAGAGACGCTGGGCGCCGATCCACGTGATTTGCACGTGAACCTGAAAAAACTGCTGCAAAATTCGCAAGCGGAGGCGTTCAAAGAACAGGCAGCGCCATGAATGCGGCAATGAATGTAACCGGCCAACACGAGTTTCATCCCGATGCGGAGAGCCTGAGCGCCTTTGCCGAGCAGGCCCTTGGCGAGCGGGAGCGCGGCCAGGTGCTGGAGCATCTGGCGGTGTGCGGCCGGTGCCGGCAGGTGGTGGCGCTGGCACGGGAGGCGGCGGGCGCAGAGGTTATGGCGGGCGCTACGCGGCGGGCGGCCGTCCGCTCACATGCCTGGTGGAGAAGCTGGGGGCTTACGCTGGTTCCGGCAGCAGCGCTGGCTGGGACGGCAGTTGTGGCGATCGTTGTGCACGTGCGGCACGTGGAGCAGACCGCGGAGATGGCGCGGGTTGAGTCACAGAGGGCCGCGCGAAACCCGGGGACGGTCTCCGCGCCCACGAAGCCACAACAAGGGGAAGCTGCGCCGGTGGCGCCGGCTCCCGTTGCGTCCGAGGTAAAAGCGCTCAAGTCCGCACGCTCTAGCGAGGCGCCGGGCGAGCGCGGGCGAGCGCCTGTTGTAGCGGCCGCGATGCCCGAGGCCGGAACCATGGATCGGACGGAGATGGCGCACGAGGCGGAGATTTTACACGAGGAGCCTGCTTCGGCTCCGGGCGCTGAAGCAAAGGGGCTTGCGGGCGAGAGCGTTCCTGAGACGGGAGGATCGGCATTCTTCAAGCAGGAGCCTGGCGAGGTGGCGTCGCAGCCGGAGCAAAGCCGGCGGGCGGAGGCTGCGCGGAGCGGTGTGCCAGCTGGCAGCACGACCGAAACAGTGACCGTGCAGGCCGAAGACAGGACACTGCGCACGAGCACACCCTCGCTTTCTCCTGTGGCGAATGCACAGCTCGAACCGAAGGTTGAGCCGGTGAAGAATCTTCCCACGCCAAGGAAATCGAAGGCGGGAGGGCTTTTTGCCGCCCGGATGGCGCATTCCTTTCATCTTCCCAGCGGGCTGCCCGCCGTGTCGATTGCGTCCGCGGGCCACCTCATGCTGGCCATCGACCAGGCAGGCGCGCTGTTCCTCAGCGAGGATCAAGGCCGCACATGGGAGCCGGTGTTAAAGCAGTGGACCGGCCGCGCCGTCGCGGTGCGCAGGCAAGCAGCGGGAAGCGGCAACGCAGAAACGGCGCCTGCCGCCGAGGCTGAGACGCCGGGAAACGCCGCCGGAACCGCTACTGCGCCGCAGCCAGCCGCAGCTTTTGAGATTCTTAATGACCAAAGTCAGGTGTGGGCGAGTGCGGACGGAAAGATCTGGATCGCGAAGTAGGCTGAAACCCCGCGTTGCCCCGCATCATGCGCGATTCCCCTATAGAAAACACGGCTGACTGCCGAAAAGGTACTTACCGGGAGGTACGTGCCTGTAACGGCGCGCCGGGCGGCGCTCGATGCCGGCACGGAAGTCGATCTGTGCGCCCAGCGCGACGGCGCGGTGAGCAGAGGAGGCTTTCGCGGTGGGGGCGGCGAGGATGGGCGAGCGAAGCGGACGAACGGCCACTCTGCCATGGGCTTATCTGCGCCTGCCGCCGTTTCCGCAGGTTGCCGTCAGGGTACTGCAACTGGCCAACAACGAGAACGTGCAGTTACACCAACTGTGTGACCTAATCTCATCCGATCCGGCCTTCGCCAGCGAAGTTCTCACCGTCGCCAATTCCCTGCTCTATGCCCCGCGCTACCCCTCAACAACGATTCTGCAGGCTGTGGCGGTGCTGGGCGCGAACACACTGCACGGCATGTGCGTGACGGTAGGGGTGCGCGCATACCTGGGTAAGGCGATGAGTTATCCGGCGATGCGGAACCTGTGGCGGCATAACCTGGCGTGCGCTATCATTGCGGAACGGCTTGCACGGGCGGGAGACATCGACAAAGACCTGGCTTACACCTCAGGCATTCTGCACGACGTCGGACGCATGGCGCTGGCAGTGATTCAGCCCAAGGGATACGCGGCGCTCCTGGAGAAGCAGCACGGCGGAGCCGCCTCAATGCTGGAGGCGGAGCGCGAGCTGTTCGGCTGGGATCACTGCGCAGTCGGACGGCAACTGATCGGCGACTGGAAGTTGCCGGAGAACTTCGAGGCCGTGGTCGCGGAACATCATGAGGCCCGGCGCGAGGATGGAGCCTGGAATCTGCCCGAATTAGCCAAGGTGTGCTGCGCCATGGCTTCCGCTGTGGGCTTCGCTGCGTTTTCGGGATGCGAGACCGAGGTCTTCGGCGATCTGCTCGACGGGCTGCCGGAGCGGGAACGCAGCTTGTTCCATCCTGATGCAGAGACACTCAAGAGCGAAGTCGCCGAGAACATCCGCGCCATCGAGTCGGTTTGAGCTTGCCGTTTCGCGTTGCAATCCTCGCGCCGGGACCGCATCAGGCCCGCGTCCCTGCGCCTTTTTCGTTACGTCCGCACGCGTCGCGCGGCTCCCCAGCGATTCGTAAAGAGGAACAGCAATGCCTTTGCGCCAGTTGGCCTGTTGCAGCCGAAGCTAGCCTGCAAGTTGCTCCGAAAATTCATCGAATGACCTTTTGCGCGGAACTATAATCCTCTGTCACCGCAAAAGCCTCGGCCAGACATGGGGGATCGGCTATGCCCAACGTCGTTGTGCCAACGCCTCGGGGCCAAATGCCCGCGTGGCTCGCTATTCCATCTAACACAAGCCCGGCACCGGGCGTGGTTGTCATTCACGACGTTCTTGGCATGAGCCGCGATCATCGCAATCAGGCTGACTGGCTGGCTGAGGCCGGCTTCTTGGCGCTGGCGATCGATCTCTACTATCGGGGTGGGCTGCCTCTCTGCCTCCGCTCGGTCATTCGTGACCTTACAGAACGCTCCGGCCCTGCATTCGATGACGTCGAAGCTGCGCGAAGCTGGCTCGCGGCACAACCAAACTGCACGGGAAAGATTGGCGTGATCGGTTTCTGCATGGGCGGAGGGTTTGTTCTTCTGCTCATCTCAGGCCACGGCTTCTCAGCCGCCAGCGTCAACTACGGTGGAAAGCTGCCGCCGGATTTCGACACCTTCCTCAAGACAGCCTGTCCGGTTGTGGGCAGCTACGGCGGGTTGGCGAAGTGGGAGCAAGGCGTGGCCAACCAGCTTCAGGTTGCGCTGGAGCGCGCCCTCGTCCCTCACGACGTGAAGGAATACCCGGATGCAGGCCACTCCTTCATGAACCAGCATGGAACGTTTCTGCTTAAGCTCCTTCGCTACAAAGCCATCGGCTACAATGAGCCGGCGACGCTCGACGCGCGGCAGCGCATTGCCGCCTTCTTCCATAAGCATCTGGATAGCTGAGCGAGCGTGTGCTTCTCACGCCCGCATCAGTTTGCGCTGCAACTGCTCGAGGGTTTGGCCCTTGGTTTCCGGGTAGAACAGCGTAACGACGATCAACTGCACCACTGTGGCCGCGGCGAAGAAGGCAAAGGGCGTTCCCTCACTGAACTTGTGCACAAAAACGGGGAAGCAAAGGGCGATGAGGGTGTTGACGATCCAGTGGCTGGCACTGCCCACGCCCTGTCCCTTGGAGCGCACGGCGGTGGGAAAGATTTCGCCGATGTAGACCCAGATCACGCAGCCCTGCGACAGCGAGAAGCAGGCGACAAAGATGACCAGCAAGGGAAGCAGGGCCGCCGGATGGCTATTGGTATTGAAGATCCAGGCGACGCCGCCGAGGCAGAGAGCGTTGCCGATGGCGCCGACGATGAGCAGGCTCTTGCGGCCGAAGTGGTCGATCATGGACATGCCGACGAGGGTAAAGAGCCAATTGGTGGCGCCGACCACGATGCTTTGCACGTATGCGGATTCGCCGCCGAATCCGGCTGCGGCAAAGATGCTGTGCATGTAATAGAGGATAGCGTTGATTCCGGCCAGTTGGTTGAAGGCCCCGATGGTGATGGCCAGGAACAGCGGATAGCGATACTTCCACTGAAACACCGCCTCGTGGGCCGTGGCGTGTTCGGCCTGGAGCGCTGACTGAATATCGGCCAGCTCCACCTGGGGATCGGGTGCGCCCATCTGGGCCAGGACGGCGAGAGCATCGTCGATCTGGTTGTGCGAGGCCGACCAGCGCGGCGAACGGGGAATGGTGAAAAGAAGGAAAAAGAAGAGCAGCGCCGGCGCTGCTGCGATGGCCACCATCACCCGCCAGTCGATGGCGCCGAAATGAGCGCGGCCGACCAGGTAGTTGGAGGTGTAGCCGAGCAGGATTCCCGTGACCACATTGATCTGAAATGCGCCTACAAGGCGCCCACGCCATTGTGCCGGAGCCAGCTCTGTGATGTAGACCGGACCTAGCACCGAAGCCGCGCCGAGTCCCAATCCGCTGAAGAAACGCGTGGCCAGCAGCATGGGCCAACTGACGGCGAGCGCCGTGCAGACCGCGGCGACGAAGTAGAGAGCGGCAGCGTAGCGCAGCGCATTGCGTGTGCCCAACCGCTGCCCGAGCGCGCCTCCGGCGAAGCAGCCGATCACTGTGCCCACGGGGCCAACGGCCACCGTGATGCCCTTGCCCAGCCCGCTTAGGCCGAAGTGCTGCACCACGAGATCGATGATGCCGGAGACGACCGCAATATCGAATCCGAAGATGAGGCCGCCGAGGGCGCCAGTGAGAGTTGTCTTAATCAGCTTGGAGTTAGGTCGCATCGATCTTCTTCCTTGAAGTTCCAAACCATGCTACAGAGTGACGGCGCTGGCTGCAAACCGCAAATCCTTGGTCCCGGCGTGTGACAAAAGTCCCTGCACCGCGGAACGCATCGGCCTAGTCTCGAATCAACAGGAGGTTTTTCACCATGATTGATTCCGCATCCACGCTGCGCTCGATCGCTCTTGAGCAGCCCGCCACCATTCGCGTTTTCGAGCGCTTCCACCTGGACTATTGCTGCGGAGGCAAACGGCCACTCGGCGAGGCTTGCGCCGAGAAAGGCATTGCAGCGAAGGACGTGCTGGCCGCGCTGGCCGACGCCGTCACTATGGCGCCGGCCGAGGAGGACTTCAGCCAGGCCACGCCGACGGAGCTCATCCGGCACATCGTACTGGTCCACCATGCCTATGTCCGCAGCGAACTGCCGCAACTCGAGTCCATGGCGGAGCGCGTGGCGACTAAACACGGACACGTACATCCTGAAGCATCGCTGGTCGAACGCAACCTGGCGCAGTTGGCCGGCGAGCTGATTTTCCACCTGAATAAGGAAGAACGGATTCTGTTCCCCTATATCGAGGGGCTGGAACGGAGCCGCAACCAGAATGCCGCGCCGTCCAACGCCTGCTTTGGCACGGTGGAGAGCCCCATCCAGGCGATGATTCACGAGCACGAAGGCGCCGCAGAATTGCTGCGTGAAATGCGCGCGGTCACGCATGGATTTAATCCGTGGCCGGAGGCGTGCCCGACGACAGTTGGCCTTTACCACGGCCTTGATGCGTTCGAGCGCGACCTGCACCGGCATGTGCATCTCGAGAACAATCTGCTCTTTCCGCGCGCCATCGCGCTGGAGAAGGAGCTCCTGGTCGTGCAGTAGAGTTGCTTCAGGATTCCGCGCGCTTGGCGCCGGGTAACACGGCCAGCACGCGGCACCGGTGCTTGTCGGCCGCGCTCCAAGCCAGGGGCATCTCGCTCTCCATGCAGGCGCAGTCGCCGGCCTCGAGCACCTCGTTCATGCCGCCGGCATCGAGCCGCAGCCGTCCTTCGAGCACATAGACCACCGCGCCGGTTTCGTGAAAGGCGTTGATGGCCACGTTCGCGCCGCCGGGCGGGAACTCAACGATCTGCGCTACCAGGCGGAATCCCTTGCCTTCGGCGTTCAAGGGCGTCACGTGGATGGAGTCCGTGGCGCGCCGGTTGCCCTGCTGGTGCGCCTTGCGCGTGATGGAGAGGGAGTGACGGGCGGGGTCGGAGAAGAAGTAACTCAAGCTGACGCCATAGACGCGGGCGATGGTGGCCAGCGTGGGCAGAGTGGGAATCATGCGGTCGGTTTCAAGTTTGGAGAGCAATGCGGTGGAGAGGCCGGTTTCGGCCGCCAGGCGGGAGAGCGTGATTCGCTTGCTGGTGCGAAGCGAGCGCAGCTTGAGACCAATGCAATACAGTTCCAGAGACCATTGGGCATACGAAACAGTCTTGGCCATGGAAAACTCCAGCGAGATGTTGTGGAAACTGTGAATCAGTCTACGCCAAACACCAAATGAACGCGCCGCCAATCGGTCCGGCGTTGGCCGTTTCTTCAAAGAGGCGCTGTGCCGGCGGCTGGACGGCAGCAACACATTGATCCCTAAGCCGCATCGAAGAATACAACACTTTGGTTCATCCGCGGGCGGCGCCGGGTTCATCGCCGCATCCTGAAGTGAGGCCACCATTGCCATGAGCATCTTCCCTTCCCGCAAGATCCGCTGCCAGTTCCGCCGAATCGCCCGCATCGCCGCACCCATTGCCATCCTTGGCGCGATTACCACCTGCGCCGCGCAGACCAAGCCGCCTGCGCCCACGCCCGACCCGGCGCCCGATGTGCTGGTGCTGAGCAATGGCGACACGCTGCACGGGAAGTTTGTGGGCGAGACGGCGGGCAAAGTCACATTCCATAGCGACCCGCTCGGCGACATCACTCTTTCCTGGGACAAGGTGAAGGAGTTGCACGCAACGGGGCAATTCGGCGTGCTGAGCTCCACCGTAAAGCCGGGCAGGCGGCACAACAAAGGGCAAGTTCCGGTGGGCGCGCTGGAGGTTAAGAACCAGGCGGCAACGGTGCATCCGGTGAATGCAGCAGTCACGGCGCCGATTCCGGTGAAGGACGCGCCGTACATCCTGGACGAAGCGGCGTTGAACAAGCAGGTGTATCACCAGCCGAGTTTCTTTGCAGGCTGGAACGGGCCTGTGACGGCCGGCGCAACGCTTGTGACCGCGACGCAGAACCAGTACACGGTGTCGGGAGCGATCGGGCTGGTGCGCGTGGTGCCCACGGTGAGCTGGCGCGACCCGCGCGATCGCACATCGGTGGACTTCAGCGGATCGTTCGGGAAGATTACGCAACCGGCGTATCTCGACACAACGACCACACCGCCGACGCCCGTGGCGGCTGTGACCACCAAGACGGCGATCTACCACGCGGACGCGGAGCGCGATGAATATGTTTCGCCACGGTTCTTTGCACTGGGCCAGGCGGCATTTGACCATAACTTCAGCCAGGACCTGGCGCTCGAACAGATCTACGGCGGCGGCATGGGGTGGACGGCGATCAAGACACCGAAACAGGAGCTGGACGTGAAGGCGACCGTGCAGTTTGAGAAGCAGCAGTTCATCACCGGCGCCGCGGGGACGAACCAGAATCTGGTCGGGTCAACTTTTTCGGCGGCCTACCTGCTGCACCTGAAGCTGTTTGCCTTGACACAGGGCGTTGCGTTCATTCCCGCGTACAACAATGCGACGGCGTATTCGGCCAACGAGACAAATACGTTTGCGTTCCCTGCGTACAAAGGGCTGAGCTTCTCGGTGGGAACACTGGACAGCTTTTTGAACGATCCACCTGTGACAGAGCCACCCACGAAGAAGAATTCGTTCCAGTTCACAATGGGGCTGACGTACGCGATCAAGTCGAAATACTGAAAACCGCCTGTAGCTGGTAGCCAGTTGCCGGTAGCGTCCTGCCCATTGGCTTCTTCCCGACGAGAGTCGACGAGCGTCTGGTCAAGCCTCTGAAAGCTTCGAGCTACCGGCTGTCGGCTACAAGCTGCATTATTTCGGCGTGACGGGTTGCAGCCAGGCGCCGTTGCCTGCCGAGTCCCATACGTCGAAGCGAACCCACTTTTTGCCGCGCGCGTCGAAGGGAATGCGGAAGGATTTTGTGCCGAAGGATTCGGTATCGGTGAGCCGAATGATCTGGCGATCAACTTTTGCGCCGTCGCTCCACACCAGCTCGGCGAATTCGAGCGGGAAGGTGTATTCGATGCTGGCCGTGTAGACGCTCTTCGCGCCGGAGCCCTCGATGCCCCACTTGTGGAAGAGAATCTCCCCCGTGGTGCCGAAGAAGTTGCCTGCACGAATGCCTTCGACGATCGGCGCCCAGCTCTCGTTCCAGGCCGGCACCTTGTCGAGCTTGAGGTAATTGATGGCCAGCAACGGATAAGTATCGTCACTGGGGACCTTCATGTAGGTATCGCCCTCGGCCAGCATGAACTTTGGCTTGGGCGCCCAGTTGCTCATGTCGTCGTTGAGGCCGAAGCAGCGGACTTCGCACAGGCGCTCCTCGGAAAGATCGACGGGCAGCGACTCCCATGACGCGCCGATGAAGCGGTCGCTGAGGAAGAAGTCCTTGTCCTTGTACTCATCGGGATACATGGCGGAGCTTTTGGTGCGCGGGTGCGCCGTCCAGATGATGCCCTGCTCGCGGTTGACGAAGTTCTCCACGTCCTCGATCGAGCCGAGATGGTAGACGTGGCCGTAGGTGGAGTCGTTCTCTTCGAAGGTCTGATCGGCGGGGCGCGGCACCGCGTGAGAAAAGTACACCGGCTCGGGCAGCATCAGGTACCAGTGGCCGCCGAGGTAGACGTTCACCTCTTCAGCGGGAATGACGAGAAAGTTCTTGTCGCTGAGCTTGCGCGCGCCTTCAAAGTAGAGCTTCTGTTCGTAAAAGCGCTTGGGGCCGGGATCGGTGAAATCGGAGTCGTCGTGAAAATCGCCGAGATAGACGATGTTGATGCCGAGGCCGCGAAAGACAGGTACCCAGGTGGGCATGAAGTCGGAGGTGCCACGGTCGCGGATCATCTCGTTCAGGTCGAGATGGAAGTGGCCGGTGACGGTCTTGAAGCCGGGGATGGGCTTGTAAGCGTCGTCGTGCGTGTAGGCCATGACCTGCTGCTGCGTGGCATGTGAACCGGCGGCGCTCAGGTAGTAGTAGACGGCCATGCGCTGTAGCGTTCCAGGTGGCGCGTTGTAGAGCGCGTAGTTGTAGATTTGCGAACGCGCCACGCGCACACGGCGGTTCCATACCTCATCGGATACGCCCCAAGGCGCGTAGCCCTGGCCGCGATCGGGCTGCATCACGCCAAGGGAAAACGAGCTGTCGCTGTCCTTGCGGTAATAAACGTAGCCGAGGTTGACTTCGTTTTCGCGCGCGAAGAAGAACTTGTGCGGCGGCGGGAAGATGGCGAGCGAGCCGGAGCCCGCATCGAGAATCTCGAGGCGGTTGCGCGCCTCGAGATCGACTGGCTGCTGGTTAAGGTCGCCGCCGAATTCGTATTGTTGCCACACCTGCGCATCGTCGCGCCACTCGAGCTTTGTGTCGGGATTGATGGAGAAGCCCTTCAGGCCGGCCTTGTAGATGTAGGCCACGTCGGGGACATCGGTTTTGGCCAGCGCCTCCTGACGCAGAAGGTTCGATCCCTTGTACGCGGTGAATTCGAGGTCGCCGGAAAAGATGCCGAGCGTGAGGCCGTTGAAGACGACGCTCACGCGGCCGCCGTCGCTTTTCACGCGACAGGTATCGGAGTTAAAGCTCACCGCGGCCCGCTTGACTTCATCGGGCGTGCGGCCCGGACCGACGAGGTGCGAATCGTGGCCGGGAATCTCCAGCGGCGCATCCCAGAACACGTTCCACTTGTACTCGTTCTCGGCCTCG
Source organism: uncultured Acidobacteriaceae bacterium (assembly GCA_963836525.1). Lineage (GTDB taxonomy): Bacteria > Acidobacteriota > Terriglobia > Terriglobales > Acidobacteriaceae > Telmatobacter. The sequence continues at coordinate 83,268 of CAWIJW010000003.1, forward strand.
GAGGTGTCGTTGTTGAGCTTCTTCAGGATGTCGAGTTCGGTGGTGGAGATGCGGCGGCGACCGGTGGTCACCTGAAAGTCCGGCTGCAGGTCCTTGCCCAGGACGATCCACGCGCCGCCGGGCTTACGCGCGGCCAGCTCCGCAACGATGGGCTGGCTATTGCGCAGCGCGAATCGCGCGCGGTTCTGTTGACCCTGCTCGCCTGGCCATGAGACTTCAACAACATCGCGGCTCGCCGTCACGGTCACGCCCGCGATGCGCTTCCAATCCTGCAGATTGCAACTCGTGGTCTGCGCGGTGGCCGTGCTGCCGCACAAAACCAGTATCCATGCCAGGTGGCCGATTCTCATGTGTGTCTCCCGTCTTGTTTTTGCGGCAGGTCTTCTGCCAAAGGCCGTTCGCGCCGCGTACCTGTGTGGATGAGGTCGCACGGACGAATTCGTACGCGGGCAAATTATACCTTCACGAAGATCTTCTTGCGGTAAAGCAGCCAGACCGGGAGAAAACAGACGGCGGTGTACGAGACCGCGTAGGCGAAGGCCCTCCAGCCCGGATCGGAGATGGGCGCGAAGACTTGCGAGTAGACAACGCTGAGCGCGTCGATTCGCCTCCCTCCGGAAGTGATGGAAATAAGATTGGTGGCCGGCGCCAGTAGCTCGCTGATCATGTAGGCCACGATGGCATTCGACCCGAAGACCAGCCACGGCCAAAGCAGCCCCTTGCCCCAGCCCGATTTGCCCCAGCCATGCTGCTCCACGGCCCAATAGACAAGGGCAAAGAGGAGCAGCGACCACCCAGCCGCCACCAGCGCATACGAACTGGTCCACATCTTCTTATTGATCGGAAACCAGATCGACCACAGATAGCCCAAAGCCAGGCAGGACGCCCCGCCCGCAGCCAGCCCCAGCGCTTTCGACTTCACTGTCAACCAAGCGCGGAGCCATAATCCGGCAAGCAGGCCCAGCAGCGTCGTGCCGATTGCAGGAATGTCACTCAGCAGCCCTTCAGGATCGCGTGCATTGTGCAGCGGCGAGTCTTCATAGAGATGCCCGGGCATAAGCTGCCGGTCGACCCACGCGACGATGTTCCGGTCTTTATCGAGGAAAGAAATGTCGCGGCCAGGAACGCCCGCTCCCGGCACCGGAACCCAGCGCACCAGGATCCAGTAGCCGACGAGCACCGCAGCCAGCATGGCAATCTTCGTCCAAACACGCCGGTCCCACAGGTAGTAGAGCCCGACAATCAGGTAGCAGATAGCGATGCGCTGCAAGACGCCGTAGATGCGCAGGTGGTCGAGATGGAAATAAGGAAAGCCGTTGACCACGATCCCGAGCAGAAACAGGATGGCCGCGCGGCGCACGGTGTGCCAAGCCAGCTTGGCGCGCGAGCCGCCGCGCTTGAGCCGCGCCTCTGTGGAGAAGACAATCGACGCTCCCACGACGAAGAGAAACGTGGGAAACACAAGATCGGTGGCCGTGAAGCCGTTCCAGGCGGCGTGGTTCATCTGGCTCCACGCGCCCGCGCCACCTGGGTTGTTCACCATGATCATGAAAGCGATGGTGACTCCGCGCAGCACGTCGAGCGAAAGCAGCCTCTTGGCTGCGGATAAGGGCGCCGGTCCCGACATGGCGACTGGGTTCTCCTCAAGCTGGGATGGACCTACCCTACGCGACAAGGCGCCTGCTCGCCAAGTTGGAAATGGCTACCGGGTCCAAATCGTCCGGAGAACCGTCGCAACCTTGCCGGATCCGCTTGATTTCTGCCAAAAGAAAGCCCGGACCGTTGCGGCCCGGGCGTGAACACGTACCGATTGGAACGCCGAAGCATTCCGCAGCTCCCGTTACTTTACCGTCAGCGTAACCGTCGTTATTTTCGAGACTCCCCCGCCTGTGCCCTTGACAACGATGTTGAATTTGCCGGTAGACGCGTTGCGGCTCACGGTCATTTTCATCGTCGAACTCCCGTTGCCGCCGGAGATTGACGACGGGCTGAAGCTGACGGATGTACCGCTGCCCTGCCCCGATGCGGACAATGAGATCGAACTCACGCTCCCCTGAGTCATTGCCGTCGTGATGCTCGATGTGCCCGACGAACCTCTTGAGATGGTCAGCGATGTGGGATTCGCCGAAATCGTAAAGACCACGGGTGCGGAAGTGATGGTCAGGTTGATGGTCGTGGTCTCAATCGTGCCGTCAGAGCCGCTTCCAATCACGGTCACCGGGAATGTGCCGGTAGCGGCGGTTCCGGCTGCGGTCAACGTCAGTGTTGAGTTGCCCGTCGGACCGATCGGATTTCCGCCTGCGCTATAGCTGACCGTGACACCAGACGGCAACCCTGCCACTGATAACGTGATGTTTGAGTTGTACGAGCCGGTTGGAACGCTGGTGACGGTGGAGTTGGCGCTCGCGCCTTGCGCGAACGAAAGAGTGGCAGGCTTGGGCGACAGGCTGAAACCGGCTGTCAGGGCATTGATGAGGTTAGGAGTCGGACTGCCCCAACCGGTGACCAGGTCATAGCCGGCCGCTGCCGAATAGCTGCCGGAGGTGCCGCTGGTGATGTCGTGGAAGTTTGCCGCGTAAGCGCCGGTGAGCCCCCCGCCGGACTCGTTCTGCTCGTAGATTGTTGGATTCAGGAACCCGATGGCTGGCTGACCGTTCTGCGCCAGTTGCTGATTGACCAGCGCGATGTAACCGGCCCACATCGGCGCGGCGAAGCTGGTGCCGCCATAGGTATTCGCTGTGCAAGTGGTCTGATCGGCGCAAACGTAAAACGTGAAGTTAGCGTTTGCCGCAATGTCGGGGCCATTGCGCAGCGTGGTCGAGCCCTTGTTGCTGGAGTTGATGACACCCGTGATCTTTTGCCACCACGGAATCGCTATGCTGTCGGGGCTGGGGCCTCCGCCGCTGTCAACCCACGCCGTCTCAGACGCCCAGGCGCCGCCAACACTGGCGGTCACCAGGTCAGTGCCGCCAACTGAAACAATGTAAGGACCGTCGGCTGGCCAGGCGTAGTTCCTTCTGGTCCATGTGGAACTGTCGCCTGAGGCCACAAAGAACGTCTGCCCCTGGATGGCCATCTTCTCGAAGTAAGGATTGAGCGTGCTTGGATCGACCGGCGTCCAACCCCAGGAGCAGCCGATAGTCATTGGAAGCGGGTTGTGTGTGGTCATTGCGCCGATGATGGCGGTATCGGTGGATCCGACGTACATAACGAGGCTCGAAAGCCCGGGGGCCATGCCCAGGGCCTGAGTCATATCAAGGGTCTGCTCGGTGTCGTCGCAACCGCTCTTCTTTACACAACTCGTGCTGGTTCCGTCGACAGAAAGCAGGCTGACAACACCCGTCGGGTAGGTCTGACCGGTATACGCGATGTTCGTATAGTAGGTCTGCAGGTCAGCCAGATTCGTCCCGTAATACTCGAGTAGGCCCAACGACTGGCCGGCACCGGTGAGTGCTGTTGGGCCGGTTCCACCGTAATATGCGGCGCGCATGTCGCTGCCCAGGAACGAAGCCGAGGGACCCGACCCGGTGGTGGCATGCGATACGACCTTCTCTGCGTCGATGCCGTGGGCCGCGGCAAAATCATTCCTGTTGACGAGCATGGGATGCGGAATCGAGTAGTTGTCGAGACCTGAAATGTGCCAAAGGTTGAACGGCAGATCGAGGTTTGGCTCACGATCGGGCCCGTAAAAGGTCCGGTCCTCGGTGGGGTGCTTGAAGGTGCGCATGTTCACGTGGAAAGCCGTCTCGATCGCAGCAACGGTGCCTTTGACTTGCACATCCATGGAGTCGCGCGATCCGCCGACAACCTGAAATCCGTAGGTTTTCGCGAATCGAACTACGGCATCATAATCCTCCTGCGTAGGCCCAAACTCAGCCGTGAATTCCTGCGGGCTGAGGAAATGCCGGTAGGACGGGCTGGCTGGATCGTAAATATCTCTCAGAAGGCCTTCCATCCCCGCACTGTTGCGAGGCGCCAGAACCAGATCGAGTTGCAGCGTCTGATCCGAGGAAAGGCGTCCAGTAGCCTGTGCGCGACCGTCGCGAACGGCGTCGCGAACGTGATGCGTCATCATGTTTTGACCTTGGCAAACGCAGACAGCGAACGACAGGCCTGCAGCAAGCGGGAGCCCGTACTTCCCGAATATACGTACCATTTCTTCAATCTCCTTTTTGGCTCAAGAACGCTTCCTGGATGCGCAGAGGGAGCGCTGCACATGCGGCCGAGACAACCAAGCTCCACGCCCCTGAAACCCTTGGCAAAATCCCTGATAAACCACTGCGTCCTGGCGGACGCGGACCCCTGACCACCCTCCCGTCCTCAGGATTGACGCAGGCTACGATTCAATTGGACAGGTGAGCAGACGCTTGCATTTTCCGGCACTGGATGTGGCTCTGTCCACTGAAATTGCTGTTCAAAATGGCTGCTTTTCATTACTTCTGTGCGAAATGTGAGATGACCGGGGGGTTGAGTGCTGCAGATCCGGCTGCGCTCTCCCTGTGACGCCCGGCCCCTCCCGCTGCTACACTCGCCCTTCAGGGATTTCTCAAAGAGCTTCGCTTGCCATCATCCGGAGGCTACCTGTGCCCGAGTTTCAACCCTTCGTTCCCGCCAGCCAGAAACCACCCGAGTTCACGCTCCGCGCCGTGCTGCTGGGCTCCATCTTCGGTCTCATCTTTGGCGCCGTCACGGTCTATGTGGGCCTGCGCGCCGGACTTACCGTCGCCGCCTCCATCCCCATCGCGGTCATCTCCATCAGCTTTCTGCGCCGCGAGGGCAAGGTCTCGGTCCTCGAGTGCATCATTGTCCAGACCGCCGGCAACGCGGGCCAATCCATCGCGGCGGGCGTCATCTTCACCCTGCCCGCGCTCATCTTTCTCGGCTTCGATCTCGAATACTCGCGCATCTTCATGCTGGCGGTGATTGGCGGCTATCTCGGCGTGCTGTTCATGGTGCCGCTCAGGCGTCCACTCATCGTGGAGGAGCACGGCAACCTGAAGTTCCCTGAGGGAACAGCTTGCGCCGACGTGCTCATGGCCGGCGCGAAGGGTGGCGGATTCGCCAGCCGCGTCTTCTTTGGCCTCGGCCTGGGCGCGCTCTACACCTTCTTCCAAAACAAATATCTCTTCGGCGCCTGGCCCGGCACTCCCGAGTATCAGCCCGACTTCGGCGCGCAGCACGTGCTCAAAGGTGCATCCATCAAGGCCGACGCCACACCGGAGTATCTCGGCGTGGGCTACATCATCGGCGCGCGCACCGCGGGCACCATGTTTGCCGGCGGCGTCTTTTCGTGGCTCGTGGTCATGCCGCTCGTCTACTTCTTCGGTAAAGATCTGCCGCATCCCATCTATCCCGGCACCGTACCCATCTCGCAGATGGGGCCCAGCGACCTGTGGATCACCTACATTCGCCCCATGGGCGCGGGCGCGGTGGCCGCGGCCGGTCTGATCACGCTCTTCAAAACCGTGCCCACCATCGTCGGCGCGCTCCGCTCCGGCTTCGCGCAGTTACGGCGCGGCTCGGCCGCCGAGGCGGAGCCCATCCGCACCGAGCGCGACCTGGCCATGAGCACGGCCATCATCGGCTCCATTGCGCTCATCATCCTCATGTTCTTCTTCCTCTGGTTCAAGCCCGTGCCTGGCGCGCAGGTGGGCTTGTTGGCAAACCTTGCCGCGTCTGTCCTGGTGGTTGCCTTCGGATTCCTCTTCGTCACCGTCAGCTCGCGCATCGTAGGACTCATCGGCAGCTCGGCCAATCCCATCTCCGGCATGACCATCGCCACGCTGATGGCCACTTCTGCCATTTTCCTTGTCAGCGGCTGGACTGCGCCGGCCTTCGGAGCGCTGGCCATCACCATCGGCGGCGTAGTCTGCATCGCATCGGCCGAGGCCGGCGACACCTCGCAGGACTTGAAGACCGGCTTCATCGTCGGCGCCACGCCGAAGTCGCAGCGCTTCGCCTTCCTCATCGGCATCGCGGTCTCGACGATTGCCATCGGCGGCACGCTGCAGCTCATGAACCAGAATCTGCAGACCTTCCGCGCTGCTCCGCAGCCGTGGAACATGAGCACCCCGCATCCCGGGGTTGAGATTCAAAACGATACCAAAGGGCTCGTGGACCACTTCCCCGTCATCAGCCCCAGTGGCGCCACAACCATCCACCACAAGAGCGAGTACGTCCTGCTCAATGCGATTGGCTCGTCGGAACTGGCCAACGGCAAATACCTCTACTCACCCGCGACGGGCCAAATTGAGGTGCACTGGATTCCCGGCATCGGCAGCGAGAACGCCGCCGCGCCGCAAGCACAACTGATGGCCACGGTCATCAACGGAATCCTGAGCCGCAAGCTGCCCTGGGGACTGGTTATGATCGGCGTCTTCCTGGTCATCGCCATCGAGCTGCTCGGCATCCGCTCGCTGTCGCTGGCTGTGGGCGCGTATCTCTCGATCGGCACGACCTTGGCGATCTTCACCGGCGGCGTGGTGCGCGCGCTGGTGGATGCAGCGGCCAAGCGGGCCGGCAGCTCGGGCGATTCCGATGCCGACGTCTCGCCGGGCTCACTGTACGCATCCGGCCTGATCGCGGCCGGCGGAATCGTGGGCCTGATCGGTGTGGCTCTGCAGGGCTACGAGACCACTTTCAACAAATCCAACCCCATCGGCTGGCCGCACACCTTCCTCTTTAACCCGTGGGTGTCGGTCGTGGCCTTCGCGCTGCTGGCGTGCTCGCTGTACTACTTCGCGAGGAAGCCACTGAAGAAGTAGGCGCGCAGCCCGCCCCGCTGCGGGCACGCTCCGCTACAATAGTGGGAACCGCCCGCCAGTGAAGAATGCTTTTGCCGCGGGCGCCTCATACCATCATGCTGACCGATAACCTTTCTGAAGCTCTTACCTTCGACGATGTCCTGCTTGTCCCCGCCTATAGCGACGTAGTGCCCATCCAGGTGAGCACACAGACGCAACTGACGCGCGAGATCACGCTGAACACGCCGCTCATCTCCTCGGCCATGGATACAGTCACCGAGTCGCGCATGGCCATCGCCATGGCGCAGCAGGGCGGCATCGGCATTGTGCACCGCAATCTCTCCATCGCCGACCAGGCCGGAGAGATCGACAAAGTGAAGCGATCGGAGAGCGGCATGATCGTCGATCCGGTCACCATCGCGCCCGACAAGACGATCGGCGACGCTCTCGATATCATGCGCCGTTACCGCATCTCCGGCGTGCCGGTAACGCAGGGCAAGCGGCTGGTGGGCATCCTGACCAACCGCGATCTGCGCTTTGAAACGCGCACCGACATTCCCGTGGGCGACGTGATGACCAAGGAGGACCTGATCACCGTGCCCGTGGGCACTACGCTCGAAGAGGCGGAGCAGATCCTGCACAAGCATCGCGTGGAAAAACTGCTGGTGGTGAACGATCAGTACGAGTTGAAGGGCCTGATCACGGTCAAGGACATCCAGAAGAAGCTGAAGTATCCCAACGCCAGCAAGGACGATCAGGGCCGGTTGCGCGTGGGTGGAGCGATTGGGGCGACGGGCGACTTTCTGGAGCGCGCGGCAGAGCTGGTGCGCAACCGCGCCGACGCGCTGGCCATCGATTCGGCGCACGGACATTCTTCGCGGGTGTTGGAGGCGGTGCGCGAGGTGAAGAAGCGCTTCCCCGGCGTGGCCGTGCTGGCCGGCAACGTGGCGACGTACGACGGCGCATTGGCGCTGATTGATGCGGGCGCCGACGCCATCAAGGTGGGCATCGGACCCGGCTCCATCTGCACCACGCGCATGGTCACCGGCGCGGGCATGCCGCAGATTACGGCCATCGCCGAAGCCTATCGCGCGGCACGCAATCATGGGATTCCGGTGATCGCCGACGGCGGCATCAAGTACTCCGGCGAAATTACCAAGGCCATCGCCGCCGGCGCCAGCTCGGTGATGATCGGCTCACTCTTTGCCGGAGTCGATGAGAGCCCAGGCGAGACCATTCTTTACCAAGGGCGGAGCTTCAAGAGCTATCGCGGCATGGGCTCGCTGACAGCCATGAGCCAGGGATCCGGCGAGCGCTACTTTCAGGGCTCGGCTGATATCGACGGCGCGGAAAACGGCCCAACGGACGTGGTGCAGCGCGAGCGCGCCAATGAGAATCGGCTGGCCAAGTTCGTTCCGGAAGGCATCGAAGGGCGCGTGCCATACCGCGGACCGCTGGAGGCGATGGTGTTTCAGCTCGTGGGCGGATTGCGCTCCGGGATGGGCTACCTGGGATGCGCCAATATCGCGGAACTGCAGGAGAAGGCGAAGTTCGTGCGCATTTCCGGCGCCGGCTTGCGCGAGAGTCACGTGCACGACGTAATCATTACTCGCGAAGCGCCCAACTACCATGTCGAGTAGCCGGCGTGGCCTGAAATTCTGGATCGGCGCCTGGTGGCCGGTAGCAGTGGGCATCGCGATCATCGCGGTGGAATCGACGAAGTACCTCGGTGCCGACCGGACCTCAGGCCCCCTGCGTTGGCTTTACCAAGCGCTTTTCGGGCCGGTCGGTAATGCCCGCTGGGCGATGATCCACCACTACATTCGCAAGTCGGGCCATTTTCTCGGTTATGGAGCGCTGGGACTGGCATGGCTGCGCGCGTGGTGGATGACTTTGCCGCGCATCCGGTTTCTGTTCGATGCCGAGTTGGCGCTGCTGGGCACGGCGCTGGTGGCCATCTGCGACGAGGGGCACCAGTACTTCCTGCCCAACCGTACGAGCTCGCCTTGGGATGTGGGACTGGATTGCTGCGGCGCCCTCTTCATGCAAGGGATGGTCTACATGTATGTGCGGCTGTTCCGGCCCAGCCCGCTGATCGATCGGGATTGATGGCTTTTGCCAAATCGAATTGAATGGTCGAATCAGGAGCGTTTTTGCGGCTGCGAGGTTTTCCGGCCTTCTTTCTCGCCGCAAACGTCGCTATCAGACTTGGGCCTGACTGAGACTCACGCTGGCGCGAAGCGCCGGGCGAGCCCCAACCAGGCAGAAAGGTGCGCCGAAACGGAGAGCTCCGTTTCATCACAAGCGAGTCGTCCGCTGAAGGCAACGCCGGGAGTCCAACATAGAATATAACTTAATAAAATCAATGACTTAGATTCGTATTGCATTTGTCATACGTATTCCTTGATTCCCTGGTGCACGCGTGTTAAGGTAGTTTCGCTCACGAGATTATTCATGACGTAAATAGCACGCACTGGGTTCCGAGGCACGCTCTTCCGTATTCAGTGCCGCCGTCCATGCGGGCATTCTCTGGTGACGAGGAACAGTCCCGTGGAAGACCTTGGGACTCACAGGGGCGAAGCCTGCCCTAAAGTCGCCCTTCCTCTCAATCCAATCATCCCTCGTTTAAACCCTCACAAATCACCGGCCATCTGCCGCACTCTTGCGCGCGATACTGACGCGCTGAAATTCCCACATCCCGATCCGAGTTCCATATGAGCGTCCTGAGACGGCGATCACGCATGATCAGCATCCGGATGTCTGAAGAGGAGTTCTCCACTCTGCGGCGGATGTGCATCACGACCGGTGCGCGAAGCTTGTCGGACCTGGCGCGCGAAGCCATGCGCGGCTTCCTGAGTGGCGCCAATCAAGAGACTGCGCCGGACGCAACCAGGAATGAGTATTACGCTCAAATGAAGGACCTTGAACAAAAGGTCGAAAGACTCAGTGCCGAGATTGCGCTGTTCAAGGAGAATCGCAACCCCTAAGCGGACCGTTCCCCGGCGGGGGAGCGAGCGCAAGCGTCAGTAGACTTGAGCTGAGAACTCTCCAGTGCAATGAAAAAGAAAGTCCTGATTTTCCTTCTCTTGCCGTGCGCGCTTTGCGGCGGGCAGACGTCCCCCACGGCTCCCGGCGCGCAAACGGTTGTATGTCCTTCCGGGCCTGGCCCTGTTCCCGAAGGTGCGGCGGCTTTGTGTCCGCCGGCATCGGTTTCGGCCCCAGCGACAGAAACGACAACGGCTCCTTACGCAGCCACACCCGGTGTGGGTACGGTTCCGTACGGAACAGCCACAGCTCCCTCTGGAACCGCTGCGACGCCCACCATCATCGTCCCGCCTCCGTACAGAGTGGTTGGTCCGATTACCACGCGAACGGAGTTCGAAATCTTCGCAGAAGACGAGGCCGGCCACTCCCTTCCGGTATTTGGCAGAAAGCTCTTCGACACCGTACCCACAACCTTCGCCCCGCTGGATCGCATTCCCGTTCCCGCGGATTACGTTCTCGGGCCCGGTGATGAGTTGCTGATCCATGCGTGGGGAAAGATCGATCTCGACACGCGTGTGATCGTGGACCGGAACGGCCAGATCTTTGTTCCCAGAGTCGGCAGCTTGACTGTCGCCGGCCTGCGCTACGACCAGCTTGAGAGCTTTCTTCACACGGCCATAGCAGCCCTCTACAAGGATTTTGACCTCAATGTCACTCTGGGCCAGCTTCGCTCCATCCAGGTTTTCGTTCTGGGCAGCGCGCGCCAGCCGGGCGTCTACACCATCAGCGCGCTGAGCACCCTGGTGAACGCGCTCTTCACCTCCGGCGGACCCTCGGCGACGGGCACGATGCGACATATTCAGTTGCGGCGCGGCGACAAGCCGATCACGGAATTTGACGTCTACGATTTGTTGCGGAGAGGCGATAAATCGCATGATGTCCAACTGCTTCCAGGAGACGTGATTTATATTCCTCCGGCCGGGCAGCAGGTGGCCATCATCGGCAGCGTGAACGAGCCGGGGATCTACGAAATCAAGGGTGACGAGTCTCTTGCTTTGGCTCTGGACGACGCGGGCGGGGTGACGAATCTGGCAGACGAGGATCGCGTTCTGCTGGAGCGGATCGAGAATCACCAAAGGCGGCGGGTGGAGTCGTTCGCGCTCGATCCTGATGGACTGAGGCGTGCGCTTCGTGATGGCGACCTACTGCGTGTTTATCCGCTGTCGCCGCGCTTCGACAACGCGGTGACCCTTCGCGGAAACGTGGCCGAGCCAGGACGCTACGTGTGGCACGAGGGGATGCGGATCTCCGACCTCGTTCCTTCCCGCCAGTTTCTGCTCACCCGCGACTACTGGAACCAACAGAACTTTCTCGTGCCGGAAAGAATCGGTCATCCGTTTGGCCTTTCCCCCAACCAGTTCAATCCGCAGACCGGAGCCAATGCGCAGGCCGGAATGAATCCTCAATCCGGGTTCAATGTGCAAGGCGGGATGAATGCGCAGCCCGGGACGAATCCGCAGACCGGAGTCGGCGCACAGGCCGGGGTCAATCCGCAGCTCGGGGTCACTCCGCAAACTGGAATCAATCCTCAGAATGGCACCAATCCCCAGACGGGGAATAATGCGCAAACCGGGACCAATCCGCAAGCCGGGATCAACCCGCAAACTGGAATCAATGCGCAGATTGAACTGAGCCCGCGCGGCCAAACCAGTTTCGAGGCGGCCCGGAACAGCGAGGAAATCAACTGGGACTACGCAGCAATCGAGCGGCTTGACGAGCACGACCTGAGCACCCGGCTGATCGCCTTCAACCTGGTCAACGCAATCGACAACCCGGCGTCTGCCGATAACGAGATCTTGCAGCCCGGAGATGTGGTCACCATCTTCTCCGAAAAAGACACCCCTCTCCCGGTCGACAAACACGCGGCCTTCGTCCGTGTGGACGGAGAGGTGAATGCGCCCGGCGTGTACCGCTTGAGCCCGGGGGAAACCCTGAGGGATTTGGTGAAGCGCGCCGGAGGACTGACTCCGCACTCCTATCTCTATGCTTCGCAGCTCACCCGCGTTTCCACGCGCCGCGCCGAGGAACTCGAGATCAGGCAATCGACCGCACAGATGCAGAGAGAGCTTCTCGCGCGTAACGCGGCCACTGCCACCCTTGCCGGCGCCAACAGTGCGGAGCAGCAGGCGCAGTTAAACGCGCAGCAGGCTTTGATTGCGCAGCTTGCCGCGGTTCAACCCACGGGGCGGGTTGTTCTGGCAATGAAATCCGACGCGAGCAGTATCGACGACATCCCGGCGTTCCCGCTCGAGGACGGAGACGCGTTCTACATACCGCCCGAGCTCAACACTGTCCAGGTTTCCGGTGCCGTTTACAACGAAAACGCATTTCGCTATGAGCAGAGAAAACGGCTGTATGCGTACCTGAACGATGCCGGCGGTCCTACGCGGCAGGCCGACACCAAGCGCATCTTCTTGATCCGAGCGGACGGCACCGTGATTAGCCGGCAAACCCACGGCCAGTTCTTGCGGTCGGACTTTGAAAAGACAACCTTGCTGCCCGGAGACGCGATTATTGTGCCACCCAAGCTGAAAGGGCCAAGCACATTCATCCAACAGCTGCCGTACTTCACGCAGATCCTGTCGCAAACAGCCCTGACCGGTGCCGTGCTCGGTACGGCCTATTAACGAAACGGCGAGCCATGATCGAACAGAATCCAGAAATCCTGACAGAGGAGGTCTCCCCGCAAGCGGAGTCTGCTTCTGAAGAAAGCAGGCCGGCGCCCCGGCTGACCTTCTTTGGTGCCCTCACGCAGTTGGCCCGCGGCAAGCGGCTGGTGGCGGCAGTGACCGGAGTTGCGATGTTCCTTGGCATTGTGATCAGTCTGTTGCTGCCGGTGAGTTACACCGCAACCACAAAGATCATGACTCCGCAACAAACGCAGTCGTCGGCTTCTTTCCTGATGGGCCAATTGGCGTTGAATCCTTCCACCCCAAACCCACTGGCGGCTGCAACGGGAGCGACGCTGAGCCTCAGAAATCCCAACGAACTGTACATGGGGCTCCTAGCCTCGCGGCCCATCGCGGACACGATTATCGAAAGATTCGGCCTCATGGGCGTTTATCGCGCGAAGGACATGACGGCTGCCCGCAAATCGCTGGCTGATAATACGACGATCACGTCGGAGAAGAGCACGCTGATTGCAATATCCGTGGTAGACACAGACAAGAAACGCGCTGCCGATATGGCGAATGCCTACCCAGAGCAACTTCGCGCGCTGACGAAAGACCTGGCGGTCACCGAAGCATCGCAGAGACGGCTCTTTTATGAACAGCGGTTAAAGGATGCGAGAGAGGACCTGGTTACGGCGGAACTTGCGTTCCAGCGGATTCAGCAGGAAAAGGGTCTAGTTCAACTGGACGCACAAACCAAAGCGCTGATCACATCGCTCACGGATCTGCACGCTCAGGTTGCGGCCAAAGAAGTGCAACTGCAGGCGCTGCGCTCCTATTCGACGGAACAGAATCCTGAAGTGCAATTGCTCGAAAGCCAACTCGCCTCACTGCAGGATCAGACGGCGCGACTGGAAGAGCGTGGCGGGTCTCAGGCATCTGCTGCCCTGGATTTGGAGGATGTTGCCGGCGCGGGCGCGGAGTACTTGCGCGCCGAGCATGAGCTGCAGTATCGTCAGGCTCTTTTCGACCTGCTGCTGAAACAGTACGACGCGGCGAGGTGGGATGAGGCAAAGAACGCCGCGGTCATCCAGGTGGTGGAAGCGGCGGTTCCTCCCGATCGAAAATCCGCGCCGCACCGGCTAGTCATCGTCCTGATATTCACATTGCTCGGGGCACTTGGCGCGTGGTCTTACATTTTAGGGCGGAATATCGTCGCCAATAATCCTCATGTCATGCAACTGCTGGCCGAATTCAAGTCGGTGCCTATCAGCGAGTAACTGACTGCAGGGCACTAATTCGAGTTCTGCGCTCCAGGGTTCGCTCATCGGCTCCTGGCCACAGGAGCAGCACGCCGAGGCTGATCCTTCAGCACACTTTCAGTTCCTGTCCGCGCCCAGCGCTGCGGACCGAATCATGGAGAGACAAAACGTCCCACCATCGCAAACATCTGATTTGGTCGTATGTCTCGACCTCGGGGACCAATGCACTCCGCGTCGGACTGGGCGTTGTTTCGGGCTTGATGGTCTCGCGGTTACTATTGCCGCGAGGACGTGGGGAACTTGCGGTTCTCTTATACTTCCCAACGCTCATGGGAGCACTTTTCAGCCTGGGGACACCGCAGGCGATCACGGCCCTCATTTCCAAAGACGCCGAGGACACACAAGAGGTTTTGACCACCGGGTTCCGGCTCGCCGCGGCTCAGGTTCTCCTGGCAGTTCCGCTCTTCATGTTCTGCGCGCCGCTGACGCTGACCGGCGACAATCGACATCTTGCTCCCCAGGTCGAGATATCTTGCGCATGCGGCGCCTTCATGGTCCTTGTACCGTACTTCAACGCCATGGCCTATGGCTTGAAGCGCTTCACCTGGGTCAATGCGGTCACGCTTGCCGGCCAGGCCGGCTATGTGGTTGCCTTGTTCATCTTGTGGTTCTCGGGAACTCTTACACCTCTCAGCGCCGCACTTTCTGCTCTCGCCACTCAATTGCTTCAGTGCCTGCTTCACCTCATTCACATCAAGCCATGGTGGCTGAACAGGAAAGTGCCGCGCGTCGCTTACAGCCAGTGTCTCGGGCTGGCGTTGCGCTTCGCGGCGCCTAGCTTGGCCGTCGTCGTTCTGTCGAACGCCGATCGTGCGATCCTCATACGCACCACCACCCTGGAGCAGATAGGATACTTTGCCATCGCTTTCGCGGTCACTATGCCGATCACACTGACAACCGAAGCATTCACGCAGATTGGTTTCGTCGAAGTCGCGAGCGCAGAGAGCGCTGATCTTTCTCTTGCCCTCATGCTTCGCCGATTTCAAATGGCGCAGGTTCTTGCCGGTGTGAGTTTCCTTTTCGCTTGCGCCCTTATCGATCCGATCATCCGCTTCGGTTTTGGCAGAGCCTATCTCAACGCAATTCTCGCCGCATACCCCCTCGCGCTCGCGATGTCGCTCAGAGCCATGACAAGAACCTTAGAGAATAATCTGCGCGGCATCCGCTTCATTCTTCCAGGGACGCTTGGGGCCGCGATCAACCTTGCGGCTCTTGTTCTCCTCAGTGTGTTCTTTGTGCCGCGTTGGGGCGCCTTCGGATTTTGCTGCGCGAGCTTGGTATCGGAAGCACTCTATTTAGCGTCGCTGGTTCTGTATCTTACGTCGCAGCAACATATCAGCCTGCGATCGCTTTGGGGCATTCGGCCCAGTATCGTTCGCGCTATGACGCTGGCTCTCATGGAACTTCTCAGAGGGAGATTTCTCACACAGAACACAGAGGAGGCTGCGGAGAGCCGGTGCTGAACCACGAGCAAAATCGGCGTTCCATTCCCTGGCGCTGGATCCTTGTGTCGATTGTCGCGCTGGTCGTTGTGACGTTGCTGGTGCGCCGCGAGCGGGTCGCCACTCCCGGAGCTGGCATGCTGGCCGCGGCCTTGCTTGTTTTTTCAGCCGCTCTGGTGCTTCGTGCGGCGGTGAAGACCGGGAGGCTGATGAATGCGTATACGCTCGTACTGGGTACGTTCCTGATGACGTACCCCCTTTCGGCGTTCGTGCATCTCACCGGCTCAGACTATGTATCGCTGGGCTTCTATAACCTCGCGGCACTTGATCCCCACACTCAGCTCCATCATGTGTACCTCTCGCTTGTGCTTGTTCTCTTTGCGCAGTTGGCTCTGTGGTGGGGACTTGCACCCGCCAGGCCCTCTTTTTCGCTACAGACTCCGCATATCGTCCGCGTGCGCTCCACGTTGCTCGTTCTTGCCGGAGTCGTGGTCACGTTTGTGGGTATTGCTGGCACGTATCTGCTCTTCGCCCGCTCTGGGGAATTTCTTCAAGACATAGCGACCATTGACCGCGCAAGGGAACTCGAGCCAGGAACCGCCCGTTTTGTCTTCGTGTCTGAGTGGCTCTCCTGGGGAATCATCTTCTTGTTGACCGCGTTCCTGGTTTCGCGAAGCAGCAAGCGTCACCCGAAACTCACGTTCGCTGCGCTCATTGGCGGGTCCGCTTGCATGGTGTTCAATATGTTCTGGACGGGGAGCCGGGCTGAGAATCTGCTGGCGATCTTGCCCTTGATGTTCGTGGTCAAGAAGCTTGGTCCGCGGGTTTTCCGACCCTTCGCCGCCATCATCGCTGCGGGGATCGCAGGAATTATGGTGTTTGAAACGCTCGCGCGGACCACTGTATTGCCTGACACCGGGTTCGACGCGATCGTTCGAAGCGGGATAAGCACCAGCCAATTCGTCGCAAATCAATTTGCCGCTGTCTTCGACTGGCAGCTCGGAAGATACCCGACAATTAGTCTTGCGTTTGATATGGTGAATCGATATGGCCATGCCTTCGGTTCAACGTTGGTTCAAGGCCTTGCCATGACCATGAACGCGCCGGCGACATTGCTCCACGGTTCGATGAAGGTGACGGAACCAGAGGCGATGACGGCATTGGTCGGGCAGTACATCTATGGTGATGCAACCATCAACGGCGTTGTGCCGGGTACTCTTGCCGAACTGTACTACAACTTCGGTGTGCTTGGTGTACTTGGCGGTTTCTTTGTCATTGGTAGAATCGCGAAGTACTGTATTTCGGTGACTCGTTCCTCCCAGGACATGGGAACCGTATTGCTTAGCTTCTATGTTTTAACTCTACTTTGCGTGTGGACGATCCCCATGACGGCAACCCTCGGTGTGTATCTTTTGGCTACAAAAGGCCTCCCGATCCTTCTGTTTTGCGCCGTCGAGCAGATTGTGAGCCGTTCCGTGCGCCCTCTGCCGCAGACTGCCGCGCACATGGCGCTGCCTTGACGCCCTGCGACGATTTCAACCCTTCGAACTGGACCAGCGGTCCTTCTTGACAGAAGTGAAGTGGCGCACAGGCCTGTCGAGGAATCGTGGTTTCGGAATGCATTTTTCGTCTCGCATTTAGGC
This sequence comes from uncultured Acidobacteriaceae bacterium, assembly GCA_963836525.1. Taxonomy (GTDB): domain Bacteria; phylum Acidobacteriota; class Terriglobia; order Terriglobales; family Acidobacteriaceae; genus Telmatobacter. Next base: position 100,075 of record CAWIJW010000003.1, read on the forward strand.
GTACCTCGTGTATGTCGCGCGTCCTTTTCCTTGGCCGCCATTCGCTTTTGTGACACACCCATGAGCGTGCTTAGGCGTCTGCTTGGATCAACCCCTGTGATGGGTGGAGCTCGTGGCGTTCGCCCCTCGTAAGTAAGCTCTTTGCCTGGAAGACTCATGGTGGCGCTTGGCCGGAGACAAGTTGAGTCGGTTCTGATTGTCCAATCGGCATTTGGAGAAATCTACGAGCCCACATGGCTCAGGGCCCTTCGTGATCTTGGGATTAAGGCTGAACTCTTCGGCACCCATTCCTACATTCCCGCCAATTTGGCCGGACGGCTCGAGCAGCGCTACTTGATTGGCCCGCACATCGGCAAAGTCAATCGCATGGTGCTCAAGCGCATGAAAGAGATGCGCCCGGACGTCGTGCACTTCTATCAAGGACACCACTACCATGCCGAAACCATTGCGCAAGTTGCAGAAGTAACCTTCGCCTCGGGCTTGCACTGCGACGATCCGTTCGGAAGGCCGGAGCGAAGAGAATATCGGCTACTTATGAAGGCGCTTCCGGAGTATGACGGGTACCACCTAAACAGGCAGTGTAATGTCGCCGAGGCCGCCGCATTCGGTGTCAAACGTGCGCGCGTTCTCATGACGTATTACATCCCGTGGCTCCACTATCCGTGCTCTCTCAGTGCGCAAGAGCAACAGACTTGGGAATCCGACGTTGTTTTCGCCGGGCACGTGGAGCCCGATCTTCGCATCGAATGCCTGTCGAGAGCTGCGCGGTCTGGGATCAAATGCAGGATTTTCGGGGGTGAGGCGCAGTGGAGATCGGCGCTTCCCGGCGATGTCTATCGCGTCGTGCAGCCGACTCCCAAGGTGAGAGGATCTGATTACCGGAAGGCGCTTTGTGCCAGCAAGATCGGGGCCTGCTTCTTCAGCAAATGGAATCGCGATCAGTACACCAATCGATCATGGGAGATCCCGGCCTGCGGCGTCTTTCTTCTCTCCGAGCGAACTCCGGCAATGCAGGAGTTTTACTCTGAGGGGAAAGAAGCCGAGTTCTTCGAGAGTCCCGAGGAGTTCATCAATAAGGTGCAATTCTACCTACGCAACGAGGCCACAAGAAAGCGGATTGCCGCTTCCGGATACGCGCGAGTGACTGCCTCGGGCAACGACATCTACAGCAGGATGAGGCAGTGGCTCACGGACATTGCAGAGTGGCGATATGAAAAGGCACTCGGAGTAGCCCGTCAGTAAGTCCGTAGCCGGAGCGTCGCATTTTTGGTAAATGTCATCACACCTATCATCGACGATGAACTCGTGTTCCACGACAACTCACAGCTCAGACTCCGCTTCTGCTGGCGATAGCTCGCAGACGGGGCTCAGGCCGCCACTGAGAGTCGGGTTTCTGACATACGATCTGCAGCGGAACACGGAGGATGCGTTGTTCGAAGTGGCCCGCGCGACGGAGTTTTCAGTAAAAGCGTTTCCCCTTTACAGGCACAACGATCAGGTGCTTTCAAGGGTCGCGTATCGCCCAGCAACGGCCCGAGGCAAGCCCCTCGGGGTCAGTGTTAAGGGCAGCACGCCCGAGGGACTTGTCTCCAACGCCGAATGGACGGTGGGCTTCGCATGCGCGCGAGAGTCCGACGTGGTCATTTTGAAGGGGCTCCTCGGTCTGGGAGGAATTTGGTGCGCGCTTTGCGCGCGTCTTCTGGGGCGGGCTGTCATCTCAACCAATCAAACGCTCCCTGTGAAGTGGGAAAGGAAGCGGCGCTGGTGGATCCGCATTTTAAAGCGACTCCTGCTTCGCATGTGCCAGTTTCATATCTATCAGAATCCATCCGCGGTGGAAGTTCTCACTGGGGTTTACGGACGCGCACCTGACCGTCTGATTTCTGCCCCGTACGAGGCCGGCGCGGCATTATTCCGGAGAATCCTGAGCAATTTAAGGCCTGAGCAGGATGCAAGCCTTCGTCTCGGACTTGATTCAGGGATAGTTTTTCTATACGCAGGCACTCTCCATGCGTTTAAGGGCGTGCCCGATATTGTGCGAGCTGCGGCGCTGCTTCCAGCAGACAAGTCTTTCCTGTGTGTTTTCGTCGGGCCCGAGGAGCCGGCGGATAAAGAAGGCGGGACAATCGAGTATTTCACGCGCCTCGCGCGGTCGTTCAAAGTCGAGCACCGCGTGCGTTTCCTCCCCCCAGTTGCGCCGGAGAAGCTCGCAGAGCTCTACTGCGCGGCCGATGCTGTGCTGCTGCCGACGCACAAAGACTGCTTCCCAAAGGTCCTGGTGGAAGGCGGCCTCGCAGGTAAGCCGCTTGTAACAACAAATGCCTGCGGATCGGCGGGACTTATCGTGCAAGATGGCGTAAACGGGTTTGTCATCGAACCCGGCGATATTGCTCAGTTAGCTCAGGCGATGACAAAGCTCCTTGATCCCGTGTTGCGCGCCAAAATGGGCTCACTCTCCAAGGGAATCGTCGATCGGTATTGCGACATGGATCTGGAAGTTCACGGCTATATTCAGGCAATTGAGCGCGGTGCAGAGCACCTGCATCTAAGAGAGCGGGCCTAAGTCCGCGATTGTTTCACCTATGTTGAGCTAACATCTTACTCTTCGCATTCTAAGTCGACATGTCGAATTCGCAATACCGCCTGGCTGTTCTCACTAACTCCATCTCGCGGGTGAACGGCGGAATCTTCGACGCGATGCGCAACCTTACAATTGCGATTGCAGCGGAGAAACGGTATTTGCCTCAGGTCTTCAGTGCGCGCGACGCTTATACAGCAAGCGATGCGGCGCTGTGGAACAACATCACAACAAAAACCTTCCAGGACCTCGGCCCACGCATCTTTGGTTATGCGCCGGGGCTAGCCACTGCATTGGAAACAAGTGAGGCAGAGATACTCCATGTCCATGGCATATGGATGTATCCGTCGGTCGTTGCCCTTCGCTGGTCGCAAGGCAGACGACCTTACATCGTGAGCCCGCACGGCCTGCTCAGGCCATGGGCGTTGCGCAATTCCCGGTGGAAGAAGCGAATCGCGGCCGCGCTCTATGAAAACATGCACCTTCGCCGCGCCGCCTGCCTGCACGCGTTGAATGTGGCCGAAGCGGAGGTATTCCGGGAGTACGGACTGAAAAATCCGATTTGCGTCATTCCGAACGGGACGAATCTGCGGCACGACGCAGGTCGTCCGGATCTGGGGCAGGGCCGGTCGATTCTCTATCTTGGAAGGTTTCATCCGTCGAAAGGGTTACGGAGCCTGCTTGAAGCGTGGCGAGCCGTTTGCAAAGACACAGCCTCGGCTGGCTGGCGCCTTACGCTTGCCGGATGGGATCAGAATAACCACCGCGCTGAGCTGGAGCAGGTCGCAAAGCAGCTTCAAATTTGTTCCAGCACCACCTTCCTCGGTCCGCAATTCTATGCAGACAAGGATCGCTGTCTTGGCGCGGCCTCTGCCTTTATCCTGCCCAGCAAGAGCGAAGGCTTGCCTGTAAGTATTCTCGAAGCATGGTCATGGCAAATCCCTGTCTTGATGACTCATGAGTGCAATCTTCCCGAGGGCGCCGAAGCCGGGGCTGCACTCATGATGGAGCCGCAAGCGGACGGCATAGCAGCGGCTTTGCGCCGCTTTTTCTCGTTGACTAACGCAGAACGCGAAGCAATGGGCATGAATGGCCGAAGGCTCGTTGAAAAGCGCTTTCAATGGCAGCGAATCGGTGAAACCATGACTGAGGTGTACGACTGGGTCCTCGGCCGTAGCCCAAGACCTGAGTGCGTCATGGTCTGATTAGACCGGTGTGAAAGATGATTTTTCGTGCGAGTATCACTGAGTAGATTCGGAGCTCCTCGCTTTTTGAGGGCGATGCCCCCACACGCTCGAATCATTGTAATCAGTCAGTTCTTTGGACCGGATCGGTCAGCTGTCGGGCAGTTTCTCGCTGACTTTGCAAGCGGAGCCGCGGAGGCGGGCCATGACGTCCGCATTATCTGCGGCGCAAGCGAGTATGTTGCGGGCGAAGTCACGGCAGGCCACAGCGGTCTACGTGACGACCCCAGGACAACCGAAGACCGTGAATGCCTTGCCGGACAACGCAAACTGGAAGTCTCGTACGTGAGAACCGCAGCGTTCTCACAGAACAAGACGAGGAAACTGCTCTCCTATGCTACGTTCTACGCGGGAGCGGTCTGGAAAGCGCTGAGTACTCCGAAGCCGGACGTGGTCGTGACGCTCACGGCGCCGCCGGGTCTGGCTTGGATTGGATGGCTGTTGCAGCGGATACGCAGATGCCGCCACGTTTCGTGGGAGATGGATCTATATCCGGATATAGCGATTTCGTTGGGAATACCCGTCGCCGGTTGGACTCTTGGACTGCTCGATTTCCCTCGGCGCCGCGCAGACGCGGTGATTGCGCTCGGCGATTGCATGAAGGCTCGCCTGTTGCGGCACAGGATTCCTGAGGATCGAATCGTTGTCGCGGAGAATTGGGCAGACGGGACGATCATATCTCCGGCGCCGTTTCCCGCGCGCAAGCCGTTATGCATCCTGTACTCCGGAAACTTGGGATTGGCGCATGATGTCGTGACCATTCGTGGAGTGATGGAGCGCCTAGCCAGCCGGCGCGATCTCCTCTTGGTTTTTGCCGGCGGCGGTCTTGAACGCAGAGCACTGATTGACTTTTGTCAGGAGCGCGGAATTACAAATGTCTCCTTCCGAAGCTATGTTCGCCAACAAGACCTGGGAGTAAGCCTGGCGGAATGCCATGTAGGCCTGGTAACACAGAAGCCCGAGACTCTTGGCGCCGTTGTACCCAGCAAGATCTATGGGCTGATGGCGGCGGGGAGGCCGGTACTCTATATTGGTCCCGCGGCGGCTACGCCTGCTCTCCTCATCCGGCGATTCGATTGCGGCTGGCAATTTGAGTGCGGCGATGAAACGGGCGTATCAGCGTTACTTGCGCACCTCCTCGATCATCCTGAAGAAATCTGGAACAAGGGGCAGAACGGCCGAGAGGCATTCAAACAGAATTACGACAAACCCGCGGGAGTGGCCCGAGTGATTCGGGCGTTGGGTCTGGAAGCGCCAAATCACTGCTGAAGTCAACTTGTAGATTGCCTTCGATTCACGTTTTGTGACGAGCATCATATCTGCGGATGCACCGACATGACAGAGCGAGTGCTAGTAACCGGTGCGGACGGATTTGTTGGAAGATACGTCTGTCGCAGGCTCGTAGAATCTGGGTATCTTCCTTGTGCCGGTGTCCGGGATCTCGAGCTGTGGCCGGAATTGCAACAGGCGGTCCCAGAGTTGAGTGATTTCTCTCTTCTGGGAGATCTGAGCGTAAGTCAGAACTTGCGTGCTCACCTCGCGAATGTGTCAGTTATTGTGCACTTGGCGGCACGCGCCCCTGCGACAAACGAAAACGCAGCTGAAGCATCGCAAGAGTACGAGCGTGTCAATGTCGGCGGTACGAAATCCATCGCGCTTGCTGCCGCTGCAACAGGCGTCCGCCGGTTTATCTTTGTGAGCACAGTAAAGGTGCATGGCGAGGCAACATCCGGGAAGCCGTTTACCGAGGATATGCCGTGCAATCCCCGGAACCCGTACGCGGTTTCGAAGTGGGGAGCCGAAGAGGTGCTTCGCTCCGTGGCCGCAGAGAGCGGAATGGAAGTGGTGATTGTTCGCCCCCCGCAGGTTTATGGCCCTGGAGTAAGAGGGAGTTTTCTGCGCCTCATGAGGCTCGTTGATCGCAGTCTGCCGTTGCCCCTGCCGAGGAGTAGAAATTGCCGCAGTCTGCTTGGGGTCGAAAATCTTGCTGATTTTTTGGTCCACTGCGTCAACCATCGCAGGGCCGCCAATCAGAGCTTCCTTGTAAAGGACACTGAGGACATATCGACACACGAACTGATCACGCGGTTGGCGCGACTCCTGGCGAAGCCCATCCGGCTCTTGCCGCTTCCAGCGGCTCTGATTCGATTTGGAGCAAAACTGACCCGGAAAGACGAGGAGGCCAGCAGGGTTTTGGATTCTCTCGTCATTGACTCCAGCCGAGCGCAGCAGTGGCTGGATTGGGTTCCTCCGGTCACGCTTGACGACGCGTTGACGGCTACAGCCCAATGGTATCGGGAGTTCAAGCTGTCATGACGAGCGGAAGCTCTTTGATGAGCCTATTCGTTCTGCTTTTTCTGATCACCGCTATTGTAACTGCCGGGGTTCGCATGTATCTTGTCAAACGCGGCGTAATGGACCTACCCAACTCCCGCAGCTCCCATGTAGTGCCAGTCCCGCGCGGGGGCGGCCTTGGTATCGTGCTGGTTTTTGTATCGGCGGTTGTCTGGTCTCTTCAGAGGCAAGTTGTTCCCGCCAAGCTCGCCTGGGCGCTCGTCGGGGGTGGAATAGCGATCAGCATTGTCGGCTTTCTGGACGATCACTTCAGGCTATCTCCGTGGCCGCGACTTATCACTCACTTCGTTGCGGCAGCATGGGCCCTTTGCTGCTTCGATGAGATAAGCTTTTCGCATTTCGGCAACAGCGCTGATTTTGGGGGTTGGGTCGGCCGCGCGGCCGCACTCATCGGCTTGGTCTGGCTCACGAACCTCTTTAACTTCATGGATGGTATCGACGGCTTGGCCGGAATGGAAGCGGTCACTGTGAGTGGGCTCGTCGCATTCCTGCTGTTTCGCAATGGATTATACGATGTGGCACAGGCCTCGTGGATGCTGGCCGCTGTGAGTCTCGGCTTTCTGATTTGGAACTGGCCACCGGCAAAAATTTTCATGGGCGACGCCGGAAGCGGCTTTTTGGGATTTTCCCTGGGCGTCCTGGCGCTATTTCCCTCGAAGGCCGGCCCAGCATTCGTTTGGCCTTGGCTGATTCTGCTTGCCGTCTTTATCGTGGATTCCACCGTGACGCTCCTACGCCGCGTGCTTTCGGGCGCGCGGTGGTACGAGGCCCATCGCAGTCACGCCTACCAGCATGCTGCGAGTACGTGGGGCAGTCATGCGAAGGTCATGCTTGCCGTCGCTGGAATCAATATTGGATGGCTGTTTCCCTTGGCATGGAGTGCCTGCCGCTATCCCGCACTGGCACCTGCATTCGCTACGGTTGCGATCGTTCCGCTCCTGTACATAACGTTGCGGTTTGACGGGGGCCGCGAGGCGCGTTCTCCGGAGGATCTTCTTCAGGATTGATTGAACGAGCATATCATCCGAAGCACGAAATTCTATTTGTAACCATCGAGCAGTTTAGGCCGCACAAATCGGCACCAAGGTCCAAAGCGGAGCAGAAAATGACCTTCCTCCGACAACTCTTACTGCCGACGTGATTCTGAAAAGTGAGTTATAGATGATGCGCGAAGAACTGAATCTTTTCTTGCGGAACAGTGCCGTCCGGCGGGTTGCTATCTGGGCTACGGAGATCGGACTCTTCGCGGCCTCGGCGGTCGTGGCATTCTTACTGCGATTTGACTTCAGCGTGCCGCCGATATATCTTCGCTACCTTCCCTATGCACTTGCGATCTGGTTGCCCGTCAAGTTCGTCGTGTTTCGCGCGGCGAAGCTCGATCGAGGTCTTTGGCGCTATGTGTCCGCGATAGACCTGATGCGGATTTCGGTGGGTAATCTCATCGCATCAGTCATCGGTTATATTCTCATTCGTTTGCTCGCGCCGCCGGGATTCCCGCGATCCCTCTACGTGCTCGATCTGATGGTCTGCTTGTCCAGCACAAGCGGGTTTCGGCTCGCGGCTCGTGCAACGGCGAATGTCAGCTCGCGCGTGCGAAGCACGACTGGAACCGAGAAGCGCACCTTTATTTACGGCGCGGGCGACGCCGGCATCACCCTTCTTAGGGAAATCCGCAACAACGCAAGGTTGGCTTATCGAGTTTGCGGCTTCATTGACGACGATCCCGGCAAGCTGGGTTTGCGTATCGCCGGCGTTCCGGTCCTCGGGCCAGGCGACAAAATCAAGCCGCTCGTGGCGCGGCATAGGATCGCGATCATACTGATTGCCATTCCTTCCTCAACTGGTGCCGAAATGACGCGGATTCTGCAGTTGTGCCATGACGCGGAAGTTGAATTCAAAACTGTGCCCGGTTTAGGCGAGATGATTGAGGAGCGCGGCCTCGCCGGCCAAATCCGGGAGGTGGCGGTCGACGACCTTCTGGGGCGCACCCCGGTGCATCTCGAGGAAGACCTGATACGGAGCACGCTCAAAGATAAAGTTGTTCTCGTTACCGGCGCGGCAGGCTCGATCGGCTTCGAACTTTGCCGGCAGATCGCACGGTTCCATCCTGCCGGAATCGTCGGTTTCGAGATTGCCGAGTCCTCGCTGTTCGAGATCGATCGCGAAATGCATCAGTCCTTTCCACTGGTTCCGTTCTATTCGGAGATTGGAAGCATTCAGAACCGCGATCGCCTGGACGAAGTGTTTGGTCGATACAAGCCGGCAGTGGTCTATCATGCCGCGGCTTACAAACACGTTCCCTTAATGGAAACTCATGCGTTTGAGGCTATCGAGAACAATGTATTCGGAACCTACAACGTTGCCGTGGCAGCCGCGAACCACGGCGTTGCGGATTTTCTGCTGATCTCGTCCGACAAGGCCGTCCGTCCGACAAATGTCATGGGTGCCACGAAGCGCATCGCGGAGCTCATTCTCTTGGCGCTACAAGACGGCTGCACCAAGTATGTGGCTGTTCGCTTTGGCAACGTGTTGGGCTCGAACGGCAGCGTCATTCCGATCTTCAAGAAGCAAATCGCAGCCGGCGGGCCTGTCACCGTCACGCATCCCGATATGCGCCGCTTCTTCATGACCATTCCCGAGGCCTGCCAGCTTGTGCTACAAGCCTTGGCAATCGGAAAAGGCGGCCAGATTTGCGTTCTTGATATGGGACAGCCCGTGAAGATCGTGGACCTGGCAAGAAACCTGATCCTTCTGTCGGGGCTCAGGCCCGAGGAAGATATCAAGATCGAGTTCACGGGAATGCGTCCCGGAGAGAAACTCTACGAGGAACTCAGCACGCTCCTTGAAGACACTGTGCCGACGAAGCACGATAAGATTCGCATCTATGTCGGCGATGGCGTACCAAAGGAAGACATGCGCACCTGGCTTGAGTCGCTTCGCAAGATCTGCGAAACCCGCGACACGGGCCGCCTGGTCGTCGCGCTCAAAGAGCTCGTCCCGGATTACAGCCCAAGCGTCCACCTGCTCAAGCGCATTACAGGGCGAGAAGATCCGAACAGCGTTCCATTGCGATCGAATTGATTCCCGTGAGTATTCGAAGTTGCGTACAGCTTCGGTGCGCGCGTTGCTTGTTCGTTTGATCGCTGGACATATTGGTCAGGTTATTTACAGCCATACCTTTTCCCACCGTTAGTTCCTTCGGCTCTTGCGTTCTGCAGAGATCTACACCTGAATCCTTTACTACAAAGACGACCGGTCGTCGCGTTGTTGGCGGCGTCGAGAGGGTTTCTCCACTTCGCACGGCGATTCCGGCGAAGCTGTCCCTGCCTCGACGGGCGTTTGCTGCGGCGGTTCACTTCTAACTCGAGCTAGACTGCCCTGAAAGATCGTCGCGTCGAAGCAATTGTGACCATGGGGCTTAAAGAATCCAAGCCGCCGAAACACACCTGGAAGAAGGTTCTGGGATATACTTGGGCCAGTGCCCGAATTCAGTTTATCCCTCTGTACCGTTTAGAGATCGATTGTCAATCAGCCGCTGTGAGTCGGAGCGTCTCAAAAAGATGAACGTGCGTAGCGCAGCCGGCATGATGAATCGAACGACTGAAATTCTTCTTTGTTTGGGCAATTCACATTGGAGTCGGCAATGCTTGAGAGCCCGTGGCATGTTTTGCATGTCGTAGCGAACCATGAAAAGCGCGTCGCACAGCATCTGACGGTACGTTCCCTGGAACACTACCTGCCCCTCTACACAGTGCGTTCGAAATGGACTGATCGCGTGGTCAGCCTGGAACGGCCGCTTTTCGCAGGATACGTCTTTGTTCGTTACTCGCCTGAAGTCCGGCTTTCTGTCGTGACCACGCCGGGCGTCCTGCGCTTGCTGGGAGACGGCGTGAGCGACACCGTGAGCGCCGCTGAGATTGGCAGGATCCGCGAGGGCCTTGCCAGCGGATGCATCCTGCGTCCCCATCCTCCGGTATCCGTGGGAGAACCAGTGCGCGTGCATCGGGGCGTCTTCGCGGGCGTGGAGGGAATTGTGACGGAGTTTCGCCACCAATGCAAAGTCATCATCGCTCTTTCCGCGACCAGGCAGTGCTTCTCTCTCGAAGTGGATCTCGATGACATCGAAGTCCTGCGCAAGCCGGTTGACAAAGAATCGTTTCCACAGCATCGGAGGTTGGCGCTCTCGGGAGTTTAGGGAGAGAACGGGCACACACAGAGCTAACGACCGGAACAATCGGAGAAGAAAATGCGGGCATATCCCTCGAGGGGTATGCCCGCTTGATTTTGAGCAAAAAACCGGACGATCGGCCGGCGCTTATGCGGCCTGCTCGCCACCCTCGGACTCTTCCGCTTCCTTCTTCTGCTCTTCGAGCTGCTTCTCGAGTTCGGCTCTCTTCTTGGCCTTCAGGTCGGCGCGCTTCTGGCGCTTGACCTCGAGCTGCTTTTCGGCGCCCAGCAGCTCGATGAACGCCTTGTCGGCGCCGTCACCCTGCTGGAAGCCAGTGCGAACGATCCGCAGATATCCGCCGTTGCGGTCGCCATAGCGCGGAGCCACGACGTCAAAGAGCCGCTTTACGGCATCATCGGTACGGAGAAAAGCGAGCGCCTGCCGGCGCGCGTGCAGATCGCCCTTTTTGCCGAGAGTGATCATTTTTTCGATGTGCGGACGGACAGCCTTGGCCTTGGCCACGGTGGTCTCCACGCGATCTTCTTCGATAACGGACGTAACCAGGTTGCGCAAGAGCGCGCGGCGATGGCTAGTGTTGCGTCCGAGCTTGAATCCTGCATTGCGATGGCGCATGTTACTTCTCTCTTTCGAAGATAACGTTCGGTGAGCGCCCAGATGCCAAAAGCGGCACCTGGGCGCCCGGCTAGAGGCTAGAAGCCGGAAGCTGGCTTCAGAAGTTCTCCGTCTCAGTGGGCAACTGCAAATCCACCGAGTCGAGCGGCTCCTCTTCATCGTCGAAGCGGCCATAGCTTGCCGCCAGTGCCGTTTGCGGCGGAATGCTGGTGGGCCCGGGCACCGCGTTGCCCTGCTCGTCGATCTTCATACCCAGCGACAGGCCCATCTGCGCCAGGATCTCCTTGATCTCGTTCAGGCTCTTGCGGCCGAAGTTCTTGGTCTTCAGCATCTCGGCTTCGGTCTTCTGCACCAGCTCGCCGATGGTCTGAATGTTGGCGTTCTTCAGGCAGTTGTAGCTGCGAACGCTCAGCTCCAGCTCTTCCACGCTTCGATTGAGATTGTCGTTGCGAAGCAGGATGCGGCCTTCCTCGCCGCGTGCTTCCGCCTCGATCTCCTCCTCGAAGTTGATGAAGATGTTCATGTGGTCCTTGAGCAGCTTGGCGGCCAGGCCGACGGCATCGGCGGGCAGCACGGCGCCATTGGTCCACACTTCGAGGGTCAGCTTGTCGTAGTCGGTGATCTGGCCCAGGCGGGCGGCGTCGACCACGTAGTTCACGCGGCGCACCGGCGAGTGCACCGAATCCACGGGAATGAATCCGAGCCCGAGGTCGGCGTCGAAATTCTTATCGGCGGAAACATAGCCGCGGCCGCGCTTGAGGCGCATTTCCATATCGAGCTTGCCGCTTTCAGAGAGCGTGGCCAGATAGATGTTCTTGTCGAGGATCTCCACATCGCTATCGGCCTCGATCATTCCGGAGGTGACCACGCCAGGCTGATCGGCGCGCAGATAGAGCGCCTTGGGGCCTTCACCCTGCAGCTTGAAGGGAATCTGCTTGAGGTTGAGGATGATGTCGGTGGCGTCTTCCACTACGCCTGTGATGGACTGGAACTCGTGCAGCACGCCTTCAATGCGAACCGCAGTGACCGCCGCGCCCTCAATGGAGCTGAGCAGTGTGCGCCGCAGAGCGTTGCCGACGGTGGTGCCGAAGCCCCGTTCAAAGGGCTGGGCGCTGAATTTTCCGTAGGTGTCAGTAAGCGTCTCGGCATCGACCGCAAGGCGCTTCGGCTTCTGGAATCCTCTCCACAACATATTTGTCTCTCGTTTCCCGCGCGGCATGTACGTCGCGATGCATTTTGCGGCGGCCGCGCAAGTTCTCCTTGTTTTGAAATGCAGCCGATAGCCGGCAGCTTGCAGCCTGCAGCATTGAACTCTGACGCTACAGGTTACTGGCTACAAGCTTGCAGCTGTTACTTCGAGTAAAGCTCGACGATCAACTGTTCGTTGACCGGCAGGTTGACGTCCGCGCGCTTGGGCAGATGGAGCACGCGCCCGGACAGATTCTCAAAGTTTGCTTCAAGCCAGGCGGGAACAGGGTTTTGCGCGGCGAACTGCGCGGCCTGCTCCACAATCACCAACTTCTTGGCGCTGTCGCGGACAGCGATCTCATCACCCGCGTTCACCTGATACGAAGGAATGTTGACCTTGCGGCCATTCACGGTGACATGCCCGTGGCGGACGAGCTGCCGGGCCTGGCGCCGCGAGATGGCAAATCCCAGCCGGTAGGTTACGTTGTCGAGGCGCCGCTCCAGTTGCTGGATGAGCAGCTCGCCGGTAACGGCGGTGGAACGGCTGGCTTTCTCGTAGTACTTGCGGAACTGGCTCTCGAGCGTGAAGTACATGCGCTTGGCCTTTTGCTTTTCGTGCAATTGCAGGCCATAGCCTACAATCTTGGCTCTGCGGTCTTTGCCGTGCTGTCCAGGCGGGAAGTTGCGCTTCTCCAGCGGGCATCGGTCCGAGGTGCACTTGGTGCCCTTCAAAAATAACTTGGCGCCTTCGCGGCGGCAAAGGCGGCAAACTGCTCCGGTATAACGTGCCATTTCTTCTCCTGACTTCGGATGTCGGCCGGTTTACATGTCCGGAGGACGCTTCGTCCCGGCCCGGGTTAAAAGTTCTCAGTTCTTAGTTCACAGTTCTCAGTCTTCCTTCCCAGCGTACGGCACGGCTACGAACTAAGAACTACGAACTGTGAACTGCGTCATCAGACGCGACGCCGCTTCGGTGGACGGCAGCCGTTGTGTGGCACCGGCGTCACGTCGCGGATGGATCTCACCTCGATGCCCGCGGCGGCCAGCGCGCGGATGGCCGACTCGCGGCCCGAACCCGGACCGGCGACCCGTACTTCCACCGCGCGCACGCCGTGATCGCGGGCCATGCCGGCTGCGTTTGAAGCCGCCTGCTGCGCCGCGAAGGGCGTACCCTTGCGTGAACCGCGGAATCCCAGCGAGCCCGAACTCTTCCAGCTTAGCGTGTTGCCCATCTGGTCCGTGATGGTGACGATGGTGTTGTTGAACGAGGCCTGAATGTACGCGATCCCGAACGGCACATTCTTGCGCTCGCGCTTCTTGAACTTTTTGGTCTTGCCCTTTTTCCCGGTTTCGGCCTTCTGCTCGGGTTTCGCCATTAGGTCTTCGCCGTCGCTTTCTTCTTGCCAGCAATCGTGCCCTTACGCGGGCCCTTGCGAGTGCGGGCGTTGGTGTGGGTGCGCTGGCCACGCACCGGCAGGGACTTCCGGTGGCGCATGCCGCGATAGCTCTGAATGTCGATGAGGCGCTTGATGTGCATCGCGACGTCCTTGCGCAGGTCGCCCTCGACGTCCCCTTCGTCCTCAATTACCTGGCGGATGCGGTTCACCTCGTCCTCGCCCAGATCCTGGATCTTCTTGTAGACGTCGACGTTCGCCTTGTCCAGAATCTTGAGGGCGCGGGGCTGGCCGATCCCGAAGATGTAAGTGAGCGCGATCCGTGCCTGCTTGTTGCGGGGCAGATCGACGCCAGCAATACGTGCCATTCTGATTCCTTTGCATTTGGTTGTGTGCCCCCGGCCTCGACCGGTTCGCACGGGTTATCGGGAACAACTTCCGAGGTTCATCGCAAGCCTTGACTCAAGCTAACTCGCCTCTTGAAAGTTCGCAGTTCTAAGTTCGTAGTTCTCAGAGTTGCTCTCCGCGGGTACATTCAACTGTGAACTGCGAACTGTGAACTAAGAACTGTCTCTGGAAGTCCCCCGCTTTCTGCCAGTCCCAACTATCCCTGGCGCTGCTTGTGCTTCGGGTTCTCGCAGATCACGCGTACCACACCTCCGCGAGTAATCACCTTGCACTTGACGCAAATCTTCTTTACCGATGCCCGGACCTTCATTGCTGCTACCCTTCTCCGCGCAACAATCAAGGCGCGGGAAATCTCAATCTCTCGTCTTCCGGCAGGGCCCACTGGCCTAATGTCGTTCGCCGGCCAATGTCCCCTCTTCACCTGTATCTGTACACGATCCGACCGCGATTCAGGTCGTAGGGACTCAACTCCACGGCCACGCGGTCGCCGGGTAGAATCCGGATGAAGTTCTTGCGCATCCTCCCCGAGACATGGGCCAGCACCTCGTGATTGGTCTCAAGTTTGACCTTGAACATGGCGTTGGGCAACGTTTCAACGACCGTTGCCATCACCTCAATCGCATCTTCCTTCGACAATCTGTGTCCACTTCTGCCGGGCTGCGCTTGCGCGCTCCCAGCCTTTTGGACCGAATGGTTCTATTCGGTCAAAACCCTCGCCCCGTTGGCGGTCACAGCGACCGTGTGCTCGAAATGAGCGCTCATGCTTCCATCGCTGGCCACGGCCGTCCATCCGTCGTCCAGCACCCTCACGTCCGGTTTGCCGGCATTCACCATGGGCTCGATGGCGATGACCATGCCGACCTTCAGTTTCATGCCCTGGCCCGCCTCGCCAAAGTTCGGCACCTGCGGATCTTCGTGCATGTGGACGCCGATGCCGTGGCCCACAAAATCCCGCACCACGGAAAATCCCTCGCCCTCCACTACACCCTGCACCGCGGCTCCTACATCGCCCAGGGTTGCCCCTGGCCGGACCGCTGCAATGCCCGCCCGCAGCGACGCTTCCGTGGCCTTGAGCAGCCGCGCAGCATTCGCGTCAATGGCGCCCACCGGCACGGTGATGGCCGCATCTCCGTAGTAACCGTCTACCACCACGCCGAAATCGACCGAGACGATGTCGCCTTCCTTCAGAACACGTCTCGGCGAAGGAATGCCGTGCACCACCTCGCTGTTGACCGAGGTGCATAGCACGCAGGGGAAACCGTGATAGCCCTTGAAGGCGGCCTTCACTCCCAGTTCGTTCACCCGCGCTTCGGCGGCTTTCTCCAGATCGTAGGTGGTCGCTCCCGACCTCACCTTGCTGCGCACCAGTTCGAGCACCTCGCGGACCACCCGCCCCGCGCGGCGCATCTTCTCGATCTCCTGCGACGACTTCAGTACAACAGCCACGAAAACAGTTCTCAGTTCTCAGTTTCCGGCAGTCCACAGCTTTCCGTGATCGCAACTGAAAAACTGTGAACTACGAACTGCTCTTCCGCAACCGCTCAACGGCGGCAACAATTCCGGCAGCGATCTCAGCGATCGGCCGGTCTCCATCCACTTCCGCGAATCGTCCCTGAGCCCGATAGTGTTCGACGACAGACGCGGTGAGGGCCTCGTAAGCGCGCATGCGCTCCTTGAAAACCTCTTCCGTGTCATCGGATCGCTGGGTCAGCGCCGCACCCTCTACATCACAGAATCCATCCCGTTGGGGCGGATTCATATAGACGTTGTAGATGGTCTGGCAGACAGGACAATTCCGGCGCCCGGTAATCCGGCGCAATAACTGATTATAGTTGACTTGGATGCTGACGGCAACCAGAGGCAATGACTCGATTTGCGCCACAAGGCGGTTGTCGAGCCAGATGGCTTGCCCCAGCGTGCGCGGGAACCCGTCGAGAATGTATCCCCGGGCCGTGTCGGGCTCCAGCAGCCGGACGGCAACCATCTCGTTGACCAGGGAATCGGGAACCAGTTCGCCCCGTCCCATGATCTCTTTGGCGATCCGGCCCAGATTCGTTCCCAAGGCGACATTGGCGCGCAGCAGGTCGCCGGTGGAGATCTGAGGGATGTTCCACAGCTTGACCAGCTCCTTGGCCTGGGTTCCCTTGCCCACGCCCGGCGCACCCAATAAAAGAATCGGGCCGGGAACGGTGTCTGATTCCGTTGCCCGGCCGGCTTCCACTGAAGTTCCAGATGAAACAGATGAAGACATTACCAGGTTTTCCTTCCGCGTATGCGACCGGAGCGCGGGGAAAAGCCGTCATAGTGACGCATGATCAGCTGCGATTCGATCTGGTTGACGGTATCCATGGCCACACCCACAACAATAAGCAGCGAGGTGCCGCCAAAGTAGAAGTTCACGTTCATGCCGTGAATTGCCCACGTGGGCAGATTCTCAAACAACCTCCCGATAAGCCAAATCTTGTCGAACCGGATGCCCGAGATGAGGAAGGTGGGCACCATCTGCACCACAATGAGGTAAAGCCCTCCCACCAGCGTGATGCGGGTGAGAATGTCGTTGATGAAGTCCGAAGTGCGCTTGCCGGGCCGGATGCCGGGAATGAACGACCCCGACTTGCGAAAGTTGTCGGCGATGTCGTCCGGCCGCATGACGATGGAAACGTAAAAATAGGCAAAGAAGATGATGAACAGAATGTTCAGCAGCTCGTACCACGGGTAGCCCGGCGTAAGCGCCTGCATGATGGGCTGGAGGATACGGCTGTTCTGCACCCACTCCACCTGGCTGAAGAGCAAGGGCGCCGAGAGAATCGAGCTGGCAAAGATAATCGGCATCACTCCGCCGGAGTTTACCTTCAGGGGCAGGTGGCTTGATGAGCCGCCCATCATTCGCCGGCCTACAATGCGCCGCGCGCTCTGGATGGGGATGCGCCGCTCGCTGCGTTCCACAAAGACGATAAACGCCACCACCACCGCCATACCCACTATGAGCAACAGCACTACCAGGAAGGTCATCGGTCCCCAGGCGTCGGTCTGCACCTTCTGGATCAGGTCGCCGATGCCACGCGGCAGGCCGGCCACAATGCCGGCGAAGATGAGCAGGCTCATGCCATTGCCGATGCCACGGTCCGTGATCTGTTCGCCCAGCCACATGATGAAGGCAGTGCCGGTGGTGAGCGTGAGCACGGTCATGAGAATGAAGCCGGGGCCAGGATGCAGCACCAGCCCCTGCTTGGTAAGAATGGCCGCGATGCCGATGGACTGCAGCGCGCCCAGAATCACGGTCAGGTAGCGGGTCCATTGCGTGATTTTGCGCCTGCCCAGCTCGCCTTCCTTCTGGATGCGCGCCAGCGGCTCATAAACCACGGTGAGAAGCTGAAAGATGATGGACGCGGTAATGTAGGGCATGATGCCCAGCGCGAAGATGGTCATGCGGCGCAGTGTGCCGCCGCTGAACAGATCCATGAGGCCCAGCGCCGAGCCGCCCTGCTGGCTGAACAGGAATTCCAGTTGGGTGTAGTTCACACCGGGCGTGGGAATCCACGCGCCCAGGCGGTACACGGCCAGAATGCCCAGCATGAACAAAACCCGCTTGCGCAGGTCGGGAATCCGGAAGATATTGAGAAATTTCTCAAGCATGTCGGGTTATCCGCTTCAGGCGCCCGCGGCGCCGGTCGAATCCTGCAATGATCCCATCTTACGGCGCTTCCCTGCTTTTATCAGCCTACCGAAAGCCGGGAAACGCGGACTATGCTTTGCGTCACACCTCAAAAATGGACTTTTAAGGTCCTATTTTGAGCGTGCTACGGCACAATGTCAGGCCACCGCCGGAGCCGCCTCGCCACCCACCACCACGGCCTTGCCGCCGGCCTTCGCGATCTTCTCGGCCGCCGACTTGGAAAACTTGTGCGCGTGGATGGTGACGGCCTTCTTGAGCTCTCCGGAGCCGAGCACCTTGATCAGCGCATTCCGCCCCGACACCAAGCCCAGCTTGCGGTAGTCGTCGAGGCCGATCTCAGCCACGCCAAGTCCCGCGATCCGGTCAAGATTCACAATGGTGTATTCGGTGCGGAAGATGTTGGTAAAACCGCGCTTGGGCAGCCGCCGGTGCAACGGCATCTGGCCGCCCTCAAAGCCGCGCATCAGGCTGAAGCCGGAGCGCGATCCCTGGCCCTTATGGCCGCGGGTCGAGGTCTTGCCCATGCCGGATCCCATGCCCCGGCCCACTCGCTTGCGCCCGGTGTTGGCCTTCCGCGGCGCGCGCAAATTCGATAGATTTCTCGCCATGTTCTCCTCGCTATAGCGCCGGCGGATTTCCTTTCGAAAAGCGCCGCCGACTCGCGTTGTCTACACAGCCTGTAGCTTGTAGCCAGTAGCTTGTGGCAGTCAGCTACCAGCTACAGGCTCCCGGCTACTGGCTATTTCTCCAGAATTCTCACCAGGTGCGGCACAGCCTTCACCATGCCCCGCACCGATTCTGTGTCCTCGCGCTCAACGATCTGGTTGAGGCGCGTAAAGCCTAGTCCCCTCACCACCAGCTTGTGCTTGGTGGGCGTGGCGATCGCGGAGCGATAGTACTGAATGCGAATCTTTTTTGGTTTCGCCATCAGAGCTCCTCCACCTGCTTGCCGCGCATCGTGGCCACATCGGCCTTGTCGCGCAACTGCGTCAGCGCGTCGAATGTAGCCTTGATGACGTTGTGCGGGTTGGGCGAGCCGAGGCTCTTGGTGAGCACATTCTGCACACCCGCCGAGGTCATCACCGCGCGCACCGCGCCGCCCGCAATCACGCCCGTGCCTTCCGGCGCCGGCTTTAGCAGCACCTGGCCGGAGCCGTAGCGGCCCAGCACCTGGTGCGGAATCGTGGTCTGGGTCAGATTCACCTTCACGAGGTTCTTCTTAGCCGACTCGATTCCCTTGCGAATCGCCTGGGGAACCTCCTTGGCCTTGCCTGATCCGTAGCCCACCACGCCCGAAGCGGCGTCGCCCACCACCACCAGTGCGGCAAACGACATGTTTTTGCCGCCCTTCACCACTTTGGTGACGCGATTGATGGCCACCACCTGATCCTTCAGGTTGTACTGGTTGGCATCGAGTTTCTTTGTCAACATCGTCATTTGCTCTCTCGTTTTCCCGCCTGGCTATTAGCCATTGGCTCTTAGCCCTTAGCTTTATCGCGCTCACACGAACTGCATCGACTTGGCACATCAAGCTAATAGCTAAAGGCTAAAAGCTAATAGCTGCTTTTAAAACTCCAGTCCTGCTTCCCGCGCCGCATCAGCCAACGCCTTCACGCGGCCGTGATAGAGATAGCCGCCGCGATCGAAGACCACCTGCTTGATTCCCTTGGCCACGGCCTTTTCCGCCACCGCCTTGCCAATCTCCTTCGCCGCCGCCACATTGCCGCCGCTCTTCAATTTGATGCTCGAAGCCGAGACCAGCGTCTGCCCCGTCTGGTCGTCGACAACCTGCGCGTAGATATGGTTCAGCGAGCGATACACGTTCAACCGCGGCCGTTCCGCCGTCCCGGCAAGCTTCTCGCGGATGCGCCGGTGAATGCGTTGCCGGATCTCGTTTCTCTTGGTCTGCGTAAGCATTTCTTCCCTCACCTATCAGCGGAGCCGCCCCGCGGCCCCGTTCGGATTCTGATCCTTCACTTCGTTCAGGATGATCGTGCGAGGCTCAGACACCTCGCAAACGCGATCACTTCGCTCCCGTCTTGCCGGCCTTCTTCTTCAGCCGCTCGTCGCTATAGCGCACGCCCTTGTTCTTGTACGGATCCGGCTTGCGCAGCGAACGCATGTCGGCCGCCACCTGGCCCACCTTCTGCCGGTCGACGCCGGTGATGGTGAGGTGCGTCTGCTTGGGATCGATGGCCACCTCGATGCCCGAAGGCAGCGGAAACTCGATGGGGTGCGAGTAGCCCAGCGTGAACACCACCGTGCCCTTGCCCTTCAGCTCGGCGCGGTATCCGATGCCCACGATATCCAGCGCCTTGGTCCACCCCTTGGTCACGCCGTGCACGGCGTTCTGCACCAGCGCCCGGGTCAGGCCGTGCAGCGCGGCTTTGTCGTCGCTCGTGCGCTCCACCTGCAAGTGCCCGTCGGCTGTCTTCAGCGAGATGCCTTCGGCGATCAGCGCCGAAACCTTGCCTTTGGGGCCTTCCACCAGCACGGCGTTGCCCTGAACCTCGTACTTGACGCCCGCCGGCAGCGGGATCGGCTTCTTTCCAATGCGCGACATTCTTTCAATCCTTCTTGGCTTGCGAGTCCCGCAAGAGCATTTTGCTCCGCGTTCCACTGCAGCCCGAAAAACAGTTCTCAGTTCCTAGTTCGTAGTTCTCAGTTATCGGCAATCAACTGTGAACTGCGAACTACGAACTGCTCTTACCACACTTCGCACAGCAGCTCGCCGCCCACTCCTTCGCGGCGCGCCTGCCGGCCCGTCATCACGCCTTTGGGCGTGGTCAAAATCGCGATACCCAGCCCGCCCTGCACACGCTTGATCTCGTCGCGGCGCACATAGACGCGGCAGCCGGGACGCGAGACACGCGCCAGGTCGCGGATGGCCGCCTCGGTGCCGCCGTACTTCAGGTACACGCGCAGCACCAGCTTGCCGTCCTCTTCCTGCAGCTTGTAGTTCGAGATGTAGCCCTCTTCCTTCAGGATTCGGGCGATCTCGGCCTTTAACTTCGAAGCCGGTACATCCAGCTTCTGATGACGCGCACGGATTGCGTTCCGGATGCGCGCCAGAAAATCTGCTACTGGATCCGTCAGACTCATTCCTTCTCCTTCATTCCCCGTTCGCTCGCCGCGGCGAGAACCTGCGGGAATGGTTGCTACAGTGATCAGTGAACAGTGGACAGTGATCAGTAAAAATTGCTCGGTTGAACTGAGCTGTCAGATCCACCACGAACATACTGACAACTGATCACTGACAACTGTCTTGCTACCAGCTCGACTTGTTGACGCCGGGAATCTCGCCCTTGAGTGCGAGCGCCCGGAAGCACAAACGGCAAATGCCGAACTTGCGTAGGAAACCCCGCGGCCGCCCGCACAGCTGGCAGCGGTTGTGCTTGCGGCTGCTGAACTTCGGCTTCCGCGCGTCCTTTACCCTTTTTGCAGTGGTTGCCATAAAACCCCTTGAACTACAGCTATTAGCCATTAGCTTTTAGCTGTTAGCTTGTTCCTTAGTTCACTCACGTTCCTGCGGAACAAGTTGAATTCTGTTTCCTGCCTCAGCTGTTCGTTCCACCCCAATCAAGCTAATAGCTGCATCTACGCCCCCTGGCGGAAGGGCATTCCAAAGTGCTTGAGCAGCGCGCGTGCCTGGTTGTCATCCTTCGCCGTGGTCACAATGGTGATGTTCATGCCCTTCAGCTTTTCCACCTTTGCGTAGTCGATCTCCGGAAAGATCAGTTGGTCGCGCAGGCCCAGCGTGTAGTTGCCGCGTCCGTCGAAACTCTTCGTCGATAGCCCGCGGAAGTCGCGCACTCTGGGCAGCGCAATCGAGATCAGCCGGTCCAAAAACTCGTACGCCCGGTCGGAGCGCAGAGTGACCATGGCGCCGATCGACATGCCCGCGCGCACCTTGAATGCCGAAATCGACTTCTTGGCCTTCGTGGTTACCGGCTTTTGGCCGGCAATCTGCGTCAGGTCAGCCACCAGCGGATCCAGCAGCTTGGTGTTCTGCGTGGCCTCGCCCAGGCCCATGTTGATCACGATCTTTTCGAGGCGCGGCACCGCCATCGAGTTCTCAAGCCCCAGCTCCTTCTGCAGCGCGGGCTTGATCTCCTTCTTGTACTTCTCTTTCAACCTTGCCGCCATGTTGCCTCACTCACTTTCTTCCGTGTCTCGGATTGGCCGTCTGGCCGTGTACCGTTGCGGAAGGGGACTGGCCGTCCAGGCGTTCGCGCTTCGCGCATTTTCTGAATCAGCCTTCAAATCCAGCTTTCAGTTCGTGCAATACACTCGATTTGCCACGAACGTGCTGATCACTGACAACTGTCTTTCCTACTTCTTCGTGGGCAGCTCCTGCCCGCACTTCTTGCAAATCCGCACGCGCATGTCACCCTCGATCCGGTGACCTACGCGAGCAGGGCCGCAGTTGGGGCACACCAGCACCACGTTCGAGACGTCGATCGGCGACTCCTGTTCGGCGATGCCGCCCTTGGTCCGCTGCCGCTGTTTGCTCGAAACTGTCTTCTTGACCAGGCGCACGTGCTCCACCAGAACCGTGCCATTGTCGGGGAAGACGCGCAGCACGCGGCCCGTCTTGCCCCGGTCCGCGCCCGTCAGCACCTTCACCGTATCGTTGCGATGAATACTCAAACTCGGCATCTTTTCTCCAGTTCTCAGCTGTCAGTTCTCAGTTGTCAGCTTGTGCCGTTGCGCGACTCAGTGCCCGTCTTTGCAAATCATCGACTGACAACTGACCACTGATAACTGACAACTCCTAAACCACTTCCGGCGCCAGCGAAACAATCTTCAAAAACTTTTTCTCGCGCAGCTCGCGGGCCACCGGCCCGAAGACGCGCGTGCCTACCGGCTCGTGATCGTCACCGATCACCACCGCCGCATTCTCGTCAAAGCGGATGTAGGTGCCATCGCGCCGCCGGTGCTCCTTGCGCGTGCGCACGATGACCGCCTTCACTACCTTGCCCTTCTTGATGGTGCCGTCGGGCGAGGCTTCCTTTACCGCCGCGGTCACCACGTCGCCCAGTCCAGCCTTCGCACCCAGCCCCCCGCCCAGCGGCAGAATCACCTGCAGCTTGCGCGCGCCGGAGTTATCCGCCACCGCGAGCATGGTTCTCATTTGCACAGCCATGGTTTGCCCTCCTTTCGGTAGCCTTACTTCTCAACGGCAACAGCTTCGCCCGGCAGCACCGCATCTTCAATCTGTCCCAGCGTCGAACGCCGCACAATCTCTTCCAGCGACCACCGTTTCAGCTTGCTCAGCGGGCGCGTCTCGCGGATGCGCACGATGTCGCCCATCCGCGCCGAGCTCTGCTCGTCGTGGGCATAGAACTTTTTCGTGGTGCGCACAATCCGCTTGTACTTGGGATGGGCCTTGCGCATCTCCACCGCAACCACGATGGTCTTCTGCATCTTGGTTGAAACCACCTGGCCCACCTTCTCGTTGCGCCGCGTGCCCGTCGCGGCGGGCGCCTGTGCCGCTTTCTGAGTCGCCGTCATTTGCGGGCTCCCTTCGCTTTCTCTTTCTTGGTCTTCTTCGTCTCCGCGGGAGGCGCGGCTTTCTTCGTCTTTCTGGTCTTGGTCTCTGCCGCGGGCGCCGCTTTCTCAACCTTCTCGGCCTTGGCTTCAACGGCTGCCACGGCTTCTTTGGCTTTTGCAGTTTTGGCTTCCGTGGCTGGAGCGGCTTGCTTCACTTCCTTGGTTTCGCCATGAATGCCCAGCTCGCGCTCGCGCGCCACGGTCTTGATCTGCGCAATCTCCTTGCGCATTTGGCGGAGCTTCTTCACCCCGTCGGTCTGCCCCATCGCCACCTGGAAGCGGAGCCGGAAGAGTTGTTCCCCAGACGTCTTCTCCTGGTGTTTCAGCTCTTCGTCGCTCAAATTGCGAATCTTTGCCAGTTCCATCGTTTTTTCTAACTCCTAGCTCCTCGCCCCCAAGGCTCATCCAGCTCGCGCATCGCTCTTCGATTCCGCCTGAAGAGCTGAAAGCCAAAAGCTGGCGGCCGAAAGCTGTCTTTCTACTCGGCTCTGGCCACAACCTTCTCGGCCCCGACCCGCTGCACAAACTTCGTCTTCAGCGGCAGCTTGTGCGACGCCAGGCGCATTGCCTCGACCGCCGTCTCCGGCGTGACGCCTTCCATCTCAAACAAGATCTTTCCCGGCCGCACCACCGCGACCCAGTGGTCCAACGCGCCCTTACCCGAGCCCATACGGACTTCCGCCGGCTTCTTGGTGATGGGCTTATCAGGAAACAGACGCAGCCAGATCTTGCCTCCGCGCTTGACGAAACGCGTCATGGCAATACGGCTGGCCTCGATCTGCCGGTCGGTGATGTAACCGCACTCCATAACCTTCAGACCGTACTCGCCGAATGCCAGCGTCGAGCCACGCCACGCCTTGCCGCGGCGCTTGCCCTTCTGCTGCTTGCGGAACTTCACCTTTTTTGGCATCAACATAACAAAAACCCTCAAAAACCGGGGATCAGGGTTCAGAGATCAGGGATCAGTTTTGATCCCACCCCAAACTGCTTCCCGGGCCACTTGCACAGAATCTTGACAACCAACCGATTCAAGACCAACAGCCGGGAACTACTGATCCCTGACCCCTGATCCCTGAACCCTGTCTCTAAAACACCGACTTCCCCACCGGCTGAGCCTGACGGCGCTTCTGCTCGTAAATGTCGCCGCGATAGATCCACGTCTTCACGCCGATGACGCCATAGGTCGTGTTGGCCTCGGTAAATCCGTAGTCGATATCGGCCCGCAACGTGTGCAGCGGCAAGCGCCCCTGCAGGTACCACTCCGAGCGCGCGATTTCATTGCCGTTCAACCTGCCTGAGACGCGCACCTTGATCCCCTTGCAGCCGAAGCGCAGCGCCGAGTCCACGCTCTTGCGCATGGCGCGGCGGAAGCTCACGCGCTTCTCCAGTTGCAGCGCGATGTTCTCGCTCACCAGTTGCGCGTCCAGTTCCGGCTTGTTCACCTCGATGATGTCGATGAACACTTCGCGGTTGGTGCGCTTGCCCAGCTCGGTCTTCAGCTTCTCAATCTCCGCGCCCTTGCGTCCGATCACGATGCCCGGCCGCGCGGTGCGGATCAGGAAGCGCAGCTTGTTGCCCGGCCGCTCGATCTCCACCGAACTGACGCCCGCCGCCTTCAGCTTCTCGCGCAGCTCCGCTTTCAGCTTCACGTCCTCGACCAGCAGCTTGTGCGTACTCGCGCTCCGAAAACCAGCGCGATCGCCACGGTTTGTTGATTCCCAGCCGGAATCCGTAAGGATGGACTTTTTGTCCCATATACTTCCTCTCAAAACTCTCCCGGCCTACTTGCCGGACTTCTTCTTGGCTGCCGCAGACTTCTTCTCTGCCGGCTTCGTTTCCCCGGCCTTTGTCTTGGCCGCTTTAGCGGCCGGTTTCGTTTCCTCGGCCTTTGCCTTCGCTGCCTTGGGCGCGGCTTGCTTTGCTTTGCCCGTCGCGGGCGCAGCCTTCTTCGGTTTTTCCGCCTTCGCAGGCGCGGACGTCGGCTCCTCCACCTTCGTCACCAGGCCCGCCGCCGCTTCGCGCTCGGCTACCGACAGCACGATGTGCGTCAGCCGCCGCTGATAGCGGAACGCCCGTCCCATCGGTGCGGGACGGATGCGCTTCATGCGCGGCCCGTCGTTGGCAATCGCCTGCTTCACGTAGAGATTGTCCACGTCCAGGTCGATGCCCTCTTCGCCGGCCACATACTTGGCGTTGTCCACCGCCGAAGCCAGCAGCTTGTACACCACCGGGGCGATGCGCTTCTTGGTGAAGGCCGCCGTTTCCAGCGCCTCCTGCACTCCGCGCCCCTTGATCAGGTCCAGCACCAGCCGCGCCTTCTGCGGCGATACACGCTGGAACTTGGCCTCGGCCCGGTATTCCCTTGCTTCCACTGCCATACTCATGCCTTCCTCAAACTTCAGCTTTTAGCTTTCAGCTCTCGGCTTCCTTCTCCTACGCCGGCTTGGCTACAGCCTCGGTCGGCGCCTTCGATCCGCCGGTGTGGCCTTTGAAGACCCGCGTGGGCGCAAACTCGCCCAGCTTGTGTCCCACCATGTTCTCGGTCACGTACACCGGAACAAACTTCTTGCCGTTGTGCACGGCGATGGTGTGGCCCACGAACTCGGGAAAGATCGTCGAGCGCCGCGTCCAGGTCTTCACCACTTTCTTGTCGTTGGCCTTGTTCAGCGCCTCGATCTTCACCATCAGGTGCGCATCCACAAACGGCCCTTTCTTTGTCGAACGTCCCATAAAAACCAGCTCCTAGCTTCTAGCCTTTAGCTTCCAGCTTTTTCTTTCTCAAGCCATCTGCCCGGCCGTTGCCTGAATTCCTCATCTGCCGCGGTGAGCTAGAAGCTAGAAGCTAGTAGCTAGCGGCTGTTTCTTACTTCGTTTTGCGGCTGACGATCAACGCGTCGGTCCGCTTGTTGTTGCGTGTCTTGAATCCGCGCGTCGGCTGGCCCCACGGCGTCACCGGATGGCGTCCGCCCGAGGTCTTGCCTTCGCCGCCGCCGTGCGGATGGTCCACCGGATTCATCGTCACGCCGCGATTCGTCGGCCGGATGCCCAGCCAGCGATTGCGTCCCGCCTTGCCGATCGACACATTCTCATGATCCGTGTTTCCCACCTGCCCGATGGTCGCCATGCACTCGGCCAACACCCTCCGCGTCTCACCCGAGGGCAGCTTCAGCAGGGCGTAATCGCCTTCCTTGGCCACCAGTTGCGCCTGCGCTCCGGCTGAACGCGCCATCTGCGCGCCTTTGCCCGGCCTCAGCTCGATGGCGTGCACCGTGGTGCCCGCGGGAATGTTCTTGAGCGGCAGCGCGTTACCCACCAGAATGTCGGCTTCAGGCCCGGAGGTCACAGTCGCGCCCACTTTGAGCCCCACCGGCTGCAGGATGTAGCGCTTCTCGCCGTCTGCGTAGTGCACCAATGCAATGCGCGCCGACCGGTTGGGATCGTACTCAATGGTCGCCACCTTGCCCGGCACGCCAAACTTCTCGCGCTTGAAGTCGATCAGGCGCAGCTTCTGCTTGTGCCCGCCGCCGTGGTGACGGATGGTCATGTCGCCCGAGTTGCGGCGCCCGCCAGTGCGCTTGCGTGTCACCAGCAGCGGCTTGTGCGGCGTGTCTGTGGTCAGATCGTCCGTCGTCAGCGAGGTTTGGAATCGCAGCGTCGATGTGACCGGTCTGTATGTTTTGATTGCCATCGTCGTTATCCTTGATGAGCTATCAGCTCCCAGCTATCAGCCCATCCTGCTCAACAATCTTTCTTGCTCAACTCCCGCTTCGTTCCTGCACTTCCCGGCTAGAAGCTAAGAGCTAACAGCTAATAGCTGCCTTACAGGTTGCTCACGTACTCCGGCAGCTTCTCGCCGGCCTTCAGCTTGACGTACGCCTTTTTCCAGTCCGGCCGGTAGCCCGCGTACCTGCCGCGGCGGCGTTCCTTGCCAGCAACGTTCGCCGTGCGGACTGCGGCGACCTTCACTTTGAAGAGCGCCTCTACGGCCTCCTTCACTTCCGTCTTTGTTGCCGAGGGCGCCACATCGAAGACCAGCGTTCCCTCGGTCTCTTTCACGCCCAATCCCTTTTCGGTGATCAGCGGGCGGCGAATTACGGTGTAAAGAGTCGGCATTACGCGGCCTCCTTCTCGGCGGGTCGCCGCGGCGACCGTTTCGACGCGCTCTTCTCCAGCGCTTCCGCCAATTGCTCGATCGCGGCCTTCGAGAAGATCGCCCGGTCATAGCGCAGCAGATCGTAGGGGTGCACCTCGTTGTTCAGCACCAGCTCCACGCCCGCGAGATTCCGCGCCCCGCGCACCAGCGACTGCGTCAGTGTTTTTCCGTTTTCCACCAGCAGCGCGGTGCGCTTGACGTCCAGCTTATCCAGCGCCTCGCGGTAGAGCTTGGTCTTGCCTTCCTTGATCTCCAGCGAATCCACTACGGTCAGCTTGCCGTCGGCCAGCTTTGCGGCCAGCGCCGAGCGCAACGCGGCCAGCAGTTTCTTGCGCGGGAAGGGATACTCGTAGCTGCGCGGCTGCGGCCCGTGAACCGTGCCGCCATGACGCCATAACGGCGACCGCACCGAACCAATGCGCGCGCGGCCCGTGCCCTTCTGCTTCCACAGCTTCTTGCCCGAACCAGCCACTAGCTTGCGGTTCTTGGTGGCGTGCGTGCCCTGGCGCAGCGAAGCGCGATAGTGCTTCACCGCCTCCCACAACAGGGCTTCGTTCACCTGCTCCGGCGCAAACACTTGGTCGGCCAGCTCCACCGAGCCCACCTTCTTGCCGCTCAAATTCACTACATCCACTTTTGCCATCGTCGTCTTCTTCCAGCGCTGTGCGCTGCAGCCTCCCGGGCCAAATTTCCTTGCCGCCTTCAGGCGGCAATTGCCTGGACGGCCAGTCCTACTTGCGTTTCATTGCCGCCTTCTTTGCCGCCTTCAGCGGATCCACGGTGCCCGATCCGGCAAAGCCGCGGCGCTCGCGCGGCGGAGCCTTGGCCTTCGAGATCAGCACATATCCCTCGCGCGGACCCGGCACCGCTCCCTCAACCATCAGCAGATTCTCGTCCAGGTCGATGCCGCGAATGCGCAGGTTGCGCACCGTCACCTGGTCCGTTCCAAGATGGCCGGGCATGCGTTGCCCCGGAAACACGCGCGACGGAAAGCTCGAAGCGCCGATCGAACCCTGCACCTGGAACATGTGCCCGTGCGACTTGGGACCGCCGCCGAATTTGTGCCTGCGCACCACGCCGGCAAACCCGCGGCCCTTCGATTTGCCGCTCACGTCCACAAACTTCGCATCGTTGAAAATGTCCACCAGCACGCGGTCCCCGGCCTTCGTCTCAGCGGCGCCGTCGCCCGCGGCCTCGATGTCCACTTCCTTGATGAACTTCACCGGCGGGGCCTCGGACTTCGCCAAATGCCCGGTCTGCGCCTTGGTCATCCGCGAGGCCTTCACGAACTCCACCAGCCCGATCTGTGCGGCGTCGTAACCATCCTTCGCCGCCGTCTTCAACTGCGTAATCACGCAGGGGCCGGCCTGCAACACCGTAATCGGGTGCACGTCGCCCTTGTCGTCGAAGACCTGCGTCATGCCGATCTTTCTTCCCAGAATCCCTGTAACTGCCATCTTTCCCTCACCTCATCATGCGAGCTGGAATGTCTCGCACTGCCGGAATTTCTGATGAGCTATTAGCCGTTAGCCTTTAGCTCTTAGCTTGTTTGTGCCAAACGTCAGCTATCATCTCATTGCTTCCAGAAACTCCGCTTTGCCGCTACCGTTCGTTCAACCTCGACAAAGCTAAAAGCTAAGAGCTAATGGCTAATGGCTCGAAAAGTAGCTTCGCTACTTTTCGAACGCCTTGATCTCCACATCCACGCCCGCCGGCAGATCGAGCTTCATCAGCGCGTCCACCGTCTGCTGCGTCGGCTCCAGAATGTCGATCAGCCGCTTGTGCGTGCGGATCTCGAAGGCCTCGCGCGACTTCTTGTCCACGTGCGGCGAACGCAGCACGCAATACTTGTTCGTGACCGTCGGCAAAGGGATCGGTCCCGCCACCGTTGCCCCGGTGCGCTTGGCCGTGTCCACAATCTCGCCGGTCGAGGTGTCCAGCACGCGATAGTCGTATGCCTTCAACCGAATGCGAATCCTTTGTCCTACCATGACGTCCCTTCAGTTCCCAGTTCCCAGTTCTTCGTTCGTAGTTTTCAGTTTCCGTTGCGCCGCTCATCTCGTCGCCAGCCACAGCCGCTTACCACAGCGAACTGTGAACTGCGAACTGCGAACTACGAACTCACTTGATAATCTCCGAGATCGTGCCCGCGCCCACCGTCCTGCCGCCCTCGCGAATGGCGAAGCGCAGCCCCTTCTCCATGGCCACCGGCGTGATCAGATCCACTTCCAACTGCACGTTGTCCCCCGGCATCACCATCTCCACGCCCGCCGGCAGCTCCGCCACTCCCGTCACGTCCGTGGTGCGGAAGTAAAACTGCGGCCGGTAGCCCTTGAAGAACGGCGTGTGCCGCCCGCCCTCTTCCTTACTCAACACGTACACCTCGCTCTTGAAGTTCGTGTGCGGCGTGATCGATCCCGGCTTGGCCAGCACCATCCCCCGCTCCACGTCCTCCTTCGGCGTGCCGCGCAAGAGAATCCCCGCGTTGTCCCCGGCCAGCCCTTCGTCCAACTGCTTCTTGAACATCTCCACGCCCGTGCACACCGTCTTGCGCGTCTCGCGGAAGCCCACGATCTCCACGTCCTCGCCCACCTTCACCTTGCCGCGCTCGATGCGGCCCGTCACCACCGTGCCGCGTCCCGAGATCGAGAAGATGTCCTCGATGGGCATCAGGAAAGGCAGCTCCACGTCGCGCTTCGGCTGCGGCACGTACTTGTCCACCGCTTCCATCAGCTCCTCCACCTTCGCCTCCCACTGCGGCTCGCCGTTCAGCGCGCCCAAAGCCGACCCCCGGACCACCGGCACGTCGTCGCCCGGGAACTGGTACTTGGTCAAGAAGCTCACGCACTTCCATCTCCACCAGGTCGATCAGCTCCGTATCCTCCACCGCGTCGCACTTGTTCAGAAACACCACAATGTACGGCACCCCCACCTGGCGGGCCAAGAGCACGTGCTCCTTGGTCTGCGGCATCGGCCCGTCGGTCGCCGCCACCACCAGAATCGCCCCGTCCATCTGCGCCGCCCCGGTGATCATGTTCTTGATGTAGTCGGCGTGCCCTGGGCAGTCCACGTGCGCGTAGTGCCGGTTCTTGGTCTCGTACTCCACGTGCGCCGTGGCGATCGTGATGCCCCGCTCCCGCTCCTCCGGCGCGTTGTCAATCGAGTCGAACGAGCGAAACACAATCTTCGGATTGTGCTTCTGCAACACCTTGGTGATCGCCGCCGTCAACGTCGTCTTGCCGTGATCGATGTGACCTATCGTCCCCACGTTCACGTGCGGCTTCGAACGATCAAACTTTTCTTTCGCCATAAAGCCTCAAGTTCCTTTCCTCGCTGCTACTGCCCGTTGCTCCTCGGGGCGCCCGCCGCTGCGAACTCCAGCCCCAAAACCTTACTTGCCCTGCGCTCGGCCGATAATTTCGTCGGCAATCATGCGCGGCGCCTCCTCGTAGCGCGCAAACTGCATCGAATACGACGCCCGGCCCTGCGTGGACGAGCGAATATCGTTCACGTAGCCGAACATTTCCTTGAGCGGCACCATCGCCCGGATCACCTGCGAGCCGCCGGCATGCTCCATGCCCTCGATCCGCCCGCGCCGCGAGTTGATGTCGCCGATAATCACGCCCATGAATTCCTCGGGCACCGTCACTTCCACCGCCATCACCGGCTCCAGCAGTACCGGCGAGGCCTTTCGCGCCGCCTCCTTGAACGCAATCGAGCCGGCGAACTTGAAGGCCATCTCGTTCGAGTCCACCTCGTGGTACTTGCCATCGAACAGCGTCACCTTCACGTCAACGATGGGATAGCCTGCCAAGATGCCCAGTTCCAGCGCACCCTGCACTCCCTGATTGATGGGCTTGATGAACTCCTTGGGAATTGCACCACCCTTGATTTCGTTGATGAACTCATAGCCCGCGCCCGGCTGGTTGGGCTCGACGCGCAGCTTACAAACGCCGAAGGCGCCCGAGCCACCGGTCTGGTGGACGTAACTGCCCTCGGCCTCGGCCTTTTTGCGGATGGTCTCGCGGAAGGCCACTTTGGGCTCGCCCACATTGGCCTCGACCTTATGCTCGCGCTTCATGCGATCCACAAGAATCTCGAGGTGCAGCTCGCCCATGCCGCTGATGATGGTCTGGCCGCTATCTTCGTCGGTCCGCACCTTGAAGGTGGGATCCTCATCGGCCAGCCGCGACAGCGCCAGGGCCATCTTTTCCTGATCGGCCTTGGTCTTGGGTTCAATGGCCACGGAGATGACAGTGTCGGGGAAGGTGATGGCGCCAAGAGCAATGGCATGATGCGGGTCGCAGAGCGTGTCGCCCGTCTTCAGGTCCTTCAGGCCCACGCATGCGCAAATATCGCCGGCTAGAATCTCGCTCACGTCCTCGCGCTTGTTGGCGTGCATCTTCACCAGGCGCCCGATGCGCTCTGTCTTGCCGGTCCGCGGATTGAGCACCATGTCGCCGGTCTTGAGCGAGCCCGAGTAAACGCGAACAAAACACAGCTTGCCGAAGGGATCGTTGATGATCTTGAAGGCCAGTGCGGACAGCGGCTCATTGTCGTCCGGCTTGCGCCTTTCGATTTTGGAGTGATGGTTGGGATCGATGCCCTCAACGGGAGGCTTGTCGAGCGGGCTGGGCAGGTAATCGACGACGGCGTCGAGCAGCGTCTGCACGCCTTTGTTCTTGAAAGCGCTGCCGCAAATCACCGGAAAGACCTTCAGATCGATGGTGGCCTGGCGAATGCCGGCCTTCAATTCTTCCACCGTCGGCGTTTCGCCTTCGAGAAACTTCTCCAGCAGCACGTCGTCGGTTTCGGCGATGACTTCAATCAACTGCAGCCGGAACGCCTCGGCCTTCTTCTGCAGCTCGGCGGGAATCGGCTCGATCGAGAACTCAGCGCCCAGCGTCTCGTCGTGCCAGATGATCGCCTTCATCTCGATCAGGTCCACGACGCCCTTGAAGTTCGCCTCGGCGCCGACGGGAATCTGCAGCGCCACGGGCCGCGCGCCCAGGCGCTTGCGGATGGTCTCGAGCACATGCTCGAAGTCCGCGCCGTTCTTGTCCATCTTGTTAACAAAGCAGATCCGGGGAACCTTGTATTTATCGCCCTGCCGCCACACCGTCTCGGTCTGCGGCTGCACGCCGGCGACAGAGTCAAACAGCGCCACCGCGCCGTCGAGCACGCGCAGGCTGCGCTCCACTTCGGCGGTAAAGTCCACGTGGCCGGGGGTATCAATAATATTGACGCGAACGTCGCGCCAAGTGCAGGTGGTGGCCGCCGAGGTGATCGTGATTCCGCGCTCCTGCTCCTGCTCCATGTAGTCCATGGTCGCCGTGCCCTCATGCACCTCGCCTAGCCGGTGCGTGATGCCGGTGTAAAACAGGATGCGCTCTGTCGCTGTCGTCTTTCCGGCGTCGATATGCGCCATGATGCCGATATTCCGGCAGCGATTTAGAGGTACGGTGCGAGCCACAGTTCCAATTCCTTGCGGGCCTTCGTTCCCCGCGGTTAGTTCGTTCGTCAATCTCCGGCAGTCCACTTGCCAGGCCTGCCGCGCCCGGCGCTCTTTCAAGGCCGGCTCAAATCTCTTTCAATAACTCCCCAGGGTGTCGGTCCTAGTCCCTAGTCCCTAGTCCCTAGTCCCTAGTCCCTAAGTCCCTTGGTCCCTGCTTCTCTACCACCGGTAGTGCGCAAAGGCCTTGTTGGCCTCGGCCATACGGTGTACGTCTTCCTTCTTCTTCATGGCCGCGCCGCGCCCGTTGGCTGCGTCCAGCAGCTCGTTCGACAGCTTGTCGGTCATTCCCTTCTCGCCGCGGCTGCGGCCGTAGGTGATCAGCCAGCGGATGGCCAGCGAGGTTCTCCGCTCGGGATTCACCTCGATAGGCACCTGGTAGTTGGCGCCGCCCACGCGCCGCGTCTTCACCTCAAGCAGCGGCTTGCAGTTCTCCACCGCCTTCTTGAAGAGCTTGAGCGCGTCTTCGCCGCCGCCCTTCTCCTCCAAGTTTTTCATCGCCTGGTAGAAGATGGCCTGGGCGGTCGACTTCTTGCCGCCCCACATCATCGAGTTCACAAACTTGGTTACCAGCGTGGACCCATACACCGGATCCGGCGCCACGTCCCGCTTCGCAATGTGCCCTTTTCTCGGCATAAATCCTCAAATACAGCCGTTAGCTTCTAGCCATTCGCCTCTAGCTCTTCCGCCCCGCCTTTGCCTCTTCGCCTCAATCTTCCACTGCCGAGGCTAGAAGCTAGGAGCTAGAAGCTAGAAGCTGTTTATCTCACTTCTTCGCCGGCCCGCCTTTGGCGCGCTTGGCCCCGTACTTCGACCGGCTCTGCGACCGTTCCGTCACGCCCACCGAATCCAGCGTCCCGCGGATCACGTGATAGCGCACGCCCGGCAAATCCTTCACGCGGCCCCCGCGGATGAGCACAATCGAGTGCTCCTGCAGGTTGTGTCCGATGCCGGGAATGTAGGTGGTCACTTCAATCCCGTTGGTCAGCCGCACGCGCGCCACCTTGCGCAGGGCCGAGTTCGGCTTCTTGGGCGTCTGTGTATACACGCGCGTGCACACGCCGCGCCGCTGCGGCGAGGCCTGCAACGCAGGCGACGCCGTTTTGTAACGCGGGGCCGTGCGCCCCTTGCGGACGAGCTGATTAAAAGTCGGCAATGCGAAACTCCTCACCCTCAAAAACCCGTAACATCCCGATTGACAGCCGCGCACCGAGCCCTTTGGGCCGTTCTGGCGCCAGGCGGCCAACGAGCCGCACACGCGCAGAGAAGCCCTATGGTTGCTGCTTCGCGTCTGTCTTCGTTCCGATCTCAGACGAGAACCGGGACGGTGATCGGTCGCTCGCCGCGGCGAGGCCAACTCCGTATCCCGCTTCCGGCCCGCATAGCCCCTCCAAGGTGGGGAACGCGCGGGCGCCGATGCGAATGTTTCCTGCCCTCCGCAAGAAGAGAGCGAACCCGGAAACTTGTCTGGCCGGCCGACTTCACCTGACCCAGAAAATACCCCGTCCGATCCTGCCTGCCCGGGGGTATTTCTTACATCGCCTGCATTTACACACACCTCAGGCGATGTTCTTGCGAACCTATAGAAGATAGCAGGAAATCGGCCGGCGAGTCAATTTTCTGTCGATTCTCTCTGAACGAGGAGTGGGTGCCGGGGCACCCGGCGTTTACGCAACGTTTCAGGGGTGGCGGCGGTTAAGATACTCCGAGCACTAGCACGAAGGAGAAATAGCTCATGAAAATCTTAGCAGCGTTTCTCGGCTTGGTCTTTCTTCTCTCCCCCGCCGTCGGCTGCGCTCAGGATGATTTTGATCTCCTCCTCGGCCAGATAAACAAGGTACAGCGAGAGCTTCAAGATGAGCTGTTTGGGCTTGAGATGAGATTAAAAGACCAGCAAGAGGCAATTCAAAACCTTGAAACAAGGTGTCAAAAGCTGGAAGATGCCCTGAAAGATACACAAGCGGAGACTCGGGACCTACGGACGATGACAGACCTTGTGGACGACAAAACTGACGACTCCCGCAAAAGAACGAATGACATAGTAGATGACCTTCTCAAGATAGAAGACAGGCTCAAGACAGCGGAAGATGAGATCCAAGAGCTAAAGTCCGACTCCCGGATACCGCCTCATCCGGCGAGCAGGGAAGCGGCAGCTAACAAGCCAAAGGCTCCGGTTAACAAGCCGAAGCCCGCGGTAAAAGAGGGTACGCACTGAAGCCGGCAAGGGGGCGTCGTGACCTCCACGAATTTCCCCACAAAACGGCGGGATTCTCGGACCGTTTAGTAGAATTTAGCAGGATTGAGCCGGGTGCCGGGTGCCGGGTGCCCCAGGTGCCTAGCCTTTGGACACCTGGGAGACCTCAAACCTCATTCGGAGCGGCTACGCTACCTTGCTGCCCCGTTCCCTGCCTCTTCCTTCACAATCTCCCCGTCCCGCATGTGCAGAATGCGCCCGGCAATGGCCGCCGCCTCGGGATTATGCGTAATCATCAGCGTGGTCTGGCCCAGTTCCCGGTTCGACCTCAACAACATATGCAGCACGGCGTCGGAGTTCTTGGTGTCCAGGTTCCCGGTCGGCTCGTCGGCCAGCACAATAGCCGGCCGCGTGATCAGCGCCCGGGCAATCGCCACCCTTTGCTGTTCGCCGCCGCTTAACTCTGCGGGGCGGTGATGGAGCCGTCCCTTGATCGCCAGCATTTCGCTCAGATGGTCCAGATACTGCACGATCCATCGGCTCCTTGCGCCCGCTCACCGTATAGGCGATCTCGATATTGCCCATCGCCGAAAGCGTCGGCAGCAGGTTGAAACTGCTGAAACACAAAGCCGATGCGGTGTTTGCGCAGCCGGGTGCGCTCGGCATCGTTCAGAGTGGCAAAATCCACGCCGTCGATCACCACGCGGCCCTCGGTCGCCCGCGTAAGCCCGCCTAACAGATAGAAAAGAGTGGACTTGCCCGAACCCGACGGGCCCACAATGGCCACAAACTCGCCCGGCTCGACGGCCAGCGAAACCGCCGCTCACCGCGGCCACCTGGATGCGGCCCGCCGCATAAATCTTGGTCAGATTTTCGGTAAGAATGATGTGTTTCGGCGTTTCGGATGGCACGCTTGCCATTGTAAATGCGACCGCTTCGCCAGCCGCGCTCCTCCGGCTCCCGGTTCGCTGTTTCTGCCGGTGCGATCGTTAGCGCCAGGTTCTAAAATGGTCCTGCACCGATCTCCGACCCAGGATTCCCCGCTCATGACCTCAGAATCTGAAAACTTCACTCGTCACTTCGCTCGAATCGGCCGCCGCAAAGGCCGGCCTGGTTCTCGTCTCCGTCAAACAGGGCGCCGACTTTCACGGCCATCCCACCGCCGTCTTCGAGCTCGGCCTGCCCGGCAATGAGGCCCCTGGCCGCTCGCTCAAGCTCGAGTTGAGCGACGCCTTCGATTTCGACAAGCCGAATCTGCTGCCGGAAATGACTGCGCACCTGGCCGGCGAAGCCAAGCGGCTGCGCAATCCGCGCCCCGATTGCTACGTCACCCTCGGCGGCCTGCCACTGGCCTTCGGGCAATTCGAGTGGCCCTTTCACCGATCGACCTCCGGCGCCGACACCCATATCGTCCACGGCGAAATCCACCTGGCCGACGGCGGAACGCACAACCTGCACGCCAAAATCTCTGCCTCCGTCACGCTCACCTTTGCCGAGATCGTGCCCGCCATGGAACAGCCTTACGCCGAGACCTTCGTCTACAACGCCGTCCGCAAAACAGTCGACATGGGCCAACTGGAGTTCGTGAAGTCCGGCAACCGCCAGCCCGTTCCCGTCACCACGCGCTACTACAGCCGCTGGCAAAAGAAGTTCCTCTTCACTGAGACCGACGACCCGAGCGCCTGAGCTACCTGCTCAGCAAGGTCTACTGGCTCTCAGGCGTGCTGGGCGCGGGCAAGCCGGTGTGGATCGCCGATCCGCGCGACGCGCAGTACCTGAACACGACTGAAGCTGATCTGCTGCGCATGGCCGGCGATGAAGCCGGCGAGGGCCTGATGAAGCTCGACGGCGAATTTGCCGCGGCCACTCCCGCGCTCATGGCCCGCGCCGCCGACTACCAGGCCGCGCTCGAAGCCGCCCTCGACTTCACCAAGCCGAAGTTCAACGAGTCGCATGCGCTCCGGCCACGCCAATATGTAGCCTTTGCGACCGGGTCAGTACCCAGCGCCATCGGTCAGAATAATCTTGCCCATCGCGGAACCCGACATCAGCAATTCCATCGCGGCTCTCGCTTCGAACAGCGGAAAAGTGTGCGTGATCACCGGGTCGATCTTCTTCTCCCTGAGCAACTCAAAGATCTTCGGCAGGTCTTCCCGAAAAGGCTTGGGATTCCTGCGATACAGCGCTGTAATTCCGTAAAACCTGCCGCGTCGTCCGCGCAGCGGCGCACCGAGGAAGAGATTCGCGAACATGGCAACTTTCGCCAACGCTCCGGCAGCGCCCATGAAGCCATAGCCAACAACCATCCCCCCCCAACGCAGCGCACCGATGCACGCACCGACATTGTGTCCGCCAACTGCATCGAAGACGTAGTCAACTCCGCCGGGTTCGGCGCGCCTTATCAGTGTGTCCAGGCGGCCTTGCTTGTAGTCGATGGGAGTAGCTCCAAGAAAGCGCACGAGCTCATGTTTACCCGCCGATGCCGCGCCATATGCCTTCACGCCCGCCAGCCTGAGCAGTTGCAGAGCTGCGATGCCAACCCCGCCGCTCGCGCCCGTCACCAGCGCGGACTGTCCCTCGCGCACTTTGGCCACGCGATGAATCATCTGCCACGCTGTCGCAAAGTTCAGGATTACGGCGGCTGCGTCGCGGTCTGTGACGCCGTCAGGTACGGGTAGAAAGTGCTCTGCGCCGCGCGTCAGGAACTCCGCAAAGCCGCCGTACACCGTGAGAGCGGCCACTCGCTGCTCCACCGCAAAGCCGGTCACGCCGGCGCCGATTGCATCCACCACCCCGACCGCTTCGTATCCCGGCACAAATGGAATCTTCGGCGCAAACGGGTAGCCGCCCTGAAGCATCGTTAGATCGGTAGCGCCCACGCCCGCCGCCGTCACGCAAACGCGCAGTTCTCCCGCACCGGGCGGCTCGAGAGGCAGCTCCACGACCTGGAGAACCTCGGGCCCGCCCTTCCTGGTCAGCATCACGGCGCGATAAGTGGCCATGGGTCTCTTAACTTCAGATTGTAGCCCCCGCGCGCGCAGACGCGGCATGGGAATCTGTCACACTTGTGCCCATCGCCCGCGCCGCCGGCTACCAGGCCGCGCTCGACTTCAGGTAGCGCAAGTTGAGTGAGTCCATGCCAGCGGGAAAGGAGAGTATGCAGTTGCGCACAGCCGGAGCGGCGCACTTTCTGATCCCTGTTCCCTGCTTTTACAGCGCCGCACCACAGCCGGAGCAGAACCGCGCCCCCGGCGCGTTGGTGCGCTGGCACCGAGGGCAGGCTGCGGGCGTGATGGCCGGTGCCGAGGCTGCAAAAGGAGCAGCACCCGCCTGCGGAACGTTCACGGTCACGTTCACTGGCTGGCCCCATCCCGGCACCGCGATCCCCAGTGACGCCGCAATCGCCGCCGCCTGGATAGCGTTGAACTCGCGCACGCGGCCGGGCATGAAGAAGCATTCGAGAAAGCCCACAAGTCCTGGAATTCCCGTCCAGAAGAAGCAGCAGTAGAGGATCCCCAGCCCCGTGCGGCGCAGATAGAAGTGATGCAGGCCAAAGCTGCCCAGAAATAGCGCCAGCAGAATGCCCACCACCTCGTCGCGGCGCACCGCCTGGTATCGCTGGTAATAGATGGCTTCCGCGTTGGGATATGCATACGTGCTCATCTTCGTGCCTCTCCTTGCCTTCCGTAATCTCAGAATACGCAGCTAGCACCTGGCCGGTTCCCGGCTTCGCAAACGCAAGCATTGTCTCACGCCGCTGCGCGAGGATAGCATCGAAATCGAATGATGAGCTCGCAAAATCTCTCCGCGGCCTTGGGCGGCACATTCCTCATCGGCGGCGACCTGCCCGTGCACCGGCTCGGCTACGGGACCATGCGCCTGGTAGGCGAGGGCGCGTGGGGCGAGCCGGCCGACCCCGCCGAGGCCCGCCGTGTGCTGCGCCGTGCGGTGGACCTGGGCGTCACGCTCATTGACACCGCCGACGCCTACGGCCCCGAGATCGCCGAGCGGCTGATCGGTGAAGCGCTCGCGCCCTACCCTCCGGGTGTCGTCATCGCCACCAAGGGCGGCATTACGCGCCAGGGCCCCGCAAAGACCGAGTACGTGGGTCGCGCCGGCTATCTGATCCAATGTGTCGAGATGAGCCTGCGCCGCCTCAAGCTCGAGTGCATCGAGCTCTACCAATTACACAGAATCGACCCGCGCACGCCCCTCGAAGAATCCCTCGGCGCGCTCCGCCGCATGCAGGAGCAGGGCAAGATTCGCCACATCGGCCTTAGCGAGGTGATCCCTGCCGAGATCGAAGACGCCGAAAAGATCGTCCCCATCGTCACCATCCAGAATCGCTACAGCCTCGCCGACCGGCGCCATGAGACGACACTCACCTACTGCGAGCGGCGCGGCATCGGCTTCCTGCCCTGGTACCCCTACGCGGGGGAAAGCTGCTCAAGCCCGACCACCCCGCCGCGCGCGCGCTTGGCCGCATCGCCGCGCGCCACTCGGCCACGATTCCGCAGCTTTCGCTGGCCTGGCTGCTGCACCGCTCGCCCGTCCTGCTGCCCATTCCGGGCACTTCCAAAGTCGCGCACCTCGAGGAGAACGTCGCCGCGGCCGAGCTCAAACTCTCAGAGGAAGAGTGGCGCGAAGTAGAAGCAGCGGCAGGCGTAACAAACTGAGCTCGCTCGTGGTGCCGGGGCTCTAAGTCTGCTTCGATGGCACAACCGACGTATCCCGCTCCCAGCCCTCGTTCTCGAGCGTTAGCCGCTCGACAAGCACGGCAACCTCGTTGGCATTCAGAGCCAACATCGTCTGGTATTCCTTCGGCCAGCAGCGGTACACCTTGTAGGCGCGCACCAGTTGCCCGGCCTCGTTGTAAAGCTCAATCGAGATATCCTTGCGGAATTGATCGAGCATCATCTCGGATCCTTGACTGGCGCCAAACTGCCATACCAGGTTCGCCCAGTTCTCGAAAGCCGGATCGTCCGTCACGCCGCGTTCCAGCGTGATCGAGTTGAACTCGGTCAGTCCGGTCGATTTCCGTGGTCTGCTCGCGTCGCCGCCCTCGCGATTCTCCACTACCCCCGTCGTCCGAACCAGACCGGACACCTTCGTGATCCCGGCAATGTACTGCCCATCCCACTTCACGCGGAAGTTGAAGTTTTTGTACGGATCGAACCGCGTCGGATTCGTAGGGAACTCCGCCATGCGCCGAGCATAGCACCGGTAAAGTGAATTCCCATGTCACTTTCGGGTCACGAGCGCCCATGCGATGGCAACACGGGAGGCGAACGCAGAGCTCGGCCCAGCCTGCCGGCCCCGGTGTTCTCGAACGATAATTGCTGCCTGCAACGAGAGCCCGCCTCCCTAGTCCCTGGTCCCTACCTTCTACTCCCTACTCCCTATTCCCTTCCTATATCCTTGCCTCGATGCCCAAGACTCTCTCCGTGGCCCTCATTACGCTCGACGAGGCGGCCAACCTGCCGCGCACTCTCGCGAGTGTGCGCCTGATCTCGGGGATCGCCCAGGAGATCGTCGTCGTCGACTCCGGCTCGACTGATGCAACGCTCGAAATCGCTCGCAACGCCGGCGCGCGTGTCTTCGAAGAGCCGTGGAAGGGCTTTGCCGCGCAGAAGAACTCTGCCATCGCTCACGCCACCGGCGATTGGATCCTCTTGCTCGATGCCGATGAAGAGGTCAGCCCGGATCTGGCCCGCGAAATCCAGTCGCTTCTCGCCGCCGAGCCTGCATTCGCCGCCTATCGCATCCCCCGGCTCAATCATTTTCTGGGCCGGCCGCTGCGTCACGGCGGCTACTGGCCCGATCCCAAGCTGCGTCTCTTCCGCCGTGGCGCGGCGCAGTTCGAGGACCGTCCCGTTCACGAAACGATGCAAGCCGACGGACCAGTGGGCCTGCTCAAGGGCCACCTCGTCCACCACTGCTATCCCACGCTCGAGGAGTACATCGAGCACATGAACCGCTACAGCACGATCAGCGCGCAGGCGCTCTTTGACTCAGGCCGCGCCCGCCGCTTCTGGCTCTGGTTAGTCTGGAATGCGCTCCTGAACCCCGCCGCGACCTTCCTCTACAACTACGTCTTCCGGCTCGGATTCCTCGATGGCCGCGAGGGACTCCTCCAGCACCTCAATCACTCGGTCTACATTCACTGGAAGTTCGTGAAGGCCTGGCGCAGCGCACGCGACCCGCAGACCCCGAATGCCTGAGCCGGCGCAACCCTGACCGGCGCCGCTGAGCCGCTTCTCAGGAATGATGCCGCCCGTGCCCGGCGACAAAGACGAGCATCCGCAACAAAAGAATCAGCACCGCGATGGCCGCGGCGAAAGCCACCAGCAGGCTCCCGCCGCTTAACTCTTCCGTGTGCCGTTTTGCTTTGCGCTTCATCGCCGCTCCGCCCAGAATCGGACCTCGTCTTACGCCCAAATCCCGCCCGCAAGAATGTGCTGGCCCTCCAGTGCGCACCGGAGGGCCAGCGACCAGCTAAAGGCTAATGGCTAAGAGCTAACGGCTGTTTCTCCCGGCTTCGATCCCCACAGCCCATACCACGCGATGTAGAGATAGCAGCAGAGCGGGATCACGAACGCGTGCTGGATACCGAATCTGTCGGCCGCCGCGCCCAGAAGGGCGGGAATCACGGCTCCGCCTACAATCGCCGTCATAATCAGCCCCGAGCCTTTGCTCGTCATCGGTCCCAACCCCGCGATGCCCAGCGCAAAGATGTTCGGGAACATGATGGAGTTGAAGAAGCCACACAGCACCAGGCTCCAAATGGCCACCTCGCCCGAAGTGACCATCGAAATCACAAGAAGTGCAGACGCCGCGAATCCGAAGGTGCCCAGCAGCTTGCCAGACTTCACCTTGGTCAGGATCCAGGAACCGAGCAGACGGCCCACAAGCGCGCCAAACCAGTAAAGCGATGCCAGGAATGACGCGGTCTTGAGCGAACTCATGCCCTGCGATTTGAAGTAATTCACCGCGATCGATGCCAGGCCCACCTCTACGCCCACATACAGGAAAATGCCCAGCGCGGCGAGCACCGTGTGCCTGTAGCCCCAGACGCTGCGGCTCGCCGCCGTATCGCCC
Organism: uncultured Acidobacteriaceae bacterium; assembly: GCA_963836525.1. Taxonomy (GTDB): domain Bacteria; phylum Acidobacteriota; class Terriglobia; order Terriglobales; family Acidobacteriaceae; genus Telmatobacter. The sequence goes on from CAWIJW010000003.1 coordinate 142,229, forward strand.
TCCTTCGCAGGGTGGGACGATTGCGGTTCGGCAATGTGGGGCAAATGAGAAAACGCAACGGCCAGGCCGAGCAGCAGCAGCGCTCCCGCAATGGCGATATACGGCCCACGGACCGTGTTTGCAATTGCCGCCGGCGTGGCAAACTTGGTTGGATCCGTCAGGATGAATGCCCCGGCGAAGATGGGCGCGACCGTTGTGCCGATCGAGTTAAATGCCTGCGCCAGCGTCAGCCGCACTGGAGCGCTCGCCTCGGGACCCAGGATCGCGGCATACGGGTTGGCGGAGGTTTGCAGGGCAGTGACGCCCGCGCCAACAACGAATGAAGCGGTGAGAAAGAGCGGGAAGTTCACCAGCCTGGCTGCCGGAATGAACAACAGGCAGCCCCCCACCTGAATGAAGAGCGAGACGACCATCGTCCGCTTGTATCCAACCCACTCGATCAGCTTCGAGGACGGCCCGGAAAAGACGAAGTAGGCGAGGAAGAACGCCGACTCCGCCAGCATCGCCCACTTGTAGCCAAGGTTGAAGATCGACCGCAGGTGCGGCACCAGAGCCATGTTCAGCGTGGTGATAAAGCCGAACGTCAGGAACAGCGCGGTGACGGTGATGAATGGAACAAGGTAGCCCGGTGACGTGAGCGGCGCTGAGGTTTTGGAGCTTTCTGCCATAAACGCGTTCCCCGCTTTCTTTGATCATTTCCCGAGCCGGGCGGCGATGGACCTCCGCCTGAGAAGCAGCGGAATCCGTCAAAGCCGGCCGGCGTGTTCGGGCAAACGGTTCGGCCGGCGCTTTGCAATCCGGCTTTCGCGCTGCTCACAACACTATACGGCAGAGCGCGGGGATGGAACCGGATTTCGGTCCATCTGCGTTGCGGCAACCCAGCAACCGCAGTACAATCCAGCCAACTTCAAAATCATCGGGAGAGCCCAATGCCAGATCAGGTGCCTGTGTACGGTTCGAACCCTCGCTTTGCCTTATTGGCAGCCAAAACCGCGGTGTGCCACACCATCACCTACGTCTTCATGGGGATTTTGGCCTTTCACTTCCTTCATTATGCGGATTTCATGAACAAACCGAACTCCGGCATGCGCCCAACCACTGATCCGCTGATCCTCCTCGGTCCGCCCTTGCAGATTGTGCGCGGTGTGCTGTTCGCGTCAATCTTCTATCCCTTCCGCCAGGTGCTGTTCGGCCGCAAAAACGGCTGGCTCCTGATGGGCTGGATGCTGATCGGTCTGGGAATCCTTGGCACCTTCGCCGCGCCCGCGGGATCGCTCGAGGGCTATATCTACACAACCACGCCGATTTTGATCCAAATGCGCGGCTATCTTGAGATCGTTCCGCAGGCGTTGATGCTCTCGGCGCTGCTCTGCTATTGGGTCAAGCATCCTGGCAAAACGTGGCTCAACTGGGCCCTGGGCGCGCTTTTCGTGCTTTGCGTTACCTTCCCCCTCCTGGGGTTGCTTGCGCCAAAGCGGTAGTTGACGGCGCGGACGCCGCCAGCCGCGCGCACGCGCATCTATCTCGCCAACCGCGCTTTCCGCTATTCTCATTTGAAAGCGAGGTACGACCCATGCCCATCGCCATACTGAGCGGCGCCAGAACCAAGAAGATCCTGGCTGCCCTTGAGGGCAACTGGCAAGCCGAGATGGAGGGCTACCACACCTACAACACGCTGGCCGACCGCGACCCCGACCCGGTACGCGCGCAAGTGCTGCGCCACCTGGCCCAGGCTGAAATCGAGCACGCTACGCTGTGGGAAGGCCGCATCAAGGAACTGGGCGGACCCGATCCCGTCTACTCCGGAGGCCCCGGCGGACAGGCTGACTCGCTGGCCAACCGCGCCGGCGGCCTGCGCATGGCCCTGCGCCGCCTCGAAATCGAGGAGAGCCGCGACATCGCCCGCTACGGCGAACAGCTCAAGGCCCTCGGCGACGAGGGCTCAGTCGCGATTCTTGAACACGTCATTCAGGACGAAAAGGACCACTACCGCGAGCTGGGCTCGCTCATCCGCGGCCACTACACCGCCCCCGCCGGCGCGCCAAAAATCGAGGCCAAGGCCGTACTCGAAGAGATGCTGGCCAAGCGCAACCAGGGCCGCAAGCAGCCCGGCGCCTGGATCGGCGACGCTATCTACGGCGTCAACGACGGTCTCGGCGCCATCTTCGGCATCGTCTCCGGCGTTTCCGGCGCCACCGCCGGCGACCCCAAGTACGTCCTCCTCGCCGGCCTCTCCGGCATGATCGCCTCCGCGCTCTCCATGGGCTCGGGCGCTTACCTTGCCGCCAAAAGCGAGCGCGAAATCTACCACGCTGAGATCGCCCGCGAGCGCGAAGCCATCCAGATGAACGGCCCCGAGGCCCGCGAGCTGCTCTCCCTCTACTACCAGGTCAAGGGCCTCCCCGAGGAAGACGCGCTCCACATGGTCAACCACATCGCCAGCGATCCCGAGCAGTTGTTGCGCGCGCTGGCCGCCGAGCGCCTCGGCTCGTCGGAGGAAGCGCTCTCGAACCCGATCGTCTCGGCCACTTCCGGCGCGCTTTCCACGGCCGTCGGCGCCATCATCCCGGTCATTCCCTTCTTCTTCATGCAGGGCATCCCCGCCGTCATCGCCGCAGCCATCGTCTCGCTGGCCGCGCACTTCGCCGTCGGCGCCGCCAAATCCCTCATCACCGTTCGCTCCTGGTGGTCCTCGGGCCTCGAAATGACCGTCGTCGGCGCTGTCGAAGGCGCCGTCACCTACGGCATCGGTATTCTCCTCGGCAAGGGCGGCATGTAGGGCGGTTCAACCAAGTCAGTTTCGCGCTAAAATAGAAATCGCAGTGACCCTCCACGAGCCCATTCCGGCCCTCCTCTAGCGGCGCCCGCCGCATACACTCGTTCTGCGCCTCTTCTTCCCACTTCACTCGTCCAAAAGCTAAAACCCCGGAGGGGGTCAACATGATTAGATCGCCTGGAACAAATGGAGCAGTGCTACAACGACCTGCAATCGCAGTTCGCTCTGCCCGAGGTCCTGAACGACCACGAGAAATACCAGAAGACCGCGAAGGCGGTGCGCGAGATTGAAGCTCCCGTGGAGAAGTACCGCGAGCTGAAGCAGGTCCGCAAGGGCTTGGCCGACGCGCGCCAGATGCTCTCCGAGAGCGACGCCGACCTGCGCGCCATGGCGCAGGAAGAGATCGCCGCGCTCGAGCCGCGCGCCCAGGCCCTCGAAGAAGAGCTCAAGGTGCTGCTGCTGCCCAAGGACCCCAACGACGAGAAGAACGTCATCCTCGAAATCCGCGCCGGCACCGGCGGCGACGAGGCCTCGCTCTTTGCCGCCGAAATCTTCCGCATGTACACGCGCTTTGCCGAGCAGAAGCGCTGGAAGGTCGAAGTGCTGTCGCTTTCGGAATCCGGCATCGGCGGCTACAAGGAAGTCATCGCCATCATCGAGGGCGAACGCGTTTACTCGCAGCTCAAGTGGGAGAGCGGCGTGCACCGCGTGCAGCGCGTTCCCGAAACCGAGCAGCAGGGCCGCGTCCACACCTCGGCCATTACCGTTGCCGTGCTGCCCGAAGCCGAGGAAGTCGACATCAAAATCGAGGCCAAGGATCTTCGCATCGATACCTTCTGCTCCTCCGGTCCCGGCGGCCAGTCAGTCAACACCACTTACTCCGCCGTGCGCATCACCCACCTGCCCACCAACACCGTTGTCAGTTGCCAGGACGAAAAGTCGCAGATCAAGAACCGCGAGAAGGGCATGCGCGTGCTTCGCTCCCGCCTGTACGAAATGGAAATGGAGAAGCAGCAGGCCGAGCTGGCCCGTGAACGCAAATCGATGGTCGGCTCAGGCGACCGCAGCGAGAAGATTCGCACCTACAACTTCCCGCAGAACCGCGTCACCGACCACCGCATCGGCCTCACGCTCCACCAGCTCGACCTTGTAATACAGGGCCGCCTGCAGCCTATCGTCGACGCGCTCATCGCCCACTACCAGGCCGAGCAGTTGAAGGGCGGCGAATCGCAACCCGCCTGAGTCAGGGCCTGCGATCCGGCGCGGCAGGCGAACTCTACGCAAACAGAATCCGCATCGGCGCTTCCGCCTCCACGCTGATCTTCACCTCATCGGCCAGCACACCGGTCACCGGATCGCGCGCAAACACACTGATCGCGTTCGAATCCTGATTCGCCACCAGCATCCAGTGCTCCGTTGGATCGAGCGTGAAATTGCGCGGCGTCTTTCCCCCGCAGTTTGACCGCTTCATCGCCGTCAAGCAGCCGGTCTTCGGGTCGGCGCGGAAAGCATACAAAAAATTGTCATCGCGGTTGGCGAAGTAAACAAACCGCCCGTCGCGGCTGATCACTGTGTCGCAGCCGCGCGTGGGGCCGTGATAATCCGCGGGCAGCAACTCAATACGATCCGCAAGCGTCAGGCCTCCGTCGGCCTTGTGCCACTCCAGGACGTCCACCGTCGAAACCAACTCGTTCATGCAATAAGCCGTGCGACCGTTGGGATGAAAGTGCAGAGTGCGCGGACCAGACCCCGGCGCTCCGCGATACGTCCCTGCCGGCGTCATCCGCGCCGTCGCCGGATCGGGCATGTAGATATGAATGCAGTCGCCGCCCAGGTCGTTGATGTAGGCGAAGCGATTATCGGGCGAAAACGACGCGAAGTGTGCGTGCGCCGTTTGCTGTCTCTCCAAATTAGGTCCGTGCTCCGTGTAGTGCTCGGTCCACACGGCCTCGCTCAGCTTTCCATCTTCGATGCGAAAACTGGCCGCGCTTGCGCCGGTGTAATCGGCGGCAAGCAACATGCGGCCCGTCACGTCCACGGCAACGTGGCACGTTCCCGTGCCCGCCGAATTCTGCACCGAGAGCGGCTGCAGCTCCCCGCCCACCAGCCGAAAGCTGGCCACTTCGCCGGTTGGCTTGCCGTTGAACGAATCCAACTCCGAGGTCGAGTAGACGAACTCCTGCCCCTCTGAGATGGCTAGCCAAGCCACCTTAGGAACCTTCGCCGCAACGCCCGCGGCCGTCAATGTCGCGGTCTCCGGATCCCAGTCGTACGCCAAAACCCCTTCGGGCGCCAGTGAGCCAACGAAGACGCGCTCTCGGCGTGCGGCTGTTGCTGCAGCAGCCCGAAGAATCCCCGGAGCAGCAAGAGTTCCAAGCGCAGCAGCGGAAGCTAGACTCAGAAAATCGCGGCGCGTGGTCAGTGTCATGGCAGAAGCCATTGTCGCCCACGGCACTCACCACGCGCCACTCGCACAACCGGATTCACTCCGGCTTGCCTTCACCTCGCGCCGCTCAGTCGAAGGTGAACTCAACGTTCACCGTCGTCTCCACCTCCACCGGCTCGCCGTTCAGCATATACGGCCGGTAGCGCCACTCCTTCACGGCATCGAGCGCGGCCTGCTGTAACATCGCCGGCCCGCTCACCACGCGCAGATTCTCAATCGCTCCGCTGCGTGAGATGGTAGCCTGCAGCACCACCGTGCCCGAGAGGCGGATGGCTCGTGCCACTGCCGGATACGTCGGAATGACCTTGCGGATGAGCATCCCTTCCATCAATCTCGAGGGGACGCGCTGCGTCCCCGCGACCGCCGGTCGCACATCGGGATGCGTGCCGTGTCCGCTAAAAGGATTATCCGAACTGCCCACTCCGGGTCCACCGTCGCTCAGGGCTGCAACGTTGGTGAGTGCGGGAGGCTCCTGCGTCCCCGGAATCCAAGGCCGCATCGGAATCACCGACGGCGCCTGGATGACCCCGCCCCGCATCTCGGATTGCTGAGCCGGCGCGTGTTCCGGCGTCGCGACCGGTTTGGTCTCCTCCACCGGCGTCAGCGGCACTTCCGTCAGAATGATGCTTCCGATCCGCGGCAGCGCCTCAGGGTAGATGAGCGGGATGAAAACCAGCGCCAGCAGGATGGATGAGTTCAAGGCGAAGGTTGCGATCATCCAGCCCCGGCTGCGTGTGTGGATTCTTCCCATCGAATCGAATGTGGAGTCCTCAAACATGGCCGCCTCCCTCGGGGTGTGCCAACCACCCCTGACTTCATTTCAGCCGCGCCGCCCGGGAGGATCGGGGTCCCCACGGACCGTTCTTCGTCCGTGGGGTGCGAAGCGAAAGGCTTGCCGCAGAGCGCAGCGGAGGCAGCCCGCTCTGCGCCCAGGCGCGGGGAGCGGGGGTCTAAGGCCCTCCGATCATCCCATTCGGTACCACTGTGCTTGTGTAGACACCGCGCATGGCCAAACTGTTCCCGCATTGCGCGAGAAAATTTCCTGCACACGTTTGCCGATCGAATTCTCTGCGCTTATTCCGTTCGCCGGTCTCTCGTTCCCTGTTCCAGTCGCGCTTCAACCGGGTGGTTGAAGCGGATCAGCGCGATCCACATGCCGTCGTCGAGGCGCTTCCACACCATCGTTCCGCCTAGCTGCTGCGCGATCGCTTCGGGCGGCAGATCGTGGTGCAGGCCGAAGTAGCGCTCGTCGAGAACCTCCCCGCCCAGCCTCAACAACGGCGACGCCGGATCGTACTTGGTCGAAAAAACGAGCGCGGCGGAATATGCCTGCAGCTCCTTCGCAGCGCGGGCGATCTGCGGCGCAGAAAAGTCGTCGATGGCGGCGACCTCCCATGGTTGCTTCACGTAACCCAGCTCGGGGTCGAGTCAGCTCATCGGTCATGGGCCATGCCGTGAGCACGGTCGCTCCGGGATCGAGTTTCGTCAGTTCCGCGATGCCGGCTTCATGCATCCGCACCACGCGCGCGTAGGCCAGGTTGTCTTCCGGTGCAAATCCATACGGCGGATTAATGAAGAGGCCCACGAAAAACGCAGCAGCCGAAAGCAGCGCCATGCCGTGCCAATAAGGCACGCGCCGGTAAAAGGTTGTCACCGCAATCAGCAGCACCAGTGGATACATTGGCAGCAGGTAGCGTGTCAGCAGCGCCCCGCCCAGTACGCTGAAGAGCACTGCATTGGCCAGGAGCAGGAAAAAGATGCGCATTTGCGCCGCGGGCGAAAGTGTGGAGCGGTCGTGGCCGGCGGCGTCAAGCCGTGGACTCAGGAGCAACGCGGCAAAGGCCATCAGCACCGGCACAAACAGGTTCATGTGTGCGGTCAGGTGGAGAATGCGATGGCCGAAGGCAGCCAGGATGCGCAGGGGCGTGAGCGTAGCCTCGGCGTTGTAACGCACGTACGCGGGATTACCGAAGAGGAATCCGGTCTTGATGTAGTGATAGGCGTACCAGCCTGCCAAAGGCAGCACGCAGCCGCAAAGCCTTGCCGCCTCACGCCACAGCCGGCCCCGCGCTGGGGCGCCCTGTCGGAATCCTTCCGCCAGGTTGACCGCAGCCAGGGTGAGGGGAATGACGATGGCCGTCTCCTTGCATAGCGCGGCGGCGGAAAACCAAAGCGCAGCGGCCCACGGCACGCGGCTGCGCATGGGCAGCGCATAAACAAGTCCCCACAGCGAACAAGTGGCGGCAAAGATGTCGGCTTGCGCGAGCGAGCTCTGTGCGAACCACACGGGGTAAAGGCCCGTCAGCAGCACCGTCCAGAACGCGACTGAAGTCACACCCACCAAGCGCATGGCCAGCTGCCACACTGCGAGAAGCCCCATTGCGGCCACCATGAGTACGGCTTCGCGCGTCACTTCGGGAAAATAGCCAGAGATCCCCCACCACAGTGCCAGGTAAATGCTCGGTAGCGGTGGATGCGCGTTGGTGAGTGTGCTCATGGGGATGAGCGAGGCCGTGCGGAAGAAATCCCACGCCGCGGGGATATAGTAGCCCGCCTCGTCCCAGTAGTAGGGCACGCGCAGCAGTGTAAAATGGCTCGCGTAAAGCGCCACGAAGATGACTGGAAAAATCATCCACACAGGCAGCGGGCGGTCCAGCCGCGGATTCAGGATTCCTTTCAAACGCAAGGGCTCGCTCCCTGGCTATCCGCGATCTCTTCGCCTGCGCCCATCACCCATCCGGCCCCGGCGCTTCGTTCCTTGCTCACCATGATTTCCTCGCTTCTGAATTTAGCCGGGCCGCAGAATAAGAACTCTAGTGCAGGCTCCTTTTTGAGAAGCACAGCGCCTGTCACTATTCCCTTATTCCCTGTTCAATTCACCGGTCCGCGCGGAAAACTCTGCCCCTGCGGCTCCAGATTCAGCGTGCCGAAGGCCTGCTCGTATTGGGCAAGATTCTGGCCCAGCACGTTCCACAGGGCCTTGGCCTGCTGCGGGCTCAGAAAGATGGCCTGGTGGTTGCGGATGGTCACCTGCTCGGGGCTTTCACTGGACGCAAGCCCGAAGACGAGCTGGAAGTCCCACACGCTCACGCGCACCTGCACGCTATTGGCATAGGACTCGCGATAATCGGCGGTCTGGGCAACATTCAATTGAGGCTGTTGCGGAGTCGGATTCATGATGCAACCAGCTTACCGCTTTCAGCCCCCGGCCTTCAGCCTTCAGTTGTCGGATGTCAGCCTCCATCAATCAGCTCACTCTGCCAGAGCTCGTTTGACTCACGCGGCAGGGAGCAGCCGGAGGCTGAGGGCTGAAAGCTGAGAGCTACTCTGCGGCGCGGCTTCGGCTCGCAGCGCGTAGATCGCCAGCCAGCGGACAGCCTTCGCACCTCGCTGTCCGCCCGCAGTGCGCCTTGCCCACCGCAACCGTCAGCGCGTGGAACTCGTTGTACAGTTGCGCCCGTCCGCCCGCCACATCGCCGGCAAATGCTTGCCGCGTGAGATCTGCAAGATCGTCGTAAGAGATCCGCCCTCGGCCCGGCGGCGGCGCCAGAAGCCCGTGGCGCTCCGCGATGCGCCGCAAGTACTCGTCCGCCACGGGAACGGCATGCCCGAGCGCGTAGAGCAGGATGGCGTCCGCCGTCTCAGGGCCCACGCCGGGTAAATCGAGCAGGCGCCGCCGCAGCTCGGCGATCGGCATCGCGGCAAGTGCCTCGAGCGAGCCGCCAAACTCCCTGTCGAGTATGGCCACGAACGCCTTCAGCGCGGGCGCCTTGCGCGTGATGAAGCCCGAAGGCCGGATCAGCCGCCTTAGCCTGGCATGTGGAATCCCGCGCAGTCCCTCTGGCGTGAGCGCGCCGGCCTCGCGCAGATTTTCAAGCGAGCGCTCCACAGCCTTCCACGCGGTGTTCTGCGTCAAATACGCGCCGAGGATCACCTCGAACGGAGTCTTGGCCGGCCACCATTGCTGCGGGCCATACGCGCGCATCAAATCGTCGTGCATGTTGCGCAGGCGCGCAGCGGCATCGGGTCGGCGGCGGGACTTCACGGCTACCTTAGGATAGCCGTAGGCTGCGCCAAGCGTTCAGGCGCGGGTGAGGAGCATCTAATGAAGAGTCACACGGAGTATCTGGTATTTGAGACCCGCAAACGGCGGGAGATAGTGCACATCACCGACGACGTCGAGCAGATCGTGCGGCGCAGCGGCGTGAAAGACGGCTTATGCTTCGTCTCGCCCATGCACATCACGGCTGCCATCTATGTGAACGACCTTGAAAGCGGCCTCATTGAGGACATCGGCAAGTGGCTTGAGGAGCTGGCGCCGGCGCGGCCCGATTACAAACACCACCGCACTGGCGAGGACAACGGCGATGCGCATCTGAAGTCGCTCCTCCTGCATCACGAGACCACCCTGCCCGTGACCGACGGCAAGCTCGATCTGGGCACGTGGCAGCGGGTCTTCTACGCCGAGTTCGACGGCCAGCGCCGCAAGCGCGTGATCGTGAAGGTGCTGGGGGTCGAGTAGGTGATGGCAGTGTCAGCCTCGCTTTGCTCGCGCTGGCGGAGTTACTCACAGTGGCCGCCGGCTCGCTGACCTGCTGACTTGCTTACTCGCTTACTCACCATCGGTCACCTTCCGTCAGGGCCCGGCGATTGGCTCTGACCCGGCGCGGCAAAGTTGATCTTCGCGCGAGGCAGAACCACCAGATCCACGCGGCGGTTTTCCGCGCGGCCGGCCGCGGTGTCGTTGCTGGCCACGGGATGATATTCGGCGTAGCCGGCAGCCGAGAGGTGGTCGGGAGGTATGGCCTTCATGTCGAGAAAGAGCCGCGCGATGCGCGTGGCGCGCGCCGTTGACAGTTCCCAGTTCGAGTCGAATTCGGCGTTGTGAATGGGCACATTGTCCGTGTGTCCCTCGATGCGCACATCGTATGGGGTCGCGCTCAGCTTTGCGGCGATCTGCTGCAACGTCGGCAGGGCCTCCGCCTTGGGCACGGCGGAGCCGGAGTCAAAGAATCCGGCCTCGCGCAGGCTGATCACCAGGCCATCGCGGCCCATCTCCAGAGAAACCGTGTGCTCGGCCACTTGTTTCGATAGGGTCGTTGCCAGATCGCGCCGGATGCGGTCGAGATCGTCCTTGACCTGAGCCGGGGTGAGGACGTCTTCCCCCATCACAACATCCGTGGGCGCGGCTGCTTCCCCGGCCCCCCCTGAGCTTGCGGACTTGCCCGCAGGGTCAGAGAAGACACCCATCGACCGGAAAGCCGAGTCGATCGCATGCGAAACCTGCACCTGCTTCTTCTGGTCAGCCCTGGCGAAGGCGTAGAGCACCACGAAGAACCCGAACATCAGGGTGATGAAGTCCGCATAGGAAACCAGCCAGCGGTCGTGGCCGACGCGGCTGCGAGGCACGCGGGGATTCATGCGGCGCGCTCCTTCTGTTCGCGGTTCGTGTCGTCCAGGAAACCGGCGAGTTTAATCTCCAGCATGCGCGGGTTCATGCCTTCGAGAATGGAGATTACGCCCTCGAGCATCATCTCGCGGCGCCGATGGCCGTTGCGGATGCGGAGTCGCATCTTGCCCGCGAAGGGCAGGAAGAAGAGATTGGCGACGCCCACTCCGTAGATGGTGGCAACGAAAGCAACGGCGATGCCGCGGCCCACCTCCGCTATATTGTCGAGATGCTGCATCACCTGGATGAGCCCCAACACTGCGCCCAGAATGCCAATCGTGGGTGAGAAGCCGCCGGCGGATTCAAACACCGCGGGCAGGCGCTCCTCGTCTTCGGTGATGGAGTCGAGGCTCACGCGCATGATCTTGCGCAGCTCCGCCGGCTCCGTACCATCGACAGCCAGCATGAGCGTTTGCTTCAGGAAAGGGTCCTGGATGGCCTGCAAGTCGGCGTCGAGCGAAACCACGCCCTGGCGGCGGGCCTTGTTGGCGAAGGCCACCAGTTGGCGAATCAGTTGTGACTCGTGCTTGCGCGGTGCGGCAAACAGGTGCGCCAGGCTTTGGAAAGCGGCCGCGACCGTGGTCAGCGGGAACTGGAGCAGCACCGCGCCCAACGTGCCGCCGAAGACAATCAGCGCCGCCGTGGGCTGCAGAATCTGGCCCACGTTGCCGCCTTCCATCAGCAATCCCGCGATGATGCCCGCGATGGCCAGAACGGCTCCGCCGATGCTCGCTTTGTCCATGTGCAGCTCCTAAAGAAGTTGCCGCGGCGCAAGTTCTATTACTCGGCGTCGGCGTCCTGCTTGGGTTTTGGTGGTGCGGCCGGCTGCTCCGCGGCATCCAGGCTGGCCAGCGCAGCAGCGCGCTCCAGATCGCCAAAGTGATGCAGGCGCCGTGCTACGACAGCAAGCAGCCGCGCGCGATAGACGAGGATCCGTTCCACGACCTCGCCGATCTCTTCGCGCACAATCAGCTTTTCTCCGTTGATCAATGTCAGCATCGTGTCCGGAGAGGCTTCGGCAGTCTTAATCAGATCGCTGTTCACCACCATGGGACGGCCGTTGAGCCGGGTCAGTTCGATCATCGCCCAATCTCCTTCGCGCAAGTTATCGGCAGACGTCACCAAAGGTTAAAAAAACAAAACAAATGGAACACAAGTGTCCCCGTCAGGACACAAAACACCCCGCCGTAAAGTCCAAAAACGCCACGCCGAAAAAGGGGCCAGATGCGACGGCTCCAGACCGTGAGCAGCAACCCAGGGCCATTCACAGGGATGCGCATCCGGAATCGGAACCGCAAATCACCGCATCCAACAAGGAGAACCCCATGTCCCTGGGTGTCTTGAATAACCTCTCCGCGGTGTATGCGGAGAACAATCTCACGAACACCAACAACAGTCTGTCGAAGACGTTGCAACAGTTGTCTTCGGGGTCCAAGATCAACTCAGGTGCCGACGATGCCGCCGGCCTCTCGCTGGTCGACGGCCTTCAGGCCAACCAGATGGCGCTCACGCAGTCGCAGACCAACGCCCAGGAGGGCGCGGGCCTGCTGCAAGTGGCTGACGGCGCCCTCGCGCAGGTCACAACCCTGCTCAACCGTGCTGTTACGCTGGCTACCGAGGCCGCGAACGGCACCCTCAACTCCAGCCAGGATACGGCGGCGAACCAGGAGTATCAGTCGATCCTTTCGGAAATCTCCAACATCGGTTCCACCACAACCTACAACGATTCGGCCGTGTTCAACTCAAGTACGAACATCTACACGGGCGACTCTTCGACGGTTGGCTCGGCGATCGATGCTCTCAACATCCGCTCCCTGTCTTCGTCCAACCTTGGCGATTCCAACGGCGCCATGGCTTACAGCAACAACCAGAGCAACGTATTCATCAACCTGTCGAACAACGGCACGCTGGCGACGCAGGGCGATGCCTTTGTCAACGCCACCACCACGATCAACGTCAACTACATGGCCACGGGAGCCGGCGGCGCTCTGACGCCGGAATCGGCAACCATCACGGTCGGCGGGGCCACGGGTTACTCCGATACGGTGTCCGGCATGATCAGCGCCATCAACAAGGCGAACTTGGGCATTACCGCAAGCTTCGCCTCGGCGGCACAGGCGGGATCGGCGGCTGTGGCCGCGGGCCATGCCCAAGATACCGGCATTCTGCTCACCGGGCCGGGCGCGGGCGTGGGTGCCGGCATCACCCCGGATGCCGTGGGCACGTTGGCTTCCACCGGAGCCGCGACAGACGCTCTCTCCGGCACGCTGACCGTCACCGACTCCAGCGGAGTGAACCACACTGTCACCCTGGGCACAGCGGGCACAACCGACACGCTGGCCCACTTGGCAACCACCATCAACAACGCCGGTTATGGCATCACGGCCACCTACAGCGCCGGTAACAAGAACGACGTGTTCACTTCGGCGAGCTCCAAGGCGGGCATCGTTGCGAACAACCTCGGCGATACCACCACACCTGCCGACATACCCACCTACACGGCGGCAGCCGCGTTCTATACGGTTGGAACCTCTACGCCGGCCATTGGGGCCAACGGGATTGCGGATACAGCCACCGAGCAGGCGGCAGCGGCGAGCTTCACCGCCGATGCCAACGGGCAGGGCGGGATCGCCACCATCAGCTACTCCGATAACGCGGGGCAGTCTCTGGTGGCCACCGACCTGACCAGCCAGACCAATGCCGAATCCGCGCTGACCAGCCTGAACACGGCCATCACCGACGTGGCGGCCCAGGATGGCTACATCGGCGCCCAGATCAACACCCTGAACGCCGTCAGCCAGGTGCTCAGCACACAGCAGGAAAACGTGCAATCGGCGCAGAACGCGGTGCAGGCCACCGACTATGCGTCGGCCGCCTCCAACATGTCCAAGTACGAGATCCTTAGCCAGACCGGCATCTCCGCCCTGGCCCAGGCCAACAGCATGCAGCAGGAAGTCACCAAGCTGCTGCAGTAAACAAATAGGCAGAAATGCCGATAACCGGAGAGGGGCGCCCATCGGACGCCCCTTTTCGCTTGAGTGAACTCCACCCGCTGTCGTGAGAAATCTTTAATCCGGCTTGTACGGCAGTTGGTTCACAGGCTGCTTGAGTTTTCCATGGAGGATTGAATGGGTACAGTCGGACTGAGTTTCGGGTCGCCAACCAGCGGTGCAGGATTCAACGTCAGCTCCACCGTGGCTGAGATCGTGACCAATCTTCAGAACGTTGAGACGCCCTGGAAGAATCAGTTGACCTCACTGGAGAGCCAGGACACCGTGATCTCCAACCTCGGCACGCTGTTCTCCAGTCTCTCCAAAGACATGAGCTCGCTCAACGACTTTCAGGGGATCCTTGCGCAAAAGGAGGGATCGAGTTCTGACAACAATGTGCTGCAGCTTACGGCCGCCTCGTCCTCGGCGACGGCGGGAACGCACTCGGTTGTGGTGAAGAACCTGGCCCAGACTTCCAGCGGCTACCTGGACGAAATCACCAATTCCTCTGACACGCTTTCCGGCTCCATCACCATCCAGGTGGGCAGCCGGACCACGGAGACCGTGGTGATCGGCGCGGCGCCAAGCCCGCCCGCGGCAAACACGATTTATACCGGCAGCGGCGTCAATACACTTTCGGCTGTCGCCTCCGCCATCAACTCCTCCAACCTTGGACTCACCGCCAATGTACTCACTGACTCCACGGGTTCCAGGCTCAGCCTCGTCTCCGGCGCCTCCGGCCTAGCCGGACAGTTGACCGTCACCTCTGCGCTGGCCGACGCCAACATGGCCACCGGCTCCAACCCCACCGGCGCTCTCAACTATAACGATGGCGTCGACGGCAAGGATGCATCGTTGCTGATCGACGGTGCGCCTCTGACCAGCGCCTCCAATACCGTCACCAACCTCATCCCCGGCGTCACCTTCCAGTTGCTTGCCCCCAGCGCGCAGGGGTCCGACGGTAGCCTCGAATCGGTTCAGGTGGTCATCGCCAACAACAACTCCGGCGTGGAGGGTACGGTGAATCAATTCGTCACCGACTACAACTCGCTCATCAGCGCCATCAATGCCCAGGAAGGACATGACAGCTCGGGGAAAGCCGAGCCGCTCTTCGGTTCGCCCACGCTTTCTTTGCTCCAGCAGGAGCTTCTGGGCGGCCTGAACACGCAAAGCCCGAATGGCTATCTGGATTCGATCTCGACCGCCGCCGGGGTCACGTTATCTGGTTCCATCACCATCCAGGTGGGCAGCGGGACGGCGCAGACCATCCAGATTGGCGCCGCGCCCGGCTCGCCAGCCGCCAACACCATCTACACCGGTTCGGGAAGCGGCTACAATTCGCTCTCCGGCATCGCGGACGCCATCAATGCCGCCAATATCGGCGTATCCGCCGGAATCGCAACCGGCAACGGCCAGTCGACACTCACGCTCACTTCGCAAACCGCAGGCGCCAACGGGGCGTTGACGGTGGCCTCCGCGCTCAACGCCATTGCTCCTACGCCGCTGAAGTACTCCGACACGACCAAATACACCAGCTCCACGCCCGACATCGGCACTTTGGGCGCGGTGGCCGGCGCGGACGATACGCTCTCCGGCTCCCTGACCATCCAGGTGGGCGGCGGTACCGCGCAAACCATCACCCTTGATTCGTCCAACAACACCCTCTCCGGGCTCATGGACGCCATCAATGGCTTATCCGGTGTCTCGGCGGCACTGGATCAGGCCGGGACCGGCCTGACCCTGACCTCCGGCACCAATGGCGCGTCCGGGGCGCTGGCCGTGACCTCGAACATCGTGGACACCACCAGCCCCACCAGCACGGCGCTCAACTACAACGCTTCCGCCGACATCAACAGCCTCACCGCGCTCGGCATCAGCGTGAACAACGATGGCTCGCTCACCCTCAACGCCAGTTCGCTTGATGCCCTGCTCAACACGGACTACTCGAGCGTCGTGGGCTTCTTCCAGAACGCCAACAGTTGGGGGCAGACGTTCTCGAACATGCTAACCAACGCGGGCACCAGCTCCTCCACAGGCATTCTGAAGCTGGCCCAAAACTCGAACAGCAGCACGGAATCGGTGCTGAATGCCGATATCTCCAAGGAACAGAGTCAAATCTCGACCGAGCAGGCGAACCTGACCGCGGAGCTGAACCAAGCCAACCAGATCATGCAGGAGTTGCCCACGGAGCTGAACGGCATGAACGAGCTCTACTCGGCGATCACGGGCTATAACCGGAACCCGAACGGATAAGGAATCGCATCGCCATGGCAAGTTATCGGGAACACACGCTGGAAGGAGCTTCGGCCGTCGACCTTGTGGTCGCGCTCTACGACGGCATCATCCGCTTTCTCTACGCGGCCATCGCCGCCGTCGAGCGAGGCGACGCGGACGCCCGCAGGTTAGCGGTGAAGCGCGCGCTCGACATCATCATCCATCTGCAGGCTCGCCTGCGCATGGATGTCGGCGGACGGCCGGCGCAGTCTCTCAGCGAATTCTATGCGGCGATCTTCGCCCAGATCCTGCAGGCATCCCAGTCGGCTTCGAAGGCCAGGTTCGAGCATGCCATTGACTGTGTGCGGAATGTGCGCGACGCTTGGCGCGAAGTAGCGAAGAATCCGAATGTTGGCCCGAATGTTAACCCGGCTTCGTCGCGAGCGCTCACCTTGCCGCAGCCTGCGCCGATGGCCGCAGATCGTGCCGAGGCCGCGGATGCGGCTGGAGGGTTAACCTGGACCGCGTGAATCCGCGGCGGAGCGGCGAACCACAAGCCTCAATGCGCCGCCGGCTCAGTGTCTTCCTGGCCTGCCGACTCGCTAGCTCCGCCTACCTGCTGACTCGTCCGCTCACTAGCCCCGCTATCTCCGCTAACCTCGCTGACTCGCCGAACCCGCTCACCTGTGCACAGCGCGGCCATCGCGCGTTCTGCGAAGCGTGAACCGGCAACCGCCAGCTAACGGCTAATGGCTAATAGCTAAAGGCTGCCTCTCTATCCCGCCACCGTCAGCTCCTCTTCCAGTTGCTGCTTCTGGTAGAGGCTGGCGTAGTAGCCGTCGAGCGCGAGCAGTTCGTCGTGGCCTCCCACCTCGACAATCCGGCCCTTATCCAGCACGGCGATGCGGTCGGCGTTGCGCACGGTCGACACGCGGTGAGAGATGAGGATGGTGGTTGTGTTGGCGGTATATTTGCGCAAGCCGCCGAGGATGCGCTCTTCCGTGTACGTGTCTACGCTGGCCAGCGCGTCGTCCAGAATGAGAATCGCCGGCCTTCGCAGCAGCGCGCGCGCGATGGCCGACCGCTGCTTTTGCCCGCCTGATAGCGTCACGCCGCGCTCGCCCACCATGGTCTCAAAGCCGTGCGGAAATTCCTCGAACTCCTGCCGGATGTGCGCTGCCTCCGCCGCGTCGAGCAGTTCTTCGTCGCTCGCCTGCGTTGCGCCGAAGGCCAGGTTTTCGCGGATGGTCTCGCTGAACAGGAAGGTCTCCTGGGGCACCATGCCGATGTTGCGCCGCAGCACCGCCAGCGGATAGTCGTACACCGGGCGGCCGTCAATGAACAGCGACCCTTCCGGCGCCTCATAGAGTCGTGTAATCAAATTCACCAGCGTCGTTTTGCCGCAGCCGGTGGGACCTACAATGGCCAGGCTCGATCCCGCGGGAATCTGCAGCGAGATGTCGCGCAGAACAGGATTCTGGCTGGGAGTCTCGCCGTAGCTGAAAGTCAGATGGCGGAATTCGATCTCCCCGTTGAGCAGCGTCTCTGGTCCAAGACCTGAAAGCGCGGCGCGCCGGTCGTCGATGGCGGGCTCGGCTTTGAGCAGCTCGTCGATGCGCTTCACTGAAGCGGTGCCGCGCTGAAAGATGTTGATCACCCAGCCCACGGCGATGATGGGCCAGATCAGCAGCATCATGTACGTGCTGAAGGCGAAGAATTCGCCGACGTTGATGCGGTGCGCCAGCACCAGGTGCCCGCCGGCGAGCAGCGTAATCACCATCGAGACGCCCAGAACGAACTCCAGCGTCGGCCACAACATGCCCATCAGCTGCACTAGGCGCAGCGCGCGGCTGATGTACTGCCGGTTAAGCCGCTCAAAGAGGCCGATCTGCGACTCCTCACGCGCGAAGGCGCGGATCAGCCGCACGCCTGAGTAGTTCTCCTGCGCCTGCGCGGAGATGTCGGAAAAGCTGGCCTGGATGCGCTCGAAGCGGTCGTGAATCCTGCGCCCGAGGTACTGCACCAGGATGCTGGCCAGCGGCATGGGCGCCAGCGCCACCAGCGTCAGATAGGGGCTGATGCGCAGCATGAAGAAGAGCGCGAAGACGCTGAGAAAGACCGTGTTGGCGCTGTACATCAGCGCCGGCCCCAGCAGCATGCGCACGGCGTTCAGGTCGTTGGTCATGCGCGCCATGATGTCGCCGGTGCGGTAGCGCTGGTAGAAGCCCGAATCCTGGCGTTCCAGCTTGCGGAAGAGATCGTTGCGCAGATCGAATTCGATTTCGCGCGAGATGCCGATCAGGATCCAGCGTTGCGCGTAGAGAAAGACGCCCTTCACCAAGCTGATGGCGACAAGGAGCAAAGCAAAGAACAGGATGAGTTCCCGGCTGGTGCCCTTCTCCATCCTGTTGACGGCCATGCCCAGCACTCTCGGAAACTGGACCGCGACGATGTTTGTGGCTACACACGCCAGCGTTCCCCGCACGTATCCCCAGCGGTAGCGGCGCATGTAGGTGTAGAGCGGGGCGAGGTCGCCGAGCATGGTTCTATTCTACGGGCTCCCTTGATTGTCCGTGAAATTCGCTTACAACCTCGATTGGGCCGATAATGTGCCGATTGAGCTCTTCAAGTTCCGCAGCAGGAATCCAATACTCCTGATGAATCTTTGAGCCGACCGTTCGCACGGGGAATTGTCTTAAATATTCTGTCTCAACGTTGAAACGCAGGATGTAGCCCGTCCCTCCGTTTCGTGTATTCCAGTCCCGGGCAATATGCGTTGCGTAGTCCTCATCGAGAACCGGATAAAAAATGAACTGCTCAGGCAATCGGGGTGGAAATGTGCGCCAGTCACTCGCACGGACCAGCTCCAGCTCCTTGCTGCCAACGGGACGGTAAAGGATTGTCGTGTCCACCCTCGGTGACCTCCGGATCAGGTCGGCGTGCGCAGCAGCAGGTACCCGCCGGCGAGGCCGAAAAGGATGTCGGCAGACCAGGCGGCAAAGGACGCAGGCAGGTAATTGACGTAGCCCATGGCGCCGAAGAGCCCATCAACGACCCAATAAGCCAGCGCCACCGCGATGGCCACGGCCACGCCCGTGATCGATCCGCGCCGGCCCATGGAGAGCGCAAAGGGAATGGCGAGAACGGCCATGACGACGGCAATCATTGGGTAGGAGAGTTTGTGCCAAAGCGCAACGCTGAGGCGCTTGGTGTCGAACCCACTTTGGCGGAGATCGCGAATGTAGCGGTCGAGCTGGCCAAAGTTCATCTCCTGTGATTGCAGATCCTCTTTCTTGAAGTAGTCCGGTCCCGCGTGGATCTCAGCGAAGGCTGTCTCCAGAAAGGTCCGGTACGCGGTCACATTGGCGCCCTGGATGTCGCGTGCCCACCCGTTCTCGAAGTGCCATGAGTCGGAATCGGCATCCCATACGGCTCGCTTGGCAAAGATCCGCCGCGTGAGCTGGAATGTGGAGGGCTCGAACTCGAAGACGGAGAGATTGGCGAACTCGTTGCTGTCGGGATCGAAGAATTCGTAGTAGTAAATGCATCCCGGCTCGCCCGCCAGCGCCTTCGGGCCGAACATCCACTTCTGCTCGGGGTGCAGGTAGGTCTGTGGTGGACGGCCCTTGATGATGTTGCGCAGCGCCTCCTGCTTCCGGTTGGCCTGCGGCAAATAGTACTGGTCGAAGAGAAAGAGACTCACGGCCAGGCAAGCCGCAATCGAAACAATGGGAATCACCAGCCGGTAGAGGCTGATGCCGGTGGCCTTGATAGCCACGATTTCGCTGTTGCGGTTGAGCACGCCAAACGTGACCAGCGCGGCAATCAGCACCGCCAGCGGAGCGACCTGGTAGAGCATGCTGGGTGTCAGGTTCAGCAGATACTCGCCCACAATGGCCAGCGCGATGTGATTGCGCAGAATATCGCCCAGTAGATCGAAGAAGGTGAACACGATCATCAGCAGCGCAAACCCGGCCAGCACCAGCAGGAACATGCCGACAAACTCGCGCACGATGTATTCATCGAGAATGCGTGGAATGATGCCGCGGGATTTCACTCTCGCCGCGGCCCGTCCACGCGGCTGCAGCTTGTCGAAGAACTCCTTGATCGCAAATCCATTCGGCTTCACTGCGTCCGCCAGCTTCGGCGATCGGGCGATCCAGGCCGAAATTGCACTCAGGATTCGGCCGCCGGTCGCCATCTGCCACAGCAGAAAGATCCCCGCCACGCCGAAGAGCAGGTTGGCCGACCAGACCGCCAGGAAGGCCGGCAGCCTGCTCTGGTGGCCCAGCGCAATCCCGGTGGACGAGAGGAAGTAGTAGACGAAGACCAGCAGAATGGTAAACACAAAGCCGGAGCTTTTGCCGCCGCGGCGCGAGGCCACGCCCAGCGGAACGCCCACCAGCATCAGCACCAGGCAAGCCACAGGAAAGGCAAACCGGTTGTGCATCTCAATCAGGAAGCGCTTGGCGTCGGGACCGTTGATGTGCCTGAGCAACGCGCTCAACGGCATGGCGTAGAGCGCAGTGTCCAGGCGCCCCAGGTGTACGTCGCTTTGCGCGCCCAGCACCAGCGGCAAATCTGTAGTTGTGAAGGTGGAGATATTGGACTGCTCCGGCTCGTCGGCCACCGTTTCGTCGCGCAGGCCATCGCGCAGCCGCATCAGCAACTCCTGGGTGTTGTCCGTCACTACGGTAGCCGAGGAAGCGGTCGTGATCAGCGGATTGGCGGGATCGGACACGTCGGCCATGAACACCTGGTGCCAGTTGGCCGCGCCCGTCCCCGAGCGCACGTCCTGCACATAGAGAACGTAGTTGCGAAAGTCCTCATAGAAAACGCGAGGCTGGATCTCGTAGGAGGCCTGCGAGGTCTCCAGCGACTGCTCCATCTCGATGATCGCCTGGTTGGCGCGAGGCGCGAGATAGAGCGAGTTGCCCAGTCCCAGCAGCGTTCCCGTCACGGCGACAATCGACGCCACGCGCACAAAGTATCCGATGCCCAGCCCGGAGGCGCGCATGGCGATAATTTCGCTGTCGGCCGCCAGCCGGCTCAGGCCCAGCAGCACGCCCCACAGCACCGCCATGGGAATCGTCACCTTGAAGAGATTGGGCAGCGTGAAGAGGAACACTTGCGCCACATCGGCCCACGTGGAACTGCTGCGCACCACCACCTCAAGAATGTGCGGCAGTTGCGGCATGAACAGAATGAACGTGAAGAGCGCGCAGCCGATCAGCGTGAGGGAGAGAATCTCGCCGAGAATGTAGCGGGTGAGGATGCGCACAAACAGACCCTGTGCCTAGTTTAGCGTGTTCTCGCGCCGCCGGGCACGGGCTGCCATCCCCGCAGCCGCAGACTGTTCCCGAGCACGCAGACCGAGCTCATGGCCATCGCCGCCGCAGCCAGCCACGGCGTAAGCAGAATGTGGAAGACAGGATAGAGCAATCCCGCGGCGAGCGGAATGCCGATCAGGTTGTATCCCACCGCCCATCCCAGGTTCTGCCGCATGATCCGCAGGGTCTGGCGGGCGAGGGCGAGCGCGGCAGGAATGGCGGCCGGCTGCGTGCGCAGCAGCAGCACATCGCCCGCCTCCTGCGCCAGGTCGATGCCGGATCCCATGGCGATACCCGCGTCGGCCTGTGCCAGCGCCGCAGCATCGTTGATGCCGTCACCCACCATCGCGATGCGCTGTCCGGCTTTTTGCAGCTCGCGAACCCGGGCCAGCTTCCCCGCCGGATCGAGCCCCGCTTCCACCTCTGTGATCCCGGCCTGCCGGGCGATCGGCGCAGCCGCGGCGGCTGAGTCGCCGGTGAGCATCAGCACGCGAAGCCCTGCGCGGCGCAGTGCAGCCACCGCAGCCGCCGCATCCGGCCGCAGCGCATCGCGCGCGTCGAAATACCCGGCGGGCGTGTTGTCCAGCGCCATCCACAGCCGCGTCACTCCCGGCTCCGGCGCCGCAACATCGCCCGGCAGTCGCAATCCCGAATTCCCGGAACAGCGCCTCGTTGCCCAGCATGCAATCGTGACCTTCCACGCGCGCAGTCAGGCCGCGGCCGGGCAAAATTTGGACATCCTCGGCCGACCGCCACTCAAGCCCACGCGCTCGTGCGGCGTCCACAACCGCATGCGCCAGCGGATGATTCGACCGCTCCTCCGCCGCCGCCGCCATCCGCAGCAACTCATCTTCGCCGCGTTGCCCCATCCTTTCCGCGTTCCCTTGAGGAAAGGGTGGGAGCGCATGCACCGCCTCCAGCACCGGCCGCCCCACTGTCAGCGTGCCCGTCTTGTCCAGAACAATCGCGTCGAGATGCGCCAGCCGTTCCAGCGCCTCGCCGCCTTTGAACAGCACGCCGAGCTGCGCGCCGCGGCCCACAGCTACCGTGAGCGCTGCGGGCACGGCCAATCCCATGGCGCACGGGCACGCAATCACCAGCACCGCCACCGTGTTGGCCAGCGCCAGCGGCAGCGAGTGCGCCGCAATCCACCACGCCGTAAACGTCACCGCCGCGAGCACCAGCACAACCGGCACAAAGATCGCGCTGGCGCGGTCGGCCAGCCGCTCCATCGGAGCGCGCGAGCTCTGCGCCTGGTCCACCATGCGCGCAATCTGCGCCAGCACCGTTTGTTCGCCCAGCGACTCCGCCCGGCAAACCACCGCGCCGTCGTAGTTCAGCGAGCCGGCCAGCACGCGTCCGCCAGGCTCACGCTCCAGCGGCGTCGCTTCGCCGGTCAGCATCGACTCATCCACCGTCGTGCGCCCCTCAAGAATCGTCGCATCCACCGGAAAGCGCTCGCCGGGCAGAACCACGATGCTGTCGCCGGGGCGCACCTCTTCGAGCGGCACCACCGTTTGCGCGCCATCCACCATGCGGCGCGCGGTCACCGGCCGCAGGCGCGAGAGCGAGTCCAGTGCGGCCAGCGCGCGGCGTTTGGCCCGGCCTTCGAGGCTTTTGCCCAACAGAAGAAAACCGAGAATCAACAAAACCGCATCGTAATAAACCTGCCGTCCGGGAGCAGGCGCGATCGTAGCAAAGGCCGAATACACAAAGGCCACCACCGTGCCCAGGCTCACCAGCGTGTTCATGTTGGTGGTGCCGTGGCGCAGCGCGCGGATCGCACTCACATAAATCCCGCGCCCTGCCCAAGCCACCACCCCCGCCGTCATCACCAGCAGGAACCAGCGCACCTGATCCGCCGGCAGCGCATAGAGCCACGGCAGCAGGCGCATCAGCAGGCGATCCGGCGCGCTCATCTCTGTTCCCAGCGGCATGGCCAGCAGCATCGCCGCCGCGCCCGCAGCCAGGGTCACCCACGCCTTCCGGTCCGCGTCCGCCAAGCGCATCTTCGGCGCGTCCGGCACCCTCGCCGGCGCGCGGCAGCACCGCATCGTATCCCGCTCCGCGAATCGCCTCCACCAGTTGCTGCGGCGCGGCCAATGCAGGGTCGAACACCACGCTCGCGCGATGCGCCATCAGGTCCACGCGCGCCGACTCCACGCCCGCCGTCGCGCGCAGCGCCTCTTCCACGTGGTGCTGGCAGCTGGCGCACGTCATCCCCAGAACGGGCAGTGTGAGCGATTCTGTCGCATGTGAGTCCAAAGATCACTCCGGTCTTGTGTTGCACCCCGACTCCGTCGAGCTTTCAAAGCGCCCTGTTCCAGCGCCTGGTGAAGAACTCGGTCGAGCGGAGGCTTGTCTCAGGGCACGAGTTTATTCGTGCCGAAAACGCACACAAGAACAATGGGGCTTTAGCCCCAGAAAGACCCGTTTAAAGCTTCTCCCACTCCTGGATCGATTCGTAGGGCATTACCTGGCCTCTGAGAAACTATCAATCCGAATCTGGACGCGACGATTTGCGCGTCCATCCCAACCCGCGGTTTATGATTCCAGATGCGCCGTGTAGCCGGCTTTGGCGATCGCGGCAATAGCCAGGTCCACAGCCGCGGGCTCCTCGGTTGAGCTCAGCCTGGCCGCTCCCACACTCACCTCGTTCACCACCACCCCCGGAGTGGCGGCAAGCGCCTGGCTCACGCGGCGCACACAGGAGCCGCAGTGCATCCCATCGATTTTCAGCGTGAACTCAGCCATTTTCCCTCCCATCCGTCTCTATTTGATGATAGTGGCCGGCGAGCGATTCGCGAGCGGCCCGCCCCGCGAAACGGGGCCCCCACGGATGGGTGGCTCGAAGAGCCGGGATCCGTGGGGTAGGGGACCGCGCAGCGTTCGCGGCGTGACAAAATGGCTTATCGCATGGAGAACAGGATCGAGCGCGAGTTTCCCCAGGCGCCGCTCGTCGGCGTCGGGGCAGTCGTGGTCGACGAGGGCCGCGTCCTGCTGGTGTGCCGCGGCAGCGAGCCTCTGAAAGGCCATTGGACGCTGCCCGGCGGCATGCTCGAAGTCGGCGAGACGCTCGCCGCTGGCGTTGCGCGCGAGGTGCGCGAAGAAACCGGCCTCGACGTCGAACCGATCGAACTCGTTGAAGTCCTCGACCGCATCCACCGCGAGGGCGACCGCGTTCGCTTCCACTACGTCATCGTGGATTACCTCTGCCGCGTCACCGGCGGTGAGTTGCGCGCGGCCTCCGATGCCGACGCCGTCCGCTGGGCCGAGCACGCCGAATGGAATAGCCACAGCGCGCTCGTCCTCGATCCGATCACCATACGCGTCATGGAAAAAGGTTGGCAAAGAGCACAGGCTCTGCGAAAGGAAAGGCGGTAGAGCAATGAAATTGCGGTGGAGAGTGCTTTTGGCTGCGCTCGCGCTGGTAACGATTGCTGGAATCGGTTTCTACTGGCGTCCGGTCACTTGTTTCGCCGCATGGATGTACCTCAAAGAGGATCTCGGCGGCATCACCAGCCGCTCGGTGCAGGTTGCCGGCCATCGCATGCACTACATCGCCGAGGGGCCTGCCGGCGGTCCCGCCGTCGTTCTCGTGCACGGGCTCGGCGGCCGTAGTGAAGATTGGTCCAACCTGGCGCCCTATCTGGCCAGGGCGGGCTTTCGCGTCTTCATGCCCGATCTTGTCGGCTTCGGGCGCAGCGACCGGCCGGCGGATTTCTCCTATTCCGTCCGTGACCAGGCCGCTGTCGTCATGGCCTTCATGGATGCGCTGGGACTCCAGCAGGTGGAGCTAGGCGGCTGGTCGATGGGCGGCTGGATCGCGGAACTCATCGCCGTCGAGCATCCGGAGCGCGTCCGTCGTCTCATGCTCTTTGACGCCGCTGGTCTCGACGCAAAACCACAGTGGGACACCGGGCTCTTCACGCCCGATACCGCCGCTCAGTTGGCTCAACTGGACGCGCTGCTCATGCCCCATCCGCCGCCTGTTCCAGCGTTCATGGTGCGCGATATTTTGCGCATCTCGCGCCGCAATGGCTGGGTGGTCAAGCGGGCAATGGCGTCCATGCTCACCGCGCAGGACGTCACCGACAATCTGCTGCCGCACTTGAAGATGCCGGTGCTCATCGTGTGGGGCTCTCTTGACCACATCACCCCCCTCAACCAGGCGCAGACCATGCACAAGCTCATTCCGCAATCAGAACTGGACGTCTTTGACGGCTGCGGCCATCTGGCCCCACTCCAGTGCACCGGTGCAATAGGCCCAAAGGTCGTCCAGTTCGCGCAGGAGTGACTGCATGGTGCGCCGGCCTTCGCTGGCTGTCGCGCGGGTCTCAAGACCCGCACGGGTTGACTCGCTCCCACTCTCTCTGCGAGACTCACGGCGATGTCCTATTGCGGAAAGCTGGAATATGCCGAAGAGCGCAAGATCCGGGACCGGAACACGCGCCTCTACCGATTGGCGCATTGGCCGATCTGGATTTGGGTGTTTTTTCTAGCGCCCGGCCCCCTCACGTTTAACCTCTTCAGTCGCGGGCTCCACTGGGCCAATTGGGCGTGGCTCGTCGCGGTCCTTGTCGGAACCGGCATCGCCGGCCTATGCGCGCAGTTGCCGGGCTGCGAGCATCGGCCCTACATCCTTCGCTTCGACGAGGACAAGCCGAACCCGCTCTACCGGCGCGTTTGCTACACCTTCGCCTGGAATGCCATCCTCAACTTCGCCCTGCTCAACATGACTGGGCTCGTGCTTGTCGCCATGACTGGCGTCTGGCACCTCAAGCAGATTTACTACTACGCCTACTCGCCGCTTTGCGCCTTCATCCTGCTGCTCGGAATCCTGGGTAAGCTGCCCCGCGTCGGGCCCTCCACCAAGGGCGAAGGCACCGAGCGCCGCTACTTCTACGGTTCGGTCTGGGCCGTCACCGCTGCGCAAACCGTCGTGCTCGTCCTCTGGAAGACGCTTCCCGAAACGCTCACCGGCAACCTCATTAAGCTCATTGCGTTCGTGGCGGTACTGGCCGTGATGGGCTTCGCGGCCTCGCGCGGCGTGCTCCCTCGCACCCGTCCCATCGTCCCCGGCGAGCTGATCCTCTCCGACTGACGTTTGAGCCCCGCTCTCACTCGCTTGCTGACTCGCTGACCCGCTGAGGTGATCACTAGCTTGCCTCGTTCCCTGCACACCGCGCGCAAGTCCTTCTCGCCGCAACTTGTAGCAAAATAACAACTTAAATTTGCAGACTATTTCACCCGTTTGTCGCACAATGGTTCCATGATGGACACGCAGGCCAGAAGGGCTCCCTCAACGCCTTCCAGCCTACGATCCGTAGAGCCTCAAAAAACGAATACCCACCCCCCCGATACCCCAGGGGGTATAAAAACGGCCAGCTCTTCCGTCTAAGCTGTTCAGAATCAACAAAGGCCTGTCCCAAAAGGCCAAAAACCGCGGCGATTTTCGTCGCGAATCGTCGTCAAACGTCGCCAAAACCGCCCCTTTTGTCGTCAACTACCGCCTTTTTCAATGGGCAGGGGCAGCGTAGCGAATCTCCACTCCCGCAGAGTTGGCCAAATCGCCAAAGATTGCCCCCGGGTGATTCAGATCACATTTGACCACCGCCCCAGTGAGGTATAAGAAGGTGCTATGTGTCTGGCGATACCGGGAAAAGTGGAAGAGATTACCACCGACGGCATGATCCGCATCGGCCGGGTCAACTTCGGCGGCGTGGTCAAGAACGTCTGCCTCGACTACGTGCCTGAGGTCGGCGTCGGCGACTACACCATTGTCCACGTCGGCTTTGCCATCTCCAAGATCGACGAAGAGACCGCCGAGCAGACGCTTGCCGACTTCCGCGCCCTTGGCGTCCTCGACGAGGAGCTGGCCGGCGAGGAAGATGCCTTCGCGCGCGCGGCCAAACGGCCGCAGTCCCCTTGCCCTGATGGAAGCTGCGACCCGTCGAGCGGGCAAGACAGTTCCGGGTACCAATGAAGTACCTCACTGAGTTTCGCAATGGCGAGATCGCTCGGGCGCTGGCCCGCGAGATCGCTCAAATCACCACCCGCCCGTGGAAAATCATGGAAGTCTGCGGCGGCCAAACCCACTCCATCATCAAGAACGGCATCGACCAGATGCTGCCGCAGGGCCCCCAAGCTAGAGTCGAAATGATTCACGGCCCCGGCTGTCCCGTCTGCGTCACGCCGCTCGAACTCATCGACAAGGCCCTTGCCATCGCCGCGCAGCCCGGCGTCATCTTCTGCTCCTTCGGCGACATGCTGCGCGTTCCCGGCACTGAAGGCGACCTCTTCCAGGTCAAGGGCCGCGGCGGCGATGTCCGCGTCGTCTATTCGCCGCTCGACGCAGTCGAGCTGGCGGTCAAGAATCCCTTGAAGCAGGTGGTCTTCTTCGGAGTGGGCTTTGAGACCACCGCTCCGGCCAATGCCATGAGCGTGCACCTGGCCAAGCGCCGTGGCCTGAAGAATTTCTCGCTGCTGGTGTCGCACGTCCTCGTCCCGCCTGCGATTGAAGCGATTCTTCAGTCACCCGGCAACAAGATCGACGCCTTTCTCGCCGCGGGCCACGTCTGCAGCGTGATGGGCTATTGGGAGTACCCGCCGCTTGCCGAAAGATTCCGCGTACCGATTGTGGTCACCGGCTTTGAGCCGCTCGATCTGCTCGATGGCATTCGCCGCGCAATCGTCCAGCTCGAATCCGGCCGTCACGAGGTGGAGAACGCCTACAGCCGAGTAGTCACGTTTGAGGGCAACCGCGCAGCGCAAAAGCTGCTGAGCGAGGTCTTCGAGGTCACCGATCGCGCCTGGCGCGGCATCGGCGTGATCCCGAAGAGCGGCTGGCGCCTCAATGCGGACTACCGCGAGTTCGACGCCGAAGAGCGTTTCCACATCACCGGCATTCACACGCAGGAGTCGCCGCTCTGCCGTTCGGGCGACGTGCTGCGCGGGGCCATCAAGCCCGCCGAGTGCGCGGCCTTCGGAAAAGAATGCACCCCCCGTCATCCACTCGGCGCCACCATGGTCTCCAGCGAAGGCGCCTGCGCAGCCTACTACAACTACGGCCGCTTCCTCTCCGCCGAAGAGCTCGCCGGCGCAGGCTCTGCGCTAAGCGGAGCGGCGCATGGCTGACGACGCCAAGGCCGCGGCGCCCGACTTCTCCAACTGGAGCTGTCCGCTGCCGCTGGCCGACTACCCCACCATCGTGATGGCCCACGGCGGCGGCGGCAAACTGGGCAACGAGCTCGTCGAGCACCTCTTTCTGCCCGCCTTCCGCAATCCCACTCTCGAAAACCTGGGCGACGCCGCAGTGCTCGAAGCGGCCGACGCGCGCCTGGCGCTCAGCACGGATTCGTTCGTCGTGCAGCCATTGTTCTTTCCCGGCGGATCGATCGGCGAGCTGGCCGTGAACGGAACGGTCAACGACTTGGCCGTCTCCGGCGCGGAGCCGAAATTCCTCAGCGCGAGCTTCATCCTGGAGGAAGGCTTCTCGCTCGCCCAACTCGCCGCCATCGTGGATGCGATGGCCAAAGCCGCCGCGACAGCACGGGTGCAAATTGTCACCGGCGACACAAAAGTAGTTGAGCGCGGGCATGGCGACGGCTGCTACATCACTACGGCTGGCGTAGGCGCGCTGCGCTCAGGCATTCAGGTGGGTCCGCATCGCGCGCAGCCCGGCGATGCGGTCATCGTCTCCGGAACCATCGGCGATCACGGCATGGCCATTATGAGCGTGCGCGAGGGCCTTGAGTTTGAGAGCCCCATCCGCTCCGATTGCGCGGCGCTGAACGGCATGATTGCCGAGGTTCTCGATGCGGTGGGCGCGGCGGTGCACGCCATGCGCGATCCTACGCGCGGCGGCCTCGCCTCCACGCTCAATGAGATTGCTCTGGCCTCCGATGTCGGCATTGTGATCGACGAAGCCAGCGTGCCCGTTCGGCCCGAGGTGCAATCGGCGTGCGATCTGCTTGGCCTCGACCCGGTCTACGTGGCCAATGAGGGCAAGGCGGTCTTCTTCGTCGCGCCCGAGGCCGCCGATCGCGTGCTTACCGTCCTGCGCGCCCACCCGCTCGGCAAAGACGCCGCGCGCATCGGCCGCGTCACCGCGGAACACAAGCGCATGCTGGTCGCGCGCACCGCCATGGGCGCTAACCGCGTTATTCCCACCATGATCGGCGAGCAATTGCCGCGCATCTGTTGAGTCGCGGGCTTTCATCCAACTCCGGCGTCAACCTTTCCCTCGCTCATCATGAGATTTCTCTGAGTACATTCGTAAGTCGCGTTTCCTCAGACTCCAACGATTAGCCTCTCAGACTCCGCCGTTCCGCGCCGATAGATGTGGAAAGGCAAAGATCGCACGCAGCTCACGTGAGGCTGCCGCCGGCCAGCGCCTGTTCGAGCCACTGGAATGCGCCAACGCATAAGAGCCGCCTCATCTCTTGCCGCCGCGATGCTGATTGCGGGCTGCGCCGGAGATGCACGCATCGAAGCTCCCGCCAATCGCCCACCGATTCCCATCGCCGGCGATGCAAGCCCCGTGAACGAAGCGCGTGTCGTGACCCTCGAAGGCAATGTGCACCCGCTGGCGCGGGCGCAGTTCGACCAGGGCGCAGTCAATCCAGCCACCCGGCTCGACCGCATGATGCTGCTACTCAAGCCTTCGCAGGCACGGCAAGAGGCACTCGACGAGTTGGTCGAGGAGCAGCAGAATCCCCACTCGCCTCTCTATCATCAATGGCTCACGCCCGCCGAATTTGGTGCGCGGTTTGGCGTTGACGATCCCGAGCTGGCACAGTTGACGGCGTGGCTCGCAGCGCACGGGTTTACGGTGGAGGAGATTCCGGCCGGTCGAAGATTGATGGTGTTTTCCGGAACTGCCGGCCAGGTGTTCGATTCCTTTCACACGGAGTTGCGCAACTATCGAGTGGACGGAGCCGCGCATGTCGCCAATGCCGCGGATCCGCAGATTCCCGCCGCGCTGGCTGACGTAATGGCCGGGGTGGTTTCGCTGCACGACTTCCGGCGCAGATCCCAGATCAAGACGCAGACAGAAGTCGCCGCGCAGCCGGAATTTACGGCAGGCAGCACGCACTACCTCTTCCCGGCGGACTTTGCCACCATCTACGATCTCAATCCTCTCTACGCCGCCGGAACCAATGGAGCAGGCAGCTCGATCGCCATCGCCGCGCGGAGCAATATCAAGCTGAGCGATGTGGAGGCGTTCCGCTCCATGGCCGGTCTGGCTCCAGCCGATCCCACGGTGATTCTCGTCGGGCACGATCCCGGATTGGTGGCGAACGATCGGGACGAATCGACGCTGGATGCGGAGTGGAGCGGCGCCGTCGCGCCGGCGGCGGCCGTGAACCTGGTTGTTGCAGCCTCTACAGCGACAACCGACGGCGTCGATCTGGCAGCCGCCTACATCGTGAATCACGCCACCGCGCCGGTAGTCAGCCTGAGCTATGGCAGTTGCGAGCAGGAAATGGGCGCGGCGGAGCTGGCTTTCTACAACAGCTTGTGGGAACAGGCGGCGAGCCAGGGGATGAGTGTCTTTGTGGCCTCGGGAGATGCGGGTGCGGCCGGCTGCTCGGCCGCCACGAACACGGCAGGATCGGCCACCGCCATCAATGGACTGTGCAGCTCACCCTATTCCACCTGCGTGGGGGGAACGGAGTTCAGCGAGGGAACAAATCCTGCGCAGTACTGGTCCGCGGCCAACTCGCCGGCTTACACCTCGGCGCTCGGCTACATTCCCGAGGAAGTATGGAACGAGAGCGCGCTGGCCGACGGCAGGGGATTGTGGGCGTCAGGTGGGGGTGTGAGCGTGGTGTACGTGCAGCCGGCCTGGCAAGCGGATGTGAACGGCGCGGGCGTTGCAAACGGGATGAGGGCAGTGCCGGATGTGGCGCTGGCGGCGGCCAATCACGACGGCTACTTCATGGTCCAAGACGATTCGTACTGGATTGTCTCCGGAACCTCGGTGGCGGCCCCGTCGTTTGCCGGCGTGATGGCGCTGGTGGTCGATAGCAAGCACGGCGCGGCGCAGGGGAATGCCAATCCCGCATTGTACCCGCTGGTCAACTCGGCAAGGAATCCATTTCAGCCCACGCCTTCAGGGAACAACAGCGTGCCGGGCGTGGCGGGGTTCGCCGCGAATGGCGCGGCCTACAACCTCGCTACCGGGTTGGGATCGGTCGACGGAGCATTGCTGGTGAGCGCGTGGGGCGCGGAGACCGAGCCGCCAACGCTCTCGCTGACAGCGTTGGCTCAATCCGTCACCGTACCCCAGGGTGGCTCGGCGTCGCTCGGGTTCACAGCCGCCACCGGAGGATCGTTCTCAGGAAACCTCAGTTTTTCTGTCAGCGGCTTGCCTGCCGGCGTGGCGGCTTCGTGGTCTGCGAATCCCCTCGCGCCCGCTGCAAGTGTGAGCACCCATCACGTGACGGTGACGTTGACAGCATCCTCGGGAGCAGCCAGCGGTTACTTCAGCTTTGTTGTCACGGCTGCAGGCGATGGGCTGGCGTCGTCACAACGCGCGACCATACTTGTTCAGGCGCGCACGACAAGTTGTTCCCGCTTCAGTCTGCTGTCGACGCGATGCAAACCACCGCTTCGAACGCCGATTCGGATGTCCGATTTGCCGTAGTATTCCGCCTCGAAGCACTCCCGCCAACCGGAGCGCCTATGCAAACAACGCGAATGCCTGTTTGATTCGTGAAGGCACTGCGGTGGGAGCGTCGGGTAATGTGTAGCTGATCTCGAGAACCGTCGCAGGTGGCGACGCAAGCGCTTTGAGGGCCTTTACCGTGGCCGGCCAGTCGATAGAACCGTCGCTGGGCCACAAATGCTCGTCTTTCTCGCCGTGGTTGTCGTGAACATGAACCGAGGCGATGCGATTGCCCAGGGTACTGATCGCCTCCGCCGCTCCGACAGTGATGTTCGCGTGGCCAACGTCGAGGCAGACGCCGACATTGTCCAGGTGGCCCATTTCGAGGATGAGGGCCAGGTGTTCGGGGGTGGTGGCCTCGCTGAGCAGGTTTTCGACGAGCAGGCGGACGCCGAGCGGGCGGGCGAACGCGCCCAGGTGTTCGAGAGCGGTCAGTCCAAACTCAATGGTGCGTGGCGACCAGGTGTCGTCTCGCTCGCCAAGATGCACCACGAGATTGCGCAGTGGGATGTGCTCGGCAGATTCCAGCGCCCGTTTGATCTCGTCCATGGCGTCGATGCGGCGGCTTTTCTCGGGGTGCAACACGTTCACCCCCGGGGCGCCGGCGCGGCCCATCTCCCGGTCAGGAAAGAGCGGGGCGTGCATGGAGAAGGGCTCAAGCGCGTTCGAACGGAACCACTCGGCAAGCTCCGTCACGTGCTCGCGGCTGGTGTAGTCGAAGTGCTGGCGCGCGGCGAAGAGCTCCACTGCTTGCGCGCCGGAGCGCTCTGCTAGCTCAAGCAGGCCTGGGTGCAAGCGATGGTTCAGGAACAGATGAGTCGACAGGACGCGCAACATCTTCGAGAGGCCCCTCGCGCCGGACGTCTGTGTAACGGTTGCCGGACGCTATAGCTATTTTCGCATCTTTGGCAAGGTCTTTCCCGCAGCGCCGTTGTTGTGATGGATGTTACGGGAAGCGGGCCCTTCGCGATGGTGTCGATCTCCCGTTGGTGCGCCAATGTTGCTTGTGGGCCACGGAAAGAATTGCCCGGCGCTGACCGTCTATCATCAAAACTGTCATGCCGGCCTCAAACGCTCGTGTCCCGTTTGCTCCATTGCCCAAGGGGATGATGCAGGTGGGCGGCGCAGGAACCGCGCCGAGGTTCGACATGCTGTTGCTGCTGATTGAACACGACGCGAGCTTTGGGCTTCGGATTCCGAGCGTGCGCGAGCGCGTTGAGCGGTTTGTGGGAGCTTGATTACTTGGACGACGTTCTCTGGATCGAAGGCACTCCACCTGTGGCCTTGGCCATTGTGCTGCGGCCGCGCGGCGACGACTTGCTCAAGGACGACCTGTCGCACATCAAGGAAAGCGGTGTGGAAACTCTCGTCTCGCTGCTCGACCCGAGCGAGGCTCTTTGGCTTGGCCTTCGTGACGAAGGGTCGATCGCCGAGCAGGTGGGGATGCGCTTCCTCTCCTACCCGATTCTCGACGTCCATGTGCCGGCTGATGTGGATACTTTCCGGGCCTTCGTGGCGGGCTTAGCAGATCGTCTTCGCGCCGGGGAGCGGATCGGCGTGCACTGCCGGGGAAGCATCGGCAGGTCTACAGTAACCGCGGCCTGCACGCTCATTCATCTGGGCTGGAAGGCGAAGGCTGCCGTGGCAGCCATTCAGGCAGCGCGGGGCTGCGTAGTGCCTGATACCAAGGAACAACTGCGCTGGATTCTAAAGTACAAGGCGCAGCCGTGACTCCGGCGTCCAGGCCGACTATCGACCTCAGCTTCCCGCATCGCTGGCAAGCCGAGGTGCTTGCGGCGCGGCCGTTGATTCTGCCCGAGCGCCACTTCGTGTATCCGCGGGCGGTCGAGGAAGTGGAGCGCGGCGCACTGGAGGTTCTGATCCGGCCCGATGCGCCCGATGCGCTGCAATTCCTCGCTACCTGCGCGCTTGGGTTTCGCGATCCCGCCGTTCCCAACGGGGTGTGGTCGGCTCCGAAGCCAGAACAAATTTGCGCAGTTGCCGGAGGGTATGCGTACCTCATCGACACCAAGGAGCCGGAACGGTTCACGATGATTCCTTACCGGCCAGTGCTGGAGATTCGGCCAGTCGTTGCGGAGAGTCTGCTGCTGTTCCTCGGTCATCATTCAATTCTCGCGTGGGGCCACTGGGGCCAAGCATGGGAGTCCGCGAAGCTCTCGGATGAAGGCATGACGATTACCGGTGTCGACGGCGCCGTGTTGCGCGGAGCGGGTTGGGAGATGAGGAGCGATCGCGAAAAGCCGTTTGCGGTTGACGTGCGGACCGGAGCGCTCGTTCCTTCGTAGCCCAACTAAACCTCAATCATCCTTGTCCCCGCCAATCTCCCAGGTCATATTGAAGACGGCGTCCACCGGACTGCTGTAGCGGCCCATGCCCATCGGCACCGCGACTCCCATTTCGAGCCGGTGGGGCAGGTGCTTGTAGATTCCTGGTGTGACGTAGGAGCTGTTCAGGTCCGAATTTCGGCGGCCATTGAATTCCAGAGTCGGAATCCAATGATGCGTGAGGGGCAGCACGGCGGCAACGTTGTACTCGAGGGCTGTATCGTTGCCGCCCAGCTCGGGAATCACGCTGGTGTGAATCTGCAGTGTGCCGAGTGCTTTTGCGATCAGCAGCTCGGGCTCGTAGCTGAGATTCTCTCGGGACGTCAGCGGCGTGTTCACGCCCATCGCCCCGCTGAGCGCGAAGGGATGGTTGCCGGGGATGAACTGGTAGAGGAGACTCCCGTCGGCCGTACCCCAACTCACCGGAATCTCGCTCGTAAGGGTGGATTGAATGCCGTAGGGAGCTTCGAGACCGAATTGCAAGCGCCCGGTAATGCCATACTCCATGTCGAAACCCGCGGATTTGCCATCCATTGCGGTGCCACAGCCCTGAAACGCCATGCCGTTTATGGTCAACTGCAGCTCGCCACGCTCCTCGCTTCAGACCGCCTCGGATAGAAAGAACTCCTCAATGTATTCCGGCAGGGGACCGTTCGCCGCTGTCTGCGCCGGCGCGGGCGGAACGTTTTTCGAGGCAGGAGTCTGGCCCATCGCGACGATTGCAGCACCCGCCAGCAGCCAGATGCACGCCACCCGCGTCCACGACGCAAATTTGATCTTCCGAATTCTGATCAATGGTCTATCGATTCTGTTTGCTCGCCTGGAAGAAGCAGCGAGAGCGGCGCACGCACGACAGCGTGCACGCCACGCCTCAGCGGCAATTGCGGTAGCAAGCCAACGGAATCAGATTCGAAGAGGGATGTCTGGCGGGGAACTACCGGAGAAGAACGGCAGCGGGGTCATCGTACGATTTGCCGCGCCCACGACGCGCGGCCGCAGGTACAGGAAAAGAGCGAATAAGACTCTGCTGCGAACGGCGACGACGGCCACCGTCGCGAGGAGGCCGGCGGCAATCGCCAACGCGGCCAAATGGAACTCCGTGTCCCCGGCTAGGCCCGGGCGTCGAATCCCATCGGTCGAATGCCTCCAGCACAGGGGCGAGCAATGCCGCAAACAGCAGCACCACCAGAACGCGCCGGAGGAACGATCGCTCCATACCGAGATACTCCAAGACACGGTTGCCTCGTGCTCGCGCAACGCGGTTCCCTTTTTCTCTGTTTTCGGCTTAGCCTCAATCCGCGGCAGAGATGCGATTCACCGAAGGAGCCAGATTCTCGTATGCCGCATAGATGCCTTCGAACACCGAGTCCCAACTGGCGGTGAGAGCGTAGGCGCGCGCGGCCCGGCGCATTTGGGCCAGGCGTGCGGGCTCGGCGAGCAAGCCTGCGATGGCTGCGGTGAATTGATCGTCCGGCACGATACGGCCGGTTTCACCGTCGCGGACGATGGTGCGCGGGCCGCCGTCGGGAGTGACGATGGCGGGCACGCCGCTGGCCAGAGCTTCGAGTACGACGTTGCCAAAGGTGTCAGTGTGCGAGGGAAAGACGAAGAGGTCCATGTTGGCGTAGGCGGTTGCAAGCGCTTCTCCGCGCAGGACGCCAGTGAACCCCGCCCGCGGCATGCGCTCGCGCAGCCAGGCCTCGTCGCCGCCGTGGCCCACGATGAGAAAGCGGACTTTCATCACGCCCATGCGATCGAGTTCCTGCTGAATCTGCACAAGGAGGCTGATGCTCTTCTCGATAGACAGGCGGCCGACGAACCCAAGGATACGATCGCGGTCTTGCGGATTGCGTGCGCGCTTAGCGGGGTGGAACAGTTCTGCGTCCACACCCCGCGGCATCAGATGGCAGGGGCGGCCGGTGGCGCGCTCGAGGAGAGCACACAGTTTGGGATTGGGCGCGAAAAGCACCTGTGCCGCGGAGTAGAATCTCGCCGCGGTCGCCATCGCCAGGTCCTCGATCTTCTGTCCGGTGGCGGCGGATTGGCGCTTGGGTAGCAGGCGCAGGAACCAATTCGCGCGCCGCGCGGCATACTCGTGGACGTTGGTGTGCCAACTGGCGGCGAGCGGCAGGTGCAGATGGTGCGCCAACCCCGCTCCCAACAAGCCGACCTCGCTGGGGCCGGTGATGTGAATCAAATCGGGCTGGAATCGTTCCAGAACTTCGCTGATGAGAGGAATGTGCCGCAGAAACGCGGGATCGAAGCGCAGATCCTTTTCCAGAGCAAAGGACAGAAAGCCGCGCGGCAGCTCAAGGGTCCACACGCTGCCGTCTTCGATGACAGGCTGAGTGCGGGGCCCGGAGTGCGCCCCGGCGCGCACGCACAGGAAGGGAAGATTGCGCCGCCGGGCAAAGGCCTCAAATTGGCGGCTGGTATGGGCGACTCCGTTCACTTCGTGGAACGAGTCAGGGAAGTACGCGACGCGCGGCGCCAGAGCGGTCATCTCGCGAGCCGATCGAGTGGGGTCAACGGAGCTAGCGGAGTCAGTACAAGCGACGGATCTGTCTTTGCTGGCTCCGCTATCCACGCCAGCTCCGCTAGCTCTGCTGCTCTCCGTTAGAATTCGTGCTCACCCAGGGCGAGGCGCAGTTCGTTCGATTCGCTCCAGGCCATGCGCAATCCGCCGGCCACGAGCCCCTGCCCCATCAGCTGCACCAGCGCAATCCCCGCGCTGATAAGGCGCGGCGCAGTCCCATGAGGCCAGAGTTCGCTTAGCGGCCTCACAACACCATCGGCGTCGGGATGGAAAACCCGATCATCCCACGTGCGCGAGCCTTGCGGGAACTCGGGATAGTGGCGCACAACGTCGATCGTCGATTGCAGGATGCGGTGCTTCCAGGGCTCGGCGTATTGCGGCAGGAAGAGCACGTTGCTCCTCTTCTCCCGGCGCACCTCGTGCACAAACTCGGTGAAGCTCGACGCGTTGGTCAGATTGATATTGGCATTCGGCTCCACGCCGTGACGGTCGCCGCCGGCAACAAGCAGCATGTTCCACTTTTCCGCCAGGCGCCGCACCGCGCGGTTCTCGTCCCAGTGGCGCAGTCCGTTCAACTCCAGCGCGTGAAGAAACGCGCCGTTCTTCTGCAGAAACTCGTTGACGAGGAATTGATGCTTTTCCTTGCCGATCAAATAAAGGTCCCACAGGGGGTGGTTGAAGATCACCAGCACGTTGGGCTCGTCATGAAGGGCGACCAGAATCTCGGTCAGCCGCGCATCGCTGGGGTGAGCGGTAAACTCCTCGAGCGCCGCCATCCACTCTGCCGCGCGAGCGCTGGGCAGGTTGTGCACGCCGAGATGGAAGGACTGCGCGCCGCCGTAGGGCGCGCTCCACTCTACCGAAACCGGAATTTGGCGCGCGCTGGGCACCGTGCGCAGAAGCATGGGCGCCTTGATGTTGTCGTGGTCGGTAATGGAGACCATCGGCGTCAGGTCGAGCTTCTCGATCTGCCGCATCTCCAGATCGAAGGCCAACTTGGGTGTCATGGGCGGCGTCCAGTAGCTGGCTGCGTAGTCGACGCGGATACCCTGCATCTGCTCGGCGCGCCGTTCCAACCGCGACAACAGTGGGCGCATCACCGGGTACTGGTTGCCAAAGTTGGCCAGGAAATCCAGGGTCTCGCGCGATTGGTTGGTGTGACTGTGCAGCGAAACACCGGTCCGAAAACCCTTGGGGGCATTTTTGTCGCGCCAGAGATACGAAATGGTTGAACGAGGCATTTCCGCTCCTCGATACTTCAGGATTTCCACAGTCAGTATCCCTTCTCGGCCGTGAATCTCCGGTTAAGACCGCGCGAAATGCCGTTCAATTGAGCCTGAAATGGAATCAAAGAAGTTACCAAAAGACCGAGATTCATCGGTAGAAGCCCGGTGATTTCCGTAAGTCCGATTTGTACGATGGCTGCGAGCACGGACTCACGTTACTCCGGTTCTTTCGAATGAACTGCATCTCACGGTCCAAACTGCCTCTCAGGTTGAAGGATTCCCGTGAACTTTCGGTGAAACGGCAAATCGAAGGCAAAATCGAACGTCGAAAGCGCCGTTTCACATAAATCTGCGCGTCGAACGATGCAGTGCTTATTCGCCGGTCCTCGCCGGCGTTCTTCATTTCCGGGCCTTGGCGAACTCGGGGCCAAGAAAATCGTCCACGTTCCATCCGGCCATCAGATCTTCGTCGTGCACTAGCTTCTCGTTCTCAGGACGCGCACCCGAAGTTGAGGCCGCCTCGCCTGCAAGGTAGTTCTCCGTCAGGCCCTGACGCAGCAGTTCGAAAGCCTGTTCCGGTGAATTCGCATACTGGAACAGCTCGAGATCCTTGGGAGAGATGGCGCCGGTATCCACCAACGCTTCGAGGTTGAACACCTTCTTCCAGTACTCCGGACCATAGATGAGCACCGTGACTTTCTTGGTCAGTTTCTGGGTCTGGGTGAGAGTGAGGATCTCAAACATCTCGTCGAGCGTGCCGAAGCCGCCTGGAAAGACAACCAGGGCCTTAGCGAGGTAGGCGAACCAAAGCTTGCGCATGAAGAAGTAGTGAAACTCGAAGTTGAGCGAAGGCGTGATGTAGGAATTCGGCCTCTGCTCGAAGGGCAGAAGGATATTCATGCCGATGGTTTTGCCGCCGGCCTCGTAAGCGCCGCGATTGGCCGCCTCCATGATGCCGGGGCCACCGCCCGACGTGACCACAAAACGATGCTTGCGCGAGGGGATTGTCTTGGCCCACTGTGTGAGGAGTTGCGAAAGGCGCCGCGCGTCCTCATAGTAGCGGGCCATCTCCACCGCGGCCACGGCGCGCTTGCGCTGCAGCTCCGACGCTTTGCCCGCCGCGATCTCTATGGCCTTCGCAGGTTGCTCCTCACTGGGAGCCGGACGCGTAGAGCCGGTGTTCTCCAGAAGCTCCAAGGCATGATCGGCTTCTTCGCGCCCGCGGAAGCGCGCCGAGCCAAAGAAAACAACTGTGTCCTGAATCTGTTCGCGGCGGAATCTGGCCAGAGGCTCGAGAAACTCCGACACGATCCGGATCAGACGGCCGTCGGCACTGTTCAGAAATCCCGAATTCTCGTAAGCCAGCGGCGCGCGCTCCAGTGGTGGCGGCGCTCCATTGCCCGGAATCACTGCACGGGCAACGGTTTCGGAAACGGCTGTCGAGCGACAGCCGGCGCCGGAGCCGGTGTGGTTCACGGAGGTACGCAATGCTCCCTTCTTGTTCGTACCTGTGGCAGAGGATGGGCCTCGTTGCTTCTCCTTGTCCTTCATAACTCATCCATCCCGATGACGAATGGCGTCCTGAAACGCAATCCAAAGATTCAAAAGACCGAGCCCCGAGACGATGCCGCGCACGGCACCGTTGGCGGCAAAGTCAGCGAGCGTGGAGAACTGCAGAAACAGCGGATTCTGGTCCCAGAACGTGTGCGACCATGGCGCGTAGCAGATGGCTAATCCGATGTACATGCGTAGCATGACGCGCAAAAACAATTCCACGCGCTCGAGCCACCGGGGAATCCGATGCGCCGTGGGCGCGGCGGCTTGCGGCGCGGGCGCGGAGCCGGATGCAGGATCCAACGCCGTCCCAGGCAGTGGAGCCGGGCTCACAGTGAGCGTAGACGATGACGATTCCGGCTGCTGCTGCATTCGTTTGCTTCGATCCGCCGCCCCCGATGTCTAAGTATCACAATCACTTACCGCCCACCGCCGGCCCTTGGCGCTGGATGCGGGGAGCCCACCCCGGCACAGGGACACCGTATTGCAACGGTATCACAGTGAGCACGGAGCCGCAGAGGCGGAACCGGGCGTCGAGATAGCGGCCGCGCCCACGAACTCTTCCGCATTGGTTGTGCGCACAGGGTCAAAGCCGGTCAAAGCCGAAGGTAGACCCCGATCATCGGCTCCGCTGTATGGGCAAAGGCGCCGGTTGAGCCAAAGGCTTTGGCAATATCGGGTGCCTTGTAGACGTTGCCGCGGTACTGGAAGCGCAAACCGAGGTGAGGCAGCAGACCCCAATCCAGTCCGGCGCCATAGACAAAGACCGGTTTGTTGGAGCTCGTACTATTGCTCTGCCCGCTCGTGGGCTCATTCAACAAGAGACCCATACCGGCCAGCGCGAATGGCCTGAGATTCGCGACGTGGACCGAGATCAGCCAGTCGCCGGTGATCTCGTGCGCGTTGGCCGAGACCGCGGCAGCCGTCGGGGAGCTGCACACGTTGACGGGGCAGTACGGCACTGGA
Organism: uncultured Acidobacteriaceae bacterium; assembly: GCA_963836525.1. Classification (GTDB taxonomy): domain Bacteria; phylum Acidobacteriota; class Terriglobia; order Terriglobales; family Acidobacteriaceae; genus Telmatobacter. The sequence continues at coordinate 182,733 of CAWIJW010000003.1, forward strand.
TAGAGGGTGTACACCTGGTTGGCGCGGTTGAACGCGTAGGTGGCTTCATAGCCGACGAGCGGGTTGCTGATGTGGCGCAGCTCGAACAGTCCACCTGCGGAGTTCGATGGGCTTTCCTGGACGCCGTTGCCACTTGTTGCGCCACTAAACGTTCCGTAGAGGCTTGCGCCGATGTCGGTCTGCGCATAGGCGGCCGCGCCACTCAACGCGGCTACCCCAGGCAGGATAAAAGCGATCATCAACCATTTCTTCGCATGCATGATTGCCTCCGGCATTCATTCTGCGTGAGCTGCGTGCCGGACTTTCGGCACTCTGTTGCTCACATTGCTTTGGATGCGGAAATTTGGCGCAGGTGGCTAGTGGCGAAGCACGGCAAGCTGGATCTTACGAGCGAGCTCCGCCCGTATCCGCGCGAGAGCGCGACAGATAGGAAACAAAGTTTCGACTTGTGGCGCCGGCGAAGATGCACTAGAACCGGTAAAACACGCCGGCCATGGGCTCGTAGATTTGGGAGTATACGGTGGTCGAGGTATAGAGGTCGGAGAGATTGGGCGCCTTGCTCATGTTGCCGCGGGCCTGCAAGCGAAGGCCAAAGTGCGGAGCAAAGGTCCAATCCACGCCGCCGCCATAGACGAAGACGGGTCTGACAACCGTGTTGACTGCATATGGACTGTTTCCGGGTACGGTGATCATCAAGCCGACGCCGCCCAGAGCAAATGGCCTCAGCTTCCCCGACTTCATAGAAACCACCCAGTTCACGCCGAATTGCGTCGCCTTGCCTGAAACCGAGAGCGGCGGCTCTCCGCAAACGAAGCCGCAGTTCCCGGTCTTGGGAGCATAGGCCTGGTTGGCCGGATTGAATGAGACGTCAAACTCGTATCCAACAAGTGGATTGACGATATGGCGCAACTCCACTAGACCGCCCGCGGAGTTTGATGGCGTCTGCTGCGTGCCAAATCCGCTGCTGCTGCTGGTGAAGGTCCCGTAGCCGCTCAACGCCACATCGGTCTGCGCTTGGGCCGTTGCGCCGCACAGTGCAGCCGCCGCGACCGCCACGAACGCGCCTTGCATCCAAATTTTCATCCGAATCACAGCCTCCTGGGTTGATTGCCTTCTGTTGTATTGCATACCGGGAATTCGGCCTCTGCTATCTTCAGCGCATTTCCGCGCCTGGACAAGCCGGCAGAATAAATCGCGACACGAATCAGACGCCGCTCGAACCAAAAATGGAATCAACCAGCTCACGGAACTGCGGGAAGACCCGCAAGCGCCATGGCGATCTCCTCCGCCGGATAGTCGTAGTTCTCCAGTTTACCCGCCTGATAGTCGATGTAGGACTGCATGTCAAAGTGACCATGTCCGCTGAGGTTGAAGAGAATGGTGCGCGGCTTGCCTTCTGCTTTGGCTTCGAGGGCCTGGCGAATGGCTTCAGCAATGGCGTGGTTGGCCTCTGGTGCAGGCACGATGCCCTCGGCGCGCGCAAACTGAATGCCGGCAGCGAACGCGTCCAACTGCTGCACGGTTGTGGCCTCGGCCAGGCCAAGATCGATGACGTGGGAGACCAGCGGCGCCATGCCGTGATAGCGCAGCCCACCTGCGTGAATGCCTGGAGGCACAAAGGTGCTGCCGAGAGTGTGCATCTTCACCAGCGGCGTCAGATGGCCGGTGTCGCCGAAGTCGTAAGCGTAGCGGCCCTTGGTGAGGCTGGGACAGGCGGCGGGTTCAACCGCTACAACGCGCGCGCGGCACTTTCCCCTGAGCTTGCGCCCCAAGTAGGGCATCACCAGACCGGAAAAGTTCGATCCGCCACCGGTGCAGCCAATGATGACGTCGGGGTCATCACCGGCCAGCGACATCTGCTCGATCGCTTCCTGTCCGATGACAGTCTGATGGAGCAGCACGTGATTCAATACGCTGCCCAGCGCGTATTTAGTGTTCGGATCCTTGGCAGCGACTTCCACAGCCTCAGAGATGGCAATGCCGAGGGAGCCGTTAGAGTGGGGATGCTCAGCGAGAATCGCGCGGCCTGACTCGGTCTCAGTGCTGGGACTGGCGGTGACCGAGGCGCCAAAGGCTTCCATGAGGGCGCGGCGATAGGGTTTTTGATCGTAGCTGACGCGCACCATGAAGACCTTGCAGTCAAGACCGAGGAAGGCACAAGCCATGGCCAGCGCGGAGCCCCACTGGCCGGCGCCGGTCTCCGTAGCGAGGTGCTTCACGCCTTCCTGCTTGTTGTAATACACCTGGGCAACCGCGGTATTCAGCTTGTGCGAGCCGGCGGGGCTGACGCCTTCGTATTTGTAGTAAATTCGCGCGGGTGTATCGAGCGCTTTCTCAAGCCGCCGCGCACGTAGCAGCGGCGAGGGACGCCACTGCGCGTAGATCTGCCGCACTTCTTCAGGAATCTCGATCTCGTGCTCGGCGCTGACTTCCTGAAGGATCAGGCCCATCGGAAACAGTGGCGCGAGATCGGCCGGGCCGATCGGCTGCAGCGTGCCGGGATGCAAAGGCGGCGCCACGGGCTTGGGCAATTCGGGAACGATGTTGTACCACGCCTGCGGAATGTGGCTTTGCGGCAAGTTGTACTGAACGGTCTCCATGCGCAACATTCTACAGGGACGCGCAGGGACTCGGCGGCGTGCTACGCCGCGCGGGATTTCAGCGCTGGCTCAGTTCTCGCGCTGCGACTCTGCGGTTGAACTCGGCCGACTGGTTCCGCGGCACGCTGAGCGATTGCCAGTGGTCACACGCGAAATGCTTCGCCAGCAGAACAATCTGCCCTACATGATGCGGGTAGTGCGCCAATTGCCGGTTGATGGCCTGCATCACGGAATGCGCTTCGCCGCGGATTGTCACGACTCGCCCAAGGTCGGCATCGGTTAGCGGCTCGAGGGCCGTGAACAGACGGTTCCATCCGTCCTCCCACGCGGCCAGCAGGTCTTTGCGCGTGGCGGGCGGATCGACGAATTCGCTGTCGCGGTCCCGGGTTGGCTTCTCGCCGTCGGTGGTCAGGAAATCGGTCCAGCGCGAGCACATATTGCCTGCCATATGTTTCACGATCACCGCGATGGAGTTGCCTTCCGGGTCCAGGACGGTAAACAGTTGCTCATCGGTGACCTGCTCCATGGCGCGCTCGCCCAGCCGCTTGTAGTAGCGGAAGAGCGAGACAGCGTCTTTGATGTGCGAAGTTGTGAATTCAAGCGCCATAGGGACAGTCTATTCGGATGGACCTCGCAGCAGGCAGATTCGCCGCAGTCCGGGCTTATGGCCACGGTCACGGCTCGTCGTTGTAGATGTACACCTCAACCTGACCGCCTTCCACCTGCCGTGCGCGGAACATACCCGGAGTGTCGAAGCTCCAGGCAGGCTGGCCGTCGGGTGCGATGGCGATGACGCCGCCGTCGCCATGAATCGGAGCAAGCCGCTTGTGGATGACTTCGTCGGCGGCCTGCTGCAGCGCGAGTCCCTTGTATTGAACCAGGGCGCAGATCTCGCGGGCGACCGTGTAGCGGATGAAGTACTCGCCAATTCCCGTGCCCGAGACGGCGCAGGATTGATTCGATGCGTATGTGCCGGCGCCGATAAGAGGCGAGTCTCCCACGCGGCCCGGTATCTTGCCCTGCAAGCCGCCTGTGGAAGTACCCGCGGCAATGTTGCCCTGCCGGTCGAGCGCCACCACGCCCACGGTACCGTAGCGGCGTGTGTCAGCCGCCTCCTCCCATTGGGCCATCGGCACAGCCTGGCCCGGCGGTGGCGCACCGGCCGGACGCGGCGGAATGGGCTTGCCCTCCTTTTGTAACTGCTTGACCAACGACTGCCAGCGGCTTTCCGTGAAGAAGTAGGCGAGGTCTTCCTGCTCCACACCGGCCTGCACTGAAAACGCGTCGGCGCCGGGGCCGACGAGGAACACATATGGCGTCTTTTCCATCACCGCGCGGGCCAGGCTGATGGGATTGCGGGTATGGGTCACGTCGGCGACAGCGCCTGCGCGGAGCGTGGCGCCATCCATGATGGCCGCGTCCATCTCGTTCGTGCCGTCGGCAGCAAAGACCGCTCCGCGTCCGGCATTGAAGAGCGGATCGTCCTCTAAAACGCGGATGGCGGCTTCGACAGCATCGAGCGACGAGCCTCCGTGATCAAGTACTGTTGCGCCTGCCTGTACAACCTTGGCGAGCGAGGCGCGATAGGCCTCATCCCCTTCAGGACCCAGCTTTTCGCAGTTGATGTCGCCCGCGCCGCCGTGGACAACGATGGCCCAGTGCCGGACCTGAGGCTGTTGCGCCATAGTCGACGCTCCGGTTACGGCTGCCCATGCAACCATCGAGCAGATGAGCTTTGTCATTTTCGCTTGCATGCGCCAATTCCCCCGCCGTTTCCCATCCTACAGCCGTTCCGTTGCGTTAGCGTGCGGGCCAACGTCAGCGCACCTCACTTCAGGGCCCGTCAATTGAGCGGACTCCAAGAGGTTCGAATTGAAGCCTTAGGCATTGGACTGGAAGTCGGAGCGGCGGCAAGTGCCTCATCCATTCTCTCGTTCCCGCATAGCGGCAGGATTCAGACGCAACCTTCACCGCCTCTGCCAGAGATTCAATGAATCCGCGCCCCGTGGACGCGAAATAGCAATAGGCTCCGTGAAGGATGTCTCCAGCTCCCATGGTGTCGACCACATCGACCTGCGGGACGCTCAAGGTTCCGGAGGATTGGCCCGAGGCAAACTCGATTGGCTCAGCTCCGTTTGTGATTGCGATGTTCGCGACTCCGCAGTTCTTCAGGAACTGAACTGTCTCGTCTTTGGAGCCGCAGCCCGGAGGCAGAAAATCGGCAGAGCAGATGGCGGTGTGCACGCTTTTGAGAAGTTCGTCCGTTCCGTCCTTCCAGCTTCCCCCATCGAGCACGACCGGCGTTCCTCGGGCGCGGGCAGCCGCGGCCCACGCCTGGCATGCCTGTGGGTAGTGGCCGTCAACCAGGACGATGCTTGCCTCTTCGCAGAGACTCTGGTCAACCTCCGCGGCCCGCGTAGTGATGCGCGTTGCATTGGCCGAAACTACGTTGCGGCTGCCGTGGCTGTCGACGCTGACTGACGAGAGCGCTGGAACCCCTTCAAAGTCGGGATTCAAATCGACGAGTTGAACCGAGTAATTCTCGAGCTCCTCGCGGACCACGTTAGCCACGGCATTCAGCCCGACTGCCGTAACCAGCGTTGCCTTGCCTCCCAGGTGCGCGAAGACGACCGCTACGTTCGTGGCAGGCCCGCCCACAAAAACATCCTGACTGCTCGCCTCGACTTTCGTGTTCGCTCCGGGAAACTCGTCGACGGCGTAGACAATGTCAATGGTCGAGAGTCCGACAAAGATGCCACGAGTCATCGGTGATCGGCGCCTCCGGAATTCTGCTTGCCGTCATTACTAGTTTGCCCTCTCGATCGCCTGGTGAGCCGCTAGCCAGGGCCGTCTCGCTTTTTAATTCAGCTCTTGGCGAGGGCGGGCCGGGCAGTGCAGAATGCTTAGGTTCCTCAAATTGATCGACGGGTTGCGCTCTGATCGGCGTCAAGACGCTCCAGCAGCCGCGCAAATCCCGACAAGGAAGGTTTGATGCACTCTATCTGGTTTGGGGAGTTCATGGGTACGTTGGTTCTTGTGCTTCTGGGCGACGGCGTGTGCGCCGGCGTAACCCTCCGCAAGTCCTATGCGGCGGATGCAGGTTGGATGGTGATCACCACGGGCTGGGCGCTCGGCGTGCTGTGCGGCGTGATGGTGGCGCAAGCGTTCGGAAGTCCGGGCGCGAACATCAATCCGGCCATCACGCTTGCCGCCGCGGTGAGCAGCGGGAACTATGCGCAGTTGCTCGTCTATTGGTCCGCGCAGTTGCTAGGCGCCATGAGCGGCGCGGTGCTGGTGACCCTCCACTACGCGCCACACTGGCGGCTCACACCCGACCCCGCAGCCAAGCTGGGCATATTCTGCACCAATGGCGCGGTACGCAGCCCGCTGGCCAACATCTTCAGCGAGATGCTGGGCACGGCCGTGCTGGTAGTCGTGGTGGGGGCGATTTTCTCGCATGGTGTGGCGATGAACGGCCCGGCGGCCGGATTGGGACCGTGGTTGGTCGGCAGCCTGGTATGGGGCATCGGGCTCTCGCTGGGCGGCACGACTGGATATGCGATTAACCCGGCGCGCGACCTCGGGCCGCGCATCGTTCACGCGCTGCTGCCGATTCCCGGCAAAGGCGGATCAAACTGGCGCTACGCGCCAATTCCCATTGTTGGCGACCTCGCTGGCGGGGCGCTCGCGGGTTTGCTGCTGCACTATGCGCACCTGTGAAATGCCGGGAAGACGCGGGTTCGTACGGTCTCACCCTGCGCGGAAAAGCACCGAAGCCGTGGGATTCGGGAGTCGCAGTCGTGCATGGAAATTTGTCCCGCTTTTTCCACAAGGGCGCGAGGCGGCTGGCACTTGGCAACCGATTCACTGCGCACTGAAACGAAATCACTCCAAGCACGACGCAACAACCGCCAGCGCGGCGATGGCCGCAGTCTCAGCGCGCACGATGCGCGGGCCCAGCGACGCGGCGCGCCAGCCGTTGGCGTCGAAGAGAGCATCTTCCGCGGGAGCCCATCCGCCTTCCGGACCGATGGCGATTTCGAGCGCGGGCATCTCCTCATTGGCGGCGTCCATCGCTTCTTCAACCGCATGACGCAGTGTAGTCGTTCGCTCCTGCTCGGCGAGCACGATGCGCGTGCACGTGGAAGCGGACCGCAGGCGCGTGGCCAGCGCGACAGGATCGTGAATCACCGGCACATCGGAGCGGCGCGCCTGCTGTGAAGCTTCGTTCACAATGCGGCGCCAGCGTTCGGCGCGTCTCTCCGCTGCTTCGGCCAGGTGCTTCTCGGTTCTTCGCGCAACCACCGGGGCAATCGCAGCGACGCCGAGCTCGGTGGCCTTCTCAATCGCCCACTCCATGCGATCGAACTTGTAGATCGCGAGCACTAAAGTAACGGGCAGCGCGGGGTCGGCTTGGAGTTCCCCCACGAGGTTGAAGCGAACTTCGCTTTTCTCCCCGGCCAGCGTTACCGCGGCCACCTGGGCATGAAAAACGCGGCCGCCGGCCACGACGTCCGCCTCCATGCCGGGCTGCGCGCGGAGCACGCGCGCCAGGTGCTCGGCTTGCGCGCCGGCAATGGTGGCAGTTGCTTCGTCCCAATGCTCGGCGATCCAGCGGCGGCGGGTCATCGTTCTCCTGCAGTCACTCTCTTCATCCAAAGTCTACGGCATCTCGCCAGCCTATGCGCCGAGCTTACGCATTTGTTGCGCATCGCCAATCGCCGCGTCCTGCGCGGGCTTCAGCGATTTGAGTTGGTCCCGCGTCGTCCCTTTCCGGCGCGCGCTCGTCTTGCCGCAAAAACACTAAGGGGGACGCTTTGGAGCGTCCCCCTAGGGTGTTGCCTTTCGGTTTGTTCGATCCGCTACTTTTTCTTCGCGGTCTTCTTTGCGGCCTTCTTGGCTTTCTTCGCTGGTTTCTTGGCTGCTTTCTTGGTTGCCATTTGCCTATTCTCCCTTTTCGATGGGTTGCATCGATTCTGCAATCTAGAAACTGCAGTTGAAGAATGTATAGATTCATGCGACATCGATGTCAAGAAAAAAACGACGGTAGAGTGAAAAAAAGATCAACATCGTTTTGGCGGCGAATCGACGGTCGAAGCGAATTCCGAGTCGAAATTCGGAGTGCAGATCGAAAATTGCATGCAATCGAATCGCATCGCACGAGTCCGCGTCCGTCAATTTCCGCATGCCGCGGCCGCTCGCTCCTTCACGAATCGTCCGAATGATTCGGCGCAAGCTGCTGCGCGCCATCTTGCTGGCATCCTGCTTCGTGTTCCCTGTTTCCCGCTCTACTTCATAAACTCACGGACGAAGTTGTTCTGGCTGTAACGGAGCTCCTCGAGTGAACCATCGAAGATGAGCCGACCCTCCTCGAGCATCAGGAAGGTGGTATCGGGGTTGGTCTTTCCCGCGGGCAGCGGAACCATTCGATTCTGTTCCGGATCGAAGCGATGGTTGCAGAGAACGAAGGCATCCTGCAGGCGGTGCGTGACCAACAGAGCAGGGGTCGCGTGGACGTCGCGTTGCTTGACGATGAGTTCGATGATGGTGGTGGAGGTGACCGGATCGAGGCCGCCTGTGGGCGAGTCGTAGAGCATCAACTCGGGCTCGTGGATAAGGGCGCGAGCGATTGCCACGCGCCGCTTCATGCCTCCCGAGAGACTTGCGGGAAATAGGTCGAAGGTCTCTTCCAGACCGACAAAGCTAAGTGCTTCGCGGACGCGGCCGTCGATCTCCTCGTCGGGCACGCGCTCCTGGATTAGTTGGTAAGCCACATTGTCGCGCACGGTGAGCGAATCGAAGAGCGCGCTCTCCTGAAAGACCATTCCGGCGCGGGAGCGCAAGGGAAAGAGCTTCTGCTCGGGCATGCGCGAGATATCTTCGCCGAAGAGCAGCACACTGCCTTTCTGCGGGCGAAGCAGGCCGAGGATCAATTTGAGCAGCACGCTCTTGCCCACCCCGGCAGGCCCGAGCAGAATGCGCGTCTCCGCGGGCGCCACGGAAAAGGTGATGCCCTCGAGAACCGGGGGGCCGTCGAACGCAACGGAAACGTCGCGCAGGGCGACGACAGGGCCGGCGTTCTGCTCGGGAGCCGGAGATTGAGGCGCAGCGGCGGAAGCGTGGCTCATGTGGGGAAGATGGAGAGCAGTATGTGGGTGATGAGGAAGTCGACGGCGATGATGAGAACCGAAGAGTTGACCACCGCCAGAATCGTAGCGCGGCCCACGCCCTCCGTGCCTCCGGTGGTTCTCATGCCGTAGAAGCAGCCGGTGGAACTGAGAATATAGCCGAAGAAGAGGGGTTTCACCAAGCCCTGGATAATGTCGGGATAGTGAAGGTGCTCGTAGGCCATGTGGAAGTACTGGGTGCCGTTCTGATGGTTCAGGAACACCGTGACAGCGGCGCCGCCCATGATGCCGAACGCGTCGGCCACAATAACCAGAAAGAGAAGCATGATGATGCTGGCGAAGATTCGCGGGGTGACCAACTTGCGCATTGGGTCGACGCCCAGTGCCCGCATGGCGTCGATCTGCTCGGTGACGACCATGGAGCCGAGTTCGCTGGCCATGGACGACGAATTACGGCCGGCAACCATGATACCGGTGAGCACTGGGCCGAGTTCGCGGATCATGGTCAAGCTGACGAATTGGCCCGTGACAACCGCGGCGCCGAACTCAGAAAGGGTGGCTGCGGACTGGAGCGCAAGCACGCCGCCGGTAAAGAAACCAGAGAGGAATACGATGGGCAGCGAACCGACGCCAATGATGTCCGATTGAATGAGGAAGTCCGTCCAGTAGATGGGAGGGCGGAAAAGATTGAGCAGCGCTCGGCTCGCGAACAGGGAATACTCCTGGACGGTGAGCACGATTTGTTTGGCGGTACGGTCGATCGCGGATATCGCCATGGGTGCCGGTCTACGGAACGGGAGATTTGCGCTGCTTCCGAGGACAGGATAGCGCATCGAAGAGGTCCGGATGAAAGGCGCAGCGGCCTGTAACGCTCCCTATGGGACTCGATTGGGCGGGCGACGCCCACCGCCACGCGAAATGTTTCGCGACGAATGCGACACTGACTGATTTGCTCGCAACACGTGTCCGCACCAGCGCTCATCGGGAATTCGTGGTGTTCTAAGACAAGCTTGCGCGCATAAGTGGCTTTTCCTCAACGCAGAACAACCTGGCAAGTCCCTGCCGGCGTCAGAAAGACAGTGAATCCGGTGCAGACTGCATCAAACCTTGGATAGGGTCTTTCATAAGGAGGGAACGATGCATCTGTTTCGCGTGCGGCTGATCCTTGCTCTCATCGCAAGCGTGACTCTGGTGTCGGTCGCCTTCACGTATTTTGATGTACTAGCCCACCGGCATATCTTGCGCGAGGATCTGGAGCGCCGTGCGAAGTGGATGGGCATGAGCATCCAGCCACACATGCAAAACGCGCTCCGCACGGGCGACCCATCTGCGCTTCCCGGCTTAGTGGAGCTGTTGAAGTCCGGTACAGGCGCGCTGGGGCTCGCGGTGTATGACGCGCACGGAAATCTCCTTGCGGGCAACGGTCCACCGGACGTCATGGGGGCGCTGGCGGGCGGCGTGGTGGAGAAATCGTTGCAGCGCGGAGTCGAGGTCGGAGCGTTCGGGCACGCAGGACAATGGCAATGGCTTGAAGAGGCATTTCCTATTCACAACGGGAACCAGTTGCAGGGGGCCATGGCGCTTGTCGTGGATGCCAGCTATATCCGCTCTGAAGGAATCGATCTTTGGCGGCGAAGCTTCTGGCGGATCGGTGCGCTGGTGATTTTGATCGTTGCCATCACGATCGGGATGGTGCGCTGGTTCCTCCTCCGCCCGATGAGCCGTGTCGCGGAGCGCCTGCGCCATCTGCGCATCGGCCACGCGGAGAAATCCGCGGAGCCGGGGGTTCTGGAACTCAGCCTGTTTAAGCCGCTGGCGCGCGAAGTGGAGACAATGGCCGAGAGCCTGAAAGCGGCCCGGGCCGCCGCTGCTGCTGAGGCCCGCCTGCGCGAGGCCGGCGAGCACCTGTGGACCGCCGAACGGTTAGCCGTGCACATTCGCAATCGGGCTGGGTCAAGCCGAATCTTCGTCGTTTCAAATCGCGAGCCGTATATGCACGTCCGGCAAGGCCGCGAGACAGTTTGCGTGGTGCCTCCGAGCGGGTTGGTGACGGCGCTCGAGCCGGTCCTGCGCGCATGTGATGGCGTGTGGGTGGCCAGCGGCAGCGGCGACGCGGACGCGACGGTGGTGGACGAGTTCGACCGGCTGCGCGTACCGCCTGATGAACCGCGCTACACCCTGCGCCGGGTATGGCTTTCAGAGGAAGAGGAAGCGAAGTACTACGATGGCTTCGCCAATGAAGGGCTTTGGCCGCTCTGCCACATTGCTCACACGCGGCCCATCTTTCGCGCTCCCGACTGGGAGTGCTACCAGCTCGTAAACCGCAGGTTTGCCGACGCGCTGCTGGAAGAGATGCGGGATAGCGCGGAGCCGGTCGTTTTCGTGCAGGATTACCACCTGGCTTTGCTGCCTCGCCTTGTGAAGAAGGCGAGACCGGATGCACGCGTGGCAATCTTCTGGCACATCCCCTGGCCCAACCCGGAAGCATTCGGGATTTGCCCCTGGCAGGCCGAGCTGCTGGATGGCATCCTCGGCGCCGACCTGATCGGATTCCACATTCCGCTTCACTGCCACAATTTTCTTGCCACGGTGGACCGCGTGGTGGAGGCGCGCACCGACCGCGATCGACTGTCGGTGCTCCGTCATGGGCACACGAGCGTCGTACGTCCCTACCCGGTCAGCGTGGCCTTTGACGGAGCCATGTGGCCGGCCGTGAATTGGGACAGGGTGACAAAGGATGAGGAGCGGTCCGCGGCGCGTCAACGGTTGTTGAGGGAGTTCGGTGTGCGCGCCGAGTGCCTGGCGCTGGGCGTAGACCGGCTGGACTACACCAAGGGAATTGTGGAACGGCTTGACGCTATCGAGCAGCTGCTCGAAGACCACCCGTGGCACCGGGAGCGGCTGACTTTGGTGCAGATTGCCGCGCCGAGCCGGACGCGCATTCCCAGCTACGCCGAGCTGCGCTGCCGCGTGGACGAAACGGTGGAGCGGATCAACGCCCGCTACCAGACCGTGCATTGGAAGCCCATCGTGCTCGTTGAACGCCAATGCAGCCACGACGAGGTGGGGCACTGGTACCGCGCCGCAGATGTGTGCCTGGTAACTTCGCTGCATGACGGAATGAACCTGGTGGCCAAGGAGTTCATTGCCGCGCGTGACGATGAGGACGGGGTGCTCGTGCTGAGCAAGTTCACCGGCGCGGCGGTGGAACTGCGCGATGCTTTACTGGTGAATCCTTACGATATTGTCGGTGTAGCCGAGGCCATCCACCGCGCCTTGGAGATGGACTTTGCGGAACGCCGCGAGCGCATGAGACGCATGAGACGCCAGGTGATGGAATACAACATCTACATGTGGGCGGCCAAGGTCCTGGGCGACCTGCGCGAACTGCGCCTCGAATCCGCGGAAGGCGCGGAGCTGAGCCGTGTTGCGCCTTCCGGCGTTCCCGGCGCTGAGTTGGCGGCGGAAAAGCTGGCATGAAAAATGGGTTCCAAGCAAAAAGCGAGACATCAGAGAAGCTGGACGAGTTCTTTCACACCTTCACGGGTGCAGCTCGCCCTGCATTGCTCGTGGACTATGACGGGACACTTGCGCCGTTCCGGGTCGACCGGTTCAAAGCGCGGCCATGGGCCGGAGTGCGGGAGCTGCTGACGCGCATCCAAAACCAGGGCCGCACGCGCATGGTTGTTGTGACGGGACGGCCAGCTGCGGAGATTGCGCCACTACTGGGCGTGCAACCCGCGCCGGAGGTTTGGGGGTTGCACGGCGCGGAACGGCTGCACGCCGACGGCCGGCGCGAGCTGGAGAAGATGTCTCCTGAAACTCGCGCTAGACTCGATGCGCTGTGCGCGCAACTTCGGTGCGACCCACTCGGCGGGCTGATTGAGGAGAAAGCCAACGCGGCTACGATGCACTGGCGCGGCGCCCCACCCGGCAAGGCCAAGGCAATCGAGAAACGGACGCGCGCACTGTTCGAGCCGCTCGCGCAGATGGACGGCCTCACCTTGCTCGAATTCGAGGCCGGCCTCGAATTGCGTGCAGGCCGCGACAAAGGCGAAGCGGTCAGGATGCTTCTTGAAGAGACAGGCGACTGGAAGTCCCATCCCACTGCGTATCTGGGCGACGACTTGACCGACGAAGCAGCCTTTCGTGCAGTCAAGGGACATGGTCTGGGTGTGCTGGTCAGGCGTCAACGCCGCTCGACCAGCGCCGACGTCTGGTTGCGGCCGCCGGAGGAGTTGAAGGATTTTCTCAAGCAGTGGTTGCGAGCTTGCTGCGCTCTTGACTCGGATGCGGCCGCGACCTGAAGTCCGATCTCATCATTGGTATTGCCGAGTTACTTCCTTCGCGCCCTGCATTTCACAGGGCGCCCATGAACTCCGAAGACGTTTCCAGGGAGCGCGGGTCGCGACTTCCTCTGCCAGGAGAGTGAGACTCTCACGCAAAGCCGCGAACCGCAAGCCGTTCGTTTTGCGCCCGCCCGCATTTACAATCGAATCTATATGATCCGCTTCTCGACTGCCGGCGAATCCCACGGTGAGGCTCTCGTTGCGCTCGTCTCCGGAATCCCTGCCGGCGTGCCCGTCGATCTTGACTTCATCAATCGCGAGCTCTGGCGGCGACAGCAGGGCTATGGCCGCGGCGGCCGCATGAAGATCGAAACCGACCAGGCTCACGTGCTTTCTGGCGTGCGCCACGGCAAGACCATCGGCTCGCCCATCGCCATTCAGTTGGTCAATCGAGACTGGAAGAACTGGCAGGAGAAGCTGCCCGTCGAAGCCGGCGATCCCGCCAAGCATCGCGCCGTGACCTCGCCCCGACCCGGCCATGCCGACCTGGCCGGCGCGCTGAAATTCAACTTTCCCGACGCGCGCTATGTGCTGGAACGCGCCTCGGCGCGCGAGTCCGCCGCTCGCGTAGCCGCCGGAGCCTTCGCCAAGCTTCTCCTTCGCGAATTAGCCATCGAAATCGCGAGCCACGTCGTTCGCGTGGGCCGCGTCGACCTTGACCGCGACGCAACGTGGGAAGAGATCGCCGCTCTCACCAGCAAAGAGGAAGTCGTCCTTGCCTGCGTGGATGCCGCCGCCGAAGCCCACATGAAAGACGAAGTGGACGCCGCGATGCGCGCGGGCGACACAGTCAACGGCGTATTTGAAGTGGTGGCGCACGGCGTACCCGCCGGTCTTGGCTCCTATGCAAATTGGGACGAACGGCTCGACGGCCAACTTGCCTGGGCTGTCATGAGTCTGCAGGCTGTGAAAGCCGTTGAAATCGGCCGTGGTGTGGCCGCCGCTGCATCGTTCGGATCCCGTGTCCACGATCCCATCCACTACGCCGCCGAGAATCCGCCGGGCAGGCCCACGCGCTTCACGCGCCCGCACAACAATGCGGGAGGCATCGAGGGCGGCGTCTCCAACGGCGAGGACATCGTCGTCCGCGGCTATCTGAAGCCCATTTCCACCTTGCGCCAGCCGCTTCGAATCGGTGCGCTTCGATACCCGCGAGCCCACCAGCGCAAGTTACGAGCGCAGCGACATTTGCGTGGTCCCCGCCGCGGGCGTGGCTGCTGAGGCCATGGTCGCCCTGGTCCTGGCCAACCTGGCCCGCGAGAAATTCGGCGGCGACTCATTGCCGGAGTTGAAGCGAAACTTTTCGAGGTTACATCGAACAGATACGGAGCTATTAGCGGCGGCAATGATTCTCAAGATTGTCAAGTATCCCGACCCCGTGCTGGAAAAGCCCGGCGAACCGGTAACCGAGTTCAACGCCGAGTTGCGCAAGCTGGTGGCCGATATGTTCGAGACCACTTACGCCTCGCAGGGTATCGGCCTGGCTGCGCCGCAGGTAGGCGTATCCAAGCGCCTCACGGTCATCGACCTGAGCATGGGCAAGGACCCCGCGCAGAAGCTTGTCCTCATCAACCCTGAGATCATCCTCAGCGAGGGCAAGCAGTACGAGGAGGAGGGCTGCCTCAGCTTTCCCGACATTCGCGAGAAGGTGGTGCGCGCCGCCAAGGTCCGCATCCGCGCCCAGGACGAGCATGGCAAGTGGTTCGAGATGGACGGCGAAGAGCTGCTCGCGCGCGCCTTTCAGCACGAGATCGACCACGTCGACGGCATCGTGTTTCTCTTCCGCATGAGCGCGCTCAAGCGCGGCCTGAATCTGCGCAAGATTCGTAAAATGCAGAGCGAGGGTACGTGGTAAGGTTGCCATGACGAACGCTGGGAACGGCCTCAAGCTCGTCTTTTGCGGTACCCCGCAGTTCGCCGTCCCCACGCTTGAGGCTCTGCTCGCCGCGGGGCACGAAGTGGCGCTCGTGGTCTCGCAGCCCGACCGTCCCGTCGGGCCGCGATCATCAGCTCACCGCTTCAGCCGTCAAGCAGGCCGCACTTGCTGCCGGGCTTGCCGTCACGCAGCCTGAGAAGATCCGCAGCAACGCTGAATTTCGCGCTCAACTTGAGTCCATTGCGCCCGACGCCATCGTGGTCGTGGCTTATGGCCGCATCATTCCGCCATGGATGCTGGCGCTGCCCCGGCTCGGCTGCATCAATCTCCACGCCTCGTTGCTGCCCAAGTATCGCGGCGCGGCGCCCATCCAGTGGGCCATCGCCATGGGCGACGCCTATACCGGCAACACAACCATGCTTCTCGAAGAAGGCCTCGACACCGGGCCCATTCTTCTCCAGCAGACCATCGAGATCGGGCCTGATCAAACTGCCGCGGATCTTTTTCCTGTGCTGGCGCGCGCCGGCGCGCCGCTGGTCGTCGAAACTCTGGCCGGTCTGGCGAATGGCACTATCCATCCACGAGCCGCAGAGTCACGAGGCGGCAACCTTCGCGCCGTTGCTCGACCGCGAAGACGGCCGCATCGACTTTGCCGCGCGCACCGCGCACGAGATCTACAACCGCTGGCGCGGATTTCAGCCCTGGCCCGGCGCGTTCACCGTTCTCAACGGAAAGAAACTGATCGTGCATCGCATGGCGATTGCCCGCGGGAGTTATGCCGAAGCGTTGGGCTTCGCCGAGCCGGGCTGGATCCTCGTCGAAAACCATCGCCTTCTGGCCGCCTGCGCCGCCAATACCTGGCTCGAATTCCTCGAACTTCAGCTCGAAGGCAAGAAGCGTCTGACCGCCGACGAGTTTCTGCGCGGAAATCCGCTGCCCGCGGACGCGCGCCTGGGTTGAGCGCCGTGGCTGCGATCTCTCCCGCGCGCAAAGCCGCCTTCGGGATTCTCTGGCCGTCGAGCGCGGAAAAGCCCACTCCGACGACTTGCTGCGCGGCAGAGATGTCGACGCACTCTCGCCTGCCGACCGCAATTTGGCCACGACTCTGGTGCTTGGCGTGCTCCGCTGGCAGATTCGCCTGGACGAGCAACTGCAAGGCTCCTGCTCAAAAGCCCGGGCGCCAAGCTCGATCCGGAGGTCTCGATCGCGCTCCGCCTCGGCGCATTTCAGCTTCTCTTTCTCGATCGCATTCCCGCCCACGCCGCCATCGATGAGAGCGTGGAGCTGGCAAAGCAGTCCGGCCATCGCTTCGCCTCCGGCATGGTCAACGCCGTGCTGCGCAAATTAGCCGCCGCTGGTCCGTCCGATGATCTTTCGGAGGAGTCCGCGGATGAGCTCGCATTGGCCCAAGCTCACCCCGCGTGGATGGTCGAGCGCTGGACGCGCTTCTACGGCCTGGAAGCGGCCCGCGCGATCTGCCGCCACGGCCAGGCGCAGCCACCGCTGACCGTGCGCATCAAAGCACGCCGCCGTCGAGGCCGAACTGATCGAAGGCCGGCATTCGCCTCGAACCCGGCGCCCTGCTCACCGCCGCCCGCAACGTGGTTTCCGGCGATGTCACCGCAACAGCGGCCTTTCGCGAAGGCCGCGTGCGCGTGCAGGACGAAGGTTCGCAGTTGATCGCTGAGCTGGCCGCGTGCGCCAGCGAAGATTCCGGCCGCAAAGTCGAATCCATCCTCGACGCCTGCGCGGCGCCGGGCGGCAAGACGCTCATCCTCGCCGAGCGCAACCCCCAGGCGCGCATTCTGGCTTGCGAGTCGAGCCCGCGGCGGCTCGCCGAGTTGCGCAAGCGCCTCGCCGCCATACGCTGGCCGCGTGGAATGCCGCCTCGCCGACGCAACCGCGCTCGAAGAAGAATCAGCCTTCGATCTGGCGCTGGCCGATGTGCCTTGCAGCGGCACCGGCACGCTGGGCCGCAATCCTGAGATCCGCCATCGCCTGCGCCTCGAGGACTTGCCGCGCCAGGCCGAGCGCCAGCGCGCGATCCTTCGCGCCGCGTTGCGCTCGGTGCGCCCCGGCGGCCGCGTCGTCTACTCAACGTGTTCGCTTGAACCCGAAGAAAACGAGCAGGTCGTCGCCGCCGTGCTCGCCGAAAACCACAATGCCCGGCAGCTTTCGCTCGCGTCCGCGTATCGAATCGCTGCTACGCGGCGGAATCCTGACTCCTTCCGGCGCGGAGCGGCTCGCAGCAGTGCCTCACGCCCGAAGGCGCGCTGCGACTGCTTCCGGGCGCTCTTCCCACCGATGGTTTCTTTGTTGCGCTGATCGAGAAGGACCGTCTTAGAGAGTGCACGCGCACTTGCTGATCTCGTCTCTACAGCTGGCTCCGGCTCCAGCCGCAACGCCGCGAAGTCCCGCCCCAGCATCGCGCACAGGGCCTCGACCACCAGGTTGTGATCGTCGCGCTGCGGCAGCCCGGAAACCGTCACGCTGCCCACGACTCCCGCGCCCTCCACAGCCAGCGGAAACGATCCGCCATCCGCCGCATAGTCAGCGACCGCCAGGCCGTAGCGTTCGGCGAGCGTTGTGCCCTTCAACTTCAGCGTCATTCCCACGCCATACGAGCTGCGATGGAAGCGCGCCACGACGTTGCTTTTGCGGCGCACCCATTCGGCATTGTCCGGCGTGGTGCCGTCGAGCGCGGCATAAAACAGTGGCTGTCCGAAGCGCCGCACGTCGATCACCAGCGTCAGGCCGCGCTCGAGCGCCATCGATCGAATCCGCGATCCCAGGTCCCACGCTGTCTTCGCATCCAGGCGCGGCAATCGCAGCTCGCGCTCCTGCAATGCAATCTTTTCCAAATCCTCGCTCAGTCCCATCCCGGCTTGCTCTCCTGTCTCTCGCCTATCTCGCCACAGTCAGCTTCACCAGCGTGCTCTGGTCCACGCGCGATCCCGCGCCGGGCGATTGCGCCAGCACCTCGCCGGGTCTCACCGGCAGCTTGAGCGGAGCATCGCCGCTGCCCACCGGCAGGCACCGCCACATCCACAAAGCTGGGCGGCGCGGTCTTGATGCCCACCTTGGCCAGCGCTGCCTGCGCACTCGCGGCCTGCCATCCGGTAAAGTCTGGCATCACGTATCCGTCGGGTGCTTCGTTGTCTGGCGCGGCAACCAGCAAATTGACGCTGGGCTGCTCGATGCCCAGTGCGTGCGCGGGCGGATCCTGGGCCAGCACCGTTCCTTCGCGCGGATGAGCCGTAGGGCAGGCGCGCGATTTCGCCAACCTCCAGGCCGGCGCGGCGCAACTCAAGCGCGGCCACGCGCTCATTGGCGCCCACGGTGTCGGGAACATCCACCTTCTGCGGCCCAAGGCTCTCGGCCACGCGCACGCGCCACTCGCGGCGCACCATCGTTCCCGCAACCGGCGACTGCGACACGATGTGTCCGGCGGCGACGTCGCCGGAGTAGTAGCGGTTGTCCACGTCGAGGTTCAGACCCAGGCCCGCTGTCACGCTGCGCGCATCGGCCACCGTCATCCCTTTGAGCGCGGGCACCTGCACCTCGGCTCCGTGAATGGCAAAGTGCATGGTGGTGATGGCGGCCAGCAGCGCCACAGCCACCAGCAGCATCAGCAGCGAGGCAATTCGAAAGAAACCGGCAATTGCGCGGGTGTTCATGACTTGGGCTCACGCTCGAAGAACACGAGCTTTGCACGCTATCGCGTATTATCCGTCACCGGCTCGGGATGGATGGTCACGCGATACACTTCAGGGCACTCCAATTTGAACCGGTCTTCAAGCTCGGTGATCACCTCGTGGACGCGGTGCATGGGAAGCTCGTCGGGCAACGTGCAGTGACAAGTGAGAGAGATGTGGTCTCGCGTGCGGCCCACCGCGATAGCGTGAACGTCCACGATTTCAGGGAGTCCGGCGGCCGCGGCGCGCAGCGCCTGCTCGATCTTACGGTCCTCGATCACCGCCTCCTCCGGCTGCTCGATGGTGGCCGGCTCGCTCTCGATGTGCGTGAGCACCGATTCGATCTCCGGGACGTTGCGCAGAATCTGCGCTTCAAGGGTGGTGACGAAGCTGTGCGCTTCCCTAAGCGAACGGTTTTCTTCGAGCTCGACGTGCAGCTCCACCTGCAAGCGCCCATGATGCGACTGAACGCTGAGCTCGTGGACCGACACGTTATTGCGCGCGGCCACCGCCCGTACACGGTCGAAGATGCTTTCCGCCCTGGCTTCGCGGGGAACGGTGTGGATGACGACATCCGCTTTGGGCAGTGCTCGATGCACAGCGGCAGTGGCTGCCTGCACCAGCTCCCCGGTATGCTCAAAGGTAAATCGCCGCGGCAGCGCCAGGGTCAGGTCGGCAAAGTAGCCGGCCCCGGCTCGGCGCACGCGCGCTTGCTCCACTGCCATCACTCCTTCCACGCGCTCCACTTCGCGCACCAGCCGCCGCCGGGTTTCAGCGGGAATCTCGTCCATCAGTGCGCCCACCGCCTCGTGGCCCAGCCGCACCGTCATGCGCAGAATCATGAGTGAAACCACCAGGGCCGCAAGCGGGTCCGCGTAGTGCAACGCGCCAATCCCGAATCGCGCGCCTACCCAGGTGGCGCCTAGTCCGGCCAGCACCGCCAATGTGGCCCAAATGTCCGAAGCGAAGTGGAAGGCATCGGTGGCCAGAGCCGGCGACCCGGTGCGCCTGGCCACCGCGCGCAGTTGCCGCGACCGCCAGAAATCCACACCGATGGAGGTGACCAGCACCAGCACCGGCCACAACGAGTGATGCAGCTCTACCGTGCGGTAGAAGATCCGCTCGACAGCCTCCCAAACGATCCACGCGCAGGAGACGGCCATCAGGCCCGCCTCGCCAAACGCCGAGAGATTCTCAATCTTGCCGTGGCCGTAAGTGTGATCTTCGTCGGCCGGCTTGTCGCTGACGTGCACGGAGAAGAAGGTCAGCGCCGCGCCGACCAGGTCGAGTCCCGAATGCGCCGCGTCGGAAAGCACACCCAGCGACCCGGAAAGCAGGCCGGCGCCGATTTTGAGCAATGTCATTGCCGCCGCGGCCGCCATAGAGCGCAGCGCAACACGCCGCTTTTCCGCGGAGATTGCGGCAATATCCGCCAAAGGAGGCTCGGTCACGTGCGAATTGGAGACGGCGGAGGTCATCGCCTTCTTAGAGTACAGAGGGGCGTGCGGCGCGTGTACAACCCGGCAATTCCGAAGGTATAAGGCTGCCAAGCGCACTCCGCATAACCGGCTGACCGCATCATCTCCAGCATTTCCCCAGGATGCGGAAAATCGCCGACGGAGGTTGGCAGGTAGTTGTAGGGCCCCTCCTTTCCGCAGATCAGCCGCCCGATTGCCGGCAGCACACGCCTGAAGTAGAGCGCATAGGCCCGCCCCACGAGGCCGGCGGGCTCGCTGAACTCCAGGATTCCCAGCTGCCCACCCGGTTTCAGTGCGCGATAGAACTCCCTCAGACCGGCTTCATAGTTGGCCAGGTTCCTGAAACCGAACGCTGTCACGATCAGATCGAGCGATTCTGCGCGCAGCGGCAGATGCAACGCATCGGCCTCGAGCGCCACTGCGTAGGGCGTTCCTGCTGCGCGCGCGCCTTTGCCTGATTTGCGCATCTCCGGCGGACCAAACTTCTCCGCGCCCCGTCGCAACATAGCAGGCGTGAAATCACCGGCGAGGACCGGCCGCGCGCCGCGTGGGCGCAGCTTGAGGAGCGCCATGGTCAAGTCGCCCGTGCCACAACAGATATCGAGCACCGCCGCATCGGGACGAGCCAACACTGCCCGGAACCTGCGCGCCGTCCTCCGCCACCACAGCCGGTCGATGTTGGCTGAGAGCAGATGATTCAGCATGTCATAGCGGGGCGCGATCGAGTCGAACATCTGGCGCACAGCCAACGCCGCGCCTTCTTCGTCCACCGCACCCACGGGTCTGGCTCCCATTGCGGGCATGTTCTCGATTCCCTCGCTGATGCCAAGAAGTCGCGAGCAACGCCCCCGCGCGCTTGCTCCTTTATGCTATCGCTTCCATCACGTCGGGGCTCTCGCGAGCGATTGCATCGCAGGCTCTTTAAGCCATTGCGAAAAGAGTATAGGCTTGAAGTTGACAATGGCTGCACCTTCCCTATCGCCATTTCTCGCCTCGACGTCGCATCCACCGCTCACGGATAGCCACGGGCGCGTGATTCACGACCTGCGTGTCTCCGTCACGGACCGCTGCAACTACAAATGCGTGTACTGCCGCACTGGCGAGGCGGGCGCGCAGTATCCGGAGCTGGGGATCAATGAATACCTGCGGTTGATCGGAATCTTTGTCGGCCTCGGCATCACGAAAGTGCGTCTTACCGGCGGCGAGCCGCTCTTGCGACGCGGAGTCGTAGAATTGGTGCGAGAACTGGCGCGGATGCGTACGCTGGCGGGCGAACCTCTGGATCTGGCACTGACCACAAACGGCCATCTCCTGGAGTCGCTTGCCGAACCACTGAAAGCCGCCGGGCTGAGCCGGGTGACGGTGAGCATGGACGCCGTGGATGCAACCACCTTTGAGCGCATTACGCGAGTCGAAGGGAGCTTTTCCACCGTTCTCGCCGGTATTCGCGCCGCCCGAGCCGCCGGACTTATTCCCCTCAAGATCAACTGTGTGCTGCTGCGCGGATTCAATGATGACCAGGTCGAAGGATTCGCACGATTCGCACGCGAAGAAAATGTCGTGGTGCGATTCATTGAATTCATGCCGCTCGAGGAGGGCCGGCTTTGGTCACCGGAGATCGTGGTGACGCTGCGTGAGATTGTGCAGCGCATCGGGCGCAGCTTGCCGCTGGTCGAACTCCCGGCCCGCGAGGCCAGCGAAACAGCGCGGCGCTACACGTTTGCTGACGGCGTGGGCGAGATTGGCATTATCGCGCCCGTGAGCCAGGCCTTCTGCGGCGCCTGCAGCCGTGTGCGCCTCACCTCCGACGGAAAGATCCGCACTTGTTTATTTTCACAAGTAGAACACGATCTCTACGGACGTTTGCGTGCCGGGGCCGGCGACGAGGAACTTCGCGATTACATTGTTCGTACTGTGCAAGGAAAGGAAGCCCGTCATCACATCGGTGAGCCGGAGTTCCTGAAACCGTCCCGGTCGATGGTGCACATCGGCGGCTGAGTGGCCGCCGGGCGCCACCTGAGTGCTGAACGAACCTGCGGCCGTCATGGGGTAGACGGTTTGCATTCAGCGTGCCAGAACCTGTTTAACTGGAAGCACTAGAACATCTCCGCGATAGGGCCTCTGCATGACGAAAGCCACGGAAGAACGCATCCCCCTCGCCGATCTGCTTGTTTTTCACCAGTTAGCGCGATCGCTTGCTTCGAGCTTCGACCTGGACACGATTTTGCGCACCATCCTCGAGCAGATGGAGCGGATGGTGGAGGCTGAGCTGTGGGCGCTTCTGATGCTGGATGAAGCCAGCCAGGATCTCTATTACGCAATTGCCGCGGGCCAGGCGCAGGAGGCCCTGCGCGGCCTTCGCGTCAAGCCAGGTGAGGGTGTGGCCGGATGGGTATTGCAGCACGGCGAGACGCTGATCGTACCCGAGGCCGAGGATGATCCGCGCGTGAGGCAGGCTGAAACTCCCGGCGTGCGCGCCGTAAGATCCGTGATTGCCCTGCCATTACGCGGACGCAAGGGCACGCAGGGCGTGATCGAGATCTTCAATCCACGCGCCCAAATGTCTGACTATAGCATCGCCTTTCTGCACATTCTGGCGGACCACGCGGCCATCGCAATCGAAAACGCGCGCGACGTGAACCGCATTCAGCATTTGACCATCAGCGACGACACCACCGGGCTCTACAACGTGCGCTACTTGTACGATGTGCTGGACGGCGAGCTGAAGCGGACGAAGAAGCTGAAGCTGCCGTTGAGCCTGGCGTTCCTGGATCTGGATCGGTTCAAGCTGGTGAACGACGCACACGGGCACCTGATCGGCAGTGAGTTGCTGGCCCACACTGCGCGCCGCCTCCAGGAGCTGAGCCGCAAGCGGGACTTGTGCTTCCGCTACGGCGGCGACGAATTCGTGATTCTGATGCCGGAAACGGACGCCGGCGCCGCACTGAAGCTCACGAAGGCCATGCACGCGGCGTTGATGGAAACGCTGTTCCGGATGAAGAGCGGGCTCAAGTTGAGCGTAAGCGCCAGCGTGGGCCTTGCCTCCGCGCCCGACGACGGCGTTGCCGTGCATGAAATCATCGGCACCGCCGACGCGCGTATGTACGCGGTGAAAATCAAGGGCCGCGGACAGGTGCGTGGGGCGTGAGCTTCCTGGTTCTCTGGTTTTCAATCCCAGTTCAGGAGGATCGAATCGCTGTCCCCGCAGTGCGCCCTTACTTCTTCGTGTCCCCGCCAATCTGTATCACAACGTATCTGGCGGGGCCGTCGCCCACGTTCTTCACCGTGTGCAGCGCGCCAAAAGCTACATAAAGGATGCTCCCCGCGCCGGCGCGTTCGGCTTTGCCGTCGTGCTGGAATTCAAGGATCCCCTCTTGCACCACGATCAGCTCGGAGTGCTGAATACGGTGCGCTGGATTGGGGACGGTCCCTGCGGGCTGCATCGTTTCATGCACGGCGACGGCTTCGCCGGTAGCCAGAGTACCAGTGAAGGCTTTGCGGCCCACAGCGCCGCCGGGCGCTGTTTTCGAGACCATCTGGTCGTAGGGGAAGACGCGCGAGCTGGCGAGCGGATTCGGGCCGGCCGACTGCGCGCCAACGGTGGCGCAGACGAGGATGTACACAGCCAATGCGACGCTTCTCATGGGTGAACCTTCCTTCCGGCGACCGCTTTCGCGCCGATTTGCCGTGGGGGCCCGGCGACGTATTACTATTAAGTTACGGGGGGTATCCCTCTCCGTCTTTGAAAACAACTGCTTTGGTTTCAGAGGGTTGGCACAAGTATCATGCGCTACCCATTTGATTCCAAAGAACTTCTTTGCAGATGTTAGACAGCAAAGGGCTTACAGGTCGCTTTTGACCTTTCTGGGCAGTTCTTGTCTCGTATCGTGGGAAGTCAGAAGCACCGAGGCCAAGAGAATTCAAATCGACTTCTCTCGGCGCGGGCGCTTTGAACCCTCGATCAAGATTATTGTGCAACAAACGAGTGAAATTCTCTGCAAATAGAAACGGCAGGGAATCAAGGACTTACGGAAGCAGGGTCTTGACAGTGGTCAGGGGTTGGGGATCAGGGATAAAGAATCGGGCCAACGAATAAGGCGGACTGGAGCGGCGCAGTGGGGACTAACCCATCCTCTCGCTGATCGTGGGGCGAAAGGATGGGCCGCGCGTCTTTTCTTACTTTTGCTCAGTAATGTGAACGGACTGCTCCAGACGGAAAGTGAGGAGCGTTTCCGCGGGAAGGAGGATCTCCTTGTTGCCGGTAAACGCGCTACCGGCCGTGCCGGCTCCGCCGCCGGCCAGGGCGCCAATGAGCGCGCCTTTGCCACCGCCAGCGAGACCGCCGACGAGAGCTCCGAATGCTCCGCCGCCGCCCGCAAACACCGCCGTGCGCTTGCCCTTGCCCTTTTCCGCGCGATCAATGGAGCTGGTTGCTACCGGATAGCTGCCCCAATTGGTATGCACGCGGTCAAGACGAACTGAAAGGTAGGCGCCACCTTTGAAATGACCGAGAGGTTTGGCGTTGATGACGGTGCCGTCGGCACGAGCACCCTGAGGAATGACGGTTTGGCCGTTGACGACGACATCGTCGGCCACCGTGGCGCTGAACGAGTCACCGGCGTTGCTGATCTTGGAGCCGAGGTCCTCGTCAAGGCGGACGCGAAGCTGCGTGCCTGCCGGCAGATCGACGGTGGCAGGCGGAGGCGGGGCTTGCGGAGCAGCTGCGGCGGGCGCCGGAGAGCGCGGAGCCGAGCTTGGGGATGGGCTCGGAGCGGAATAAGGAGCTGTACCAGGAGTCGAGGTTGCGGATGGTCTCGGAGCTGAATTAGGAGTCGAGGCCGAGCCCGAAGGGCCAGAAACCTGTTGCGGATTCTGCGACGATTGCGGGTTGGGCGTGTTCGCCTGCGGATTGTTGGGCTGCTGGTTGTTGGCCTGCTGGTTGCTGGATTTGCATCCATTACAGGAAAGCATGGATGCGAGCGCCAGCGCGGCAAAGGGGAGAAGGTTGCGTTGGAAGTTCATGACACTCACTCCTTGAGGGGAAGTCCCTAGAGGCGCCAATGGCAACGAGCTCAGGGCGCTCGAAAAGCGCCCACAGAGATATTAGATGTCGAGATTCTTGACGTCGAGGGCGTTGTCTTCAATGAATTTGCGGCGGGCCTCGACGTCCTCGCCCATGAGTGTGGTGAAAATGGCCTCGGTTTCGGCGATGTCTTCGAGTTTAACGGAGAGCAGAGTCCGGCGCTCGGGATCCATGGTGGTTTCCCATAGCTGCGTGGCAGTCATTTCGCCCAAGCCTTTGTAGCGCTGCACCTGGTAGTCCTTTTTGCCCTGTTCAACGATGTAGGCGAAGAGCTCGCGGGCGGTCTGCTTTTCGACCGGCTCGCGAAGGAGACGGCTGGCGCGGCCAGGCGATTTGGCCTCGGCGCCCTCGGACTCTTCCTCATCGCCGGAGGCGGAGGCGGCAGCGGATTTGGCAGCGTACTCGACCAGGAAGGGCGGCTCGAGAAACTCCTTGATGAGCGAGTACTTCGACATCATCTGGCGGAACTCGGGGCTGGAAGCAAGCGTCCAGTCAACGCAACGCGTGGCGCCCTGAGTGTCAGTGAAACAGATGGACCAAGTGTGGTGCTCCTCGTCTTCGACGGGCTTGCCCACCTTGAATTGGAACTCATCGGCGAGCTCGACGAGTTGCGCGTGCAGCGCGGCGAGCTTCTCAGGAACATCGCCGCCGTTCTTCGAGGCAAAGTCGGCGCGATGCGTCAATTCCGCACGGGCCAGCATCTCGGTGAGTTTTTCGTTGCGGATGCGCTTGTCGACCTTCTCGACATAGCCAAGATACTCGTTGAGCGTGGCCATGAAGCGGGTGAGATCGGCGCCCTCGATGCGGCCAGCGGACTCGCCGTGGCGGACCACCATGCCCTCGGCGGCGCGGTTGACCATCACTTTGACAAAGTCGCGGTCGTCCTTGATGTACTGCTCGAAGCGGCCCTTCTTGATCTTGTAAAGCGGGGGCTGCGCGATGAAGACATGATCGCGCTTGATGAGCTCGGTCATGTGGCGGAAGAAGAAGGTGAGCAGCAGAGTGCGGATGTGGGAGCCGTCAACATCGGCGTCGGTCATGAGGATGATCTTGCCGTAGCGGATCTTGGCGGCGTCGAAGTCGTCTTTGCCGATGCCGCAGCCCAGGGCGGTGATCATGGCGCGAATTTCCTCGTGGCCGAGCATCTTGTCGTAGCGCGCCTTCTCCACGTTGAGGATCTTGCCTTTGAGGGGCAGGATGGCCTGGAAGCGGCGATCGCGGCCCTGCTTGGCGGTGCCGCCGGCGCTTTCGCCCTCGACAAGATAGAGCTCGCAGCGCTCGGGGTTGCGCTCACTGCAGTCGGCCAGTTTGCCGGGAAGTCCGCCACCGTCGAGTGCGCCCTTGCGGCGGGTGAGGTCGCGGGCTTTGCGGGCCGCTTCACGGGCGCGGGCGGCCTCAATGGCTTTGTTGATGATGCGGCGGGCGACCGGGGGATTCTGCTCGAGATACATGCCGAGACGCTCGTTGACGAAAGCCTGCACCGTGCCTGCGATGTCGGAGTTGAGCTTGCCCTTGGTCTGGCCTTCAAACTGCGGCTGCGATAGCTTGACGCTGACCACGGCTACCAAACCCTCGCGGACGTCGTCGCCGCTGAGGTTCTCCTTCATGTCCTTAAAGAGGCCCAACTGCTGGCCGATGGCGTTGATGGTGCGGGTGAGCGCGGTGCGAAAACCGGAGAGATGCGTGCCTCCGTCGACGGTGTTGATGTTGTTGGCGAAGCTGAAGACGGTTTCGGAGTAGCCGTCGTTGTACTGCAGCGCGATGTCGATGTCGACTCCGTCGCGCAGAGCCTCCATGACGATGGGCTTGTCGTGCAGCGCGGTCTTGCCGCGGTTGAGGTGCTTGACGAATTCGGCGATGCCGCCGACGTAGCGAAACTCGGTGCGGCGGGCTTCGCCCGTTTTGGGGTCTGCGGTGCGCTCGTCGGTGAGCGTGATTTCGAGGCCCTTGTTCAGGAAAGCCATCTCGCGCAAACGCTGCGCGAGAGTGTCGTAATTGAATTCGGTAGTGGCGAAGATGGTTTTGTCGGGCAGAAAATGCACACGCGTGCCACGGCGCTTGCTGGTACCGGCCTGGCGCAGCTCGCTGGTGGGGATGCCGCAACTAAAGTCCATCTCCCAGGTGTGGCCATCGCGCCAGATTTCGACGTTGAATTCCTGTGAGAGCGCGTTCACGACGCTTACGCCTACACCGTGCAGGCCGCCGGAGACCTTATAGGTCGAGGCGTCGAATTTGCCGCCTGCGTGCAACTTGGTGAGCACGACTTGCACAGCAGGCATACGCTGGCCGCCGGGCAGATCCATCATGTCCACGGGAATGCCGCGGCCGTCGTCGACCACGGTGATGGAGTTGTCGACGTGAATCACGACATCGATTTTCTTGCAATAGCCGGCAAGAGCTTCGTCCACGGAATTGTCCACGACTTCGTAGACGAGGTGGTGCAACCCCATCTCACCGGTTGAGCCGATGTACATGGCAGGACGGAGACGCACGGCCTCCAGGCCTTCCAAGACTTTGATGTTTTCGCCGGTGTAGCTGTCGTTGTCGCCCTGCATGGGGGTGCTGCTCAGAACTTCAGTCGCCATAGGATTCCGTTCGCAAGGTCTTCCGTCATGTCGAGGGTCGCCGGGGATGATTCCGGACACTGGAGCGGGACTAACCGCTTGAAAAAAGGGGGGCTATCAAGCGTGTTCACCTAGGGTTATTTTACCATGCGAGAGAGGTTGGCGGCGGGGCGTAGCCGGGGCCGAGTTTCGATGGGAAAGTGATTACCTATGGCACTAGGCCCGTCGCATGGGATGACGTTGGTAACCATTCTCCGTGTTAACTTAGTATATTAATGAAAAAGATGGACTTATGCCATAGAATGCGATACGATTTGATTAAGAAAGGAGAGAACTCTCCTTTCAAATGGGTCAGAAGGAGTTACCAAAGATGAAATTCGCCGTCCGCATGTTCGCTCTATTCGTTGCCGTTGCGGGCTTAGCTTCAGCATCCATCGCTCCCGCCACCACGCAAACGCTCCTCACACACCGTTCGATGTTAGCGAGTGATCCAGGGCCTCTCAGTCTCCCCGGCCCAGTCCCCTGCCAATTTGTCGGCGCATGTTTCGTGTCCGGTACGACGGCCCGGTAATCGGGGCCGCCGCACGGAGTACTGCATAGCACGAAAGTGCCAGTTGCGCGTTACCCTTTTGTGTTTGAGCCAAAAGGCATATTGGCGATATCCTGATGGCGTTCGAACGATCGCAGATTAGCCAATATGTCTTTGAACTTCGCAATGTCGGCGATGGTGTCAGTGGAATGTGCCCTTTGGGCGGCCCTCGCCATCCTCTTTTGGGGCAAGGGGTTGCATCGCCGCTTCCGGGCGATGACCTATTACCTGACGTTGCGTGCGATTTCGACACCAGTGTTAGTGATTGCGCTCCACGCGGAATCGCAACCATGGGGGCGGGCTCTTCACGCAGGGCAGATCTACGCTTTCGGCTTCTTCGCGACCTATTTCGCGAACGCAGCTTTGCTGTTTTTCATTTGCATTGAGATCTTCCGGTCGGCGCTGTCGGCGTTTCCCGGAATCTCGAAGCTGGCGATCGTCATCTTTCGCTGGGCCGCCGTCGTTTCAGTGATCGTGAGCTTGACTTCGATCTCCTACGCGCACAAAGGGCTTTACCTCATCGTTGATATCTCCTACGGCCTTATGCACTCCGTGAGTGTGCTCGAGTTGTGCTTGCTGGCCTTTCTGTGTTTGAGCATGAATGCGTTGCGCCTGACGGTGCGCGATTTGTCCTTTGGCATCGCGTTCGGCTTCGGCTTGATGTGCTCGGGCGACTTTATTCTTGCTTCGTGGAGCTCCCGCATTGCGTCGCTCACCGATCCGCTGCAGTTTCTCTACGAGTGGGTGATTTTGGCGACGTTGGCGGTCTGGATGATCTACAGTATCCTGCCGGAGCCAGTCCGCAAGCCGGTATTGATGCCTGCGAGTTCGACGATCTACCGGTGGAACGAGATTGCTTCGGCCCTGGGCCACACTGGTACCAAGGTCGCAGTTCCGCAGCCGGCGAACAGCTTCTTCCTCTCAGATGTTGAGCGGGTGGTGGAGAAGGTGCTGGCACGGAATATGAAGGGGAGAGAATCGGAGTCGTAAAGGCTACTGTCGAGGATCGGGGCACAGTGACGACAAAGGCCACGGCAAACGCCGTGGCCTTTTGATTCCTCGATGAGGTCGCGTTCGATCTCCGTCGAGCGGTGGTTACTCTGCGGCGACGGGCTCAATGGAGGCGAAGCGTCCGCGGCTGCCACGGTCAGTGAATTTTACGCGCCCGGTGACCTTGGCGAAGAGCGTGTCATCAGAGCCAATGCCCACATTCGCGCCGGGCTTGATGCGAGTGCCGCGCTGGCGGGTGATGATGGAACCGCCGGTGACCAACTGGCCAGCAAATGCCTTTACACCGAGCCGCTGCGCGTTTGAGTCACGTCCGTTTGTGGAGCTGCCTCCACCTTTCTTATGTGCCATTGTCGAATCCCCTTTTGCTTTCTAAGCATCGCTCCCAGTTTTCAGAATCAAGACCGGCTGACTCTTTAATTCGCGGCGGAGTAGGTGACGCCGTCGGCCTCGATGGCCTTGATGCGCACCTCGGTGAAATTCTGCCGGTGCCCCCGGAGCTTCTTGTATTGCTTCTTGCGTTTGAAGTGAAAGACCAGAACCTTGTCGCCCCGGCCCTCGCCGAGAACTTCGGCCGTCACCTTGGCAGCGGCCGGCTTGGCCAAGGTTCCGGGCTCTCCGGAAACGGCAAGCACGTCGGTAAACTCGACGCTCGGACTGCCGGATGCGACGCTCTCGATCTTCAAGACATCACCGGGCGCGACACGGTACTGCTTACCTCCGGTGCGGATGACTGCGTACATAACAGATCCTCCAGCGCCACGGCTCCCACAGCCAGGCGCAATGCGCAAATCGTGTGCTCGTCAGGGGCGGATACAGGCGGGTGACTGCATCGGGCACCGGGCCGGACCAACCTAAGGCGGAGAACCCGGCAACATCCCGCGCACCCTTCAACGCGGGTGCATCGCCAAACTCTTCGATTTTATCGTTAGATTGAGGCGGAGGTCAATCATTCCCCTGGGGCTTGGAATCGATTTGGGCTGTCGCCGCCTACGCGCATAGGAGGTGCACAATGCGTGAAGACGGGAAAGCGGCCGATTCAGCCGCGGGGCGTCCGGAACCATGCGATCAGGGCAAAAAGGGCGACCCCAAAGCACATCCCCGAGCCGGTGAGCTGAACTACGTCAACCGCGCGAATGGCAGCAAAGCCAGGCTGACTCATGAGGCGCACCATACCAGCCAGGCCAACGATCAGCGGGATGATAACCGTTGCGGCGAGAGACTTGCGGTGAAACATGGCCGGATTATTGATTATGTGGGCCTGCGTGTCAACGTCAAACGGACAGCACCTTTCGCCTTCACGATCCTGACGTGGAGACCGAGCGGCTAAAACCCGCTGCTGCGCAAATGGCCTGGCCAATCCCACGCCGCTTTACTTTCTCCAGGACTGCGGCGATGAATCTGGTTGGCACTTGCCGGGCAGCCCCCAGTGCGCAGGGCGCAAGAGGAGATGCCAGAAGAAGAGATACCCGTATGTCGCGGCCTTCAGTCGCAGCCTGCGATTGAGGAACAGAGTAGCCGCACAGGCGACCGCGCAAGCGAGGGCGTTGACCAGGGTGCGGACCACGAGAAATGTGGAGACAACCAAGTAGGCCGCCGGATTGCCGGTCTTACGAAAGAAGGTCAGCTTGGAGCGTTGATACTCCACGCGAGCGGGGCCACGAAAGCGGTTCGCCGTCGCTCCGCCGGCGTGGGTAGCTCTTGCGGAGGGCAGAAACCAGACTTCAAGGCCCATGCGCCGGGCGCGCTGGCACCACTCGATCTCTTCAAAGAAGAAAAAGTAATCCTCGTCCAGCAAGCCGAGACTGGGCAGAATCGCGGCCCGGACGCACAGGCAGGCACCGAAGACGGATTCGACGGCGATGGGTTGGGTCTCGAGGGTCTTTCGCCGGAAGCGATTGGGCGCGAGGAGCCGGAGGAGCGGAAGGGGAAGCAGTTCTTCGGCAACCGAGGGCAGCGGAGCGAAGGCGCTCTGCAAACGGCCGTTGGGCGAGTGAAGGTGGCCGGCGGCGATGGCCAGCCTGGGCCGCTCATCGAAGGCCGCTGAAAAGGCTGCGAGGGCGCCGCTTTCCAGTTGCGCGTCGTTGTTGAGCAGGAGCACGAATTCGGAAGCCGTTTGCCGGATGCCCTGATTCACTGCGCGAGCAAATCCCGCATTGCAGGGGTTGCGAATGAGCTTGAGGCCGGTGATCTGCTTTCCGAGATCTTCGATGGATCCGTCGCGGCTGCCGTTGTCGACGACGACGATCTGGGCGGGCGGGATGCCTTCACGAAGGCAGGAGCGCACACAGTCAGAAAGCATGGCGCCGCCGTTGTAGTTGACGATGACCGCCGCAAAGCGGTGGCCTGCAGCAGATGGATCTGTGCTCATGCGCGCTGCCCCATGCGCGGCGATCCGGCGCCCTCACAGAGATACATGCGATGGTTCACGGAATCGAATCATAGAGACGCGCCTGCAGAGTGTCAAAAAATCGGCAGGGGCCGCGCAGGCACGACGTAGAACAAAATGGCGAAGTAGTGGGCTACGCTGCCAGCAAGGACGAAGATGTGCCACGCGGCGTGGAAGTAAGGAAAGCGGTCGAGAGCGAAGAAGATGATGCCAAGCGTATACGCCAGGCCGCCGGCGAAGAGCCAGAGGATTCCATGCCATCCGATGGCATAGAAGAGCGCGCGCACCACGAAGACCGCGAGCCATCCCTGCAACAGATAAACGAGTGTCGAAACCACGGCGAACCGGTCAACTGCAAAGCTTTTGAAAACCACTCCAGCTACGGCCAGCGACCAGACGATTGCGAAGAGAACCCATCCTATCGGCCCGCGCAGCGAGACGAGCGTGAAGGGCGTGTAAGTGCCGGCGATGAGCACGTAAATAGACGAGTGGTCGAGGACGTGGAAGACGTGGCGGGCGCGAGTGCGCACGAGCGAGTGGTAGAGCGTGGAACAGAGATAGACGAATACCAGCGAGCCGGAGAAGATGGAGCAACTGGCGATGAGCCATGCCGAGCCGCGCGTGGAGGCCACGATGAGGTAGAAGGCTCCCGCTACGGCGAGCCCGGCGCCGATGCCGTGCGTGATGGCGTTGGCGAGGATGTCACCCAGATTCGAGCGCAGGGGCACAGATCGATGATATTGCGGGCCGCGGCGAACTGGCGGAAGTGTTGGAGCGGGTGAACAAGGCAGTGGACAGTGGACGGAAATGCAGCTTTCAGCGGTCAGCTATCAGCTTTGAGCTTTTCGTTCGAAGTTCGCCGATTTCGGCTCGCTGCGTTCGTTGCTCGGCGGGGGTGGCCCGGAGTTGAGGTGTTACTCATCGGTAACGGGGGGGGTGCCCCCCTCCCCCATCTCTGAAAACAAATTCCCTAGATTCAGCAGGTTGGCGCATGTGTTGCGCTCTAACTCCTTGATTCTACAACCACTTCTTTGCAGAGATTAGACAGCAAAGGAGTTATGAGCGTTCAAAAGGCCTTGCGGCACGTTCTTCTCATGTTTTGCGCCGTTCCAGGTGCAACTGCAGTCGAAGAGCGATCCCACCAAAAAGGGGCGGGCGGCCCATGGGAAGCCAGCCGTCAATCGGCAACCTGGGACCGCCCGCCAACTTAAAGGAGGAGAACACTCTACCAACTAAGACAAGTGTAGCGATTTCGCGGAAATAATCTGCAAAGTTGGGCTGGACTTTTTGCGGTGTGTTTTCAGTGGGTTGCGGGGGTGGGGGCGGGGCAGGGGGCTTGACGGAGTAGGTAGCTTTTGGCCGTTAGCTCTTCGCTGTTAGGTTGCCGGGGGGAGGGGTTGTTGGTGGGGGCCTCATGGCGAGATGGGCGTTTATCGGTACTAGTCCGGATTGGTGCAGCGCAGTGGTGGTCTTCAATGAGCGCATTGGCCTGTTCACGCCAACGGACAACGAAGATCCTGCCAGCTGCAATTTACTGTGGCGGCGGAAATTCGGTTGTCCTTTGCACCAACCAAACAGAACACGGTAGTGCGCCGCACACGGCGAGTACGGGCATTCGCGACGCAACCTTTCTCTGGATTCTCCTTTTGTGAGCGCATTTCGCGCCAAGCTTGAAATCGTTGCTTACAGCTCGCGTATGGCGGCTACCGGATTCCGGCGCATCGCTCGATGAGCCGGGAGGTAGCACGCCAGCAGCGACATCGCTCCCAGCAGCAGCACCACTCCAGCCACCGTCACCGGGTCGTTGGCGCTGATTCCGTACAGCAACCCGGCGATGAAGCGCGTCAGCCCGAACGAAAGCACCAATCCGAGCACGAGCCCAATGAGGGTAAGCCACAGGCCCTGCAGAAGCACCAACCGCAGCACATTGGCGCGCGAAGCGCCCAGCGCCATGCGGATACCGATCTCGTGTGTGCGAAGCTGCGTCCGATAGGCGACCACACCGTAAATGCCCGTTGCCGACAGCGCTAGGGCAATGATCGCGAAGATCCCCGCGAAAGTGCTCTCGATAACAACAAAGGAACTGGAGACCTGCGTGGTTTCGCGCAGGCTGCGCACATCGAAAACCGGAAGCTGACCGTTGACTTGATGGATCGTGTCTTCCAGGGCCGGCGCCATAGAGGCCGGATCGCCATTGGTCCGAAGCATGACGGTCGTTTCATACGAGTTCTGGAAGAAGCTCAGATAAACCATCGGCTCCGAACGCTCGTTAACAAACTGATGTTTCGAGTTCCTGGCCACGCCGATCACCCTCAACAGTTGGTCGTCTATGCGGAGCCGGTGTCCTATTGGATCCGCTCCGGGCCAGTAGTGCGCGGCCGCCGTCTGATCGACGATGACCACGCGCGGCGCGGTTTCGTTGTCATCGCGTGTGAAATCGCGACCGGCAAGAATTGGAATTCCCATCGCCGTAAAGAATCCAGGAGTCACGTCGGCACGTCGCACCTCGTGCGATTCGTGCAATCGGGGCACATAGTTTTCGGGATAGACGTCGCTGCTCCTGCCGTTGAAGCTGAGCGGCAACCAATCCGTGAGCGCTGCGACATTGACTCCCGGCAATCCGGTCACCTGATCGAGAATCTTGTGTTGCATCGCGTTTTGCTCGCTGGGCGAATAGCCGGCGATTCCCAGGCCAACCGAAGCAGTGAGGACATGGTCCTGCTCGAAGCCGAGGTCGGCATTACTCATATTCCTGAGCGTGCGCAGCAGCAGACCGGAGGAAACCAGCAAAGCAAGCGAAAGAGCAACCTGGGTCACCACCAGCCCGCTGAGCATGTGCCGGTTGTGCCCGCTGCCAGAGACACTCGTTGCTTCATCCTTGAGTACTTCCGCGGGGCTGGCGTGCGAAGCGCGCCATGCAGGAAGCGCGCCGCAGATTCCGCTGGCCAACACAACGAGCAGCAGGATGGCGAGGATGACATTGTGATCGACGGTACCGTTGAGGACGATCGGGATGGAGTTCGCCGGGATGAAGTCGGTGAGACGATTCGCCGTCCATGTGGTGAGCAGAAGCGCGAGTACGCCTCCTGCGAGCGAAACCAACATGCCTTCTACGATCATCTGGCGCATGAGCTGGATGCGTCCGGCTCCGAGCGATTGGCGAATGGCGATTTCGCGGCGGCGCGAGACAAAACGGATCAGCGCAAGCGTGGCCACGTTGGCGCAGGCAAGCAGAAGAACGACTCCGGCGATGGCCAGCAGGATAGGCAGCGAGGCGGCCAGATAGACATTGGCCCCAAACGGCGAGCGCCACAGGGGATCGAGAGTGATGGTGTTCACGCCGGGATGGTCGTTGGGGTATTGCGCCACAAGCCGCCGCATGATCGTCTCTATATCTTCCGTGGCGCGCTGGCGGCTGACGCCGGGGCGCAGCCGGCCCAGCACGTTCAGGTAGTTTGCGCCGCGATTCGTCATCCGCGGTCTGTCATTTCCCAGCGGGTCAAGCGGCAACCAGGCATCGTCCCGAACGCCCGGCATCGCGTTGATGAATCCTGCCGGCGCGATGCCGATCACGGTGACAGGCCTCCGCGCAAGTTCGATTGACTTTCCGACGATCGCCGGATCGCCGCCAAAGCGTGTCTGCCACAGCGAATGACTCAGCACAACATAAGGAACGCCACCCTCGCGCGCTTCCTCCCCAGGCAGAAAAAACCGGCCGCGCACCGGCTTGATGCCGAGTACATTGAAATAATTCGCGGATACGTTCGCCACATAAATGCGCTCGGGAGTTGTACCGCCGGTAAGCGTCAGCCAGTCGTCATGGTAGGCAAGCATCCCGCTGAGGCTCTGGTTACGGTCGCGCAGATCGCAGTAGTCAAGGTACGAAAACGGCGGAGGGGGCGTTATGCTCCACTGCCCCCGCATCACGCTTACAAGGCTTCCCGTCTCCCTTGCCACCGGGATCGGGTGCAGCATGGTGCCGTTGATCCAGCTGAAGATGGTGCTGTTGGCACCGATTGCC
The DNA here is from genome assembly GCA_963836525.1 of uncultured Acidobacteriaceae bacterium. Lineage (GTDB taxonomy): Bacteria > Acidobacteriota > Terriglobia > Terriglobales > Acidobacteriaceae > Telmatobacter. The sequence continues at coordinate 218,513 of CAWIJW010000003.1, forward strand.
GCTGCCAGCATCGCGGTCGCAGTGATCGTGAATCCGGGGTTCTTGCGCAGTTGCCGCAGGGCAAAGCGAGCATCCTGAAGCAGTCCTGTCATGACCGTTTCCCTCTGGAACATTGCTCTTGGGGAATCAGAGTATTGCCCTTCATACGTGCATGCGGTGTGCCAAAGCACGTCTAGCTGTAAGTCGTTGGCCACCAGCTACATAGCCCTAAAGCTCGTCTTCCGCGTCCATTCATTTCCTGTTCGTCCGCGCACCGGGCGTCCGTTTTCGAACGGTTCCTCTGGAATCACAGTAGCGCGTTCAACAGGGAGCCTGCTAACGCAGTGTGTTGTCCATTCATGTGAAACCGCCAATGTACTCAGCGACGTCGGATTGGTACCGAGATGTCGGCTTGTGCGGAGCCGTTCTTGCCCATGCTTGCGGGGACGTTGGCTGGATGGTTGATTGGGTTTTGAGACGGAGGTTTGGGCGCGGGACCCTGCCCAGAGGGCACCCAGGTGCCCCGCCGCGCTCTCTATTTTTCAAAAACGGGGTGAGCGTTTTGGCATGAGTGAACTCATGCCCTGATACGCGGCGAAAAGCAACCGCAGATTCCCGTTCGACTCCGATCGTCCGCCACGGCGGACGATCTGCGCTCAGGGCAGGCTTTCGACTCGTCGCCGCGGCGACTCGCTCAGAATGACAGCGTGTAGGCGAGGCAGGTTTAGCGCGGCTTCGCCGCGTACTTCATTTTTCGAGAATGGGGTGGAGGGTTGATGTACGGGCTGAAGCCCGTACCCTTCACAGGCCCGCCCAAGCGGAGCTTGGACGGGGCACCCGGGGGATCAGCTTTCAGCTGGGGTGGCGCGGGTTTTCGGCTTCCCTCAGGGGCTGAAGCCCACCCCTCTTTTCTGGCCTTTTCGGCACGATTGAAGTCGTGCCCTGATACAAAGGGCGACCGCGAACTCCTTCAGATTCATGGTTCGACAGAACGCTTGGCCATTTTTGTGCTAATTCTGTGCTACGAGTAACCGTGAAGACCGTGAGTCCAGGTTCCTTGCAATCGAAACTTCCGCATCGGCGGTGATAGGCCCGGAGCGCGAAATCTGACGCGAAGCACATTTTAAGCGGAGCGGATTTGGCTACATATTCGCCGAGGTGTATGCTGGCAGCACTCATCCTCAAATCGGCCTTCATTCCATCTGATGGAGATGATGTGATGCGGACTTATCGTGCGTCGATTGTTTTATGTTTTTGCGCTATGCTCTGCCATGCTCAAGGGGCAAAGATAGACCAGGACTTTCTCACTCAAATCCGCGAGAAGTACGATGCTCCATTCAACAGGAATTTGCAGTCCTTCGATTGCGCTATCGATTTCAGCTGGAAGCAGCATTTCACTGAGACGACGCGCGTAGGAGATGAAGGGACAGACGAGGAACTTGAAAAGATTTTTCAGCCGATTCGGAACCGAGTCGTAGTGACGCGGCGGGATGTTACAGTTTCCTCCGGGCTCACCGATGACGCAATAAGCAAGCTTCCTCACGGCGGAATGGCCGAGTTTTTGCTGGAGCACGCCGTGCAGAAGGGTCTTTCAAGTTGGTTGCGCTCAAGTACGAACTCGATGCTCCCGCCCCCGGATACGACAGCCTCTTTGAAGCAGTCCAAGTCGGGCTACGAACTTTCAGTCAAGCTAGGGCCCATTGATATCGGGATGGTTCTTACTCCTGATATGCGTCTGCGGAGTTCAAGCTTGAAAGGGCCTCAGTCCAACCACTTCGAGACATCATTCGAGCCTGGCCCGCAGGGTTTTCTTTTGACCTCATTGACCACGAGTGAAGACGGGAATTGGGGACGGGGCCACCACCTGATCTACACCTATACCTATCAGACTGTAGATGGTGTGCAGTTGCCTGAGCAGATTGCTGTAATCAGAGAAAGTCACCATGAGGTGTGGCGATACAGATTGAGCGACTGTAGCGTGAAGACCATTAAGTGAGTCAATCCCTCTGAAGGAACTCTTGTTCAGGGCGAATTGTCGCCGATGCGGAAGTTTCGAACCGATCATGCGGCCCTTCGATGTCGGGTTTTTGTGCTAATTTGTGCTTGATGTTTGAACTTTGTGGACTTCTTGGCTATCTAGAACATTGAAGAATAAGTAACTTATTTGTTTTCAATGTGCTTTTAAGTTGTGCCCTGACACAAGACTCTCGGGGTTGAGTTTGTGGTCTCCCACCCTAGACGCACAGAACGCGCCTAGGATCGGGCACTCAGGGAGGGTTCTGTCGCCCCGGCGGGGCTGGTGATTCGCGACCATGACCTTTTCCCCAGGCTTACGCCATGGGGCTACCGTCTTTCGCCCGCTCAAGCGGGCGACATGTTTGTGGGTTTCCACCCCGTGGAGCAGCTTTCAGCTACTAGCTGTCAGCTTTCTGCCGCAGTGGGGCGGGCTGACAACGGCAGTTGCCCTGTTCCGACTACCGGCCGGAGTGGTTGTGGGGCCTGGATCGTGCATCGACGCGCGGAGGCCGGTGCGACGGATGCTGGAGATGCTCGATGGTGCGTTGCAACTCGAGCAGAAGCTCATGAGCCATTTGGCGCGTGAAGCCGTGACGGATGAGGATGCGCTGGACGACGAGGTCTTCGCGGTTGGGGGGCATGGAATAGGCAGGAACCAGCCAGCCGCGCTCGCGTAAGCGATCGGCCACGTCGTAGAGCGTGAAGGGAGAGGATGCGGGGTCTTTGAGCTTCCAGCAAAGGCCGGGGATGCCGCCGACGCCGTCATAGATGATCTCGAATGGGCCGAGTGCGGCGATTTTGCCGGCGAGATCTCTGCCGATGGCAGCGCACTCCGCCTGAATGCGGCGATAGCCCTGCTTGCCGAGGCGCAGGAAATTGTAGTACTGGCAGATGATTTCTCCGCCCGGCCGGGAGAAGTTGAGGGCGAAGGTGGGCATGTTTCCGCCGAGATAGTTGACGTCGAAGATGAGTTCCCGGGGGAGATCGTGCTTCCTGGCGCCAAAGGGCCCAGCCGACGCCGAGAGGCGCGAGACCGAATTTGTGGCCGGAGGCGTTGATGGATTTGACGCGCGGCAGGCGAAAATCCCAGAGCAGATCGGGCTGGAGGAAGGGCGCGAGGAAGGCGCCGCTGGCGCCGTCGACGTGGATGGGGATGTCGAGGCCCGTTTCGGCCTGAAGCTTGTCGAGGGCGAGACTGATCTCGTGGACCGGCTCGAATTGCAGAGTGAAGGTGACGCCGAGAGTGACAACGACGCCGATGGTGTTTTCATCGCAACGCTTGAGCACTTCTCCAGGCCTGAGCAGCAGGCGGTCGCCTTCCATGGGGACTTCGCGAATATCGACGTCGAAGTAGCGGCAGAACTTGTGCCAGCAGACCTGGACCGGGCCCATGACGAGGTTGGGCGAGTCAGCTGGGTTTGCCCTGGGCGCGCCGCCGCTTGCGCCAGTTCCACTTGAGCGCGAGGCCACCGAGCATTGCCGCTTCGCTGGAGCCGGTGGTGGAGCAGCCCATGGTGCTGGCTTCCTCGGGGGAGTGCCAAAGATCGGCAAGCATGTGGACGCAGCGCTCTTCGATGGCCGCGGTCTGCGGGTACTCATCCTTGTCGATCATGTTCTTGTCGGCAGACTCGTCCATGAGCTGCTTGACTTCGGGCTCGATCCAAGTGGTGCAGAAGGTGGCGAGGTTCTGCTGGGAGTTGCCGTCGAGGACGAGCTGGTCATGGATGGTGCGGTAGACGGCTTCCTGATCGCGCGAGGATTCGGGGAAGACGTAGGTCTGGGCATCGCTATCGTGAACGGCCGACTCGACGGCGCTGGTAGGCGCGGCGTTCAGTTTGCGCTTGTTGTGCAGGGCCATGGGCTCTCCTGTTTGTGGGTTAGGAACCGTGGGTGGTGTTGCCGGGGGAGTGTTTTGTTGTTGGGGTCGATGGAGCGAGAGGCTGAACGATGGATTTCTTGCGCAGCCGGACCAGCGACCCGCCAATGACTGGAAGTGCGGAGGCGACCCGATCAGTATAAGGACGCACGGGCAATGATTGCGCGACGGGGGGAAGTTCAAGAGAAAGACGTGCGGTAAGCGAGAAAAGAAGGAGGCTGCGGGCTGCGAGTAGGGCCTGTCAGGTGAATGACTTAGAGGGCGAATGGGGAGGGGCTGGGGGGTGGCGCAAGAATTTGCTTGACATCGAGTACTCTGAACTGTAGAGTACTCTTCGTATGAAGAAAGGGAATAGGCAGTAGGGAGTAGAGAGCGACGATGATGGCGAGCGGACAAAAGACTGGGACAGGGCCGGCGCTGGAGGTTGAGGCGCTGGTGAAGAGGTTCGGCGATTTGACGGCGGTGGACGGGGTGAGCCTGACGGTGCGCGCGGGCGAGTGCCTGGGGCTGCTGGGGCCGAACGGGGCGGGAAAGAGCACGCTGATCCGGAGCATGGTGGGGCGCGTGATCCCGGACAGCGGGCGGGTGACGGTGCTGGGGCGGCCGGCGGGATCGACCGAGGCGCGGATGGCGCTGGGATGGGTTCCGCAGGAGCTCTCGATTTATCCACGGATCAGCTGCAGGGAGAATCTGGGATCGTTTGGGCGGTACTACGGGCTGAAGGGGCATGCGCTGAAGGAAGCGATTGCGTGGTGCCTGCAGTGGGCGGCGCTCGAGGAAAGGCAGAGCGAGGTGGCGAAGACGCTGAGCGGCGGGATGAAGCGGCGGCTGAACATGGCGGCGGGAATGATGCACCGGCCAAAAGTCGTGCTGTTCGACGAGCCGACGGTGGGCGTTGATCCGCAGTCGCGAAACCGGATCTTCGAAATGATCGAGGCGCTACGCGATGCGGGGACGGCGATCATGTACACGACGCACTACATGGAAGAGGCGGAGCGGCTATGCGACCGGATCGCGATAATCGATCACGGACGGATAATCGCAGAAGGCACGAAGGAAGAGCTGGTGGAGGGGACGTTTGGAAGACGCAGCCAGGTGCTGGCGCGATTTGCGGGAGAGACGGAGGAGATCGAAGCGTGGGCCGCGCGGCACGGCGGGCGAGTGACGGACGGAGACGGCGGAGTTCACGATCGAGCAGGCGGGGGAGATTGCTCCGCTGCTGGACGACGCGACGAAGGCGGGGCTGGAGCTCGAGGACGTATCGCTGCGGAGACCGAATCTGGAGTCGGTATTTCTGCACCTGACAGGAAGGGAGCTGCGAGATTGATTCTGCAATGTGGCAAGGACGGCATTGATTGCGCTGAGGCGGGACCGCGGTGCGCTGGTGTTGAGCTTCGTGTTGCCGCTGGCGTTCTTCAGCATTTTCGCGGTGATCTTCGGCAGGGAGAACGACTCGACGCCGAAGGTGAAGCTGATCGTGGTGGACCAGGACCAGAGCGAGGCTTCGCAACAACTGGTGAAGGCGCTCGACGAGCGAGTCGTCGCTGGTGGTGATGACGAAGCCCGCAGGCGAGAAGAAGAAGCGCCGCCGCCCCGGATTACACGGCGGCGACGGCCGAGACGGCGGTGAAGGCGGGCGACGCGCCGGTGGCGCTGATCATTCCGCAGGGATTCGGGCAGCACCCGATTGCGTTTGGCCGCGACGACGGCAGGAGCTCGCTGGAACTGCTGAACGACAAGAGCGACACGATTGCGCCGCAGATTGTGGTCGGGCTGCTGCAGAAGGCGGCGATGACCTCGATGCCGGCTGCGATGGCGGAAGAAGGGAATGAAGTACGCGGACGAGTACATTGGCGGATTTACGCCGGCGCAGCAGGCGAAAGTGGACGGCCGACCTGGAGGCGCTGCGGAAGGAAGAGGCGACGCAGGACCAGGACGGCTGCCAGCGAATCTGAACGATGCGAACGCGGGGATTGTGCCGGTGAAGGACGCGCGCGGTGGTGGGCGAGAACAAGAAGAGCCCGATGATTTCGTTTTATGCGGCGGCGATCGGGGTGATGTTTCTGCTGTTCACGGCGAGCGGGTCGGCGGGGGCGCTGCTGGACGAGGCGGAGAGCGGAACGCTGGAGCGGGTGCTGAGCACGCGCGTGACGATGACCAAGCTGCTGGCGGGAAAGCTGGTGTTCAACACGGTGCTGGCGTTTGTGCAACTGGTGGCGATGTTCCTGTGGGGATGGGCGGTGTTCAAGCTGGACTTCTTCAGCCATCTGCCGGGGTTCGCGGTGATGGGACTCTGCGACGGCGTTTGCGGTGGCGGCGTTCGGGATGCTGCTGGCGAGCACGTGCCACACGCGGGCGCAACTGGGCGCGCTATCGACACTTGGTGATTCTGATCATGTCGTCGGTGGGCGGGAGCATGTTTCCGCGGTTCCTGATGCCGGAGGCGATGCAGAAGGCGGGCCTGCTGACGATCAATGCGTGGGCGATCGACGGGTTCACGAAGGTGTTCTGGCGGGATTTGCCGGTGACGGCGTCTGTGGCCGCAGGTGAGCGTGCTGCTAGCGGATCGGCGTGGTGCTGTTTGTGATTGCGCGGAGAGTGGCGCGGCGGTGGGAGAATGCGTGAAGGGCAGTGGAGTTAGCGGGGCTAGCCGGGTAAGCGGAGTTAGGATTCCCACCCTTTCCGTCGCGCGGGAGCGCGCGGGAAAAGGATGGGGCAACGGAGATTGAAGGGCGAGGGAAGTACAGGAGGAATGTGTGAGTGAAGAGACAGACAACTGGAATTGGCGGAGCGGTTGAAGCTGATTGAAAGCATGATGGCCGAGGGGCGGCGGAGCACGGAGAGCTGGGGGTGGATCTTTCTCCTCTGGGGTGTGGCTTACTACGTGGCCATCGCATGGTCTATCTGGGGAAACCACAGTTCGCTGGCCTGGAGTATCACCATGATCGTGGCAATGATCCTGACGTTTGGGATCATCGCATGGCGTATAGCTCGAGGCACGCCGAGATCGCAGCCCGCGACGACCGTCGGCCGCGCGATCGGCGCTATCTGGATCGCCATGGGAGTCTCGATGTTTATTCTGCTGCCTTCGCTGGGCATCGGCGGCCGGTCCAGTTCGAACATTGTTGTGGCGGTTGTTGGGGCGATGCTGGGCACGGCCAATGCGGCTTCGAGCATGATCCTCAAATGGAAATTGCAATTTGTGTGCGCGGTCATCTGGTGGGCATTAGCGGTGATCTCCTGCCTTGGCACCGAGAGGGATAGCTTTGTTGCCCTTTTGGTGGCTAACTTCTTTTGCCAGATTGTCTTTGGCATCTATGCGATGATCTGCGAGTCGCGGAGACGCAGGCGAGGAGGGGTGGTCCATGCCTGAGCTGCCGGAGTTGAATCCTGTGATTCACGGGAAGCTGCGCCTGGCGCTGCTCTCGCTGCTTTCGGGGGTCGACGAGGCGGAGTTTACCTGGCTGCGCGCCAAGACGGGCTCGACGGACGGGAACCTGGGCGCGCAGTTGATGAAGCTGGAAGAGGCTGGGTACGTGGCGGTGGAGAAGCGGTTTGTGATGCGGAAGCCGCAGACACTCTACCGGATGACAGAGGCCGGGCGGGCGGCTCTGAGCGAGTACGTGCAGGCGCTGAGGCAGTTGCTGGGGGGAACGATTGGCGCATAGCCACCGACGGAGGCGTTTGATGAAGATTCGGACTGCAAATCAACTGAGCGGCAGGGCCACCGGTGCGATGTTTTTCGCAGGATTCGGAGCGCTGTGGCTGGTTCTCTCGCTCCTTGCCAGGCAGCAGCTGGGCGTTGCCGCTGTTGCGGGCATTGCGCTGGGCCTGGCGGCACTGTTTGTGGGCGCCGTGTATTTGCTTCGTCTGGCCAAGCGATGGCCGCGCGTGCCCGACGATCCGGCCGTGGGCCGCGCCTTCGCGTGGATCAACGCTATCGAGTGGATTGCCGTTGCGATGGTGGCTTTTACGCTGAACAGGCTGCGCCTGGACGCCTATATCATGTCCGCCATCACGGCACTCGTCGGCCTGCACATGTTCCCGCTGGGGCGGATCTTCCACTATCCGGCCCACTACCGGTCGGGAGCCGTGATGCTAGCGTGGGCCGTGACCAGCGTGGCATTCGTGCCCGTCGAGCATTTGCAGGGCATCGCGGCACTGGGAACTGGAGTGATCCTTTGGGTGAGCGCTGTGGTTACGCTGGCGCAGGCTATACCGGCTGGCCGGCAGTCCGTGAGCTTAGAGACTTGCTAGGCCAACAGAGTTAGGCCACCGGCTGGAGGGAGGCACGGACGCGGGCCATGATGGCGAGATAGTAGGCGAGATTGTGGATGGTGTTGAGCGTGGCGGAGAGCGGCTCGCCGGCCTGCATCAGGTGGCGCAGGTAGGCGCGCGAGTAGCGGCGGCAGACGGGGCATGAGCAGGCGGGGTCGGGCGGGGACTGGTCTTCTGCGTACTGCTTGTTCTTGATGTTGAGGCGGCCCTCGCTGGTGAAGAGCAGTGCGTGGCGGGCGGCGCGGGTGGGAAGGACACAATCCATCATGTCGACACCCATGTGCGCGTACTGCTCGATCTCGTCGGGGTAGCCGACGCCCATGACGTAACGCGGCTTGTCGTTGGGAAGAAGCGGCAGGACTTCCGAGATCATTTCGAGAGTGAGTTCGCGGGGCTCGCCCACACTGAGGCCGCCGATGGCGTAGCCGTCGAAGTCCATTTCGATGAGGCGCTCGGCGCACTGGCGGCGGAGGTCGCGAAACATGCCGCCCTGGACGATTCCGAAGAGGGATTGGGTGCGGCCTTCGAATTGATCGTGCCAGACGACTTCGTAGCGGTGGGCAAGGAAGTGATCGAGGGAGCGGCGCGCCCAGGCCAGGGTGAGGCGTAGGCTCTCTTCGGCGCGAGTGCGATCGGCCGGGATACTCGGTGCACTCGTCAAAGGCCATACAGATATCGGCGCCGAGAGCGATCTGCACATCGATGGCGTGCTCGGGCGTGAAGAAGTGCGAGCTGCCATCGAGGTGCGAACGGAAGCGGACGCCATCGGCAGTGACTTTGCGGAGCGAGTTGAGCGAAAAGACCTGGAAGCCGCCGGAGTCGGTGAGCAGGGCGCGCGGCCAGCTCATGAAGCGGTGCAGGCCGCCCATTCGCCGGATGGCCTCGTGGCCCGGGCGCAGATAGAGATGATAGGTGTTGCCGAGGATGATTTCGGCGCCGAGGGATTCGAGGACTTCGTGCGCGACGGCTTTGACGGAGCCGGCCGTGCCGACGGGCATGAAGACAGGCGTTTCGGCGGTAGCGTGGGGAAGGCCGAGGCGTCCGCGGCGACCGCCGGCGGCGGTTGCAGCAAGAAGCTGGAACGGTGGAGGCACGAGGTAATTCTAGTGGACAGTGGACACTGGACAGTGAACAGTTGCAGGGAGACCGAGACGAGCTACTAGCTGCTAGCTTCCAGCTAGTTGTAACGGGGCCGGGGTCAGAAGAGGTGTTTGTCGATGCGGATGAAGATGGAGTTGACGGCGGTGGCGAAGGTGTTCATGCCGGCGATGCAGATGAGCGCGATGAGGGTCACCACCAATCCGTACTCGACCAAATCCTGAGCGTCGTCGCGCCGGATGAGGCCGCGGGCGGCGAGATAGAACTTGAGAAGCAAGTTTTTCATGTGCGTCCCCTCCAGTTTTGAGTCTCAAAGCAACGGCGGGGTGCGGACCTCTGATGGACGACTAACGTACCGTTTACCCGCAAAGCAGGACTACGTACCGGGGATCCAGTGGCGATGCCGAAGGCACCTGTCCAAAGTATCCCCCGAATCGGGAGATGCGGTGTACAACTTCGGTGTTACGAAAAAGAGCTGGGGTGCGAGCGGGGCGCGGGTGAGGGATTTCGAGACCGAGAAATCGACGAGGGAGGTTCTCGATCCCCCAGGCGGTTCCTGGAAGGGATGGGCTCGCCCGGTTTTTCCACTGAAAATGCAGCCCAGATCTTGGATGAGTTTTCATGGCGTGGTCAGATTCATCGAATCTATTTGGAATAGGCAGATGTCGACCAGAATCTGGTCTTTTCGATGCTGCAAGAGGGGGAATCATGGGGATACTCGAAGAATTGGCCGGAGCTGAGGTCGCAGTGGAAGGCGCCAAGAGGCTGGATCCCAATGCGGGAATCGTGACCGAGGGCATTGCCGCCGTGGTTGGCTTTGAAGGCACAAAAGAAGTGACCGAACTCATCGAGAAGAAGGAAGAAGAGAAGAAGGAAGAGCAAGGCTGAAGCTTGAACTGGCGATGACCAGCGCATTCAAGAGCAGGAGGGTCAAGCCCCGGTTGGGAGCGGTGATGCGTCCTGAGTAAGACGCACCAGAGTCTGCGGCAACGTGAAAGGGCCAAATGACGGGATCAGGGATGAGGTTGAAGGATGGGCAGAAGGCCAAACCTCGACCTCATGCAATCTCCGCAGGGAAACCCCTCACCCGTTTCGCACGGGCCATGACGAAAATCAGATGCATTCACGCCAGACTGTCAGCCGCGATCGGTTTGCTTTTCAAAAGCCTGCGTTTGAACTACATGCCAGTCTTAGCGCGGAACGGTGTTGACGTGCCCAAAACTTTGGCAGTTTTCAAGACCTGCCTTTTGTAAAGAAGCGCACTACAGCCACCAGGAGCACTGCACCGCCGATGGCAACCAGGATGGTGTAGATCAGGCCACCTTGGCCGGCAAAGCCCAGGGTTCGCATCAGGAAGCCGCCAATGACCGCCCCAGCAATGCCGATGACGAGATCCATGATCACACCGAATCCGCCGCCCTTCATGATTTTGCCAGTAGCCCAACCCGCTATCAGACCAACAATGATCCACCATAAAAAGTGCATAGTTCGTCTCCTTTGAGATTCTGTCGTAAATACTTGAGGCACGAGACCCGGACAGAGAGTTCCGAGTTACCCTGTACTCCCTTGTTGATTTCAAAAAACGCCGTCCATCGTACGCCCAATTCGCCGCTTCGCGATCTTGCGATACGATTCTCCAAACCCGGAGTGTCCTGCTCGGACATAAACTCAGCACGGGGCACTCAAACTCCCGCTGCGCTACACCCACACACCTGGCAGCACAGATTACCTGGCACACCAGCCGTTTCTTTGACCATTCAGCCCCTCGAGGAATCAACCTCAACTTCAGCTAAAACATAACTGTGACGGCAATTGGAAAACCAGGGTACAAACGGTCATACAGATAGTACCCATCGCCGGTGTAGTCAAGATACACATCGTCAGTTTCGTACCAGTTCGGCCCCCATGATTCCGGCCACGGATCCATGATCGTGACCCAGTACCCGTCGTACTGGAAGCGCGGCATTCCACCCACGAAGACCAAAGGAAGACCGTAGATCCGGAAGAAGTGATCGCGGCCGAAGTATTGCCTGAAGCGGTTGTCGGGAATCCGGTATCCGCTATAGCCTCCGCGTTGGCTCCAGGTGCGATGCTCGTTTTGCCACGTATTGGCGCGAGATTGACCAAATCCACTGCGCACCTGCCCTTGGTGTTGCGGAACGCCGCTGGGGTGGACTCCACCGTACGTGGGACTATTGACTTGCACGCCGCCGTGATAGGCGCCGCCATAGCTCTGTTGCGGCCTTGACTGACTTTGCGCTGGCTTGGCGCCCTGCTGTTGATGCATTTGCTGCTGAGGTCGCTGCCTGTTGATGTTGCTGTGGTTGGTTCGATCTGTTCTGGTCATTTCCCCGCTGATCGCGCTGGGCGGTGGCAATGGCGGTGGCTCCGGAGAGCAAGAACAGAATCGTTGCGCTAATTACGCTGATTCGTTTCATTTGGTCGTGCTCCTTCTGAACGCCGCTGGTGCTTCGACGCTCGGTCCTTTTGTTTCCGGCCCTTCATAACAGGCCCTCCGCAACGCAATTTACCGCCAAGGATCATGTATTCAACGAGACCCGAAAACCTGTTTCAGAAGTTGTGTTGACCGGGCAGCAGGGTTCGTCCGGATTTGTATTTCCTGTTGCCCAAGCATGTAAAACAGACCGTCAAGAGCTTTGTTAACGACATAAGTATTGATATCCAGATTTGAACTGTTCATGAATGGGAGTTTGGGTGCCTGACCTACCAGTGCCTGGTATTTTTGTGTGACTCCATTCGAGCTCATCGCAGCTTCGACATGCGGACGGAAGGCAGTCGCCAACTGGACGGAGGTCTTCTCTTTGAAGTAGTCAGTAATCGCAGTGTTGTTGCCATTCAGCAGCTTGCGAGCGTCGTCGATGGTCATCTGCTTGACGGCATCGGCGAATATCCCCGCCGCCTCGGGAGACGCACTTTCTGCCGCGTGATTCATGCTCGCGATAAAGTCATCAATCTTGGGACCTTGTCCTGCGGCGCGGAGAACCCTCTCCGCCGAGCGTAGGTTTGGAGGAAGCAGGATTTTGATGGCCGCGTTTTCGAGGTAACCGCCCGGTTTGGCGACCTGCGCGACCGCATTCTTTGTGCCGACCGACAGCGCTTCCTTCAAGCCGGAAGCGATCTGCGTATTGTCCAGGGCAGAGGTATTGTCCGATTTCTTCCCCAGCCCCGGAATCTGCGGGAGTTGAGCGCTCAATTGAGAACCAACTGAGCATAGGAGCGCTAGAACTGCGAGACGAGATATGCTTTGACGCGCCATGATCTTAGCTCCTCCATGTCCGGCATACCATCATAGTCCTACTCTGAGCCTGAAATCCGGCGAGCGGTGCGGGCCGCGAACCATCGGCCCGCGGGATATCGTCTACGAAAGGACGGGCAGGCTCAGGTTTTGGCCCGCCTGAATCCTATTTGGATCGTCGATTCCGTTGGCTTGAGCGATGGCACTGTACTTGCCGGCATCGCCGTAGAACCGCTTGGCAATCCTGGAGAGATTGTCCCCAGACTTGATCGTGTATGGCTGTTCCGCTCCACCTGACGTCGTGATCTCATGATGCAGGTCGGAGTACGTTGCATCGGCTTCCTTGATCGCACCCCAAACTCGGTTGGCCACAACCGTCGATGGCACCGTTGCCTTTAAATGGAGCTTCTCCCCATCCAGATCCACTTGGTCCACGGTCGCGCCAAGGTCGGAAAACCCCTCAATGGTAGAGATCACCCCAGCATACTTCTGCTTCAACTGCTCCAAATCTGCCATTTCAAATCTCCTTTCCGCTCGCTGGCCACTGCTGGTCAGGCGATGAATCAATGTTCGCTGAATCAAGCGATTCAGCGTAGTTCCTGTGTCTTCGACTTCCGATGATTTTTCGACGGAGCTTGAAAAAGGGCACAAAAGGGGTACAGGCCAGAGCCCGTACCCCGGTGTCAGTCCGATCGCAAAAATTCGCCGCAGATCCGGTTAAGGCGGCGAGTCTGTTACTTGCCTGGTTTGGCCGGTTGGTTGGCGATAACCAGACTGGCAATCTTGTTGTAGGTGGCGGCAGGGATGATGTTCTTCGTCTTCAATTGCGTTTTGTTGGCATAGGGACGCCCGGCAATAATCTTCTGGGCATACGCGTCACCGATGCCGGGAAGGGCTTTGAGCTGATCTGCGGTGGCTGTGTTGAGGTCCAAAAGCTTGGAAACCGCCGCTTGAGCCGCAGGTTTGGCGGCGGGCTTGGTTTGCGCGACAACGGCCGGAAGAACTCCGAACAGAGCGCAGGCGGCCAGGGCTACGAGGGCGGATGTAACGCGGGTTACTTTCATGCCTATCTCCTTGTGCGTTTTGACATCAAGTCTTGCCGGTTGAACAGACGTAAGTGTCGCGCCGATGCCGAATTCCCAGCCGACGGAACTGGCATCGGCGATCTTGATCTTTGAGGAGGCGTTTGGCAATTCTCAGCGCCTTAGCTCTTCTCGCCTCCAAACAGGCTGGTTGCTGCGCCGAGCAGGCTACTGAGCCCACCTGATTCGGCAGCCGCCGGTTGACCCTCTGCCGCTCCCGTGCCGAGCAGAGAGCCCATGACGCCTTGAAACTCTGACGGGACTTTGGCCATTAAATGTTCAATAACAACTTGTTCGGCTTGCTGGGCCAGTTCTGGGCTCAGCCCGACTTTCTGTTGCAATAAATCGGCAATCACACTCATAATCGGTTCCTCATCCTCTCTGCGATCTTTCCGTTTGGGGTGCGGAGAAAGGCAATTCGTGCCCATCCAACGCACGCAGTGTCGAAGCATGCCGGAGGCTCGATGGTTTGTTATGGACGTGCTGCGACGCGACCCCAGCAAATCATCATCCGGGAGACCATCCTTACCTGGTCGTGAAGATTTGCTCTACCGCCCGTGCCTTGCGTGCCCTGTACGGGCAGAGCGGCTGAACCGCCTTCGGCCCAGCCCAATCTCTTCACAAGTAACTCATGGTCAGAGAATCACTTGCTGCAGGGCTTGGCGTGATCAGCGTGGGCGCCCTTAGCTATTGCCTGGTCCTCTGTCATGTACGCGCCGGCCTTGGTTTTGCCATAGTACTGCGTACCAGGGCAGTGATAGACATTGGTTGCGGTATTCAACCAGACGAGACCCGGTCCGCCACCAGGGGCGGGGGTAGTCGTATTGGCTGCTGCTTTCGGCGCGGGAGCTGGGGCAGCAGCGGGGGCCGGGGTGGCCTTCGCAGCCGGGGCTGGAGCGGCAGCGGGGGCCGAGGTGGCCTTCGCAGCTGGGGCTGGAGCGGCAGCAGGGGCTGGGGTGCCCTTCGCGGGTTTAGCGGTTTTTGCAGGTGTAGCGGTCTTTGCCGGTGTGGTGGTCTTTGCCGGTGTGGTGGTCTTTGCAGGAGTTGCCGCGGTGGCGCCCCACCAGGTTTTGATTCCCTTATGACCACGGCAAGCGCCCTGCTTGGTCGCCCCTGAGTAGTACGTTCCGTCGTTACAGATCGCGGTTGAACCAGCGGGTGCACCGGCAGGGGCCTGTGCCATACAAAGTTGTGAAACAAAAAGCGCAGCTATGAGGGCTACTAAGCGAATCACTGTCTTCATCGTTCCTCCTATCGACACGGAAAGAGTCCGGTCCAGGAACGGCGCGGATATTACCACTCGACTCGACAAGATGTCCAGAGATTCGTCGGAAAAGTGTTTTCCCGCATTCTTTGCTCGAATTGTGCCGCTCTGCTGCGGGATTGGGGGGCCAACAATGCATCTGGGGTCGGAAGGCCATACAATTCCGTGCGGTTGTTGCCTTCGTCGGGTCATAAAGAGCTTTCCTTGCCGATTCCTCAGACACTGGCCACGCGAGCATGAACGCCGGAGCAAATGCAGATCATCGCCGGATTCTGGTCCGGAAGCGGCCCTACTGCTGGCGCGGGATCTCCTCACGAGACCCCGCTCAGGTTTTCCGTGCCGCTCCCAACCGGGGAAACTACGCCAGATCAGCTACACGAACAGACTGCGGCTGGCTTACTGCGTTTTGCCTTTTGCCTTGGGTGTTGCGTGCGTCGGAGTCTTCTTGTCGAGAAGAGTCATGGCATCGGCAGCGTTGAACGGGAACTGGCGCACCGATTGTTCGCCCGTAGTACTCAGGACGACGTCTACACGGCGGTTTTGAGCCAAGACAATGACGGGCAGTTCGTGTAGAGCCTTCTGGCGCTCCGCGGCGCTTAGGTCAGGATTCTGTTCGACCATCTCCTTCACGTCGGCGGCGGTGAGCTCCTGCTCTTTGCCAATGCCGCGCGTTTCAATGCTGGCGTCGGGCACACCCTGTGCAACCAGGAACTGTTTTGTGCCAGCGACACGGCGTTCGGAAAGCGCTTGGTTGTACTCGACTGATCCGCGCACGTCCGTATGTCCGCTCAGGATCAGGTGGGCATCCGGTTTGAACCCGCGGTACTTGTTGAAGTCAGCCGCGAGGGCGGTCAGAGTTTCCTGCTGGCTGGCCACCAAGCCGCCATTGGGATTGTCGGTTTTGGGTTGGTTGGTTGGGAAAAAGACACTGTGCAGTGCCAGGCGAGTCTCTAGTTTCCCTACCTCTTCGGAGGGTTCGATGGAACCCGTGAGATGAACCGTGGCCGTGCGGACCTCGGAAGCGCCGGAACAATTGGTGGCCTTGAGGGTATAAGTCAGCGTTTCGTCTACCGGCCCAAGGTCTGTTTTTTGAGGAGCAAGGTTCAAGGTATGGCTGCCCGAGGGGTCCACGGAACCCAACGGATCCACAGTAACCGAGGAGACGTTCGTGGTCGACCAATCCAGCGTTATTGTGGGCTGCTCAACCACTTTGTCGCCGATGCGCCGGTAGCGTGCCTCCGCGGGCGATGCCTTGAGTGTTGCCTGCATAGCAGAATTTACGTCAACCGAGACGGAAGAAGTGGCCGTCCCGCCGGGCCCGGAAGCAGTCAGGTTGTAGGTAGTGCTTCCGCACAACGGCACCGCCTTTTCGCCAGATGCGGGAACCTGGCCAATGCCGGAGATGTCTGCAGCAGCGGCGTCGGTGGTCGTCCAGTTAAGCTGTGTTGTCTCGCCGGCATTGATCTGCCCTTTGCTGGCGGTGAGCTGCGCCGTGGGTTTGGCAACCGGAACAGCGGCACTCGCCACTCCGGCCTTGAAGCGCGGCAAAGACTGGAGCTGCTCTCCGCGGGGCCAGGGGACGGTTTTCCGGATGCCTTTCGGAATATCAATGACAACACGCTGGTTGGCGGGAACCTCGACCGTGCCAGACCAGACTTCCTTATCTCCCGAGAAAATGGTTAGCAGGTGTTTGCCGGGCGGAACAATGAGCTCCTGCTTCATCATCAACTCATTATTGAACTCATCGCCGTGGCCGACAAAAAAGGCGGGCGTCTTTCCGTTGAGGAGCACAGCATCCCGATCGGCGCCTTCAATGGTCATACAGCCCCAGGGGCCGGAGACCATACCCGGGATGGGTTCGAGAGTAACCTTAAGGATGTTGGTTTTTTGGGCAGTGATGTCGACCTTTTGGGTCGCCGGTTTGTAACCGTAGTTGTAGAGGTCAATGGTGTGACTGCCGGGGCTGAGATTGAAAGCGCCTCGGCTTGCCTCGTGCATGGCTTGCCCGTCAACGAATACATAGGCCTGAGGAGGTACGGCTTGAACCTTGAGCTTACCGTCCTGTGCTAGAACTGGAGAAACCACGCACGCTACAGATAAAGCCGCAAAAACGGCAGCGTACACTAAACTTGCTCGAAATTGCATGATCTTTTCCTTTCAAGAGTCAATGCACATGGAACGCTCCTTTGCGTTTGGAAGATTCCCAGCTTCCACGACCGATGCGTCTTTCCTCATGTTGATTGAACGATGCGCGGTCTGGGTTGCCCGCACAAAGTCCGCGATCCGCAGGCACCACTTGTCAATAGCTTGAACTCTGAATCGGAGCTTTGCAGATCCGCGAAGGCGCCGAAGTAACCAGGGCAATGAGTATACGCCACAGCGCGACAGATTCACAGAGGGACTGCGATTCTTCAGAAGGTCCTTTCCCTGTATTTTTCGTGCGAGTTGTGCGACTCCGCTGCGGGTTTCGGGACCAACACTGCCTACGCGGCAAAAGGCGGGGAATCTTCGTGCCAAGACCTAGTCTGCAGCTCCAACTCGGCTTGTGCGACCGATTGCTGCGTGGGCGGGGCTGATGCAGCGCCCGGGCGGGCAGCCCCTATTCGGTAGGCCAGAGGGGGCTTTGGATGGGGGTGACGGAGTGGGCGATGGGTTCGTTGGCGGGCGCGAGGTTCGAGAGGAGTTGCGCGGTGGTGAGGCCGGAGTGGGGATCGTGGGCGCGGGGAGCGATTTCGGCGAGGGGGACGAGGACGAAGGCGCGCTGGGCGAGGCGGGGGTGAGGGATTTCGAGGTCGGGCTCCAAGAGGATGAGATCGCCGTAGAGGAGGATGTCGAGGTCGAGGGTGCGGGGGCCGTTGGGGACGGTGGCGGCGCGGTCGCGGCCAAAGTGGCGCTCGATGGAGAGAAGAGCGGTGAGCAGGTCGCGCGGGGCGAGCGCGGTGTCGAGGGCGACGACGGCATTGAGGAAGCGGGGCTGGGCCGTGAGTCCGACCGGCTCGGTGGAGTAGAGCGAGGAGAGCGCGGTGATGCGGCCGAGGGAGGCGAGGTGCTGGAGGGCGGCGGCCAGCGTGGCGGCGGGAGGGCCGGCGGGGCTGGGGAGGTTTGCGCCGAGGGCGATGTAGGCTAGGGGCATCTGTATCAAGGGTAGCGGAGGCGAGCGGAGCGGCTGTCAGCTCGTAGCCTGCAGCCTGTAGCTTCTAGCTCTCCGTTATCAGCTTTCAGCTGCGTTCACACAAAGACAAACGCAGGTCCTTCGACTCATTCCGCTGCGCTCCAGTCGCTCAGGAGGACAACTTTATTGTTGGTGCGTGTATTCCACGCTGGCGGCAGAGACAAAGGCGCGCTGCCCGGCTCGAGCCAGAGGGAGCCCAGGTGGAGCGCCGGCATCCGGCTCCATCAGTGTTGCGCGCGAGTTGCGCTGCGGCGGACGTCACGCTCGACGACTACCAAGGTGACGATGGTGGCAGCGATGGTGATGAAGAAGAGCGCCCACTGGGGATGAGCCGGCCAGAAGACTCTTCCCAGACCGAAGAACCAACCACCCGTCCCCACCGCGGTGCCGACAGCAGTCGCTACCCAGCTCGCTTTCGCACTCGTGTTATGCAGTCTCCGCTGTGATTTAGGCGGATTATAGCCCCTTCGCTGCCAGTTCGTGATGAATTGTGGACGTTGCGAGTTCGGGCGCGAGCGACAGGGCGGGGAGGGATGCGAGCGGTTGATCTGGTAGCATCGGTGTTCGGAGAATTTGCCTATGGACGCACTGAGCAACGCGGGGCTAGGGGCGCGGCGCAATGAAGATATTGCGCTCGATCTGATGAAGTTTGTGGCGGGGACGGTGGGGGTGGGAAAGCCGGCTGTGCCTTCGACGGGGTTCACCGGACAGGGCGCGGCCAAGCCGGAGGAGCACGTGAAAGAGTTGCTGTCGCTCTACAGCCGCTGCCTGAAGGCCGTGGAAGGAAAAGGGCAAGAGAAAGAGGCGGCAAGATAGGCGGGGAAAGACAGTTGCGCGTGGCCGTGGCCGGCGCCGGAGTGTTCGGGCGCAACCACTTGCGGGTGGTGCGCGAGCTGGAGACGGCGGGCGAGGGGGTGGCGCTGGCGGCTGCGGTGGATCCCGATGCAGCGCGGGCGGAAGAGGCGGCGAGGCAGTACGGGATTCCGGTGTTCGCGACGATCGACGAGCTGCTGAAGGCGGACCTGAAGCTGGATGCGGCGTGTGTGGCCGTGCCGACAGTGAAACATCATGAGGTGGCAGCGGCGCTGCTGGAGGCGGGACTGGACCTGCTGGTGGAGAAGCCGCTGGCGGCGAGTCTGAAAGAAGCCGACGACCTGATTGCGCGCGCGGAGCGGGGCGGGCGAATTGTGCAGCCGGGGCATTTGGAGCGGTTCAACCCGGCGGTGCTCGCCGTGGAATCGAAGCTGAAGCGGCCGATGTTCTTTGAGGCGCACCGGCTGAGCGTGTTTACGCCGCGAGCGCTGGACGTGGACGTGGTGCTGGACCTGATGATCCACGACCTGGACATTGTGCTGACGTTCGCGAAGTCGGCGGTGCGCGAGGTGCGCGCGGTGGGGCTGCCGATTTTGTCGCCCAAGGTGGACATTGCGAATGTGCGGGTTGAGTTCGAGAGTGGGTGCGTGGCGAACTTCACGGCGTCGCGGGTGTCGACGGAACGGGTGAGGAAGCTGCGGTTCTTTGAGCCGCGGCAGTACGTGTCGATCGATTATGCACGGCGGGATGTGCTGGTGATTCGCGTGGAGGCGGGGGGCGGCGCGGTCAGCGGAGTCGGTGGGGCGGCAGGGCGGGCGGAGGCGATGGCAGCGGGGAAAGCCGATGCGGCGCTGATCGCCCAGCTTGCGGCAAAGGGAGCGGCAGGGCCGGCGCCGGGGTTGAAGTTCGACAAGCCGGAGGTGACGGCGGGCGAGCCGCTGCGGCTGGAGATTGAGTCGTTTCTGGAGTGTGTGCGGACGCGGCGCGAGCCGAGGGTGACGGCGCGGCAGGGACGCGCGGCGCTGGAGCTGGCGCTCACGATTCAGGCGACGATGGCGGCTCATGCGGAGCGGGCGGGGCTGGGGGATTTCTTCAAGAGCAGCTTCTAGCTTCTAGCTGCTAGCTCCTAGCTTGCTGTGATCGGCGATCAGCTTTGGGTGCTGCGTGCGGGGAGGGGAGATCCCCGCACCGCGGTGCGTACGCTTGGCGTTCAAGTGTCAGCGGAGAGCGTGCGCGGAGGGGCGCCAGCGGTGGACGCGTTGGCAGTAGGATTCGTACTCGGGGCCGAAGAGGCGGCGGAGGGTTGGCTCTTCATAGAGCACGACGAAGAGATGCGTGACCAAGAGGAAGCCGGCGACAAAGACGACGAGCGCGACGGATTCATAGAAGAGAGCGGCTCCCGCGACCGCGAGCGCGGCGCCGATGTACATGGGGTTGCGCACGAAGCGGTAAGGCCCGCGGACAACGAGGCGGCGCGGCGGGTCGAAGGGCGCCGGGGTGCCTTTCCCAATGAAGGCGAAGGTAAAGACGCAGGAGAGGGCGACGACGACGCCCACGCTGCCGATGAGGAGGCCGCCGATCTCGGGCCATCCCATGACGGCCGGGCGGACGATGCCGCTCCACGCGAGGAGCCGTGCAGGGAGGTAGATGAGGACGAACGCGATAAAGAGCGTGGCGTAGGTGATGGTACGAACAAGTACGAACATGATTGCCTCCGTTTCAGCCTTCATCTCTCAGCTTTCAGCCTTCAGCTTTTGGCCTTGAGCTCCGGGCTTTTGGTTTTCAGTTATCATTGCCAATTCACAGCCTTGCGATGCGCGCTGAGTCGCGCGGCAGTACATCGTTCAATCTTCCTGGCCTTCTTGGGAACAGCATTGGTGTTCTGGATTTGTAGTCCAGATACGTTGCACCGAATCGAATCTCCAATTCGCGTTCTTCAAACACCTTCACGAAGACAAGCAATGCCGGTGCAAACAAAACGAGCACCCAAAGCACAAACAGCACTGACTGAAACCAGATTCCCAACGAAACGAGGAATGCCAGACCGGCGAGCACCATGGGATTGCGCGTCCAGGCATACAGCCAATCTGCCGCCACTTTCCGGCTGAGCGCAATGAAGAAGGGCGCGCCGAGTCCTTTCAAGGCCAGGTTGAGGACGACCAGCAAAAATGCTGCTCCTGTGACCACGACGAGCGCCAAGCCGATTTCGGATGGTACTGGAAGCTTCAAACCATACCAGTCTTCATGAGTGCTTATTGCTCGAACGAGAGGAACGCCCAATGGAAATCCAAGAGCAACATGTACAAACGTCGTTGTCCAGGCGGCTCCGCTTGTTGTCTGGTGACGGTCCAAGATCATCCTTCCAAGCCAGACAATGGGGAGCACAAGAAATGGGAATCCCGCAAGGATGAACAGATTCACGCCGTCCGACAGTTGGGCATCGTAGGCTTGCCAAAAGATGAACAAGACAATCGCGAACAGCGCGACTCTGACAAGGAATGCAGCGACTTGTCTCATAAACGCCATCCTCTCCGCATGAATGCCCGCGATGGACCGATCATGCGATTTCTCATCGCCAGGCGGGATGCCGGTTGCGGCTATCACAGCCTTCGAGAGGGGGAATCAGGCGATTCCGAGGGTCCGGTTCAGGAAGCCGACGATGTACTTCCAGACCAGGTAGTAGGCGGCAACGCCGCAGCAGAAGCCAACGCCGATGAGGGCATAGGGCAACTCAACGGCGTGGAACCATGTAACACTCGTGGCTCCAAAGGCGACGACACCGGAGCAATGAGCGATAAAAGCGCCCGCGGGCAACAGCAGGAAGGGCAGAACAGCGCCATGCAATCCCACGGCAAAGTGCGTATGCTCATGCGAGCCGAGCCAGAGCATGTTCCACAAGCCCCATATAAGAGGCACGAGCGCCAGTGGAAAGACAAGCCCGCGCTCGATGGGGACAGGCACCTGAAGCACGAGCCGCAGAACGACGAATGCCATGAGCATCAGCGGCAGGATGAGGGTGGGCACAAAGACGCCGGAGAGGTACGCACGAAGGTAAGGATGCGGTGTTCATGGAAAAGCTCCTTTCGGTGGCTGAGAGTCGTCAGCTTTCTGCTCTCAGCCTTCGGTTCATCGTTCACAGGTAATAGAGAAGGACAGGGATTGTGGCCGGAAAGGACACAGCGAAAACAACGAGGCCGGCGAGAAGCGCCCAGTCGAACCAATTCTGGCGGAGCAGGCCGGGAGCCGCGGCGGCGGGGTGAGCGTCGAGGCGGAGGAGGACTGCGGGCCAGAGGTCGCGAATGGGTTCGGCCGCGGGATCAACCGGCGGCAGCGCCTGTTGGAGCAGTTGCTTGATGCGATCTTCGTCGTGTGCATTCATGGCGTGATTCCCTGCCTTTCCAGATCCTTTCGTAACAGTCGAAGGGCGCGAAAGACGCGCAATTTAACGGCCGCGACCGAGATGCCGAGGGCCGCGGCGACTTGCTTGTGCGGCTGCTCCTCGACCACGGCGAGAACGGCCGCGATGCGCAGGCGCGGAGGCAGCCGGGCGAAGGCCTGCGCGGTTTTCGAGCGAATCTCGGCGGTGATGCCGGGATCAGCCTCGGGCCGGGAGGGCAGATCGGCGACGGCCTGATCAAATTCGGGCCGGCGCGCGCGGAGCCAGTCGAGAGCAGCGCGAGTGGCGATGCGGCGCGCCCAAGGCTCGAAGGTGCGCGCGGCCTCGAAGCTGGCGTGAGCGCGATGGATGCGCCAGAAGGTCTCGACCGTGAGATCCTCGGCAGCCGATGGATCGCGGACGATACGCAGGATCCAACCGTAAACGGCCCGCTGATGCTGACGAAAGAGAGATTCAAAGGCATCGAGATCGCCTTGCCGGAATTGATCCAATACGTTGCTCGAATCATCCGGCATCTTCCTTCCCTTTCTAAACAGGTTTACGGGAGCGTTGGCAGAAAGGTTACACGAAAAGGGCGGAAGGCGGAGCGATGGGGCACAGGAACGCCAAGGACGACGCCGCGAGCGCGGTGGGGGCAGAGTAAGAGAATGCAAATATAAAGCGATTTTTCCGCGGCGCTGCCGTGTTGACAGAGAAGTTACGCGTTGATTAGAGTGAGCCGCGGGGGCGCGAGAATTGCGCGCCAGGATAAGGCTCAAATGAGCGTGAATGGAATGGCGAAGGAGAGAAAGACAATGTTTGGAATGCGGATGGTGGCGGGAGCGTTGCTGGGAATGGGAGCGGTGGGCCTTGTATGGGCGCAGGATGCAGAGAAACCTGCGTACCTGAATCCGAATTTGCCAGCCGAACAGCGCGCGGCCGACCTGGTACACAGGATGACGCTCGAAGAGAAGGCGAGCCAACTGGTGAACCAGGCGCGCTCGATTCCGCGGCTGGGCGTACCCGCGTACGACTGGTGGAGCGAGGCGCTGCACGGCATGGCAAACACGGGGGGCATAACGGAGTTCCCCGAGCCGATCGGGCTGGCGGCGACCTTCGATACGGCGAAGATTCACGAGATGGCAGTGGATATCAGCACGGAAGCGCGGATCAAGCACGCGCAGGGCCTGGCAGCGCACGGAGGAAACAGCGATATCTTCCTGGGGCTAGACTTCTGGGCGCCCAACGTGAACATCTTCCGCGATCCGCGGTGGGGGCGCGGGCAGGAGACGTACGGCGAGGATCCGTTTCTGACGGCGCGGATGGGTGTGGCGTTCGTGACGGGGATGCAGGGCGACGATCCGCACTACTTCCGGGTGATCTCGACGCCGAAGCACTTCGCGGTGCACTCGGGGCCGGAGCCGACGCGGCACTTTATCGACGTGGACGTGAGCAAGCACGACGAGTTGGACACGTATCTGCCGGGGTTCCGCGCGGCGGTGACGGAAGGAAAGGCGGGCAGCGTGATGTGCGCGTACAACGCCATTAACGGAGAGCCGGCGTGCGCAAACGAGTTTCTGCTCGAGGACCAACTGCGAGGCAAGTGGGGATTCGGGGGGTATGTGGTGTCGGACTGCGGGGCCGTGCGCGACATCTTCGAAAACCACCACTACGAGCCAACGCAGGAGCAGGCCTCGGCGATCAGCCTGGAGCGCGGCATGGACAACGAGTGCATCGATTTCAGGGCGGCGGCGACGGACAACACGGACTACAAGCCATATCTCGATGCGGTGAAAGATGGGTACCTGAAAGAGAGTGACATCGACACAGCGGTGGTGCGGTTGTTCACGGCGCGGATGAAGCTGGGGATGTTCGATCCGCCGGAGATGGCGCCGTACGCGAAGATCGACCCCAATGAACTCGACAGCGCGGCGCACCGTGCGCTGGCGCTGAAGCTTGCGAATGAGTCGATGGTACTGCTGAAGAACGACGGCGTGCTGCCGCTGAAAACTACGGGCGTGAAGATTGCGGTAGTGGGGCCGCTGGCGGAGCAGACGCGCGTGCTGCTGGGCAACTACAACGGAATTCCGACGCATACGGTGTCAATCATGGAGGGGCTGAAGAAGGAGTTCGCGGGAGGCACGATCACCTATATGCGGGGCACGAATTTCCTGAACAAGGAAGCGTGGCCAGTCCCGAACGATCTGCTGACGACGGACGGGAAGCCAGGAGTCAAGGCGATTTATCTCAGCCAGAACATCGTGGGCTTCTCGAAGCAGCCGAGGAGCCTGGGACCTGCTCTGGCCACGCGCATCGAGCCGGGAATCGACCTTGCGGCGCAGGCGCTTCCGGCAGAGGCGGCCAAAGCGACGCCGTTGACGGCGCGATGGGAGACGACGCTCACGCCAAAGTCGACAGGCGACTACAACCTGGGGATCGAAACCGACGGCTTCTTCCGCCTGTTCCTCGATGACAAGCTGGTGACGACCTCGAACTATCCACATGGCGTGGAAACTGTGACCGGGTTGGTCCACCTGGAGGCAGGCACACCGTCCCAGGTATTGGTGGAGTACCAAAGGACAAATCCCACCGCGCCTCTGCACATGAAGCTGGTTTGGGCCAAGATCGACCGCGGAGTTGATCCGGCGGCTTTAGCGGGGGTGAAGGATGCCGATGTCGTGGTCGCCGTGGTGGGAATCACCAGCGCGCTGGAAGGCGAGGAGCTGCTGGTGAACGAGCCGGGCTTCAAAGGGGGTGACCGGACAAGCCTGGATTTGCCTGAGCCTGAGGAGAATCTGCTGAAGGGGCTGGCGGTGACTGGCAAGCCGCTGGTGGTGGTTCTGACCAACGGCAGCGCGCTGGCTGTGAACTGGGCCAGTGAGCACGCGGATGCGATTCTGGATGCGTGGTATCCCGGCGAGGAGGGCGGGACGGCGGTTGCGCAGACGCTCGCGGGCGAGAACAATCCTGCCGGACGGCTGCCGGTGACGTTCTACAAGAGCGTGGATCAGCTGCCGCCATTCGAGGACTACTCGATGAAGGGGCGGACGTACCGGTACTTCACGGGGGCGCCGTTGTATCCGTTCGGGTACGGGCTGAGCTACACGAAGTTTTCGTATAGCGGGCTGACGGTTCCCGCAGGCGCCTTGGACGCGGGAAGCCCGGCAGTGGTGGAAGCGACGGTGACGAATACGGGAACGCGCGCGGGAGACGAAGCGGCGGAGCTCTACCTGAGCTTCCCTGCTGTCGCTGGCGCGCCACTGCGGGCGCTGCGCGGTTTTCAGCGGGTGCATCTTGAGCCGGGCGCGTCAACGAAGGTGCGCTTCGAACTGAAGCCGCGCGACATGAGCATGGTGACGGAGGCGGGCGAGGCGATTGTGGCCGAGGGCACGTACACGGTTTCAGTGGGCGGTGGGCAGCCGGATACCGGAGCGCCGGTGGTGACGGGAACCTTTCGCGTGAAGGGAACGCAGACGCTGCCAGAGTAAGTTCTTACAAACCAGCGAGATGGGGCGCTTTAGAGGGATGAAGGCGCCCCATTTCTTTATGCGAACGTCAAGAGCGAGGTGAAGGATTGTCCCACAACCGGGGACGGGGCGGACAGGGGATTTACAAGTAATTGAAATGATTTGAGATATGGCAATCGGCGGCGCACCGGATCAGGCCCTGTGCGGGGAGAAAGGCCGGGATCTTCCACACCTTTTGTGAACGCCAGGTGTAGACTTGACTGTAGCCCGGTTAAGACTTCCTCACCGCCGGGGAAACAGCCGTGAAGGATTGCGGTTGTTGAGGTTTTATGGTTGCCATCTTCTCCGGATCGTCTTTCTCCCGCCACAAACCATCTCTATTCCCATTGAAAAGTAATCCCGTTCAAGAGTTTCCATGCCGGAGGCCCAGACGGACCCGGAATTCTTCCGGCCGCCCTGGAGATTTCTGATGGCCGACCTTGCGACGGCAGTTCAAGTCATCCCAGCAACTCCAACTCTGGTTGAGCACAGGTTCAACAGAAGATCGAGCCGGGCCGGCGCGTGGATATTCCTGCTCGCCGCGCTGAGCGGCCTCGGCTATATCGGCGTGCAAGTTGCGAAAGACCTGGACAAGGTGACCGTTACCAGCATCTGGCCGTATTTCCTGCTGGGCATGGCGTTGCTGATCGCGCTGGGGTTCGAGTTTGTGAACGGGTTCCATGACACGGCCAACGCGGTGGCGACGGTGATCTATACCAACTCGCTGGCGCCAACTATCGCCGTCGTGTGGTCGGGGCTGTGCAATCTGGCCGGCGTGCTGTTTTCGTCGGGAACGGTGGCATTCGCCATCATCACACTACTGCCTGTCGAGCTGATTCTGAAGGTGAGTTCGGGCGCCGGGTTCTCGATGATCTTTGCGCTGCTGATTGCGGCGATCCTGTGGAATCTGGGCACGTGGTGGTTCGGATTGCCGGCTTCGAGCACGCACACGATGGTGGGATCGATTGTCGGGGTGGGACTGGCCAACCAGTTGATGAATCCGCATTCCGGCGCATCGAGCCTGGATTGGGAACAAGTGATCAAGGTCCTGAAGGCGCTGCTGATCTCTCCGGTGCTGGGCTTCACGCTGGCCGCGCTTCTGATCTTCGTGTCGAAGCGGCTTATTAAGTTCCCCTCGCTTTATGAAGCGCCCAAGAACAACCAGCCGCCGCCGTGGCCGATCCGCAGTTTGCTGCTGCTGACGTGCTCGGGGGTGAGTTTTTCGCACGGATCGAATGACGGGCAAAAGGGCATGGGGCTGATCATGCTGATCCTGATTGGGACGGTGCCAACGGCCTACGCGCTGAATCATGCCGTGAGCCCGATGGAGATGCAAAGCTTCATCACAGCTTCAGAGCAGGCAGGACAGATCCTGGACCGACACGTGAATCCGGGCACTGTTCCCGATCCGGATGCGCGCGCCGAGGTGACAAAGTACATCCAGACAAAACAGTTGCAGCCAGGCACACTTCTTGCGCTGAGCCAACTGGTGAACGAGTTGAATCGCGAAGTGGCAGGATACAAGAGCTTCCAGTCGGTTCCGGCGCGGGACCAGGCCAACGTGCGCAACGATATGTATTTGACCTGCGCGGCAATGCGGCAGATGGAACAGACACACAACCCGGCCTTCACCGCCGCGGAAAGCGCGACGCTAAAGAACTACGAGAGCAAGCTGGACAAGAGCATCAAGTACATTCCCGACTGGGTGAAGGTGGCCGTGGCGTTGGCGTTGGGCCTGGGGACGATGGTGGGCTGGAAACGAATCGTGATTACGGTGGGCGAGCGGATCGGCAAGCAGCACCTGAGCTATGCACAGGGCGCGAGCGCGGAACTGGTGGCCATGGGGACCATTTTCGCAGCGAACCTGTGGGGGTTGCCGGTTTCGACGACGCACATTCTGAGTTCGGGCGTGGCGGGGACGATGGCCGCGAACGGGAGCGGGTTGCATTGGTCCACGGTACGCAATATCGCGACAGGGTGGGTGTTCACGCTGCCAGCCGCGGCGCTGCTCTCGGGGCTGCTTTATTGCCTGTTCCACACATTCACACGATAGGCGGGATTCGATCGCGGAAGGGCGTCCGGCGAGGCCGGGCGCCTTTTTCGCGCGTTCAGAGAGGGACTGCGCGGAAGAACGCGCGAAAGAAGCGGCGCATCCGGTACCATACAAAATGGTGCTTCGAGAGGAATGAGCCTGAAAGCCAAGCTGGAAGCTGTGATCTACGCCGCCGACGAGCCGGTTACGCTGGCGCAACTGACCACGCTGTTCGTGGACGAGGCGCTGGCGTGGAAGACGGAACAGGAAGGCGCGGCAGCGGCACAGGCTGCACGGGTGGGTGCGCCAGCTGCGACGGAAGGCGGGGCGTTGCCGCTGCTGAACGAGGCGTTTCCGTATCTTGAGCTGGAGCCGGTTGAGGCGGGTGAAGCGGCGGCTCCGCAGGTGGAAACGGGCGTGGAAGGCGGCGAGAGTGGTGCGGGCGTGGACGCCCGCACGACAGCCGGTCAGGAGACCGGCGCTACAACGCAAGGGGAGACCGGTGCGACGGGGCCGGAGGGCGGCGAGACGACGGAAGAGGCCGGTGCGGGTGGCGAGGCTCAAGCCGAGGCGGAGGCGAAGCGCTCGGCGATGTTGCGCGAACGCGAGGCTCGCGGCGCGATAAGGCAACTGCTGGACGAGTTGATTGCAGAGTACGCCGCCGACGGGCGCGGCATTGAGATTCGCGAGATTGCAGGCGGATACCGAATGGGGACCAAGCCGCAGTGCCACGACGCGGTGCGGTCGTTTGTGAAGAGCCTGAAGCCGCCACTGAAGCTGTCGCTGCCGGCTCTGGAGACCCTGGCCGTGATCGCGTACAAGCAGCCGGTGACGGCACCGGAGGTGAACGAGATTCGCGGCGTGGACTCGTCCGCGGTGTTCGGGTCGCTGCTGGCGCGGAAGCTGATCGTGACGGCGGGGCGCAAACCGGTAGTGGGGCGGCCCATCCTCTACAAGACCACGCGGGAGTTCCTGCTGCGTTTTGGATTGAAGGATGTTTCGGAGCTGCCCTCGATGGAGGAGTTCGAGAAGATGGCGGCGAGCGAACTGGAGGAGACGGAAGTGGCGGCCAGAGAAGAGACGGCTCAAGAAGCTGCGGCGGAGTTTAATCCGGATTTGAGCGCGGAAGCGGACGAAACAGCGAACGAGGAACCGGCGGAGCCGGGAGCAGACTCCTGAGAGGCCGCGCCAGGCGGCGCCGAGTAAGCAGAAACAGAGGCTTTTCCCGATGAAAAACGAGTTGAGACCCAAGGCGAAGGCGCCGGCGGCGAAGCGCGCGCTGAAGCGCGCGTCGAAGGGCAAGAACGTCGCGGGCGCGAGCAAAGGTGCGGGTGCGAGGACGAAGAAGGCGACGGCAGGGACCAAGACGCCGGACGCGAAGGCGAAGGCCAAGACTGCTGCCGCGCCGAAAACGAAAAAGACTCCTGCCAAAATTAAAGAGGCCGGCGCGAAGACCAGAAAACGCAAGGCCGAGGCTGAGGGCCTGAGCGGGTACCGGATCGGAGAGCCGGTCGTGGATCCGATTGGAGACGTGATCAGCGGCGAGGCGAGGAGGTACCTGGGAGACACGGAGGCGGCGGCTGAGGCGGAGACCGCCGGGGTGGCTCTG
The DNA here is from genome assembly GCA_963836525.1 of uncultured Acidobacteriaceae bacterium. Classification (GTDB taxonomy): domain Bacteria; phylum Acidobacteriota; class Terriglobia; order Terriglobales; family Acidobacteriaceae; genus Telmatobacter. The sequence goes on from CAWIJW010000003.1 coordinate 247,870, forward strand.
GATGCAACGATTGAAGCCGGGCCGGGCATGGCAGCGGCAAAGGCGGCGAGCGAGTTTGGTGTGGAAGAAGCTGGCGAAGGAGGAGGCGCGAGGGGTGCTGTTGCGGAGGGCGATGAATCCGAAGGAGAGGCGGGCGCGGGGGCGCAAACGCCGACGAAGATGGAGCGGCTGCAGAAGATTCTGTCGCGGGCGGGAATTGCCAGCAGACGGCGCGCGGAGGAGATGATTGTTGCGGGCCGCGTGATGGTGAATGGGCAGGTGGTGACGCAGCTGGGCAGCAAGGCCGATGCTGCGCGCGACCACATTCGCGTTGATGGCAAGCTGCTGCATGGAGAGGAGCGGCACCGGTACTTTGTGTTGAATAAGCCGCGCGGGTTCGTGACGACGGTGAGCGATCCCGAGGGACGGCCGACGGTGATGCAGTTTTTTGCGAAGATGCACGAGCGGCTTTATCCCGTGGGGCGGCTCGACTACCAGAGCGAAGGCTTGCTGCTGATGACGAATGACGGCGAGCTGGCGAATCTGCTGACGAAGGCGGGGTCGGGCGTGGAGAAGACGTATCTGGTGAAGGTGGCCGGGAGGCCGAGCGAGGAGGAGATGGAGAGGCTGCGCGGCGGCGTGGCGATCGAGAGAGGCGAGGCGGGATCGGAGCGGGTGCGGACGGCGCCGGCGCGGATCAGACAGGTGCGGGTGGGAGAGAATCCGTGGTACGAAGTGGTGCTAACGGAGGGACGGAATCGCGAACTGAGGAAGATGTTCGCAGCGATTGGACACTTTGCGGAGAAGATTCGCCGCGTGGGGTATGGGCCGCTCGGAGCTGGACGTGGAGCCGGGAAAGCTGCGTGAGTTGACAGCGGACGAGGTGAACGCGCTGCGGCTGACGGCCGAGGGCAAGATGAAGCCGCGGCGGACGAGAACGGAGCTGATGCTACCGAAGGAAGCCGGGAGGGCGCCGGGAAAGCGGGGCGAGAGACCGGCGAGACCGTGGCGGGACAAGACGGCGGGAAAGCGGTTCGATGCAGCGCGAGGGGGAGCGCCGGGGCGGGGCGGGAAGGCGTTTGGGCAGCGGGAAGAGCGCGGGCAGAGGACGGAGTGGGGACCGCGCGAGCAGAAATTCCAAGGCGGGCGCGAGGGCGGTGCGGGACGGGGTGGAGAGCGGAAGGAATGGAAGCCGCGCGAGCAGGCGGCGGGGCGATTTGAGAATGCGCCGCGGAAGCCATTTCGCGCGCAAGATGAGCGGTCGTTTTTCAAGCCGGACGAGGGAGCGAAGAAACGGTTCGAGGGAGAACGGCCGCCTTTCAAACGGGACGACGAGGGGAAGCAGCGATTCGAGGGCGAGCGTGGCAAGGGGTTTGGCAAGGGCGCGAAGTTTGGCACGAAGGCGGGAGGGTTTGGCAAGTTCCGCGGTGACGCTGGACGCGACCAGAAGCGCGGTTTCTCACGACCGGGAGCGCAGCGGGGCGGATGGAAGCGGGGATCGACGCGAAAGCCCCAATCGTGAATTCGAGGTTCTTGAGTGGGCCACATGGCAAACACATTTGGCAGAGACATTCTGATTCAGGCGCCTGATCCGAAGGCGGCGGCGGCGTTTTATGTGAAGCAACTCGGCTTCACGATTACCGGCGAGCATGGAAAGTGGATCGACCTGCACGGAAACCACATCAACCTGTTCATTGAGGAGGGGCCGGCGCTGGGACCGGTCCTGGAAGTGACGGTTGAGAACGTGGAAGAAGCGAAGAAGCGGCTGGCGGCGAGCGGGTGCGAGATCGTGAAGGATGAACCGGAGTTTCCGCGCTGCTACGTGAAGGATCCGTTTGGCCTGATTTACAACCTGACCAAGTAGAAGTGGTTGCACAAAAGGTTTGACACCAATCGAAATCGTCCCTCAGGGGCTAAAGCCCCTTCGTTTTTAAGGCCATCTACGGCACCACTAAAGTCGTGCCCTGACACTCCTTGCGGCTCCGTTTGGCGCGCCTTGCGACGGATACGGCCGTGCGCTTTCAAAATTCGGTTGATGCAACCTGTTCCAGCCTTTTGCGAACTGTTCAACCTTCCCTTGCGCGGAAGCGGCGCATGCGGCCAACGAGGGAGGCTGGACCGCTGACGGAGAGGCGGACGAGGTTGCCTTCATATGCGCGTGAGTGAATGATCATGCCGGCTTCGATGGCTGCGAGTGCGGCGCCTTCGTGCTGCGGAATGCGCAGTTCGGCTTCGACGATGGGGTCGGAGTGGAGCGCGGCGTCGATGGCGGCAAGCAGAGCGGGGATGCCTTCGCCGGTGAGCGCTGAAAACGCTACCGCGGTGTCTTGGGCGCTTTCGCCTTTTGGACTGGGGTTTGTACGAGCAACTAAAGCAGCGCGCTCATCCTCGGGGAGCAGATCAATTTTATTGAGGACTTCGATGCGGGGCTTGGAGAGGCTTTCGAGCTCGCCGAGGACTTTTTCGACCTGCGCTTTTTGCTCGTCGCCGTAGGTGGATGCAGCGTCGCGAACATGAAGCAGGATTTCGGCCTGCTCGACTTCTTCGAGCGTGGCGCGGAAGCTGGTGACAAGGGTGTGGGGCAGATTGCGGATGAAGCCGACGGTGTCGGACAGCAGAACGCGGCGGCGGCTGGGGAGCTCGATGGCGCGGAGCTTGGGATCGAGCGTGGCGAACATGCGCGCGGAGGAAAGCACCTGCGCCCCAGTAACGCAGTTGAAGAGCGTGCTTTTGCCGGCGTTGGTGTAACCGACGAGAGCCACAGTGGGCACGGGGACGGCTTCGCGGCGCTGGCGCTGCTGGCGGCGCACGCGGCGGACGGCTTCGAGATCCCGTTTGAGCTGATCGATGCGGCGCTGGATGCGGCGGCGATCGGTTTCGAGCTGGGTTTCGCCGGGTCCGCGGGTGCCGATGCCGCCGCCTAACTGCGACATGGCTTTGCCGCGGCCGGTGAGGCGCGGCAGCATGTACTCAAGCTGGGCGAGCTCGACCTGGAGCTGGCCTTCGCGGGTGCGGGCGTGGCGGGCAAAGATGTCGAGGATGAGCTGGGTTCGATCGAGGACACGGCAGGGGAGAGCGGCCTCGAGATTGCGCAACTGCGTGGGGGAAAGGTCGCGGTCGAAGAGAACGAGATCGGCGTTGGTGGATGCGGCGACGGCGGCGATTTCTTCGACTTTGCCGGAGCCGATGAGGGTGGCCGGATCGGGACGGACGTGGCGCTGCAAGAGCTCGGCCACTGCCTGGCCGCCGGCGCTCACGAGGAGCTCGCGAAATTCGGCGAGAGACTCTTCGGGGTCGAGGCCGGCAGGCCGGCGCGGGATCCCCTGGGATTGCACGCGGATCGATGCCGGAGATGTATACGTTTCCGGGGCGGCAGCGCCTGAACGCGAGGCATCGAAGCACACGGCTAGCGCGTTCGCGTCGTTCACTGCCGCGCGATAACCACGCGAGCGGACCTCAAGGTCCACTCCGACGAGGACGGCGCGCTCAGGCCGGCCACCCCAACGGTCAACCACTGCCGTTGAAGATTTCGACCGGCCAGCGACGACGCCGGTCCTGTGTGCCTCGCGTGCCAATCGCGGATGCTCCCGCGCTAACCTTGCTCCGCGGCCGCTTGGGATATCGATTGCACCGACGCCGGAACCGCCGACGGACCGATGCCCGACGTCACAGCAGCCGGGCGATGTTCGCTATGAATCACGCTGCGGTTGCTCACTACGGTTGAGATGGCGTGTTTGAAAATCAACTGTTCCTGGCTGTTGTTTTCCAGGAGCACGGAATATTTGTCGAAGGACCGGATCTTCCCTGTCAGCTTGACGCCGCTCACCAGATAAATCGTAATCGGGGATTTGTCCTTTCGAACCGTGTTCAGAAAGGTGTCCTGAATATTTTGTGCCGGCTTGTTCTCCATGTGCCGATCTCCTACTTTCTTATTGAAGTTGTGTGGAACTGCTCTTGCATGGGTCTTCAGATCCGCGGGGGAAGGCTCCGGAACTCCCGGCGCCAGCAAAACCCCGCAATGTGACAACTTTATAGAGATTTGCGATCCATTTCAACTGAGGGGAGGGGCCGATTCCGGCCGTAGGCAGGCTTTAGACGGGGTTGTGTGGCGGGTGGCGGTACGACGTTATCCAATTTGGAATGAAGAGGATGGGTAGCTAGCAGGCGGCTGGCGAGCGGCTGGACCGGCGGGCGAGAAGGGGCTTGGTTCGGGCTTTAGCGGTGTGAAACAGCATTGATTCGACGGCTGATAGCATCAATGTGTGCAAGAAACTGCCAGGGAAGCCCGTGCTTCGTCGCCGGGTGCGAATTCGGCGCAGGGTGGGCAGCCGGCGCGCACGCCTGTGCCGATGCTTGACCTGAAACGCCAATACGGGGCGCTCCAGCGGGAGTTGCTGGAGGCGCTGGGGCGCGTGCTTGAGACACAGCAGTTCATCCTTGGCGAGCACGTGGAGGAGTTCGAGCGGGCCGCGGCGGAGCAGTTGGGCGTGGCGCACGCGTTGGGCTGCTCGTCAGGTACGGACGCGCTGTGGCTGGCGCTGGCTGGGGCTGGAGTGGGGACGGGCGCGACCGTAGTGACGACGCCGTTCAGCTTCTTTGCTTCAGTGAGTGCGATTCTGAGGGCTGGTGCGACGCCGGTGCTGGCGGACATCGATCCGGTGAGCTTCAATTTGTCGCCGGCGGCGGTGGAGAGGGTGCTGGACGGAAACCGCGGGGCCGGGGTAAAGGCGATTCTGCCGGTGCATCTCTATGGGCAGTGTGCCGATTGGGGCGCTTTTTCTCGCATCGGGCGGGAGCGCGGGTTGGCGCTGATTGAAGATGCAGCGCAGGCATGGGGCGCGGAGTGGGAGGGAGCAAAGGCAGGCGGGCTGGGCGATGCGGCTGCGTTCAGCTTTTATCCGACGAAGAACCTTAGCGCGGCGGGCGATGCGGGGATGGTGACGACGAATGGGGATGACGTAGCTGAGCGAGTGCGGATGCTGCGCAACCAGGGGATGCGGCGGCGCTACCACCACGACGAGTTGGGCTGGAATGCGCGCATGGACGGCTTGCAGGGCGCGGTGCTAACGGTGAAGCTCAAGTACATTGCCGGATGGAACGAAGCGCGGCGTGCTTTGGCGGCGCGTTATCATGCGCTGTTTGCCAAGGCTGGGCTCGCGGAGGCAGGGCCGTATCCCGTGCATGGGGTGGTGTTGCCGCGCGAGGCGCCGGGCGCACGGCATGTGTGGCACCAATATGTGATTCGCACATCGAGGCGGGATGCGCTGCGCGAGTTTCTGACCGCGCGCGGGATTGGATCGGAGATCTACTACCCTGTGCCGCTGCATCGGCAGGAGGCACTGAAGGGACTGGGATACGCGGAAGGCGATTTTCCCGAGGCGGAGCGCGCCGCGCGCGAAGTGCTGGCACTGCCGATTTTCCCCGAGCTGCGCGAGGACGAGCAGGAGACGGCGGTGGCGGCGATTGCGGAGTTCCTGAGCTGAGAGCGAGTCCGGCGCTATACCGTTGGTGCTTTGACTTCGACGTGCGAGGCCGTTTCAACAAACGTGGCGACGACCATGTAGCCGCCCTTGAGAAGGTTCCTGAGCATGGGACGGCCCATGATGCCGAGCCCGACAAATCCAACCGTTGGCATCGTTTGTCTCCGAGCGGGGAATTTAAGATGGGATCGTGCGCAACTACTTCAACTATTTTACCGAGATCGAGGAGCGCTTCCAGCAGCGGCGTGGATCGCTGTTGTTGCTTTCGACGCTGGATTGGGCGCTGATCGAGACCTGGCGCGAGGCGGGGATTCCGCTGGAGGCGGTGCTGCGCGGGATTGATGCGGCGTTTGACAAGTATGAGGCACGGCAGAAACGGGCGCGCATGCAGCGCATCAACGGATTGGCATGGTGCGCGCAGGCGGTGATGCAGGCCGCTGTGGAGATGCACGAGGCGTCGACGGGTTCGGCTCCGGCGACGGCTACGGTATTGGAGTCGGGGTTTGAGCGCGAGCGCGTGGCGGGACATTTGAAGGCGGCTGCGGAGGCGCTGGATGGGGCGACGGTTGCTGCCGAGGCGTGCCGGACGACGGCAACGCGGCTGAGGGAGTTGGCGGCAGAGGTGTTGTCAGCAGGCGGCGAAAAGGCAGCGGCCGTGGATCTCGAGGCGCTGGAAAGATTGCTTACTGTGCTCGAAGGGAAGTTGTTCGACGCGCTTAACGCTGGCGCGCCCGTGGAGCTGCTTGTGGGCCTGAAGGAGCACGCGGCGCGCGAGCTGGCACCCTACCGCAGCCGCATGGGCGCCGTGCAACTGCGGCAGGTGGAACGGCAGTTTGTGCAAAAGCAACTGCTGGTTCATTACAATTTGCCGCGGTTGAGCCTGTTCTACATGAGCCAGCAATGAAGAGGCGCGCGCGGCGAAGAGAGAAACGCGACGGCCAGGGACTAAAGCCCATTCATTCGGCTGGCCGTACGGCACGAAACCCAGAGGGCGCCCCGTCGTGCCCTGATACAAACCTTCCGCGCTCAAAAGATGCTTTCCTACCAGCGCAGCTTGTGCAGATTGAGAAGCCGGTTTATGGCGGAGCGTTTCTGGCGCGCATGGAAGGCAAGGCTGTGTTTGTGCCGCTGGCGCTGCCTGGCGAACGGGTGCGTGTGCGCACGGTTGAGGAGAAGCGCGGGTATGCGATGGCTGAGGCCGAAGAAATTGTCGCTGCAGCGGCGGAGCGCGTTGCGCCTGCGTGCAGGCACTTTAGGACATGCGGTGGTTGCCAGTATCAGCACGCAGAGTACGCGGCGCAGGTCGGATTCAAGCAGGCCATTCTGCGCGAGACGCTGGAGCGAGGCGGCGTGCGCGCGCCGGAAGGGATAGCTGTTCTGGCGGGCGATCCGTGGGCTTATCGAAATCGAATCCGGCTCGTGCTCGACGCGGAGGGACATGCGGGTTACCGCGGGCGACGGTCGCACGCGGTGGTTCGGATTGCGGAGTGCCCGATTGCTGCGCCGCTGCCGGTGCGGGCTGCACTTGCCGCCGGGGAGATTGCGCTGAGGCTGCCGGTGCAGCTGCGACCGAGGGAGATTTCGCTCTTTGGTGATGCGGCGGAGACGTCGCTGCTGGCGAGTGTGATGGTTGGGGGCGGCGGAAAGCGATGGTTTGAGGAGTTTGCGAGGGTATTTGTAGAGCGAATTCCCGAGGCGAAGGGTCTGGAGCTTGTGGCCGAAAGCGAGAAGGGGCAGGCGCCGCGCAGCGTGGCGCAGTGGGGCGCCAGTTCCCTGCTCTACCGCGCTGCCGGATTCGATTATCGGGTGGATCAGGGCGCGTTCTTCCAGGTGAACCGCTGGCTGGTAGATGAGCTGGTGGAATGCGTGGCGGGTGGGCACCACGGCGGGCTGGCGTGGGATCTGTTTGCGGGCGTGGGGTTGTTTGCGCGGCGGCTCGCGGAGCGATCTGAGCGCGTGGTTGCGGTTGAGTCCGCGCCGGCGGCGATGGCGGCATTGGCGCACAATCTTCGCGGGACGAGCGCGACCGCGGTGAAGTCGGCGACGCTGGAGTTTCTGCGGAGCGCAGACAAGGGCGAGCGCCCGGATTTGATCGTTGTGGATCCGCCGCGCGCCGGCCTGGGCGCAGAGACGACAGAACTGCTCGGGCAAATTGCCGCACCTGCGCTCAAGTATGTTTCGTGCGACCCGGCAACGCTGGCACGCGATCTGCGCGCGTTGGTGGGCGCGGGGTATGCGATCGAGCGCGTGACTCTAGCGGATCTCTTCCCGCAGACGTTTCATCTTGAAACGGTGGTTGAGTTGCGGCGGTGACGGCGGAACGTGGAAGGCCAGCGCGCCCCAGGGCCGCGGTTCGACACGCCAGCATGCAGGGTTCGCGTGCTTTGAAACCCGGTTCCTGATAGGCTTGATGCCCATAGATACTTCTTAAGCTTCGGGCCCAATGCGATCGGATCCTCTTCACCCCGCGCAATCTGCGTCCGGCTTGACCGGCGTGCCGTTGTTTCATGCGGCATGGCTCTTTGCGGCGGGGATTATCGTGGCGAGCCGGCTGTGGCTGCGGCCTCCTCTGGTGCTGATTGCGCTGGCACTCGTGGCGGCCTTGAGTAGTGTGGCCGCGCTGCGTGCGCATCGCATCGTCTGGTTGCCGCTGGCCGCAATGTGGCTGCTGCTGGGCGCGTGGTGCGGGGAGATGGAGCCGCGCCCGGCACCCGCGCCGGAGCTGGCCGCGCTCTCCGATGGATTGTTGCGCACTGTGGAAGGGACCGTGGTTGACGCGGGGCCCGTGCGCACGGAGCTGGAGCGAAATGTGGACGAGCCCTCGACCACGGCGCTATCGCAGCGGGTCGACCAACGCGTGGCGACGGTTGAGGTGGTGACGGACCAGAGCGATGCACAGGCGCCAGCGAGCGGCGGCGTGCGGCTGACGGTGCGCTGGCCGATGGATGCGGTTGCGAACATCGACGCCCAAGCCTTTCGTTGCGGTGAGCGGGTGCGGGCCGTGGTTCGCCTGCTGCCGCCAGAGACCTATCACGATCCCGGCGTCTGGAGCCGCGCGGATTATCTGCTGGACCAGGGAATCACGTCCACGGCGACGGTTGCGGCCGATCGCGTGGAGCGGCTGGGGCGGACGCCGGGAAGCTTCTTGTCGTGCCGTGTGAGCGGATGGCAGCATGCCACCACGGCGCGGCTGCTGGCATTGCCCGCGGCCTCGCGGAGACTGCCCACGCCGATTCGGCTAAGCGAGGACGACGCCATCATGCTGGCCGCGATGGTGGCCGGCGACCACACGTATTTGACCCACACGCTGCGCGTAGGCTTCGAGCGAACGGGCTCCTTTCACATGCTGGTGGTTTCAGGCTTGCACCTTGCCATTGTGGCTGCGTGCATCTTCTGGATTACGCGGCGGCTGCGCCTGCCGCGCGTGCCAGCCACTATGCTGACGATTGCCGCGTCGTTCGCATACGCGCTATTCACTGGCTTCGCGACGCCGGTGCAGCGCTCGCTGTGGATGGTGACGCTTTATCTACTGGGACGGCTGGTCTACCGCGAGCGCAATGCGCTGAACACGATTGGATTTGCCGCGTTGTGTCTGCTGGTGGTGAGCCCGCGCAGCCTGTTTGACTCAAGCCTGCAGATGACGTTGTTGGCGGTGATTGCCATTGCCGGCGTGGCTGCTCCGCTACTGCAGGGAACGATCCATCCCTACGCGACGGCGACGCGCGACCTGCGGCTGGTGGCCATGGACATCAAGCTTGCTCCGAAACTGGCGCAGTTCCGCGTGCTGATGCGGATGGTGGCGGAGCGGCTGGAGCGGGCCGGAAACCGCGCGATCGCGTGGCGCGTTTTTCCCTGGAGCGTGCGATTTGCGATCCGGGTGGTTGAGCTGGTGGTGATTTCGTGCGTGGTGGAGCTGGCAATGACGCTGCCCATGGCCGTCTACTTTCATCGCATCACGATCTTTGCGCTGCCGGTGAATCTGCTGATTGTGCCGCTGCTGGTGGCGCTGATGCCTGCGGCGCTGGTGACGCTGCTCATGTTGATTGTGTGGCCGGCGGCGGCGGCAGTTCCCGCGATGGTGGTTGCATTGGTGATGCACATTGGGGTGGGACTGGTACGGATTTTCGGCTCGATGGCGCTGGGAGATTTCCGGATTCCGAATCCGCTCGGGTGGCAGTCGGCAGCGTTTTGCGTATTGCTGGGAACGGCGATCGTGCTGGCGTATGAGAGCCTGGGGCGCGGGGGACGGTGGCTGCGGCGTGGAGCGTGGGTTGCGCTGGCGTTGGCGGCGCTGGCGGCGGTGATGCCGCGGCCGGTGGAGCGGCCGAAGGGCGCGATGCTGATGGAGGCGATCGACGTGGGGCAGGGCGACTCGCTGCTGGTGATCACGCCCGATGGGAAGACGCTGCTGGTGGATGGGGGGGGATTTGGCAGCGGCCCGCGCCAGGCTCCGCAGGATTTTGACATTGGTGAAGAAGTGGTCTCGCCGGCGCTGTGGGCGCGCGGCATTCGGCATCTGAACGCGGTGGCGCTGAGCCATGCGCACTCCGACCACATGGGCGGGCTGCCCGCAGTGCTTAAGAACTTTCATCCTGATGAGCTGTGGGTGGGGAACAACCCGCGGTTTGGGGCGTATAACGCGCTGCTGAACGAGGCTGCCGAGTTGCACGTGCGAGTGCGAACGTTTCGCGCGGGCGATGCCTTTGCTTTTGGCAGCGTACAGGTGAACGTGCTGGCGCCGTTTCGCGATTACCAGCCGGGTGCGGAGCCGGCGAACAACGATTCACTGGTGCTGCACGTGGCCTACGGCGCAACGTCAGTGCTGCTGGAAGGCGATGCAGAGGAGCCGATCGAGCAGGCGATGCTGACGGAGACTGGACTCGCGAGTACGTTACTCAAGGTAGGCCATCACGGCAGCATCACGTCGACGCGGCCTGAGTTCCTAGCGCGGGTGGCGCCGCAGTGGGCGGTGATTTCGTGCGGTTTGCACAACCGCTATGGGCATCCGCGCGAGGAGGTGCTGCAAGAACTGCAGGAGGCGCACGTGCGGACGTACAGGACGGACTTGAACGGCGTATCGTGCTTTGTGCTGGATGGGAAGAGCGCGAGGGCGGACGATTGCGGAGAGCGGCCCCCACCCTAGCGACACAGACAACGACGTCGCGAGGGTGGGGCACCCGATGGAGCCGGGGTGCGGGGGAAAGTAAATGCGTGCGAGTCCCTGACAGATGCGGGACCAGATCCTGAGGGATATATATTTTGGGTATGCGGAAGCCCAGCAAGGCAGGGGTGTTCAATCCACATGCGACCGCACGAGCCGATTCTCTTGCGGGCGTTCCGCTGGCTTCGTTCGGACGGCGCCTGGCGGCGTACCTGATCGACCTGACTCTTGTCTTCGGGACTTATGGGCCGGCGATGGAGGGGCTGCGGTGGTTCTTCTTCAGCTACCTGGGCGTCCACGAGGAAATCTATCACTCGGCGCACGTGCGGGTGCGATTCGAGTTTCAGATGGTGACGGAAGTGGCGTGGGTGGCGTGGCTGGTTCTCTACTTTGGATTGCTGGTTTGGAAGACGAATGGGCTCACGCTGGGGAAACGGTTGATGCGCATCCGCGTGGTGTCGCTGACGCACGAAAGGATCACGCTGTGGCAATCGGCGGAGCGCGCGCTTGGCTACGGAGCCAGCGCCCTCGAAGCGGGATTTGGATTCCTGCAGTACTTTCTCTATCCCAATCACCGCTGCGTGCACGACCGGATTGCGGAGACGATCGTGGTGAGGGATGAAATGGGGCGGTGACGGCGGGTTGCGGCGGACCACAATCTCCAACCTAGCCGACAGAAGGACAGAAGCAGGTCCCCGTTCGACTCGTCGCCGCGGCGGCTCGCACAGCGCAGTCTAGCGCGTGCGAGGAACCATCTTGTAGAGGATCAAGGGGGTTCGGCCAGGATCGTCGAAGACGGGATACGAGGCGACCGGTTCAAGTTGGTAAGGCGCGAGGAACGGGACGTCGTCGCTCGGGATTTCGGCCCACGCGAGGTACCAACCCGGCTGATGCTTCGCGACCTTCAAGGCCGCCTCTTGCAGTCTGCCAGCGTCGTTGATAAATGGAATTCCGGTCATGAGGGAAATCTGGCTTCCACTCACGCCAGAGATCAGCTGGTTTTGCTCCGCGTGGCTGCGCACGATTGCGCGGATGGAATTGGCCGCGTCGTAAAACTGCCGCTCCGGATGGGCGACGAACTGCTCGATCATGACCCCATTGATTGCGGCGGAGGCAGCCATGGCGGACAGCAAGAGGACCGCGGGCACTGAACTGCGATTCCAGAACGGGTTCAGCCGTGCAGGACGATTATTCGAGTGCCGGCTTTGTGATGGCGGAACCGGCTCGTATATGCCGGCTTCGGGATGGGGCGGAATTGAAATTGCTTTCGAATGTGCGAGCACCTCGTCCAGCATCAGCACTACGATCCAGATGGCCGGAGCAAGCATCACGAGGAAATAGCGCGGTGCGTAATCGTCCTGCAGACGAAAGATGAAAGCCGCCTGGCCCGCAAGCGCGAGCCACGACGCGGCAAAGAGGGGATTGGACCACACCTTCCGTTTCCAAACCAATGTGAGCACGAGAATCACGAGGACCACGGGATACAGGACACGATCGATGCAGAGGCAGTTGCGCAGCAGATCGATGAGTGTGCCGAGGCTTTGGCGCCAATCAAAACCCTCGAAGGCGTTGACGGCGAAGAAGTATTTGTAGGCTGCACCGTAACCCAAGGCCGACACCAGAACGGCATAACCTTTGATGAAAGCCGCGGGAACGATGGCGACGGCCAGCGCGGCCCGAATTGAGGCAGCAACCTTGCGGCCCATGACCGACCACGCCAACCAGAAGAGGGACGGAATGAGCACAGCCGAGGTTGTCTTGGTGAGGAGCATGAGGGAAACGAGGGCGGAAAGGACGGCCAGAGGCCAGATTCGCCGCGTGGTTGCGAAGGAGGCCACCCATAAGGAAAGACAGAACTCGAAGATCACCAGAGAATCGAGAATCGCGAGGCGGCTGAAGACAAAGGCAAACGGGCTGAGGGCGAGAAGCAGCACGGCGGCGAGGGACGGCACGCCGGAGCCTGGGCGGGTGTGGCGTTGCAACAGCAAAAAAACCGGGCCAAGCGTGGCCAGGGAGATGGCAACATTGAGCGCCCGCGCAGCAATCACGCTGACACCGGTGAAATGGAAGACGGAGCCGAGCAAAAGCGGCCACACCGGCAACGCAACCGCAGGATTGTAGCCGCCGGCAACGTACCAGTGTCCGGTGAGAGCGTGCATTACAGCGGCGCCGGCCCACCAGCCTTCGTCAGTAAACTTCGCCTGATCGATTGCCCACATTGAATCGTTAGGGAAATCGGCTTGGAGATGGACGAACCTCAGGGCTCCAATGGCGCAAACGAACAACCAGATGGCGACGCGCAGCCAGCGCCGCGCCAGGGGCCGGTTGTGCGCAGGGTGCGCGGAAAGAAGCGCCCAGGGCAATCGGCTTGCGATTTTCGCTCTCAAGCTAGCTTGCGTCGTCATGATCACAATGATCTCAACCGCGGGGAGGCTAGGCAGTTGCGGCGCGGATGGCGAGGAGGGTTTCGAGGAGCGGCTTGAGGAGCTTGAGGTCGAGGGCGTTGGCTGCGTCGGACTTGGCGTTGGCGGGCGAGTCGTGAACTTCGAGGAAGAGGCCGTCGATGCCCGCGGCGACGGCGGCGCGCGAGAGCAGGGGGATGAATTGGGGCTGGCCGCCGCTGACGCCGTTGGCCGCCGAGGGCTGCTGCACGGAGTGAGTGGCGTCGAAGACGACGGGCGCGAGCGAGCGCATGATGGCGAGGGAGCGGAAGTCGACGACGAGGTTGTTGTAGCCAAAGGTTGAGCCGCGCTCGGTGAGGAAGACTCGCTCGTTGTCTGTGGAGCGGACTTTCTCGAGGCCGTGGCTCATGTCCCAAGGCGCGACAAACTGGCCTTTCTTGATGTTGACGGCGCGACCGGTGCGGCCAGCGGCGACGAGCAGATCAGTCTGACGGCAAAGGAAGGCGGGAATCTGGAGGACGTCGACGGCTTCGGCAGCGACTTGGCAGTGGGCGGGCTCGTGGACGTCAGTGAGGACGGGCAGGCCGGTGTCTTTGGCGATGCGGCCGAGGATGCGCGTGCCTTCTTTGAGGCCGGGGCCGCGGAAGCTTTTGACGCTGGTGCGGTTGGCCTTGTCGTAGCTGGCTTTGAAGATGTAGGGAATGGCGAGATCGGCGGCGATGCGCTGGACAGCTTCAGCGATGGAGCGCGCATGGGTCTCGGACTCGATGACGCAGGGACCGGCGATCAAGAAGAGCCGGCCCGCGCCGACTTCGACGGGGCCGATTTCGAACGAATGGCTCACGAGGGAGATTGTACAGTGGTCAGTTATCAGTTATCAGTAATCAGTGTGCCGGGGTTAGGGGTCGGTGGTTTGCGGAATGCGTCCACGCGTTCCGTCCCCGATTGCGAAAGCGGGATCGGAGAACGCGTGGCACGCGGTTCGGGAGAGCTGGCCAGTGGCTACTCGCCATGGCTACGCGACCACTCCCAAAGTGCGCGGTCGAGCGTGCGCAGCGGGGTGGGCGCGGGCAGATCGCTCTGCGGCTTGACGATGTTGCTTTCGGCCAAGCGCTTACAGAAGGCCAGATACTCCTCATAGAAGTGCACGTCGTGGCGGGCGTGGCCGAGGGCTTCGAGGGTGCGGTAGTCGAGCACCGTATACCGCTCCGGGTGAATGGCGGCCAGAATGGCCGAGGCCACGGGAATGTCCACGCCGTGCAGCTCAATCAGCGCCTTGACGGCGGCTTCGGTGGAGGAATCGGGGGAAGCAGCGATAGCCAGCACGCGCCGGATCTTCTCGTTGCTGTTGCCGATCAAATATTGGACTGCGCGCTCCGACTTCCAGCGCACGATCGCTTCCAAATTGGCCAGCGAATAATCTCCATTGCGAATGGCTTCGCCGGCTTCAAACGCTGCCGTTTCAAGCTCATGCTCTTTCTCGCCGGCTTTCTGCCAATACTGCTCTGCCAACTGCTGCAGCTCCGTTTCAGGGGGCTGAAGCTGAAAGTAGGCAACCATTTCCATGTCCATCCTTTCTGATCTTTCCCAAAAACTTAGACACAATAGGCCCGGCGCGAAATCTTTGTCAATAACCCGGAGGGGGCTTTTCGCGGGTGCGAACCGGACTGGTTCATGAGACGAAAACGAGGTGCGAAACGCGCATGGGGAGGGCTGTGGAAAGGGGGATTTTCAGGGAATTTTCACGAGGAAGGTGCGGATCGGCCCAGGCACGGAAACCGAAGGAGGCCGCAGGGACTGGTTTGGGCTGCGATGCGGAAGGGACTGCCGAGACTGCACTTATCGCCTTGTAGCATAAATATATAAATATGCTAATATAGATTTATGCGTACGACAGTGGATATTCCGGAGGAGACGTATCGGGCGATCAAGGTGATGGCGGCTGAACGCGGGGGTACGGTGCGGGAGCTGGTCCTTGAGGGGCTGGAGATGGTGATGCGGACCCATCAGACGCTTCGCAGGAGATTCGAGTTGCCGGGGATTCCGTCCGCCGCGCCCGGGTCGATTGAAATCGATCACGAGACGAACGACGATCTCGTCGGGTTTCCCTGATGTCAAAGTGCGGCTGGCTTTGCATCACCAAGTCCGCTCTCATCATGCAGCCGCAAGGGCGAGGGGGGCGGTGCTGCTGGGGTGAATCATTTGCAATGATCCCGGCTGCGGCATTTCCCTTTCCGTGCCCATTCTGCTTTCGGCATCTCCAAGGGCGCAATTGCCCATATCAAATCTCTTCCCGCGATTCTCTCTTGGTGCAGCGGCTGTACGCACAAGAAGTAAGCCCTGGCCGTGCCGCGACAAAGCCTATAGGAAAAGACCTTGCTCCCTTTCACTCGTCCTCAAGTGCAGCCTTCATCCTCGCGATCTGGTGGTTGTGCCCCTCTGACCGGCTCAAGTGGTGATAGATCAGAAGGGATTGTCCTCGTTTCCAATAGCGTTGAAGGTCGGGGATGTAGACATGCTTCTCCGAGGCACCCGCTGCCAAACTAATCCCATTGTCCGGATCGGAGAAAACCAACTCGGCCGAACTCAGACTGTTAAAGGCGTTGTGATCGCTCAGCGCGCGTGCCGACCCGCCAGTAAAACGTCCGGAATAAAACGGCACGTCTCCGCAATGCTGGCGAACAATCCGCTCGAGATCGTGAATTGTGCGGTCGGCTCTCTCCTTTTGCGCGAGTGGGATGATTCCCTCAAAGACTGATGGATCGCAACTACAGAGGCAATCTCTTCCCTTATAGTCTGCGTAATCTCGGTGTCTTCCGTCAGCCCTGTCATCGTTGCCGGTTAATACCCAATTGATACCGATCTTGAAGTGAAGTCGAGCGAGGTGCTTTAGAATTAGCACCTTTCCAAAGTCGCCGACATCACCGACGTACTGGGCCTTCATGCAGCGCTCTCCGCTTCAAGCCAAGGTTTCCGAGGTTACCTTCTCAATTCCCGCCGTGCGGCTCTGCCGGTTTTCGTAACTGGCGGTGATGAATTCGCGGAAGAGCGGGTGCGGCTCGAGGGGCCTGGATTTGAACTCGGGATGGAACTGGCAACCGAGGAAGTAGGGGTGGCCCGGGATCTCGACGATCTCGACGTAGGTCTGGTCGGGAGTACTGCCGCTGATGCGCAGGCCGGCGCCGGTGAGCAGAGCTTCGTACTCGCGGTTGAACTCGTAGCGGTGGCGGTGGCGCTCGCTGATCTCCTTTGCGCCGCCGTAGGCGCGGCTGGCGAGCGAGTCTTCTTGTAAAATGCAGGTCCACGCGCCGAGGCGCATGGTGCCGCCCATTTCTTCGACGCCGAGCAGCTCGCGCAGCTTGTAGATGATGCGGTGCTCGGTGGCGGGGTCGAACTCGCTCGAATTCGCGTCCTTGAGGCCGCAAACATTGCGCGCAAATTCGATGCACGCGGTTTGCATGCCGAGGCAGATCCCCAAGTAGGGCACATTTTTCTCGCGAGCGTAGCGGATGGCGTTCAACATGCCATCGATGCCCCGCTTGCCGAAGCCGCCGGGGACGAGGATGCCGTCGTAGCCTTCCAACTGTGATTCGTAGCTGCGGTCTTCGGGGCCGGATGACTCGAGGCCTTCGGCCTCGATCCAATGAATCTTGAGCTTGAGATTTTGCGAGATGGCGCCGTGGGTGAGCGCTTCTTTGAGCGACTTATAGCTGTCTTCGTACTCAACGTATTTGCCGACGATGGCGATGGAGACCTCGTCTTTGGGGTGGTAGCAACGCTCGACCAGGTCCCGCCATTTGGTGAGATCGCCTTCGGGTGCGTCCTTGTGCAGATATTTGAGGATGAGCGCGTCGACACCCTCTTCGGCAAAGCCGAGGGGGACTTCGTAGATGAAGGGCACGGTCTTGGCGCCGATGACGGCCTTCTCTTCGACGTTGCAGAAGGCGGCGATCTTCTGCTTAATCTCGCGGCTGAGGGCGCGATCGGAGCGGCAGAGGAGCACGTCGGCCTGGATACCGATGGAGAGCAGCTCTTTGACGGAGTGTTGCGTAGGCTTGGTCTTGAGCTCCTGCGCGGCGGCGATCCAGGGGACGAGCGTGACGTGGACAAAGACGGTGTTTTCGCGGCCCAGCTCCTGGCGCATCTGGCGGATGGCTTCGAGGAAGGGGAGCGATTCGATGTCGCCGACGGTGCCGCCGATCTCGACGATGGTGACGTCGGCGCCGTTGGAGGCGACTTTGCGCATGGCGTTCTTGATCTCGTTGGTGACGTGGGGAATGACCTGGACGGTCTTGCCGAGGTAGTCGCCGCGGCGCTCCTTGAGGATGATTTGCTCGTAGATGCGGCCAGTGGTGTAGTTGTTGTCGCGCGAGAGGGGCGCGTGGGTGAAGCGCTCGTAGTGGCCGAGGTCGAGGTCGGTTTCGGCGCCGTCGTCGGTGACGAAGACTTCGCCGTGCTGAAAGGGGGACATGGTTCCGGGATCGACGTTGAGGTAGGGGTCGAACTTCATCAGGTTGACGCGGAGGCCACGGCTCTCAAGCAGGCAGCCGAGAGACGCTGCCGCGAGACCCTTGCCGAGACTGGACACAACTCCACCCGTCACAAAGACATACTTTGCCGACATCGATGCAACCTCGTTGTTTGATTTTTGCGATTGGCCGTACCTGGTGGGCACATACAAGTATGGCAGAGATTGAGGGTGCTGCGAAAGGGGGAATTTGGCGAGGCTGATGATAAGTTGGGTGATGCTTCTTATAACGATATTGAAATGAGGGTGTTGCGGCTGACAGTGACGGCGCGACCCCGGCGGAGCTAGGATGCAATCGGGTGCGAGGCTGCGATGACGAGCAAGATTGAGGTTCTGAAGACCGATATTACGACGCTAGCGGTGGATGCAATTGTGAACGCGGCCAATGAGTCATTGCTCGGCGGAGGCGGTGTGGACGGGGCGATCCATCGCGCGGCCGGGCCGGAGCTGTTTGACGAGTGCTATCAGATCGGCGGCTGTCCGACGGGCGAGGCCAAGCTGACGAAGGGCTACCGGCTGCCGGCGAAGTTTGTGATTCATGCAGTAGGGCCGGTGTGGCGCGGCGGCGAGCACGGCGAGGCGGAGCTGCTGGCGAGCTGCTATCGGTCCGTGTTCAAGATTGCACGCGAGAAGGGGATAAGGTCGCTGGCGTTTCCGGCGATCAGTTGCGGGGTGTACCGGTTTCCGGTGGAGCGTGCGGTGAAGATCGCGGTAGGTGAGACGGTGGCAGAGCTGATCAGCAGCGACCTGATCCAGAAGGTGATTTTTGCGTGCTTTGGGGATGAGATTTATAACGCCTATTTGAGGGCCGCTGAAAAGTATTCCTGACCAGCTTTTCAGGCGAGTTTCGTCACGCGGCGATCAACGAATCCGCCGCCTCTCAAGGAATCGAGCTTACCAGAGGCTTCCAAGACATTCGACACCATCGAGGCGGATCACTCCGCTTGATGGCATTCATGAAGCAGGCCCCGCCGAACTAGACTTTTAAAACATCTCCTTCACGGGCGACCATCTGGTAGAGCACTGGGTTCACAAAAAAGCCGAGGAAGAGGCGCGAAACCAGTCCCGCGACGATGACAATGGCGAAGGGCTTTTGCGTATCGGAGCCGATGCCCGTGGAAAGCGCTGCCGGCAGAAGGCCCAGGCAGGCAACAAGAGCAGTCATCATGATAGGCCGCAGCCGAAGCAACGATGCCTCGCGGGTTGCGGTGCGGATGTCCATGTTCTGCTCAAGGCGCAGCTTGTTGATGTAGGAGACGAGAATCACGGCAGTTTCGACAGAAACGCCGATTAACGCCAGCATGCCCAGCGCCGACGAGGCACTAAACGCCGTGCCGGTGAGCTTGAGTGCGAGCAGGGCGCCCACCGGGACCGTGAGGATGACGCCGAGAACAATGATCACGGGGAATTTGAAGTTGTCGTAAAGCGCAAACAAGATCATGAAGATGATGAGCACGGCGAGGGGCCCGATGAAGGACAATTGGCTTTTGGCGGCGAGAAACTCGTCATACTCTCCGCCCCAACTGAGCCGATAGCCGGGGGGCAGGTTCTTTTGAATGTCGGCGATGGCCTGCTGGCCCGCATTCACTGAACTCTCGAGGTCGCGGCCTTCAATGCTGTACTGCACGCCGATATAACGCGAGTTGTTTTCGCGGTAAATGAATGACGCGCCGCCCGCCTCATGGATGTTCGCCAGCGCGCTCAAGGGGATCTGCTGCCCCGAGGGTGTTCCCACAAGCAAGTTTCCGATCTGCTTTTCGCTTTCGCGGAACTCCGGCTTCATGCGCACCACGAGGTCGAAGAGTTTTTCGCCCTGGATGACCTGCGTAGCCGCCTGGCCGCCAACCGCTGCCTGGACGATGGATTCCACATCGGCAACATTGATGCCGTATCGGGCGATCTTATCGCGATCGACGTCGATCAACACGCTCGGCTGGCCGAGCTCGCGGACCACCGTCAGTTCGGCAAATCCCGGCACCTGGCTGAGCCGGCGCTTGATCTCGAGCGCCGTGTTTTGCAGGACGTTCAGATCGGGGCCGTAGATCTTCACGGCGAGCGCGCTCTTCAGACCGGTCAGCGCCTCGTCAACGGCATCCTCAGCGGGCTGCGTGTAGTTGAAGATCACGCCGGGAAATGCCTCGAGCTGCTTCTGAATGTCCGCGGTCAACTCCGCCTTGTTGTGGATCGGTCCGGACTTCCAGGAGGCGTCGCCGTAGGGCTTCAACCCCACGTAGAACTCGTCGTTGAAGAAACCGGTTGGGTCAGTGCCATCATCGGGGCGTCCAAGTTCGGAGCCGACATCGGTGACCATCGGATACTTGAGGAGCATATCGCGAACCTGCGGGGAGAACTTGCTTGCCGTGTCGAATGAAACCGTGTAGGGCATGGTGGCCCGAATCCACAACGCACCTTCGTCGAGATGCGGCATGAACTCGCCGCCGATGAAGGGAATGAACAGGAGCGTGGCCGCAAAGATCGCCGTGGCCGCGATCATGGTCGCCTTGGGGTTGTCGAGGCACCAATCGAGCCACACTGCATATTTGTCGCTCAGCCACTGGAAGGGCTTGTTCCGGGGCTCGTGGACGCGTTTCTTGAACCAGTAAGCGCAGAGGACGGGAACAAGCGTGAGCGTGAGAATCAGCGCGCCGACCAGCGCGATGGCGACCGTATCCGCCATGGGTTTGAACAATTTTCCCGAAGGGCCGCTGAGCGCGTAGATGGGCAGGTAACCGGCGATAATGACCGCGACCGAATAGAATATGGGGCGATCGACATCCTTGGCGGCGCTCAGTATCACTTCCTCGAGGTTGTAGTCCTGGCCTTCGCGCGCGCCCAGTTCGCGGAAGATGTTCTCGACCATGACCAGGGTGCCGTCAATGAGGATTCCAAAATCGATGGCGCCGATGGAGAGGAGGTTGGCCGGGATTCCCTGCGCGTGCAAAAAGATGAAGGCAAAGAGCAAGGACAGGGGAATGGTGAGGGCCACGATGACCGCCGCGCGAATGTTGACCAGAAAGGCCATCAGAACGATGAGCACCAGGGCCATGCCGAGCAGCAGGTTGTGTTCGACGGTGTCGATGGTCAGTTGAACAAGATCGCTGCGGTCATAGTACGGGCGCACCTTCACGTCGGGCGGGAGCACGTGTTCGTTGAGCTCCAGAGTTTTGGCTTCGACGCCCTTGAGGACGTTCTGCGTCTGCTCGCCGCGGCGCATCATGATGACGCCCTCGACGGCATCATCGGTTTTGTTGAATCCGAATTCACCGAGGCGCGGGGCGTTGCCAATGACAACTTCGCCGATGTCGCGAATACGCACGGGTACGCCGTTTTGCGTGCCTACGATAATGTTGCCAATGTCGGAGGTGTCGCGCACCAGGCCGATGCCACGGACGTAATAGAATTGATCGCCCTGCGAGTAAAACCCGCCCCCGGCGTTGGAATTGTTCACGGACAATTGCTGAATCACGGTGGGCACCGTGATGTGGTAGGCGTAGAGCTTTGCGGGGTCGAGCAGCACCTGGTACTGCATAACGGTGCCGCCGAAGCCGGAATCGTCAGCCACTCCGGGCACCTGCTTGTATTCGCGCTCGACGACCCAATCCTCGAATGTCTTGAGTTCCTGCGGCGTACGGTCGGGACTCTGTAGGACATATCGATAGACAAGGCCGGACGGGCTGGCAAGCGGCGCAAGCGCAGGAGTCACGCCCGGCGGATAGGTGACCTCGCTGAGCCGCTGAAAGACCACGTCGCGCGCGAAGTAGTCGTCGGCGCCTTCGTCGAAGGTGAGGATGACATCGGAAAGGCCATAGAGGGAGATGGAGCGCATCACCGTGAGTCTGGGAACGCCGTTCATCTCCACTTCAGTGGGAACGGTGACCAGCCGCTCGATTTCCTCGGCCGCGTGCCCCGGCCATTGGGTGATGATCTCGACCATCGGCGGAGAGAGATCGGGGTAGGCGTCCACCGGCATGTTGTGAAACGCGACGACTCCGGCGATGCAAAGAAAGGCCGCGAGGAACAGGACGATGGGCCGCTGGCGGAGCGCGAATTGAACGACACGATGAATCATCGAATCCTGCTCTCCCCTCAGTGCTGCAACGAATTCGCGAACTGAAGAAACAGGCTGCCGTTGCCTGCAACCCGCTCTCCAGCGGAGATGCCCTTCGCGATTTGCGTTTGGCCATCCTGGACTTCACCTAATTCCACGTCGCGCCGGCTAAATTGGTTTGCGCCATCGAGGACATAGACGAACGGCTGGTTATTGTCATCGCGCAAGACAGCGGCGTTGGGCACTGCCAGCGCATTCGTAAGCACGCCCGCCGTTACCGTAACCGTGCAGTACATATCCTTCTTCAGCTTTTCGCCCGGGTTGTCCACCACGATGCGCGCCTGCAGCGTTCTGGTGTTGGGATCGAGCGCGGGCGAGATATACGAGATCTTTCCGCGGAAGCTGCCGGGATACGCGTCTGTCTGCACAACCACTTCATCTCCGCTGTGGACATATTGCAGGTCGGCCTGGTAAACGTTGGCGAGAATCCATACGGTGCTCAGATTTGAGATGGTGAAAGCCTGCGTTTGGCCCGCCTGCACCACCTGGCCGGGCGAGACCAGCCGCTCGACGACTTCACCGCCGATGGGAGCCAGCACAGGAATCTGCGCCGATGACGGGGCTTTTGCCAGGTCATGCCGGATTCTTGATGCCGAGAATCTTCAGACCCTGCTCGGCCGCGTTCAGGTCGGCCTGGGCCTGGTTGCGGTCCGACTCGGCCTGCTCCAGATCGCGTTGCGCAATCGCATGGTTTTGATAAAGCTCCTGGGCGCGGGCATAGAACTTCTGCTCCAGGCGATAGGAGTCCGCGGCCTTCAAATAGGAATCGAGGAGTTGCGCGTAGTCGGGGCTGCTGACTTCAAGCATGGGCTGGCCTGACCGCACATGCTCGCCTGGCACCACCAGAATTCTGCTCACCGGCCCGCCGATCTGGGTGATTACGGGCGTGGTATTAAAGGCGTTGTACTCGACAGCGCCCGTGAGCCGGAGCGTGT
This sequence comes from uncultured Acidobacteriaceae bacterium, assembly GCA_963836525.1. Taxonomy (GTDB): domain Bacteria; phylum Acidobacteriota; class Terriglobia; order Terriglobales; family Acidobacteriaceae; genus Telmatobacter. The sequence goes on from CAWIJW010000003.1 coordinate 270,463, forward strand.
GCTTGAGTGTGGCCGGTTCGACCGTGACCACCTGCACGTGCGCCATCTGATCCTCGGGAATGGTAAAGAGCTGCGGAGTAGCGGATGGAGCGGCGCGCTGGGAATAGGACGTCATCCTGGAAGCGGGCTCGTTGTCATTGGAGTGACAGGCCGAGGGCACGAGCACGGAAGCGAGGGCAAGCGCGCTCACGATTCTGCCGCCAAGGCGATGGATGGCTTGAATGTTCATGGTATGCTCCTGGTTCCCACGGCTTCGCGAAGCTGCTCTAGCGCGAGCAAATAAGACGCCAGCGCCTGGCGATAGCCGAGTTGCGTAGCCCGGTAGCTGCGTTCGGCATCGAGATAGTCGAGCAGGCTGGCCGCGCCGTGCCTATAGGCGAAATCGGCGATGTCACGCGACTGCCGCGCCTGATCGAGATAGCCGGAGCGATAGAGCGTGACGATCCGATCGTTGGCGCGCACACCTTCGTACGCGTCACTCACGTCCGTCAACACCTGCCCGTTGGCGAATTTCTCCTGCTCCTGGGCTTGCGTGATGGCGTATCCGCTGCGCGCAATTTCTCCCTGGTTGCGGTCGAAGATGGGTAGCTGGATCTGGCCGAAAAGCGAAACGTCATTGAGATAGGCGAGGTGGGTGTAATCAATTTGCCCAGTAACATCCCGTTTGCCGATGGCCTTCTGCAGTTCGTGCTGGCTATTCGCGGCGGTTACACCTAACTGCGCCGCGCGCAAGTCCGGCCTGTCTTGCAGGGCCTTTGCCTGAAAGTCTTCCAGCGAGCCCTTTATAGGCTGGTAATCGAAGGAGCCGGCGACGTCGTAGTCCGGCCCGACCGATTCATACCCGAGCAACTGCCGGAGGTCCGAGAGTCCCTGCGTCCTGGCAAGCTGCGCCTGGGAGACATCCATCTGGAACTGAAGCAACTGGAGCTTGATCTTGAGGAGATCATCCTCGCCGATGTCCCCCGCCTTGTATCGCGCTTCGGTAATGTCCACGGTGTTCTGGAAGCTGTTCAGGTCCTGGTGCGCCAGCTCCAGGGTCGATTCCGCGAGCTCAACGGCGATGAACTGCGAGGCGACATTGAAGGTCAGGGTACGCTCGTTGTCGGCAACCTGGGAACGCGTTTCGGCCGTCACGTCCCTGGCTGCCTGCAGGCGATGCTGGCGTTTCTTGCCACGCTCAAAGAGATAACTGACGCCGAGATCGAATTGCGCGGAATTGTCGATGTAATCGCTACTGAACTGATCGGGCTGGAAGACGGGCAAGAACTGCGAGTCGCCGAGAAGCACCGGGTCAGGCCGTAGATTGGCGGTGATTTCCTCGGCCTGGCTTTGCTGAATCGTAGTTTGCGCGGCCAGCAGGTTGTGATTGTGCTGAATGGCCATCTGGATGGCGTCGTCGAGCGAGATGGTCTGCGCGCCCGGGCTTTGTGCAAGCGTGCTGGCTTGCGGCGGCGACGATTGTGTTTGAGGGGGCGGTGATTGCGCCCTCGCAAATGCAAAGAAAAGCAACGTAGCCAGCGAAACAGAATTGCGTAGAAATGGCAGGCGCATAGGCGTGCAACCTCCTGAGAAAGAGACTTAGCCAACGAACGTGCCGAAGCGGCACGGAAAGCAGCGATTGGCTATTCCGGAGGAGAACGCGGAGATCTTTGATCAGGCGCGCAACTGGAGATAAAGCTATCGCATGGCTGGGCATATCCGGCGGTTGCCGGCAAAACTCTGTACGCACCAAAGCCTGTCAGCGGTGGTTCGATTGCGAGATGGCAAAGCGTACATGTGCACGCAGAACAATGGCCATCGTGATGCCAGACTGTCACCAGCGTCGTCGTCATCAGGAGGACGATCAGCACGATCGGGATGATCACATGCCAGCTTTGCGTTCGGTCAGACACTGTGGACTGCGCTCTTGAGAGGTATGTAGCGCGTTATGACGTAGTCTAATCCCAGAATCTGCTCCTGGGCAGAGATTTAATCCTTAAACTGCCACCTACGCCCGTAGAAAACAAGGCCATGGCCGATTTGACGGGAAGATCAGGGGAACAATGTTTATCACTGTAAACCTGTAGAGGCCTGCCATGTAAGTACCGGGGGAGGGCGAGGGCGGAGAAGAGCTGCCATCGAAACCATGCACTTCAATGGCAGCTCAAGCGGGAGGTTTAGAAGTTCAGCGTGATCTTCGCCGTCAGGGTGCGCGGGGTAACGTAGTGCGTGCCGCTGAAGGTGGAGAGGAAGTTGTAGAGCGCCACCTTGTTGGTGACGTTGATGGCCGTCAAATCGAAGTCCACCTTGTAGTGCTCTTTGTGAAAGAGATTGTTCTTGCCGAGGGTGACGTCGAACAGGTTGCGAGGGGCGATGCGGGGAGGATTGTGGTCGTCGTCTTCTGTGCCCGGAGCCGGGATTTGCACGAGCTTCGAGGTGTATCCCGCCGCGTCGCAACTGGCAAAGCCGTAGGTAGGCGTGGCCGCGACGCCATTGCAGCTAATGCCGGCTTCGAATTGCTGGTCCGGAGTGAGGCCGCCCAAGTTGATTCCGGGAATGCCGCCCGCCAACGTAATCGAGGTGGGACCGCAGCCGCTGTTTGGATCGGTGACGTTATAGCAAGGGACAGCACCGGCTACAAGGCCTGAGTCGTAGCGCCAGTTGAAGCCACCCCAAAGACGGTTGAACCAACTGCCATCGTGGGAGACCGTGTATTGAAGGTGCGTGGTTTCGTTGAATTTCTCATCGTGATCGATGCGGAAGGGGAGGCCGGTCTGGCCCACAGTGGCGCCTGCTCCGGCCACCTGGGGCGGGAAAAAGCGGGCAGCGACCGATGAGGTGACGAAATAGGCGCTGAAGTGATGGTAGTTGGGGATTTCCGCATCCAGCGCGTAGCCCGGAATCTTGGAGTTATGCCAGTCGATGGGGAAGAAGATCGGCGTGTTGCCGAGGATGCTAAAGTCGAAGGCGTTGTGCGTGTACTTCCAGATGTACTCGCCGCTAACTACCACATTCTTGCCGACGGCCTGCTGGAATCCGGCATGGAACTCGTTGCGGAAACCGGGCTGAAGCGTTCCCGAAACGCCTGGTGTGCACGCGAGGAGCGGCGACAGCACGACGTCGGAGCATCCGTTGCTGGAGAGCACGAGGTTTTCGTTGAATGGTGTTTCCAGGGTGCGCGCATAGGAAACGCGGAGCACGGTCGCTGACGGCTTGATGTTGTAGGCGATACCTAGCCGAGGCTCGGCCTGGTTGGCATCTGTAAGGCCGTTATAGAGATCCTCGCGAAAACCAAGATTGAAGTCCCAGTTGCCGGCCTTGATCTCATCCTCGATGTAGAGGGCTAGCTCCTTTACGTCGGTATGGCCGAAAAAGAGGTAATCGCTGCCGCCGCGGGTCAGGTCGTAGGGGGCCAGGACCGTGGAGATAGTTACCGTTCGGGAACGATGTTGCGCCATCACAGTCGGATGGACTAGCGTACCCCGGCAAAGGATTGCCATCGACATCCACGCAGGGCGAGTTATAGGTGGAGCCGACGACGCCGAGGTTGTCGTGCTCGCGCAAGAAGGTCTGTTCGTAGACGGCGCCGGCCTTGATGTTGTGATGTCCGCGGACATAAGTGTAATCGGAGTGGACTCCGGCGTTGGTCAGTGTGCGGTACTGAGAGATAGATGAGGTTTGAATTGGGCCAAGGTCGGCCAGCGGGTTGCCGCTTGGGTAGTAGTTGTAATTGTCTCTGCGGACGTAGGCGCCGACGTTGAGGACCGAGTTGTTGCTGATGACGTGCGTGTAGGTAGGCGCGATGTTGTAAGTCCCGATCTTGGAACGTTGGTCGGCGTTGCCTACATTGGCAAAGGTGGGATTGGCGCTGGTTCCTGCGCCGACCACATTCTGCACGTCCAGGTTGTCGTAGGTGTTGGGGTTCTGAAACCAGGAGCGGCTGTAGTTGAGGTCCAGATGGACCGAGTCGGCAGACGTGAAACTGTAGTCGACGCGATCGAAGACGTTCTCCTCGTTGCCCTTGGCATGGAAGACGGAGAACTCAGGGGGATCGAGAAAGCGCCCGGTGTTGAGGGCATCGGCCTCGATAAAGTTGCCCCAGCTTTTTCCGCCATAGGAAAGATCGAAGCCCCCATTCGCGGACCCGAAGGCTCCGTAAGAGGCGTAGATATCGCCTGTGGGTGTGGTGACGCCCTGGCCAGAGCGAGTGGTGGCTACGATGACAAGGCTGGTTTTGTCGCCATATTCGGCCGGAGGCGCGCCGCTGATGACCTGGATGGATTGAATGGAGTTGGACGGAAGCTGGTTGGAGAAGATCTTGCTCTGCTGGTCAGTGATGGGCTGGCCGTCAACGGAGAAGGAGTTCGAGGCATGGTCGCCGAGGCCGTGGAAGAGGCCGTTGGAGTCGGCCGCTACGCCGGGGGTAGTGAGCGTGACCAGAGAACTGAGCGTAGAGGATGCGCTCTCTAGCGGCACCTTATTGAACAGGTCGCGATCAACGTCGACGTGAAAGGTGGGGTCGTCCTCGATCAGGTCGCCCGCAGACTCGACCGTGACGGTCTGAGTTCCGCCCGCGATTTGCAGCACCAGCTTGAGACTGATTCCCACTACTGAGTTCAGCGAGACATTCTGGCTCAGCGGGGCAAATCCAGTGGCGGAGACTTTGATCACATAAGGGGCGAATGCGACATTGGGAATCGCGAATTGGCCGGTCTCATCGGTTGTTGTGGTGCGGTCGAGTCCGCTGATCTCGTTGGTGAGGTGGACCGTGGCATTGGGAATGACGGCGCCGGAGGGATCAGTGATCGTGCCGCGCACGGCTCCGGCGTTACCGCTTTGGGCGGACGCGGAGAGCGCCGCGAAGACGACGGCGAGGAGGGGAAGAAGGCGGGCAATTGCGCCGCGATGGAACGTCATGGGAAAGTCTCCTGAACACTGGCTGAAAAATGGGGAAAGCAAGCCGCGGGTCGTGCCACCACGGCGTCCTCAGTGCAATGGAGGAGCATCGGTCCGCTTCAAGATCAGATTGTTCAAATAAGCCGGAGCGCCGCCCGGTCGATGGGGCGGTGGGATTACGGAACGGCCTGAATGGAAACGGAAAGATGCTTCAGCAGGAGGCTGGAGGCGGGCGAATGAAGAGCTTGGACTGACGTTGGCGGGCAACGAAGACGGGATCGGCTTGCGAGGCGGGCGCACCCATCTGCACCAGCACAATGGCGGCCGCCGCGGCCGCGACGGGCACCGCCGTGTGCATCACGATGCACAACTGGCAATGATCGGCGTCGGTTTGGTTCGAGTGCAGGTGGGTGACCTGCGCCACGGCCAGCAAGGCAAGTAGGACAAGGCACACGACCGCTACCGTCGGGAGGATGCTGTGCGCGGCGCGGCGCCGACCGCCGAGATATGCCTTCAATGCTGTCAATCGATGACCCTTACCGTTCCCATTCTACAAAAGAACGTGTCAATTTGGACGCTGATTCGTTCGAGAGGTTACGTTAGGCATCCGTTTTTTGCGGCCAACGGCTGGGAACCGGGAGCGTCTAAACTATGTTGCCATGGTTGATTTTGTGCAAGGACGGCGCCTGGCGGCGCTCTCGCTGGCGGTTCTGCTGCTGGCGGCGATGGGTGCAGCGGGGCAGAGCGGCCAAGGCTCCCAGCCTGCGCAGAGCACGACCGATCAGGGGTCGCAGAATCCGAATTCCAGGCCGTTGCAACTGAAGCCAGCGGTTCCCGGCATGGAGAAGAACCATCGGCTGATTCTCAAAGACGGCACCTACCAACTGGTGCGCGATTACCAGATCGTGGGCGACCGGGTGCGCTACCTCTCGCAGGAGCGCGGCGACTGGGAAGAGTTGCCCGTGGACCTGGTGGACTGGGACGCAACGCGCAAGTGGGAAAAGGAACATGCCGATCTGGTGGAGGAGGACTCTTCGCCAGCGATGAAAGCGGCAGAGGTGATCGACAAGGAGGAGACTGAGGAGCGAGCCGAGCAAAAGGCGCGCATGCCCGAGGTGGCCACAGGGCTGGAACTGCCGGATGAGGAAGGCGTGTTTGTGCTGGACACGTACCAGGGCACGCCGGAGCTGGTGGAGCTGACGCCGACCGATCTCTCGATGAACACGAAGAGCCGGAAGGGGATTACCGTTCTGAACCCGCTGGCGACGCAGCGAGCCAGCCTGGAGCTGGAGGGCGCGCATGCGAAGGTGCATCTGCACGTGAACGATCCGGCGATTTATCTCTCGTTGGGAGTGGAAGAGGATCACGAGCCGGTGCTGTCCCATCCGATGACGGTGAGCACGAACGGCGCCAAGCCGGTGAGTGGAGGCAAGCATGGCGCACATTCGGCGCAGTCGGGCTTTGCGATTGTGCGCGTGGACGAGCGCCAGGCGGTGCGGATTGTCGGGGCGATTCAGGTGAGCCCCAATGGCACGGTGACGCAGGATGAGAACGTAATCCCCGCCAAGGCGGAGGTGCTGCCGGGCAAGCACTGGCTGCGCATCGAGCCGCAGCAGACGCTGACCATCGGCGAATATGCGCTGGTGGAGATCCTTTCGCCGTCGGACATCAGCGAATCCGTGTGGGCCTTTCGCGTGGACCCGAGATTGGGGGACAACCCGGGGTCGATCGGGCCGATCCTGAAGCAGAGCCGCGACCAGTGAGGTCTCCTTCCTCAGCGTCAGGCTCTGCAATCAGAGATGTTCTTCTGACATTTTGTGACGGCGGCTGACGAGGAAGTGCGCGAGCAGGATGGAGACGACAACGGCGGTGAGAACAGCGTCGGCGGCGGGCATGCCGCGCGGTCCCCAACGCGCATAGCCCCATCCGTCGAGAGCGGTCATGTAAACAACGGGGACGTTCCCCAGCGAGTTAATGATGGCGTAGCGGGAGCTGCCGCTTTTGCCTGAGCCGCCGAGAAACTCCAAGACGACTCCGGTGAACAAGGCGTAGCCGGCGCCGACGGTGAAGAGGAACAGGACAGAGCCGGCGATGTAGATTGCGGGCCGCAATGGGCCGAGAGCCAGAATGGCCAAGGTGGCGGCGTTGACCAGGCCGGATACGAGGAACGCGACCGAAGCGCGCACACGAATGGGAGTAAGCGACGCGGCGAGGGCTCCCGCGGAAGTGAGGAGGGCGCCGGCCAAGCCGTTGATCCACGCTACTTGCCGGCCACTGACGCCGTAGTCGCGGGCAAGTTCAGGGAGGAGGCCGATCATGGCTCCGGCGGCGCATGGGGAAGAGACGACGAGGGTATAAGGGAGGGCCTCCCAGTGCAGGAAGGTGGACCTGAACTCGTGCCAGATGTGCGCGGCGGTTTCTCGCGCGCTATGCTCGCTGATGACGTGCTGTGAGGGCGTAGCCAGGGCGGCGAGCGAGGGGAGCACGATCATGGCAGCGACGATCCAGCCGAGGGAGCTGAGTTTGACGCGGCCAGAGAGCGTGACCAGCGCAAAGACAGCCACGGCACCGATGGCAAGCGAACCGCTCTGGTAGAAGCTGCCGGCGCGGCGGCGATTCACTTCGCTGCTGAGCGTGCCCATCATGCCGCCGCAAGCGGCGACGGCGAGCACGCCCAAACAGGCGCACAGGAACAAAAGGCCAACCGACCAGGGTGAAAAGAGGTTGGGCCGATGGAAGGCAGTCAGCAACGCGATCGCGGCTGCGGCGGCGGCAGCCATCAGCCAGGTGCGGCGGCGCATCAGGAAGTCAGTGATCGGACCCCAGAGGAAATAGATGGCGTGCGGAAGGGCAAGCAAGGCGCCGATGCCGGCCGCGCGCGGGGGGTCGACCCCCTCATTGCGCAGGAGATAGGTGAGCGCACCGCTGACGAGACCGAGGGAGATCACCGCATCGGGCGCGATGAGGAAGCTGAAGAGCCAGGGGCGCTCGTGCGGCGCGGGTTGGGATTGGCCGTCGACCGCAAGGGGAACGGTTGATGACATGAGGCTTAGCGTAGCATGAGGCTGCGCGAGGCCAGTTGATCTGGCTGGGGCCTTCGTCGCAGGTTGCCGAGAGGCGTCCTCTTCGAGCATTGGCCTTGGTTAAGTCCCATGAGCACGGCCAATTGGGACTCGCGTTCGCTCCTTATTCGCCACCGGTCCCACTTTGCGGGCATTTACCAGCAGAAAGAAGGTGATGCCTACTAGAACAATATCGATGCGCGTTTGGTGCACGGTAGCCACCAACGAACAGCGCGAAGTTACGACACAACCAGTTCTCTGGAAAGCCAAGGCAGCGCAAGGCTTGGAAGCACTGCTCCATGCCGCTCGTGGGTGGGTTGCGATCGAACAAACGTGATGGGAGAAGCATGGGGACACCGGCGATTGATTACTACGAGTTTCTCCAAATAAGCCCCCACGCCGATGCCGACACGATCCATCGTGTCTATCGATTCCTGGCGGCGCGCCTCCATCCGGATAATCTCGAATCCGGTCATGCGGAGAACTTTCGCCTGCTGAAGACGGCCTACGACGTGCTGTCGGATCCGAAGCGCCGCGCAGAATACGATGCGACTCGAAGTCCGGCGGCGCCCCAGCCGCTTTCCTCGACCATCGACTTCATGGACACCCTAGAAGGCGAATTGAACCGGCGGCTGGCAGTGCTGGCGGTTCTTTACTACCGGCGGCGCATCAACCCCAACTTTCCTGAAGTCTCCTTAGCCGAGATCGAGGAGCGGATGGGGTTTCCGCGCGATTACCTGGACTTTACGCTGTGGTATCTACAGAAGAAGGGATACGCCGCCAAGGCAGACAATGCACAATACACGCTGACGGTGGATGGCGTGGATTTTGTGGAGACGCAGCGCACCAACCTGCCGACCCTAAATAAATTGCTCACCAGCGGCTCGGGATCGTCGGTGGCTGATGTTGCGCAAGCGCAAACAGAGGCTGCTGTTCGTGTGCCGGATGCGTTAGCTGCCGCCGAGCAACCGCTCCCTGCTTCTGTGCCAAGCAGTCTGCACCCGGCCCAGGGCCATGCGGCGGACCGACGCGTGCGGAAAGCGGATCGGCGAGTGGGCGCTCCCGATCTCCGCGTGATCAAGGTGGAAAGGCGCTTCAACATGAGGGACCGGCGACCGAATTCTCAAAGCCAGCAGGCAGCCGACTAGGGCGGTTTCGGAAACACTCGGTCCGATCAAAGCGATTACAAGGGTCGTCGCTCTCTCCACCCCGCAGACGAAGACCTGTGTGCGGGGGCCCAGGGGCTGGTCGCGCCGAATTAAGTCACGTGAATGCGCTTACACCATTTCCGAAACTGCTGTCGCCGCTACTCCCGAGCAGCGATGCCGAGCGCCTTCATCTTGCGGTAAAGATGGCTGCGCTCGAGGCCGAGCAGCTCGGCGGCGTGGCTGATGTTGTTGTGAGCTTCTTCGATCTTCTTGAGGATGTATTCGCGCTCATAGGCGTCGCGCGCCTGCTGCAGACTTGAGAATTCTCCCGTGGAGCGCGAACCGGACTTGTGTGTGAGCGGCGGCAGATGCTTGCGCTCGATGCGCAGGACGCGGGGATTGAGGATGAGAACGCGCTCGATGACATTCTTGAGCTCGCGCACGTTGCCGGGCCAGTGATACTGGGCCAGCGCCTCGAGCGCTTCTTCGCCGATCTCCACGCGCGGACGGCCGTACTGACGGCCGAACTCGAGGAGAAACTCGCGGGCCAGCAGCGGAATGTCCTGCTTGCGCTCGCGCAAGGGCGGCACGAAGAAGGGCACAACGTTGAGGCGGTAGAAGAGATCCTCGCGGAAGTTGCCTTTGGCGATTTCCTCTTCGAGATCCTTGTTGGTGGAAGCGATCAGGCGTACGTCGACGCGCAGCGGTTGCGTTCCGCCCACCGGCGTGAACATCTGATCGTCGAGGGCGCTGAGGACTTTGGCCTGCGTCTTGAGGCTCATGTCGCCGACTTCGTCGAGATAGAGCGTGCCGCCGTCGGCGCGTTCCAGGGTGCCGCGCTGCTCGGGCGGACCGCCGGGCTGCGCGCTGTGACGATAGCCAAAGAGCTCAGCCTCGATGTGCGCTTCAGGGATGGCGGCGCAGTTGAGCTCGACAAAGACACCGTCACGGCGGAGGCTTTCCGCGTGAATGGAGCGCGCGATGAGCTCCTTGCCGGTGCCCGACTCGCCATAGATGAGCACGCGGCCGTTGGTAGGGGCCATGAGCTTGATCTGCTGGCGCAGCGCCTTTAGCGGCACGCTTTCGCCGGTGAGTACGGCTGCGGCGCTGAACTGGCGCTTGAACTCCTCGTTCTCGGTTCGCAGACGCCGCGCCTCGACAGCATTTTTGACGACGATCAGCGTGCGTTCGAGCGAGAGCGGCTTCTCAAGAAAGTCATAGGCGCCGAGCTTGGTGGCTTTCACGGCCGCCTCGATGGTGCCGTGGCCGCTGATGATGACGACTTCAGGCCGTATCTCCGGCGTCAATTCGCGCATCTCAGCCAGCACGTCGAGGCCATCGCGGCCGGGCAGCCAGATGTCGAGCAGAACCACGTCGTAGGGCACATCGCGGAGCAGGACCATGGCCTCATCGCCATCGGCCGCGCTGGCGACACCGTAGCCCTCTTCGCGCAGAATCTCTTCGAGCGAGGCACGAATCTCCGCTTCGTCGTCGACCACCAGGATGTGATTCATGAGGCGAGGCCCTTCACCGTTTCCGTCCCCGCCACGGCAGATGCAGGCTGCCCGCCGGTTTCCATCAATGGCAAGCGCAACAGAAAGCGCGCGCCCTTGGGGCTGTTGGCCTCGGCGCTGATGGAGCCGCCGTGCTCCTGCACGATCTTGGCGGCGATGGACAAGCCCAGGCCGGTGCCGCGACGTTTTGTGGAGTAGTAAGGCAGAAACAGGCGCTCGCGAATCTCGTCGCTCAGTCCGGGGCCGGTGTCGGAGACGGTAACTTCGACGGCGGCGCCGTCTTCACTGAGCGCGGTGTGCAGGCCCAGCACGCGCAGCAAGCTGCCCTGCATGGCTTCGGCGGCGTTGTCGATCAGGTTGGCCAGCGCCGCCCGAATCGCCTCAGGGTCGACCAGCACCGGCGGCAAGCCGGGCTCAAGGTCCCGCTGCACAGTGATGCCTTCGAGCCTGCCGCCAAACAACGCCAGTGCCTCTTCGACGATCCGATTCATGTCGCAGGGTCGGGGCTGAGGCGACGGGAACTGTGCCAAGGCCGAAAACTGGTCGACAAGCGTGCGCAGGGTGCCGACGCAGCCCAGAATCACCTCGCTGCACTTGCGGATGATGTTGGGCGAATCCTGCTGGCCGCGATCGAGATACCTGGCGATCCGTTCGGCGCTGAGGGCGATGGGCGTGAGCGGGTTCTTGATTTCATGGGCCACCTGCTGCGCCACTTCTTTCCACGCCAATTGGCGCTGCGCGCGCAGGAGCTCCGTGGTGTCTTCCACCACCAGCACCGATCCGGTCTGCCCACGTCCGAGCTCAAGGCGCGCGCCGGTGATGGCAAGATGACGGGTACGCCCGCGAGCGTGAAACTCAACCTCGGTGGATGCCGCGCCCATACGATTCGCGCGGCGGATCACTCCGGCCAGGTCTTCGGTGCATTCGGCGGGAAGCAAGGTCTCGAAGCGTTCCCCGGCCAAGGAAGCATCTTCCTTGAGTCCCATCAGCGCGGCAAAGGCCCGGTTGGACTGAAGCACCACACCCGCTCCGTCGAGCGTGACGACGCCCGAGGGAATGGTATCGACGATCGTCTCGAGCTCGCGCCGCCGTTCCTCGACCGCGAGGTTGGCCGCGGTCAGTTGCGCTTGCGCACTTTGGGCCAATTGCCGGCTGGTTTCCAGGTCGGCGGCCATGTGATTGAACGAGCGCACCAGGTCACCCATCTCCCCGGTGGCGACGGCTGGCACGCGTTGCTCGTATTTGCCCGCAGCGATCTCGTCCATGGCATCGGCCAGCGCTTCAACCGGCCGCGTGACCTGCTTGGAGAGGAATACCGCCAGCCAGACGCTGGAAAAGAAGACAAAAACAGTGACCAGCAACAGCGTGAGGGACAAGGTGGTGCGAATGGTCCTGCGGGAGCGGAAGAGCAGCCAATACTCGTCGACGCCGGAGCGGATGCGTGCGGTGGATTCGTTGAGTCCTTTCGGCATGGGCAGGACCGCCACCACGAGCTTGCCCGACGTGGTGACCACCATACCCAGCGCGTATTCCTGGCCCGCCACATTGACCACCGGATTGTCAGTTCTCTGCGCGGCGGAGAGGAGAACCGCCGAGAGCGGTCCGCGGAGCGGAGTTCCCCTGTGCTCGGTCTCATCCATTGAAGTGCGTAGAGTAACCGGACTCGATTCGGGAGGAGCCTGAAAGCTTGCGATTAACCGTCTGTCCTTGCCGTAGACCAGCAGAAAACCGCCCTCCAAAGTAAGGCGGCGCGAGATCAGAACCTGCTGGAGCGCCTGCGAGTCACTGTCAGTCGCGCCGCTTTCGGCTACCGACTCGGCCTCGCTCCTCGCATTGCCTGCTACGTACTCGACCAGCTCGCGTACTACGCTGGTCGAGTCGTCGCGCAACTGCGAGGCGTCGGGCGAGAACCACCGTTCCAGCGAACGGTTCAGCAGTAGATAGCTGAACACGAACATCAGGGCGGCGGGCATGAGCGTGATGATGACCGCGCCCAGCACCATGCGCGAACGCAGCCGCGCGCCAACGCCGCTGCTGCCCTGCCCCACGTAAACTTTCAGGACGGTGCGGAAGAGAAGGACGAGCAGCAGGAGTAAAAGCAGGAAGAGCAGCAACTCCAGGGCCGTGAGGGCCATGGTCTGCCCGAAGGTTTCTGGATTGAGGAAATCGATTTGGGAGGTGTTGAACCACTGAAGCGTTCCCAGCAAGACGAAGACGAGGAGGGCGCCGCCGGTAAGCAGAGCGATGGAACGATGCCTCGAATCAGCCAGGAAACGCATGGGGCGATTATAGAAGGAATAGGGAATAGCCAGCGGGGAATAGGGAACAGGGGCGAACTGGCGGTATGGCTAATGGGAGACAACCGGGAGGCCGGCGCGCGCATCCCAGCTATCAGTTCCCGGTTTCTCATAGCGCAAAAAGCCGAGGCAGAGCCGCAACTTTTGCGGCGCGCCCGTGTTTTACCCGCTGGAAGCTCTGCGGAACATCCGGGTTTTTCGGCAACTCCCGCCGAAACCTGTGCCGCCGTTCCGAAAGGACGGCGGCATTTTTTGTTATTCGTGGCGATTTGAGGCCGGAAAGCCCGGTAAGACCTAGCGGGCGATGAGGAACATGACCCAACTGAGCACGATGGCGGAGCCGACAAAAAGGATGAAGCAGTATGCGCCGTAGCGGAACATGCGGACTGGCGTGTCGCGCATGGTGATGCCGAAGACGGTGGAGGCGAAGAGTGCGAAGAGCACGACTGCGGCGAAGTGGGAGGGATGGAGCACTAAGACTTCCTCCCGGTGCGCAGGTTGTGCGCGTCAACGGCGGCGATGATGTTGAGCAGGCCCGCGACAACAATGAACTTGGTGCCGTAATCGGCGACGGTGGTCTGCACCGGCTGGGAGCCGAGGCCGAGCGTGCGGCAAACGAAGTAGAGCAGGCCGCCGCCCAGATCGCCAGCCACGCCGAGCAGATCGAGGATGTCCTGCGCGCTGGTGTAGAGCTTGCCTTGCATGGCGAGACCGAGCGCGAACATGGCGACGATGGAGACGGCGAGGAGCGCGCCGCGAATCCATTTGCCGAGAAGAAAATGGCCGGCGCCGGGGACGAGCCATCCGGCGATGAGGGGGAGATAAACAAAGCCCTTCTGTGCTGGTTTGCCCGCGGCTGGCTTGTTTGGGGTGGTTGCCATTCCTCTATTGACTATACAAGACTGCGGAGCAAGCGGAGTCAGCGGGGTTGGTGGAGCCCGGGCCGCCGACGGCGCTAGATACGCACCAGTTCTTGCTGGATGCGGCCGGTGACCCAGGCTTTGCCGGGGGCGGTGAGCATGTCGACTTCGCTGCGGACGCCGAACTCGGGCAGATAGATGCCGGGCTCGATGGAGAAGCAGGTGTGAGGCAGGATGCGGCGGGCGTCGTGGGTTTCGAGGTTATCAAGATGTGCCCCTGCCCCGTGAATCTCGTGGGTGATGTTGTGGCCGGTGCGGTGGGTGAAGAATTCGGCGAAGCCGGCGGCGCGGATGACGGAGCGGGCGGCGTCGTCGGCCTCGAAGCCGCGAATGGGGCGATTCCCGGCGAAGGCCTGCTCGACGGCGGCGATGGCGGCGTCGCGAGCGCGGCGGACGGTATCGAAGACGAGCTGCTCTTTCTTTGTAGGCTCGCGGCCCACGACACCAGTCCATGTGACGTCGTAGAAGATGCTCGCAGGAGTGTCGAGGCGGCCCCAGATGTCGATGAGGAGGAAGTCGCCCTCGCGGATGGGCGCCGCGTGATCGGCGGTGGGTTCGTAGTGTGAGTCGGAGGTGTGTGCGTTGACGCTGACGTCGGGGCTGTTCTCCCAGACCAGGCCTTCGCGGCGCATGGCTTCCTGGAGCCAGAGGACCATGTCGTACTCTGTAAGGCTTTCAGCGCGATCGACGCCGGAGGGCGGACGCAGGTGGCTGGCGATTTCAGCCCAGGCGGCGACGAGAATGAGATCGATGGCGCGCTGAGCGGCGGCGTGGCTGGCAATTTGATCGGCGGTGAGGACTGCTTCAAATTGGCTGACGAGATCGGCGGAGGTGACGATTTCCTTGCCGAGCGAGCGGAGGAACTCGACGGTGCCGGCGTCGACCATGGAAATGTACATGATGTCGTTATTGGGCGAGTACTGCATGGCAATGCGACGCGCGCCGGAGAGTATGGATTCGAGGCCGGCGGCGAGCTCCTGCCAACTGGAGTATTGGATTTTTGCGCCGGGCAGCGTGTCGAGGCGGCTCTGCTCGATGCGATGGACGAGCTTGCGGGGCTCGCCCGTTGCGGGAATGAAGTAGTACCAGCGGCGCGTGATGTGGGCTTTGGGGTCGAGGCCAAGGATGCTGCAGGCAATGGGATCGCGATGGTGGTGGTCGTAGAAGAGCCAGCCGTCGAGCGAGGATTCGCGGAGGGCTGTTTGGATGGCGTCGAGATTCATACGGGAATAGGATACGCGGGCGGAGAGGCAGCGGGGCTAGCGGAGTTGGCGGAGCTAGATGAGCGGGGAGTCAGCGGGCTACGCGGGTTCGCGCCGGAAAGAACCCTCAGGGGCTAAAGCCCTCTTTCATCCCGCTGGATTTTTGGCACGACTGAAGTCGTGCCCTGGCACGTCTTGCCCTTCCGAGACGTTTTCTTGAGCAGTTCGGAGGAATGGCTTGGTTGTGTGGCGGCGGGAGCCCTGTAATTTGATGGAGACGTGGACGAGGCCGAGCGCAGCGGGGGTGACGCCGGGGATGCGGCTGGCCTGGCCGATGGTCATAGGGCGGACGCGCTCAAGCGTTTCGCGCATCTCGCGGGAGAGGCCGCTGATGGAGCCGTACTCGATCCAGTCGGGGATGGCGACGGCCTCGGCGGCCTTGAGGCGTTCAATGGACTTCTTCTGCTGCTCGAGGTAGCCGGCGAACTTGATTTCGGTTTCGACGGCGCGGGCTTCGTTGCGGTGAGTGCTGCGGGCAATGGCGGGATCGACTTGGTCTCCCACGCTATGACCAGTCTCTGCGCTGAGAGACTGGTCATAGGATAGGGCAGCGCTCCGCGCTTCCGGGTTTTGGACGGGGTCCGCGGCAAATTCGGCGAGGAGCGGGTCGTGGATGAGATCGTCGCGCAAGGCGGCGAGCAGCGGCTCGATGGTGACCTCGGGGCGCTTAAGGAGCTGCGCCCAGGTGAGGCCGGCAGTAGCGGGGAGTGCCCCAAGCCCGGCGCGCTCCAGCTTTTCGGGATCGACTTTGCCGGTGGTGAGCAGGCGTTCAAGGGTGGCCATGCGGGCCTGCTTCTGCTCGTACTCGGACCAAGCCTGGTCGTTGATGAGGCCGAGGCGGCGGCCGTACGGGGTGAGGCGGCGGTCGGCGTTGTCGATGCGCAGGTGGAGGCGGAACTCGGCACGCGAGGTGAACATGCGATAGGGCTCGTTGGTGCCCTTGGAGATGAGGTCGTCAATGAGGATGCCGGTGTAGCCCTCGGTGCGATCCATGGTGAAGGGCGGCTGGCCCTTGAGCCAGAGCGCGGCGTTGATGCCCGCCATGATGCCCTGACAGGCGGCCTCCTCATAGCCACTGGTGCCGTTGATCTGGCCTGCGAGGTAGAGGCCCTCCATGCACTTGACGCGGAGGGTACGGTCGAGCTCGGTGGCGTCGACCGAGTCGTACTCAATGGCATAGCCGGGGCGCAGCATTTCGGCCTGATCGAGGCCGGGGATGGAGTGTACCATCTGCCACTGCACTTCCATGGGCAGCGAGGTGGACATGCCGTTGATGTAGACCTCGTGGGTGTTGAGGCCCTCCGGCTCGAGGAAGAACTGGTGCTGAGCCTTGTCGGGGAATTTGACGATTTTGTCTTCAATGGAGGGGCAGTAGCGCGGGCCGACGCCCTGGATGCGGCCCGAGTACATAGCCGAGCGATGGACGTTCTCGCGGATGAGGCGGAGGGTCTCCGGCGTGGTGAAGGCGATGTGGCAGGAGACCTGCGGCTGAACGATCTTTTTGGTGCGGAAGCTGAAGGGCGTGGGGTCGGGATCACCGGGCTGCTCCTCGAAACATTCCCAGCGGATGGTGCGGCCATCGAGGCGCGGGGGTGTGCCGGTCTTGAGGCGGCAGGTGCGCAAGCCGAGGTTGCGGAGCGCTTCGCCGAGGAGGACACTGGCGGGCTCGCCGCTGCGGCCGGCGGGATAGCGCTCTTCGCCGCAGTGGATGAGGCCGTTAAGGAAGGTGCCGGTGGTGATGATGGTGGCTCCGGCGAGGAGATTGCGGCCATCGCGGAGCTTGAGGCCGAAAACGCGGCGGTGAGGGCGCGTGGGGCGGGGGATTTCGGCAGGCAGGTCGGTTGACTTCCCTTCCCAGGTCTCAAAAGCGAGACCTGGGCCACCCGCATCATCAAAGCTGCGAGCGGATTCCTCGATGACGAGGTCGACGACTTCGGCCTGGCGGATGTGGAGGCCAGGCTGAGATTCGAGGACCTCACGCATCTTGACGCGGTAGAGCTGCTTGTCGCACTGGGCGCGGGGGCTCCAGACGGCGGGGCCGCGCGAGGAGTTGAGGAGGCGGAACTGGATGCCGACGGCGTCGGCGACTTCGCCCATGATGCCGCCGAGAGCATCGACCTCGCGCACGAGGTGGCCCTTGGCCACACCGCCGACGGCGGGGTTGCAACTCATCTGGGCGATGAGGTCGAGGTTCATGGTGATGAGCGCGGTTTTGAGGCCCATGCGCGCGGCAGCCATGGCGGCCTCGCAGCCGGCGTGACCGGCGCCGACGACGGCGACATCGTATTGTTCGGTGAAAGCCATCCGATTCTATTCTACGGATGCAGGGGTGGCGGCGCGGCGGCTAGGATGAGGGGCTGCGTAATCAATAGACGATGGCGTAGGCGTGGCCTTCGAGATGGGGTGGATTCTGCGCATTGGAGCGAAAGCGGACGCGAACGGGCAGGCCGGGTGTGAGGTCATTGACGTCGATCTCAGCCACGAGCCAGGAGGGGCCGTCGTCAGGAGATCCGGAGGCGCCTTGCGCGCTGCCGTCGACGCGGAAGGGAATGGGGCGCCCGGACTGCGTGACTTCAAGGGTGAAACCCGAGGACGCGTTCGGGCCGGCGCGAGTGCCGGCGGCGCCGTTGGGCGAAGACGGGGCGAGGAGAGCGCGATCGAATGCGACGACGCGTAGAACGCCCTCGATGGGCGGATCGATGCTCGCCTCGATCATGCCGGGAGCCGTGGCGTGGAAGCCAGCGTCGAGGGGTTCGATGGAGCTGGGAATGACGATATCCTGCTGCACGCCGAAGCTGTAGGCCAGCGCGGCATAGGCGCCGTAGCCCACCATGGCCATCTGGCCGGGGCCGAGGGTGATGGTGTTGTCTTTGAGCCGCGGGAGGAATCCGGCATCGCGAAACTGGACGCGACCAGCACCCTGTTGGGGCTGGTTGGGCGCGGGCGGAGGCAGAGTGAGCGTGGCGACAGTCTGGCCGGGATTCACGACCACGTAGACCGAGCCGCGCGGCGTTGCGGCGGCAAAGCCGTATGGAGCGATCCGACCGACGGAGGCGCCAGCGGGAGGGCCACCGAAGCTGTGAATGCTTCCCTGCGCTTGCAGCGTAAGGAAGAGCCTTTGCGCGCGGGCCATCCATCGGGCATCGTCGCCCTGGATGAGCTGAAGGTTGCCGCGCAGGGTGTTGACCCAGCCGCCACGCGCCATGGAGAGGAGGAACGCAGCTCTCCATTCATGCTGAGGGGCGTGCGGGCTGGAGGCGCTGCCACCTGCGGTGAAGCCGACGGATTCAATGTGTTGGAGCGGGACGCCCGATTGTTCGGCGAGGCGCACGCGGGTGTCGCTATCGATGTCCATGGAGCGCCAGAGGTCGGCCTGCGGCGCGACGGAGGGCTTCGGTGGGCCGGTGGAGAGGAGCTGGAAACCTCCCAAGCCGTTCCGACCCGGAGGCGGGTTGGAAGGAAAGTTGGGAGGGTCGTGGTCCGGCGGCGTGGGCGGATCCGGTGCGGTCTCAGGGCCGGTGACGACCAGCAGCACGGCGTCGCGGTTATCTCCGCGGAAGGCTACGAGCGCATCGCGCAGGGCCGCAACGTTGCGCGCGACGATCGGGTCTTTGCGGAGGCCGGCGGCCGGTGCGGACGTGGCCGCGGTCAGATCGATGGAGTCGAATTCAAAGAGGCGGACGCCACGGCCGTACCAGGACTGCAAAGCAGAGATCAGGGTGGGGAGATATTCGTCGTCGAAGAGCGCAGGGGCGCGGTCGTTCTGGCTGAGCGAGTTGGTCCCTTGATTTGGGGGCGAGGCTGGGGTTGAGGGCGAGGCAGGCGGGCGCGCAATCGTCGCAAGCGTGTTGCCGGTGAAGCGGAGGCCGGGGCGGACGCCCGCGGCACGGCATTTGGCGATCCAGAAGTCGATGCTATGAGGGCCATGAGGCCAATCCGGCGCCCGGCCGAGGCCGGAACCGCCGGGCTCGAACCAGGAGGCATCTATGAGGTCGTAGTCGAAGCGTACGCCAGCTTTCCTGAGGCGACGCATCTCGGTGAACTGGCGCATGGCGAACGATTCGTCGATTGGGGTTCCGGCAAAGGAGCCGGAGGATGCGGGTAGGTAGCTGTAGATCGCGATGGGCGCCGGAAGGGCCGACGAAGGCGCGTCGTGCTTTGCACCGACGGCGGGAGCGAAGGCCGGGCAAACGGCCAGCAAAGCCAATAGGACGATCCACAAGGCAGTCCGGCGTCGGATCAATGCTGTGCCTCCCGAAATGAACTGGGGAATTGCGATGCAGTGCCCATTATGCTGCTTGCAACTCCAGGATGATGGCCGCGCCATGCGGCTTGAGGTTCACAGCGGAGGCGCGGCCGTTCTGGTCGCGCAGAATCGTAGCGCACAGGCTCAGGCCCATTCCGGATGTCTCGCCGCCGGCACGCGCGGGAATGAAGGGATCAAAGGCGCGCTCAGGATGCAAGAAACCCGAACCGGAGTGGCTGACGGAGATCTGCACCAGGTTGCCTTCGCGGCCTGCTTTGAGGCGGATGGTTCTTGACTCTTTTTCGGCGGCAGCTGGACTCTCGCGCTCGACCGCGCCGATGGCATATTGCAGGCAATGCAGCAAAGCCTGCCGCAACTGCTGCGCGCCGCAGAGAATTCTGGGTAGTCCCGGCGCCACGTTGACCTGGAATTCGATGGAGCGCTGCAGGAATTCAGGACGATAGAGCTGCTCCATGTCGGCGAGCAACTCGGAGACGGAGATAGCAGCAGGCTGATCAGCGCGCGCGAGTGAGACGCGGGAGAGGCTCTCCAGCGTGGAGCGGATGCGCCGCGCCTCGTTCACGATCGACTCGACGGCTTTGCGATCCTGCGCGTCGAGCGAAGCCGAATCTTCGAGCAGCGAGGCGTAGCCCAGGATTACCGTGAGCGGGCTGTTCAACTGCTGAGTGACGTTGCCGGCCAACTGACCCAGGCCGGCGAACCGTTCCGAGTCAATGAGCTTTTCGAAGAGCATGGTTTGGCTACGCGTGGCGTGCAGGCGCGCGACGAGCATCTCGATGGGGAGCAGGTCGTCAAGACGAGGCGCATCGGCCGCCAGGCTCGAGCCGCTGCCGTCTTCAGCACGCATTCCCCTGAGCAGGAGAGCCCCATCGGCGCCCGAGCGGCCAAGCATGGGCACGGCAAGAACGGAGGTGAAGCGGAGACGTTCGAGGTCGTCGCCAGGAAGCAGCCATTTGGTGAGATCGAGCCGGAGCGTCTTGCTGTGCTCAACGGCGACAGGAGCCGAACCGGGGGCAAGGAAGCCCTCTACCGGAATTCGCTTCGCCAGTTCACCGAGGGGCCTGGCGATGGCCATTTCCAGGCCGGCAGATCCTGCCAGCCGGTACCGCCCGCTGTTCTCAAGCAGCAGCGCGGCCTGGGTGAAGCGACTGTTGTTGACCACGGTTTCGCAGATATCAGCACCCTGGCGGTCGAAGTCTTCGACCCTGCGGCGGGTGAGCATCAAGTTGGCGTAGGCCTCAAGCTGACGGCGCACCCTGCGTTCGCGTTCCCGTGCAGCCTTGTTGCTGTTGAGCTCATCCTCGAGCGCAAGCACGATCATGCCCACCGCCGCGACCACCTTTCCCATGACGATCACGCGGAGCAGATTGACATCGAGCGCCGAGTTGAGGCTAACCCAAGGAACGATCCGCAGGAAGGCAAGCGACCAGGCAAGGAAGCCGAGCACGCTAAGGAAGACTCCGGGAGAGAAGCGCCGGAAGACGAAAACCAGCAGCGCCGCGGTCATGAGCAGGTTGGCGCACACGGCAAAGGTCAGCGTGTTGCCCGGTCCAACGCGGATACAAATCAAGAACGTCAAGCCGCCCAGAATCGAGCAGAAAAAGATGCCCAGCCAAGCGGGTAAGACCTTACTTGTACCGCTCCAGAGCAGGCCGACCACGAGGACGATGGATGCGATGAGCGGGAAGATGAGAGACAGCAGTCCGCGGGGAGCGACTCCGTGAAAGACGCCATAGAAGAGGATCGAATAGACTACCAGGAGAGAGGCGTAAGGAATCGCGTACAGGGCTTGGAACCGGCCTATGCGAAAGCGCTGCGGCGACAGCGAGCCCAGGAACATGGCCGTGCTGACTTGAGTGCAGGTTTGTCCGGCGGCTGCCAGCCAGGGATAGACCTCTCCCCAGAAGCCGCTCGCGCTTGAGGAATAGAGCAAGACCATCGAGATGAGGGCAAGAAGGAAACCCAAGAACCACAGCAGAGTGCGAGTGTCGCGGAAGCGGAGATAGAGGTAGCCGAAGGCAGGCAGGAGCAGCGCCGTCAAGAGCAAGGCCGGAGCGTGATAAAGATCGGGCATGGAGGCCGAGAATCTCGTTCCCTATCAACGGAATGTACAGCTCTCTCGATGCTTGCGGATCCAGGCTCCGTTCTCGCCTTCAAAGATTGCGGTTGGCGTAACGGCACGTCCGCCCATCGCGCCATGAGAGGGCGTTCCGAGGCTAGATTGAGGCCTTCCCAATGCAATGTATATGCGTCTAAAGTTGCAGAAGGGTACGAGTTTTATGGCGTGTCAGGAAACTGGGAACCGCTTTTCAGGTCGTGCAAGGTCTTCGCTCCCTGCTGGTCGCTCAGACTCTGCATCCTTAACTTCCTAATGCTGCATTTCCTAACACGCTGAAGAGAACAAATCCCCGGTCCCCGTGAACCCCTCCGGGAATTACGCGAGGAGGCGAACTTCGGTGGCAATTCGACACTGGATTGCGGCAATCGCACTTCTGGGCTGCTTCCTCATGGTTGCGGCGCAGGACAAGGACTCGTTTACTCCCATGCCGCTCGATTCCGGCTTTGGGCGCATGGATCTGACGCCGCCGCCGATTCCCGTGGAGCAGATCATCAAGGAGTTTTCCGCCAAGGAGACGGAGTTCCAGGAGGCTCTGGATCACTACACGTATCGCCGCGTGGCCCGCGTACAGACGCTTGACGACGACAACAAAGTGGATGGCGAGTGGTACGAGGTGGACGACGTCATCTTCAACCCCTCAGGCGCACGCACCGAGAAGGTGGTCTTCGCGCCGGCGAACACGTTGGAGCGGGTGCAAATGTCGCCGTCGGATTTGCAGGACATCCAGCACGGCTATCCGTTTGTGCTGACCACGAACGATGTTCCCGAGTACGACATCAAGTACGTGGGCCGGCAAAAGGTGGACGAGGTGGAGTGCTACGTCTTCGACGTGGTTCCCAAGACGATCGAGAAGGGCAAGCGGTACCTGGATGGACGCATCTGGGTGGATGCGACCGACCTGCAGATCGTGGTGACGAACGGGCGGATGGTGCCGGATGACACGCGCAAGGGCCACGAGAACCTGCACCCGCCATTCATGACGTGGCGGCAGCAGATCGATGGGCACTACTGGTTTCCGGTCTACACAAAGGGCGAGGGGATTTTGCATTTCTCCGGCGGCTACGGCTACATGGCGAATGACGTGCACATCCGCGACGTGATCAAATACACCGACTACAAGCGCTTTGGATCTACGAGTACCGTGTTCTACAACGGGCAGGACATCACGAAAAACGGGCAACAGCCGAATCCTCAGCCAAATAACCCGCCCAAATAAAAGGAAATCGAAGGAACGCCGGAGGTTGCGCGGCGTGGGCCGTGAGTGTGTCCAACGCGGAGCTTGCATGATCCGCAAGGCGGTGCTTTGAAAGCTCCCGCGGCGACGGGTGGGGCTGCCGGATGATTTACTAAGTTCGTGACGGGAAGCTCGGAAAAGCGCCCCGTTCGGGAAGATATGTGGCGCCTCCACCAGCGAGTTGTCGTGTGGGTTCTTTGCGGTTTGGCTTTCGCGGCGTTTTGGTGCCCGCTGCGAACGGTTGCGCAGACGGTGGGACCAGGTCAAGGGAAGGGTCAAGCGAGCACGGGCCAGGCCGCGAGCGAGGAATCGAGCGCGAACGACAACACCGCCGGCGATTCCGAGACGCTATTTCCGCACACAGAGACGGGGCGGTACTGGATCTCAGGGCAAGCGAACGTTATTCTGCAGGGCCATGGGGCGTTCCGGGCGAATTACAGTGGGCCGAACAGCCTGACCAACTGGGCGCAGAGCGCAACGACGCACCTGCTGACGCTCTACACCGGTTACCAGCTCTCGCCAACGACCGAGGTCTTTGCCGATATAGAAGACGCGACGGGTAACGGCATCGGGAACGCAAGCGGGATGGCGGGATACGTCAACCTGGATGCGGTGCGAGTAGTGGAAGGCGTGCCGCTGTCTAAGGCTCCGTACCTGGCGCAGGTCATGCTGCGTCAGATCATCCCGCTGACGAGCGAGCGAGTGCCAGCCGATCGCGACGAGCTGGATTTGGCCACCTCGCTTCCCGCGCGCCGCCTGGAGCTGCGCCTGGGCAAGTTCGACCTGACGGACTTCTTCGATCTGAACACCTATGGTTCCAACAGCAACCTACAGTTCCTGAACTGGACGGTGGACAACAATGGCGCTTACGATGTGGCCGCAAACACGCGGGGCTATACCGACGGCGTAATCCTGGAGTACGACGATCGCTCATGGTCAGCGCGTTTTGCCGAAGCGCTGATGCCGAAGGCTGCGAACGGAAAGTTCCTGGATGCCGATGTGGCGCGGGCGCGCGCGGAGAACCTGGAAGTGGAAGCGCGGGGCAAACATATCGTTCATCGTGCGGGAGTGGTGCGGCTGCTGGGCTATCTGAATCACGGCAACATGGGAAACTACCGCGAGGCCAATGCGGAGTTCCTTGATGGCCAGACTGCGACACCGGAGATTATTGCAACGCGCCTGCAGGGACGGCATCGCTACGGCTTCGGCTTGAACTTCGAGCAGGAGATTACCGCGGATGTGGGTGTGTTTGGCCGGTTGGGCTGGAGCGACGGGCATAACGAAAGTTTTTGCTACACCGAAGACGACCGGACGGTGCAGATCGGCGGGCTCGTCATGGGCGGCCCCTGGCGGCGCAGCAGCGATCGCGCCGGTGTGGCGTTTGTGGCGAATGGGATCGTGGCAGCCCACCAGCAGTATCTTGCCCTGGGCGGGCTGGGTTTCATGCTCGGCGACGGCACCTTGACCTACGGCCGGGAAAAGATCGTCGAAGCTTTTTACACCGCTCACCTTTGGCGCGGTTTCTTCGTTTCCTACGATTTTCAGCACGTCAAGGATCCCGGGTATAACCAGGCGCGCGGGCCCGTTGCAGTATCCGCATTCCGGTTTCACACGGACTTTTGAGAAAGGCAGGGAGCAAGGGAGCGAGGCGGTTTTGGTCAGCGAGACAGTGAGGCAGACGTCAGCGCTCAGCTATCGAGCTCTCAGCCTTCAGCTCTCAGCTCAGGGCTGAGAGGGGGTGTTAACTTTTTGGTATCCTCTCCCCCACCCCCTGTTTTGGGTTTAAGAGGTTTGTTTTCAGCACTTCACCTCTGATTATTGGCTGCAACCAATTGATTCCAAGGGGGTTACTGCGTAAGATCGTCCATCTAAAGAGGTTAGGGGCAATTTTCGGCCCGAAATTTACTCTTTGGTCAACATTTTGATTCGCATTGCCTCGGTCCAGACGGGGCTGCCTGGAAGGGCTGCAGGAAGGCAATGTCGCTGGGGTGGAGGCGCATCATGAGTCCATTGTGCGCCAATCGGGCATAATTCCCTGCAAACTTGCGCAGACTTTTTTGAGCGTGTTTTCAACGGCTTACGGTGAAAATTGGCCAGGAGGGGCTTGCAGAAGCAGCAAGTCAGCGGGTCAGGGAGGCAGCGAGTTAGCGAGTCAGCAGGCTTGTTCGTCGGCCGACACATTTTGGAGTTGGCGGCGTCTCCACCCTAGCCTCAAAAACAAAGGTGCGGCGAGGGTAGGGCACCCGCGTTGAGGAAGGAGCGAGTCAGCAGGTCAGCGGGTCAGCAAGTCAGCGAGTCAACGAGGCTGGTGGGGTGCAGTGCCCGCGCCCATAAGGACGAGCGAGCGCTGGGCGAAGGGCGAGTAGACGAGCAGCGTGGTGCAGGCGAGCGCCAGGCCAAAGTTGATGTGATGCAGAAGCAGAAAGGGCGAAAGCGACCACAGCTCATCGAAAAGGAGCAGGAACGGCCAGAGCTTGAGGAATTTCTGGCGGACACCCGGCGCGCGGAAGAGGACGGCGCAGAGGACGAAGGCGCGGACGGGAATGAGGATGGCGGCCGTGACGAAGAGCACGTGGAACACGGTCGTTGCTCTTGGCAGCGGCGAGAGGAGATCCGCAATCTCCGCCAGATTGGCCAGCGCGCCAACATAAAACCCCAGATACATGAGCTGGAAGAGGATGAAGAGGGTTAGCACCACCCGATGGGATGTCTTGGGAAGGTCCTGCGGAGTGGCCAGGATCCGGGTGCGAAGCTTGAGTTCAGACTCCTCGGGGTTCGCCGTGTCCGCGATGGATGCGGGAGGCGGGGATTCGGGGTGCGCGGTCGGCCTATCCTCGCCAGCGGCAATGCATTCGACAGGCGCGAGGAAGCGATAGCCGCGACGGGCGAGGGTCTCAACGAATCTGGGGTTGCCGGCGGTGTCGCCGAGGGCCTCGCGGATGCGATTGATTGCCGAGTTGACACCGTGCTCGAAGTCGACGAAGGTTCCGCCGGGCCAGAGCTCGCGTGAAATCTCTTCGCGCGTGAGCAACTGGCCGGGCCGCTCCAAAGATCGGTCAAGGAGCATGAGGAGCAACTGGAAGGGCTGCGCGTTCAACTTGACGCGCAATCCCTGCCTGCGCAGCTCTCCCGTGACGGCGTCGGCTTCAAAGATTCCAAAGCGGTAGCGCCGGGCTGGCCGAGCGCCGGTCGTGTCATCTGCCATGTCTGTGCACCAGTTTAGCCGATGGAGATTTGGGCCGGGGCCCGGCGGAGCGAGTGAGAACTTTCCGGAAGTTCAATGGATGGAAGACGCTGCACGGTGAGAAACATTCGTCAAAAAGTGAGGCGCCGTGCATTGCCTTGCAGGCGGAGGCAGGGTAAGGTTCGGTGCATGACGCACGATCGGGTTTGCAATTCGAGGAGATTGCGGGTTGCCGGGGCGCTGCTCTTTGTTCTGAGCGCTGTGGCGTTAGTTGCTGAAGAGCCGACGCCGGCGGCGGTTGCGGGGTTCAACTCCTATATCAGCCGGGTCGAGGCACGGCTGGCTGGGCAGCACAGCTCGGCTGATGCCTTCCTCGCGCCGGAGGATTGGGCGCGCCTGCGCAACGGTGAATTGATCATCGAGAAGCTGACGCCGGCGACGGAGGCAGAGCTGCCGGGGGCGCTGGTGCACGATTGGCGCGGGACGGCGTTTGTGCCGGGAGCCAGGCCCGAGGATTTTGAACGGCTGATGCGGGATTTCCATGCGTATCCGAAAAACTTTTCGCCGCAGGTGCTCAAGGCCAGGATCCTCGCGCAAGGGGGCGACCACTACGAGGTGACGATGCGGGTCAGGCAGAAGCACATTCTGACTGTGGTGATGGATACGACTTACGACGTGACGTTTGGGCATGGCAATTCCGGAGAGACGGGCGCACGGCATGGGTACAGCTTGTCGCGCAGCACGCGGATTGCGGAGATTAACTCGGCGGGGACGGCGAAGGAGCGCGCGCTGAGCCCGAGCGAGGAGCACGGCTTCCTGTGGCGGCTGAATACCTACTGGAGCTACGAGGAACGGGACGGCGGACTGTATATCCAAATCGAGTCGGTTTCGCTGACGCGTTCCATTCCGGTGGGGCTGGGGTGGGCGATTGGGCCGTTTGTGGAGAGCGTGCCGAGGGAGTCGCTGGAGTTCACGCTAGGTGCGACGCGGGATGGGCTGAGGAAGTAGCGAGTCAGCAGGTCAGCAAGTCAGCAAGTCGGCGTTTCGGCGAGCCGGCTTGCACGATGCGGGGTGTAGGTGAAAGGAGATGGGGATGGGTGCACAGATCATGGCGACGAAGGATGGAGCGGAGTTCCGGAGCGCGCGGCGAGTGAACCAGGCGTTGACGGCGCGGATGGAGAAGCGCGCTTTGCAGTGGATGGCGGAGCGTGCGCCGAGCTGGGTGAGCTCGGACCAACTGACGGTGCTGGGCCTGAGCGCACAGATTGGAGCAGGCGTCTGCTTTGCGTTGTCGCGCTTCGACCGGCGGGCCTTGCTCGTGGTAATTGTTTGCCTAGCGCTGAACTGGCTGGGCGACAGCCTGGATGGGACGCTGGCGCGGGTACGCGGGCAGGAGCGGCCGCGCTACGGGTTCTACGTCGATCACATGGTGGACATTCTAGGGGCGGTGGCGCTGATGTGCGGGTTGGGCGCTTCCGGGCTGCTGCACTGGCAGACGGCGATTGCGATGCTGATCGCGTTTCTGGTGCTATCGAGCGAGAGCTACCTGGCCACGTACACGCTGAAGTGTTTCGAGCTTTCGCAGGGGATTTTCGGGCCGACGGAGATTCGCATTTTGCTGGCGATGGGCTGCCTGGCCGCGCTGCGCAGCCCGTATTCGACGGTGTTGGGGCACAGAGTGCTGCTCTTCGACCTGGGAGGGGTGATCGCGACGCTGGGGATGGCCGCGATGGCGATCGCCGTGACGGTGCGGCACACAGCGCAACTCTACCGGCAGGAGCCGTTGCCATGAACACGCTGATCCGTTCGGCGATACCACAGACACCGTATCCCGCGAGACCCTGTACAAGGTCGCCGCTTCCTGGGGTCGCGGCGACTTGGGCGGACCGGCTTCGAGACGCTCCTTCTGTCGTTTCGCGCTGGGTCAAGTTCAACGTGGTGGGGGCCATGGGTATGGTGGTGCAGCTTGCCACGCTGGCGCTCGTGAACCGATTGACTGCGGGCCGCTACATGATTGCGACGGCCGCGGCATTGGAGGTGACGCTGGTGCACAACTTTGTGTGGCACCTGCATTACACCTGGCGAGACCGGCGCGACCGCAGCGAGTTGCCCGGCCAGTTCGTGCGCTTTCATCTATCGAACGGGCTGGTTTCGATGGTGGGGAACCTGGCGCTGATGCCGCTTCTGGTGCATGGAGCGCGGATTCCCATGGTTGCGTCGAATGCGATTGCGATTCTGTGCTGCTCGCTGGTGAACTTCTGCCTAGGACACAACTGGGCCTTCGCAGCGAAGGTGGAGGCGACACAAGGCTAAAGCACGGCAGTATCGCGCCGATGAGAGAGATCGGGGGGGTGTCTTCAGGGATTCGGCGGCTGCCGCGATGGAAGCAAATGCGGTATTCTGCTTCGTCCTGAGGAATCCCATCGTGGAAGGCACGATGTCTAATCACGCGAGGCCCAAGAATCCCGCGGTCCTCTCTTACCACGCGATGCGCAGGATGGTCGGCATCATCGCGCTGCTGCTTCCTTTTGCACTTGCCGGCGGCACCATCCTACTGTCGCTCGCCGGGCCCAAGCATGCGCTACCTGACCCCATTCTGCAGCGATCGATCAGCGACTATCGCTACACGGCGATGGGGGAATGCTACGTGGGAGGCCTGTGCGCGATCGCGGCTTTTCTGATGTGCGCCCGCGGATACGACTGGACCGACGAGATCACCGGGTATCTCGCCGGGGCTCTTGCTCTGGGTGTTGCACTGTGCCCCTCGGTGAACCCGCGAGACCCCGTGCACTCATCGCTGCAGTTGGAGTTGAATACGGTCCACACCGTGTTTGCCGCACAGATGTTTCTCGTCCTCGCCTATTTCTGCCTGTTTCTGTTCCGCAAGACCGCCTCAGAGAGTAGCCGCACTCGCCGCAAGCGGCACAGAAACGCCGTCTACGCGGTCTGCGGCATGGTGATCCTGGTCTGCGACGCCGTGATGGTCAGCCTGAATCTGGAGGGCGCGGCGCGAATTCTAAGACCTTTCAACCCGCTGCTGACGAGCGAATCGCTGGCGCTGATTGCGTTCGGCGTAGCCTGGCTTACCAAGGGCAAAGGCATCCTGAGAGACAGGCCGCACAACCACGTCCAGGTTTCCTGACGGGCGCGCGTGAGGCGCCGTGCGCTTTCCTGCGTGACGCCGAGCGCTTCTGCCCGTTTCTGCGGCGGACGATCTTCAGATCAAGTTTCTCAGTGCCCCTTTCCGGTGTGGGTCTGATCCGCGGATGCCGGCCCGGAGAGCGGAATCTGGCGGCGGAAGGGCACGCGGGCATCGCGGGCGAAATACCACCGCGCCGCAATGGAGAAGGAGTTCACCTGGAGGCTCTCGTTACTCCTTTGCGGCTGGTAGAAGAAGCCGGAGTAGGTGGGGGCGAAGGAAAGATTGCCGAACACCGGAAGGACGAACGAAACGCTCAATGGAATGGCATACTCCGTTTGCGTAGGCAATTCAGCCGAAGGGGGACGCCCGAAGTAGTAGTCGCCCTGACTGTCGGTGACCAAGCTAATCTGCTTTCCTTGTCCCTTGCCAAAGAGATGGTGCTGCAAGTGGAGATCCCAGTAGAAGCCGAGGGCATGGAGTGTCTTTACACCGGGGAAAACGTTGAGGTTGTTGGTGTTGATGACGAACTTCGCCTGGGTGAAGCAGGTTTGCAGCGAGACGTAGGCGCTGACCTGGCAGGTTTTAGACGTTCCCGTCGTCTTGTCCTGGAGGGTCAACGAAGCCAGGACGTTGTTCTGCGTGCTGAACTCGAGGCCGGTTTCGAAGTAGCTTCCGGTGGAGAACAGGGGCTTGGGGCTGTTTCCGCTGAACTCATGCCTGAAGCCGGCGCGGTCGTTCCAAGCCGAGACGCGCGGAAGCGGGACCGTGAGTTCCCCGGACGCGCCTCCCGCGAAGGGGAAGAACAAATACGGTGTGTTGATTTGTAATTGGTATTGATACGGTGTGAAGACCAGGAGGCTTCGCGGCAGGGAGCGCACGCCGCGCACGGTACCCTGATCGCTCCTGGAGTGAAGCCGAACCTGCAGAAAGGCGCCTTCGGTGAGGTTGTTCAACGAATAGGATGGGTTGATGGGCCTGCCTGTAAGGTTGCCGATGACCGAGCGGTCGTAGGCGAAGGAAGTCTGTTCGCCGACCCAGATGGGGGTGGGGGCCTTGCCGCTTAAACCTGGCACGAGAAAGGCTCCGGTGATTCTGTTGGCCAGTTCGAGATCCATTTCCTGCTGAGTCGGCGCCGAGGCGCGAGAGTCGGAGACCGCGGAAAAGTTGGTTTCGACGAATGTGTTTCCGCCGACCGGCGCCCGCGAGGCAAAGCTGGCAATCATCTTTGCGAAATCGATCTGCCATACCGGTGCTTGCTGGAAGCGCTGGTTTTCGGCGGTGATGATCTTCTCAGGGGAGCCAGTGGGCGGGCCCAGGGCCGCGACTTGTGCGGCGCCGCCATGGAGAGAATCGAGGAGGAAGTGCGCGAGAGGAGCGGTCACATAGAGCTCCGTTCTTTGGTGGTTGACGGAGGGAAGGCTCTGGAGGGTGCCGTAAACAGCCTTATCCTCGGCCAACTGATCGCTGGTGACCAACCAATAGTAGGCATCGTCGCTGATGGGAGTTCCGCCGACGCAGTAAGTACTCTGCCCCGGGGTGTCGCCGGTGCAGGATGGATCGACGGGAATCCACAACGGCTCGTTGTTCTGGTTGATTTCGGTTACGTTGCTGAGGGCCGACTGCACAATGCCGTAGGAGATGAGCCACTCCTGCGTGAAGCCGGTATCGGCCAACTGGGCCTGCTGGGCCATCTTTTGCTGTGACGCAGCGAGAATGCTTTTGAGGCTCTTGCCTGTGACCGCGACATATTCCAGGAAGTCGCCCTTCCAGAAGATGCGGTCGAGGGCAACGCGCAACTTGCAGAGATCGAGGCTGCCGGTCTCGCCGGCACACACCTCATAGCCGGCATAGGCGGGGCCGATTGCGTCCAATTCCACGTCCCGGCTCTGCAACAGGACTACGTCAGCCTTCGGGTGCCTCGATTTCTGCAAGTCCTGGAGGAGCGCAAACTCAGCTTTCTGCTTGCTCGTCAGATCCGTTCCGACGATCGGCTGCGACGGCGAAGCGTGTTGCAATTCGGCGATCAAGCGGGAGAGCAGCGAGATGGTGGTAAGGGAACCTTTGACTGAAGGCGGGTCAAAGATGCCGTCGGGCTGGTTGGACATGGAGAAGCTCTGGTCAGCCGCGGAGACAAGCGTGAGGCGCGAGACTTTTCCGGGGTAGTTTCCGGTTTCAGACGAGTAACTGGGAATGGGGGCGACGACGGGCGCGGGGTAGGTGCCGTTTGCGGACGCTGGATAGCTGACGGTCACTTGCGGGGTGCTGTATCCCAATTCGGCCTCGCCGAGCACGACGTCAACCGGGTGCTCGACGCCATCGAGACTCAGCAGCTTCCAGACGCGTTCGGCCAGAACCTCGGCTTCAGTGTGGGGCATCTGCGCCATCACCACAACCTTGTCGAATGGGCGCTCCTTGCGGTCCGCAGCCTGAAGCTCGGCACTGCGCACGATGGCCTCAGTGATTGCGACGGGATCGCCGGCCACCACCGTTGGGGCACTGCCGAAACTGGAGACGTCAGTGCGCGCGCCGCAAGGACCGAAAGCGTCAATGGCATTCCTTTCTGCGCCCGCACACATGCGAAGATTGGTATGCGAAACCGCGTTCAAGGTGTCCTGGCCGGTGATGCCGACGATCAGCACCTTGCTTCCGTCCTGAGTGTTGGCCACCGTGTAGCCGATGTCGTTCTCCTCGAAGGCGATGGTGCGCAACAGGCCGTTCGCGGCGGCGATGCGCGCTTGCGGGGTGAGAACGAAGCAGGAGCCGATGTTTCCCCCCTGCACGCAATCGCCGAGGGTCTTCTGCAGTAACTCCTTACTGGGATTGGCAGGGATGCTGGGATCGGCCAGCTTCGAGAGATTGGCGAGGATGATCTTCAAGGTGTCTCTATAGGTGATGAAGTCGGCCCGGTCGGCGGAGTCGAGCGGGTATTGAGGGGTATTCACCAAGTCCAATCGATCCAAGGCGGCGGAAAGTTGGGTCAAGGTTGTTTGGGTTAATTTGCCTTTGCCAGCGAGCTCAGCGAAGCTCTGGTTGCCGCCTCTGCCTTCTCTGGTGGCAACATTTTGAGACGGCGACGGCAGGCTAAGGCGCGCGCCCCACGCCGATTGCATAATCTCGATTTCATCGTGGGCGAGTTCATCCAGCACCGATTCTCTTCCGGCAGCCTGAGCGGCACTGTCGGTAGCCAACTGCTGAATGGCGCTGACCGTGGGATTGATTGTCTGGTCCGGAGTCGACCGGCCGAGCCGGTCGAGACGGCTGAGCCAGTCAAGGGGTTCGGGCTCGGTGCCATCGCCGACGCAGCGCATCACGTTGGGGGAGAGCGGATCCTGGCTGAAGAGTAGGGGGCAGCGTGTGCCACCTCCACCTGAGCCGCCGCCCTTGCCTTTCATCGCGACGCGCAGGTTCGCGCTGAGGAGGTAGACGCTGTGGTCGTAATTGGCGATTTGGTTCACCTGTTTCGGGTCCCGGTCGGCTTGTGACAGGAGCATCGCAGCGAGGCGCAGCCAGCGCGCGGTGTACATAAAGTCCTGGCTTCCGGGCACAACGGCGCGAAATCCGGCGTGCATGAGGAAATTGAGTACGTTGTCGCAATCGGCCTGGGGAGCGACGCGATCATCGTTCTTGTAGAGGCTTTCGGGGCGGGTTTCGTGCGTGTCTGTCGGGTTTGGAATCAGATGGCAGCCCTGGGGAGGATCGGGCGTAGAGGCGTTCTCAAGTTGAAGCGAAGCGCCAAACTCGGGGCCGAAGTTGTCGCCCATGCCGAGCAGCAGCCGGCTCGAATCGGGCTTGCGAAAGTCAAGAAAGCTCTTGACCGGGGGAAGATGATTCTGATCCGCCTCGCCGTATTCCATTCTGTAATAGCCGAGCAGGCTACCCGTGTAATCGATTTCGGTCTTCGCAGATTGTCCGCGGGCGGCGCCGGCAAACAGCAGCGGGAAGACCATGGAGACACAGAGTGGAATGAAATAACGGACGAGAGATAGGGAATTACGCATATCGCCCTCCAGACATTGTGCGGGGAAGAGGCCCGGTGTTTGTGCCTCCATCATCCAGAAAAGGGAGGGGATCGTCAATCGGTTTGCGTGAGACCCCGGCGTTCTTGTCCGGCTGTCTCATGGCGCCGCGGAGGGTTGGATTTTTGGCGTTTCCCCATTCGCATTTCCGGTTGGCTGGGTTATAGTGTGCCTAGTTGTTCATCTTCAATCGAAAGCCCGGACGCGAACTATGAGCACAGACGCAACTGCCGGCGCGCACGAGGAACTGGTTCATGTCTTCGTGAGCTACGCCCGTGAAGACAAGCGATGGCTGGACCCGGAGTACCGGTTCAACCTGGTTCCGTTTCTAATGGAGTCGCTGCGGCGGCACAACGTGGTGTTTTGGTTCGACACGGAACTGAAGCCCGGAGACGAGTTCAAGCGGAATATCGAAGCGGAGATCGACCAGGCTCAGATTGCCATTCTCATCGTCAGCCAGCACTTCCTGAACTCCGAGTTCATCGAGTCCCGCGAGATGCCGCGGATTGCGGAACGGGCGCAGCGTGGCCAGATGATCGTGGTTCCGGTGCTGGTGGAGCCGTGTGACTGGACTGACTATCCGTTTCTTTCCGATCGCCAGATGGTTCCCAGCAGTCCGCTCATCGAATACACCGTGAGCGATCCGAGCTGGGCGAAGGTGAAGTACCAGATTCTGGACGGGCTGAAGGCGCAATTGAAGAGAATTCGCGAGCCGTTGCCAGCGTTTGGGGCGGAGGTACGAAGGCCACAGGGACCTGAGATTTCCGACCCCCTACACGCGCCGCAGTATCGGCCGCCAGTGGGCCCGGCACCGGTTATCCCCGAGCCGTTCGACATGGGCAAGGTGCCGAGAGTGGACCCGGCTGGAAGCTTCGGCGCCCGGCCACCGAACGCGTGGCCGCAAACGATCACCCCTCCTGCTCCCTCCAGTTCGCTGAAGATTCCGCAATGGGCGTTGGGTTTGGGGATCTCGGTTGTGGTTGTGGGTGGAATCTACGCCGGCGTCTATTACCACACGCATCATCTCCCAACGGTTCCGACCACTACGGAGCCGTCTGGGTCGACACCGGGCGGGACGACCGGCGAAATCAATCCGCCGTCTACGGCCAGCTCAGTGATGCAGCCTTACACCTCGAGCGGGGGCCGATTTACGGCATTGTTTCCGGGAACTCCCCAGGAGCAGACGCACCAGGTTAACCTGCCGGGCGGCCAATCAACGACCCTCTATCAGATCTATGTTTCCCTGGACAACGACAACATCGCCTACACGGTGATGTACAACGACTATCCTGACGAATACACCAAGACCGACCCGCAAACGATTCTGGAAGGCGCGCGCGACGGAGCCACAAAGGGCAGGACCCTGATGGACGATGAGGTCATCAATCTGAATGGAATCCCAGGGCGCGCGATTACGGCCACCGGTTCGGATGGATACAACTACGCCGCGCATCTCTACCTGGACGGCGCGCGCCTTTACCAGGTGGTTGTCGTTTCTAACAAGGACCATCCGGCAACGTATACCGAGCAATTCCTGAACTCCTTCAAGGTCTACTGAAGACTGCGCGTTTGGACGGCAAGCGAATTGGCGCCGCATTGCAGAAGGAAGCGAAGTGAGACCGGCGAAGGATTCCGGTTCACCTTTTTTGCAGGAATCTTCTTACGGTAAAAGCAGGGTCACTGTGCCCTGTTCCACTGTTTTCAGTGTGGCCGCTCCCTGCCGGTACCACCCCAACGAAAAAAGCGGTCGTTGGGGGCCCCGGGTTGGTCGCGTCGACTTCCCTCCCAGCGACGAAGACCTGTCGCCCCCTGCAACGAGCGCAGACCCCGGACTTGAATGTTGTGGCTCCGGAATGCACTTCCTCTGGTTCTGCGATAGGCCGGTGATTCAGGTTTCTCTTTGGCGGCTCACGCCTCAAGAGCAACGTGGTCCCGCTGCAACCAGCCGTTGGCGCGCTGAATCAAGGCAGCGCGATCACTCTCGTGGGTTTGCGGCCTGCGAAGGGAGAACTCGCGGGGCTCCTCGAGGGAGAAGAGCCAGAGGCTGAGCGAAGGCAAGGACAGCGCGCGTGCAGCAGTGAGCACGGCTTGCGGCTCGTCGAGATCGACGATCAGGCCGCAATGCGCGGAGGCCGGGGCGGCGAGCATTTCATCGAGCTGGGAGGGCGCGGTTGCCAGCCAATTGCCGTAGAGGCGCACGGCGTGCACCGGATGAAGCTCGATGCCGAGGCCGGCCATGATCTCGGGCAGGCGTGCGGCCTCTTTCCGGTTCCAATCTTTCTGCTCGTCCCTAAGTTCGGTCCACGGGGTGACACGCGAGCGTTGCGCGGAACCGGAATGGCTCTCGACGAGGCGGCGCTCGATGGTATAGCGGCGGTGCTCGAGTTGGGCGAGCAACTCGACCTGCTCTGCGCTTAATGGGACGACGGCGGGAGACTGCACGTCGTGCACCAGATGCACGCCAGCCAGCTCCATGAGCAGGGGCGTGTGGTCCGCACGCCAGCGATTCGACATCTTCATGAACTCAGGCAGCTCGTGCCAGGGGACATTGGCCTGGGGATTGATTGTGTCCTGCGAGCGATGCCGGTAATCGTCGTGAAGTGCCTGCGCGAACGCGTCGAGCCTGGCCCCGGACAGTACATCGAGGCTGAGCGTTTCCTCGAGTGTCCCGAAGATTTGCAGGCGGTCACCGAAGCAGGAGATGCTCTCAATGTTGCGCACCAGCTCGCCGAGGCGGCGATAGTGCTCGAGGCGAGCGTAGATGGGCACGTGGAGATGGCCGTTGCGGTCGAGCAGGGAGCGCATTTCGAGCGCGGCGCAGAGGGTCACCTCGTCGTCGCCGAGGGCAACCGCGATTCCGAGCAAAGGTCCGGCCGATTCGAGCTTACGCTCGACAACGCGCGCCAGGTCGGAAGATCCAGGCACAAGGGAAGCCGTGACGAACTCGAGTGCGGCCATCTCGGCGGCGGCGGGATTGGTGATGGAGAATTTCTCCTTCGCCACGTCCGCATCCTGGTCGAAGACGAGGATCTTGAGCGTGCGGCCCAGCGCAACCGGCGAAGAGCGAATGAGATGCAGCGCGATCTCGCAGCCATAGGCACCAAAGCCAATGAGGACGAAGGTGCGCGCCTCAAACTCGGGGCCGGGCGGCAGGTGGAGACGCTTGATCAACATGCGCGCCGCGTCAGTAAAGGGATTGAAAAGACGCAGACCGAAGTCTGCCGAGCCGAGAGGGCTCTTATCGCTGGCAATGAGCCGCTTGTGCATCCAGTCATTGCGCAGCCGTGCGTGGACCTGAATCCTGCCCGGCTTGAGATAGGCCGGCCGGGCATGGATGGCTTTGATCTGGAGGGCGATATCCATGTTCTCGCTGTCGGAACCGGTGGTGACGATGGCCGTTTGCGCGCGGCGAATGCCGGCGGCGAGCAGCACCTGAGGGTTTTTGGCGTCGCCCTGAAGCACGGGGACTCCGCTTTTCTCGCAGGTGGCGGCGTTGGCCGAATCGCCCTCGAGATCGACGGCGACAACGCGACGATGCGCGGCACGGAGGTTCTGCACGATCTGCATGCCCACATCGCCGATGCCACAGACGACGGTGTGATTGGTTTTGCGGCGCGCCATCGCGGAGCGGATATTCTTTCTGACACCGATGAGGAATAGTTGCGCGGCGGAGACGAGTGCGATTCCGGGAACCAGAACCTGCGCGACGACGAGCTGCCAGGGGTCCCTGCCGGGCTGAAACAGGTCGTAGAGCCGTATGAGTCCAATGGATGCGATGAGGCAGCGCAGCGCCTCCAACCAAGTGAGGGGATGGATTGGATGAGGGACGGCGTCGGGGCCGGCCTGGTAGCCGCTGCCGACGATGGTGTATCCCCAAAAGCCGAGCCCGACGGCAAGAATGGCGAAGGCAACGAGAACGATTTTTTCGAAGCGCTTATCCATACTCCTCCCTGCGCGCGGCGGCACACGATCAGCCGGGAAGGTTCAACGTCCGGTAACGGAAAACGACGCTCCAATCCATGGTTTCGGCAATCATAACCTCCGCAATTCTCTGAGCGACCTCGCGCAAAGCCGCGAAGCTCTCATCAGGCGAAGCCAGCGCATTGCGCAGGTCGGTTGACTGGAGAGACTCGAGTTCACGAGCCATGGCAAGGGAACGGTCTGCGCTGCGCGAGAATTCTCCATGATTGGCGATACCGTAAAACGCGGCGCCGAAGGCGGGCGGCACGGTTGCCAGCAATAACAGCCAGGGCGATTCAACGTCGATGAGCACATGAGTGACGCAGGCAAGCAGAGTGACAACGAAGAGAGCCGTTCCCACGTGATGCAGGCGGTGACTCAGCTTGGTCAGGGTTTTGCGGTTGCCTTCGTGGTACTCGATTTGGCCGGCAAGAATGGTGGCGATCAGTTGCCCGATGGAGGAGACATAGCCGTGGTTGACGGTGGCAGGTGCCAAGCCAAGATCGCGTGCGATGGTGCGAAACATGCCGTCGACCCAGGAGCGGTCAGGGCCAGAGCGAAAGTGAGCCGGAAGCGGCGGTGTGGCGAGCGGGCAGCCGAGGGGAGACAGGTAACAATACTGGCGAAGAAGTTCAGCCAGTTGCCGGTAGTTGAGCCAACGCTCGTGCCAGCGTCTTCGCCGGCCATGATAGGTGATGGCCAGAATGACGGCAATCAATGCGAACTCGGTCAGTGCGGGGATTCTCTGCAATTCCACATGGTGTGAGTAGCAAAGCCAGCCGACCATCGGGACCATGACGGCGAAGGCGCTCAGCAGGCTGCTCGCCATCGAGCTCGAGCGAAGCGCTCCGGCATAGTAAGCCGACAATCCATCGGCCCATGCGTAATGAGGACAGAGTCGATCGAGCAGGTAGCGCCGCGTCTCTTCGGGCAGGCCGGGGGACCGCGAAATCATCTTCGCCCATTCGTCGCGCCCGGCGCTCTCATAATCCGCGATGCGCCACGCCCCCCGGCGGAACGCGCCGCGAACGAGAAGATCACGAAAGATGCGGAAGAGCCGGCCGGGATCGAATCTGGGCTGTTTTTCAGCGCAATAGGCATGGCTGAGGTTGAAAGCCGACTCCGGGTTACCGTCGGCTCGGGGAAACCGCGATGCGAAGAGCGACTCCAGCTTTTCCAACGGGTGCAGCACGCGGTTCCCGAACTCATCCGTAAGGAGAATGAGCGGGTCACTTGCCTGGGAGGCGTGCAGCCAGAGTACGGGCACGTTCTGCGCCATTGCCTCTTCAACGATCTGCGCGGTGCCGCCTCTGCCCGCAGCCGGTTCGCCATCCCATATAGCAATCAAGAAGTCGGATTGTTCCAGCACCATCCGCCCGATGCGCTCGTAGGCAACGTCCTCCGCGTCGCGCGAGCCGTCGACTTGAAATACCGCGGAGGACTTGGCGAGCAGAGTGTGGAATTCATCGCGCGAGGCTTCAGTGGCAAAGTCGCGGCAATATTCTGCGGCGTGGAAGGGGAGGGGGCATTGCAGATCCGCGCCGAGCGCCAGTCCCGTATGAGCGACGATGCGGTCCGCGCCTTCAGCCAGCGGGGAAAGGATGCGCAGAAGCGGGGGTTCGGGCGCGTGAAGGAGAGGATCGTACGCGCGGGCCGCCAAAGCGGCGATGGCTTTGAGAACCTGTTCGCATTGACGGGGCAGAGCAGCTGCGACTTCGGGCGATAGCCGGTTGGGCCGATGGCCGGTCACACCGATTTGAACCACCTGGCGGGGCCGCGGCGGCGAGCTTGACTCATGAAGGGCCATGGCGCGGTGATGGACGATGCTCCTTAAATCTGGGTTGAGCATATCACGGCGCCAGATCGAGACAGGAGGCAAGTGCCGGGTGGATGCACGCGCGCCGATTTGGCCGAGAGAGCGATTGCGCTGCCTTGACCTCGACAGGCCGGGTCTGCGCGTGTTGATGGATGTGACCGATCGGGGAAGAGGGTTTTTCGCTGAATCACCGCTCGAGCGTTTTGCGCATCCACCGAATTCCGTGATCGTTCTCTCACCGCATGCAATGGACCGGTGCGCCGACAAGAACGACTGGCTGCCCATTGAGATTGCGCAAGCGATCACAGGCCAGCGCTGGTCTTGTCATACCGCTGGAGACCGGTACCGTTCGAGGAAGCCGCCGCTGAAGAAAGAAACCCCGATAAAGACTTTGCACGATGGCGCCTTGAGTCGCCTCCGTTCATCCACCGCGAAGAAACTCCTTGACATGTCTGCGCCGGTTCTGCGAGCCTCAGAGGCGGTAGTCTGATCGGATTGAGACTCTCACTTCCTGCCATTCTTCCCTTTCTTCCCTTT
Source organism: uncultured Acidobacteriaceae bacterium (assembly GCA_963836525.1). Classification (GTDB taxonomy): domain Bacteria; phylum Acidobacteriota; class Terriglobia; order Terriglobales; family Acidobacteriaceae; genus Telmatobacter. The sequence goes on from CAWIJW010000003.1 coordinate 309,816, forward strand.
TTAACGAACAAGTCCACAGATTCTTTCTGACAGTCGAGGGTTCCTGTCAACGGTTTGTTCCCTGTGCAGTGAATACGCGTCCAGTGGCTGCGCCACTGGATGAGCTCACCAGTTTGTAGCTATGAAGCGCCCCAGTTCGATATGGCGCGAGATCTTAGCCAAAGCTGCTCATTGAAGCTAAAATGAGAAAACTTCAGGAACATTCACGGCTGTTGGGAGCCAAAACGAGAATTCCGGAGATGGGTTGCAGAATAAGCGGGACACCTGACGGCGTCGGGTGACTCGAAGTCCTAACGGGAACGACACACAAAAGAAAGAGGGTACGACGTATGAAGCAAGTGAGTAGTTGGTGTGCGATGGCGAGAGGGCTGATGGCTTTCACGAGCGTCACATTCTTCGCAGTTGCCTTGACGTTCGGGCAGACCAAGGGGCTCATGCAGTTCCAAATTCCGAATGAGTTCAGCTTCGGTTCGAAGGTGCTGCCCGCGGGGACGTACACCTTCGCAACGGAGGGATCGTGGCTCGTCGTGAAATCGGCCACCGGCGATCAGCTTTCCTTGGGCGTCATTGCTCAGCTCGAGCGGGCCGTCTGAACTGTTTCGGGACGGCTCTCTCGTATTTGACAAAACGGATGGAGGCCTGATCCTGTCCGAAGTATGGATGCCCGGCGCGAATGGGTTACTTTTGCACGTTATCCCAAAAAACAACGATCGTGTTGTCTTATGGGGTTCCAGTCTGAGCCCGACCCGCGCCGTCTCTGGAAAAGAGGCTTTTAATCTGACATGCGCAAAATGCCATGGCGAGGGCGGCAAGGGCGATGCGGGAGCGGATAAATTCTTCAAGACCTCAATTCCAAGGCTCAACTCAGAAGGGGTGCAAGCCAAGTCGGATGCTGAGCTGAGAGCCCTCATCAATCAGGGAGACCAAACGATGCCACCTGTCGAGATCGATGAAGCTGGCTACCGTCATCGCCTCCCAGCGCAGGACGTGGATGCCGTGATCGCTTACCTGCGAAGTCTGAAACGGTAGTTCGATTTTAGAATTGGGACGCCGTTTGTACGCACTCTGACGTGCGTCGGGACGGGTGAAGGTTCTCAGGTCATCGATCAACGGCAAGGATGATTCGAGGCCCCGATACAATCGGGGCTTTCTTTGTTTGATGGCCGCACTCTGAAGGGTTCACGGCTTCAATTTGAGCGGATCCTGCGCTCTCTTGCAGGGTCGAACGCGAACGTGCCTCACGTCTACGGGAGTGGACCGGCACTGCCTGCTGTGCTCTGGCAAGGCAAACGGCGCGGTCTGAGTCCTTTGGCCCACGCCTGCACGGAAGCTACGCGCAAGGCATTGGAAGCCCTGGCAAAACTCCAAAATGAGGGGTTATAACACGAAGCGGGGCAGAAATTCTGCGGCTTCAGGTGTGCGCGCCAGAATTGATAAGAATGGTAGGCACGACTGGATTCGAACCAGCGACCTCTTCCGTGTCAAATCGCCAGACGGGTTGATACGGAGGAATCGCAAGCGACACGAAGCGGCACGGAAAGGCAGCGTTCATGCGGGTTTCACGCGGGTTCGCTGCCTTTTGTGTTTGACCGGGCGACACTGCCGAAGACAGCCGGACATGGGCAGGGATGTCAGGGTTATGACACGAGCCGTGACACAGGGGCAATGGACCCCCGTAGGCCTCCCACCTCCGAATGGCCGAGCCCCAGTCTGCACTCGCGGCTGCGGAGATTGCTGCGGCCCTACCGCCACGCAAGATATTGGGGGAATATGGAGTTGGCAACCCTTCTACAACATCTTCACAACATTAAGCTCGCGCGCTGCACTATGTATATCGCGCGACCGCGTGCGCAGGAATGGCCATGGCGGGGTTGTGCCTGAATGGAGGCAAGGCTGCGCTGGCAGGCGAAACCAATCTGGACGTTGGAGAGGAGTTAAGGGAAAGGTGTCCAAGAGATCGCTTCGAAATCGGACAAATCCTGGCCCTTTGGTCCCCGCAAAGGCCCCACCAAGCAGGTCTGGGACTTTGGCCCTGGAACAAATGCAAAAAGATCGCGAACTAGGCAACCGGCAGTATATCGGTTCGCGACCGGCAGGCGAAATGGAAATTCCGGATAGCTTGCTCAACTCCAGCCCGCTTGCCTGTACGACGGGCTTCGCATTGGGCATGCCTAGCAGTAGGCACTACACAATCGCCCGCGGTGGATATATTGTATTCAGCTTCTGGGCAGACGGAAGCGCTGCGCAAATAACCTGGGCAGCTTCGGGGACTTGCTAATTATGAAGAGACTCATTGTGCTTATTGCACTCTTGCCCTTGTTGGCTGCGGGGCAGGACATGATGATCGGGAATCATCGAGACGTATTTTCCAGCGGAGGCGGGACGATCACCGCTGCAAGCTGCAACGCATCTGACGTCCGGAGGGCGTTCAATGCGGTGAAGGCTTCAACCACAATCGTCCTGATCCCGGCTGGAACCTGCGCATGGACGACTCGGGTTACTCTGAACATCCCGTCGAAGAGCACAAGCCTATCCGTTCTCGGAGCAGGGAGCCTGACGATAACGGGTGGAGGAGATCAGACCGTGATCGTCGACGACTACGCCAGCAATGATCCAATGCTTTCTATCACAACAAACTCAAACACCGCAGCCTATTTTCGCCTGGCTGGGATCACTGTCGAGGGAGGTTCGGGAAGTGTCAAGTGGAAGGGGATTGTAGGCATCGCAGGAAACTCAGCGAACATTCGCCTCGACCACTCACACTACAATACGACTACTTACAGTCGCGCTGCGTCCGGTGCGGGCGTCCAGTTCACGGGATGTGTCTATGGGGTGGTAGATCACTCCATTTTCGACAATCCTCCTGGCGGCGTGAACAATTCGATTCAAGACAACAATAGCGGGGCCTGCTTTCGCGACAGTCTTGGGCTTGGGGACCAGTCTTGGGCGCATAGCACCTCTCTTGGTTCGGCCAATTTCCTGTTCGCGGAAAACAACGTATTCAACAGCGGAATAGGCAATGACTGCACATTCGGAGGGAGATTCGTCTTCCGATTCAACACATTCAACATGACGACGCCAGCCCCAAGTTTGCAGACCCATCCTACCGGCGGCGGGGGCCGGATTCGCGGCTGCAGGGCGTGGGAGATTTACCAGAATCACTTTAATGCGGTCGCGGGCAATTACATAAACGCGGGACTCTGGGTGAGCAGCGGAACCGGGATGATCTGGGGCAACACGATTCCGTCGTCATCGGCAGGCGGCGGAACCGGGTATAAAACCTTCATCTTACTCAACTCGATGCGAAAGAACAGCGTCACCTATACGCAAGCGGCGCCTCCTCACGGATGGGGATATTGCGGCACGGCTTACAACGGCACTGGCTCGAACTGGGACCAGAACAGCAATCCGACAACCGGATACCGTTGCATGGACCAGCCGGGGCAGGGCCAAGGCGATCTTTTAACCGGCGGCTTCACTTCCGACGACAGCGGGACCAACAACGTAAAGAATGCGACGACTCGCTGCACCTGGTCGTCTGCCTGCGCCTGGGCAGCCGAAGCGCTGGAGCCTGTCTACGAATGGACAGACAACTATTCTCCCGTTCCCAGCAAGCAAAGCAACCTGTTGGGGATCAATCCCTATTTCGGCACGGGAGCTTTCTTTGCCAATTCGGACTACTACACGTGGTGCAATCCGGCAAGCACAACCGGCTGCACGAGTTTCACAGGGACATCCGGCGTGGGCAGCGGAACGCTCGCTAGCCGTCCATCGACCTGCACAACGGGCGTGGCGTATTGGGCCACAGATCAAGGAAGCTGGAATCACAGCGGAAGCGGGGGTCAGGGAGAGCTATTTGTCTGCACGGCCACCAACACATGGACGCTCTACTACACGCCTTACGCTTACCCGCATCCGCTGGATCAATAGGGCTTTGCACTGCGGCCCAGTGGCCTGTCCGGCTTCCGGTTCCACGATCTGAGGCATTGCGGTATCGCGTACCTTGCGGAGAGCGGGGCGGCAGACTCAACCACCATGGCGATTGCCGGACACGTCAGCTACAGGATGCTGGAACGTTACGGGCAGGTCCGCGTGGAAGCCAAGCGCAAGGCTGCGGAAGCCCGTTCAATAAGCACCAGAATGGGGGTATGACACAAACTGAGACACAAATCTAGCGGTTTTGAACGCTCATCCTATCTAAACTACTGATAAGAATGGTAGGCACGACTGGATTCGAACCAGCGACCTCTTCCGTGTCAAGGAAGCGCTCTAACCAACTGAGCTACGCGCCTAGATCGTGACAGAGGTTAGTCTAGCAGGATCGCAGGGGCGCGGAAAGGCGCAAACCGCGCCCCGCGCCACGCCTTTGTGACTAGGTTGTCACGCCGGGATGGGGCGGGCGCGTGAGGCTGCTGGGGTTTATCCGTGGCGGATGAACGAGCCGTTGTGCAACTCGGCCATCGCCTGACGTAGCTCTTCCTGCGTGTTCATGACGATAGGACCGTACCACGCCACCGGCTCTTCGAGCGGCTTGCCCGAGACGAGCAGGAAACGGATGCCCTCGGGGCCGGCCTGGACCACGATCTCGTCGCCGCGGTCGAAGAGGACGAGCGAATGGTTTTTCGCATCGTAGATCGCCTGAGCGTTCGGATCGACAGCCGACTCGGTTAAGACGGCCTGGGGTGCAGACGCATCGCTGAAGGTTCCCGAACCAGCGAAGACGTAGGCGAAGGCGTTGCGCGTGGTCTCGACTTTGATCCGCTTGCGCTTGAATGGCGGAACAGAGATGTCGACATAGCGCGGGTCGGCGGCAACACCTTCGACGGGGCCGGTTTTACCCCAGAACTCGCCGCAAATGATGCGCGCCTTGGTGCCGTCATCCTCGGTGACCTCGGGGATGGCGCTGGAGGGAATGTCCTGGTAGCGCGGATCGGTCATCTTGAGCGATGCGGGCAGGTTGGCCCAGAGTTGAAAGCCGTGCATACGGCCGCGCTCGTCGCCCTTGGGCATCTCCTGGTGGAGGATGCCGCTGCCGGCAGTCATCCACTGCACGTCACCGGCGGTCATGCGGCCCTTGTTGCCGAGGCTGTCGCCGTGCTGCACTTCACCGGCAAGAACGTAGGTGATGGTTTCAATGCCGCGGTGCGGGTGCCAGGGGAAGCCGGCAAGGTAGTCAGCGGGATTCTCGTTGCGGAAGTCGTCGAGCAAGAGAAACGGATCGAATTCGGCGGTTTTGCCGAAGCCGAAGGCGCGCTGCAGCTTGACGCCGGCTCCTTCGATGGTGGGCTTGGTTTGGTAGATCTCTTTCACAGCTCTGAGCGACATGGTGGACCTCCGGGAAGCGGAATCAAAGCCAAGGCGAGGGCCGCCGATCCATGCGGCGGACACCCGCAGCGGGCGACCCGGAGGTCCCCCGCTTGGGAAAAGCGGTCTTTGATTCCACTTGTAGCGTGCATCCATTGGATGCGCAGGGAAGATATTCGCTGCAACGAGCAACTCGTGGGCTCGAGGCAGCTGGCCAGCGGCCCCAGATTACGCGGCCTTGATGAACTGGACATCGAGGGTGATGGTCACGTCCTCGCCGACCAACACGCCGCCAGATTCGAGGGCCGTGTTCCAGGTGAGCCCGAAGTCCTTGCGATTGATCTGGGTAGTTCCGGAAAGGCCAATGCGCAGGTTGCCCCAGGGGTCCTTCGCGGGTGCGCTCGGGCCCTCCACGGCGAAGGTTACTGCCTTGGTGACGCCATGCATGGTCAGGTTGCCGGTCACGGCCAGTTCGCCTGCACCGGTGCTCTTAACCGCAGTGGACTTGAAGGTCATCGCGGGGAATTTTTCGGCGTCGAAGAAATCGGCGCTCTTGAGGTGGCCGTCGCGCTGGTCATCGCCGGTCGAGATGGTGGCGACGGGAATCGAGGCCTCCACGCGCGAGCGTGTCACGTCGGCTTCGTCCAGGCTGAGAACACCTGAGAGGCTGCTGAACGTGCCCTTCACGTTGCAGATCATCATGTGCTTGACCTTGAACTCGGCCGCGGAGTGGGCGGGATCGATGTTCCAGGTGGAGGTGGCTGGGGTCATGCTGGTTTGCTCCTTTCAATCCTTTGGATGCTGGAGGGAGATATTCGTTGCAACAAGTATTTTGGATGGACGGCCAATGCGCATTCAACCTATTGAAGGAAAGTGACATAAAACGCACTATTTCCCGCACGCAGGTCCTTGCCGTAAGAGAAGACCACGCCCCTTGAGAAGACGTGCAGTTTGACCTGCGCGCCGGTGTCGAAGAGCCATTTTTGCGAGCCGAGCGACGTGCCGGGATTGGTGATGTTGCCGATGTCGAAGAACGGGCCCAATTGCAGCCCGACGATCCCAATGCCGTAAAGGTTTTTGTTGAGCTCCCAGTTTTCGAGGACGTAGTTGCGCCCGAGTGGGGCGCTGCCCTTGCGGCCGTCGCGCGTGCCGACGTGAGCGCGAAGCGGCAGAGCGTTGTCGCGCTCGAGGCCGAGGATGAAGAGTTCGTCGAAGGGCGGCTGGCCGAAGGTTTTGCCGGCGCGAAGCTGCTGCGAGGTGTCCCAGTCGTCGCCTTGCGCCCGGGGAAGCCAGTGCCAGCCGATGGAGCCGGTAAGTTTCTCGAAGGACTGCTGCGGCTTCGACCAGAGGCGTGCGGCATCGGATGCGGCTTCGGCGGTCACGGTGAAACGGCGCTCGGGCACGCGCCAAAGCGTGCTGGTCATCTGCGCCTGCTGCTTGAGCTGGTAGCCAGTGGCGAGCATTTGCGGTGTGAGCACAGTTCCGGGAGCGACGCTGCGGAAGTTGCGATGAGAAACCTCGGCACCGACTGACCAAGCAAATCGGTCGCTCGCGTGAGAGGCCAGCTCGAGGGCGGCCTTTTCGTCGCGCAAGTTGAAGCTGGCGAGCACCGGGGAAGGGCCGGTGGAACCGTCGCGCACTGCCCAGTTCTCGCTGCGGAGATCGGCCGCGATTTCCCAGCGATATTTTGTGCCGTGCTCGAAGGGCGTGGAGAAATCAACGAAGATGCGCCGCTTCTGCGCATCCCAGCGGAACATCGATTGGAGGTTGATGGCCTCGTGGCGGAAGTTATAGAACTGCGGATTGACTTCCTGGAACGGGAGGCCTTGAAAGAAAAGGAGTAGTGCTTCGAGCTTGGTGTCGCCGAAGCCGTTGATTTCGTGGGAGCGGAAGACGAGATCGAAGTTGCCGTCGCTGCGCGCGTTGAGGTCGAAGTGGTATTGCGGGAAGATGCCGAGGGCGCGAACGCGTGCGTTTGAGTCAATGAACTCGCGGAGCGTAAGCATTGCGGCCGGCGAGAATGCGAACGCGTGGTCGAGGAGGGCGGGTGAGACGCGCGGAGTGGGGTCTGTGCGCACGTTTGCAATTTGCGGTTTGCCTACGCGATTCCAGTACTTCAGCGAGGCTTCGAGGTTGTCTTGCAGGAAATACGCTGTGCCCAGAAAGTCATTGGCATAGGTGTCGTTGGGCGCGAAGCGAAGTGCATGGCGCAGATCGCGCGCGGTTTGACGATAGTTTCTCTGCTTGAAGGCGATGCCGGCGAGCTCGACAAGAAATCGCGGATCGCTGGGCGCGAGACGGCGGCCGTCTTCAAGCACAGTTTGTGCCTCGGGGAGGCGGCCAAGCTGCGCGAGGGCGAGGCCGTAGTAGAAATCGTCGGCGGGGGTGCGGGGCGCACGGGGTTGTAGGCGGAGCACGATGTCGTTCCAGCGCTGCGCGTCGGCGAGTCGGCTGAGGTCTTCGTCGGATGGGGGTTGAGGAGGAGCCGTCTGCGCGGGCAGAGCGAGAGAGACGCAGAACAGGAGTGCGGAGGTCCGCCGGCAGAGGGCGTTCAATTCGTGTTCGTCTCCGGAACGGCGAGCAGGAGCCAGTGGTCTGCGGCCTTCCACTCGCGCTCGAATTGGGACAGGTCTTCCTTGAGGAGCTTGCGCTGGGCCGGGTCGTTCACTAGCACAAGCTGATGCGGCTCGTCGATCCCCGCGATCACAACGTAGTGGAGCGAGGAGCCGAAGTCCGGCTTGAGGGCGGCGATTAGCGGGCGTCCCTGCGCCAATTGTTGCTCGATATCTGCCGGCTCACCGGCGAGCGCGAAGGCGTGATAGCCATTCTGCCGGAAGTAACGCACCATGGCGGAGGCGTAGATGCCGTGCGCCGAAGCGGAGTACACAGTGCGGAAGATCCGGGAGGGATCGGCATCAGGGCGGAAGGGCTGGCCCTGATGCTGTTCCCAGTACTGCATGACCATGGCGATGCTGGCCGCGCCGCAGCCGTCCTTATGTTGCGGCACAAACGGGACATCGAGCCATACGTTGGCCGAGTCCGCAGCGAAGGCGGCGGCGCTCAGGCAGAGAATGACGGCCGGGATAGCGGCGCTGGAGACTCTGCGCAGCATCGGCGACACTCAATGGACCGCGATGACGATGAGGATGAGCGCGACGATGCAGAGAATGATGATCAGCAGGTCTCTGTTATCTATGTTGCCGGCGGCGAAGTCAGATTGCGCCTTCTGCGCGCGGGAGGCAAGCTGCGCCAGTTCCTCATCGCTCAGACTGGAGACAGCTTTGTTGACTTCCCGCGGATTCACATGTGCCGACCGCATGGCTTTGAGCGCCTGATCGGAGGAGAGGAATCGGTTGAGGGTATCGATGTTTTGCTGCCGGCTTTGCGAAGTGTCGACTGCAGCCGTCTGCAAGTCGGCTGGGCTGACCAGATGTGTGGAGGCTTGAGCCAGGACGGGTTGGGAAACGGCAAAAGCCGCGATGAGTACGGCAGCCAGGAAAGGACGCACAAACTGCCACAGTGCAGAACGCATGGTCGGTGACCTCCAGGGGATGAGGAGCGAGCGAGGCAACAATCTACGCGCTCCCGATTTGGACTACAAAGCGCGCTGCGATCGGCGCAGGCGGAAACATGGCGCGAGCGGCGCGGCAGAATACCTCAATTCAACGATTCTATTAGATGAGCACGTGCGACCGGGAAGTTGCTCCGCGGTCCACCTCTTCCACAATAGGTTAGGGGCGCGTCGGCATTATGCTCGTGTACAGACCATCCCGTGAGCGACTTTGCCCAAACCGTGAAGCAGCAGGCCGACATCGTGAAGGTGATCGAGGGGTACATCCGCCTGCGCAAGGCGGGAGCGCAGCGGTTCACCGGGCTGTGCCCGTTCCACAAGGAGAAGACGCCGTCGTTCAGCGTGCACGCGGGGCAGCAGTTCTTCTACTGCTTCGGGTGCCAGGCCACGGGCGACGTGTTTTCGTTCGTGGGCAAGATTGAGAACGTCGGCTTTCCCGAGGCGGTGCGGATTGTGGCGCAGAAGTGCGGCATTCCGCTGCCCAAGCGGGAGTTTGCGTCGCCGGAGCAGGCGGCCGAGGCGCGGCTGCGGACCAAGCTGCTGGAGCTGCATGAAACGGCCGCGGCGTGGTTTGAGGAGCAGTTGCGCGGGCCGGAGGGGGCGCTGGCGCGGGAGTATCTTGCAGGCCGCGGACTGACGGCGGAAGGAATCAAGACGTTCCGGATCGGGTACGCGCCCGACAGCTTCAACGCTCTGCGCGACCGGCTGAGCGGGATGGCGGACGAGGAACGCTGCGGGCGAGCGGGCTGTTCAGCTCGAAGGAGCAGGGGGACGGGAGCCAGGGGCCGATCTACGACCGGTTCCGCAAGCGGGTGATGTTTCCGATTGCCAACGAGGGCGGCACGGGTGATCGCGTTTACGGCGCGGACGCTGGAGACAGGCGAGAAGGCCGGACCGAAGTACATCAATTCGCCGGAGACGCCGCTCTATTCGAAGGGGCAGGTGCTGTTCAACCTGGACAAGGCGAAAGCGGCCATCCGCGCGATTGAGTTTGCCCTGCTGGTGGAAGGGCAGATGGATTGCATCAGCGTGTTTCTGGCAGGGATCCAGAACGTGATTGCAACGAGCGGAACGGCGTTTACCGAGCAGCAGGTGGCGATTCTGAAGCGGCATACCTCGAACGTGATTGTGAACTTCGATCCCGACGCGGCGGGTGCGAATGCGGCGGAGAAGTCGATTGCGCTGCTGACGGAGGAGGGGTTCGCGATCAAGATCGTGACGCTCGAAGGGGGGCTCGATCCTGACCGGTTCATCCGGGTGCGGGGCGTGGAAGCGTACAAGGAGGCGCTGCGCGGGGCCCGGCGGCAATCCGATTATTTGATCGAGCGGGCGCGGCTGCTTTTTCCGGGGGCGAGCGCGGAGCAAAAGGTGAAGGCCATGAACTTTCTGCTGCCGCACATCCGGCGGATACCGGAGACGCTGACACGGGACCAGTTTGCCGCGGACGCGGCGCAGAAATTGGGAATCGGCTCAGCGGTGATGCGCGAGGAGCTGCGGCAGGCGGCGCTGAAACGGCGGGACCGGGTGGAGGAGCGGGCGATCGAAGCTGACGGAGGTGGAGCGGGTGCTGCTGCGCGCGCTGGCTGTCACTGATCCCGAGGGGGCAGAGGCGCGGCGGATGGCGGTTGAGGCTGTCGAGAAGCACTTCGCATGGCTTGAGCACCTTGGCGCATTCGGGGCGATGCAGGCGCTGGCCACCCGCGCGGCCAAGGATCCGATGGACGTGGTGGAGGATCCGGCGCAGCGGGCGCTACTGGCGGAGGCGCTGCTGGGCGAGAGCAGGCCGCCGGAGGCGGGCGAGGTGGAGAGTGCGCTGCAGGAGGTTCAGGAGCGTGCGATTGAGAGCCGGCAGCGCGAGTTGCGGGCGCAGATCGGCGAGGCCGAGCGCCAGGGCGACTATGCGGGGCTGGCGATGCTGACCCAGCAAAAGCTGGAGCTGGACCGAGCGCTGCGGCAGTTGCACACCCGGAAGGCGGCGGATAGGTAGAGGATTGCGGAGGTTATTCGAGGGCTTCCGCAAGGGCAAATCATGCGTCGAAATGGCCTTTCCCGGCGTCTAATAGAGTGGATAGGGGCCAGGAGCGGGCGGCTGGAAGCGGGCCAGAGCCGGTCCGCAGCAGTTTGGATGGGGTTGATTTTCTCGCCGAATTTGTGCTGGCGCAGGCGAGTTGGATTGTGGTAATCTATTGATCTCAGTGAGGATGCGCGCCCCTTTGCCCCACACATGAGCTGCGGCTCGCGGGCGACCCAGGAGAAACCTGAAGCGCTGCCATCCTGTTCCGAGAAAAGTTACAACCGCTCTTGCGGGCGTGTGGGTGTGTCCCCAAGCGAGGATTTCCTCACGGAAGTCCTCTTTTCGTGCGTCCGGGGACGGACGCGGGGAGGGGCTTGCGGTGGGCGCGGCTCGATCTGCACGGTCGGACGGCTTGAGGCGGCCGATTTTAAAGATGCGGGGGCCCAGAATCTAGCGGAGCAGGATGCGTTAACAGGGCGTGTTTTGCCGAAGAGAGTAGGAATATTTTGGCGATTGACGACAAATTCGAAGAGGATGTGCACGGCCTGATCGAGACCGGCAAGGAAAAGGGCTATCTGACCTACGGCGAAGTGAACGACGCGCTGCCGGATGAGATCGGCTCGCCCGACGATCTGGACGATCTGATCACGACCATCGGCACGCAGGGCATCGACCTGCTCGATACTCCCAAGTTCCCCGGCGACAAGGAATTTGAGCTGGAGGAGGGGGAGGACGTCGAGCTGGATCTGACGCCGGGAACGCTGGAGAAGACCAACGACCCGGTACGCATGTATCTGCGCGAGATGGGCACGGTGCCGCTGCTCACGCGCGAGGGCGAGGTGGAGATCGCCAAGCGGATCGAGCGCGGCCAGATGCGCGTGCTGAAGGCGATTTCGCGTTCGCCCATCGTGATCCGCGAGGTTGCGGCGCTGGGCGAGGACCTGAAGCGCGGCGTCCGCAACGTAAAAGAGGTGGTGATCTTCGACGAAGAGGAGCTGACCGAAGACGTGGTGCTGGCCCGCGTGAAGGCCACCGTGGCGCGCACGGACGCACTGGTGAAGCACCAGAAGAAGCATGCGCAGCTTGAAGAGAAGCAAGCCGCAATCTCTTCGAGCAGCAAAGCCAAGGTAAAGGAAGCACGGCGGCTGCGTTGGGCGATCGGCCGCGAGAAGGTGTACATCTCGCGCATCGTGCGCGAGTTGAAGTACACGGCCCTGGAGCGTAAGCGCCTGCTGGACAAGGTCAACAAGACCGTGGACACCATGCGCACGCTGGAGCGCCAGATCCGCTCACTGGAGCAAAAGTACGAGGCTTCAAAGAGCGAGGAGTTGAAGAAGGAGTACCGCAGGCAGCAGAAGAATTGCCGGACGGATCTGGAAAAGATCGAGGGCGACGCGGGCGTGTCGATCGCCGAGCTGAAGCGCACGCAGCGCGAGATGATTCAGGGCGATATGGACGCCGAGCAGGCGAAACGCGAGCTGATCGAGGCCAACCTGCGGCTGGTGGTGTCGATCGCCAAGAAGTACACCAACCGCGGCCTGCAGTTTCTCGACCTGATTCAGGAGGGCAACATCGGCCTGATGAAGGCGGTGGACAAGTTCGAATACCGGCGCGGGTACAAGTTCTCGACGTACGCAACGTGGTGGATCCGGCAGGCGATCACGCGCGCGATTGCGGACCAGGCGCGAACCATCCGCATCCCGGTGCACATGATTGAGACCATCAACAAGCTGATCCGCACGAGCCGACAACTGGTGCAGGAGCTGGGCCGCGAGCCGTCGAGCGAAGAGATCGCGCGCCGCATGGACATTCCGGTGGCCAAGGTGCGCAAGGTGTTGAAGATCGCGCAGGAGCCCATCTCGCTGGAGACGCCGATCGGCGAAGAGGAAGACTCGCACCTGGGCGACTTCATCGAGGATCGCCAGGCCGTGTCGCCGTCCGAGGCCGTGATCGGCGTGAACCTCAAGGAGTACACCTCGCAGGTGCTGCGGACCCTGACGCCGCGCGAGGAGCGCGTGATCAAAATGCGCTTCGGCCTCGAGGACGGCTCCGAGCACACGCTAGAGGAAGTCGGCCAAAGCTTCCAGGTCACGCGCGAGCGCATCCGGCAGATCGAAGCCAAGGCGTTGCGCAAGCTGCGCCATCCCTCGCGGAGCCGCAAGCTGAAGGCGTTTGTGGAAGGCGTGAAGGAGATGTAACGGTCCGGCTGAAAGTGGGCCGCAAGGGCCGCAGCTTTCAAAAGGAGCTGCGGCCTTTTTGTGCCTGCCCTCGAATGAGCGTGAGAGCTTGAGATACCGTGCGCATTTCGGCATCAGTTTCGGTCAGTTATAATCGCCCTTTGATTTCGCTGCAGCGGGACACCCGATTGGCATCGTTCCATTCAATCGTTTGAGGTGACTTTCTCTGCAGCCGAGAGGGCGATCCCGTCGATGAAAGACATCACGCGCCGAGAGTTCGGCAAGACTGTGGCAGCGTCTGCCGCTCTGGCCGGCGTTTCGTTGCCTGAGAGTTCATTTAGCCAACCGCCAGCAGAGGATCGGCAATTCCCCCAGGGCTTTGTGTGGGGATGCGCGACGGCGGCCTACCAGATTGAAGGGGCGGTGAACGAGGGCGGGCGCGGGCCGTCGATTTGGGATGTCTTTTCGCACACGCCGGGCAAGACCCACAACGGCGATACCGGCGACGTAGCCGACGACTCCTACCACCTGTACAAGGAAGACATCCGGCTGCTCAAAAACCTCGGCGCCGGCGCGTACAGGATGTCGATCGCGTGGCCGCGCATCTTTCCCAATGGCACAGGCAAGCCGAACCCGGCGGGCATCGATCACTACCAACAGGTGGTTGATGATCTGCTGGCGAACGGCATCACGCCGTATATCACACTGTTTCACTGGGATCTGCCTGCGGCGCTCAAAGGCGGCTGGCAGTCGCGGGATACGGCGCAGGCGTTTGCCGACTACGCGGGTTATGTGGCGTGCCGGCTTGCTGATCGCGTGCACCATTTCATGACGATCAACGAGTTTGACTCCTTTACCAACCTTGGTTATCAGTCCGGCGAGTTTGCGCCGGGGCTTCGGCTGCCCACGGCGGGAGTGAACCAGGTGCGACACCACGCACTTCTCGCGCACGGACTCGGCGTTCAGGCAGTCCGTGCCAACGCGCCCGAGGCGGAGGTGGGTTTGGCCGAGAATCCAACCGTCTTTGTGCCTGTGATCGAGGACCGGGCGAATACGGAAGCGGCACGGCGCGCGACGCGCGAGGAGAACGGCAGGTTCTTGACCGCCGTGCTGGAAGGCAAGTATCCCGACAGCTATCTGGAGCGCGAAGGAGCGAATGCGCCGAAGATCGCGGCGGGCGATATGATTGCGATCGGGAGCCCAATCGACTTTCTCGGCCTGAACGTGTACGCACCTTTCTATGTTCGCGCTGACGGCTCCGTTCGCGCTGACGGCTCGGTGCAAGGCTATGCGATTGAGCCGAGACCGACGTCATTCCCGCACATGGCTTCACCATGGATCACCGTGGGCCCAGAGTGCATGTACTGGGCAGTACGGAACGTTTGTGATCTATGGCATCCGAAGGCGATCTACATCACCGAAAACGGCTGCTCCGCCGACGACGTGGTGACGGCTGCCGGGCGGATTGAAGACACTGATCGCGTGATGTATCTGCGCAACCATCTGATGCACCTGCATCGCGCCGCAACCGAGGGCTTCCCCGTGAAGGGCTACTTCCTTTGGAGTTTGCTGGATAACTTTGAGTGGGCCGTGGGTTACAGCAAGCGCTTCGGGATTCATTATGTGGATTTCAAGACGGAGAAGCGCACGCCTAAGCTGAGCGCGGAGTGGTACCGTGAGGCGATTGCGCGGAACGCGGTGGTGTAAAAGCAGGGATCAGTGATTAGTGGTCAGTGGTCAGTAGTCAGTGGTCAGGTGTCAGAGTTCAGAGACCGGACGTCAGGTTCGATTGTGATGCGGCCATTTGGTAAAACGTCAGGATCTGAACGATGCGAGTTCCGTTTGGGCGCGGTCAAGATCCTGAGGGATGCCGATGTCGAGGAAGTAGCCGCCCACCAGATAGGCGGCGGGGGCGAGGCGGCCGATTTCCGGAGCGAAAAAATCCTTTTCGATGGAGAACTTCTCCGCCAGGGAGCGCGGCCACTCCAGATTCCGATTGAGAACATACGCGCCCGCACTGATCCATCCGGGACCAGAACGGCCTTTCTCTTCGAAGGCCACAATGCGCCTGCCCTCGACGGTGATGCCGCCGTAGCGGGCGATGTCGGGTTGGTGGACGACGGCGATGGTTACTGCGGCACGTTCCGCAAGGTGGAATCGCATCATATCGGCGTAGTCCGCATCAAGAAACGTGTCGCCGTTGAGCGCAAGCACGGAATCTTCCGATGCCTGCGCGAGCGCCATGCGAATCGCTCCACCCGTGCCAAGCGGAACGCTCTCGATCACGTAGTCGACGGGCATGTCATGGAAGGCCACCCCGAAGTGATGCTGAATGACGTTGTGCAGATGGCCTACGGAGAGCAGAACGCGCGTGCAGCCGGCGCTGCGCAACTGGGTGAGGAGGATTTCGAGAAAGGGCCGGCCGGCGACGGGCGCCATGGACTTGGGCACCCCTTCGAGACGCGACGCAAGACGCGTGCCGAACCCGCCGGCGAGAACGATGGCTTCCATGCAGATTCAGTCCTTTGCGACGGCGGCTGCAGCGGTTGCCGTGGCGTGGCCGGCGGCAAAGTACCGGCGCTCCACGAGCATGGAGAACATGTGTTCGAGGGCCAGGTGCGCCTGCTGGATGTACATCGTGACGTCAGAGGGCATGCGCAGGCAGTAATCGCAGAGCGGCGGCATCTTCCCACCCGTTCTTCCCGTCAGCCCGATGGTAGCGATGCCCATCTGGCGGCTCAGCTCGAGGGCGCGCAAAACGTTCGGAGAGTTGCCCGAGGTCGAGATGGCCAGGAAGATGTCGCCGGGCTGTCCCAGCGCCTCAATCTGGCGCGCAAAGAGTCGCTCAAAGCCATAGTCGTTGCCAACTGCCGTGAGGATGGAGGAATCGGTCGTGAGGGCAACGGCACGCATGGCCGGGCGATCTTCGACGAGGCGGCTGACAAACTCCGCCACCAGATGCTGTGCATCGGCCGCGCTGCCGCCGTTGCCGGCCACCATCAGTTTATGACCCGACTTCAACGCCTCCGCCGTGGCATCAGCGGCTCCTATGAGCGTAGCGTGCAACGCGGTGTCCCGCGCTACCGCCTCAACGACGCTTAGCCCCTCGAGCAACTTTTCCCGCACCAGATCGCTCATGGCACTCTCCACACTTGCACCCCGCCGGACGTAAAGCGACGCGCCTGACTGAGCCGCAGGCTCTATGCATCCCCGTCGCCGCAAGGTTCATCGTAAACCAGAATGCGGGCGATTTGACCGTCGAAAGAACGTGAGGAACCACGAAAGTGGCGCTCATGGTCTCTTGCGGGACTACGCGGATGGACGGTTAAGAGATCGCGCAAATTCGCATCCGGCGCTGCATCTACCAGCTCACATGCTTCAGAAGAAAGCCGGCCATGATCTGGTTGGCCTCCACCGACTCCGGCAGTTGCGCGTTGTACCAAAACGCGTGAGGGAGCGCGTCGAAGACCACGAGCCGGGCATCAACGCCTGCGCGCAGGAAAGCGCGGTGCAGGTTCACCGTGCCGCTGAGCAGGGCGTCGCGCTCGCTGGTGACGAAGAGAGTGGGCGGCAGGCCATGCAGGTCAGCGTAGATCGGCGAGAGGACCGGATCCGTGGGATCGGTGCTGCCCACGTAGTAGGGATCGTGCGGGCCGGGCCCCGGCGGATCGAGATGTCCGGAGAGGCCGCGCAGGGAGTAGATGGAAGACGAATCTCCAGCGCGCGCAAAGTCACCCATGCCGCTGAAGATGCCCAGCGCCGCAGGCATGGGCAAGCCCAACTGCTTCAACTTGACGACCACTTCCCCGGTCATGATGGCTCCCGCGGAGGTTCCATAGATGACGATGTGCGCGGGCTTGTATGTCTTCAACAGCTCTTTGTAGACGGCGATCGCGTCATCAATACCGGCGGGAAAGGGATGTTCCGGCGCAAGGCGGTAGAGCACGGCCACGACCTTGACTTTGGCGTAGCTGGCGATGGGAATGGATTCGGCATAGGAGCCAGAATCGGAGTTAAAGCCACCGCCGTGCAGGTTCACAAAGACTTTGTCCCGGGTGGCCGCTGGTATCTCGGGCGGAGTGACGATGCGCACGGGGACGCCGGCGATCGTGTCCTCGACGATCTGATTGGGACAGAGTTTGGTCCACGCCACGCGCGCCTGGGCCGTGTATGCATCTGTACGGGCGCGGCGCTCAGTGAGAGATTCCGGCGGACCCTGATCCGGTGCGGCTTGACCCAGCCATTGCTGCGCTTCAGGGCTGATGGTGGCCGGCACCGGCACCACGCGCGTCACGTGGGCTGTTCCCTGCGCGTCGATGTAGCTTGTGTCGCTGCTGGGCGCCTGGGATGCAGTGGTCGGCGTGGGTTGCTGCGCGGCCAGCAGAGCCGCAGCCAGCAGCATAAAGACAAAGGCGGGACGGAGTGCGGAATGCATGAAGATGCTTCCTCCCAATCAGATTTGTCCAACAGTCACGCATTCTTCCATGAAGGAGCAGGAGCCGTCCACCGTGGGGACGGATGTTGAAGGGACTCGCGGATCCTGGCGAAGGCACCAATCACGCGGATTTGCCCGTGGACTCCGCGCAGGCTTCAGGATCTCTTTCAGCTCATACGGGGCCGGCACAGGAGGACGCAGAGCGCGCTCTCCCGTGCCGGTTGTTTCCGGTTGGCCCGTATTATTGCGGTAAGACGAGCAGGCTGGCTTCCAGCAACTTCTCCGTGAGCCGGTCGAGGGCCAGGGGGAACCTGTAAGAAACCGTCCTTATACTCATGCCGAGCATCATCGCAGCCTCGACTTGGGTGTATTCCTGAAGCACGACCCGGCTCAACAACTCACGATCCAGCGAGCCAAGCTTGCCCAGGCAGTTTTCGATATCGAGGACGAAGATGACAGCATCCTCGAAGGTTTTGACCGGGCGGCTGGACGCCCACCCCCGTGAGACCGGATCGCCCAGGATTGAAGGCGCTCTGCCCACCTGCATGGAAGCATAGAGGTAACGCCGCATGAGGCTCTCTGTATGTCTCCTGTAGAAGGCCAGACTTTCAGGAGGCTTGTCCTCATGCATTCCCAGCTTTTGTTCATGCTGCGCCGCGGATTCTGGCTTCGATTTCCTCGGTTCGGTTCGCCATACTGCCGGCGAAGCGCTGGGTTCCCATTTCATCGGCAACTGGAGAGCTGCGCTCATTGCGCACCTCCCGCCGCGTCAGCCACCGCCCAAACTCTGGCAAGCTGCCTGCGTACCGGACGTCCGCGCCGCTTCCGGTTCTCCGGCAATGGAAAGTCCCTCAGTTTTGACGTACATTCCTTGCAATAAACACTCCCTTGGGTCTGGGCCCGGTACCAAAGACAACCGCAACCCTCGCAAACTTTCAATTGAACGCGCACTTCCATGACCGATTCTCCGCATTTGTTTCCTCTCCCGACGGAATTTTGTGGTGCTGGTTGTTCCACGGGGTGAAGAGAACCAGGCTCGACAAGTCAGGTTTCTATTGTCCTGATGGGGGATTGCCGCCTGTGCTCTCTTGTTTTCTGTCATGACCATAAGCGCGCAGATCCTGGAATATTCTCGACTGGCTTGTCCTCGGCGCCCCAACGAAGCGCTTTGGTGCAGGAATGGAAAAGCCGGCGCGATCAAGTTCCTCCGGCAATGTTCAATCGCCGCCGCAAAAGACACAATTCCGTCTCCGCCTAGACTGGCGGCGAACGAACGTTTCCCAAAAGATTCCCACAAGTCAGTGTGTGATTCAGTAAACCCAATCTAGGATATGGTTCCTTTGCGTCAATGCTTGCCTGCCACTTTCCGGTCATTGCCTTTTCAATCCTAGCCAAGACGCTCAGAATTAAGGCAAATATGCCCTGATAACTTTTCCAGGGGAAATGGGATAGGATTTCGTCCCATTGCTGGCGGCGAACTTTCCACAGATGAATTTCACGCAGATGCACGAGCGGCTCCGCCTGGAACTGCTGCGCAGAATACAGCGGGGGACGGTTAGCGTTTCGCTATTGGGCCGGCAAACCGGATTTGGACAAGCGCATCTCTCCAATTTCCTGCGCAGCCGGCGGCAGCTTTCGCTCGAGGCGATGGACCGCATCCTTGCCGCGCAACATTTGACCGTTGCCGATCTGCTCCCTTCCGTGCAAAGGGCGGGGCTCGGCCTAGAAGGAGAAGGTGGTAGCGCTGTGCCGGTCGTCTCGCACGCTGTGGCGCTCTTTGAGCCGGTGATCCGGCCGTCCGCAGTCCGGTCGATGCTGCACCTGCCTACGGCGGCTCTTCAGTCGGTGCGCGCGCGCGCATCAAGCGCCCGCCGCACATGGGAGCGGTTTGTCGCTGTCCGCATTTCCTCAGAGGATGCTTCGCCGATGGAACCGTTGGTGCTGCCCGAAGCGATTGCGCTCATTGACCGGCATTACAACTCGCTACTTCCCTACCGGCCCAACCGGCCCAACCTCTACGCCGTTCGTGAGGGCTCGCACCTGACTCTGCGCTACGTCGACTTTCTTGCGAGCCGCCTCGTCCTACGCCCCGAAAACATCGCGTTTCCGGTAGCGCTGATCGAAGTGGATCCAGGGGAATCGCCTAACGATCTGCTGGTCGGGAGGATCGCGCTGATTTTGAACGAGTTATAGCGAAGCTCCCGGGAGAAAGGCGGCGGCATGTCAACTCGCAGAGTAGACGCCACTCGCCACATCCCGTGCGGCTTCAATGAGGTTCTCACGGCGGCCGAGATCGCGCCAGTAGAACTCATCGGCGCGAAAGGCAAGGATTTTTTCGCCTTGAGCGGCGAGACGCAGATACGCGGAGATGATGGAAAAGGCGCCCTCCTCGCGTAGCTTGGCAAAGATACGCGGCGAGAGGACGTGAATGCCGGAATAGGCGAGGGCCTGGACTTGCTGCGTGGGGCGGATTAGTTCAGGTTCCGCATCCTTGCCGGTGCGGCGGCCGCAGAGCTGGCCGTGCTCGTCAAAAAGCAGATAGCGCGAGGTCTCGCGCTGCTGGACGGCCAAGGTGGCGAGGGCGTTGTGTCCGGTGTGGAAACGCACCATGCGCGAGAGATCGATGGTGCTGAGGACATCGACGTTGTGCACGAGGAACGGCTCGCCAGCGCCTGCGCCGGACTCAAGAAAGAACCAGGCGGCCTTTTTCAAGCCGCCCCCAGTGTCGAGCAAAACGTCTTCGCGCGAAACTTCAATGCGCATGCCGAAGTTGTTGTTGGCTTCGAGGTAATCGACGATCATCTCCGCGAGGTGATGGACATTGAGAATCACTTCGCACACGCCGAAGGCACGCAAGCGGCTGAGGGTGATTTCCAACAGTGTGCGACCGGCGATGGTGACCAGCGCCTTGGGACGATCGTTGGTGAGCGGGCGCAGGCGCGTGCCAAGGCCGGCGGCGAGAATCATCGCCTTCATTTACTCGGCCTCTCCGGATTTGTCTAACTTCTCGAGCTCTGTGTGCTGGACAATGACTTCGACGCCATTGGCGCCGCGCAGATGCTTTGCCAACTGCTCCGCCAGGTAGACCGAGCGGTGCTGGCCGCCGGTGCAACCGAAGGAAACCATCAGGTTCGCGAAGCCGCGCTGCCGATAGTTGGCGACGCTGGCATCGACAAGCGAAACGGCGTGAGCCAGAAACTGGTGCACGCTTTCCTGCCGGTCGAGATAGTCGATGACCGCTGGGTCCAGGCCGGTGAGAGAGCGAAATTGTTCTTCGCGGCCGGGATTGGGCAGACTGCGGGCATCGAAGACGAATCCGCCGCCATTGCCGGCCTCATCGGCGGGCATGGGATGGTGAAAGGAAAAGCTGAAGATGCGAACGGTCAAGCCCGTGGCGGGCGGAGCGGCGCAACGCAGTTTTTCAGAAGACGACATTCGCGCGAGCGCATCGAGCAGCGCCGGCAAAGCGATGGGCGGCGTGACGTGTTCCGCGAGCCAGCGCAGATTCTTAAGCGCGTAGGGAACGCTCTGCAGAAAATGAGCCTTGCGCTCATAAAAGCCGCGGAAGCCATAGGCGCCCAACGCCTGCAGGATACGCACATAGACGAACGCGTAATAGTGCTCCATGAACGCGTCGCGCTTGAGATCGATGAAGCCGGCGAGGCAGTTGAGATAGTCGTCGAGCAGTTGCTGGCGCAGAGCGGGCGCCAGATCGGCCTTGCCATCGTAGAGGAGAGACGCGATGTCGTACTGCAGCGCGCCTTTGCGGCCGCCCTGGTAGTCGAGAAACCAGGGCTGGCCGTCACGCAACATGATGTTGCGCGATTGGAAATCGCGATAGAGAAAGTAGTCGTGATCAGCGCTGAGCAGGAACCTGGTCAGGCGGGTGAAATCGACCTCGAGCGCCTGCTCGTTGAAGGGGATGCCGGCGAGGCGAAGAAAGTAGTACTTGAAATAGTTCAGATCCCAGGCGATGGACTGGCGATCGAAACTCGCGCGCGGATAGCAGACCTTGTAATTCAGATCGCGTCCCGCCTGGACCTGAAAGCGCGGCAAAACGGCCACGACCTTGCGATAGGCTTCAATGACGTGCGGCGCGATGGTGTCACCGGAACGATTGGCACTGAGGAATTCGAAGAGCGTGGTGTCGCCCAGATCTTCTTCGAGGTATGCGCCCTGGCTCAGATCGTCGGCATAGATCTCCGGAACCGGCAGACCGTGGCGGCGAAAATGGCGGGAGAATTCGAGAAAGGCGACATTCTCCTCGCGCACGGAATAGAGAATTCCGATGGCGCTCTTGCCCGAGCCGGCGAGGCGGACAATGACGCGCCCCGAGCCGCCGAGTTGGCCCTGGAGCGGCAGCGCATGCTCGGCCGGTAAATGGAAATGCTGCTCGAAGAGTCGTTTGAGAACGTCCATGAACGTCTTCCCCGGAAATGCTCAAGGTGCTTGGACAAAGATAGTCACGCGGGGGAAGCGTGCGCAAGGCGTGCACGCTGCCGGCCGCCGACAGCGAGGTGAGTCCGATCGCCCTGGACAGCTTCGTTCGAGCCAGCGTTATTCCACTTCGTGTCTCTTGTCGAGGCTCTCGAAGCGCGTATACCGTGAGTTGAAGTATATGGGGATTGTGCCGGTAGGTCCGTTGCGCTGCTTGGCCAAGATGAGCTCGGATTTGGCTTTGTCGGCCTCGGTCAACTCCTCGTCGTGGCTGTAGTAGGAGTCGCGGTGGATGAAGGCGACGAGGTCGGCATCCTGCTCGATGGAGCCGGACTCACGCAGATCACTCAACATGGGTCGCTTGTCATCGCTGCGGCGCTCGCTGGCGCGGGAGAGCTGCGAGAGCGCGAGCACCGGGACTTGGAGTTCTTTGGCCATAGCCTTCAGGCCGCGCGAGATGGCGGAGACTTCCTGCGTGCGGTTCTCGTAGCCTTTGCGGCCCGCACCCGGCAGTGTGGCCGACATCAGCTGCAGGTAGTCGACCACGACCAGATCCAGGCCACCAGCGTTTTGCTTGAGGCGGCGCGCCCTGGCGCGCATCTCGGCCAGAGTGATGCTGGCAGCATCGTCGATGAAGATGCGCGCGTCAACAAGGAGACCAAGTGCGGTTTGGAGTTTTTCCTGCTCTTCACCGCCAATGAAACCGGTTTGCAGATGGCGCTGATCCACTCCCGCTTGCGCGGCCAGCATGCGGCGCAGGAGCGACTCCTTGTTCATCTCGAGACTGAAGACGGCCACGATGGCCTGATGACGCACCGCCGCGTTCTGCGCAATGTTGATGGCCAGCGCGGTTTTGCCCATGGACGGCCGCGCCGCGATGATGATGAGCTCGCCTTTTTGCAAGCCGCTGGTCATGCGGTCGAGTTCGTAAAAGTCGGTAGCCAGGCCGGTGATCTCGCGGCTCTGCTTGTAGAGGTTGTCGACCGAGCCGAAGGAGTCGCGGACGATGATCTCAAGCGGCTGCAGGCCCAGGTTGAGGCCCGCTTCGCTCACCTCGAGCAGTTGCGACTCGGTCTCGTCGAGCACGCCGATGGCATCCTGGCTCTGGTCGGCGGCCTTGGCGATGGCGGCCGAGCAGATGCCCATGAGCCGGCGCAACATGCTCTTGTCTTTGACAATGCGGATGTATTCCTCGATGACCGGACGGCGGGGTAGACCCTCGGTGAGCGAGGCCAGATAGGCCACCCCGCCAACGGCTTCAACTTCCTTATAGCGCGCCAGCTCATTGGAGAGCGTAACAATGTCAACGGCGCGGCCGGAGTCAATTAACTCGCTCATGCGCAAGAAGATGCGGCGATGCGAGTCGAGCGAGAAATCGTCGGCCTTGAGGACTTCGGCGGCCTCGGCGTGGGCGGCGTTATCCAGCAGGATTGCACCCATGATGGTCTTCTCCGCGTCAACGTTTGCGGGCAGGCCGGCTTCAAGGGTGAGGTCGGGGACGGTGGCCATAGGAAAGAGTGTAGGCCAGAGCGGGCTGACGAGGGGGTGTGAAGATTGAGGCCGGAATTGGAAATCTAGGAAAAGGGGTGTTTGCGATCGGCGGCCCGGTTCGAGCAGGCGAAGCGGCGCAGAGACGGACTTGACGGCAGAGATTCTGGTCGCAAGGTTTCGGTGCTGTGGCTCGAACTCGCTGGACCTGCTTTAAATCGACTGCTTGTGTACCAGGAGCCGGACACGAGATCGAGGCGCGGGCGCTCTATGTCTCTGCTTGCGTTCCACCGCGGGGTTGGGCAAGCAGGTATCCGCCTATGACGCGTTGAGTCGTGCGAAGAGAGCGTCAAAGTTGCCGCTTTCGGCGGCGAAGCGGAGGTGCTTCACGTTCTCCACGCAGATTTCGGGTGGCGTCGGTTGCGTCTTGAGGATCTCCATGACCTCGGCGATGAACTTCGAGAGCGGCATGGCGCGCGGGTCGTCGGCGCCGTCCATCAGGTGTGTGGCGACGTAGGGAGGAATCAGTTCCAGAACCTCAACGCTGGTATTGCGGAGCTGCGAGCGAAGCGAGAGCGTGTAGGAGTGGATGGCGGCTTTGGTGGCGGAGTAAGTGGGCGTGCGAGCCAGGGGCAAGAACGCCAACCCCGAGGAGACGTTGATGATGGTGGCGCGGGGCTGTACGCGAAGATGCGGCAGAAGCGCCGCGGTGAGGCGGATGGGGCCGAGCAGATTGGTGGCGACGATGGCCTCGGCGTCGGCCAGATCGGGCTGCTGGGCGAGAAGCTTTTCAGCGCGCATGATGCCCGCGTTGTTGATGAGCACGTTGAGTGACGGGAATTCGGCCGCTGCTTGCGCGGCAAAGGCGCGGAGCGCCGCAGGATTCTGCATGTCGACAGTGAGCGACTTCATGCCGGGGTTGGCGGCAGTGGTTTCATCGAGAGCCTGGCGCCGGCGACCTGCAACGATGACCTGATTGCCGAGAGCGTGGAGGGATTCAGCAAGGCCGCGGCCGATGCCGGAGCCGCCGCCCGTGATCAGGATGGTGTTGCCGCTTGGATTCATGGGACGATCTGCCTCTAACAGGCATGATAGCGGGGTTGCGTGAATCGTGCGTGATGACGGCCACAGACGCCGACGTGCATAGCCAAAGAACTAACCGTGCTGCAGTATCGCTGCGCCGAACGGCACGTTCCAGTCTCCACGTAACCCGCCAACCGGGCGATCTCCGTTGCGTTCGGATGCAACCCCAGGGCGAGCAGATGGCGTCAAAAGAGCCAAAGTGGGCCGCAGTGGACGAGTTAGTTACCACCTTGGGACTCACCGACTAAGGGGTGATTTAAATCACTCGCTGCTACCGAAAGCGGAAAGCATAATGAGGCATCGATCGCGAAGGTCAGGCCTTTGGCGGGCAACTTTGTTGTCGAGTTCGACTCATTTCGCACGGCGTTTCGCCGATAGGAGTCGAAGGAGGGTGCCGACGTGCAAACCCGACGATTCGACAATATACCGCTGGCAGCAGCCTCGACTTCCCTGCTCTCGCCTCGTGTGCAAATGAGCAGTTATGCCGCCCCGTTGACGCGGACCCAAGTTATGAGGGCGGGCACCATAAGCGCGGACACCGAGTGGCCCGCAGAAGCTATCGTGAACCTCCGCGACTTGGCGAGGGGTGTGAGGTGGGCGCTGGCGATTGAAGGAGCAGCGGCGTTGGGCATCTATGCCGTCTGGCATCTGTGGCGCCTTTGGTTCTAAGTTGTCCTGAGGCGTCTGACCTGATCCGAAAGCTCGATGGCGAGCGCGGGCGCCCATGGCAAATGCGCAAGACGGCTGAGCGCAAGGAAGCTGTCTCCCTATCTCAATCTCTACAACCGCGACGAAATCGATACCTATTTTGTGTCATTTCCCGCATGTGTTCCGCACTTTTGCCTTGAAATCTGCGATGATAGCGAGATGTGCCTGAAGGCACTTTGAAGAGATAGGAAAGACCGTCGAAGTGAAACCCGCAATGCGCCGTGTGGCGCTGATTTACAACCCGGCTTCCGGCCAGTACTCCGCGCGAAGGGATGCGGCCGTCGGCGAGATCAAGGCCGTGCTCCGCGAAGCGGGTGTCGTGGCGGAAGCGTTCGAAACCGGTGCGCCGGGCAGCGCGATGGCCCTTGCGGGGCAAGCAGTGCGCGAGGGTTTCGATACGATTCTGGCTTGCGGCGGCGACGGCACAGCTCACGAGGTCGTGCAGAGCCTGGTGGGAACCGACGTTGCTCTCGGCGTAGTTCCGCTGGGCACAGCCAACGCGCTGGCTTCGGATTTGCGATTGATCGCGCCGCCGGGTAAAGTAGCACGCAAACTGCTCGATTCCGCGCGGGTGCGGGTGTCCGTAGGCCGCGTCCACTACCACGACAACACGGGCAAACCCGGCGCGCGCTACTTCATCGTAGCGGCGGGAATCGGGGCCGATGCCCTGTTGATGTCGCGGCTGGATACGCGGCTCAAGCGGCGGCTAGGATATGTTCTCTATCTGATCGAGGCGTGGCGGACGTGGGCCACTTCTTCCTTTCCGCTTTTTGAAGCGGTTCTGCCGTCGAATGGGAATGGCGGTGAGCGCATCGTGGAGGTTTCGCAGTTGCTTGCTGTGCGCGTGCGCTCGTTTGGCGGGGTCTTGCGCACACTTGCTCCCGGCGCCAGTTTGCGCAACGGCAGCCTGAGCCTGCTGGCATTCAAGACGCAAAGCCGCTTGCGTTACCTTTCGTTTCTGCTCGCGGCGATCGCCGGACGGCACACCTTCAACCACGCAGTGGAACTGCTGGACACGCCGTCGATCGAATGCCGCGCACGAAATGGCTCGAGCGATGCGCTCTTTGTCGAGGCGGACGGAGAGTTTTTGGGCTCACTGCCGGTGCGGCTCGAAGTCGTGCCGCACTCGCTTACGCTGCTTGTCCCGCCGGACGCACAACCGTAACGGGCGCAGGTTTAGGCGGAACGTTCTTATCTTCTGCTCGCCTGGTGCGGCGACAGCTTCCACGTAAACGAAAGCAGGACGATTCCCAAGAGAGTTGCGACGACGATCGCATGAAGCGCCACGGTCCAGCCATAGCGCTGGGCCAACAGGCCAATTCCCTCGCCTTCAACCATTCGGCCCAGATAACCGAAAAGACCCAAGAAACCAGCCGCGGTGCCCACAGCTTTCTTCGACGTGAAGTCCAGCGCGCTCACCACTAGCAGCAATATCGTGGGATAAACAAAGAAACCAATCACGCCGAATAAGCCGAGGCTGATCCATAACTTATTCGTGGGTCCGTAGATGATTCCCAAATAAGACAGGAGCACGGGAATCATGCACAAAACGCCGATCATGCCGCGCCGTCCGCCCATTTTGTCGGAGAGCCAACCCATCAGGATGGTGCTGAAGATCGCCGAAAACTCGAGCGCCGCCGTGCTCACGCCGCCTTGGCCAAGGCTGGCGTGCCTCACTTCCTTTAGATAGGTCGGCCCCCAATCGAGCATGCTGTATCGGGCGATATAGACGAAGAAGTTCGCAAATGCGAAGAGCCAAAGATAACCGTTCCTGAAGATGTAGTTCGTCAGCAAGTCGGCAGTGCCTAACTCCTGTTCCATTTCTTTGCGGACGCCAGCGGGATAGTCGTTTCGCCACTCCTCGATGGGGGGCAGACCTACCGATTGCGGAGTATCTCTGAGCCTGATGAGCAGATAGATGGCGCAGAGGATGGCGAGGACCCCGGGAACATAGAAGGCGGAGCGCCAGCCGAACAGAACAGTCGTGTAGGCGACAAGAAGTCCGGTTAATCCGCCACCCAGGTTTTGGGCGACATTCCAGAAGGCAAACTTCGTTCCCCGCTCGCTCACGCTATACCAATGACCCACGGAACGTCCGCACGGCGCCCAGCCCATGCTTTGCGCCAGTCCGTTCAAGGCCCACAGCACAAGATGCACCGGATAACTGCTCACGGCGCCGAAAGCAAAGTTACACAGAGCGGTGAGCAGCAATCCCAGCGGCATAAAGTAACGCGGATTGCTGCGATCGGACCACGCGCCCATGAAGAGCTTGCCGATGCCATAGGCGAGGGCAGTGGCCGCCAGGATGTTTCCCACTTGTTCCTTGCTGTAATGCAGGGCGAAGCCCATCTCCTTGGAGACAACCGGAAGATTGTTTCGGACAAAATAGAACGTTGCGTAGCCGATGAAGGTCGATTCCAGAATCTGCCAGCGCATTTTCGGATAGAGGCACTGCGCTTGCTCGATGGGAATCCTCTGAATGTGCGGCGCGGGCCGGAGGATTGGCGGATTCCAGTTCATGAAGTCCCCATCGCACCTCTTGCGGGGCGAATCGTCATCAAGAAAGGACAGCCCGCTGCGGCCGCCCTTTCCTGCTTGATGTGCGCCGAAGAAGTTGCGGCTAAGCGGCGCGTTGCCGAGCAAAATGCCTAGCGTCTCACTCCTCGTAGAGATAGCCTTTCGCGGTTTCCTGAAAACTCCGCAGATCGTTTGCCGTCCAAGCGTCGCAGCGGTGCAGCTCCCGCGCCAGCAGATTGGCGACTGCGGGCGCAGCTTCCATGGCGGCGCGCGCATCGAGGAAGAGAGCGCGCGTACGGCGGGCAAGCACATCCTCAACCGTTCGCGCCATTTCGTATCGTGCCGCCCAAACCACCTCGCGGAGCCGGAAGGGTAGGCGCGGGTGCAACAGGCAGTCCAAGCTGGTATCTTCGGCGGACAGCGCACGAAGCGCGGGCAGGTCGGATCCGTAAACGCACTCCCACGGAGAGTTCGCGGTGGTGGCTTCCGGGGTCCAGCCATGGAGCTTCAGGTCCAGGGTCGGCGAGGATCGTTTGGGAAGCGCGGCAACTTGCGCAGCACGATCCATGGTGTCTTGTCCCATGCGGCGGTAGGTTGTCCACTTTCCGCCGGTGATGGTAATCAGGCCGGAGGCGGATACCAGGATCGTATGGTCGCGCGAGAGCTTTGAGGTTTTGATGCCGCCCTTGCGAACCAATGGGCGCAGACCCGACCACACGCTGAGAATCTCCTCAGGGCGAGGCGCGTGGCCCAGGTAGCGGGCAATATGATCGCGCAGAAACGCTTTTTCTTCCGGGAGCGCGCGCGGTTCAGGCGACGTTCCGTCAACAGGTACGTCGGTGGTTCCGACGATGAGCGCGCCAAGCCAGGGGATCGCGAAGAGGACGCGCCCGTCGGCCGTTTTGGGAATCATGAGGGCGGTATCTCCTGGCAGGAAGGAACGCGGCAAAACGAAATGCGAACCCTGGCTGATGACCAGTAACGAGCCGCGCGGCCGGCCGTCAAGTGCAAGGGTTTCTTCGGCGTGAACTCCAGAAGCGTTGACAACCGCCCTGGCCTGGACGTCGAAGTCAGCGCCGTCTTCGCGGTCGCGCGCCTTGATGCCAATGATTTTGCCGCCGCGCTCAATCAAGCCCGTTGCTTCCACATAGTTGATGGCAGTTCCGCCGAGATCCTGGAAGGTGCGCAAAAGCGCGATGCCGTAGCGGGCGTCGTCAAATTGGCCGTCGTGATAGAGAATGCCGCCACGAAGGTGCTCGCCTGTAACTCCCGGCAGCTTTTCCAGTGTGCTCTTGCGGGAGAGCAACTCTGACCGGCCGAAGGATAATCTGCCCGAAAGCCTCTCATAGATTTTGAGACCTACGCCATAGTAAGGAAGAGAAAAATAGCTGTAAGCAGGGACGACAAAACAAAGATCGTGGACCAGATGAGGCGCGTTCCGCAGCATGTGGCCCCGCTCGCGCAAGGCATCGAGGACGAGTGTCAGGTTCATTTGCTCGAGATAGCGCACCCCGCCGTGCACGAGCTTGGTGCTCCGACTCGAGGTCTCCTTGACGAAATCCGAGCGCTCCACCAGCAGTGTGTGGTAGCCTCGGGCCGCCGCTTCCACCGCCGCGCCCAAGCCAGTGGCCCCGCCGCCGATGACCAACACGTCCCACGGCTGCGCTGCGGTGCCCAGCTCGCTGAGAATTTCTTGTCTCGTGGTCACGCCTCTAATTCCTTTCCTGTTGATCAGCTGACGGAGAACAACACAACCCTCGGCAAGGCGCAACTCGACGCACTCCGAGCTAATGCGCTGAAGTACTCGCGAGCCGGCGCGCCGCCTTCGATCAAGGTGAATTGCTGTTTTTCCGCCCAGACTCTAGTCTCTAAGAGGGCGTGATCCGCGGGCCGAATCGCCGCGGTCTCTGATGCAACAGCGCCGCACCAATGCAGGCGTGCTGCCGGCTCCAGCTTATCGTGCCGGAATCCGGCTCTCTCCGCTCAGACAGCTTGAGAGCTGCCTTGCGGTGAATCGAAAAACCTGCAGGATGCGCCGGCCACGTTTTCGGTGGCCGGCAGACCTGTTTGATGCGGGTTAAAACGTCACTTTCAACCCGAACTGGACAATGCGCGGCTCCAACGTGCCGGTGATAATGCCGCCGCCGATGCTGGTGGGCGCTGAGGTGTTGTTGGCAGTACCGGAAACGGTACCGCCGCCCGAGCCGCCGGGTAGGTAGAAGTTGGTGTGGTTGAAGATGTTGTACAGCTCGGAGCGGAACTCGATCTTAATCCGCTCCACGGGGGTGTTGAACTTCTTGTTGAAGTCCAAATCGGTCTCGTAGAACGCAGGCGAACGGCCGTAGTTCTTGGGCAGGTTGCCAAACGGGCTCGACGGGCCGTTAGCGGCGACGTTGCCCACATAGGTTGAAGGTATCGTTAAAGCTGCCGCGTTGACCCATTGAACCGTCCCGTTGGAGAGCAGCGTTTTCTGGATATAGGGGACTCCTGGAACCAGGTTAGGGCGATATGCAGCAAAGCCGCGCCAGTTCTGGGTCAGCATCGGTGAAACGGCATTTGCTGCGGCCGGCGAATATTGGATGTTGAACGGTGTGCCGGCCTGCATCGTGTTCACGCCGCTGATCTGCCATCCGCCCAGCACCGCATTTACGAATCCGGTCGTGTTCAGGAATCGTTTCCCTTGCCCGAATGGCAGGTCGTAGACCAGCGTGGTGACGTTGGTCATGGGCAGGTTGTAGTCCGATTGGCCGTAGTCGGCCTGGATGTTGTAGCCATTCTGCGGACACGGCGTGTTGGCCTCGAGGGTGGACGAGGCGTTATCCATGGCGTGGGACCAGGTGAAGGAGTTCAGCAAGGTCAAGCCGCCGGTATACCGCTGCTCGTAGCGGGCCTGCAGAGCGTGATAGCTGGAGTGGAACTCGCTCAGAGCCTGGGTGATGTCGCCGTTGTTGAAGGTGGTCGTGTTGTACAAGTACCCGCCCCAGTTCGGGTAGGGACGGGCAAAGCCGTTCGCGGGGTTCTTCTGGTTGGCGTTGATAAAGCCTTGCAGATGAACGCCGTGGTTGCCCACATAGGCGATGTCGACAAGGATGTTCTTGGCCAGGCTCTTCTGGACGCTGAGGAACCAGCTCTCGGCGTAGCCATCCTTCGTATTTGGTGGTATCGAATCGATGTTGTCGGTACCGGCGCTGAAGGTGGTGGCCAGTCCTGTGGGGAAGCCTGCCGAAACCCTCTGGTAGCCGGGGGTGGAAGCAAGGCCGGCCGAGACCGCCGCCGGGTTGGTGACCGAAACATAGAGCGCAAAGGGCGCGTTAATGGCAATGTTGTTGCCCGAGCCGGCGCGCCAATAGTGGATAAATGCGGTGCCGTAGCCGGCGTGGACTGCGATCGAGTTGGTCAGTGCCCAGGCGAAGCCGATGCGCGGCGCCCAATCGTTCAGGTTGGGATTCACCAGCGATTTTCCAAACACTCCGCTGCCGCTGTAGGGAGCGATGCAGGGAACACCGCCGCACAGCGGAGACATTGCTGTCGTGTAGCCGGGCGTCAACGTCCACATGGTGCCGGTGGCGGGGTTGAAGTTGGAGATGTGGTTGTTTCGCTCCCACCAGGGAGAACCGTACTCCCAGCGAAGTCCAAGATTCAGGGTCAGCTTCGAAGACACCTTCAAGTCGTCCTGCGCGTAGGCGCTATCCATGGTCTGGAAGACGTGGGTGAGGAAGTAGGTGGCCAGCGAGTATGCTTTGCTTGCTCCGAAGAGAAAGTCTGCCCAATAGGTGTCGGCCACGGTGGCGCTGGTGCAACCCGATCCCCCCGACGCAGCCGAAGTACAGGCGCTATAGGCGCCATTGAAGGTGAAGGAGCCATACAGCGGGTTCGAGTCCTGGATTTCCTGCCAGACCTTCTCGTATTCATAGCCGAATTTGAGCGAGTGCCGGCCCTTGACCCAGGTGTAGTTCACCTTGGGGTCGAGCAGGGATGGATTCTGCCACTGCGGGTTCGTGCTCTGGCGGCCAAAGGAGTTGAAACCGCCGGAGATGGCGATCGAGGGCAGGCCGCCGGAGACATTCGCGATGGTCGGCAGGCCCGGGATGTCGCTTGCGGGGAATGCGGTGCTGCCGACCGCGAACGTCCACTTGCCGGCAGTGGTGCCAGAGAGCGCAAGGCGCGCATCCAGGAACTTGTTGGTGCTTATCGCATGGTTGAAGCCGAGCGCGATCTGCTCATCGTGGATCAGGATATGCCCGTTGGTCTGCATATCAATGGGCTCGGGCAGAAGGTTATAGTTCTTGCCAACCTCTTTGCGATCGCTGACCTTGAGGAACCAGGACGTGTTCGCGCTTTGTTGGAAATCCAGGCGAAGGTCGCCCTTGTCAGCGTGGTCCGTGAAAGGCGCGTTCAAAGGGCAGTCGTTGGTGGCCACGCCCGTTGTGGATAGACCGGCAGTCACCGTGCACTTGCCGGGCAGCGCGGCCTTGAACAGTCCTGCAATCACCAATGAGGTCGAATCGGCATCGGCCTTGGCCTGGGCGGGCCAGCTTGTATACGGCGTGCCTGCCGGTATGGAAACAGTTGGGTGCCACGGGTCCTGCACGGCGACGGCCAGTTGGCCATTGAGCTCGTTCGTGGTGGGTACGGTATCAATGACCGTCGGCGTGAGCTTCTGCCGGAAACCCTCGTAATCGAGGAACCAGAAGAACTTGTTCTTCATGATCGGCCCGCCGAAGTTGACGCCGTACTGATTGCGGTTGAAAATCGGCTTAAAAAACGGGTAGACAGCGCCAGTGACGGCGTTGGTGGAGATGGGCTTGATGTAGCCAAATGCGTTCAGATCTGTGTTGCGGATGAACTCGTAGAGCGTGGCGTGGAACTGATTGGTGCCGCTTTTGGTGGCCACGTTGACGGTGGCGCCGGAAGAACGGCCGAATTCCGCGCTCTCGTTGTTGGTGATCACTTCAAAGTTGGCGACGGAGTCCGGCGGAGGCTGAATGATCTGGTTGTCGAAGCCCTGGTTGCTTTCGTTGTAGGAGTTGTTGTCCATTCCGTCGATCATGTAGTCGTTGAACATGCTGCGCTGGCCGTTCACGTTGAACGATCCGGCGCGCGTAAACGAGGTGACCTGTGTGGTGGTCGCATCGGCCGGGGCTCCGTGTGCGCCGACGACGTAATCGATAAGGTCGGAATAGTTTCGGCTCACCAGCGGCAGAGCCTCAGTTTGATAGCTCGTGATGGTTTGGTCGCGCTGGCTCGACTCAGTTTGAAGCTGCAGCGCGACATCGCTTACCTCAACCGTTGTGGCCTGGGCCGCGCCAACCTTCAGCACAAGATCGATGCGCTCACGTGCGCCGACCGAGACGGTGATCTGCTTAGCCTCGGCAATGGCGTAGCCGGTAGCGCTTGCGGAGATGGTGTAAACGCCGACACGCAGCGACGGGATTTCATAGTCACCCGTGTCGTTGGTCTTGACCACCGAGGCAACGCCTGTGGCGTCATTGGTGACCGTCACGGTCACATTCGGAACAGCGGCACCGCTGGAGTCGCGAATGGTCCCAACCAAGCTGCCGTTGTCGTACTGGCCAAAGGCGGCACGCGAAGGAATCATCAACAGAAGCGCCATTGCCAGGAAAATCCAACCGAAACCTCGAATCCCGCATTTCGTCCTGCAGTCGGTTCCGGATCTTTGCCCCACAGATCGATTTGTCGAGTTCATACTGCCTCCCAATGCTCTTGTTTCAACAGCTGTTGAGTGTCTTCCCTGTTTGTCAGGGCTATTGCGTTTTTCGTAATCTCCGGCATCGGAAACCACAACCGTTCAGCTGACACGAATGACAACGCCAGGCCCTGGAGATACGTGTTCGCTTGCGGGATGCAGTGTGCAGTGGTCCGCCACTTCGGGAACACCTTCCGATGGGCACGAGGCTTGAGAAAGCACCGTGAGTCGTAGATTGCGCAACGATTCAATGCCATCCTTGGTTACGTCCGTTACACTCCGAAAAACGCACCGTGAAAAGTCCGCTAAAGACAAAAAATCCACCCCAAACACACGCGAGTCACACCGGCGCGCAATTGGCTCCGGAGAAGCTGTATTTGGCGGTGGATTCTCTGAGTCTTTTTCCGCGGAAGGAAGCTAACAAATGCACAATAAGCGTGTCAAGGGAATTCTGCTAAGCGTCAACGGCGCCGCAGCCTCGCGAACCAGCGCCGAAGGGATCAGGCAATGATGCTCGCCGCAGCCGTCCAGGGCCGGAGTTGGCTTTCGGCGACGCCACGATGCGTGAGTGTGCCCAGCCAGGTATTCAGCCCTTCCGTCAGTTCCGCATCCTGCCGGAGCGCCTCGCGAGCGCCAAGGTTGGCCAGCCGCAGCAGATAAGGGAAGGTTGAATTGGTGAGCGCTAAGGTGGAGGTGTGCGGCACTGCGCCCGGCATGTTGGTGACGCAGTAGTGAACCACGCCATCCACCACAAAGCTGGGGTTGGAGTGTGACGTTGGCCTCGCCGTCTCCACGCAGCCGCCCTGGTCGATGGCCACATCGACTATCACGGCGCCCTTTTTCATCTGGGACACCATGGAACGCGTGACGAGTTTGGGAGCCGTGGCTCCGGGAATCAGCACCCCACCGATGACAAGATCCGCCTCGCGCGTGGCTTGGGCAATGTTGTAACTGTTCGAGGCCAGCGTGTAGAGGCGCCCACCAAAGATGTCGTCCAGCTCGCGCAACCGGTTCAGGTTGACCTCGATCAGCGTGGTTTTGGCGCCGAAGCCGAGCGCGATCCGGGCCGCATTGGTGCCCACAACCCCGCCGCCAAGAATCGTGACATGCGCCGGCGGCACGCCTGGGACACCGCCCAGCAAGATGCCGCGCCCGCCGCGTTCCTTTTCGAGATAGCTCGCGCCGACCTGCACGCTCATGCGGCCCGCAACCTCGCTCATGGGCATCAGCAGAGGGAGAGTTCCCTGCCGGTCACGCACCGTCTCATAGGCGATGCCGATGACTTTGGATTCGAGCAGCTTGTCAGTGAGTGCGGGTAGCGGCGCCAGGTGCAGATAGGTGAACAGAACCAGTCCGTCGCGGAAGAAGCGGTACTCCGGCTCGATAGGTTCCTTGACCTTGACGACCATTTCGGACTTGCCCCAAACAAATCCAGCGTCGCCGACGATCTCCGCGCCGGCATTCTGGTACTCCGCATCGGGAAAATCGGACTGCGCGCCGGCTTGGGTTTCCACGAGCACGGTGTGACCGGCCTCGGAGAGCGCCTTCACACCCGCCGGAGTAACGCCGACGCGGGCTTCGTTGTCCTTAATTTCTTTGGGAACGCCGATGATCACGGCTGCTTCTCCTCGAGCGGGGCGATTTCCGCTCTTGTTTCAGGGCCCCTGGGGGAGGGCTGCTGCTCGGAAGCTGACGCGCCGTGTGGGGAGGGCTTGATTGCGGCGTGCGGTCGCCAGGCTTCCGACTGAAAGGCATTCTACGGCGCAAATGGCTTCCAATGTGTGCAAACTTTGTGATAAAACAGTGGAATGGGAACAAAACGTGAAATCGATGCCCTTCTTGCGCAACAATCAACCGAAGCGGCTGCAGAAACGGGAATCTCCGGCGCCGCAGCGGCCGGATTGGACGAGTTGGATGCCTCCATCTTGAGCTATTTGGCGCGCCACGGGCGGGCCACGAACTACGAGGTGGGCGAAGCGGTGGGCCTGTCGGCGTCGGCAGCCTCGCGCCGCATTCTGGCGCTGGAGGCATCGGGCGCCATCCGCGGCTATCGCGCCGTGATCGATGACCGGCTGCTCGGCAAGCACATGACGGTCTACATCCGCGTCACGTTGGAGCGGCAGTCGGCCGCGGTGCTTGGCGCGTTCGAGGCGGCCGTGCGTCATTGCCACGACATTGTGAGCTGCCACCTGCTGGCCGGCCAATACGACTATATTCTGGTGGCTCGCGTAGCCGGAATCGACGACTACAACCGCCTGCACCAGAACGAGCTGTCGCGCCTGCCGGGCGTGATAAGGCTGGAAACGAGCTTCGCGCTCAGGGATGTACTGGATGGGAAGAACTAGCGCGCATCGAGACGAGGCGCTCCAATGGCGCCGCCCGCTGAGGTCTTCGTCCATTGCGCGGTCCAGCCGCGGACAAGCGAATCGTTGAGCGCTGCCAGAGCGTTCTCCACGCCATTCTGCGCGTCAATGGCGGCGAGAAGTTGTTGCGCGCGTTCGCTCACATCGTTGGCCAACCTCGGGTTACGCTGGCACAGTGCGGCAGCGAGGAATCCGGCTTGCAGGGCGGCATGAACGCGGCGCACACCAAGCTCGGTGGGCGCGCCTTCACTAGGCAGGTCTGGATCGTCAAGAAAACTGCCGTGCACGGGAACCTGCCGCGAGGCCGCGCCCGTGGAGAAGATGGCAAAAACTCGCTCCGCGCCGAGAGCAAACGCCAGCCGTGCCGTGATTCCGCCCGACCACATGAGCTTGAGACCCAGCTCCTTGCCGCGCCGATCCAGCGTTGCAATCTGTTCCAGTGTCAAAACGCCTTCCGGATGCTGGCTGTCGCGCACCAGATGCCGGCCGGCGAGCCGGTCGGGGCAGTCGAAGAGCGCGAGCCTGGCGCCCGCCTCACGCACCTTTTCCATCCAGAGCAGCGCCGCCTCCACGCAACGCGACGCGTCGAAGACATCGTCTATGGTGATGAGTGGCGTATCGACATAAAATGCAGGAACCGCCGTCCAGCCTTCAGTCCAGCGGCTGATGAGCGCGACCACGTGCTCCTGCTCGTCGAGCGTGAGCGGCACAAGGCCATATTTGCCAGCCGTAAATCCGAAAGATCGCGCAGCCTGCAGGCCGGTCCAGATGGTCCGCGCGGCGGAGTCGGCATCCACCTGGTAACGGTATGCGAGACACACCTTTTGCTGTCGGGCAGCAATGAAGAGCTCGCGAAGAGTGGTTGCGTCAACGACGTTTAGTAGCGATGCGACGCTCATGCGCTGGCGCGCCGAGAGGGTCAGGTCGCCGTCAATCGCAACCTCCGGCACGCCGGCCTGTGCGGCGATGGAAAGGACGCGCTTGATCTCTTCGGTCGTGATGTCCTCGCGGATCGCTCCGGTCGCGATGGATAGAAGAGAGACCTTGTGAAGCGAGGCGGGACCGAGGAGTCCTCGACTGCGGGCAGCTTCAAGCTTTGCGATCAGCTTGGATATGGCTGCCGGCGCATCGGAGGGTTCGACAATGAGGCGGATTGTGAGCGGCCGTGGAACGCCGTCAGGAGTCTTTAAGAACGGCTCGAAGGCGGCGAAGACACGCACCAGCCACTTCTCTTCGTCCTGCGCGGCGTCGGCGATGGAAAACTCCGGCAGCAGACGGTAGAGCCGCGCGTTCACTCGTACCCCTACATTCGTGGAGCAGAGCGTGCGCTCGAACGCAGCAGCAATCAACTTCGCGTACTCATCGGGTCCGATGGGACCTTCGCCAGCGCTCACCATGCGCTCGCCGTCGATCATGACGCCGAGCGGCATGGGTGCTGCAGGGTGCAGGGCTCGGGCTTTGGCTGAGGCGTACGCTGCCTGCGCGATGGTTTCCGCGTTCTCGCCTTCGTCGCTCACTGCCAACAGCGGACCGAAGTGCTCTGCGTCATACTCGTCGAGCCGGCCGGTCCACGGTGGGTACAGGGTAGGCCACTCGGCCATCAGGTCACGGAATGCGGCGGGATCGTTGGCTCGAACGCCTGCCAGCGCTAATGCGCGCTTCTCGTACCAAGTGCGGAGTGTTTCGTCCTGCTGCGCGAAGCTGCCAGGCACGGGTTGGGCCGGAAGGGCCGCGGGGGCGGCGAGCAGTGCGGCTCCCTGAAGGAATCTTCGACGCGTGACAGAGGAGGCTGGCGTGCGCAATGTCCTGCTCTCCGATCCTGACCTCGGCTGCTGGGGAAGATGTGGAGATTCTACGGCATTTTCAGAAAGAGCGTGAGGCCGAGTTGGTATTCGAACCTACGGTTCTGGTCGAAGTCACTCCGCATTATCAATCTGCGCCCGCTGGAGCTTGTCGGAGTAGTCGACGTAAACGGCCTTCCACGTGGTAAAGAAATCGAGGGCACCGAGGCCTTCGCGATGCCCGTTGCCGGTGTGCTTGACGCCGCCGAAGGGCAGATGCACCTCAGCGCCGATGGTGGGGGCGTTGATGTAGGTGATGCCGGCTTCTAAATCGCGAATCGCGGCGAAGGCGCGGTTCACGTCGCGGGTGTAGAGCGCCGTCGAGAGGCCGTAGTCGATGGAATTCGAGATTTGCACGGCTTCGTCGAACCTAGAGAATTCGATGAGCGCAACGATGGGGCCAAAGACTTCCTCGCGCGCGATGCGCATCCCGGGCGTGACAGCGGCGAACACCGTGGGCTCGAAGAAGGTCCCGTGCGCGTACGCGCTGCCGGTGAGGGTGCGGCCGCCGCAGAGGAGTTCGGCGCCTTCTTGCTGCGCGATCTCGACGTACTTGGCTGAAGTCTTGAGTTGAGCGGCATTCACCTGCGGGCCAACTTCGACCGACTCATCGAGGCCGTTGCCGACCTTGAGCTTTCGGGCGCGCTCGACGAACTTCGCCGTGAACTCCCCGGCAACTCCCTTCTGCAGCAGGATTCGGCTGGTAGCGGTGCAGCGCTGGCCGGTGGTGCCGAAGGCGCCCCAGAGCGCACCGTCGAGCGCTAGGTCGAGATTGGCGTCGTCGAGGACGATCTGCGCATTCTTGCCGCCCATCTCGAGCGAGACCTGCTTGAAGGTGACCGCCGCGCGTTGCGCCACCAGCGAGCCCACGGCGCTGGAGCCGGTGAAGCTGATGGCGCGCACGTCGGGATGGTCGACCAGCGACGCGCCGGCAGTCGAGCCGGTTCCGCAGACGATATTGACCACTCCCGGCGGCAGGCCGGCATCGACGAGCGTCTGGACCAGGTTGTAGGTGGAGAGTGGCGTGTCGGTGGCCGGCTTGATGACACAGGTGTTGCCGGCGACGAGCGCGGGAAAGAGCTTCCAGCTCGGAATGGCCATGGGGAAGTTCCACGGAGTGATGAGGCCGACGACGCCCACCGGCATGCGTACACTCATGGCGAACTTGTTCTGGAGCTCGGAAGGGGTAGTGACGCCGAAGAGCCGCCGCCCTTCGCCCGCCACGTAAAACGCTTCGTCGATGGCTTCCTGCACGTCGCCGCGCGTCTCGGCCAGAACCTTACCCATTTCACGGGTCATTTCGCGGGCGTACTGCTCCTTGCGCTGTTGCAGCAGATTTCCCGCGCGAAGCAGAATCTCGGCACGCTTGGGCGCGGGAACCAGCCGCCAGGTGGCGAAGGTTTTCTTCGCCCCGGCAACAGCCAGGGCAACATCCTCAGCGTGCGAGGACGGAAAAGCACCCACTACGTCAGCATGATCGGCCGGGTTCAGGTTGAGGATGGTTTTACCGCTTGCGGCCGGGAGCCACTGGCCGCCAATTAGGTTGTGGTAAGTCCCATAGGTCATGAGAGCCTCGAAAGACAGTGCACAGCGGACAGTCATTAGGGGTCAGAAGGCCGTCTTAGCGCTGCCGGCCCCTTGCCCGACCGCAACTGAATCCGCCAAACAGCGTACCCCCGGAGGGACTGTTCCGACCAGCCGGGGAGCTCCGGCGGGCCGTTGCATGCTCCCGTTTACTAAACCGGCACGCTCGAGGGTACGCTCGTTCCCTCCGTTGGCAGCCAATCGCTACGGCCAAAGGCAACTGGCCGTACAATAGACTTTGAGGTTGATTCGATTTTTCCATGTCTTTGAATGGATACCACTCCCGTTCGTCGCGATCCCACGGGATTCGCTCGCTTTTCAGCATGTTCTCCAGCGATCTGGCCATCGATCTGGGCACCGCCAATACCTTGGTTTATGCGGCCGGCAAGGGCATCGTGGTCAATGAGCCGTCGATTGTAGCCATCAACAAAAACACCGGCGACGTGGAGGCCGTGGGCAACAAGGCCAAGGAGATGCTGGGGCGCACGCCCGGCAACATTGTGGCCATCAAGCCCATGAAGGACGGCGTGATCGCCGACTTCAAAATCACGGAGAAGATGCTCAACTACTTTATCCAGAAGGCGCACAACCGCAAGATGCTGGTGCATCCGCGGATCGTGATCGGCGTGCCTTCAGAGATCACGCAGGTGGAGAAGCGCGCCGTCGAGGACTCCGCCTACCGCGCCAAGGCCAGCGAAGTGTATCTGGTGGAGCAGGCCATGGTGGCGGCCATCGGCGCGGGGCTGCCTATTACCGAACCCTCGGGCAACATGGTGGTGGATATTGGCGGCGGTACGACCGACATCGCGGTGATTTCGCTCTCGGGGATTGTTTACTCACGCTCAGTACGCATGGCCGGCAACCAGATGGACGAGGCCATCACCAATTACCTGAAGCGGAAATACAACCTGCTGATTGGCGAGCGCACTGCCGAGCAGATCAAGATTGAGATCGGATCGGCATTCCCGCTGGATAAGCCGCTGACCATGGAGATCAAGGGGCGCAACCTGATCGAGGGAGTGCCCAAGACCATTGCCATCGACGACAGCGAGATCCGCGAGGCGCTAGGCGAGTGCATCGCCGTGATCATGAACGCCATTCGCGTGGCACTGGAGCGTACGCCGCCCGAGCTTTCGGCCGACATCAGCGATCGCGGCATTGTGCTGACTGGCGGCGGCGCACTCCTCAAGAACCTTGACAGGCGCATTCGCGAGGAGACAGGACTGCCCGTTTCCGTGGCCGACGATCCGCTGGCCAGCGTGGTTCTCGGCACGGGCAAAATGCTCTCGGACTTCCGGCTCTTGCGCAAGATCAAGATTGACTGAAACAGGGATCAGAGATCAGTTCTTGCTCCCCAAGCGCGGAGCCGGTGCCTTGAGAGGAGCAAACGCAAGCGATTTCGGCAACGTCGGCAACGCGTCCGCCTACTGATCCTTGATCTCTGATCTCTGGCTTTTATGGAATCGTTCATCGCACGCTATCGGAACCTCGTGGTGCTGTTGGCCCTCCTGATGGCGCAACTCGCCGGTTTGGCGGTGCAGGTGCGCCGGACCAGCAGCGGCATGAGCACTCTCGACTCCACAGATCCGAGCGGCGTGCGCCTGATCCGCCTGTGGGCCAACGCGGTGATTTCCCCTCCGGAGCGGCTGATTCACGCCTGCAACACAGGAGTTGGGAGCCTGTGGGCCAATTACATCGACCTGCTGCACGTCCGCCAGCAGAACCAGGACCTGGAGAAGACTGTTGACCGGTTGCGGCTTGAGGAGGCCGCGCTGCTGGAGGATGCGCGCCAAGGCCAGCGGCTGCAGGCGATGCTTGGCTTCCAGCAGAGGTACATCTATGCCACGCAGGCCGCACAGGTCTACGGCTCCAGCGGCAGCGACCGCTCGCATGTCTTCTACATCGATAAGGGCGCGCGCGATGGCGTGAAGCCGGACGTGGCGGTGATTACGGCGGACGGCATCGTGGGCAAGGTGCGAGATGTCTTTCCCCATACGGCGCAGGTGCTGGCCGTCAACGATCCCACCAGCGGCGCGGGTGTGATTCTGGAGACGACACGCATTCGAGGCATTCTTCGCGGCGACGCTTCGGGCCGGCTGGAAGTGGTGGGCATCCTGGCCGATCAACGTATTCAGCCCGGCGAACACGTGCTCACCGCGGGAGGAGACCTGATTTTCCCGCGCGGGCTGCCTGTGGGAGTGGTGGAAAAGGTGGAGCGCGATCCAGACCGCGACGCTTTCATCGACGTCATCGTGAAGCCAGCCGCGCATCTTGACCGCCTGGATGAGGTGCTGGTGATCACTTCGACCGAGCCGCGCTTCTCGCCCCAGGAGCAGCAGGACATTAACGCCAGTCAGACGGAAGAAAGTGCTGTGCCAACGGCCATCAAGGATCAGATGAAGGCTTCGGAGATCATGGCGGAGAAGCTCCCCGGACTCGTGGACCCCAACCTGCCTCCTGATCAGCAGCCCTTGCACGACAGCAGCAACCCGAATCCCGCTGCGCGGCCGCCACAGCCGCTGCATCCTGACGAGTTCTCACCCGCCGCCAATGACGATTCCGGTGCCCCGCCAGAAGCGAACTCCACACCGAAAGCAAAGAATCCTTCTGCCGCTCCCACGAGCTCCGGCGGCGCGGCTACCCCAGCATCGAATTCCACACCGAAAACGACGCCGCGGAGGAATCCATAGCCATGTCCGTGCTCGGCGCCGAATCCCGGCGCGATATGGAGATCCGCCGCTATCCGCTTCTGATTTACACGCTGGTTCCGCTTGGTTCGTTGGTGTTGCAGGCATGGCTGCCGCGCGTCGTCGGCCGCTACGACTGGTTTGATCTGCCGCTCGTGGTCACCATTTACTTTGCGCTGGGCCGCCGCAATCCCATGCAGGGCACCGTGATGGGTGCGGCCATGGGTTTGTTCGAAGATGCGCTTTCGCAACACGCCATCGGCATCAACGGCATCTCTAAGACGGCCGTCGGTTTTCTGGCGGGCTCCGTGGGCATTCGCATCGACGTCGACAATTACACCATCCGCGTGCTGCTCAACTTCCTACTTTCCCTGCTCTCCAGCGCCATCTATCTTTTCGTGACCCGCTTCCTGTTGGGTCTCGCAATTGACTGGAACTGGCTGACTGAGGTTTTTCGCGCCGTGGGTAATTCGCTGATTGCTTTGGTGCTGTTTCCGTTGCTCGACCGTCTGCAAATCAAGGATTGAGGGACGCAGGGACGGCGAGAATGAGGCGCTGGGGGCTCATAAGCGAACTCATGGAGGGCAGGCGCTGGGCACGAACCTATGAGACGAGAATCCGGTATGAAAT
This sequence comes from uncultured Acidobacteriaceae bacterium, assembly GCA_963836525.1. Lineage (GTDB taxonomy): Bacteria > Acidobacteriota > Terriglobia > Terriglobales > Acidobacteriaceae > Telmatobacter. The sequence goes on from CAWIJW010000003.1 coordinate 352,362, forward strand.
GGAAAGTGGCTGTATCCTGAAAGCAAGCGCAGGACGATGGTTTTAAGCAGCACACGCGGCGAAAAGCTCTCCACAGTCAAGCTGACGGTGGTGCAATACGCCATCCTTGTGATGATGTTGGCCCTGGCCGCGGGGCTGTGGCGATTGCAAGTGCTGAACGTGGAGAACTATCGCGCGCTGGCCGAGCAGAACCGCATTCGCAAAGAGCCGATCCTGGCACCGCGCGGCAAGCTCTTCGACCGCGAAAACCGCCTCGTGGTTGACAACTACCCGTCGGTCTCCTGTTTTTTGGTGCGCGAGCAGAGCCGCAGTGTGGACGCGGACCTGCCGCTGATCGCGCGCGGCCTGGATCTTGACCTGGATCAGTTGCGCGCCACATTGCACCGTTACCGCACCGAGCCCGGCTATCAGCCGATTCCGATCAAAGAGGACGTCACCGCCGACGAGCAAGCCTTTATCGCCGCGCACCGCAACGAGCTGCCGGAGCTCGAAACCATCGACGAGGAGCGTAGGCTGTACCCACGCGACGGTTTTGCTGCTCATCTGATTGGCTACGTGGGCGAGGTGAGCGAAGACGACCTGAACAATTCGCGCTTCGCCTACTATGAGCCGGGCGACGTGGTGGGAAAGGCAGGCGTGGAAGAGACCTACGACGAACTGCTGCGCGGCAAGGACGGGTCGCGCGAGGTGGTCGTCGACAGCCACGGACGCGAGGTAGGCTATTTCGGAATCGAGCACGCCACCCCCGGGCAGGATCTGAAGCTCACCATTGACAACGATCTGCAGCGCGCCGCCGAACTCGCCATGGGCGACCGCAACGGCGCCATTGTCGCCATGGACCCGCGGAACGGCGACATTCTGGCGATGGTCTCGCGCCCCAGCTTCGACCCCAACGATTTCGCCGTCAAGATCGGCCGCGCCGACTGGAACAAGCTCATCACCGACCCTGACCACCCGCTGATGAATAAGGCGATTCAGGCGCAGCTTGCTCCCGGCTCGACCTTCAAGGTCCTCATGTCCGTGGCCGGTCTTCAGGAAGGTATTGCGCAGAACATGCATATCGTCTGTACCGGCGGATGGGGTCCGTACGGATACTTTCACCACTGCGACGAAAAACATGGCGCAGTGAACATTTACAATGCGATTCCCTACTCCTGCGACACGTTTTTCTACATGCTCGGCGATAAGCTGGGCATCGACCGCATCGTGAAATACGCAAACGCCTTCGGTTACGGCCAGAAGACGGGGATTGACCTGCCGGGAGAACAGGCGGGACTGATGCCCTCGCCGGATTGGCTGATCAAGAGCTTTCATCATCGCTGGTATCCCGACGAGACGCTCGACGTGGCCATTGGGCAAGGGGCGATCGAGGCAACGCCGATCCAACTGGCGCGCATTATCGGCGGCATTGCCTCGGGAGGGCACTTGGTGCGGCCGCACGTGGTGTCTCCCGATCAGCTTCCCGCCGATTTCCGCAAGTCGCTGCTGGATAGCTTTCCAGGATCGGGCGATACCTATATTCCGATTGATCCGGCAAACTGGGAAATCATTACCGACGGCATGGCCGAGGTGACGGAGCCGGGGTTGTATCACACGGCGGGCTCGGCACACCTTGAGGGCATCGACATTGCGGGAAAGACTGGTACGGCGCAGCAGATGAGCCACGAGGCGTTGGAGAAAACCAACAAGGGGCGGAGCACTTACCCCAATGTGTGGTTTGTGGGCTTGGTGCCGCGGCGCAATCCCGAGCTGGTCGTGGCGGTGCTGTGGCAGAACGGCGAGTTCAGCTACTATCCCGCGCGCATTGGGGCCGAGGTGGTGGCAGCCTTTGTGAACAAGAAGCGGCGTGAGGCACATAATCTGCCGCCCGCGAAGGCTGCGGCGCCCGTTGAGGTCGGCGCTGTGTGGTCCGTGCCGGACTCCCAAACCGGGGCCAACAAATCTGCGGACGCGCGCGCCGCGGCGCGAATTCAGGGCGGGCATTTCTTTGTCGATGGCAACGGCATTGTAGCTGCGAACATGCCGGGAGCGAAGCCGGCGCCGAAACGCGGAAACAGCCCTGCTGCTTCGCAGGCGGCAGCTTCTGGTGGAACTCCTTCGCGGGCGGGAGCAGTGCTGCCCATGCAACGGAAGGAGCCATAGCTGCCATGCCGTTGCGCCGCTTCCTCAGTTTTCGCGACTTTGACTGGACGCTGCTGGGCTTGGTAATGGCCCTGTGCGCCGTCTCGGTACTTGAGGTCCATTCCACAACGCTGCACACCCGATTCGCGAGCTTCGGCAGCAAACAAATGCTCTTTATCGGCGCTGGTGTCATCGGCATGTTCATCTTCGCCAAAATCGACTACCACCGCCTGCTTGACTGGGCTCCCTGGGCCTATGGAGTCTTCCTGTTCGCTCTGGTGGCGGTCAAGCTCGTGGGGCACAAGGCCCTGGGCGCACGGCGCTGGATCGGCATCGGCCCGGTGCAATTTCAACCCTCTGAATGGGTAAAGCTGGTGCTGGTCCTTGTCATGGCGCGCTACTTCGCCAATTTGGGCGGCCGAAACTTGACCTGGACGGAGATATTCAAGGCTTTCGGTCTGGTCGGCGTTCCTATGATCCTGGTGCTCATCCAGCCCGACATGGGCACGACCCTCACCTACGCACCTATCCTGATCGCCGGCTTGTTTCTAGGCGGGATCAATCTCCGCCAGACGCTGATCCTGCTCACAGTGGGCGCGGTGCTGGTCGGCGGAGTGTGGTCAAGCGGCAGATTCCTGAAGCCGTATCAGAAGGCGCGGCTCACCGCCTTCGTCAATCCGCAGAATGATCCCCGAGGCTCGGGCTACCAGGTGCTGCAGTCAGAGATTGCCGTAGGATCTGGAGGTATTTGGGGCAAAGGCCTGGAAAAGGGAACACAGACCCAGGGCTACTTCCTGCCCATTCCCTATACGGATTTCATCTTCGCGGCTTTCAGCGAGGAGCACGGCTTTGTGGGCGCGTTTTCTATCCTGCTGCTATACTTTCTTATATTGATGCGTTTGATTCAAAACGCTCAAACAGCCGCTGATCTGCCCGGTTCCCTCATTATCATGGGAATCGTGGCTGTGTTGACCTTTCAAATCGCGGTCAACGTAGGCATGGTCATCGGGTTGATGCCCGTCACCGGAATCCCTTTACCTTTAATGAGTTACGGCGGATCTTCGGTGCTGTTCACGTTCCTGGCGCTGGGAGTGGCGATGAATGTCCGCATGCGCCGGTTCGTTAACTGACGCATCTCGATCCATCCGGTTGAGGTGTCGTCCAAAAGGTTTGGCTCTTGTGTGGCTCTCAAGCGATCGGGGGATCGCGAGGAAGCGCAAGAGAAGAATTTTCAAGCATTTCGCCGGCATGGTCCCGATGGATCGCGCCCGGCAGGATTGGGTTCATGAGTACGCAGAGACGGGAAGATCATTTGCGGCTCGCACATTGCAAGGAGCGCGTGGGCAGTTCGGTAGACAGATTCCCCGGTTCCCAGGCGCGAAACCTCCGTGCAATTGCCGCAGGTCGAACGGCCCCGCCGGCTATTTCCATTTTGCCGGCACTGGTGGCCACAAACTCTCTGCAATCGGATCACCGCAAACAGCAGCCCGTTCGGCTCGTTTTCTTCGACGTCCGCATTGGTTCGCCGCCCTTGGGAAAAGCCTTCACATGGAGGCCCAAACTCGAGCGCCCTCCAGGTTATCCGTCCATCCATTCCTTTGCCGACTGTGCGCGCCCCCATCCGACCTTGCCGCGAGTACCGGCAGCCTTGAGCTGCCGGACGGAAAGGTACGATGGCAAAGGAAATTTGTATTTCCAGCACGCCGCATGAGACGCGGCTGGCGATTTTAGAAGACGATCAACTCGCGGAAATCTACTACGAACGCGAAAACGAGTACACTCTCGCGGGTTCCATTTACAACGGCCGCGTCACACGCGTTTTACCCGGCATGCAGTCGGCATTTGTCGATCTCGGCCTGGAACGGGATGCGTTTCTCTACGTAACCGACTTCATCGAGCTCGAGGATCAGGAAGAGACCGACGAGTTGGAAAAGGCGGCGGCTAGCGGAGCCGGCCAGGCTCCTCGCGAGGTCCGACATCCGCATGGGGTCGACCGCAACGGAGCCGTGGGCCCTGACGATGCTCAGAGAGCGGCCACCTCGTCGACGGGGTTGAAAGGAGGCCGCCAGGAAGAACGCAGCCCGCGTCACGGCCGGAAGGCAGAACCCAGACATGAAGTGCGTCAGGAATTCCGGCCAGCGGAGGAAGAGGCAGAGGAGACCACCGGCTCATCCGCTCCCGAATCCCTGGCTGTTCCAGTGCGGACAGAAGAAGCTGAGGGAACTGGAGAGCCTGGCGCACGCCGCTGGCGTGGCCGGCGGCGCCGCCGTGGCGGCCGAGGTCCGAGCGTCCCAGCTGAAGCTCCGCCAGAATCAGGTGCGGTTACGGAGAGTGAGCCGGAACCGCCGGCCAAAATCGAGTTTGCGCCAGCGATTCATGCGTCTGAGGCTCCCGCCGCTCCGCACGCGCCGCGCAGGCATCAGGCTCCAGCGGCATTCGTGCTACCGGGCGAGTCGCTTTCGAAGTACGGTGGCGCGTCCGCTGAAACCCCAAGAACCGCGCCGGAAACAGCCGTTCCATCGCGCCCGGCGCACACATTCAGGCCTTCGACGCTGGTTGAGGCGCCCCTCCGGTGGGACGGCAGCGGCCTGTTGCCGGGCGAATCGCTCTCGCTGCATCGCCGCCAGCCCGAGCCGCCAGCCGAAGCCAGCCCGGAACCTCGCCGCGAAGCCGATCAGGAGCCGCCAAGCGATTTCTACGCTGCGCCCACGACTGACCTTGTGCACGAAGAGGCCGTTGAGGAGTTTGAGGAGTCTACGCCCTCGGCACTTCACGAAGCCGAGGCTGCGGCACGGCAAGAGTCCGCACTCGAATTCGAAGAGGAAGACCTAGGCGCAGGCTCGAGCGAACCACTTTCCGAAGAAGAGGCGCCTGCGTTGGAAACCGCCAAAGGCACCATCGCAACCGATGCCGATTCCGAGGAGTCCGCTGCGCCGGATGACCCCGAAGTTACTCGACCGGAGTCCGCGACCGCGAAGGAGAGCTCTTCGGCGCCGGGGGAGGAGGCGGATGCGTCAGCATCCCACCGCATCGATCCGTCTTCGCCGATAGGGTTCCGGCTGTTTGGGTTCGGCGGCAAGAAGAAGAAGGACGGCGATAGCGCCGGCAGCAAATCAGCTACGACTGCGGCCCCGGTTTCGACTTATGCGCCCGGCAACGGGGTGGTCGAGGAAGAACTGATCGAAGGCGAGGAGTTTGAGGCCACGCCTCATCCGCGCCGGCACAAGCCTGAGGTGCACGACACGGACGATTACGAAGAGCAGACGCTTCCCAGCCACCTCCGCACCGGCGATCTGGGCGAGATGTTTCAAGAGGCTCACCTCGATCACCGCATCCAGAGGAGCTTCGACGAAAAGAGCGCCGAGGAAGAGGATGCCGAGGCAAGCGAGGAAGAAGAGGCCTCGACGGGATCTCAGCCCGCGCCCGGCCGCGAACGCCGTGAACGCGGAGGCCGCGGACAGCGCGGCCGCGCAGTCCAGGGCAATCGACGTGGACCATCGCGCCGCTCCGCTCAGACATCAGACCTGCCGATTATCTCCGACCTGCTGAAGTCCGGCCAGGAGATCCTGGTACAGATCGCCAAGGAGCCCATCGCCAAGAAGGGCGCGCGAATCACCAGCCACATTGCGCTGCCTGGCCGGTTCCTGGTCTTCATGCCTACAGTGACCCACGTGGGAGTCAGCCGCAAGATCGCGTCTGACGAGGAGCGCCATCGCCTCAAGCGGGTTCTGATGCACGAGCGCGGCGAGGCGCCCGGCGGATTCATCGTGAGGACCGCGGCCGAAGGCGCGTCGGAGGAAGAGCTTCGCGCCGATCTGCGCTTTCTCATGAATCTCTGGAATGAGATCAAGCAGCGCTCGGAATCCTCCAAGTCGCCGGCTCTCATCTACCACGACCTGTCGCTCATCGAGCGCATTCTTCGTGACCAGGTGAGCGCGAACTTCTCCAACATCTGGGTCGATACGGAGGCCGATTACGAGCGGATCGTCCGTTTCCTCAACCGCTTCTCGCCCTCGCTGGTGCGCCGCGTCAAGCTCTACACCAAGGAGACTCCTCTCTTCGAGCACTTCGGCATCCAGGACGAGATCTCGAAGGCGCTGCGATCGAAGGTGTGGCTCAAGAGCGGCGGGTCGATCGTTATCAACCAGACGGAGGCGCTGGTCGCGATCGACATCAACACCGGCAAGTACGTCGGCAAATCGGCGCGGCTTGAGGACACGATTCTCAAGACCAACCTCGACGCCGTGCCCGAGATTGTGCGCCAAATCCGGTTGCGCGACCTGGGCGGCATCATCGTGATCGACTTTATCGACATGGACGAGCGCAAGAACCGCTTTAAGGTGATGGCGGCGCTCGAAGAGGCGCTCAAGAGTGACCGCGCGCCCACCAAGGTGCTGCAGTTCAACGATTTCGGATTGGTGGCCATCACGCGCAAGCGGGTGAAGCAGTCGCTGGAGCGGACCCTCAGCGTGCCCTGTCCCACTTGCCAGGCTACCGGCATGGTGAAGAGCCCGACCACGGTGTGCAACGAGATCTACATCGAGATGCGCAAGATGCGGAAGCACTTTGAAAACGCCGATGTGATGCTGCGCGCGCACCCTGAGACGGTGAAGGTTCTCAAGTCGAACGGCAACCGCTGGCTGACCGACTTCGAGGAGCTGGTCGGCAAGAACGTGCTGGTGAAGAGCGATCCAACTCTGCACCCGGAGCAGTTCGATATTCAGGGATGAGGCGCGGCGGAGGGCCAAGACATAGTAAGCAAGGCCGGAGTGACCAATCCGGCCTTCGCTCTGAGGATCCGCTGGAGATCCATCGACGCTGTCAAATCGCGCGGATCGGAACACCGCCTCGTTCTGGCGGCAGGTTCCTAGTCTGGACCAGAACACATCCCACCCAAAGGGAAACTGCCCCTTCGTTCAGGCAACCTCTGCCAGCATTCCGTGTCTAACTCACTGAAAGGCGTATCTTTCCCGGAAGTTGCACAAAATTCAATGCTTGAGGTTAATGTGATGTCATTCACACTTTGGATGCCGCCGATTCGGCGCGTCAGCTTTCTTTGGGTTGCGGTTCTGCTTGCCGCCTGTGTTGCGATTGCCCAGTCCGCTCTCTCCCAGGATCAGTCCAGTACTACCGGGTACTCTTCCAGCCAAGCGGGGCTGAGCGCATCGGGTTTGCAGCTTACCGAGTTTTCGCTGCCCGGTGACCCAGCCCCCGGTGCACTCGCATCCAGCGGAGACGGCGCGGGCCAGTACGGAAACAGTGGAGGATACGGAGGCGGCGGAAGACGCGGGCTCCTCCACAATCTCGCTTATGAAGTTGGTGGCGGATTCAACGCTCCGCAAAGCAATTCGATCACTTATGGCGGGCAGTTTACCGTGGGCGGCGGCTTGAACTTTTCCAAGCGGATTGCAGGCTTGATCGAGTACCAGTTCCTGGACGCTAAGCTGCCGGGTAATCTGATCGCCGAGACCGGCGCACAGGGCGGCCACGCGCACATCTGGTCACTCACCTTCGATCCGGTGATCTCACTGTTCCCCAAGTCGAATAATGATCTGTACATCACCGGCGGCGGGGGCTTCTATCGCAAGGTGACGAGTTTCACTGATCCTGTGCCGTCTTTGTACTGCGATTACTTCTACGGCTGCGGCTACGTGACTCAGAACCAGGTGGTAGGCCACTTCTCCTCGAATCAGGGCGGCTTCAATGTCGGAGGCGGCTATCAGCGCAGGTTGGGCGGCATGTACGGCGACAGCAAGACGAAGCTCTTTCTCGAAGCTCGCTACCTCTATGTCGACTCGCCCGCGGTTACGACTCAGCCGAACGGTCTGGGAACTACGACTGTGGCTGCCAGGACGAAGATCATTCCTGTGGCCTTTGGCGTGCGCTGGTAGCGCAAGGTACAACGCAACCTGACGCTCTCACTCTTAAGCGGGCCCACCGCGGACGAATAGGGGCTCGACACTTGCCACAGGCATGGACAACCACCCAAAACTTCCCCAGGCGGCGTTTCTCTGCCTCGCGTCGGTGACGCTTCTGGCCGGGTGTAATGGCACGTTCCGCGTCACCCAGACGCAGCCGGAAACCCAGACTCCGAAGCCTCCCACCAGCCCGCCACCAACTGCGAGCCAAAGCGGCTCGGTGACCATCTCGCCGCAGTATGTGGTGCTGGCGCCGGGACAGGCCTTTCAGTTCGCGGCGGCGGTGGCGGGCGGAGGTCAAACAGAGTGGCTGGTGAACGGCGTAGCCAGTGGAAACACCGTGACGGGGACGGTGGATGCTGCAGGGAAGTACACCGCGCCGGCCACAGTCACTCAGAGCGAAAATGTGACCGTCACGGTGGCGCTGGCCGCGTCGCCGCAGCAGAATTATGCCACGGCGGTAGTCTCGATCATCGCGCCCGCCCAGGTGACCTGTCCCTTTGAGCTTGGGAATCCGCAGGTGGCGCAATACTCGCTCTATCTTCCCGCCCCGGGAAAGATGAGCGTGCAGTTCGGGACGACGACTAATTACGGCCTGGACACATGGCAGGTTCCTACGCCCACTGCGAACGGGGGCGACGTGCAAATCTATGTCGCCGGAATGCTGGGCCAGACGCTCTATCACATGCGGGCACAAGTGACGCTGTACAACGGCGCCACCTACAATGACGCTGATCACACCTGCATGACGGCCGCTCCCCCCGCGACCTCAGCTGTCAGTGTCTCTACGGCGGGTGGAGCAACGCCGCAGCCTGGCATTGAAATGTGGAACACGATTCAACCGACCAGCGACAGTCAAGCCTTCGCCACCGACCTGAACGGCAATGTAATCTGGACCTACAGCTATTCGCACAGTTCAAACGACTACATCCAAGGCATCCAGTTGTTGCCCGACGGCGATTTGCTGATGGTGATCTCCTACCTCTCTTCCATAACTACGGGTCTGAGCCCCAGCCTGATCAACGAGGTTCGGGAGATCGATCTTGCAGGCAACACTGTGAACAGCCTGAACATGACGACCTTGAACCAGAAGCTCGCGGCGGGAAACTTCCGCGATGCGGAAGGCAATGTCTACCATCTCGGGAGTTTTCACCACGCGGTGCTGCCGCTGACGAACGGGCATCTGGTCCTGCTGGCGACCTATGTGCGGCAATTCAGCAGCCTCTCCGGAACCAAGGGCGCGACTGCCGTGATCGGCGATGCGCTGGTGGATGTGGACCGGAACTTCAATCCCGACTGGGTCTGGAACACCTTCGATCATCTGGATATCAACCGGCGTCCCATGAACTTCCCCGACTGGACGCACTCCAACGGAATGCTGTATTCAAGGGACGATCACAATCTGCTGCTCTCGATGCGCCACCAGAATTGGGTGATCAAGGTCAACTTCCTCGATGGCACGGGCTCGGGCGACATCATGTGGCGTTTGGGCGAAGGCGGCGACTTTAGGCTTGTCAATGCGACCGATCCGACAGGCTGGTTTTACGCGCAGCACGGAATGGGCTTCTTCACGCCCAATACCACTGGCGTCTTTCGCATCGGGATGATGGACAACGGGAACGACCGGATATTCCCGGCAGGGCAGGTGTATTGCCGGCCCTACGCGCCCACGAACGCGCAATGTTACTCGACCATGCCGCTTCTGGAAATCAATGAGGCCAACTTGACGGCAACCATGATCACGCACTACGTTGCGCCGCCAAACTACTTCAGCTTCTTTGGAGGCAACGCCGAGATGCTGGCCAACAACAATATCGAAGTGAACTTTTGCGCGGCGGTCAAAGGGGCCATCGTGCAGGAGCTGAACCCGCAGGGTTCGCAAATTGTGTGGCAGGCGACGACGCCCATCGCGGACCAGTTCCACGTGTACCGGCTGCCGAGTCTGTATCCGGGCGTGCAGTGGTAGGAATGCCGTCGCCGGCTCAGCCGCTGATTTGTCCGGTTGCCTTCGATGTTTGCTTGCGCAGCTGCCAGGCTGCGATCGCAATCACGGTCATGGTGGCGAATACGGCGACAAGAGCCAGAAAGAGCGGGGCATCACCAGGGCCTTCGCTCCTTTTCCGCAGGCGTTCCCACTTCGCCGCGCTCAATCCGCTCCAGGAATGTTCGCGCAAGCTTGCGCTCACCGGGATGGCTTTCGCCGTGAATGGTGCACAGGTCGAGGAACTCGTCGCAGAGCGCGTTCCGCCGGTCGTGCTGCGCGAGAACGTTTTGCAGCGCAACCGCAAGCTCGCGCAGGCGTGCTGCTTCAGTCCAGCCGCCTTCCTCGCCGTCGTCGCTAACGTACTCTGAGAACAGTCCCCGGCGCCCGCGCGCGCACTCGTCAAGGCAAGCCAACAGCTGTTCGCTGAAAGTGCGGCTCAGCGCATCGAGCTGACCCGAATCTATAGCGTCGCGCGGATCCATTCTGCCTCTTACTTCGCCCGCATCGCCGCTTCAATCTCATCCGGGGTGTGCGGCAGCCCGGCATCAAGATCGATCAGCTTTCCGTGCGTGTCGACCAGAAAGTCGCACTCGACGCGCACTCCCAGCTTCTCCTCGGGGATGTAAATGCCCGGCTCGATGGTAAAGACCATTCCCGGCTTGAGCACTACCGGGTAGTTGGCGGGATCGTGTACGTCGATGCCTATCAGGTGGCCCAGCCCGTGCAGCCAATACTGGCCCAGTGGCTGGCCGTGCAGGTCCTTGCCATGGGTATTGATGTAGTTGTAGGCCACCGTGTCGAGCGAATTCGGGTCCTGGCGGTCGCGGTCGTTGATCGTCGACTTGCCGGCGACAAAGGCATCGATGGCCGCCTTCTGCGCGCCGAGCACGATGTTATAGATCTCGCGCTGCCGCGGCGTGAAATGGCCGTTTACCGGCAAGGTGCGCGTGATGTCGGCGGCGTACATGGAGTACTCGCAGGCCGCGTCGACGAGCAGAATATCGCCGTCCTCCGTGGTGCGGTCGTTGGCCGAGTAGTGGAGGATGGTAGAGTTGATGCCCGAGCCCACGATGGGCGCGTAGCTCGGCCGCTCGCAGCCGTTCTCCATCCAGACGGCGGTCATTGCTCCGGCGATGGCGCGCTCCGTCATGCCCGGCTTCACCCACCACTGCATCATTACGCGCTGAGCCAGGACCGACGCCGCCGACGCCTTCTTGATGAGCGCAATCTCTCCATCATCCTTGATTTGGCGCAGCGGCATGATCAGGCTGGTCAGATCGTGCGGCTGCGGAACGGCCGCCGTTCCCAGCGTGACCGCGGTAAAGCTCAGCAGCGCAGTGGCCGCGGCTGAATCCGGTTGTGTCCACAGATTCTTTTCGAGCGCGCGGTCGGCAGCCAGCAGCCGGCTCAACTCCGCCGGCAATTTGGTCATCGGTTCCACGTTGTCCACACCCGCAGACTCTGCGACTCCCGGCGTGGCCGCATCCATCTTCACGCCGGTGTACTTTTCCATGCGCAGGTTGCGCGCGGGCAGAAACAGAATCTCCTTGTAGGTGCGCGGTGCGGCCGCCTGGGGTGCGTCGCCCACGATCAAAAGCGCCGCGCCTGGCTCGTTCCAGCCGGTCAAGTAGAAGAAATTCGAGTCCTGCCGGTACGGCATGAAGTCCAGTTGCGACTCTTCCGCGGCGAAGAGCACGGCTACACCACTCTGCAGCTTGGCCGCCAATGCCACGCGCCGTGCGTGGTAGACGCCGGCGGACTGCTTTTCGAATGCGTGGAGTGGAGGCAGTGCGGAGGAGAGAACAAGCAGGGCAAGGGCGGAAACGCGAAGCCGCTTCATTCCGCTATTGTCGCGCCTCGGCGTGTGCCGCGCAAAGGAAATCCTAGGGTGAACAACATCGTGGACTGGCCGATCAACGGGCGTTTGGCCTACCAGCTCAACGAAGCTTGCCCGAGGATGCTGGCGCGGGCTTCGCTTCGGGCAGGTCGAAGAAGCCAATACGCAGCTCAGATGAGGGGACGAAGTTGGTCAAGTGGACCTGAAAGTGGTCGGCGTCGAGCTTCGTGACCGGCGCGTTTTGCGGCGGACAAAAGCTGACGAAAACCTGCGTGTTCTGCTCTTCCGGCTTGCCACGCTCGACAATCAGCGTGAAATCCTCGATCGGCTGCTTCCAGGTGTTGGCGCTGGTGAGAATGAAGTCAACCCAGTGGGGATGTGCATACTGCCCATACCCCGGGCTGCTGGCTTCGATGCGCGCGATCATGCCGCTTAGAAGCGAGGGGTCGGGGCAGAGACCCTCGAGGAGTTGCATATCCACGAGCGCGTACTTCACGGTGTCCGCGTCGCCGCTGGGTTGCTTGTGTTCCAGGACATTCCTCACGGTATCGGGCAGCATCAGCTCCGATCCTTCAACGGGCGTGTACTCGTGGCGGATATGGACTGCGGAGTGAGCCGGAAAGGTCTGCGTCCAGTGGTACTGCAGATGGGCTTCCCATGTGCCCCAGCCGTCTTCGACGTCGAAAAGGCCCAGTTGCGCCAGGCGCTGTTGCTCGGCCTTCGGCAGGCGCTCGATATCCGGCGTGTGAATCTCCGGGCTTGTTTGGTCGTTCTCGCGAAGGTGACCGAAAGTTGCGATGTCGATTTTGTCGGCGGTCAAGGTCCCGGTGACGTCCTTCCCGTTCAGTGTTGCCTTGGCCTCGACCTGAAATGCGACACGCTTTCCATCGACGAACAACTTGAAGTCGGAAAACGACGCGGAAGAAATCGGCCAACTGTCCGGCCCGTAGCTGTACGGCGGAATGGGAAACGCCACCTCGGTCGTCACATCCTGATCCGAGTCGTTTCGGAAGTCATAGTCGACTGCGACCTTTGTCGGGCTGATCCGCAGGACCTCTTTGGCCATTACGATCCGTGTCTCGCGGCGGGGCACAAGGCCGCCGGCAGCGATTGATGCGGCCGAATCATCGGCAAATACACAAGAAGGCGCGACAAGGCCAAACCCTGCGGCGAAAACCGCCGAGCAAACCAGCATTTTCGGATTCATGGCCGAAAGTATCGCAGAGCCGCCAAACTCCGGCAATGCAAGAATGCGGACCTCAGCGGGAGTCCCGCCCCGCCGCAGGTGGTTGAATTTCCCCGCGATTCGCGGTATTCTGACCATGCAGACGCGTTTGTCCGCCAGGTTTTGCCGTGTGCGCACCGGCTGGCGGAGAGATGAGTGGGCTTACGGCCCACTTTTTATTTGGGGCAAATTGCCCGGGTGCGCACACGGGGCTTTTGGCGCGCAACCCATTGAGAATCAACCGCCTGCGGGTGGCGCAGGCATAGGGCCCCCAGCCGGCGATTCTCGCTTGATGGGGTGTAGGAACGATGGCGGTCAGCTTGGACGAAATCCGGAGGGCGGCGGAACGAGTGGCCGCCTCGCACGGGCTCGACGTGGTCGACATCGAATTCGCCGGTTCGACGAAACACCGCACGCTGCGCGTGACCCTCGAGAAGAACGCCGAAGGCCGGGCGCAACTGAAGGCGGCGGCTGAGGCCCACGCGGAGGGCCTGCCGGAGAAGCTTCTCGAAGGCTCGCTGACGGTGGAGCAGCTTTCCGGCGTGACGCACGAGGATTGCGGGGCGTTCAGCCGCGATTTTGGAGTTTTGCTCGACGTGGAGGACCTAGTTCCCGGCGCAGCGTACACGCTGGAGGCGAGCTCGCCCGGCCTGGATCGGAAGTTGAGCCGTCCAGAGGACTTCGAGCGGTTTGCGGGTTGCCTGGTGAAGGTGCGGACCTTTGAGCCGATCCGCAACAACCGGCACTGGCAGGGACGATTGGTGGCGGGGCCGCAGGCTCCGTTGGAAACGGGAATGATCACGCTCGACCTGGCGGCCGTGAAGCAGAACAGCAAGAGCCGCAAGGCAGGCGTGAACACGGTAGAGATCGCCCTCGGCAACATTGAGATGGCGAATCTGGTGCCGGAGATCTAGCTGCTAGCTTCTAGCCACTAGCTCCTAGTTCTTCCGCGGTTGGTGCGACGATGTTGTCTCGCGCAAGAGAATGGTTAGAAACAGGAAGCTAGAAGCTAGCTTTCAACAAGATTCAACAGCACCGGCCCGGGGTCCGCAATCGCCTCCCCGCCGGGCAAAGAAGAAAGTAGTCAGATTATGGCCACCAGCGTTTTGTATCAGAGTATCGAGCTCCTGAGCCAGGAAAAGGGCATCGACCCCAGCATTGTTGTCGGCGCGGTCGAGGAAGCGATCGCCCTGGCCACGCGCAAGTACTACAAAACCCAGGAAAACATGCGCGGGGAACTGAACAAAGAGACCGGGGAAATCACGGCCTACATTTATAAAACGGTGGTCGCTGACGAGGACCAGATCGAGGATCCGGTGAACCAGATCACGCTTGCGGAGGCCAACGAGATGGCTCCCGGCGTGGAGGTAGGCAGCGAGATTCGCATCTATCGCGACACCAGCCCGCTGGGGCGCATCGCGGCGCAACTGGCCAAGCAGATCATCTTCCAGAAAGTGCGCGAGGCCGAGCGCGACACCGTCTTCCAGGAGTACGCGCATCGCGAAAAGGAAGTTCTGAACGCGACGGTGAAGCGCCTCGAGGGACAAGACATCATCTTCGACCTGGGCAAGGCGGAGGCCCGCTGCCCCAAGCGCGAGCAGTCGCGGCTGGAGCAGTTCAGCGTGGGCGAGCGCGTGCGCGTGGTGCTGCTGAAGGTGGACCGCGCAGCCAAGGGGCCGCAGGTCATTGTGAGCCGTGCCGCGCCGGAGCTGGTGCAGAACCTGTTCCAGTCCGAGGTGCCCGAGATCTACGACAACACCGTGGTCATCCGCGCCATTGCGCGCGAGGCCGGCGAGCGCACCAAGATCGCCGTGCAGAGCCGTGACAAGGACGTGGATCCCGTGGGCGCCTGCGTGGGAATGAAGGGCATGCGCGTGCAGTCGATCATCCGCGAACTGCGCGGCGAAAAGATCGACATCATCGAATTCAGCGATGAAATCACTACCTTCGCGGAAAAAGC
This sequence comes from uncultured Acidobacteriaceae bacterium, assembly GCA_963836525.1. Taxonomy (GTDB): domain Bacteria; phylum Acidobacteriota; class Terriglobia; order Terriglobales; family Acidobacteriaceae; genus Telmatobacter. Next base: position 367,407 of record CAWIJW010000003.1, read on the forward strand.
CCTGCAGCCGGCCAAGGTCAGCCGCGTTTCCATCACGGACCTGACAGAAAAGCAGCTTGAAGTCATCGTCGACGACACGCAGTTGTCGCTGGCGATCGGCAAGAAGGGCCAGAACGTGCGCCTTGCCGCCAAGCTGCTCGGCTGGAAGATCGACATTAAGAGCGAGGAGGAGAAGCGCCAGGAGGTCGAGCAGCAGATGCAGGCTTTGGCCGGCGCACCCACCACTCCGATCGAGCAGGTGAATGAGCTGGGCGATGGCATCATTCAAAAGCTCATCACGGCTGGAGTCACGACTGTCGAGGCGCTCGCCGACATGACTCCCGAACAGCTCGAGGAGATTCCGGGCATTGGCGAGAAAACCCTGGAGAAGATCAGCGTAGCCGTTCGCCACTATTTCGGCCATTTTGAAGAGGCTGAGGCGGCGGCCGAGGCTGAGGCGGCGCAGGCTGCTGAGTCCGGTGAACCCGCTGCGGAAGCTACCGCCGAGCCCGAAGTGGGCGACGTGGCTGTGGGAGAAGCCGCGCCGGCTGAAGCCACACAGGCGGAAACAGAGAGTGTGACTGCGCCTGAGGGCGGCGAAGCGCAGGAAGCTGCGCCTGCCAAAGCAGCTGAGCCAGAGATTTCCGGCGCGGAAACGCCGCAGACGGAACTCGCCGCGGCGAAGAACGAAACGGAGCACGACGAGGGGGCCAAAGAGGACGGCGCGTGAGATGGGCCGTGTCCTCCCAGGCCAAGCGCAGGATCACGCAACTTTTGAAAGCGGCCAGTGCCATGAGGTAGCTATGAGCGACTAAGGGCTTTTTGGCGGCACACAGTGAAAAGAGGCGGATGAGCAAGGTTCGTATCAACGATCTCGCGAAAGAGCTGGAAGTCAAGTCTCGCGCGATTCTCGACATTCTTCCGGAACTCGGTGTCGCTGGAGCCAAGACACACTCCAGCTCGCTGGAGCTGGAGGAAGCAGAGAAGGTTCGTGCGCACTTTGCGCAAGAAGCGCGGCATGCAACGCATCCAGGCGCGGCGCCCGCCCGCCACGGCGCCGAAACCATCGTCCCCAAGATCGATCTCTCGCACATCGAAAAGCCTGGTGACGTGCTAAAGGCCATTCAGGCTAAGAAGAAGCAGGAGGAAGAAGAGGCGCGCCACGCTCGTTTGCCGGTGAAGCCGGCTACAGCTGCGCCGGCCAAGCCTGCAGCGCCCGCCGCGCATCCGGCCGCTACAGCGCCCGTCGCCGCAAAGCCCGCGGCCGCCGCTCCGGCCCGCCCGGAACCGCGCAAGATCGTTCCCCAGCCGCGCTCGGCGCCGCCGATCGTTGCCCCTCCGCCAGCCGCGCTCCAGCCATTGCGAGCCGGCCTCCCACTGGCGCCGTCGTTGCCAAAGCTCCTGCGGGCGCTGTGGCCGCCACGCGGCCTGTTGTCGTGGTGGCGCCGCCTCCGGCTGGAGTAGTGGTTAAGCCGGCTACGGCCCCAGCCGCGCGCGAAGAAAAAGCCGCCGCGAAGGCGGCTGCTGCTGTGGCGCCTCCGGCTGGTGAAGCGCTGGCCGCGTCCGCCGCAGTCCTCGAGCCTGCTGCAGCCGTGCCGCACGCTGCTGAAGTTTCCGCTCCCACGGGAGAAGCGCCCGGCGGGGTCCCCGCCATCGCCGCCGAGTCCACAGCCGCTCCCGGAAAGCGCGGCCAAGACCGCACGCACGCTGCGCCTGCTCCGCGCCGCATGGTGATGCCGCAAACCGGACCCCGGCCCGTCTACAAAGCGTCTATCGTTCCTCCCACTGCTCCAGCCGCAGGAGCTGGCGCCGGATTGCAACGCGGCAAGCCGATCTTCGATCGCAGGCCCACGGCCGGTCAGGCAGGCGTGGGGCAGCGCGCGCCCGGCGGCGCTGCCATTCCCGGTCAATTCCCCGGCGGCCCACGGCCTAAGCATCCGACACGCGCTTCTACAGGCGGATTCCCGGCGGCCGGTGGCGCCGCAGCACCCGGCGCGCGGCCCGGTTTTGGCGCACGCCCCGGATTCGGAGCGCGCCCGGGCTTTGGCGGCGCGCGTCCCGGCCCTGGCGGCGCACCGCCGCCCGGTGAAGCTCCGCGCCCGCAGCGCGCCTCCTCACGCGGTCGCGGCCGAGGCCAGCAACAGTACCCCAAGACCAAAGAAGGCCCGATGAAGGGCTTTGTGCCGCCGCCTCGCTATAGCGGCGTGCAATACAGCACGGAGCCCGTGCCCATCAACCGCGACATCACGGTGACCGAGGGCATCAGCGTGAAGGATCTCGCCGAGAAGCTCGACGTTCGCGCCAAGGACCTTATCGCGACGCTCCTGATGGGTGGTGTCTTCGTCACCGTCAACCAGTCTCTCGACGCCGAGATGGTGAAGGACGTGGCGGCCAAATTCGGCGCCGCGGCGCACGTTATCAGCTACGAAGAAGAACTCGCCAATCAGGCCATTGAGGAAGTGCTCGAAGCAGAAAACGCCGACGAGCTCGAAGTGCCGCGCCCACCCGTGGTCACGGTGATGGGCCACGTGGATCATGGCAAGACTTCGCTACTCGACGCCATCCGCGAGACTCATGTGGCCGCGGGCGAAGCGGGCGGAATCACGCAGCACATCGGCGCCTACAAAGTGAAGTTCGCCAAGGAGGGCTCACCCGCCTCGGGCCGCGAGATCGTCTTCCTCGACACGCCGGGCCACGAAGCCTTCACGCGCATGCGCGCGCGCGGTGCCAAGGTGACCGACATCGTGGTGATTGTTGTTGCCGCCGACGACGGCGTGATGCCGCAGACCCTCGAGGCCATCGATCACGCCAAAGCCGCCGAGGTTCCGATCATCGTAGCCGTGAATAAGATCGACAAGCCCGAGGCCAACCCCGACCGCGTGAAGAAGCAGTTGGCCGATCGCGGCCTCATTCCCGAGGAATGGGCCGGCGCGGGACAGGAGGGGACGGTATTCGTTGAAGTCTCAGCCAAGAAACGCGTCAACCTCGACCTGCTTCTCGAGATGATCTGCCTGGTCAGCGACATCAAGGCGCCCAAGGCCACGCCGGGCCGCAAGGCTGTGGGGAGCGTTCTCGAAGCCAAGCTCGATCGCGGCCGCGGCGCCGTAGCCACCGTGCTGGTCCAAGACGGAACCCTCCATTTGAACGAGAGCTACATTGTCGGCAACACCTTCGGCAAGGTTCGCGCCATGTTCGATGACCGCAGCCGCGCCCTCGATGAAGCCGGCCCGTCGACGCCCGTCGAGGTCCTCGGCCTCGAGTCCTTGCCCGATGCCGGTGACACCTTCCTTGTGGTCGCCGACCGCGACAAGGCCAAGTCCATCGCCGCGTATCGCAGGATGAAGGAGCGCGAGGCGCAACTGGCGAAGAGCTCCCGCGTGTCTCTGGAAGGGTTGGCAGAGCAGGTACGCCAATCCGGCGTCAAGGATCTGCCTTTGATCATCAAGGGCGACGTGACAGGGTCGGTGGAAGTGCTCGCCGATTCTCTTGCGCGCATGTCCACGGAGAAGGTGCGGGTCAAGGTCCTGCACTCCGGCGTCGGCTCCATCACCGAGAGCGACGTGCTGCTGGCCACGGCCTCCAACGCCATCATCATCGGCTTCAACGTGCGCCCGGAACGCAAGGCCGCCGAGCTGGCGCAACAGGAGAACGTGGAGATTCGCCTGCACACGATCATCTACGAGCTGCAGGACGAGATTCGCCTGGCCATGATGGGGCTTCTCGAACCCGCCTTCAAGGAGAACTACCTGGGCCGCGCCGAGGTCTTGAACATCTTCAGGATTCCCAAGGTAGGCACCATTGCTGGCTGCCGCGTGCAGGACGGCGTCATCCGCCGCGACTCCGAGGTGCGGGTGATCCGCGATGGCGTGCAGGTCTTCAAGAGCAAGATCGGCTCGCTCAAGCGCTTCAAGGACGACGCCCGCGAAGTGACCAATGGCATGGAGTGCGGCATTGGCATCGCCAACTTCGGCGACGTGAAGCAAGGCGACATTCTGGAGGCATTCAGCACGGAAAAGCTGGCCGCCGACCTGGGCGCGCTGACGAGCGCCAAAGCGTAGCGCTCGTCCGACGCAAACACGAAGATTCGCGCCGCCCCGCCTTGCCCTCCCACACAATCGCCGCTTACACTGGTCCTCACTTCATTGTGTAAGCCATGATGCTCAATTTCCTTCGTCGCCGCCTCGACGAACTCGTGACCGGACTGTTTCTGCTTCTGGTCACGGTGCTCACGGTGGTCAACCCCCCGGTCTTCGCCACACGGGGTGGCCTGCTGCTGGCGCGCTGGATGCTCTCGTCAGCCGCCATCCTGGTCGCCACCCTCCTCGTCGCGGCGCGCTTCAGCGCCCGCGCCCGGAGCGCGCTTCATTTCGTCCTTGAATACGGAATCATTCTCGTGGCGGTGGTGGGCTATGTCAGTCTCAGGCTTCTGCACGCCTCGGCCGTCACCTCCTGGCTCGGTATTCCATCCTTTGACCGCTGGATGATGGCTGCCGACGTCGCTCTGTTCGGCGAGACTCCGGATCTCTGGTTCAGCCAGTGGGAACTCGACAACGGTCTGTTTCTCCGCATCATGTCCGGCTTTTATGCCCTGTACCCTCTCACCCCGCCCATTCTTCTGGCGTGGTTCTGGTTCAAACGCGAAGTGTCGCAGTTCCATCTCGTCCGGCGCGCCCTGGTCATCTCTTTCTACTGGGGCTACACCTGCTACCTTCTGATTCCCGTCGCAGGGCCATTGAGTCTCGCGCACTCGTCAACGCCCAGCTTTCTTGAGTCCACACTTGTCTACTCATTCCTTGCGGATAATTATCGCTACGCATATGACTGCTTTCCCAGCTTGCACACGGCTAATCCCTGGCTGATGGTGTGGCTGAGCCGGGGCAAGCTGCCGGGTTGGCTGATGGCCGCGGCCATCACCGCCGCCGCCGGTATCACTCTCTCGACCATCGCGCTGGACGTGCATTACGGCATTGACGATGTCGCCGGGCTGGCATGGGTTTTTCTGATTGCGCCGCTTGCTCGTGCCACGCTGCCGCGCGAAGAGCAGTCATGAAATACACGGCCGAAGCCGGATCACAGCCAGCTCAAGCCAGTCAGGCCACCGTTTCCCTTTGCCACACGGCCGCATCGAAGCTGTGCACGCACTGGTAGCCTTCGTCCTTGTACAGATCGATGGCCTCGGAGTTAGCCTCCGTCACGGTGAGAGAGATCTCGCTCGCGCCCAAGCGCATGAAACTAAACGCGGCTTGCACAAGCAGAAGACGGGCCAGCCCGCGGCGCCGGAAGGCGGGGTGAACGCAGACCTGGGTCAGGTGTCCGCTCTGCCCGCTCACGCGCGAACCGAGCACGAGGGCTGCCAGTTCGCGGCTTGCGCGCTCCACCACCACGTATGACGCCTGCGGCGAAAAGGTGCCGCAGCCGGCATAATGGACGATATTGTTGAGAAAACGCATCGAACCGTGAACCGAACGGTATTGGTCGTTGATCAGGCTGTCGGGATGGCCGCGGTAGGCCTCGCAGATGAGCCGCGCCGCCGGCGCCAGGTCCGCCTCGCGCCACGGGCGCAATTCCAGGTTGCCAGGCAGATCCGCCTGGGGCGGACTCCATTGCCCCTGCAATGCCTGCACCAGGAAAAGCCTGCGAAAGATCCGAAATCCAGCGTCGCGGAAGATTCCGGCGTAAGCGCCGGATGGATGCAGAAGAAGTTGCGACTCGATGCGTTCAACGTGCGGCGAATTGAGTAGCAACTCGAAGAGATGCCGGAGCAGCGTTTCTTCGGTGGTGTGATCCGCGCCGGACCCGCCGCCTGCACCCTCCGCTGTGACGGGCAGAGCGAACACATCGCCGATGACCGCCTTGGTTTCCTCGTAAACGCAGAATACGTAGCCGGTTACGCGGCCGGATGTGAGTGCCGCGTAGCCGGGCAGCATGTGGTTGTCGAGATACTGCATGAGCAGACGGGCTGAGGCGTGGTAGTCCCAATGCAGGCGCTGCTCCCACAACTCACCCTCTGCCTCCAGCACGGGGCGGAGGACCGGTGCCGCGAAGTGCCGTAGGTCGAGAATCTCGACGGAACCGCCCGATGTCTGCATTCTTCCTCTGTTTGAACCCCGGTTGCGGTGAATGGTGATGGGAGCTTCAGTGAGCCGCTTCATCGCGGCCCAGGCTCTTCTGCCCAGGGCCGAAACAGGCGAGGCGCTTTAGTCCTCTGTCTTTAGCTCCAATCAAGAAGAGGTCGCGCTAAGTTGCTCTCATCGGGCTCCACCTTCGGAAGGCCCCTCCCGGCCACTTTGCCACGAGTCCGCGTTTCATCGCAAGTTGTGATTTGGCTAGCGGCTGCCCACAAGGTAGATTTCCAGCCCCTGCTCAGGCCAGCCGAAGAGCTGCTCATAGTGTCGGCCCTCCAGAAGCTCATCCAGCGCGAGTTGTGTGTCGAGATCCACGCCATGGCGGCCCTGTATGCGCGCCACGAGGACGTGCTGCTCATCGGGCACGCCGCCCTCGTCGTAATTCACCACTTCGCGGTTGCGATAGAATGCCAGCCCAAACTCAACGTCGCGGCGAACGCGGAACACGGCGACAGTCTCGTCCGCGGGAATCAGTCCTGCCAGCCGCTCTGCCAATGGCCGCGCGGAGTAGGAGCGGTCGAGCAAGTGAATGACGCGCTTGGTGGAGGCAACTTCAGGGATGCCGAAGAACGGACCGACGCCGTAGAGGAACAGCACGAGCACCGCCAGGATGCAGCACGTGGCCGCCCGCAGCCGGGCCACGCCAAAACCCCTGGTGACAACCAGAATCAGCAGTCCTGCCCCCGTTGCGGCCAGCGCTGCAGCGGTAAGCGCATGAGCGGGCGGCATTGCCGCCCCGTGGGCAACAAACCAGGGCAGAAGCAACACGGACATTGTCGTGGTGCCGCACAACACAGCATGACCGAGAAGAATCCACCGGTTCAGACCCGGCTGTCTGCGGCGGAACAAGTAGTCTCCGGTGAGGATCGTGATAGGCGGGAGGGCGGGAAGAATGTATCCGGGCAGCTTGGACCGCGAGAACGAGAAGAAGATGACGGGAATCAGCGACCACAGCACCAGAAACTCGGGGAATGCGTCGCCGGGGCGCGTGGGCAACGGCTTTCCCGCTCGGGAGTGGCGCAGCCGCCACTCAGCCACTGAAGTAAGGATGCCATCAATCAGCGCGCGCGCCGCGATCACAGTCCACGGCATCAGGGCGAGCACCACGACGACCGGGTAGTACCAGAACGGCTGATAGTGCTGGTAGCGGTCGGTGGCGAAGCGCTCCAGGTTGTGTTCGAGGAAAAATTCACGAAAGAATGTGGGATTTTGATGCTGCACGGCAATGAACCACGGCAGCACCATGGCGAGATAGAGAACCACCCCCGGCCACCACAGCGAACGGCGCAGGATGTACCACTCGCGGCGCAGAAAAGCGAAGGCGGCGATGATAAGAAAAGCCAGAAGGGGCGCCACCGGCCCTTTGGCCAAAGTCGCGAGCCCCGTAAAGAAGTAGATGTCGTAGAGCCAAAACTTGGAGTTGGTTTCGTACCACGCATACCAGCCGAGCAACCCGATGGCCAGCGGCGCGGCCATCTGCATGTCAGTGGAGGCACCGCGCGCGAAAACCATGATGCCTGCGCAGGCCACAGTGATGAGCGCCGCGTCAAGATGCCCGCCGGGACGGAATCGCCGCATATGGAGGTAGATGAGCGCCACCATGATGAAGGCGAAGGTGGCCGAGGGCAGGCGCGCGGCCCAATCGTGCACGCCGAAGTCCTGGAAGATGAACATCGCGCGCCAGTAATAAAGCGCGGGCTTCTCCAACCATGGACGTCCGTAGAGGTACGGCGTTACGCAGGCGCTCAGCCGCCCTTTCAGCGAATCGGCTGCGTCAAACCGCACCAGCATCTCGTGCGCGATCTGGGCATAGCGCGGTTCGTCGGCTCCCACCAGCCCAAGGCCGTCGCCGCCCAGGACCGGTGTGACCCCATAAACAAGGAAGAAAATGCTGAATGCGAGAAAGACCGATGCCTCGCAGATGGTGGCCCAGCGTGGCATGCGCCATCGCCGACGCGCGGGCCTATCCGGACCCGATGGTTCCACGGGATTCTCCATCTCCAGCAGTTCTCCCAGAAACGTGCGGCAGCCTGCTTCGCACGGGACGAACATCTTGATTCCAAGCAGGACGGATGGGGGACAAGGCCGTGCCTGCTCGCCTTCCGCGCAGCGAAGAGGCGCGGAGATCCTTTACGGCGGTTCCAGGGTAGCTCTACCCATTTCTGAGTTCCATCGAGGTCGCTGCTCCCCGATGGTCGCATCGACTTGAATGGATTGACTTCGGAGGTACAGTAACCCTGGAACCGCTATAGCATTGCGACAGGGTCAAGGCTAACAGATTCGCGCGGAATCTCAAGGGTACTCAGGCGGGCACGGAAAAATAGGTTTCCTAGGCAATGGCAACGGGATCGGCTGTGGCGGAGGCGGCGATGAAGGCTCATCCGTTCTCCGGCGCATGCGCCGCTGCGTCAACCCCAGGCATGCGGGAATTGTGAGTCATGCGGTTAGTTTGGCGACGCTTCCTGCTCCTGCGACGGCTTTGCGTTTACGGGGTCCGGTTGCGGTTTCATGGTACGAGCCGCAGCGGACCTGCCGACACCCGCAGATTTGTGCCTCCGGCTCATCAACTCTTCGATGCGCGCCTGAAAGCGTCCCGACCGGTCAGCGAGAAAACTCAGATCGGGCACGCGGCGCACGCCCAACCGCTCCTGCAGCTCGTGGCGAATGTAACCTTTGGCCGCCTCGAGGCCGGCGATGGTCTCCGCTTCGGACTTGACGATGTCTTTCGCCGCGCTGTCCACGGCCACGTATACGCGCGCCGACTTTCCACCGGGATTCAGCGCAACCTCGCTCACGTGGCAGAAATCGATACGCGGGTCGGAGAGCTCGCCTTCGATCATAGCGCCGATCTCATCCCGCAGCGCCTCAGCCACCCGATCCTGATGATGTTTTCGCGCTCTCCGCTCCGGCATGGACCCCTCCTCGCCTTGTAAAACCATTCAGGATACCAGAGAGAGAAGTCGCGCGTACGCGACGGCGTTCTGTTTCGCCGTTGCCTTGCTTGGTTACCGGCTCAGATGGCCTGATCGACGGCTATGCTGAGAAATCCACTGCAACCACTTCATGCAATCCGATCGACGGCGTCTCAAGGAAGATGGTGTCGCGCTCGGTGCGATACGGAAGGTCTCGCGCCGCCACGAGCAGATGAACCCGGCTGACGCGCCGTCCTGCCGGGATGCACAACGAAATCTTCTGCCCCGCGATGGGAATGATCTCCCGCACCGGGCCCTTCATCATCATCGGGTTCGTGAGATTGACGAGGTGCAGAGTCATTGAGTCCTTCTGCTCCCACACAGCCACATCCAGAACGCCTTTGCCTTCGGCCGTTACGGGTGGGGCTTCGTTCGTTGACCATTCGACTGCGTTGCGCAGCAGCTTGCCGTGATCGACGCTAAGCACCTGCCAGAAGGTGCGATCGATATCGCCGGGGAAATAGACCACGCGGCCGCCGCCAACCTGCCGAAGGTAGACGCCGGGGCGATGCGTTCCGGCGGGCCGCGTGAAGACCGATTCCATCGGCAAATCCGGATAAGACGGCACAACGCGCAGCGGCGTGAATCGGGGTTCGTCGGCGGACGTCACATCCACCTGGTTCACGGCATTGATGATGCGTCCGGCATCCTCCAATTCACGCAGCAGGGGATGATTTGCGTTCGTCGAAGGGTCCTTTTCCAGGCTGAGGTACGAGTTGCGCATGTTCTCCTCGACCTTGCCGGCGTACGACGCGCCAAAGAGCGAGGCCAGGCCGAAGTCCTTCCGCCGCACACCCCACTCGTCGTGGAGCGAGGTCTCGAACGTGGCGACCAGGCCGCCACCACGCTCAACGAATGTGCGCAGGCTGGCACACTGCTCATCAGACAGCGCGGCAATATTGGGCAGGATTAACGTCCGGAACGGCGCAAGATGCTCCGCGTCGAGGCAACGGTCGTGAACCATCTCGAAGGGGATGCGCGCCTCGACAAGTGCCTGGTAGAATCCCAGCGCCGGCTCTTCGATCCTTTCGCGAGCCTCTTCTCCGCCATAGAACCAGGCGCTCTGCTGCGAGTACACGAGACCAACCCGCGCGAGCGGCCTAACGTTCCTAAAGTATTCTTCGTTGGCATAGTGCCATTGATAGATCTCTTTCACCACCGGAAGCCAGCGCCGGTCGATGGGTTTGGCGTTGAATTTGACGAACCACGGCCGAAACCCCTGTGCCACGCCGTCGGCAACCCACATGCGAATCTCATCGCCATTCTGCACCGAGTCCTTCCAGCGATGTTCGTCGTCGATGCCCACGCTGAACATGCCCGCGATGGCCTTGTCACCCATGGTCGCGCGATACTCCTTGGCGTTCTTGCCGTTGGCCCAGGGAGTCATGAGCCCTCGCCGGCTCTGGCGGTCGGCAAACAGCGTGGGCGCAAGCCCGCCGATCGTCTTCATATCCAGCTCGCTCAGCGCGCCGCCGCCGGCGTTGGCAATGTAACTTGCGCCGGGGTTGATGGCCCTGATTTTCTCGTTCCACAAACGCCACAAATCGAAGAGACGCTGCTGGCGCCAGACGATATATTGCTTTCTTGCCGAGTCCTGCGGATCGTTGGTGCGCGGCAGGTCCAGGCCAGAGGCTGCGTGGAAATTCTGCCTGCAGTGCTCGCAATAGCACACGCCGCTGCCCGCCCAACGGTTGGTGAAGATGCCGTCCGGCTTGTACCGGCGCATGATCTCCTCGTGCACGGCGGTCATGAACTCGAAGTTATAGGGGCCGAGGGCGCACGTTTCCCAGTAACGTGGATCGGAGGGGTGCCGGACCGGCTGGCCGCTCGCATCCACTCTGATCCAGTCAGGATGCGCGTCGTAAACCTTCTGCCAACATGCGTGCGCGTCGGTCCGTGCTACCACATTCATACCCATCGCGCGGCAACCGGCAAGCAGGTCGCCAAATGCATCGCGATCGCCCAGCCATGGGCTGGGCTGCTGCAGCGGAATCTCAGTGGGGTAGAACGCCACCACGCCGCCTGCGCTCAGGCAGGCCGCATCGGCATGGATGCTGCGAAAATAGTCGATCCAGAATTTGGGATCGTAATTGCCGGGATCGTCCTCGACAAACGCGAGCTGCGCCCAACGCATGGGCCGGTTGTACCAGTCATGCGCTCCGCCTGAAGGCTGCACCGCGGCGGTGGCCTGGCTGGCCGCGTACGCGTTTTTTTCCGCAGCCTTAGGCAAAAGACATTCGGTTGCGGCGAGTGCCGACCCTTTGACAAATTCTCTGCGACTGCTCATGTGCAGGCTCCCGTGACTCTGCCATTTCATCACGAGAGGCCAGTTGTGAAAAGCTCGGGCCGCAAAGCTGCTGGCGCGTCATGCAAGCAAAAGTCAGACTTCGCGCGCGGCGCGCTCCAGCTCTGCGATGTCGAGTTTCTTCATCTTCAGCATAGCCTGCATGGCCTTGGGATGCTTGAGCAGCTCGGGCAGGCGCGCGGGAACCACCTGCCAGGACAAACCGAACTTATCGACGAGCCAGCCGCACTGGATCTCTTTGCCGCCCGCGGTGAGTCTCGACCAATAGTAATCCACCTCCGGCTGCGAGTCGCAGCGCACGACGAACGAGATCGCCTCAGTAAAGTTGTGACCCGGGCCGCCGTTGAGCGCCGTGAAGTGGAGGCCGTCCAGTTCGAACGAGACGGTGAGCACCATCCCTTTCGGGCCGCTCGGCGTTTCTGTTGAGCTTCTGAACTCGCCCAGCTTGCGCGAGTTGGGGAAGATGCTGCAGTAGAAGTCGACGGCCTCTTCGGCGCTCGAATCGAACCAGAGAAAGGGCGTGATCCGCGGGGAGTTGGCGAGAACGCTCATGGACATCACCTGGTGGTTTTGATGCGGCCAGGTTCAACGGGACGGCCTGCCCAGCATTGGTACCACTTTTAGATTGCAAAGTGCAAGTGAATTTCGTAGGATGCTTGAGTGTCTGGAAAACGCCAGATGAAACAGCGTTCCGGCTGCCCGGTGAGCGCCGCCTTGGAATTGCTGGGTGACCGCTGGACCCTGCTGCTGGTTCGCGACATGATGGTACGCGGTTGCCGCACCTTCCGGGAGTTCCAGCGTGCCGGCGAGGGAATTGCCAGCAACATTCTCGCCGACCGGCTGCAGAGGCTCGAGGCGGGTGGCATTGTGCTCCGCGAGCCGGCAGAGGAGGACGGCCGCAGCACCCATTACCGCCTGACGGCCAAAGGCATCGCACTGGCTCCCGTTCTTCTCGAAATCTTAATCTGGGGCGCGCATTATGAAGAGACAGACGCCCCATGCGACGCGATTGAGCAGATGGAGCGGAATCGCAGCGCGGTTGTTGCGGAAGCCTATCGCCGCTGGGAAGAGCGCGACGCAACGCCGCTGATTCCGCCGTTCGTCGCAGAATCCAGTTCGAGAGCAAAATCCAATTCCCCGAAAGGAAAATCGAAGCGATGAAGGTGAACACGTATCTCAACTTTCCCGGCAACTGTCAGGAGGCCATGAACTTCTACGCGAAGCATCTCGGCGCAAAGATCCTGATGAAATCGACATTTGCTGACATGAGCTCACAGGGCGCGCCACAGAATCTGCCTCCGGGCCTCAACCGGGACGGCATTATTCACGCACGCTTTACGCTGGGCGACACAATTGTGATGGCGAGCGACGGACCGAAGGTAGAGCCAATGCGCAGCGCTTATCTGTGTCTCGGCGTCGACAGCACGCCCGAAGCCGAACGCATCTATAAGGTGCTCTCCGAAGGCGGCGAGGTCTTCATGAAGATGAGCGAGACCTTTTTCGCGCATCGCTTTGGTCAGTTCCGCGACAAGTTCGGCGTGAATTGGATGGTCATCCACGAGAAGCCGATGCCGCGCCCCGCCTGAAGGCCGATCTCGACACGCGTTGAAAAGAAGGCCATGGGCTGGTACCCTCATCTATCCTGGCCAACCGGGAAGAGAGCAGGCACGACCATGGCCTTTAAATTCCAGGGCTTCGACTTTCTCCATCTTGATGCGAGCTTGACGGAAGAGGAGTTGCTCGTCCGCCGCACGGCCCGCGATTTCGTTGACTCGAGCGTGATCCCCATCATTGAGGTTTGCTTTCGCGAGGGGCGATTTCCGCGTGAGCTCGTGCCGCTGATGGGCGAGCTTGGTTTTTACGGCGCCAATCTCGAGGGCTATGGGTGCGCCGGCATGTCAAATGTGGAGTACGGACTGGTGATGCAGGAGCTCGAGCGCGGCGACTCCGGCCTGCGCAGCTTTGTCAGCGTGCAATCGGCGCTGGTGATGTATCCCATCTTCACCTTCGGCTCCGATGAACAAAAGAACACATGGCTTCCGCCGATGGCCACGGGCGGAAAGCTCGGGTGCTTCGGGCTCACCGAGCCGGGCTTTGGATCAAATCCGGCCGGCATGACCACTCGCGCGCGCAAATCGGGCGATGAGTACATTCTGAATGGCGAAAAGATGTGGATCACCTCAGGCACGATCGCTGACGTGGCTGTGATCTGGGCCAAGGTGGAAGAAGAGGATCAGCGTGTGCGCGGCTTCCTCGTCGAAACCGATCGGCCGGGCTTCACGGCTCGCGACATCCACGGCAAATGGTCGCTGCGCGCCTCGGTCACCAGCAGCCTGACGCTGGAGGACGTGCGCGTGCCCGCGGCCAACCTGCTGCCCGGAGCCAACGGCCTCAAAAGCGCGCTGATGTGCCTCAACCAGGCTCGCTACGGCATCAGCTGGGGCGCGATTGGCGCAGCCATGGATTGCTACTCGACCGCTCTGAACTATGCCAAAACGAGGAAGCAATTCCGCAATCAGCCCATCGCTAGCCATCAGCTTGTGCAGGAGAAACTGGTTTGGATGGCGAGTGAAATCTCAAAGGCGCAGCTGCTCTCGCTGCACGTGGGACGGCTGAAGGACGCAGGGGCTTCAGGGCACCAGCACATCTCGATGGCGAAGAGGAACAACGTGTGGATGGCGCTCGAATGCACGCGGCTGGCCCGCGACATTCTGGGCGCGAACGGCGTCACCGAAGACTATCCCATCATGCGCCACATGATGAACCTGGAGTCAGTGAAGACTTACGAGGGCACGCACGACATTCATACGCTGGTCATCGGGCAGAACCTGACGGGGATCGGAGCGTATTGAGGCGCGGGTGGGTACCGGGCCTGCTGAACTTCTTGGTCGACAAGCCGGGCCCGGCAGCGCCATATTCGTATCCATGCGGAATCTCATCGCGCTTCTTCGCCCAATGCGCCACCGGCCATCCCTTGCCGTGCTTCCGGCCATCTTGATCACCGCAGGTCTCGCCGTCGCGCAGCCGCCGCCGCCTGTGCCTATCGTGCTGCATGCCGCGCGTCTGCTTGAGGTCGACACCGGCAATGTACTCCAGCCCGGCGAGGTTCTGGTGGAGGGCGAACGGATCAAAGCAGTGGGCGTTTCGGTCGACCACCCGCAGGACGCGAAGGTGATCGACCTTGGCGATGTTACGCTGCTGCCCGGCTTCATTGACGCGCATGTGCATCTCTTTCTGCATCCCGGTGCGGAAGACCTGCAGACTGTCGAAGAGTCGGTGCCATGGCGCACGATTCTGGCCGAGCAAGCCGCAAAGGCCGATTTGATGGCTGGCTTCACGGCGGAGCGTGATATGGGCACCGAGGGTGCAGGATCGGCCGACACCGCTGTGCGTAACGCCATCAACCTGGGCCTCATTCCCGGTCCGCGGCTGCGTGTCGCCGGCAACGCCATCGACATCCTGGGCGGGCACGAGGATGCTAACCACTTCAATCCCGCGCAGCACGTGCTCTCGAACGCCGACTATGCGAATACTGCTGATGAGATCATCGCTGTGATGCGCAAGCAGCACAAGGAAGGCTCTGACTTTGCCAAGATTTACGAGACCGGGCCCGACCGAATGATCGACGGCATGCTGCACACACCTTACCAGTACACCGAAGCCCAACTGGCCGCGGCAGTCGAAGAGGCGCGACGGCTGGGCACGACGGTGGGCGTGCACGCAATGGGCGAGCCGGGCACGCTCTACGCGGCCGAGGCCGGGGTGGCGTCCATCGACCACGCGACGCAGCTCAGCGACGAGACCATGCGCCTGATGCGCGAAAAGGGCATCTTTGCCGTGCCCACGTTCACCATCTTCGAGTACTTCGCCGAGCATCGTGAATCGCAGGATCAGGCAGCGGCAGAGTCCGCCATGCTCGACTACAAGATCGCCGAGTTCAAGAAGCAGATTGCAGCTGGCGTTCCGTTTGCCGTGGGGTCCGACGTTGGACCTTTCCCGCACGGCACGCAGGCGCGCGAGCTGACGCTCATGGTCCGCTACGGCATGAAGCCCTTAGCCGCCCTGCAAGCAGATATGATCAACGGCGCGAAGTTGCTGCGCTGGGATGGCCAGATCGGCGAGCTGAAGCCCGGATATTACGCGGACATTATTGCCGTGCCGGGCAATCCCCTCGACGATATCAGCGTGGTGGAGCACGTGAGCTTCGTGATGAAGAACGGCGTGGTGGTGCGGCCGTAACCTTGGCGCGATTGCGCTAAGCCCGATCTATGGATGCAGGCTCGCATTCAAGCGCTGGTTGAGCACTTCGGCAAGGCTCCGGCTAAAAGTAGCCGTCAGGTGGTCTTCATCGCGGTAGACGATCTGGCTGCCGATCTCCCCATCGCCCCCGAAAACGCGCATCTGGTTTCACCTGCTCTCGCATAAGCGCGCATGGCTAGTCTATCCGGACACGTTACCGCCAATTGTCGCGGACTTGAAACTGGATTCGCAGACGGCTCACTGTCTGTGGAGTTTCGCGGCGACGGCCCAGGGACCTCCCCATAAGCCGATGGCGATGAAGAGACTCGACCACTCGTCGGGATCGGTGATGGCACCCGGAATGTTGTAAAACCCGAGCGTGCGCGGGATGTGCAGTGTGACGACCCAGATCGCGAACATGAGGCCGAGTCCGATCCAGCTCAAGCGTTCGAGGAATCCGACGCCGATCCCCACGCCGCAGGCAATAAACACCACGCCGAAGAAGGCGATCCAGAAGACGTGCCAGGGAATCCAGGCGGGGACGAGCGAGCCGATGCCGACGAGCGCGAGGAAGTGATCCACGCCAAACACGATCATGGCAAGAGCGATGACGATACGGCAGGTGAGGGAGAGCCATTTGGGCGTGGCTGCCGGGCCGGGCAGCAGCAGCGCGATGCAGGCGAGCGACAGCGGTTCAAAAACCACCGTGCGCAGCCCCATGTCACCGGGCAGCGCAATGTATTTCGGCAGGACGTGGACCAACGTCCAGAAGACGTAAGTGACGCCGAGGGTATACGCGGAAATGCGCAGCCAGCGCTCGGTAAGGAGGCCCGCGCCGCAAGCGATCCAGAGGACTCCAAAGAGAATGGCCAGCCACGGAATGCCCGGCAGAAAAGGCAGCACGGGAATGCTGTGCGAGTTTGCCCCCAGCGATGGAAACGAATCGTGAGCGCAGAAGATGTTCTCTGCCGCGAGAGCAATCACGGCGAAGGAGAAGATCCAGCGGCCGGAACGAAGCAAGGTGTTCATGGGTGATCCTATAGGCCTCCAGATTTGGCGACGACGTGCGCGACGGCAGCGCTGCTCCTTGGAAATGAACGGCGATCGAGATGGGGAATCGAGGGTGCTTTCTAACCCACTATTCTCACACCTCGGGGGCTTGGAAAGCCCTTTCGTTCCGCTGCCACCCTCCCCCGGTATGCCATACCTCCATATTTGATAACAAAGGGCTTACGGGACGGATATATCCGTAAATATTTGATTCCAAAGGGTCATACCTTGCAAATATGGCGACCCAAAGGAGTTAGAGATCAGAGATCAGGGGGCAGCGGCCGGAGGAGCTACGGCAAATCCAGAGTTACTGTGTCCTGTGTTGCGACCCTCAGGGTCGCCGCTCCCTGTTGGTCGCGGCGACTCGGCTCAATTGGCTCCGGGATACACCCACTCTGGATTTGCGATAGCGGCGCTTGCTCCACCATGTCCCGAGGGCCCGGCGAGATTCGTGATGCTGAGATCAGGTTAGCAAAAAGCGCGAATTGATCTGCAAAGTTGGCGCAGAATGTTTGCGCCGTGTTTTCAATGGCTTGCGCAGAAACCGCGACTGCCGAGAGCTTGACTTTTCGTGACGTGCCCCGAGAAATGCGGGCTAAACCATGTCCATGCTACACCGCAACGGTAAAGCTCTCCTCGGTGCGCGTCACAGGCCGGTAGAGAGTGTCGCGCTCCACCGGCACGCGTCCAGCCTCGGTGATCAACCGGCAAAGCTCCTTGCGCGTTAGTCCCTGCGGGGTGGTGGCTCCGGCATCGTGGTAGATCTTCTCCTCGATCACGGTGCCGTCGAGGTCGTCGGCGCCGAAGCGCAGCGCGATCTGCGCGATCTTCGGCGTCATCATCTGCCAGTAGGCCTTGATGTGCGAGAAGTTGTCGAGCAGCAGGCGGCTCACGGCGATCTGGCGAATGTCGGTGAGGCCCGTGGTCACCGGCAGGTGGTCGAGCGGTGTGTTTTCCGGATGAAAGGCCAGTGGGATGAAGGTCTGGAAGCCGCCTGTCTCGTCCTGCAGGGCGCGCAGCTTGAGCAGGTGGTCCACGCGGTCGGCGTCGTTCTCGATGTGGCCGTAGAGCATGGTCGCGTTCGATTTGAAGCCCAGCTTGTGCGCCGTCCGCGCCGTCTCCAGCCACTCCTCGCCGTCGATCTTGTGGTCGCAGATGATGGAGCGGACGCGTGCGGCGAAGATCTCCGCGCCGCCGCCAGGCATGGAGTCGACGCCGGCGTTGCGCAGCTTGAGAAGGGTCTCTTCCACGCTGAGCTTGGCGCGGCGCGCCAGGAACGCGATCTCCACCATGGTGAAGGCCTTGATGTGTACCTTGGGGAAGCGCTCTTTGAGGCCTCGGATGAGGTCGAGGAAGAACTCGAGCGGAAGGTCGGGGTGGAGTCCGCCGACGATATGGAATTCCGTGACCGCCTCCGAGTAGCCCGAGGCCGCCGTCTCCCATGCCTCCTCGAGAGCCATGGTGTAACCGGCGGGGTCGCCCTTTTTGCGGCCAAAGGCGCAGAGCTTGCAGGCCGCCACGCACACATTGGTGGGGTTGATGTGGCGATTGACGTTGAAGTAGGTGACGTCGCCGTGGAGCCGCTCGCGGACGTGGTTGGCCAGCCAACCCACCGCCAGCACGTCCGGAGAGGCGTAAAGCGCGAGCCCGTCGTCGGCGCAAAGCCGCTCCTGAGCAAGCACCTTGGCGGCGATGGGCTCCAGGCGCTTGTCGTAGGTCCGAAAGGGGTGTGCCGGATGGGTGGATCGATCGCGGGTTTCCGGCGATTCAGCGGGCATGGATTTATGATACCGAAGTCCCGGTGAGTTGGCTCACCCCGGCTCGGAAGCAACAGATGAAGAGATCAAAACCTTCTGCCAGGGCCAGATCGCGTATTACAAGATCCCCGAGCACGTCCGCTTCGTCACCGAGTTTCCCATCACGCTCTCAGGCAAGATTCAGAAGTACAAGATGCGCGAGTTCGAGATTGAGGCGCGCGGGCTGCAGGACGTAGCCGAGACGGCGATGGCGTAGGCCTGGTTCGGCGCGGTAGAGCCGGCGCGGATCCTTCGAATTGCGCTTGACAGGCGCGAGACGATCCCGCTTAATAGTGGCAATCCCCCCTGTTGAGTCCCCCCAAACAAGCTGGAGGTGGAATATGGAACGGCGTGCCTTTCTGCGCACCGCTTTGGCCGGTGCAGGTTTCATCGCAACCTCGCGGACGCTGTTTGGGGCAAAGCAATGTGGCGCGCCGGCCCCTACGATGACGCCGATGGGCGTCCATCCTGTCGAGGTCTGCACGACCGGCATACCCTCCATCACATTCAAGCAGGCCTTCCAACAGCAGAACGAATGGTGCTGGGCCGCATGCATCAGCGTGGTTTTCGAGTACTACAAGCACGCGGTCGATCAGCAACGAATCGTCAAGGAGACGTGGGGAACTGTGGCAGATATGCCCGGCCAACCGCGCGACATTCTCCGCGAGCTCAACAAGAGATGGCGGGACGACGATGGACACGAATTCCAATGCGAAGGCGACATGCTCTCAGTGAACGTGAACACGGCCGTCGAGGACTTGATCGACGATCACCCGCTGATCATTGGCGCGCTCGGCCACGCTACCGTTCTGACAGCGATCACATCGGCGGTGGATACGATCACTACGCAATATGTGATCCAGGAGGTGATTGTCCGCGACCCCTGGCCGGGAAGCGGCGGAAGACGGCTCCTCTCACCCATGGAGTGGGCCAGCATCAACTTCGCCGCTCGAATCCGAGTCGCCGACGCGTAACGGCGCTCGACCACCCAGCAAGAAATACGGGCAGACGGAAGCTCGGAGCAGGAAACTGCTTTCCCGCGGTGGCCGAGCGCCCTGAAGTGATTCGATTACTGCGGCGGGGCTGCCGGCGGCGCGGGCGGAGCAGGCGCGGGTTGCGCTGGCGCTGCCGGAGCGGCTGCCGCGGGAGCCCTCTTGGCAACGAAGTCTTGTGGAGGCCGGTCGCCGGCGGTGCCGAATGTGCGCGTGAACTTGATGGTGTCTCCGTCGGCCGTTCCTTTGTAGCTGATGGTGAAGGAATTGCCGTTGAAGTTCATCACCTGGTCAAAGGAGATGTTGTCCCCATCCACCTTGCCATTGGAGAGGTCCACATCGCCGCGCGGCGTGGTGATCTTGCCGGTCAGAGTTGCGCCGTCGACGTGAAAGTCGAAGGTGAGGGTTTGCGTGTTGCCGTTGCGCCCTTGCACATCGGCGGTCCACTTGCCGTTGAAGTCGGCGGCCAGCGCGCTGACGGAACCGAGCGCGAAAAACAGAAGTGTGATTCCGAGTTTCTTCATCATGTGAGCGTCTCCCAACGGTCCATTTGAGTCCCAGCGACGAGTTTTGAACCCGGCGCCTGTTCACGGGAGACGTTCGGAAGCAGAGACAAGTCTCGCCAAAACGAGTTTCGAGACGAAAAAACCTCGATGATGCCCATCCCCAACGGGCCGAGGGACTACCACGGTCCATGCCGATGAGGTATACCCCCTCCCCCGGTATGCCATATCTCCATATTTGATAACAAAGGGTTTACGGAAGGGGGTATACCGTTCATATCTGATTCTAAAGGGCCGTACTCGTAAACGTACCGATTTACGAGAGTTACCCGCGTTTTACTTCTGGCCCTGTTCGTAAATATCTGATTGCAAGGGGACGCATCTCGTAAAGGTACCGATTTATTGGAGTTACCGGCATTTTTGCACTTTCTGAACTGTCCGGCGGCGATATTTCGTGCAGGAATTAGCGCAGGAGGACGGATGGCCCAGTGGTTGGCTATAGAGTGATTATGCGCGAAGAGGGCGAAATGATCGGCAAACTTCGCGGAATCTTTTTGCGGAATGCTTTCAGCGGGTTAGAGTGCTCTGGCGCGGATGGGGCACTTGACAGGAGGAAAGCGGGGCTAGCGGGGCTAGCGGTGTTAGCGGAGTTGACGGGGGTGGCGCGGCTTTCCGTTTTGGGTTGGGCAAGTTTGGGAGTGAGCAATTAGGGAGAGCTCGGGCGGCCAACGTAGGGAGGCGCCGAGAACGCGGCTGGAAACAAGTCGGTGGGCGTGTTGGACTGAGGGCAGCGGTTGAAGGGGAAACTGCACGCAAGCGGCCATATCGGAACTGATCGTTCCCGACGAGACTGGCGTGTTCCGAGTCGTTGCCGAAGTAGTAATTTCCGGTTAGCCGGTGACTCGCCCGGAATCCGTTATCCTGATCGCACGATGGCCACTCGGCGCTTCTTGGGAGAGCTGTCTGATGCATAATCGCGAGAACAAATCAGAAGACCAGGATGCCAGTTTCCACCCAACATGCTATGGCAGAGTTGTTGTTTGCTCTAGCGCGAGTACCGACCGCATGCAACAGACATGCGGTTGCGCGATCATCAATCGGAGATCCCACCTTCGGGCTCAGCAGGCTGCTTCGAAACGACGAATATGTGCGCCACATCGTCTATCTTCATGCTGCGCAGTTATCCTTCTGCTTCCAGTCCTCGCGGGAATACCTTCGGGAAAAGGCCAATCGACCAAGGTTTTGCAATGCCACTCAGTCCGTTTTGAGCGACCTCAGGAGGGAGCCGATCCTCACAGCGCCTCGACCGAGTCCGCCGAGCCGCAGGGTTTAATTCATTTGGACGTTGTTGTCAAAGACGGTAAGGGCAAACTCGTATCCGATCTCCGGAAGAACGACTTCAGGGTGCTTGATAACGGCCATGAACAAAAGATCATTTCTTTTCATGCATACTCGAAGGATGCCCTTCCGGATCCACCTTCATCAGTCTTCCTTGTCCTCGACGGGCTTGGCGGACCGCCCGGCTTGGAATACGCGGAAAATGAGCAGGTACTCAAATTCCTTCGTCAGAATGGTGGCAGGCTTTCACAACCTTTAACGGTTCTGAAACTGGCGCCGACGGGTCTCTGGCAGGTGGGAGAACCCTCTTCAGATGGTAATGCCCTCGCAGAGCGGCTTGTTCACAACCACTTGACACCTTTGGTCAGCCAACAAACCACATCTCAACATGAATTAACTTCCAACCTGTTTGTGCCCGGGAGGCAAGCTGACGGTCCTGCATTGACGGCGCTGAAAATGCTTGGAGTGGTTGCTACGGCAGAGCGTCGCAAGCCAGGTCGAAAGCTTTTGATCTGGGTAGGGCTAGGTTGGGGCATGGGTAGCGGAAATAATCCTGAAGATGTCGTGGGTTCCAGGCAGGTTCTCTTCGACAGGATCGTCTGGTTTTCAAATCTGCTCCGTGTTGCCCGCATAAATCTGTATTGTCTTCCCGTAGGCACTATCAATACCGCAGCCGATGAAAGCGCGATGCATATTCACGGCCCTCTTGATATGCCACCCATGGTCTCTGCCCCGCTGAACATCTCCTCAGCCCCGGCATCCCCCAAGGAGGCGGACGAGGTGTACTTGAATCGCGAGACACTCGCGCTTGCGAGCGGCGGTCGCGTGTTCAAGCCAAGCGTGGATCTTGTAAGTCAAATAAATGAATGTCTGGAAGAAGCGAGCACGTTTTATACGCTGTCATTCGATCCTGCAACCGCGGAACATACCGACGAATATCACAACTTGGAGGTGAAGGTACCTGCAGCGGAACTGGAAGCACGCACGAATGCGGGTTACTTTGACCAACCATATTATTCAGATCGGAACGATCCCGCAGTTCACCGTGTCACAGTCTCAGATCTGGATCAGTTCCTTCGAGCCGATCACAATCGGTCCGATCAAGAGATCGCTGCTGAGTTGTCTAATCTGGAATTGAGAGAGCGAGCAAGCGACTCGTTGCTTGAATCGTGGATTTCCAGATTGCGTGGTAAAAAGGCGCGCGAGGCTCTTGTGCTCTTGGTCGATTCGTCCATGTTCGAAGATCCGCCACGAGCCATTATCCCTGCGGACGCTGCGCCGGACGAGATTGTGCAACGAAAGATGCTCACGTTAGCCGCTGAATACTTGAACAACACCATCCCTCGGTTGCCCGACTTCTATGCTCGCCGGACCCTCAGTCGATACCGACAATTCCCCCCACATTACGAAGGCAACGGCAGGACAGATCCGGGCAAACCTTTGCACCTAGTGGATACATCGACAGCGACCGTGCTGTATCGCAACGGGCTCGAACTTCTGGACACAAAGACACCGAGGAGAGGAAAGGACGATCCACAACTCGTTACATACGGAACGTTCGGCCCTGTTTTGAAGGCCGTGCGGGATGCCATAGCGAGCCCCCGCGGACTGCGCTGGAAGCACTGGGAAGAGGCGAGTGGAGAGCGCCGCGCAGTCTTCAGCTTCGCGGTTCCGGCTTTGGATTCGCAGTATGAGGTCGGGGGGTGTTGCCTTCCGGATGACGATAGTTCGAGACCTTTTAACAAAATGACTGGATATCACGGTGAAATCGAGATCAACCCGGATAGTGGCGTTGTACTTCGCGTGCAATTGCAAGCAGATCTAGATGGGTTCTTGCCGTTGAGCCGATCAGCTGTAATGGTGTCTTACGGAGCAGTTCAAATAGGTGGGAAAAGTTACGCTTGCCCCTTACACAGCGTTGCAATCTGGAGGGCTCGGTCCGTGGACACCTTCTCGGAATGGAATGAGAGCTTCAACATGTGGGGGGCCTACGCGACCCAAATCGGCGATATGCGATTTGAAAACTACCACATGTTTCGTTCTTCGTCTCGTGTAGTGGGGGATTTCACACCTTTGCCCCAATGATCTGCAGCCTCAATCAACAATCACTTTACACGCGTGAAGGGCTACTGGGGATGAATTTGGGGGGCCTGATCCAAAGGCCGGATTACGGTGATTGGGTACCCAAATCTGGTTTTCTCGCGATCCCCATTCGAGTCCTGGATGTGTGGTCGCCAACTCGGAAGTTACCTGTCCGTTAGCAGCTGCCGCCGCCCGAGTTGGTAACGGGTTCGCACAAGAGGGAGTGACCTTGGGGACTGGCGGGCTACTTGACCAGGCCGGCGCGATGAATTCGCTCCACGGGTTTGTTATAGCGGCCGAGCATGGCATTCCAGCGGACAACGGCGATGTCCTCCAGCATTCTTATCCCGTCCTTGAGGTAGCTGATGCGGGTGCGCTCGTCGTGGGCCCAGCTTACGGGCACCTCGACGATGCGGTAGCCGCGCTTGAGCGCGATAAAGAGAATCTCGGGATCGAAGCCCCAGCGTTCGATGGTCTGAAGTTGGAAGATCGTTTGCGCGGCGGCGCGGGTGAAAGCCTTAAAGCCGCACTGCGTGTCGGCGTAGGGCAGTCCCATCACGGCGCGGGTCACGGCGTTGAAACAGCGGCCGAAGAACTGACGGTAGAGGGGCTGGCGAATGGTTTGGCGCGTGCGCTCCAGCCAGCGCGAACCGATAGCGATGTCGGCACCATCGCCAATTGCGGCAAACAAGTCCTCGGCTTCCTCGATGGGCGCCGAGAGATCGGCGTCAGTGAACATGACCACCTCGCCGAGAGACTGGATAATGCCATGGCGGACGCTGTATCCCTTGCCGCGGTTGCCCGGATTCTGGAGCATCCGAACCTCCGGGGCGTTGGCAGCGAAGGCGCGAACCAGCTCGGCGGTCTGGTCTCGCGAGCCGTCGTCGACAACAACCACTTCGGCCGACCAGCCGCGCTGGCGGATGCAGCCTACGACCGCCTCAAGCGCGTTGGAGATCCTAGCGGCCTCGTTATAGGCAGGAATCACGATGCTGTATTGCGGATAGCTCATTTGGCGGCGGAGGTTCAAGAATAACTGTATCCCAGGCCAGTCGCTCTCAAGTGAACTTCCGCTCCTCCCGGGCTGGATTTGCGGCTGCGATCGCGGGGCAATCGGGCCGGCTTACACCGGGCCGCTCCGCCATTGCAATCGGCCAAGTGGCTGATGCGTAAAGGCTAATTTCCCACAAGGGGCTTGCATTTTTGTGCTTTCCTCGGCACAATTCGTTATGCTGGAAGCGGAGGTTTGAGGGAGATGACAAAGGCGGACCTGGTAGAAAAAGTAACTGGCTTGGGCGACCTGACGCGGCGCGACGGAGAAGTGATCGTTGAAACCATCTTCAGCTCCGTGATCGGCGCCCTGCAGAGTGGAGACAAGATCGAGATCCGCGGTTTCGGCTCGTTTCGCATCCGCCAACGCAAACCGCGCATTGGCCGGAACCCCAAGACCGGCGCGCGCGTCGATGTTCCCGCCAAGAAAGTGCCGTACTTCAAGCCCTCGAAGGAACTGCGCGACCTGGTGAATCCGGGCGAGGCGGTCAAGGTCTCGTAGCGCCGGCTCCGAATCACGAAACCACGCTTTCATCATCAGCGGAGCGGGTTCTTCAGCGCTCCACGAACGCCGATCACTGCCATCATCCGCCCGGCGTGACCGCGCGAAGCGCGATGTGAGAAGAACAGCTCCGTGTGGCATTGAGTGCATCCCCCGACTACCTGAATCGATGCGGGCTTGAGCCCAGCTGCCAATAACTGGCGGCGATTGGCTTCGATCAGATCCACATGCAGACTGGGGCCCAGCGACGAGTGCCCCGGCGCGCGCTGGGTCATGAAGAGCAGCGGGTACTTCTTTCGCACCGGGTCGGAATCGTAGACCTCGCGAAACAGGTCATAAGCGTATAGAAACTGCGATTCGAAGGCCGAGAACACCTCCTCGCCGACGGCGTAACAGCAGAGGCCAATGCCGGGGCCGATGGCGGCGACGAGGTCCTGAGGACGGGAACCGAAGGCCAGCCTCATGCGGCCGATGCCGGATTCGACGATGCGCTTTACGGTTCCGCGCCAGCCGGCGTGAAATGCCGCCACCGCGCGCCGCCTGGTGTCGGCCACCAGCACCGGAATGCAGTCGGCGGTCTGAATGGCCAGCAACAGGCCTGGCTCATCGGTCATTTGCCCGTCGGCTTTGTGCGGGCGCTTGCGAGCGGCGTCGGCAGCGATGGCATGGACGACGCAGTTGGAGTGGAACTGGCGCAAGGTGAGGATCGGAGTGCCGGCATCACCGGTGATGGCTTCAGCGAGCAGCCGCCGGTTGCGGAGGACGGATTCCCGGTCATCCGCAGCGGTAAAGCCAAGATTCAGCTCGCCCGGTGAGTCGACAGGACCATAGGCCCGGCTCAATCCTCCCTTACAGGTGCTAAAGCCCGACCAAAGCCACGGGAAATCCCACCCAGGAAGCGGCAGCCATTCCACGCCATTCCCAGCGCGGCACGGAACAGGCGCCGGGTGAGTGAGTTCCTCTGGCGCCGAGCGATCAAAACGGGCGGCGTGGGCGCGCGCGGGCGGCTTGCGGCGCTGGCTTCGCACAAGGCCCGCCCTCAAGAAGCGGGTATCTATTGTTTTAAGAGCCGGAGCAGGAGAGTGTTTTTCGCCGGAAGTAGACCGCATCGCACCCTTGATTCTAGCGGGCAAGTCTACCGACCGGGCCATTTGCCATGCGTGGCAGGCACGAGGGGGCGTGTGGGCCTACCTTCCGGTAGGCCCGCTCGAGAGGCAGTTTAGGGAGGGTAACCAGGGGGGAATTTTGGGAAGAGGTTCCGAAGAACCCTCAAGAGAGAGTTGTTACCTTTCTTTGGTAGGACAATTGGGGAAGCCTCTGCTAATTACCTAATAGGATGCCTAATTTGGAGAAAGGTTGCAAGTTCTGTTTTGGGGGATGGCCGGGGTCCGGCTGTGGAATTCCCACGGAGTGGCGTCTTTTTTACCTGTCTGGCACCTTCCGCGGCACAAAATGGGCAATTTGCTTGAAAATGCAGGCCGAAAATGGGCAATCTTACATCTGTGAAAAGGCCGGTTTACCTCGTTCTTGGCATCCTCGTGATTGGAGTGATGGCCTATCTGGCCTATGAGTATCGCGCCGACTTCGGGCTGGCCGGCCCCCGGAGCAACCAGGAGAGTTCGAACGCGGGGCAGACGAATCCCGACCTGCGCCCCGCCACTATCGCCTGGCAGACCGTCGACCGGGCTCCGGACGGCTTCAAAGTGGAGATGCCGGCCGAAACCAGCGAGACCCAGATCCCGGCCTATACCGCGCAGGGAGTGGCGGAGCCGGTGGAGACGATTGAGGTGTCGCTGGAACCTGCGACCACCTATGCGGTAGCCTGGTCCGACAACCCGCCGGTGGAGCGCGCAAGCAGTGGCGAGGGTGCCGAAGGGACGCTGGATATGGCTCGGGACGGCGCTCTTGGGCGCACGCAGACCACGCTCGTTAGCGAATCCCGGGAAAACCGCAACGGCTACCCCTCGCGCGAATTCTCGGCGCGGAACTCTGGTGGCGGCATCCTGAATGCGCGCCTGATCCTGGCCGGAACCCGCCTCTACATGCTGACTGCGACGTTTCCCGCCGCCAGCGCCCGGCGCGACGAGGACGTGAACCACTTTTTCGACTCGTTCAGCCTGACCCCGACCGTACGCAACAACTGACAACCGCCCTGGCCATGCAGCAAGGTTCGTCTGCGAAACGCAGAGGCTCGATTGGAAGATGATTCCGCAGGTGGATCCTTGCTCGCGGATTGGTGTTTACTGCTTCGGCCGCGCGCTTTTCTCGACGAAGTGCGTGATAAGGCGGACGGGCAGGAAGCGGACGAGAAACGCTGTGAACTTGCCGCTCCACTTGGGGATGATGGTACGCTGACCTCGCGCCAGCGCGGCGACGCCGAGTTGTGCGACGGCTTGCGTCGATTGCAGTTTGCGGGTCCGAAAAGCGCTGGCGCGGGACACCTCAAAAAACTCGCTCTCTGTGGTTCCGGGGCAGAGCGCGGTCACCTTCACGCCAAATTGCGCCACTTCCGCGGCGAGTCCCAGCGCGAAGAAACGGTCGAAGGCCTTGGTGGCCGCGTAGGTTGAGAGGTAGGGAACCGGCTGAAAGCTGGCCGTGGAAGCGAGCACGAGCACCCATCCCCGGCGCCGCTCCACCATGCGCGGTACGAAGAGCCGCGACAACCGGACAACAGCTTCGCAGTTCACGCGCACCTGACTGACTTCCTGGTCAACGGAGCTGGTGTGGAAGGCGCCGTACTGGCCCAGGCCGGCGTTGTTGACGAGAATGTCGACGGTGATCGCGGCGGCCTCAGTGGCGTCATAGATTTGTTGCGGGGCGGCCGGGTCATTCAGATCCGCGACAACGATGCGCGTCTCGGTTCCTTTGGCGCCGAATTCAGCGGCAAGCGCCTCAAGCCGCTCGTGCCGCCGCGCGGTGAGGATGAGTTTGGCGCCGTGACTGGCGAGCTCGCGCGCCAGCGCCACGCCAATGCCGGAACTGGCGCCGGTGACTAATGCCCACTTGTTGTGAAAGTCGGGGGTCCCGGCCATGGCTCCATCATAGATGGTGCGCCGGAGCTACTTTGCGGGAGCGGCCGGCGCCAGCGGTTGCGGCTTCGAGAACGAACGAATGTAAATGATGAGGTTCCAGACCTCTGTGTCGGTGGCGCGCCCTTGGGCCTCGGGAGGCATCTGGCCCTTGCCGTTGCGGATGACGTTGAACAATTCCCAGTCTTCCTTGTTGGCGAGAGTCTTGGGATCGGTCCAGTCGTCGAGGGTCAAGGTCATACTGGTAGCGAGATCGGTCTTGCCGTTTCCGTTATCTCCGTGGCACATGGCGCAATCGATCGCGAAGAGACTCTTGGCCTTGGCTTGCGATTCGGCCGTCGGCTTGACGGGATTTTTTACCGCTGCAGCCGACGTGGGCGCGACGGTTTGGTTGGGAGCGAGAGCGGGCGCCGGGGCGGGAGCAGGCGCAGTTGCCTGCGGGCTACGGCCTTGCAAAGGCAGGGACACGACCGCTAGCAGAGCCGCTGCAAAAAGAAGCAGGAACGACTTCGACATGAAAGCCTCCTCAGCAGATGTAAACAAGCGGGCACCGATCTGTCGAGTGAATTCTGCGAGGAATTATAGGCTGATTTAGCGGAAAGGGCTATGGCGGCCCACACGAAGCGGGCAATGACGCGGATATCGCTGTCGTTTGCGGGGAACCGCAGGATCGGCGATTGATGCCCTGCGCCTGGGCGCCGCGGCCTCAGTGCATGGCTCCGCCGCCCGCTCCTTCGCCTGGCCGATTCTTGCTGAGCATGAAGGCAAGGAAGACGAGAACGATTGAGGCGTATGAGAGCTGCATGTAGACATCCTGGTAGCCCTGCATGCGGGCCTGATCTTTCATCTGGTTGTAGAGCCGAGCCAGGGCCATGGCGGCGCCATTTGGCCCGCCAAATCCGCCGCTGAAGGCCGCGGTGAGCGCCTGCTTGTGCTGGTCGAAAGCGATCGTCCCGGGTTGCATCGTCTGCTGCAGGTGCTGCTCGTGCCACATGGCGCGACTGGTGACCTGGGCGTTGGTGATGGCGATGAGGATGGAGCCGCCGATGTTGCGGACGAAGTTGATGAGGCCGGCAACCTGGTTGCTTTGCTCCCTGGGCATGCCGATGTAAGCCGCGTTGGTGATGGAAATGAAGCAGAAGGGCAGCGGAAGCATCTGCACGACGCGCAGCCACGATGCCTCGGCAAAGCTCATCTGCAGGTTGGTTACGTTGGCCGCGTAGCGGAAGGTAATCACCAGCATGGTGAAGCCAAGCGCGGCGAGCCAGCGCGCAGCGATCTTTCCGGTGGCGATGCCGGCCAGCGGCATCATGAACACCAATGCGACGCCGCCTGCGGTGAGGGCGAGGCCGGCGGTGGTTGCGTTGTACCCCAGCAACTGCTGCGTGAATTGCGGTTGTAGAACGGTATTGGCGTTGAGCACGCCACCCACCAGCATCATGAGGAAACAGCAAATGGCGAAGTTTCTGTAGCCGAAGAGGCGCAGGTTGATGAGCGGATTCTTCTGGCCCCACTCCCAGACGAAGAGACCGATCAAACCGAAGATGAAGAGAAGGCCGAAGAAGCAGATGAAGGGCGAGGAGAACCAGTCGTTCTCTTCCCCTTTGTCGAGCATGATCTGCAGGCCGCCCATGGCGAGGGCGAGAAAGGCCAGGCCGAGATAATCCATATTGCGCAGGCGCGAGGGATCGGCCTTGATCCAGGGGGGATCTTCGACGAGCCGCGTAACGAGAATGAAGGCGACGATCCCGACCGGAATGTTGATGAAGAAAATCCAGCGCCAGGAGAAGTTGTCGGTGATCCAGCCGCCGAGCGTGGGGCCAATGGAAGGCGCGAGCACGGCGACGAGACCATAGAGCGCGAACGCCTGGCCGCGCTTGTGCGGCTCGAATGAGTCGGCCATGATGGCCTGCGCCATGGGCTGCATGCCGCCTCCGCCGGCTCCCTGAAGCACGCGGCAGAGCAGGAGGACAGGCAACGAGGGAGCAGCGCCGCAGAGAAAGCTGGCGATGGTGAAGACCGTGATGCAAAAGACGAAGAAGTTGCGGCGGCCCATGAGCGAGGAGGCCCATCCGCCAAGCGGCAGCACGATGGCGTTCGAAACCAGATAGCTTGTGAGCACCCAAGTGGCCTCGTCGGTGCTCGCACCCAGCGAACCACCTATGTGCGGCAGGGCCACGTTCGCAATCGAGGTGTCGAGCACCTCCATGAATGCCGCCAATGCCACCGTCAATGCGATCATCCACGGGTTCACCCTCGGTTTCCAGTGGATCGGCACTTCGAGGTCGAGGTCCTGCAATCGCCCCGGCCGGGCTTCGACTTCGGGACCGCCGCGTTGGCCCGCAGCAGAGGGACCGGCAGGCGAGGCAGGCAATGTGGTGTCGATCGCGGACAATCGTCTTCTCCTCTGTCTCTCTGAGTGTTCCGTTTTGCGATGGCCGGGGAAGTGCGGCGTTCATGAACGCCGAATGCAGGCTGGAAGCGATGCATTCGGCGCTCTTCAAACCGTGCGTACTCTAATCTAGATTCGCATGGACCGGTTTGGGGTGCACGGATTCGAATCCGGGTCCTTGCATGCCGCCCCCGGAGCCGTCCGGCCACCCGGCACCCGTTCCCGCAAGCTCCAGATCGGAGGGAAGTTCGTCTTCTGACCACCTGTTAGACTCTTGGGCATGCATTCCTCCGCGCGGCTGCGGAGTCGAGCGGATTTGGTGAGGAGGTCACGATGCGGAGGCGCACATTCATTCAAACACTTCCTCTGGCTGCCGCTGCGTCGGCCGTCAGCGCCCAGGGCAAGGCAACGGGGCTGGGCCAAAGCGGTGCAGCCACATCAACGGCGCCCGATCTTCCCAAGTTCCAGCTTGCAGGAGCTGAAAGGTTCATTCGGCCCGACGTTCACGCGGGCGACCGGCCCGCTGGCGCGAGCTTTGCTTCGCGCTCGCCGGCGCTGGGCCTTAACGGCGCGGCAGGGACAGCGCATCCGCTGGCGACGCAGACCGCGATCGAGATGCTGAAGCGTGGCGGCTCTGCCGTGGATGCGGCTGTGGCCGCCAATGCCGTGCTCGGATTCGTCGAACCGGTGAGTTCCGGGCTGGGCGGCGACTGCTTCGCGTTCGTCTGGGATCCGAAGGCCGCCAAGCTCCAGGCGATGGCGAGTTCCGGCCGGTCGCCGAAATCGCTGTTGCTGGCCACGGTGCGCTCGCGTGCCGTCAATGGCCACATTCCCGGATGGGGTGCGATCAGCGTTTCAACGCCGGGCGCACTCGATGGCTGGTGGACGCTGCACCAGCGCTACGGAAAGCTGAAGTGGGCCGAGCTTTTCGCGCCTGCGATAGCTGTGTGCGAGGCGGGCGATCCCACGCCGCAGATCATCGGTTACTCCATCAAGCGCAACATGGCGGTGTTTCTTCGGCCGGACTCGGGTGTGGAGGAAACGGCGAACGCAGTGAAGACGTATATGCTGGGCGGCGTGGCGCCGAACGAGTACGACGTGCGGCGGAATCCCGACCTCGCGCGTACCTATCGCACGATCGCCGAGGGCGGACGCGACGCGTTCTACGACGGACCGATTGCCCAGACCATCGATGCCTATTTCAAGCGCATCGGCGGGTGGCTCTCGGCGGAGGATCTGCGCGAGCACCACGCCGAGTGGGTTGAGCCACTGGTGACGAACTATCGCGGCGTGGATGTGTATGGCATGCCCGCGAACACACAGGGCCTGGCGACCCTGCAGATGCTCAACATCATTGAGAACTTCGACATGCGGGGGTTCGGGTTCCAGTCGGCGCAGTCGCTGCATGTGCAGATCGAAGCGAAGCGGCTGGCTTACGAGGATCGCGCCCGGTACTACGCCGATCCGCATTTTGCGAAGATTCCCATCGAGTGGCTGAACTCAAAGGAGTATGCGAAGGAAAGGGCGAGGCTGATTCGGCTGGATGGGATCAACGAGCATGTGGCGCCGGGGCAGGCGCCGAGCCATGGCGATACGACCTACTTCACCACGGCCGACAAAGACGGCTTGATGGTGTCGATGATTCAATCGAACTTCCGCGGCATGGGCTCGGGACTGGTGGCCGATGGGCTTGGCTTCATGTTCCAGGATCGCGGCATGCTGTTCTCGCTGCAAGACGGGCATCCGAACATCTACGCGCCGGGCAAGCGGCCGTTCCAAACCATCATTCCGGGCTTTGCGTCGAAGGGCGGCGTGCCGTGGCTCGCGTTTGGCGTGATGGGCGGCGACATGCAGCCGCAGGGCCAGACGCAGATCATTCTGAACCGCGTGGACTACGGACTCGACGTGCAGGCCGCTGGAGACAGCCCGCGATGGCACCACGAAGGCTCGTCGCAGACGATGGGCGAAGATCGTCCCGGCCTGGGGCCGCGCGGCGTGCTGCGTCTGGAAGCCGGCGTTCCCGCCGCGACGCGCGAGGCGCTCGCCGATTTGGGCTGGCCGATGGGCGCGAGCGAAGGCGGCTTCGGGCGCTACGAGTGCATCGAACTCCGCAAGCAGGGCGCGGATCGCGTGTACGCGGCAGGCAGCGAGATGCGGGCCGACGCGGTGGCGCTGGCGTACTGAGCGGGCGAGGTGTTGCTAGTCCTCCACGAGAGCTTTGAGGCGTGCGAGGGCCTGATCCCACTGGCGCGAGACACGATCGAGATAGTTCTGCATCGCGTGCAGCGAACGCGGGTTGAGAGCGAAGCGGTTTTCGCGGCCCGCCCTAACACTGCGGACAATTCCAGCCCTCTGCAATACGCGTAGATGCTTGGTGATGGCCTGGCGCGTGAGCCGCGAGCC
Organism: uncultured Acidobacteriaceae bacterium; assembly: GCA_963836525.1. Classification (GTDB taxonomy): domain Bacteria; phylum Acidobacteriota; class Terriglobia; order Terriglobales; family Acidobacteriaceae; genus Telmatobacter. Next base: position 400,164 of record CAWIJW010000003.1, read on the forward strand.
TGCGGTGAGCTGCGCGATCGACGCCGGCTGCCCTGAAACAAGCCGGGCTACGAGCGTGAGACGCGTCTCGTCGCCGAGCGCGGCGAAGAGCGCGGCCTGGGGAGGACGTTTGGCGCGGGCGCGGCTATGGCTTTTGCGAGACATGCGTTTTGATGTTTTGCATCTGCTGCGTCCAGCCGCCATCGTTCATGCGGAAGGCCTCGGCGCGGCGATGGGCGGGAATGTTCTCGAAGCCGGACTCGGTGAGCACAAGCAGCGTTCCGGTCGCGGTCTTCTCCAGACTGAATTCGACGAGCGTGGGTGGTTCGTTCGAGTAGTCGACGATGGGATCGACGGCATACGGATGCCAGGTGAAGGAAAAGAGCCGTTCGGGCTCCATCTTCTGGATGACGGCTTCCCACTTCACGTGCTCGTAGCCGGGATAGGTGATGTGCCCGCGCGAGGTTTGGCCGGGAACGAACGGACCCTCAATTGCGACACGAAACCACTCGCCGAACTCGCGGTGGTCGGTGAGCGCGCGCCAGACGCGGGCGACGGGGGCCTTGAGGTCAATCTGTTTCTCGATTTTGTTAGGCATGTTACGCAACCTCTTGGTTGCATATTAGCGCAGGACGAAATGAAAGGCAACTATTTGGTTGCGCTTCAGTAAAGCTTATCGGATGATGTAATTCACTTCAAAGGTCATGTCGGCGACGACCGGCTCAGACCCGCACATAGCGGGCGTAAATTTAGCGCTTCGTAGCGCCTTGAGGGTTGCCGCATCCAGTACCTGCCCGGCGCTTTGCTCGAACTGGAGGTCGCCGACGGACCCATCGGTCAACACCGTCAGGGTGACTGCAGTCATTCCGCCAACCCGGTTATCTCTTGCTGATTCTGGATATTGCAAATTCAGCGGTCTGAGAGGCGTCGGAGGCTTCATGCCGGCGCATTCCCTGCGGGCAATCGCGCCTGGAGGCGGCGTAAGCAGCGATTCATCGAAAGGCGCCGATGCCAAGGTGACGACCTGGGCCTTGATGACCTTGCTCGAGTCTTGAATGAGTTCAAGCTTGCGCGGGTACCGATGGGTTCCGAAATCGAAGTAATCGGAGAATTGTTCACGGCGTTGCGTATCCGGCGCAATTTTCCAATCATCAACTAAAACTTCGGTCGATGCAGCGTCCAAGCAGACTTCGCGCGAGGCCCCAGGAGGGCCTTTGAAATCGACCTGGATGCAGTTCATCTGAACACCATTTTCGGTTCGATGCCTCTCTTTTTTCGCAGTCAAACTGCCCGTCTCATACGCAAAGTGGAGCAGAACAATGAGATTTGTGACTCGCAAGGGTGTGAAGCTTGAATTGCGGGACGTATAGTGCCATTCACCACTTTTGACTTCAATTTGGTGAAAATCCCCAAGATCTATCCTGCGCCACCAGCGGTCATTTGCCTCCCATCTGAGCGTCAAGTGGCCGTGCACGGTAACGAGCTCTTGCGCATCAAAATCGACGTCAAGTTCATATGGGCCGGATGGATCATGTGCGAGTTGCGCACGCTGACTTGCGGAGATTAGGAGTTGCTGCAGGGCGGGGTCGCCATCGCCGACCGCCAAAGCCGGACGAATGGCATACAGGAACAAGACGACGGACGCGAAGAGCCTGTTCATCATGGATGCTAAAAATGTTCGCGCAAGACCGGCTCTGGCCGTCGCCATTTTGCACTCAGCTTTCATCACCGACGGCCGGTCAATAGAACAGGTATTTGCGCCAGCGGTCGTCGCTGCGGCCTAACATGCGCATGATCTGGCGGCTGGTGTGCAGGGAGAAGGGGCGCGGCTCGCGCAGGAGGATCATGTCGTCGATCTCGCTGAGCAAGCGGTTGCCCTTGTGGCGGTTGCACTCGTGGCAGCAGGCGACGAGGTTCTCCCAGGTGGAGTTGCCACCGCGCGAGCGGGGCACCACGTGGTCGAGGGTGAGCTCACTGGGCGGGTAAGCCTCGCCGCAGTACTGGCAGGTGTTGCGGTCGCGCAGCAGGATGTTTTTGCGCGAGAGGGCGCGCGTCTGGTGGGGGATGCGGCGGTACTCGAGCAGCCGGATGACCGAAGGCATGGCAATGATGGTGCGCTGCGCGTGCAGCGTGAGGCCGTGCTCCTCCTCAGTGCGCGCGATGCCCTTAAGCACCAGCACCAGAGCGCGCCGCGCGCCGCAGATGTTGATGGGCTCGTAGGAGGCGTTGAGCACCAAAACCGGCATCTGCAGAATGTGGGTGTGGGCGTGCTGCACGCCGCCGTGGTCGGCGGCCAACACGGCGGCCCTGGCAATCGCCTTCTGCTTGCGTGCGTGAATCATGGCTTTTCCCAACGACATCTCTTTTCCCCCGGTCAAAAAGATGGTTGTTCCCGCAAGGACGATGAATCAGGATTCAAAGCTGCCTCGTCGATCACCCCGCCGTTCAGCGGCTCGCCTTCTTCGGCGCCGGCGAAGGCGGAGCGGGGCGCAAATGCCGCAGAGCGCTGCGCACGCGCCAGCGTGGCCACCCAGACGGAAGCAGCCCCGGCATTGAGCAACGCCTGCGCGGCGGCGCGCACCGTGGCGCCGGTGGTGAGGATGTCATCGATCACCAAAACGTGCTGAGCCGTTACCTGGGATGGATCGGAAACCGAGAATGCGCCACGCAGGTTCTGTCGCCGCTGGTGCGGGGTGAGGCCGGCCTGGGTTTCGGTGGCACGCAGCCGCATGAGCGTGCTCGGAGCCAGCGTGAGCCGCCACTGCGGATGGCTCTTGCGCAGGAATTGAAGCGCCGCGGCGGCAAGCGACCGCGACTGATTGAATCCGCGCTGCGCGTACTTCAAGCGGTGCAGCGGGACCGGAACCACCAGCATCCCGGCCGGAGCCTTGCCCGCCAGTTGCGCAATCGCTTCGGCCAGCATCCCGCCCAAGCCACGCGCGGCGGGGTGAAGGCGGTCGTACTTTAACGCATGAATCGCCTCCCGCATCCGGCCCTGGTAGATGCCGTAAGAAACGGCCTTCACGAACGGCGGTGGCGCCAGCCGGCATGCCCGGCACAGCGATGAAGATGAGGGCCCCGCCGACCCATGCAGTGCGTCGCCACAGCGCGCGCATACAGGGCCGCTCTGGACAGGAAATTCCGTCCAGCAGACAGGGCAAATTGGAATGGAAGAAAGCCGCGGCAGGGGGGAGCCGCAAAGGGCACAGGAGGAGGGGAGCAGGGCGCAACTCAAACTATCGATTGGACTTCGAAGCACGCGAACCACGGCGCGCCACCGCATTGTCCCCGATGGCGGAACGTCGGTGATGCGAAGGCCGGAGTCGCTCGAGAAGACACACCTCACTCACGGGCGCGAGCATTGCGCGCTGCCCTGTGCGCCAAGTATACCGCAGAGTGGAAGAAGCGTTCTACGGCAGGTTGCCGTAGCCAGGATTCCGCTTGTGGAGGCGCAGGCACAGCAGCCCTCTGGAAACGATTGCCTCCACTGAGGATGCGCGCGGGTCGGTTGGCTCGGCGGGGCGTTAGAAAACGCCGGCCATGTAGGCTTCCGCCGGCCGCAGGTTCTCGGCTTTCGACCCGCACTCGGCCAGCACCACCGGCGACAGCGTGATGACCGGGCAGTGTGCGTGGGCCAGGGTCTTGTAGACCACACCGTGGCGGGTGATGGCGGCAAAAGCGGAAGCGCCCTGCGCACCGAGTACAATGAGGTCCGCCTCCTGCGCGCGGCTCTGGTAGAGCAGCTCTTCCGTCGGATCGCCGGGCACCACGATGGTCTGGATCGCAATCTGGCCCTGCAGCCTGGTGGGAATCAGCGCCAGCATATTCGCTTCTACCTCGTCGAGCGAACGTCCGGCGAGGAACTCCGCCCGTTCCTGAGGCCGGATGACATGCTGCAGAATCAAACGCGCCCCATGCTGCGCGGCCAGGTCAGCCGCAAACGCAGCCACCACCGTGCTGGCCTCGTGCAAGCTGACGGCGCAGAGAATGGTGCGCGTGGCGAAGTTGCGGTAGCTGCCGTCAACCACCTCGGGGCCAATGATATAGACCGGCGAAGTAGCGGTGCGCAACACCGCCTCGGCCACCGAGCCCACCAGCAGCTTGCCGATGGGGCCCGGCGAGTGCGTTCCCATCACGATGCGGTCGATTTCGCGCTCGTGCGTGTAGGCGAGAATTTCGTCGGCGGGCAGCCCCGGCCGCACTAAGACCTCGCAGCTGAGGCCCGCTTCGCGGACGCGCGCGGCGAGCGGCTCCAGATGGTGCTTCTCTGTCCGCGCCGCGGCGGCATAGTCGTAATAGCGAATGCCCGAGGCCTCAGACGCGGCCACAACGAGCGTGTCATAAGCGTGAAAGAGGATCAGATCGGAACCGAATTCCCTGGCTTGCGCAAGAGCGAAGGAGAAGGCTTTTTCGTTAGCCGGTATCTCGGAGGCGAAGAGGATGGTGGAGGGTTTGCTCCAACCTGGCTTCAATACGGCTGCCATGGGTACCTCCTTCAAGTGCGTTCAGATAGTCTCAGTTTCGGCGCCCCCTTTGCGGTGTTTCGCCGCACATAAGAAGGTGATCCGACTCACCTTATCGCGATTTGCCAGCGCGATTTGCTAGCCGCGGCCTTCCTGCACAGCCACTCTAAATGAAGGGCTCGGCCGCGTGGCGAACCTGTGACAAGATTGTGTTCCCGTTTCCCGATTTTGTCTAGCGCGGGAGCCCGCAGTCCCAATTGAGACGCATCCAAGGACCCCGGCTTACCGCAAGCTGGGGATTTGCCGAGGCGCATCCCGCCAAAGGTGATTCAGATCACAGAATCAACGCCTCCTACCCTGCTCTTCTTGTAACGGAATCGCCGCGTATCCCCGGCACTTAGTGCCGAACCGCGTTCGAGCCCTTCCCTAGGGAGGCTCCATGCCGATGCAGCCGATGCGCAACATTCCCGCCCGCGGCGGGATCGACTACGATGAATCGCCATTCCTTGCCATCTGGGAGGTCACGCAGTCCTGCGACTTGGCCTGCAAGCACTGCCGCGCTGCCGCGCAGCCCATCCCGCATCCCGACGAGTTGACGAACGCCGAAGGCAAGGCGCTCATTGACCAGATCGCCGAGATGCACATCCCCATCTTCGTTTTCACCGGCGGCGATCCGCTGAAGCGCAAGGATTTGTTCGAATTGATCCGCTATGCGGCCAGCAAGAATGTGCAGGTCGCTGTCACGCCCAGCGCCACGCCGTTGCTCACCCGTGAGGCAATTTTCAAGATGAAAGAGGCTGGCCTGGTGCGGCTTGGCATCTCGCTCGACGGCTCGACCGCCGAGATTCACGACGCCTTCCGCGGGCTGCCGGGAGCCTGGGCGCGCACCATCCAGGCCATCGAGTGGGCCAATGAGGCGGGGATTCCCATCCAGGTGCACACCACTGTCAGCCGCCACAACGTGAACGACCTCGACAATCTATGCAATCTGTTTGAGAAGCTTGCCATCGTGATGTGGAACGTCTTCTTCCTGGTTCCTGTGGGCCGCGGCCAATTGGGCGACCTGCTGAGCGGCGAGGAGTTCGAGCAGGTGTTCGGCAAGATCTACGAGCTCTCGCGGCGGGCGAACTTCCAGATCAAGACCACCGAGGCGATGCACTACCGGCGCTACCTGCTGCAGCACAACCTGGAAGAGCGGCGGATGGGACGCGGATCGGGGCATCCGCATGGAGCCGCATACGAGGCGGGCGCGCCGACGGCCGACGCCAAGACGCGCAACATGGGCTGGGCTACGCGCCGGGTGAACGATGGCAAAGGCTTTGTGTTTATCTCCCACGTGGGCAACGTTTATCCCAGCGGCTTTCTGCCCATTCATGCCGGCAACGTCCGCGAGACGCCGCTGGCCGAGATCTACCGCAATGCGCCGATCTTCAAGGCGCTGCGGAACACTAGCCGGCTTGAGGGCAAGTGCGGCGCGTGCGAGTACAAGGAGATCTGCGGCGGGTCGCGCGCCCGCGCCTACGCCGTCACCGGCGATCCGCTGGCCCAGGAACCCTGCTGCATCTACCAACCGAAGAACTGGGATCCGCTGATTGAGAACGAGGCGGAAGCGTATCGCGGCGTGAGTCCGACGGGGACGCTGTTGACGCTGTAGCTGGAGCGCGATCCGCATCTACGCAAAGGGCCTGAGTATTTACGCGTTTTGCGTAACTTCTTCTTCAATCCTGGCACCCGCTGCCGTCCTCAGTGCCCGCCGGCGCGGGCATCGGCTTTGCCTTTGAAGCGGCTGTAGACAAAAACCACATAACCGACAGCGAGGGCCATGCCGAAGAGCCACCAGGCCAGGCCCACGGCCAGCGTGTGCGGGCCGGAGAGAGCGCGGTTGAGCGTGATGTCGTTGGCGGCGCCGGTGGTGGCGGGCAGCAGCGTGGGATAGACGCCCCAGCAGGCCCCGGCGAGCATGAAGAAGAGGTAGAGGCAGGAGGCGAGGAAGGCTTTCAGGGCTTGCCCCTGCCGGTTCCAGAGCCAGACCGCGGCCAGTGACGCGACCACGCCCACGGGTACGATGAATGTGACCGGGTAATGGAAGTAGTTGTCGAGGCTTGCCGGGCGCACAGCGATGGTGGCGAAGAGGCTGACGACGGTGAGGGCCACAAGCAGCAACCACAGCGGTGTAACGACCTTGCGCGCGCGCTGCTCCAGGTCGCCTGAGGTCTTGATGGTGAGCCACAATGCACCGTGCAATGTGAGGGCGGCGAGAGCCACAAGGCCGCCGATGACCGTGTACCAATCGAGAATGCCGGGAAGGATGCCGGGCCTCCAGTTGGTCCACAAGGGCAGAAAGAAGTAGCCGTCGGCCTGCAAGGGAACGCCACGCAGCACATTGGCCAGGGCCGCGCCATAGAAGATGGTGAGCATCGCGCTGGCCAGGCCGAAAACGCCGTCGAGCAACGACCGCCACACGCCGACATCGATATGGTTGCGCAGTTCCAGGCTGACGCCGCGCAGCACGAGCAGCCACAGCACGATCATCAGCGGAAGATAGAAGCCGCTGAAGGCCGAAGCGTAGAGCAGCGGAAAGGCGAAGTAGAGCGTGCCGCCGCCGGCCAGCAGCCAGACTTCGTTACCGTCCCACACCGGGCCGATGCTTGCGAGCGTGGCCCTGCGCTCGGCCTCATTGCGCACCAGAAACAGGTGCAGCACGCCTACGCCCAGATCGAAGCCATCGAGCACCACATAGCCAACAATCATTACGGCAACCAGCCAGAACCATACGAATCCCATGAGCAGGCTCCTTCTCCAGCCTTGAATCGCACTCGTCAATCGCCGTGAACCGCTGCCGCTTCCTGGGCTTTTGGCTCCGGTCCGTTGCTGATCTCGCGATAGATGAGCACCGTAAACAACAGGCCCAGCAATGTGTACAACCCCATGAAGCCGAGCAGCGTGAACAATCCATTGCCAGCCGAAACCGTGTTTGAGTAACCCTCGCTGGTGCGCATCAATCCGTAGATGAGCCATGGCTGGCGGCCCAACTCCGCAGTCATCCACCCGGCAGTGTTGGCGATATACGGCAGCGGAAAACTCAACAGCAGCGCCCACAGCGCCCAGCGCGATGTGGCAAGCCGCCCGCGCCACAGCAAAAATGCGGCGATGATCATGAGCAGCACAAACCACGTCCCCAGTCCTGCCATGATGTGGTAGGCGTAGTAGAGCAGCGGCAACGCCGTGGGCCACTGGTCGCGAGGAATCTGATCGAGCCCCTTCACTTCTGCCTTCGTGGTGCCGTAGATAAGGAAGCTGAGGACGTTGTTCACCACGATTGGGTTGTCGATCTGTCCCGTCTCTTCATTGGGCTGGCCCACGAGCACGATGGGCGCTCCGGTTTCGGTCTTGAACAGACCCTCCATGGCCGCGATTGCCGCGGGCTGGTTGCGCGCCACGTATTTGCCGGCCAGGTCGCCCGTGGGAAAAATGATGAGGATCGATGAGATGACGCCCGGGATGACTCCCACCTTGAGGAAGATGCGCCCATACTCCTCGCGCCGCCCCTCCAGCAGATAGAACGCGCCAACGGCGGCCATGACAAACGAGCCGGTTACGACCGCGCCGGTCATATTGTGCGCGTACTGCAGCAGTCCCCAGGGATTGAGGAGCAGTTGCCAGAAGCTGAGCACCTCAAAGCGCCCGTCAGGCAGGCGATCGTAGGCCACAGGGTGCTGCATCCACGCGTCGGTGACAATGATGAAGAAGCCGGAGATCCACGAGCCCAGCCACACCATCACCGCCGAGAACCAGTGCATGCGCGGCGAAATGCGCTTTTCGCCGTAGAGAAACAGGCCCAGAAACGCCGACTCCAGAAAGAAACTGAAGACGCCTTCCATGGCCAGCGGCTGGCCGATGACGCCGCCGGAGAGCCGCGAAAAACGCGCCCAGTTGGTGCCGAACTGGAATTCCATGGGAATGCCGGTGACCACGCCGAAGACGAAATTAATGGCGAAGATGCGGCCCCAGAACCGCGCGGCGCGATCCCAGGTTTCGTTGCGGGTGCGTCAGCGCGACGGTCTTCAGGACAACGATCAGAAGGCCCAGGCCCATGGTGAGCTGCGGAAACAAGTAATGAAATGTAACGGTGAAGGCAAAGTGCAGCCGGTGAATCAACTCGGCGCTCATGCAAGGCCTCCTGCTGCGGATCTGGGCCGGATGACGGACGAGCAAGACACCCGGGGATCAGGATCGATAGGTCAACGAAGATGAATTCGACACAAACTTCCCGAGACACAAACTTCCGGATTAGAACAAAGCGGCTTGCAACCCAACCCGCAAGTCTACGGCATTTTCGGAAATTGCGTGGCTTATTCACATCGTGCAAGGTCACCGCTCCGTGCTGCTCCCGCCCCAACGACAAGGCCCGTCGTTGAGGACCCTGGTTGGTCGCGTTGACTTTTGCATCGCTGATCCGGGAGACGGTCTTTCCGAAAATGCTTTAGCGCTTCCGGTGACTTCAATCACTTGCCGCATCCGGCCCGCGCCTTGATTCTATTCTTACGGCGGGTAGTTCCGGCGAGGCCGCTTGTTTCCCCCTGCCGCATACGCACATGCCGCAATTTGCTGTAAAGATGAAATGAGGTCAAGGAATGCGGATTGCGATCATCGGCGGCGGCATTGCCGGATTGGCGGCGGCCTATGAGCTGGAGAAGGCGCGTGCGGCAGGCGCAACCATTGAGTACACGCTATACGAGGCGCGGCCGAGGGTGGGAGGTTCGCTGGCCTCGGAGATTGTGGAAGGCGCGGTGCTGGAGTGCGGGCCCGACTCGTTCCTGACTGAAAAGCCCGCCGCCGCCGAGCTCTGCCGCGAGCTGGGCCTTGGCGCCGAGTTGCTGCCTTCGAACGACGCCGCGCGCAAGACGTACATTGTCGTCCGCAACCGCCTGGTGGCGCTGCCCGATGGGCTCATGTTCCTGGTGCCTACGAAACTGGCGCCGACAGCGCTGACACGGCTGTTTGGACTGCGCACCAAGGTGCGGATGGCGCTCGAACTGCTGCACCCTCCGCGGCCCAACGCTGGCGATGAATCCGTCGCGGCTCTGGTTGAGCGGCACTTCGGGCAGGAGGCCGTTGACCGGCTCGCCGATCCGCTGCTGAGCGGCATCTACGGCGGGGACGCGGCCGAGCTCAGCGCGCAAACGGTGCTGCCGCGGCTTGTCGAGATGGAAACGAAGCATGGCTCGCTGACGAGGGGCATGCTGGCGGCGCACCGGCAGATGAGAGCGCGAGCCAAAACTGCCGGCCCCAAAAGCAGCGCCACCGCGCCGAGGCCGTTGTTCACTGCGCTGCGCAGCGGCATGAGCCAGTTGGTCGACGCGATCGTGTCGCGGCTCGATCCAGCGAGTTTGCGAACGGCCACGCCGGTGAGCGCGATGCGGAAAATGTCTTGCGGTTGGAGCATTGACAGCGGCGGCGTGAAGCAAGAGTACGACGGGGTCATCATGGCTGCGCCTGCGTGGGCGGCGGGCACTCTGCTTGCTCCGGTCGATCCGATGCTGGGCGGTGAACTCAGCGGCATCCCCTACTCCTCGTCGATCACGGTGAATCTGATCTTCAACGAGGCGAAGATTGGGCGGCTGCCGGAGGGCTTTGGCTTTCTGGTTCCGGCGGTGGAGGGCCGCGCCATGCTGGCCTGCACCTTTGTGCATCGCAAGTTCCTGGGACGCACGCCGCCGGGTAAGGCCGTCTTTCGCGCCTTCCTGGGCGGCATGAAGCATGAGGCGCTGTTGGCGGAGAGCGACGACGCACTCATCGCGACCGTTCGGCGCGAGATGAGCGAGATTCTGGGGGCGAGGACGTTCCCTGCAGACGTTGAGCCCGAACATGCGCAGGTTTCGCGATGGCGCCGCGCCATGGCGCAGTACGCCGTTGGGCACCACGAGCGCATGGAGCGCATCGCGGCGCGGGTGGCTGAGCTATCGGGGCTGCGACTGGCCGGCAACGCCTACGATGGTATTGGCGTTCCAGACTGCATTCGCCTGGGAAGGCAGGCCGCGCGGGAGCTGGTGGGGGCTGCGATAAGCACCGCAAAGGTCTAGGTTCCTGACCGATCCATTTCCTGTCTGAACCGATCTGGAATCCCAGGTCTCAAAAGCGAGACCTGGGGTACCCACTCGTCGTGCGGAGTCAGGCGGTCAAAGACTTCGGTTCGGGCCCATTTTCGCCCCTCGTATACTCGACACAGAGCATGTCCACGCGCGCTGACACATTTCTCTCGACGATTCTGGCTTCGACGCGTGCCACGCTGGCCGCGGCCAAGGCCGATGTGCCGGTGCGGGAGTTGGAGCGCCGCGCAGCCGAGCACCACCCGCGCGGATGGGCCGCTGCGCTGCGCCGCCAGGCCGCAAAAGGCCCCGCGGTGATCGCCGAGATCAAGAAGGCGTCGCCGTCAAGGGGAGTGATTCGCGCGGACTTCGATCCAGCATGGCTGGCGCGGCGCTATCGAGCCGGCGGAGCGGCTGCGCTTTCGGTATTGACCGACGAGCCGTACTTCCAGGGGAGCCTGCGCAACCTGGAACTTGCCTCAGCCGCAGCGCCGTTGCCCTGCCTGCGCAAGGACTTCACGATCGATGAGTACCAGATCGTCGAAGCACGCGCCCATCGCGCCGATGCCATTCTGCTCATTGCGGCCGCGCTCAGCAACTCTGAGTTGAAGCGCTTTGCCCAGGGCGCGCACTCGCTCGCGCTCGACGTGCTGGTGGAGGTGCACGCGTCGCATGAGCTGGACCTGGTGCTCGACGCGCTGGGCGAGACAGGCGCGGACGCCATTGGCGTGAACAACCGCGACCTGAGGACGTTCGAGGTGAGCGCGGAGACTTCGATGGCACTGGCCGGGCGGATTCCGGCGAGCGTAGTGCGCGTGACGGAGAGCGGCATTTCGACACACGAAGACATTGTTCGCCTGCGCAAAGCCGGCTTCGACGCATTTCTTATCGGCGAGAGCCTGATGCGCCAGCCCGATCCCGGCGCGGCGCTGGCTGCACTGTTGAAAGGCGCAGTGAGCAAACGATGAGCCTGTGGATCAAAATCTGCGCCAACACCTCGCTTGAAGATGCGCTGCTCGCCGCGGAAGCTGGTGCTGATGCGGTCGGTTTTGTCTTTGCGCCCAGCCCGCGACGCGTGACGCCGGAGCAGGCCGCCGCCATTGTGCCGCATCTGCCGCCGGAGATTGAGAAGATCGGCGTGTTTGTCGATGTGTCATTCGACGAGATCGCGGCGACGGTCGAAGCTGCCGGTCTCACCGGCGTGCAACTGCACTGGGACACTCCGCCTGAACTTCCCGCCGCGTTGCGCGCGCGGTATGGGCCGAGGCTCCGCATTCTGCGCGTGGTGCACTTCGGCGAAGGGACTCCCGATGGGGCGGCCACCTTCGCCGAAGACGAGAATGTGGATGCGATTCTTGTCGACTCGCGCACGGATGCGGCCGTTGGCGGCACCGGCGAATCCTTCGACTGGACTCTAGCTTCCAAATCTCTTTTCCAAGGTGTGAAAGCGCGTGGCCACCGCATTGTGGCTGCCGGCGGACTGAATCCTGAAAACGTCGCTGACGCCGTCGCCATGCTTCGCCCGTGGGGAGTTGACGTCGTGAGCGGCGTAGAAGCCGCGCCCGGGCGCAAAGATCCTGCCAAAGTCCGCGCCTTCATCTCCAGCGTGCGTGCCGCGCAGATGTAACATTCGGGTCCAGGCAGCCGTAAATCATAGACGGATACGGATGCGCCGAATTCGTGTCTGCAAACATCAAAACTAACGAAGAGATCCCCCGGAGGTTACCCCATGGCTACGTTTATTGCCCCTATTGAGAAACCGCAAGGCTTGTTTAGGAAGCTGGCGCATGCCGGAACGCGGCGCCAATTCGGCAAAGTGCTGACACCGGTGAAAGTGGTCTATTCGCGCATGCCCACCGCATTCGGCCTCTTTGTTTCGAAGATCGCCAAGCTCGACAAGAAGCTGGAGCTGCCGCTGGAGACGCAGATGCTTGTCCGCGAGCGCGTGGCGCGGATCAATGTCTGCGAGTTCTGCATCGACATCGGACGGTTCTTCGCCATCAAGGCGGGAATGAACCAAGCGAAGTTCGATGCGCTCGAACAGTACGCTACGAGCCCGTTGTTCAACGAAGCGGAGCGTGCTGCACTGGATTACGCGACCGAGTTGACCCGGGATAAGAACGTGAAGCCCGAGACCTTTGCCCGCATCGCGAAGCACTATTCCGAGCGGGCGATCTGCGAGATCGTGTGGCTGGTGGCCAGCGAGCACTTCTACAACATGACCAACATCGGGCTGAACATTCACTCCGACATGCTGTGCGACATGAGCCGGAAGAAGCGATGATTGCTGGTTAAGCGTCGAGGTTGATCACGAGCTTTCCCCGGGCGCGCCACGTCCCCTGATAGCGCATTGCTTCCGGGACTTCGACGAGCGTGTACCTCTCGTCGATCACAGGTTTCAGCTTGCCGCTGGCCAAGAGTTCTCCAATGAAGGCCAAATCCTCGCGATTGGCTTTGGCCATGTACGTAACGAATTTCTGGCTCGAAAAACGGGAGACAAGAAGTGCCCCGATCAGGCCACCGAACATCACGAGCAGCGACTTCGACCCAGCGAGGATTCCCGCGCCGACGTGAATACCATGCTGGTTCAGGACGCGCTTACAGGCCGAGAATGGATGATTGCCAGCGAGATCGAAGATCAGATCGTAGCGCGCAGTGTCATTCGTGAAGTCTTCCTGGGCATAATCGATGACGCGGTCCACTCCAAGCGACCGAACCAACTCCGCGTTGCGTGCGCTGCATACGCCGGTGACGCGGGTGCCGAAGATTTTGGCCAACTGGACAGCGAACGTGCCTACGCCGCCCGATGCGCCGTTGATGAGGACATTCTGTCCCGGTTGAATCCTGCCGCGATTGCGAAGACCCTGTAAGGCGGTGAGTGCTGCAATGGGCGAGGCAGCCGCATCCTCAAACGCGACAGTTTCCGGTTTGGGCGCCAATGAAGACTCTGGCGCAATCGCGTACTCCGCAAATGCGCCACGGCAGGCGCCGAACACCGCATCGCCCGCCTTGAACTGCGTGACGACGGGCCCGACGGCCTCGACGACGCCGGAAACATCGACTCCAGGCCGCTTGAGCTTGCCCCGGCCAAACAGCAGACGGGCAAGGGCAGGCCCGCCCTTCATCAGGTGGTAATCAAGCGGATTGACCGCTGCGGCGTGGACCTTGATCAGGACTTCCTTCTCGTTGGGGGTTGGCTTCTCAATTTCCTCGCAGGTAAGGACGTCTGGAGGACCATTCTTGCGATACACGATTGCCTTCATGCGACGGCCCCATTTCTCGATGCTGCTACTAGATTCGCCGGCGCAAGGATTGCACAAGTTCGCTCGTCACAGGCGAGTGTGACGATCTTTCAGGGTACGCTCTTCCCCTGGCAAGGACCGCGACGGAAGTGCTTCGTTGTTCTTCTTGTACACTGGAAGGTTCCCCCGTTTCTTTTGGGCAATCAGGCAGGAATTCGTCATGGCGTCGATCATTCTTCCGGCAAGTCCATCGGAGTCGCGACCAGGGCGCTTCGGAGTCTACGGCGGGCGCTATGTGCCGGAGACGCTGGTGGCCGCGCTCGACGAGCTGGAGCACGCGTACGAAGAGGTCAAGGCCGACGCCGCCTTTCAGGCCGAGCTGTCCGATTTGCTCAAGGATTATGCCGGACGGCCGACGCCGCTCTACTTGGCCAAGCGGCTGACGGAACAATTGGGCGGGGCGAAGGTCTATCTGAAGCGCGAAGACCTGCTGCACACCGGCGCGCACAAGATCAACAACGCGCTGGGCCAGGGGCTGCTGGCCAAGCGCATGGGCAAGAAGCGCGTGATCGCCGAGACGGGCGCGGGGCAGCACGGCGTGGCCACGGCGACGGTGTGCGCACTGCTCGGCATGGAGTGCGTGGTCTACATGGGCGACGTGGACATGGAACGCCAGGAACTGAACGTGCTGCGCATGCGGCTGCTGGGCGCCGAAGTGCACGGGGTCTCGTCGGGCTCGAAGACGCTGAAAGACGCCATCAGCGAGGCCATGCGCGATTGGGTCACGAATGTTCGGACTACCTATTATTTGCTAGGCAGCGCGCTCGGCGCGCATCCCTATCCGACCATGGTGCGCGACTTTCATCGCGTGATCAGCAAAGAGATGAAGCAGCAGATCCTCGAGAAAGAGGGCCGGCTGCCCACGGCGGTCATCGCCTGCGTGGGCGGCGGATCGAACGCCATCGGCGCGTTCTACGAGTTTCTCGGCGACCGGCAGGTACGGCTTATCGGCGTGGAGGCCGGCGGGCGCGGCACCGCACTGGGCGAACATGCGGCCCGTTTCCAAGGCGGCGCGCCGGGCGTGCTGCAGGGCACCTATTCTTACGTGCTGCAGGACGAGGACGGTCAGATCGCGCTCACGCACTCTGTCTCCGCGGGGCTCGACTATGCTTCGATCGGCCCCGAGCATGCCGCGCTGCACGACTCCGGCCGCGCCGAGTACGTGGTGCAGGACGATGCTGCCGCGCTCGATGCGGTGGTGAAGCTGGCGCGCACGGAGGGCATTCTGCCCGCGCTGGAAAGCGCCCACGCCGTGGCTGAGGCGATTCGTATTGCTCCTGCGTGCAGCCCGCGTGACATACTGGTGGTGAACCTCTCTGGACGCGGCGACAAGGATATGGGCATCCTGGCTCGCGAGCTGAAGCTGTAGCTTCCGGATTATGAAGGTCCTGGAACAGCGTCCTTCAGGGGCTAAAGCCCACGCAGTTCTTTCAGGGTCGATCGGCACGACTGAAGTCGTGCCCTGATACAAACCTGAAAATCTCTGGTGGCGTTCGAGCGCAGTTGATATGCCGATCCGTTTCGATCACAAGCCGGGGCTTGTTGTCTATCTCACAGCCGGCGATCCGAGTCTCGACGTGACGCGCAAAATTGCGATTGCGGCCGTGGATGCCGGCGCGGATGTAATCGAACTGGGCGTGCCCTTCAGCGATCCGCTCGCCGATGGCCCCATCATCCA
Source organism: uncultured Acidobacteriaceae bacterium (assembly GCA_963836525.1). Taxonomy (GTDB): domain Bacteria; phylum Acidobacteriota; class Terriglobia; order Terriglobales; family Acidobacteriaceae; genus Telmatobacter. Next base: position 415,675 of record CAWIJW010000003.1, read on the forward strand.
GCGCGCCAGCGAGCGCGCCCTCGCACACGGCACACGGCTCAAAGATGTTCTCGCCCTCGCGCGGGAGATCCGTGCCGCTCGTCCCGCCGCCGGCCTGGTGATTTTCAGCTATATCAATCCGATCCTCCGCTACGGCATGCGCAGATTTGCCGATGATGCAGCCGCCGCAGGCGTGGACGGCGTTCTGGCCACCGACCTGATCGTCGAAGAGGCCGCCGAGTACCTGGCCGAAATGGGTCGCGTGGGTCTGGCGCCGATTTTTCTTGCCGCGCCGACGAGTCCCGATGCGCGCCTCGAAGCCATCGCCACGCACTCCAAGGGTTTTGTTTACGCCATCTCGCGCGTGGGCGTCACAGGTACGCAACAGAGCGTGGCCGCGGATGCCGCCGCGCTGGTCGACCGCATCCGCCGATGGACGGGGCTGCCGGTGGCCGTGGGGTTTGGCATCAGTAACGCGGAGCACGTCGCCCAGGTGGCGGAGTTCGCGGATGCCGCGGTCGTCGGCAGCGCAATTGTCGAGCTGGTGGAGCGCTCGACACCCGAGGCAGCGCCCGACGCGGTGGCTCGATTTATTAAGGGTCTGCGCCTGCCGCAAGCGGCGCTGGCCCGGTAAAAAGACCCCAGCCCCTAGCTTCTAGCTTGCCCGGCGGCGGACTGAGGCGTTGAGGCTTGCCTCGGCAGGATGGGGTTAAAGGCTAATAGCTGATGGCTAAGAGCTGCTTGCCAACTCGAGGATGCAATGACCATCGAAGAATTGCGAATCCGAATCGATGCCCTGGATCGGCAGCTCGTCGAGTTGCTGAGCGAGCGGGCCCGCGCCGCGCAGATGATCGGCCACCTGAAGGCGGCCACCTCGCTTCCGGTCTATGAGCCGGACCGCGAAAAGATCATCTACGCCAACGTGCGCGCGGCCAACAAGGGGCCGCTGCCCGACATCGAGCTGACGCATATCTACGAGCGCATCATCGACGTGATGCGGGCGTTGCAGAGGAACGAGTTGGCTAGCGAGAGGAACGCCCAGGCCGCCCAATCCAAGGGCGGGTTGCCTGGCCACGCCACGGGCGCACCGGAACCCCAGCGACCCCGGCTCTCCGAGCCACCCGTCGCCGGGGCCCCCGGGCCGGCGCCTGAGACAGGGAACAAACCATGATTGTCGCCATGCAGGAGAAAGCCACCGAAGAGCAGATCGATGCGGTAATTAGCGTCATGGAAGAAGCCGGCGTGGACGTGCATCGCACCACGGGAGAGTTCCAGACCATCCTGGCGGGCGTCGGCCCCACAGCCGGCCTGGACCTGACAAAGTTCGAAATGCTGCCGGGCGTGCTCCATGTGCACCGCATCAGCGCGCCCTACAAGCTGGCTGGCCGCGCCTTTCGCCCCGAAGGCACGGTGATCGAGTTCGCGAACGGCGCGAGCATCGGCGGACAACAGGTCGCGATCATCGCCGGGCCGTGCGCTGTTGAAAGCCGCGAACAGATCTTTGCCATCGCGGCCTGCGTGAAGGCCTCCGGTGGAGGCTTTTTGCGTGGGGGCGCCTACAAGCCGCGTAGTTCGCCATATTCGTTTCAGGGGCTTGGCATTCCCGGCCTCGAACTGATGCGCGAGGCCGCCGCCACCAACGGACTGGCTGTCGTCAGCGAGGTCATGGAGATTGCGCAGATCGAGCCCATGCTGCCTTACGTGGATTGCTTCCAGGTGGGCGCGCGCAACATGCAGAACTTCAACTTGCTGCGCGAACTGGGCCGGGTGCCGAAGCCCATCCTGCTCAAGCGCGGCATCGCGGCAACGATTGAGGAGCTGCTGCTTTCAAGCGAGTACATCCTCTCTGGCGGCAACTACGAAGTGCTACTGTGCGAGCGCGGCATCCGGACCTATGAAACTTCTACGCGCAACACCATGGACATCGCGGCTATTCCGGTGCTGAAAAAGCTCTCGCACCTGCCCGTGGTCGCCGATCCCTCACACGGCACTGGCCGCCGCGACATGGTTCCCGCCATGGCCAAAGCCGCCGTGGCCGCGGGCGCCGATGCGCTGCTCATTGAAATCCACCCCAACGCCGACAAAGCCGTCTCCGACGCCGTGCAGACCCTCTACCTCGACCAGTTTGAAAAGCTGGTGAGCGAGCTGAGGGTTCTTGCTCAGGCGGTCGGCCGAACGTTGTAAGCTAACGGAGCAACGAGACTCCGCATGATCGAGCGCATCGCCATTCTGGGCACGGGGCTGCTGGGCACATCGGTGGGCCTCGCCTTGCGCGCAGCGGGATTCAAAGGCAGGGTTGCTGGCTGGAACCGCAGTCCCAAGCAGGGGCAGCTTGCGCTCGCGATGGGCGCCATCGACTCGCTTGTGCCTGACCCGATGGAAGCCGCACGCGCGAGCCAGGTCACCGTCCTCGCCGTACCCATCTACGCCACGCTCGACTTGATGGAGAAGCTGGCCGGCGTACTCGGCTCGGAACACCTTGTTACCGATGTAGGCAGCACCAAGCGGCTCATCTCCGAGGCTGCAGCGCGCCTCTACAATACACCCGAGCGCGCGGCGTTTTTGCCGGGCCATCCCATGGCCGGCAAGGAGCGTGGCGGTGCGGCGCTGGCAGACGCGAACCTGTTTCGCGGCGCGGTGTGGCTCTTTACCGACGACCCGGAGGCGCAGCGCTCGCCGCACTCGGCCGCACTGGTGAAAGGCTGGCGCGAATGGGTCGCCGCCATGGGCGCGAAGATTCTCGATTTCGACCCCGTCCGCCACGACGAGCTGGTGGCGTGGGTGAGTCATCTGCCACAGTTCACGGCTACGGCGCTCAGCGCGCTGCTTGAAGAGGAAGTGGGCGGCGCACCCGAGCTGAAGGACGTGGGCGGCCGCGCGCTGCGTGAGATGACGCGCCTGGGCGCCAGCCCTTACTCCATGTGGCGCGACATCGCGCATACGAACACGGAAGCCGTGGAGCGCGCACTGCAAGCTCTCGAACAGCGCCTCGCCCTGCTGCGCGAAAACCTTCGCACCCCCGAACTACGCAACCAATTCGAGCAGGCGAACAAGTTCCGGCAGGAGTAACCCGGTTTCCATTTTGCCCCCAGGCTCGACTGGGAGAAACGTCTTTGAACAGGGGAGCGGCCTTCCGGGAACGGGCATTGAACGCCTAACTCATCGTGAATCGTCGGGTTTACGACGATTCGCCCCTCCGTATCCCACATTCGTTCCATATCCGCAGGACCTTGACTGCCGATAGACTCCTGGAAGTCATGGTGTCGCGCGGACATTGTTCGATTTGGCGCATTGTGAAATTGTCCATGGCATCTTTTGTCATCGCGGGCGCTGCGCGCGCGGTCGCACTTGATCCTCAGAAGGCCATCTCCCAATACATCCAGGCAGTCTGGACCACTGAAGCAGGGCTTCCGCAGACTTCGATTTACTCGATCGCCCAGACCGCGGACGGCTACCTTTGGGTGGGAACCGAATTGGGGCTCGCACGCTTTGATGGCGTGCGTTTTACGGTTTACAACCAGCGCAACACCAAGGCTCTGCCCGCCAACTACATCGCCTGCCTGCTCGGCGCCCGCGACGGCAGCCTATGGATCGGAACTGATAGCGGCCTTGTGCACGTGAAGAATGGAGTCTGGACGACGATCACAGATCGCGATGGGCTCTCGAGTATTGACATTCATGCGCTCTCTGAAAGCAGTGATGGAAGCCCGTGGGTGGGCACAGCGCACGGTCTTGACCGTTTGCAGAATGGCAGGATCCGCGTCTATGGCGGCCGGGACGGATTGCCGGGAACCACTGTGACCGGTCTGAAGGCCGACCCCAGCGGAACGTTGTGGATCGCCACGGATGCCGGGCTGGCGAGTTTTGACGGGGCGCACTTTACCGGCTACGGCGCGCTGGGTGGTTTGGTCGGCAACGCTCTCGCGGCGCTAGCCATCGCTCCCGACGGCTCAGTATGGATAGCAGCGGCACATGGACAACTAGCCCACCTTACTCATGGCCACGTAGTGAACGAGTCGAAGGCCATGATCAACGACGATATCGACGCGCTCATCTTCGACCACGACGGCAATCTCTGGATCGGATTCGAGAGCCACGGTCTTGCGCGCCTTCACAACGGCGTGCTGAACCTCTACGGGGCGTCAAAAGGCCTGCCGGGCCAGACCGTCGAGTCCTTCTTTGAGGACAGCGAGCATAACCTGTGGGTTGGACTGTTCGACAACGGCCTGGTGGAACTTCGGGACGGAAAGTTCACGACTTACGGAAAGCCGGAGGGGCTCTCGTCGAATATTGGCTGGTCTGGGTTACAGGCGCGGGACGGAAGCATCTGGATGCCGACCAGCACGGGAGGGTTGGACCGGATTCTGCCGGATGGCACGATCCGCTCCTATACAAAACAGGAGCGGAAATCGGACGAAACGATTCATTCGATCCTGGAAACCAGGGCCGGTACGATCTGGTTCGGGCAGCGCCACGGGGTGCTCACCCGTTTTCAGAACGGCCGATTCGCAAGCTTCAAGTACGAGCGCTCATCCAAATACGCCATCAACGCGCTGCTCGAGGATCGCGATGGAAGCGTGATCATCGGCACATATGGCGCCGGCGCGGCGCGGTTCAAGGATGGCACTTTCGAAGTCATCAGGGCCAGCGGCGAGATTCCAGCGTTGGCCGAGTCTCTGGATGGGACCTTGTGGCTAGGCACGGATGGCGAGGGCGTGATCCGGATCAAGAACGGGACAGCCACCAGCGTTACCAAGACAAACGGCTTGCTCAACGATCACATTCCGGCGCTGCATATGGACGATCAAGATGTGCTCTGGATTGGCACGTTGTCCGGCGGATTGAACCGGATGCAGAATCGAGCGATCACCGCCTATACGCCGGATCAGGGGCTCTTCGACAGCACGGTCGGAAACATTCTCGAGGATAACTTCGGGAATCTCTGGATGGGGTCCGACAACGGCATCTTCTGCGTCTCCAAACGCGAGCTGAACGACTTTGCCAATCGGCGCATCTCCTCGATTCACGGCGTCGTGTATGGCACCGCAGACGGTCTGCGTTCTCGCGAAACCATGCAGGGCGGGACGGGAACCGCGTCAAAGGGACCGGACGGGCGGCTCTGGTTCTCTACCATGCGCGGCCTGTCCGTCGTTGATCCCGGCCGCACTTTGGGCGGCGATCCCCCACTCCGCGTCCGAGTCGAGGAGGTGTCGATCGACGGCCAAGCGGCCGATATGGCACAGACCATCGAGGTCAGCCCGAAAGCGAGCCGGCTGGAAATCCAATTCACCGCACCCAGCTTTGTGGCGCCGGGACAGATTCACTTCCGCTACCGATTGGATGGCTTCGACAGTGACTGGAGCGCGGTTTCCGTGCGCCGCACCGCAGACTATACCAATCTTCCGCCCGGCAGTTATCGCTTTCAGGTCGAGGCCAGTCGAAACGGCAACGAATGGAGCGCCTCAGCCCAGCCGCTGGGCTTTACGGTCGTTCCGCCGTGGTACAGAACGGTTTTTGCTTACATGCTCTATGCGCTCTTAGCAATCTTTCTCACTACGGCCATTGTCGAAGTCCGCACGCGCAATCTCAAGCGGCGCCGCGACGAACTGGAGCATCTTGTCGTCGAGAGAACCGAGCAGTTGGAAATCGAGAAACACGGCCTGATGAGGGCGCGTGAAGCGTTGCAGTTCCAGGCGGCGCACGATTCTCTTACAGGCCTGTGGAGCCGCGGCGCGATTCTCGAGCAATTGGCCCGCGAAGCCGAGCGCGCCATCCGCTCGCATACCGTGCTCAGCGTCATCCTCGGCGATCTTGACCACTTCAAGACGATCAACGACACCCTCGGCCATCTTTGCGGCGACTTCGTGCTGCGCGAAACCGCGCAACGCCTGAGTGGAATGATGCGGGGATACGATGCAGTCGGCCGCTATGGCGGAGAAGAATTCCTCATCCTGCTGCCGGGTTACGATGCCACGGAAAATCCGGCGCGCGCGCAGGAACTGGTGGCCGTGATTGCTTCCCGGCCCTTCGACTGCATAGGAACGGTGGTCAATCTCACTTGCAGTTTCGGTGTAACCGTCCTGCGGCCCGGGCTCGATCGAACGAAGGTCGATGAGTTGATTCGCCGCGCCGACAAGGCTCTCTACCGCGCGAAGCGTGGCGGCCGTAACCGCGTCGAATTCGATTCATCAGGGATTCCCGCCAAAGCGCGGCGCTGATCCGCGGCCGCCTCGCTCCGCGCTAGCTCACCGCACCCAGCTCAGCGAACTACACTCAGCGAACCAGGCTCAGCCAGGCCCAGCCTACCGCCAGCGTTAGAAGCGTGACGGGAATCCCCACGCGCGAGTAGTCCCAGAAGCCGATGTGGACTTCATCGCGAGCCCGCTCGACGACGATCAGGTTCGCGACCGAGCCGGTAATCGTCAGGTTGCCGGCCAGGGTGCTCGCCATGGCCAGCACCAGCCAGCCGGTCTGCGGATCATGGAACGACGGCACGAGCGACTTGAGCACCATCACCGCAGGCACGTTGCTCACCACGTTCGACAGCAGCGCGGTGATCACCGTAAACACGCCCGCGTTCTGCACGTTGAAGCGGTCCGCGACGGCGAACAGGTCGCCGGTCAGGCCCGCGTTCTCCGCGCCGCCTACGATCACGAACAGACCAACAAAGAAGATCAGCAGCCCCCAGTCCACTTCGTCGTAGACCAGGCGCGGGTTACGCGTGCGTGTAATGAGCATGAGTGCCGCGCCGATGGCCGCCATCATCGCCGGCGGCACGCCGCCAAGGAAGCCGGCGAGCACCAGCGCGACCACAATGGCCGGCTTGCGCAGGGAGCGGAGCTCGATGTGCGAAGTTGCCCCCGAGATGCTCGCAGCTTCTTCCGGCACATGTTCGCCGCCGAAGATCTGGCGGATGAGGAGCCAGTCTAGCAGCAGCCCGATTAAGGCAACCGGCCCCAGCCGCCACAGAAAATAGCGGTAGCTCAGCCCTGAGAACGAACCGATGAGCATGTTCTGGGGATTGCCGGTGATAGTGGCCACGCTGCCGATGTTCGACGCGGTTGCCACGGCGAGCAGGTAGGGCAGCGGCTTGAGTCCCATGCGGCGCGCAGCGGTGAGCACAAACGGAACCATTACCAAGCAGATGATGTCGTTAACGAAGAACGCCGATAGCGCGCCGGTGATGAAGATGACCGTAGGCAGCAGGTGATGCGGCTTGAGGCGCACGACGATCTGCTCGGTGATCCACTCGAAAAAGCCCGCCAGGTGCAGACAGCCCACGATCAGCATCATCGAGAACAGCAGCACCAGCGTGGGGAAGTCGATGAAGCGCAGCGCCTGGCTTGCGCGTACGATTCCGAAGGCCACCATCAGCACGGCGCCGATGATCGCCATGCCGGGACGATCGATTTTCAATCCCGGCAGCTTGCCCAGAGCAAAGACGAGATAGCTAACGGCGAAGATGATGTAGGCCGCGGCCACCTGCGAGTCGGCAAGCAGGCCTGCGGGAACAGGCAACGGCGCGATGAGAAGAAGAGCAAGGCTCATCGGTAATCAGTGTAGGTGGGGCTGCCACTTGATTGGATGCACTTCACGCTTCGCTCTGTTGCTTCATGGCGCCGCGCCAGTACAACGCGAGGCCGATCAGGATGGCAACGACCGTCTCGACGAGCACTTTGAGCTCGAAAAGCCATTTGTTCGAAGACTCCCCCGGCGGCACGAGGGAAACAAATATTCCGATCAACACGACGAGGAAACCCAGGCTGCCGCAGATCCATACGCCGGGGATTCCACCGGGGACGAGCACCGCGTGAGGATTTGCGGCGCGGTCTTTGCGCCGCGCCAGCTTGATGACCGTGGCAAACATGTGGAGGAAGGGAAGGAAGTAAAGAATAATCGCCACGTCGATCAGCTCCTGATAGGCTCCGCGCGTGGTTTCGTTAATCTGGCTGACGAGCAGGACGGCGCCAGACAGCACGGCTTGCACGGGGATCGACACATACGGTGTCTTCCAGCGCGGATGGATCTTGCCGAACGCCGCCGGCAGATAGCGGTCGATCCTGCCTGGAACGGGACACGCGCGACGCCGGCTACGATCGATCCCACGCCGGCGTTACCTGCAGTGACGATCGCCGCGGCAATGACGCCGATAAAGCCGATGCGCAACGCGGTTGAGCCGATGGCGATGGCTCAGGCTGAAACCATATGCACAAGCTGCATCTTGCCGCCATCGCGTGGGCAGATGCGCAGGCCATTGCGCCCCAAGCCGCAAAGGGACAGCCGCTCGGCCAGTACGGCTGCAGTCTGCTATCTTCGAGGCTGCGGACCTCACGCCGCATGGATTCGAGGCTCCGCCATGCTTCGAGGAGTTTCGCCTTCATGTCCGATCCCTCGCGCCGCCCATCCGTCTCCGAAGCTGCAGTTCCGGAACCGATGGGATTCTTCCATCCAGCCAGGCGTCCCTACCGCTTCACCATCCTGATGTTCATCAGCCTGCTGGTTTTGGGTAGCTATTTCGCCTACGACAGCATCGGCGCTCTCGCGCCCACGCTCATCGAGACTCTCCATCTGGACCGCAGCACCATCGGCAATCTCTACACGGCCTACTCCGTGGCCGCCATCGTCATCGTCTTTTTCGGGGGCATGCTCTACGACAAGCTGGGTCCCCGCCGGGCGAGCCTCTTGTTCTGCACGCTCGTCCTGGTGGGCGCCACCATCGTAGCCCTCGCCCTCTCCCGGTGGGAGCTCTTCGCCGGGCGGTTGATCTTCGGCGCCGGCTCGGAATCGCTGATCGTGGTGCAGAGCGCTATCATCAGCCGCTGGTTCAAGGGCAAGGAGATGGCCCTTGCCTTCGGCATCGCTCTTACCATCAGCCGCGTCGGGACTCTCTTCAGTTTCAACACCGAAGAACTCATCGCCCGCTACTTCGGCAGCTACCGCACGGCGCTTTGGGCAGCGGCGGGTTTCTGCCTGTTCTCCGTGCTCTGCAACCTGGTCTACAACGCCATGGACCTGCATGGAGAGAAGGTGCTCGCGCTGCCAAAGCCGGAAGGCGGCGACAAGATCGTCTTCTCCGATATCCGGAAGTTCAACTCTTCGTATTGGTACGTTGTCCTGCTCTGCGTTACCTTCTATAGCGCCATCTTCCCTTTCACGGCCCTCGCGACCGACATGTTCCACGACAAGTGGGGCATCCCGCTGGTGAGCGAGTCAACGGGCGGCTTCCTGGCGCAGATCTTTGACAACTTCCTGCACATGTTCTCGACGGCGCCGGGAATGACGAGCATCATCATCTTCGCGTCGATGGTGTTTGCGCCCTTCGCCGGCGACCTGATTGACCGTATCGGCAAGCGGGCCACGCTGATGGTCGTGGGCTCTCTCATGCTGATTCCCGCCCACCTCATTATGGGCATCACCCACTGGAATCCACTCCCCAGCATGATCGTGCTCGGCGCAGCCTTCGTGCTGGTTCCCGCGGCCATGTGGCCATCGGTTCCGCTCGTGGTAGAGGAGAAGCGCGTGGGGACGGCCTTCGGCCTGATGACGGCCATTCAGAACCTGGGCCTCGGGCTGTTTCCGCTCCTGAATGGCAAGCTCCGCGACGTCACCGGAACCTACACCGCGACCCAGATCATGTTCGCGTGCCTCGGCGTGGCCGGTCTCATCTTCGCCTTCCTGCTGTTGCAGTCGGATCGGCGTCATGGCGGCAAGCTGGAGCGGGGAAAGATCAAAGAGACGGAGTTGCCCAAAACCGAATTGGCCTCGGAAAAACGCTAGCGAGCGTGGAGCGCGCTGTGGTGGACCACTGGAGCGACGAGCAGCTATGCGGGTTCGATGGCGTTGCGCCCCTCGGCCTGGGCCGCTTCAAGCAGTGGCAGCCGATAGCTGCTTCACTCCGCCCGCAGCCAATGCTCGGTGCGGCCCAACAGGGGGATGCCGATGTAGCCGTGCAGGCGGAGCTTCTTGCCGCCGTCTTCGAGCGCGAGCGACGCGCGATAGGTTTTGCCGCTCTCGGGATCGAGGACCTGGCCGCCGGACCATTGGCTGCCATCCCGCTCAAATCCCCAGAGGACCTGCAGGCCAACGAGAGGAAGGTCTTTCATCTCGCCTTTGCAGAGGTAGCAGGTGGGATGGGGAACCGGCGGGTCGAAGAGCACCTCGATCGTTCCGTAGAGTTTTCCGTTCTCTTCGCGGATGGCGACGATCGATTTCACTTTGCCGGTTGCGTCGTCGACGGTATTCCATCGCCCAACCGGGGAAGCGGGCGAAGCGCTCGGCGCGTTAAGGGCCTGCGCCCGCAACGGATGGGTAAGTCCAAGCGGCGCGGCAAGGACAAGAAACAGAGACTGAGACAGAGACAATTCGGAGACAGGGGAGGAGCATGATCTGAGGTTGCGTGCAGGGAATTAGACTGATGGCGCGGGCAGAAGTTTCACATGCCTGCTTGCGGCCCGCGCGGCCGCCCCGGCCTATTCCGTATCTTTCACTGATTCTGCTTCTTTTGCCGTCTCCGCCTCGGCTGCTGGCAGGTTTACCGGGTCGACCGCCTCGAGTCCCTCTGCCTTTGCCGCTTCCAGCAGGGGCGCCGAAGTGGTGACGAAGGTGACCTCAGTGCCGGGGAACATGTCGCGGGCAGTGAGCGCGGCGCCCAGTTGCAGCGCATCGGGCCAGCGGAGCGTGGTGCGATCCAGGAGCTGCCGCGCCGCTTCAAGCACGCTGGGATTCAGCGGTTGCTGAACCATCCGCGCGGCTTCCATGCGCAGAAGTTCGAGCGCAGTAGTGACGGCTTCCGGCGCGATCTGCCCTGCCCGTTCGCGCCGCCGGATGGCCGCGTAGACCTCGAGCGGAGTGGCGGCCGAGATCAGCTTGCGGTTGTCCTCCACGGTCTCCATCAGCCGGATCAGCGCGTCGGTGCCGGGCTCGCGGATAAACAGCTTCGCGAATGCCGTGGCCTCGAGAAAATAAAAGTTCACTCGCTCCCCCGTTCCTCATCGATCGCTGCAGCGACGGGCTCTCCCTGCATCTCGACGGGATGAAAGCGCTGCGCCTCTTCAGGAATGCCAGCTTCGGCGCGGTTGAGCCGAATCGTCGTGGTGGGATATGCCGGAGTTTTGGGGTTGGCAATCTTGTTGGTCAGGACCACGCCGCGCTGGATGGCTTCGGCCAGCACGGCCTGCCGCGTATCCGGATGCTGGTTCCAGCGGAAGGCTTTGCGCGGCAGGAAGGAATCGCGGAACCACTTGAGCGCGATAAAAGCATGGCCGCCGCGCTCGGCCTCGGCCAACGCCGCGCACAGCTCCTTCACGCGCGTGTCCATATCGGCGGGCAGCGCCGGCTCTTCCTCTTCGTCCTGTCCCGCTGCGCGGGCAGCAGTGACACGTGGCGCGCGGCTGGGGCGCGGGGCCGGCTCCTCGCCTTCGATGCGCTCAAAATAGATGCGCACCTCATCATCCTCCGGCGACCAGGTGTCTGCCGAGGCGGTGCGGCGCTTGCTGCGGCCGTTTTCGCTGCACAGCTCCACAATGGCTTGATATCCCGGAGGCGCGAGAAAGCGAAGCGCCCGCACCAATCCGGGATCCTGAGAAAAGGCCAGCTCGTTCAATGCTTCTTCGATAATCTCTTCGGCCGCAGGGATGGTGAGGCCGCCGTTTTCCAGGCCGTTCTGTGCAGCTCTCGTCGCTTTCATCTCTCTTTTCTCCCTCTACCGCTACCCGCGAAGGCGGAGCCAGCGACTTCACCGGCCGGTTTGCTTACCCGGCTCGGAGCTGCGCCGCACGCAACAAGCAGCAGACCTCGATTTAAGAGTCCCCAAAAACGCTCTTTGGAATGAGGAAGACGGGCTTGAATTCCTCTATTCTGAGCAATAAGAATGCGATATCAGCGTTGTGCCGGCTGGCTCTGTATACGCCTGCATCTATCCAACCAGCAGGGAAAAAGGCCCTGCAAATACTCGAAGCTACGATTAATGATCCATCATATGCACGATCTTCCGGCCTGACAACAACTATTTCCCAGCGATTTCGTGAGAGGAATCTTGTGTAAAACCCAATCGCTCTGGCGCCCACTGGCCGGGAGTTTCAGTGCCGGGAACGCAGTCTTCCCCGGCAAATGCCGCGCGGGCGGCATGCTTACTTCAGGCGCCGAGATTCGTAAAATAGAGTACATGCGCCGCTGTTTGCAGTTGCTTTGGTCTTGTTGCCTTGCATCCTCCCTACTGCACGCCGATGGCCAACCCTTCGATCTCTCTGGTTCAAAAGTAGATGTGCACGTGAAGCGCGGAGACGTGACTCTTCCCATCTCCGAGGTACCCAACCTGATGCCCGGAGACCGGCTTTGGGTTCATCCCGACCTGCCGGAAAGCCAGGCCACCCACTTTGTTCTGGTGGTTGCCTTCCTGCGCGGATCCACCAATCCTCCGCCGCCGGAGTGGTTTACGCGCGTAGAAACCTGGACCCGCGAAGCGCGCGACGAGGGCGTCTTTGTCACGGTTCCCCCGGAAGCGCAGCAGGCGCTGCTCTTTCTGGCGCCGGAGACAACTCCAACCGCGCCGCCCGCGAAGAGTCCTGCCGCCCAGGGCGAGCAAACCCAAACACCCGCGCCGAAATCCAACTAGCAATACGGTCGAAAAGCCGCGAGGAGTCCCACCTGGCCTGGAGTGCGGCCCGGGTCAGTTAAAGTACGCGCGGTTCTTCTCGGCGAACTCCGCTTCGTTGGCTGGCAGCTCATCCAGCGGGAAGATTGCGATCTGCGCGCAGATCGCTACGCAATTGCCGCAGTCGATGCATTCATCGGGGTTGATATAGACCTGAGAGACGGTTGCGGCCGCGGGATCGGCTTCAGCGGGGGCAATGGCGGAGGTGGCGCACTCCGCCACGCAAAGAAAATCTTTGATGCAGGCATCGGTCACGACATAGGCCATGGGAAATTGCTCCTCGATCAAGGGCACGCTCTGAAGTCGCGCCCTACTCTTGAAGCTAGCCGTTGCGTGTGGCCGGAGACCGTGATCCGAATCACGATTCCGTTGCAGCAGGGAGGGAATCTATCTGAATACGGTACGCGGACGATCTCAATCCCTCTGTAACCCTGGCTTGACGCGGCATTCGTACGGGCTCGTCAATATCGAACTATGTCCCCCGCCTCCCGCTCACCGTTTCTCGCGCAGGTGTTCTCCTGTTGGAATTGGAAGTGCGCGCTGTTGAGCGCCACTGCCCGATGCTTCGTTTGCCTTGCGGCCCTGGCGCGCTCCGGCCGTCACGGGCGTCTCTCCGTCGCTCTGGTCGAGATCGCCTACGTCGCAGTCTCGGGCGGCCTTTATGCGGCAGTGCAGCAAAGAGCCCTCGGGCTCCATTCACGCGCCCTCGGGAATGCGATTGTGGCCTTGGGCGTTCCGGCGCTGGCTCAGGCGTTCGACTGGCTGGCCCATCGTGCCGTGGGAGGCCCCGTTCCCGCACGAGCCACCATCGCGGTGAGCGTTTTCGCTGCTGTCTCCGCTCTCTTCCATCTCTTCGTGATGCGGCGCGGCGCCTTCCTCACCAGCCACGGCCGCTCGCTCTTCGATGATTTGCGGCGCATGCCCCGTCTCGTGGCTGGCTTCATGGTTGCGCCGGTTGCGCTGATTGCCCCGCTCGCCGCACGGCTGGGGCGCGCGGCTGAGTCAGAGGCCGCACTTTAAACATTTTAGAAAATAGCGTGATGTTTCTTGCCCTGTGCAAGGTCGTCGCTCCCTGTTGCTCCCACCCCAACGGCCTCGGCTCTTCGAGCCACCCGCCGTTGGGGGCCCGGGGTCGGTCGCGCCGACTTTGGGGCAGCGGCTTCGCCTTACGGAGTTTTCTAAAATGCTTCAGGAGTGCTCGCGATGCCGGGCGACGAGGGTCTTTTCGCGGGCCTAGAAGATGCGTACGCGAAAGCCCGCGCTCACGCCGACTGACGTCATGTTGCCGTAGGTGAACTGGGGCCAGTCCTGAACCTCAATATCGGCGGCGCGGACGTAGATCCTGTGTGTCCAGTGGAAGTCCAGGCCGCCGCCTGCGGTCACCACCAGATATCGCCCGTGGGCGTAGTTGTAAGGGAAGTTGAAATCGGAGAATCCAATCAATCCCTTGGCGTATGGCTGAAATCGGCCGAGATCGAAGTGGTAACGGCCGCCGATGGAATAGGTCTCGGCGTGCACATTCGCCGTCTGGTTGTATTCGAGCCATCGTCCTTCGGCCTCGATGCCGAGGCGGCGCTTGGTATCGGCGTCAACAAATGCCGAGACGCCGAGCATGTCCCGCTGGCCGTACTGCAGGTGAACTCCCGAGCCCGTTGCGCCGGCCGACAACCTGAACCCGCCCTGGTCGCCCGGCGGCACCACTTGCGCGCGAGCCTGGCCTGGCCCCACGCAAAAGGCTGAGATCGTGAGCGCAAAAGTGGCGCCAACCCAAACCAGCAAACCCGGCCTTCCGCTCTGCCGGAAACTTCGATCATGCACGACTTCCATCTCTCTCCCGCGCCCGCGCAGCGTTGCACGCTTCCGGATCTACTTCGTAATGTCGAGCGAAACGTTCTGGTACTGCACCACATTGCTGTTCGCGCCCGTGCCGGTTACCTGAATCACATAATTGCCAGGGGCTGCCGTGTTCACGCTGAAACTGTTGCAGCCGGTAGCCAACAGCGAAGCCGCCGAGAGAACCAGAGCCAGCGCCACGGCAAGAACCCCGGCGTTTCGCCGCCGCAGCCGCCAGAAGATCCATCCGAAGCACAAACTGAGGGGAAGGAACAGGCCGGCCAAGGCAACCTTGCCACTCGCCGCACCGCGGTTCATGGCGGAGCTGCCTCCGCTCAGCGGATTGTTGGTGTCGATGGAGAGCTGCACGCTGGCGCCCCCGCCCGCCGAAAGCTTGACGCTGGGATTTGAGAAGTGGCAGGTCACTCCGGCCGGCAGCGATGCGCAGCCCAATCCAATGGTGTCGGTGAAGCTGCCATTCGAGCTCAGATTCACGGTGACCGTGGCGTTCTGCGACGTTGCCATAGTCACACTGGAAGGCGTCACTCCCAGATTGAATGGGGTCGGCGTGCCCGAGACCGGGACGGGCGGCGAAGTGGAGGTACTGTGAATTGCGTCTCCGCTATACACAGCGACGATGTTGTAACTGACGCCTGCGATCAGGTTCGGGTTCAGCGTCGCCACGCCGCTCGAGTCCAGGGTCGCCGATCCCATCTCACTCGTGCCGCTCGAGAAGGTGACGGTACCAGTGGGCATGGGTCCGGAGCCGTTATTTGCCACGGTCGCCACCAGAAAGACTTGCGGATTTGGTCCCGTCGTCGCCGAGGAACCCAGGCTGGTCGCGGTCGGAATCAGGCCAACCGTTTCGCTCAATGGAGTCGAGGTGCTGGGTGCGTTGGCGGCATCGCCCGCGTAGCTCGCCGTGATCGCGTAGGTTCCCGGCGCCAGCGTGGAGGTGGTGAAGCTGGCGGTCCCAGCGCTCAGAGCCGCCGCGCCGATGATGTTTCCATTGGCCAGGAAGTTCACGCTGCCGGTTGGAGGTCCGCCATTGCCCGTGACCTTGGCGGTGATGGTGATTGCCGTTCCCACCAGCGCCGGATCGGGCGTGACCGTGACTGCAGTGTTCGTGGTGGCTAATGATACGGTGAGGGATACCGGCGCCGAGGCGCTGCTGCCGTTGTTCGCATCTCCCGTATAGGCTGCCGTAATCGAGTAGGCGCCCGCAGCCAGCGTGGAAGTGGTGAAGGTGGCTGTTCCCGACGCGTTCACGCTGCCCGCGCCGATCACATTCCCATTGGCCAGGAAGTTCACGCTGCCCGTCGGCGTTCCGCCATTCCCCGTCACGTTGGCCGTAAACGTGATGGGAGCCTGCACCAGAGCCGGATCAGGCGAGACCGTGAGCGCGGTTTGCGTGGCGGCTTGCGCCACGGTGAGCGGCAACGCTGCCGATGCGCTACCTAAATCATTGGCGTCGCCGCTGTAAATGGCCACGATCTGGTAGGCGCCCGGCGCCAGCGCCGGTGTGATCGTTGCTGTGCCGCTGGTGAGCGGTGCGCTGCCCAGTTGCGTGCTTCCCGATGTAAAGGTGACCGTGCCTGTTGGTGTCGCCGCGCCCGCAGTCACCTTCACCGTGGCTGTAATCGTCTCCGGCGCTCCGGCGATTCCCGGACTCGGCGCGGCTGTGACGGATGTAGACGTTTGCGCCTGGTTGACGACCTGGCTGACAGGCGGCGAGCTGCTGGGCCCGTTGAACGAGTCGCCCGGATACGACGCGGTAATGCTGTGCGTGCCCACGACGAGCGCGGAGATGGTGAACGTGGCTACGCCGGGATTGCCCGCGAGCGTCCCAGTGCCGACCTGCACGCCGTTATCGAGAAAATTCACCGTCCCAGTGGGCACCGCGGTGGCGCCGGACGGAACGGTCGCGGTAAAGGTTACGGCGTTGCCGTAATTCGACGGGTTCAGGCTTGAGGTCAAGGTGGTCGTTGTTGGTGCGGCGACGTCCTGGCTCAGAACGGCCGAGGTGCTGCCCTGAATCTCTTTGGCGGAATCGCCGTTATAGACCGCAGTAATCTGGTGCACACCATTGGCCAGCGCCGCGGTCGAGTACGCCGCTACGCCGATGGCGTCGATCACCTGCGTGTTCAGGGCTGTGGTTCCGTCCATGAAGGTCACGGTGCCGTCCGGCGTCACGCCTCCACCGCCCGAGGTCGTGACGGTCGCCGTGAAGGTGACGCTCTGGCCCACGGCAGACGGGTTCGCGCTCGAGGTCACGCTGGTTGCCGTGCCTTCCAAGACGGTCTGGATCAGCGCCGGCGCCGAGCTGCTGGCAAAGTGCGTTGTGTCGCCGCCATACGACGCGACAATCGAGTGTTGTCCAACGCCAAGCGTCGAAATCGAGAACGTGGCTACGCCGGACGCATTCAGCGCCAGGCCCGACGCCAAGGTCGTCGTGTTTCCGCCAAAGGTGTCAGCGAGGCTGACGGTCCCGGTCAGGCTTCCAGTTCCCGGGCCGGTGGTTACCGTCACCGTGAACGTGACGTTCTGTCCGAATCCGGAGGGATCGGGATTGGAGGCCAGCGTGGTGGTCGTCCCGTTTACCGGCTCGGCGGTCCCGACCAGCTCGATGTTGAGCGGCGAGCTCGCCGCCACAATACCCGGCTGCGCATCTTCGTTTACGTCGATGCTGGGCGTTTCCGTCTGATTGCCTGTCAGCGTGGGAGTGGCCGCAGGGGCAAAGACAGCGCCGATCACACACTCTGCATTCACGGCCAGCGACGCACCGCTGGTGCAGGAGTTGGTGACCGTGGCATCGATCGCGGCATTGGTTGCCGCAGTAATCGTGGTCAGGTCGAGCGCGGCGTTGCCGTCGTTCTCCACCGTCTGGTCCTCGGTCGCGGAGGTTTCGCCCTGGCGAACCGGCGCGGTGTATTGGAGGGCGACAAAATTTCCCTGAATCTCGCGGACCACCATGTCCAGCGTGTCGGCAACGTAAAGGTCTCCGCTGCCATCCAGGAAGAGGCCGACCGGCCCGTAAAGCTGCACCGGCTGAAACTGGCCGCCAGCATAGAAGTTGCCGCAACCGTTCTCGGCCAGCGTGGAGATGAGTCCGGTGGCCGCGCTCACCTTGCGGATTGCAGCGTTTTGTGTCTCCGCAATGTAGACATTCCCCGCCGCATCCACCGCGACACCCGAGGGCGACCACATGTCCGCCTGGTTGGCGGCCACCGGCGTTGCCGTGCAGGCCGTGGCGCCCGCGTCCCCTTTCCCGGCAAAGGTGGCTATCGTGCTGCTTGCTGTAATGGCGCCGCTGACCGCCATGACCTCGCGGATGCGGTGGTTCGCCGAGTCCGGTATATACATGTTGCCGGCCGCGTCAAAAGCCACTGCGTAGGGAAAGTTCAGCTCCGCGCTGGTGGCCGCGATGCCGTCGCCGTTGTACCCGCCCGTGCCGTTGGCGTTGGTGAACCCGTTGCCCGCGATGGTCGCAATCATGCCTGTTGCGGCGTTCACCTCGCGGATGCGCTGGTTGCTGGTGTCGGCGATGTACAGGTTTGCGCTCGCGTCCAGGGTCACGCCTTGCGGCAGATTCAGCGTGGCCTGCGTGGCCGCGCAACCGTCGCCGACCGCGTCGCTGCGACCGCCGCAAACCGTGCCTTTGCCGTTTCCGGCGATGGTATTGATCACGCCCGTTGCTGCCGTGATCACGCGGATCACGTTGTTGCCGCTG
The DNA here is from genome assembly GCA_963836525.1 of uncultured Acidobacteriaceae bacterium. Taxonomy (GTDB): domain Bacteria; phylum Acidobacteriota; class Terriglobia; order Terriglobales; family Acidobacteriaceae; genus Telmatobacter. The sequence goes on from CAWIJW010000003.1 coordinate 433,869, forward strand.
TCGGCGATGTAGAGATTGCCCGCGCCGTCCAGAGCCAAGCCGCCGGGACTGTTCAAGGTCGCGCTCGCGGCTGCTCCACCGTCGCCGGTGTAGGAGGGATTGCCGTTGCCTGCGATGGTTGAGATGATGCCCGCGCCCGCGCAGCTCGTTCCGCGAATGGTTGCGCTGGTGGCGCTGGCGCAGACCATGCGGATGCGGTTGTGCAGGGTGTCGGCGATGTACAGGTTGCCCGCGCCATCCACGGCGATGCTGCTGGGCATGTAGAGCTCGGCTTGCGTGGCCGGTTGCCCATCGCCCACCGCTGTATAGAGACCATACTGCCCGGCTACCGGCAGCACGTTGCCCGTGACCAGCACGCCGAGTCCTCCGGTTCCCGTGCCAGAGAGATAGGCCGTACCTAGTACCGCTTGGCCTGAACCGCCGGAGGGCGTGCCCATCAGCACCACCGCGCCTAACCGCAGACCGGGCGCCGCCGGCGTAAACCTGACCGATTCCGTGCACTTTGCGCCCTGCGCCAGGGCGGTTGATGCGCAAGTCGACGCGCCCGTGCCGACGGCGAAATCTCCAGCGGGCGACCCCAGCGTGACAATCTCCACACTGCTCACTGTGCCTGCCACCGTTGCCGTCACCGTGACGCCCTGGTTGCCCGAAGTGGCGCCGACAGGCTGCGCACCGAACTGCGCCTGCACCGTGGTGGCTGCCAGCAGCAGCGCCGCGCCAGCCACGAAGCCGCAGCCTCGCGGCCCAATGAGACGCTCAGACAAGATTGCCGGTTGGGAACGATGGCTCTTTCGACCTATAGGGGAGTTTGTCCAATCAAGAGTGAGGCGATTCGTTCGATCGATCAGGCGAAACATTTAGGGCTCCGTTCACGGCCTCTTTGCAAAGACTTCTCTTACCCGGCGCACCAGCAACGGTCGGAACGGACATGACCGGCAGTGGGGGTGCTGCCGACTTGCGGCGCGCAGGGACTTGAGTGCCGTTGCAGCCCCTGGGCCCAACTCGAACGTGGCGATTTATCCTCTCACAATTACCTTTGTGCATAAATTAGAAATCAACAGTAATAAGAAGATAGTCATGTTCGTATCTCTAGTGCAGTGATCTTGATTACTTTTGTACTATTCGAGACAATCTGCAGTGGCCAGACTCGCATCTCCTTGCACCTCGGAGCTTCTGATGCGCTTGTTCCTGTGCGGCTGAGCTGCGCGTTTAAACTAGACAAGTTATGGCCACCCTGAAAGGCGTGCGCGGCACGCGCGATCTGCTGCCGCCGGAGACGGAGCTTTGGAACCGCATCGAGGCGACCGCGCGCCAGCTTCGCGCAGGCCTCTCTCATCCGCAGTGGCAAGGTCGTTCGCCGCGGGAGGCGCGGCCCGCAGAAGGCTCCCACCAAGAAGTTGGTTTCGCTTCGTTTGTCTCCCGAGGTGATCGACCACTTCAGATCCACCGGCCGAGGCTGGCAGACGCGCATCGATAGCACCTTGCGGGAGTCGATCAGGAAGAGAGCGTAAGCCAAGAACGGCATAGAAAAGATGAACATTCCGAAGTTTGAGAGCGAGGCAGATGAAGCCGACTGGGCATTCGAGCATCGCGAGGAATTAGCCGCAGCGTTCCTGCAGGCCGCACAGGAGGGCCGGGTCCGTCAGGGAACACTGAAGCAGCGCGCCATCACGCCCCCAACCACGATCCGCCTTGCTCCCGAGGACATTTCCCGCGCCCGCGTACTGGCCGAGCGCCGCGGCCTCCGCTACCAGACCTATTTGAAGATGCTGATTCACGAGGCGCTGGAACGCGAGGAAAAAGCGAGCTAGCTGCCACTTCAAAGCTGGAGGGCGAGGCTGGCAGACGCGGATCGACATGACGCTGCGGGAGTCGATCAGGAAGAGGGCGTAGGAAATTGGCAAACACGAACTAGCTTAATGTAGATTCAGGAATTCATCCACGGTCAGCCCGGCGGTTCGGATGAGGCCTCGCGGAGTGCCGGGAGCAAGTTCCGCGTGTTGCGGAATGGTGAGGTTCGCTCGGACACCAGGTTTGGTCAGCACGAGGTGGCTCCCGACTTGGCCGCGCACCTGCCAGCCAAGTTTCTGGAATGCCTTCGCCGCTTCCTTACCAGAGATGTTTGCCAGTTTGCCCACGCATCGGCCTCACACTCTCCATCGTATGCACAAGTTCGAGTGCAACTGATCGTAGGAAAGAGGGGCCAAATGTGGAAAACGGGGAAAAAGAGGCGGGTGTCTATACGGCGACAACAAGGGGGGCTTCGTCGTCGGGAAGCGCACTGGCAGCCTTCTGGTCTTCAGCCCAGAGCCATGCGGTGATTGCCTCTTTAATATTGGCCAGCGCCTCTTGTTCCGTCTTTCCCTGAGAAAAGCAGCCGGGTAGGGCAGGGCACTCCGCTACGACCCAGCCATCCTCGTCCTTCTTCAGTACCACGTGGAACATCATGGGCGAACTCCGGCGCGCGCAGGCCGCGCATACACAATTTATACCCCAACATGGCCTCCTAAACGGACTTCTTTAAGGGGATTCCATTGTGGGCCGCGCAAAGTACACATTTAAAATGGACAGGTTATGAGCACCCTGAAAGCTGTGCGCGGGACGCGGGACCTGCTGCCGTCCGAGATGGAGCTCTGGAACCACATCGAGACCACCGCGCGCCAGGTCTTTGCCCGCTACAACTTCGGCGAGATTCGCACGCCGATCTTCGAAGACACGGGTCTCTTCGCGCGCAGCGTGGGCGAAGAGACCGACATCGTCTCGAAGGAAATGTTCACATGGGAGGATCGCGGCCGCGCGCAGTCGGAGAAGACGCAATCACTGACACTGCGGCCCGAAAATACCGCCGGCGTGGTGCGCGCCTACATCGAGCACGGGCTCGGCGAGACCGGCCAGTTGCAGAAGCTCTACTACATTGGTCCGCAGTTCCGGCGCGAACGCCCGCAGAAAGGCCGCTACCGGCAGTTCTGGCAGATCGGCGCAGAGGTGATCGGCCCGCCCTCGGCGGGCAGCGAGTCGCCGCTGCGCGACGCCGAGGTCCTGGAGATGCTGGCCACGCTGCTCGGCGAGTTGGGCATCACCGGCTGGACGCTCGAGCTCAACTCGGTCGGCTCGGTCGCCGACCGCGCCCGCTACAACGAAATTCTTCGCGCCGCGCTCGTTCCCGTGGCGCCGAAGATGTGCCAAGACTGCCAGCGCCGCGCCGTCACCAATCCGCTCCGCGTGTTCGATTGCAAGGTGCCCGAGGACCAGCCCGTCATCGCTACGCTGCCAGTGATCGCCGACTCACTCGACGAGGCTTCACGCGCCCACTTCGCTCGCGTGACTGCGGCCCTGGATGCAGCCGGCGTGCCCTACAAGCTGAATCACCGCCTGGTGCGCGGCCTCGACTACTACACGCGGACGACATTCGAGTTCACGCACGGAGGGCTCGGCGCGCAGAACGCGCTGATCGGCGGCGGGCGTTACGACGGGTTGAGCGAGTCCCTAGGCGGGCCGAAGGCGCCGGGCATCGGCTTCGCCATCGGCCTCGACCGGCTGGTGCTGACCTTGCAAGCCCAGGAAATCACCAAAAGTCCGCCCCACCGCAAATGGCCAAGGCTGACGCTTATGTAGCTCCACTCGGCGAAAACCTCAACGCCGCTGCGCTGGTTCTGGCGCGCGAGTTGCGCCGCACCGGCCTGCGCGTCGAGCTCGGCGACGGCAGCTTCCGCCTCAAGAAGTCCCTCGAAACCGCCGACAGGATTGCCCGCCGCATCGTGATCCTCGGCGAAGACGAACTCCAATCCGGTATCCTGACGGTGAAGGACTTCGCCACAGGCACACAAACAAAGGTTCCTCGCGCGGAGCTGGCTGCGTTTCTTTCGGCCCGGCCCGCAAGCGCAGTAGAAGGATACCGGGAGTGCTCGACTTTTTAGGCAACCTGCAACGAACCCACATGTGCGGTGAGCTGCGCGCCGCGCACGCCGGCCAGCAAGTGGTCCTGATGGGCTGGGTGAACCGGCGCCGCGACCACGGCAACCTCATCTTCCTCGACCTCCGCGACCGCTCGGGCATCAGCCAGATTGTCCTCGACAAGGAGCTGACGCCGGAAGGCCACGCGAAAGGTGAGCAGGTGCGCCCCGAGTACGTGGTCGCCGCCGTGGGCAAGGTGCGCCTGCGCGATCAGGACGCCATCAACCCAAAAATGGAGACCGGGGAGATTGAGATCGAGGCCACCGAGCTGCGCGTGCTCAACGACACGCGCCTGGCGCCGTTCTCGCCCGCCGAAGAGGCCATCCAGAACGAGGAAGTGCGCCTCAAATACCGCTACGTGGACCTGCGCCGCGCCCGAGATGCAGCGCAATTTCCGCCTGCGCCACGAGATCACGCTAGCCATCCGCGAGAGCCTCAGCCGGCAGGGCTTTCTCGAGATCGAAACGCCCATCCTGACCAAGTCCACGCCCGAGGGCGCGAGAGATTTCCTGGTGCCCAGCCGCGTGCATCCCGGGGAGTTCTACGCGTTGCCACAGTCGCCGCAGATCTTCAAGCAGATCCTCATGATCTTGCGGCTTCGACCGCTACTTCCAGATCGCCCGCTGCTTCCGCGACGAGGATCTCCGCGCCGACCGCCAACTTGAGTTCACGCAGGTCGATCTCGAAATGAGCTTTCCCAAGCAGGAGACGGTCTTCGAGGTCGTCGAGCAGTTCCTGAAGGCGGGCTTTGCCGCGGCGGGCATCGATTTGCCGATTCCGTTCCCGCGCATCTCTTACGACGAATCCATGCGCCAGTTCGGCACGGACAAACCTGACCTTCGCCTGCCCGGCCTCACCGACGTGCGTTCGGCATTCACGGATGCCGCGCTGGCCACACTATTGATCGATCCCGCGCTGCCCGTGGTGGCGCTGCGCATTCCCAACGTGGGCGAGCTCAGCCGCAAGGAGCGCGAGGACAACCACCCGCTCTTCGACCAGAAGAAGGGCGCGAAGTTCATCGACGATTTCAAGCGGCTGGCGAAGAGCTTCCCTGACGCAGCGGTGAAGGTGCTCGAGCTGGCGGGCGCGGCGGAGGGCGACTTCGTCGTCATCGTCGCGGGCGACCCGGCGCACCACATCAAGGCCAGCGACACCAAATTCCCCGGGCGGCTTTCGGAGCGCGAGATCAATGTTTACGCGGCCGCAGGCAACTTCCGCGCTGAGCTGGCGAAGAAATACGCGGACCGCCATGGTGCATTCCGCGTTACCGAGCAGACGGTGGAAGAGGCGCACGCGCATGGGCCGGGTGATCGCATCGACGGCAGTCAAGCCTTCCATCCTATGTGGCTCACGGACTTTCCGATGTTCGAGTACGACCTGGCCACGGCCAAGTGGATGCCCGCGCACCATCCCTTTACCGCGCCCTTCGAGGCCGACATGGCGAATCTCGTCAGCGATCCGGCCAGCGTACGCGCCAACTGCTACGACCTGGCCATGAACGGCCTCGAGCTCGGCTCCGGCTCCATCCGCGTTCACCGCAAGGACGTGCAGCAACAGATCTTCGCCTCATTGGGCATTAGCGACGAAGAGGCCCGCGCCCGCTTCGGCTTCTTTCTCGATGCGCTCGAATATGGCACCCCTCCGCACGGCGGCATCGCGCTGGGCCTCGATCGCATCGTGATGTTGCTCGCCGGGGCAGCCAATTTGCGCGAGGTGATTGCTTTTCCGAAGACGGCGAAGGCCGTTGACCTGATGGCCGATGCGCCAACAACCGTGAACGAGCAGCAGTTGAAGGAGCTGCACATCCGCGTGGCACGATAAGGTCATGGGACCGGTCTGGGGTTCCTTCCAAGCCTGCCGTGGATTCTCGTCGTGGCCAACGGGACGGCCGCCCGCGCCCCACGCTGCACCCTGAAATCTGCGCTCATCGTCAAACCATTACGCAGAACCTTTCGCACCGCCGAGACAAGGAGTATGCTGAACGGCGCACCACCTCTGCCAGCGGATGAGACAGCGGAAGGAGCGGACGACGATGAGTACAAGCGTCGCAGTGCAAGCCTCAACTGCCAGTCGCGAGCGGCTCCTTAAGACCCTTCGCCATGAGCAGCCCGATCGCATCCCCATCGATTTCGGCGGCAGCTCCGTGACCGGTGTCCATGCCAGTTGCGTGGCGGCGCTGCGAGACTACTACGGCCTGGAAAAGCGCCCCGTTCGCGTACACGAGCCGTTCCAGATGCTTGCCACCATCGAAGAGGACCTGCGCGTGGCGATGGGCGTTGACGTGGTGGGCGTGTTTGCGCGCAATACCATGTTCGGCTTTCCTGCAGAGCGCTGGAAGAGCTGGAGCTTCAACGGGCTCGAAGTGCTGGTGCCCGGCGATTTCAATACAGCGATCGACGCCAAGGGCGACACACTGATTTACCCCGAGGGCGACACGACGGCTCCGCCGAGCGGCCGCATGCCGAAGGGCGGCTACTTCTTTGACTCCATCATCCGCCAGGAGCCGATCGACGAAGAGAAGCTGAACCCGGAAGACAATCTCGAAGAGTTCAAGCCGGTCACGCAGCAGGATCTGGACCACCTGGCGCGAGCGGTGCGCGACGCGGCGTCCACGGGCGCCGGCGTCATTGCGGGTTTCGGCGGCACGGCCTTCGGCGACATAGCGCTGGTCCCGGGGCCGTTCCTCAAGCATCCCAGGGGCATCCGCGACGTGACCGAGTGGTACATCTCCACGCGCAGCCGCCGGAGTTACATCCACAAGGTCTTCGAGCGCCAGTGCGAGATCGCGATTCAGAATCTGGAGCGCATCTACGCAGCCGTTGGCGGCAACGTGCACGCGGTCTTCATCTGCGGCACAGACTTCGGGACGCAGACCTCTGCCTTTTGCTCGGTCGAAACACTGCGCGAGCTCTACTTCCCCTACTACAAGCGAGTCAACGACTGGATTCACGCGCACACTCCATGGAAGACCTTCAAGCACAGTTGCGGCGCCGTCTCAAAGTTCATCCCCTCGTTCATTGAGGCGGGGTTCGACATCCTCAACCCCGTGCAGTGTTCCGCCGCGGGCATGGAGCCGGAAAAGCTCAAGGCGGAGTTCGGCGACCGCATCGTCTTCTGGGGCGGAGGCGTGGACACGCAGAAGGTGCTGCCGTTCGGCACGCCCGCTGAAGTGCGGGAACAGGTGCTGCGCCGCTGCGAGATCTTCGCGCCCGGCGGCGGATTCGTCTTCAACTCCATCCACAACGTGCAGGCGGGAACCCCGGTAGAGAATATCGTTGCCATGCTCAATGCTGTGCACGAGTTCAACGGTCGCAAATAGACCCTGCGAAGCACGCGCGATAGCTGCCGAACCGCGCGCCTCGGCATCCGCTGGTCGAGCACCGCCGCGCCTTGGGAAGCACCCCGCGTCTGTGGTATATTTTTCAAGGTGCGGGACGCATTGTCTCTCGCCCTTAGGCCGCGAAGGAAAGCCTCTCGCGCGGCTTTTCAACCCGAGGACGCGTAGCTCAACTGGCAGAGCATTCGGCTCTTAACCGACAGGTTGCAGGTTCGATTCCTGCCGCGTCCACCAGTCCTGTTCAGAAGCAATTCAAGTTCGAGGTCCTTCCCTTTCACTGCGCTCAAAATCAGGATTTCGCCTGCGGGCTCAGACGCTCGCAAGACGGCTCCAGTTTCGATTCCTACCGCGTCTACCAGCCTTCCCTGGCAGTTTCGTTCTTCGCGTTCCTCTCACAAGTTTGGGATCTCGCCCGCGGGCTCCGCGCAATTCCTCATGCCGTCTTGACAGTAGAGAGCGGCGTCGTCTAGTGTGTCCCTCCAGAATACGTTTTCTCGCCGGGCCGCATTCAATCCGGCCCTATGATGAGGGCGCTGATCAGCGTGCTGCGTGCCCTTAGCGCAATCAGGACAAAGAGATCAAGACACAAAGGGAGAATCGATGAAATCAGACTCTGAGAGTGGCATCCGCTTAAGTCGCCGCGAGGCGCTGCTCTTTTCTGCTGCAGCCGGCATGGGAATCGCTCTGACCAAGGACGCCCACGCTTCCGACAGCACGAAAACCGGCGCTCACCAGGAACCGGGGAACTGCACGACGCCACGCTCCGCCATCGCGAACACGCAGTACGGCAAGGTGCGCGGCTTTCTGGATGGCGGGGTGTTCACGTTCAAGGGTATTCCGTATGGCCAGGACACGGGCGGCGAGAATCGCTGGCTTCCGGCAAAACCCCCGGTCCCCTGGAAGGACGAATATCCTGCGCTGATCTACGGAGGAAACTGCCCTCAAAACCCGCACCCCTGGACGGCGATCGAGCAGACCTTCCTCCAGGACTGGGACGACGGCTACCAGAGCGAGGACATGCTCAAGCTGAACGTTTGGACCCCCAGCCTGACGGGCAAGCGCGCCGTGATGGTGTATTTTCATGGCGGAGGATACAGCTTCGGGTCGTCCTATGAGCTGCCTTCGCAGGAGGGCGCCCAGATGGCGCGCCATCACGACGTCGTCTCAGTCACGGTCAACCATCGCCTCAACATTCTCGGCTTCTTCGATGTTTCCGAGATTGGCGGTGCCGGCTACGAGGATTCTGTCAACGTGGGAATGACCGACCTTGTCGCTTCGCTGCGCTGGGTGCGGGAGAACATCGCGAACTTCGGCGGCGATCCCGACCGGGTGATGATCTACGGCCAGTCCGGAGGCGGATCGAAGGTTACCACTCTGATGGGGATGCCGTCGGCTGTGGGACTCTTCCATCGGGCCTCAGTGCAGTCGGGTGGCGGCGGCAACATCCCGACAAAAGAGCAGCAGAGGGAAGTGGCTCGGCAAATGATGAAAGATCTCGGGCTGCAACCGAACGACCTTGCATCGTTGCAAAAAATGGATTGGTCGAAGCTGGTGGCGGCTGGAAACGCTGCCATCACAAAGATCAATCCGCCAATGCGGGGCACGGGTGGACCGTTTGCGCCCGGACCGCCGCGCGCGGGTTGGTCGCCGTGTCTCGATGACAAGATCATCAACGTTCGGTCGTTCTTCGACGTTGCTCCCGAAACATCGAAGAACGTGCCGATGCTGCTCGGCTCGGTGAGCGAAGAAGGCAACCAAATGCATTCCCGCCCCACCGAAGAAGAGTGGCATGCAAACCTCGTGAAAGCCTATGGCGAAGACAAGGCAACCGCGTTGGTCGCCGCGCTGAAGAAGGCACATCCGGAAAAGAGCATTCGGACGCTGTCGTATATGTGCAGTGGCACTTTCGGGTTGAACAGCCTCACCATGCGGAACAACATCGTCAAAATGGCCAGATTGAAGCATGAGCAGAAGGCTGCGCCTGCCTACGCGTACTACTTCACCTGGCAATCGCCGATGCTGGAAGATGCCGGCGCGTGGCACACCGCCGAGCTTCAATTCTGCTTCGACAACACGAAGCGCTGTGAGCAGGGCACAGGCAACACACCTGAGGCGCAAGCTTTGGCGAAAAAGATGGCGACTGCGTGGGCCAACTTTGACAAGACCGGCAACCCGAGCCAGCCGGGCCTGACCTGGACGCCGACTGACCCGGAGACCAACAAGACCATGGTTTGGGACAACGAATGCCGCATGGTCGACGATCCCGAAAGCGAAGCGCGCAAGATTCTGCTGAGCTGAGCCGGCTCTGCCAATTGCGTCGGCTGCCCGCAGCTGCGCCAGGTGGCTGTGGGCAGCGAGTCGTGCTTCCCGTCACTGCAAAGCCTTGCTGGTTGCGTTAGGCATGAGGGATGGCGGTGTGTGTCCGCGGCCGTCAAGGATCGGCCTTAGGGATAACTACCTTCTTTTGAGCAGCTTCTCATAAACCGCCCAGGCCGCTTTGCTCCTAGACCGATCCTCGCGGCCGATCCGCACACGCCGGAGCATCCATATGACCGACCTTCGCGGCCTGAGCCGGCGGAACTTTCTCACGCAGTGCCTGACGGGCGCTGTTGCTCTGGGGGCCAGCTCTGCTCTCAGCGCGCCGGCGCAGCACGCGGCTCCAGCCGCCAAATCCCCTGTCGTTGTTGCTCGCGATCCAATGCTCCACGGCACGGCCTCCGGCGTTGATCCGCGGCGGCTTAAATCCCTGCTCGACCGCGCCATGCTGGCACTTTTCGGGGGCGGTCACGCTGGGACGGCATCGCCCGAAAACACAATCGCCGCGTGGCGACGTGTCGTTGGTCCCAACGACACCGTCGGTCTGAAGGTGAATACCCTGGGCGGCCGCGGCATCTCCACGAACGTCGAACTGGTCGAGGCCGTTTGCGAGCGGCTGCAGCAGGCTGGCGTGAAAGCCGCGAACATCGTGGTCTGGGACCGCGACAGCGAAGAAATGGAGCGCGCCGGCTTTCGCATCGCCACCGGCGGGAATCGCGTGCAGTGCTACGGCACCGACCGCGTGGATTACGAGGACGATCTCTCCGCGTGGGGCAGCGTGGGCAGCCGCCTCTCCAAAATTCTCACGCGATCCTCCAGCGTGCTTATCAATCTCCCCGTGCTCAAGGACCATGACGGCGCCGGCGTGACCATCGCGCTCAAGAACATGTACGGCACGGTTCACAATCCAAACAAATACCACCCCAATGGCTGCGATCCCTACATAGCCGACCTGAACATGCTGCCCGAGATTCGCTCGCGCATGCGGCTCGTGATCTGCGACGCCACCACCGCCATGTACGAAGGCGGCCCTGGATTCAAGCCCGAACACAGTTGGAAGTGCAATAGCCTGCTCGTTTCTCAGGATCCGGTCGCGCTCGACTATACGGGCTGGCAGATCATCGAACGCAAGCGCGCGGAGATGGGACTGAAGACGCTCGAAGCCGAACAGCGCGCGCCGCGCTACATTGCCACCGCGGCCGATAGCGAGCATCGCCTCGGCCATTGCGACCCCAGCCGCATCGCGGTGGTCGAAGTATAAGCGGCACGCCGCCGGGAGGTGCATGATGCATTGCGAACGCGTTTCCGCAGAAAACATGGCGAGTACACCCTTTGATCTCCGTTCGTTCGACCGCCGTTCGTTCCTCAAGTGTGCGCTGGCTTCGGGAGCGGCACTCGGCGCCTGGGAACTGGCCGCGCCCGCTGCCGCAGTCCCCGTGGCATCGAGTACCGGGTCGCAGAGCGACACGCAATTCACTTTCGAGGCGCGCTTCTACGAGAAGCTGCCCAGCCGCAAAATCAAGTGCAAGCTCTGCCCGCGCGAGTGCATTGTGGGCGACAAGGAACGTGGCTACTGCGGCGTGCGCGAAAATCGCGGGGGCATCTACTACACCCTCGTCCACTCCCGCGTCTGCGCTGCTCACGTCGATCCCATTGAGAAGAAGCCGCTGTTTCACTACCTGCCCGGCACCACGGCCTTTTCCATCGCCACCGCCGGCTGCAATGTGAACTGCAAGTTCTGCCAGAATTGGGATATCTCGCAGTCGCGGCCAGAGGAGATTCCCGCCGATTATCTTTCGCCGCATCAGGCAGCTGAAGTTGCCCGCCAGTACAACTGCCCCACCATTGCCTATACCTACAGCGAGCCGGTGGTCTTCGCCGAGTATCTGATGGACACTGCCGATGCCGGCCACGCCGCCGGCGTTCGCAGCGTCGTTGTCTCCAATGGCTATATACAGCACGATGCGCTTCAGCAGGCCTACGGCAAAATGGACGCGGTCAAGATCGACCTGAAAGCCTTCACGGATACCTTCTACGCGAAGGTTGTCACCGGCCAGTTGAAACCCGTCCTCGATACGCTGGTCACCCTGCGCAAGATGGGCAAGTGGACCGAGATCGTCTACCTCGTTGTGCCCACACTCAACGACGATGACCAGGAGTTTCGCGGTCTCGCGCAATGGATCAAAGCCAATCTCGGCCCCGATGTCCCCCTGCACTTCACGCAGTTTCATCCCGAGTATCTGCTTAAGAATCTGCCGATCACGCCGGTGCCCACACTGGATCGGGCAAAAGCGATTGCGGATGCCGAGGGCCTGCACTACGTCTACGTCGGCAACGTGCCCGGCCATCCCGCGCAGAACACCTACTGCCCGCAGTGCCGCAAAATGCTGGTGGAGCGCGTCGGATTTACGGCCAGCCAGATGCTCATCCGCAAGGACTCAACTTGCCCGTTCTGCCGGCACACGATCCCCGGAATCTGGCACGTGTGACCGTGCCCAGGAGGTCCTGACTCATGAAGATCGCAAGGAGTTCCACCATGGCTTGGTTGATGACGCAATGCATCGCACTCCTGGTCACCGCGCCCATCCTGCACGTCCGCGCAGCAGGGAGCGGAGCCGAGCAACAGAAAGTCCGGCCGGCCGCAGTCGCCGGTGGATTCTATCCCGCCGATCCCAAAGAGCTGTCGCAGATGATCGACGACATGCTGGCCAAAGCTACTCCTCCGCCCGTCGATGGCGAGATCCTGGCCGCGGTCGCGCCTCACGCCGGCTATCCGTATTCGGGCCCTGTCGCTGCGTGGACCTACGCCGCGCTCAAGGGCCACAAGTACTCGCGCGTCGTCGTCATCGCGCCCTCGCATTACGTGGCCTTCGACTTCACCTCGGTCTACGACGGCGACGCGTATACCACGCCGCTCGGCACCATCTCCGTCGACAAGGAGTTTGCTCGGCGGCTGGTGAAGATGAGCTCCACCATCCAGCTTTCCGACAAGGGCCACCAGGCGACCGCCGACGCGCCCGAGCACTCAGTCGAGGTCGAGTTGCCCTGGCTGCAAAAAGTGCTGGGCAAGTTTGAGCTGGTTCCCATCGTGATGGGCGACCAGAGCTACGAGAGCAGCCGCGCGCTGGGCGTGGCACTGGCCAAGATGCTTCGCAATGATCACGACACGCTGGTTCTGGCCAGCAGCGATCTCTCTCACTATCACCCCTACGACGAAGCCGAGACCATCGACCATAAGACGCTACACGCGCTCGAGGCCTGGGACTACTTCAGCATGTCGCGCAACTTTGAAACGCGCCTATGGGAGGCGTGCGGCGGCGCCCCAATCGTGGCCGCAATGATCTACGCCGAGCGGATGGGCGCCAACAAGGCTGAGGTGCTCAAATACGCGAACTCCGGCGACACGTCCGGCGATCATTCACGCGTGGTGGGCTACAGCGCCGATCTCTTCGTCAAGTCCGCGCACGCTGCCGACGCAGTGCCACCGTTCTCGCTTACCGATGCGGAGAAGGCCGAACTGCTCGCCGTGGCGCGCAAGTCGGTCGAGTACATGATCCAGAAGAATGAGCCATACGCGCCCACGCCGAGCACGAGCGAAACCCTGAATCGCGAGTACGGAGCGTTCGTCACGCTCACTGAGGGCGGCGCGCTGCGCGGCTGCATCGGCTACACCTCGCCCGTGAAGCCGCTCTTCATGACGGTGCGGGATACGGCTACGCTGGCCGCCCTGCGCGACCCGCGCTTCCCGCCCGTTAGCGCGTCAGAGCTTTCGAAGCTCGAATACGAGATCTCCGTGCTCTCGCCGCTGCGCCGCGTGACTGACATCGAGCAGATCAAGGTGGGCCGCGATGGCCTGCTGATGAAGAACGGCGATTCCGAGGGCCTGCTGCTGCCGCAGGTTCCCGTGGAGCAGAAGTGGGACCGGCTGACCTTCCTTGAGCAGACCTGCGCCAAGGCGGGCATGGATCGCAACTGCTGGAAGGATGAGAACACCGACATCTTCAGCTTTGCGGCGGTGGTGTTCAACGAGAAGAACAGGAATTGGGGATTAGCGCACTGGGAGTAGAGAGCAGAAATCAGCGGTCAGAGAACCTCGCGCGCGTTGCTGGGAGCGCCATCACCGCATTGATCCCGGCGCATAGCCACGCTGTCTTCCAGAAGCCAAACACTGGGATCAGGAAGGTGCTGAGCGCGAGAGCGCCCACGCATCCGCCGAGCAGGTCGATGGCGTAAAGCACGCCCAGCCCGGAGCGCTCGCCGCGGCCGGGCAGAAAGATTCCCGCCGCAACGACGAATTGATAACCGCCCAATATCCCTGCCAGCGCAGCCAGCGCCGGAAAGAGCAACTGTGCCGCGATCCACGTCGCTGCCGCTGACGCAAAACTCCCGATCAGGCTGAACAGAAGCAGCAGGGCCGGAGCGGCGAGCGCGAGCAGAAGCTGCACTCCGGCGAGTTGCCAGCCCTTCGGCGCGCTGCCATCGCTCGGATTGTTGCGCCGCATCGCCAGCCAGCTCCCCAGCGCGATGCCCGCCATGAACAGGCCGATCAGAATGGCCAGCTCGGTGTACACGTACCCGTACACCGCCTGAAAGCCGAGCAGCAGGAAGATCTGCAACGCCATCAGCGTGAAACCCGTCGCCGCCACGCAGGAACCGGCGGCAGCGTGCTTGCGACGTTCGCGGTCCGGAAGAAGCGACATGAGTGCCGCGCACACGAGAAGCGCGATCGCCAAGGCGCCAGCAACCTTGGCGAACTGGATATGCTCGGCCGCGCGAAACCACTCGGCGTACCCGGAGCGGAACTGCGCGCTCCACAAAACAACGTCGAATGCGTAGGCGATGGGCGCGAAGTCGCGGTTGACCGGCGTCGTGGCCGCTGGCACCAGTTCGGTTTCGACCTGCGCCATGCGGTCGGGCGTCATGCGGTAGGGAATGAAGTACTCGCGCACATACTGGGTGGCGAGGCGGCGCTCGCGCAGGCGGGCGACGAGCACCTCCGGGGCAGTTGTCAGAACGGCGGGCTGCATGGCGGCGAAGAAGTGAATGATCTCTCCCGGAATCGCCGCCTGATACGGAAACACTTCGCCGAGCGTGCGCCGGATGGAGCGCAGAAACTCAGCCAGGTCCGGGCTGATCGTCTCCTCCGAGGAGCGCAACTCAACGGCAAGCAGGCCGCCCAGTACGAGGTGCGCGCGAGCGAGGCGGAAGAACTCGGCGGTGTAGAAGCGGTTCAACTGCGCCGTCTGCGGGTCGGGCAAATCGACGATGATCACATCGAATCTGTCGGCGGTTTCGGACAGGAATCGGCGCCCGTCGACGAGGTGCAAATGGACGCGCGGATCGGAGACGAAGGCCGCAGTCTGCGCGGGGAAGAACTGCCGCGCCACGGCGATCAGCGCAGGATCGAGCTCCACGTAGTCGAGGCTGGCGACGGTTGGATGTTTGAGTGCCTCGGCTACGCCACCGTTGACGCCGCCGCCGATGAGGAGCACCCGGCGCGGCGCCGGGTGCTCGAGTAGCGCGTAATGGACCGCTTCCTCGGCCGCTGCCGGATCGGGCGCGTTGGCGAGGATCGCGCCGTTCTCGTAAAGGCTGCGAATCGAGCCAGTCTCGCTTGTTCCGGTTTCCGTCACGGTCAGGTTGCCGTAGATCGAATCGCGCGCGGCGATCACGTTGAAGCCGCGCCAGAGGCGGGCGCGCGCCGCCGCATCCCAACGCGGCGCGACCCAGAAGAGCAGCGGAATTGCGGCCAGCGTTGCCGCGACCGCGAGGAGCGCAACCTGCGCGCGCCTCAGCCGCAGGACAAGCGCCGCAGCCACGCAGAGATTCAGCAAGCCTACGATCGCCGCGATCTGAAAGGCGTCGCAAAAGCGGACGAGCACCACGCTGGCCAGGATTCCGCCGAGAGCTGAGCCCGCCGCTTCGAGCAGATAAGCAGAGCTGGCGGCGGCGCGCGGCGAAAGCCCACTTTCCGCTTCGGCCATGCGCGCCGCCGCGACAAACAGCGCGCCCGACGCCAAGCAAAACACGCTGAGGCATGCGAGCGAGGTGAGCAGCATCGGCACCGGGCCGACGAGCTCGCCGGGCACGGTTTGGAAGTACGCCTTCGCGCTGCGCAGCGCCCAGATGGTCGCAGGCAAGCTCGCGGCCAGCAAACATTCGAGCGCGGCGACGGCGAGGCGCGGACTGCGGCGCGCAAGTCCGGCGGCGGTGCTGAGGCCGCTTCCGGCGGCCGTCCACAGGAGCCACGTCGCGAGCAGAATTCCCAAAGAGATCTCGTTGCCGTTGAATACCTGGATCAACTCGCGCATGAGCACGATCTGGCCGACGACCGCAGAAAATCCGCAGAGCGCGAGCGCCGCTCGTGCGCCGAGCGCGGACACGCCAGCGACTTCAGGCGGCGATTCCGGATGGGGCGATTTCACTGGTACGGAATTAAAGGAGCGCCATGCCGGAATTGCAAGGACGGCGGGCACAAAGGTCGGAAGTCCGGCAGTCTGCCCCGTCTTTGCGCCAGAATCCGATGCCGTATGACCTCCAGGTGGTCAAAGTGGGGGTACCCCCCCTATTTGTGCAAATAAACGCATTGAATGCAGGGGCTTAGCGCGCGCATGGTGCGCCAAGTGCTTGATTCCAAATGCGCTTATTTGTAGATTCCTTGCAGCAAAGGGTTTAGAAGCAATTTTCAGTTGTCAGTTGTCACTTGTCAGTTTTCAGTGGTCAGTGGTCAGTGGTTATAAGCCGGCACTTCGCCCATCACTGATTCCATTGTGCGCCAAATGGAGAAATAATCTGCAAAGTTGGCGAGAGAAACTCTGCGCGCGCGGCGGTTGGAGGGTTGGTTCGTTATCTGCTTCAAAGGAATGGAGAAGCTGGGCGCCGGGGACTGGAGTTTGGGTGCGGGAGGGAAGAAACGGTGCGGCTGTGGTACTTGACACGGGGAAGAGCGGATGCGCGGCGGCGGTAGTGTCTGACGTGTGCGCTGAATCCTTACGACTCTGAGCGGCGGCTGATCCAAACTCGAATTTGTTCGCCTCGCGTGAGGGGCTTTATGGCATCGCCACTGCAAACCTCTGTACCTGAAGTCAGGCGAGCCGCGCCCTGATAAAGCAGCTTGCCGGTTGGCCGCGTGATGATTACAGAGATAGGACTGCCTGATCTCACGTCGAGTGCATTGGCGATCAGTTCTGGAACCTCAAAGGCTGGCTTGTTGGGGTTTACGGTCGTTAGGAATGTGACGCTCTCGGCATAGCGCATAAGACCTCCCCCGAAGAAGCCCGAACGTCGCTTCAGGGTGCGAACACAACACGTCACCAGATTACGCCCGTGCTGAATCTGTTGTAGTTGAGTTTTCCACGAACGCACTTTTCTGACACTGCCCGCGGCGGCGGCGGAAGTGGGAAATGCGGTATTCTGGAAGGGCGCGCCCGTAGCTCAGCTGGATAGAGCGAATGCCTCCGGAGCATTAGGTCGGGAGTTCGAATCTCTCCGGGCGCACCATTTTTCCCCATCGATCCGCAGGGTCAACAGGCAGGTCTTTCGTTGACTCAAGGCTGTTTTTCCAGTATTCTAGAGGTCTTGCGCGGTGTTGCGCCTGGGGTCTCGGTGTGCTCACCCGGACCTTTCTGATGGAGGCCCCGGCCATGTTCTGGCGGGTTCAGTGGAACAGGCCACCGGCGGCGGGACCAAGGAGAACGTGGTCCGGCGCAGCCAGGGTTCCGATGAGAACGAACTCCCGCAGCTTCTCACCCGAACAGATTTGTTTGGCAGTGGGTAGATTTTGAAGGCCCGTGCTTTTTGCAAGGGCGATAGTGGTTTGCGCGGGTTGGTGCTTCCCCACCCTAGCCGGAAAGACAGAAGCCCGGCGAGGATGGGGCACCCGGAGATGAAGGCGCAGACCGCGGTTTTTGCGGAGTAGGAGAGAGATGTCGACCTTTGTTCCGAGCGGCAAGGATATCAGCCGCAAATGGTTTGTGATGGACGCGAGCGGGCAGACACTGGGGCGCCTCGCGACCAAAGCCGCCAGCGTGCTGAGCGGCAAGCTGAATCCGAAGTATGTGCCGTACATCGACATGGGCGACCACGTGATCGTGATCAACGCGGAGAAGGTGCGCCTGACGGGGTTGAAGGACCAGAAGAAGCTTTACCGGCGCTACACGGGCTTTCCCGGCGGGCTGCGCGAGGAGTCGTTTACGCGGCTGATCAACCGCCGGCCGGAGAAGGTGCTGGAAGAGGCGATCAAGGGCATGTTGCCCAAGACCAAGCTGGGCCGGGCGATGGGCGCGAAGTTGAAGGTGTATCGCGGCGACAAGCATCCGCACACGGCGCAGAAGCCGGTTGTTCTGTAAGGCAGGGACCAAGCCACCCCAGCGAGCAAAGACCGCTCCCCGGGGGCCCCGGCAGGGAACAAGGGACCGAGGGACCGAGAAACTAAGGGACGTAGGGACTGGGGAAGAAAAGGCTGAGAGCTGACGGCTGAGAGCTAAGAGGAAACGAATGGCAGAGGATCTAGTTCAGTATTACGGGACGGGGCGGCGCAAGGCGGCGATCGCGCGCGTTTTTCTGCGTCCCGGCACGGGCGAGTGGAAGGTAAACGGCAAGAAGTTCGAAGAGCATTTTGTGACCGAGCAGCAGCGGGTTTCGGCCAAGCGGACGCTGGCCGTGGCCGAGCTGGCGGCGAGCTTCGACGTGGTGACCACGGTGAGCGGCGGCGGCGTGGCCGCGCAGGCCGACGCGGTGAAGATGGGCGTGGCCCGCGCATTGATCGAGTTCAACCCGGAGCTGAGGAAGACGCTCAAGACGGAAGGATTGCTGACTCGTGACGCGCGCGTGAAGGAGCGCAAGAAGTACGGCCAGAAGGGCGCGAGGAAGCGGTTCCAGTTCAGCAAGCGCTAAAGCGCTTGCGAGGGAATAGGGAATAGGCAGTAGGGAATAGAAAGGCCGCGGAGTTTGGCCTGCTTTCTACTCCCTACTGGCTACCGCCTACTCCCTGGTTTCACAAATCTCCCCGCAAGGGGAATGAATCCGGGCGCAGGCATCGACCACCCGGATGCAGTCCACAAAGGAGGACCATTGGCCACCATCACCATGAAGGAACTGCTCGAAGCGGGTGTTCACTTCGGGCATCAGACCAAGCGCTGGAATCCCAAGATGAAGGAATACATCTTTGGCGAGCGCAACGGAATTTACATCATCGACCTCCAGAAGACGCTGAAGCTGTTCAAGGACGCGTCAAAATTCGTAATCGAGCTGTCCGGGCAGGGCAAGACGATTCTCTTCGTCGGCACCAAGCGCCAGGCCCAGGATGCGATTGCCGAAGAGGCCACGCGAGCGGGCATGCCGTACATCAACCAGCGCTGGCTGGGCGGCCTGCTGACCAACTGGGTGACGGTGCAGAAGTCGGTGAAGCGTCTTCAGGAACTGGATGAGATGGCCGTGGACGGCCGCTACGACCTGCTGACTAAGAAGGAAGTGATCAAGCTGGAGCGGGAGCGCAAGCACCTGCAGGCAAATCTGGCCGGCATCAAGACCATGAAGCGGCTGCCCGACGCGCTGTTTGTGGTGGACTCGAACAACGAGACAATTGCGGTGAAGGAAGCGCGCAAGCTGGGCATCCCGGTGGTTGCGGTGGTAGACACCAACTGCGATCCGACGATGGTGGATTACGTGATTCCCGGCAACGACGATGCGCTGCGCGCCATTCGCCTGTTCACCTCGAAGATTGCCGACTCGGCCGCCGAAGGCGTGAATCTGGTCAGCGACAAGGCCCTTCAGGAAGCGCCCACCGAGGAGGCCGAAGCCGAGGTTGAGCCCGGCGAGGAGCCGTCGATCGAGGCCGCCTCAGTCGAAGAGCTGGATATGGAATCGGTGTACGGAAGCGGCGTCCGCAAGGCTCCCGCGGGAGTGGCTACGCTGGACGAGGTGGATGTGGCCGAAGGCGGCGTTTAGACTTCTTTGCGCGGAACCATGCGCATGTCAAGAACGGCGTGGCCGCTTGGTTGAAGCGCCACGCTTTTCTTATGCCGGAAATTCTTCGGCGTGCAACATGGTTGTGAATTCGTAACTGCTATGGATGAATATGGCCGGGCAAGGCCTGTGAAAAGAGAGCCAGGGAAAAAGAGAGAGATGACTACAGTGAGCGACAAGATTGATGCCAAGCAGGTGAAAGAGCTCCGCGAGAAATCGGGCGCGCCCATGGGTGACTGCCTGAAGGCTTTGCAGGAGGCCAAGGGGAACATTGAGGAAGCGTTCGTAGTGCTGCGCAAGCGGGGCATGGCTTCGGCGCAAAAGAAAGCGTCGCGCGTGACCAACGAAGGCGCGGTGGGAACGTACATTCACGCGGGCGGGAAGATTGGCGTTCTGATCGAGCTGAACTGCGAGAGCGATTTCGTGGCCCGCACCGCGGACTTCCAGGAGCTGCTCAAGGACATCGCCATGCACATCGCCGCCAGCGATCCACGTTACGTGAAGCCCGAGGACGTGACCGCGGAAGACCTGGAGCGCGAGAAGGAGATCTATCGCGCCCAGGCCGCGGCCACGGGAAGGCCGGAGAAGATTATCCCGCAGATCGTGGAAGGCAAGATGGCCAAGTTCTACGAGGAAGTTTGCCTGCTGGAGCAGCCCTTCATCAAGGATCAGGCCATCAGCGTGAAGGAGCTGATTGCGCAGAAGGTGGGCAAGCTGGGCGAGAACATCACGGTGCGGCGCTTTGCGCGGTTCAAGGTGGGCGCGGGCGACTGGACGGTAGCGCAGACCAAGCCCGTGGAAGCGGCGGAGTAATTCTGCGGCGTTGGGCGCAGTGCGAACCAAATCACAGTTCAAACCAATAAAAAGGGGCAGCCCATGGCGGGCTGCCCCATTTGTTTGTAGTGGAGGATCGTAGGCTTACGGCAGGTAATAGCGCAAGGAAGTGAAGACCATGCTGTCGTCGCCATGGGCGCCATTGTCGGGATTGGCGGTGCCGCCCGCACCCGACCAGAGATCGCGCCGGAAGAGGCTGTATTGGATGCCTTGGCGAAGACGTCCCTTGGGGCTGTTGTGGATGTTCCACCAGTAACCGGCGGTGAATTCCTGCACATCTTTGTTGCTGCCGCCGCAATTGGACGGGGCGATGGGTGCTGCGCCTGTGGCGCCGGCGGAAGCAACGGTGGGGGGCTCGACCAAGCAGCCCGACATGTTCACGCTCCGGGTGCCGTAGCCGACCTGAGTGGTTCCGTTGAGCACGTAGTCGCGGGCGAGGTAGTCGCCGCCGTAGTTGAAGTACATATTGAAATTGGGGCTGGGATTCAGCTCCAGGGTGCTGAGCGCGGAGAACCCGTGGATGGGAGAGATCATTCCGCTGGGGCGAAGCGTGACGTCAGCAATGGTCGAAGAGCCGTAGCGGCCTACGCCCTGGCCCCACAGGCCCTTGAGGCCGATGGTGATCTTTTTAGTGGCAAGCGGCGCGCGGAAGCCGCCGCCAATGCCGGCGCCGATGGCCGTGCTGTTATAGGGGCTGCCTGTCGTGGGATAGATGCGGTCACGGAAGTTACGCTCGATGCCGAGCAACTCCCAGTGGCCCCAGCCGGGCTCGAAGGCCATCTTCAACACGAAATCCGGAGTGTAGTTGAACGAGTAGTTGGCGTTCAGGTTGTAGAGGCCGCCGCCGGTTCCGATAGAACCAAACAGATAATTGCTGGGCAGGCCCTGGCCGGATGGGTTCAGCATCTCGGCGTTTTCAATGGAAGCGCCGAGGAAGACTGACTTGCCGAGGTCCTTCGACATGCGGAAACTATATTGCCGACCCCAGACAAAGCCAGCTTCGTACTGTGCATCGATGGTGGCGGGCAGAATCTCGGTCCCTCGCGTAAGGCCCTGGGTGGTTTCCGTCACCAATGACCAGCCCGTGCCACCGGAGAAGTCCCAGCCGCCGGTGGTCTTGGCGTCGGCCCACAACTGGCGTTGCCGCAATGTGTAGCTGTTCGACTGGTTGTTGTTGGAGGTGACGCCGGCGCTGAGCCAGTCCATCTCGTAGTAGCCGCTCATGGTGAAGCTGGCCAGCTTGCCCACGGCTTTGAGGGCAAGGCGCGACTGACGGCCGGAACCGAAGAACTCGCTCAACTGCGCAGCCTGGGAGTTGGCCAGCGGGACGCCGGTAAAGGGGGTATTGATATCGCCGCCCGTAGCTCCCTGGCGCCACACTGTTTCTGCTGCCAGGAAACTGCCCGTCGGCGAAAGAGTGATCCCTTTGAAATGAAGGACGTCTGGATTGGCGATCGCCTTCTTGATATTCGTCGTTTCGTCGGAGACCGTGGTGGCAAGAGAAAGCTGGTTGGTTTTCAGGTCGCTCACGGTGTTTTGCAGGGTGGACACGGCCGCGGTGTTCTCAGTGAACGCCTGCTGCTGCGCCGCGACATCCGCTTCGGCCTTGGCCGCTGCCGCCTGCGCATCGGCCGCCGCCTGCTGCGCCTGCTTCAACTGCTCATCCTTTGTGGCAAGATCGGCCTTGAGTTCGTTGACCTCGCCCTGGAACTCGGTGCGCACGGCCTGAATCTGCTCCTGGACCGTGGGGCCCGGCGGCGGGGCAGGTTTCTTGCTTGCGGCGTGCTTCTTGGCCGTCGGCGTGGAGCCGCTGGTTTGTGCGTAGGAAACAACGAGACAGGCTGCCAACATGGCGACGGCAGCCGCATTCAGTGCGAGTTTCATTTGGGCCTCTCTTTTCCCCTTGGATTGAAGTTGCAATCGTGGCAGCGCCCACGTGCGCAACGAACGCAGTTCACCCCTGCATTCCGGACGCTTGGATGAATAGGAAGATCTGCGGTGTTCCCGTCGGCGCGCGAAAGAAGACTGTGAAAACGGGAGCCCTTCGCGCCGACTGATTTGCCTTGGCCGCTTCCGCATCCAAGACTCGCAGAGCAAGATTAAGATTTGACGAATTCACACAGAATTTACAGTGCCGGATCGGCGCCAATTCTCAGCGATGGACGAGGGCCAGAGATTTATATGCCATTCACAAAGGCTTCGCTTTTTTGCCGCGATGTTGTGCGAGATTCCGGCGCGGCACTATGGGTGCGCGACTGGCGATGAGCCAGATGCGCCCGAGTTCTGCGAGCCGGCGCTGAGGAGGTTGGCCAGCAGCCGGTAAGCTCCCGGCACTAACTCCGGAACCTGCCGGTACAGCGCGTAAGCGACATATATATAGATGCCCTTGCCACGATGCGCAACAAGCAGCCCGCCGCGTTGCGGATCCTGTCCCGGATCGGCGGTCTCGGTGAGCGCCGTGTATGCCGGGTCCCAATGATCGAGAAAGCCGTGGCCGCGCTCCTCGAACCATCCGTCAAAATCGGCGGACGTAATTTGATTGGGCCAGGCGAGCAGCGGGTTCGAAGGATCGAGGAGCTTCACCGGCGCCTCCTCATCGACCACACGCTCAGGAAAGCGGCCGATCGCGAGCGGGAGCGGAGCCGGAAACCCGCCGCTTTGGTATTGCACGATCAGCGTTCCCCCACGCTCGACGAATTCCTCGAGGCGGGGTTCAGCCGCAGCCAACTCCGGGCGCGCCGTGTAGGCGCGAATGCCGATGACCAAAACGTTCCACTGCGACAGGTCGGCAGACGTGAGCTCGCCAGCAGTCAACAAATGCGGCGTGATGCCCAGCGCCTCGATGGCTTCGGGAACCGTGTCTCCTGTTCCCATCACGTAGCCCACGCGCAGCCCCGGCGCAACCTTCACATCCACCTTGCGCGTGCGCAACTCGGCTGGCTTGTACTGGTTGTAGGGCCGCAGTCCCGGATAGCCGATACTAACCCAGCCGGTCG
Organism: uncultured Acidobacteriaceae bacterium; assembly: GCA_963836525.1. GTDB lineage: Bacteria > Acidobacteriota > Terriglobia > Terriglobales > Acidobacteriaceae > Telmatobacter. Next base: position 457,272 of record CAWIJW010000003.1, read on the forward strand.
AGTAGTCTTTTTCGCCCACGTGCGCCACAGCTCCGATCGCGTAGGCGCGCGTTTTCACGTCGCCGGCAGGCAAGACGGAAAACACAAGCGGCTCTGTGTCGCCTGCGCCCTTCAAATGAAACTCGCGCTGCGCGGGATCGGCGCGCCAACCCTCGGGTAGCTTCAGATCCACGGTCCCCTCGGCCGCTCGCTGTGCATGAACAGTCACGCTTACCGGCAGAGGAGAGCCATCGAGCGGCAGAATGCGCGCCTCCGGCGCAACGCGCATGCCGATAGGCGTCGTGACGACGAGCGGCTCATATACGCCGCCGACGCCAGTCACGCGGTCCAACGTTTGCACCACTTGGCCAATGCGGATGGGGACGCCGTCGAAGGTGAACTCAGCCCACGCGGCGAGCGGATACGGCGCGAATGAGCGCTCGCGCCATGCTTCATTGGCGATGTCGTAGTAGGGCTGCTCGGTGGTGGGGCGGGTGAAGTAGGGCTGAGTGGGCGCTGCATCCTTCGCGACTGCCACCGCGAAGATTCGGTCGACGGTTGGGCGGCTCGCCGTGGCGTCATCAACCGTTGGGCCGGAATCGTGCATCGACTGCATTGAGCCGTCGCTGCTTTCGAGCCAGATGCGGTTCGCGCGTGTCGCACCGGAGGGCTGGGCCAGATGCACGCGCACCACAAATTCCTGGCCGGGCCAAACGCTGCGCGGCATTTCGTCGGCTGCTCCGCCCCGCTGGGGACCTCCGCCGTCACCGCTCATGCCGTGGGCCGTGAACGCGATTATGTCCAGGCCGAGCAAATCCTTGAGCGCCGTTTGGAACTGCGCGATCTTCTCGCCGAGTTCGAGTTCCAGGCCCGCCTTCGCCTCTGCATCAAGATCGCTCGACTTCACGCGCACGAACAGGCCAAACATCTCGCGATAAATTGGGGCTAGTTTGTGCGCGCCGTCGACGCCGCTCTGGTTCTTACAGTCGCTCTTGAATGCGTTAAGATCCGATTCGATCTTGAGCAGACCGCTGGTGAGCCAGTTGGGAGGCGTATCTCCGGCCAAGCGCGACAGGCCGGCAATACTCGTGTCGATGTTCACCCTTGAATTCTGGAAGAGGCTCGCCTCCCCCGCGCTGCTCCCGGTGCTCGCTGCGGCCGTGGGAGCCGCGGCCCACAAGTGGTAATTCGCAGAGTCCGGCTGGCTCAGCGACGGATTGGCCCCACCGTTCTGCGACTTCTGCTCGCCCCATCCCTCGCGCGCGATCTGTACGTAGGTGCGGCCGAGCGCCGGGTCCCACGCGCCCACCGGAATGGTCACATCGGCGGACGGTGTGCCCTCGATCCACTCGCCTGTGACGTAATTGTGGAAACGCGCGGGCGCCGACTTTCCCGTCGCGTAGTCGAACATCTGCGCATTGGTGATGGGCGCAAACGGTGCGCGCGAGTAAACTGCCAGCGGCTGCCACGGCTCGAGTCCGTTCTTCAACTGCTCGGGAAAGATCCTGGGATCGGCGGCGACCTTGAATGCCTCCTGCGCGATCTCGCCAGAGACCTGGTGGTGGCCGTGGCCGTCGCTCAAGCCGCCCACGAAGGTGGATACAATCACCTGCGGCCGCACCTTGCGCACGGCGAGCACGGCGTCATAAAGCACGCGCTCATGGCCCCACTTCGCAAATGCCTCCTCCTGCGTCTTGGAGAAGCCGAAGTCCGCCTCGGTGCCCCATAGCTGCTGCGCGCCGTAGTACTCGTCAGCCTTAAGCAGCTCGTTGGTGCGGATGAGGCCGAGCGCATCGTAGCTCTCAGCCGACATGGCGTTCTGCCCGCCCTCGCCACGCGTGAGCGTGAGTAGCGTGACCCGCGCCCCCAGTCCGCGCGAAAGATACGTCATCAACGCACCGTCCTCGTCGTCGGGGTGCGCGACGATGACCAGCGCACTGGCCGTGGTGCCCAGGCGCTTGATTGTCTGCTCGAGATCGGCGGCGCCGCGATCTTCAGGCAACGGCAAAGCGTTTGCTGAAGGCTCCGGCAGCGGAAGCTGCTCGAGTTCGCTTGCGGGCGAGTCTAGCGCGGTCTGCTGCGCGCAGAGTTGCGTGCAGGCGGCAAGAGCGAGCGCTGCGCTTAATGCAATCGGGCGCAAAGTTCGGGGAAAGAAGGTCATTACGGTCAGTGTACAAGGGCGGCGAGCAGGGGTCAGCCACTGCGGAGCAGTTCATTTGATGCTTCGATGGATTGAGGATCCGCCTGTCGCAGACCTACCGCCAGTCGTCGCGCGCGTTGGCCAGCCCCTGATTCATCGCCGCCTCAAAACCGGCGTGCTTCTTGATGAATATTTCGCTGAAGTGCCGGTCCTGGCGCAGCAGAATCGCCTGCAGGCGCACCAGCTCCAGCAGCGCCAGAAACATGGCGATCAGAGCCCGCTCGGAGCGCGTGTGGCTGAGCAGGCGGCGCAGCGCGACTGGCTTGTCTTCCATCGTCAGGCGGCGGGCGAGGAACTGAATCATCTGGCTCACCGTGACCGCGTCCTCTTCCACGTCGAGGATGGGGCGGTTGCGCGCGCGCTCCAGAATGTCGCGGAAGATGCGCACCAGGTCGGTGGTGTCGGCGGCAATTTCCGGCTCCGCGCTCTCGTCTTCGCGGAACTCGCGCGCACCGGGGTTGGTCCACGTGGCCGCTTCGAGCATCTGCTTCTCGTGCAGCATTTGCGCGGCGTTCTTGAAGCGCTCGTGCTCCAGCAGCCGCTCCACCAGCTCGCGGCGCGGATCCTCGGCCGGCTCTTCCGGCCCCACCGGCGCGCGCGGCAGCAACATCTTGCTCTTGATGTGGATGAGCAGCGCCGCAGTGTAGATGAACTCTCCGGCCACATCCATATCGCTGGCCCGGAGCCGGTCCACGTAAGCCAGAAACTGCGCCGTGATCTTGGCGATGGGAATGTCGTAGATGTCGATGTCCTGCCTGCGGATCAGGTCGAGCAGCAGGTCGAGCGGCCCGTCGTACACCTGGTCCACGATGACCGAAAAGGGCGACTGCTCGGCGTCCTCGCCCCGCGCTTTCAGCGCCGCCGCTACTTTCTCGGCGGTGGTTGGCTCTAGTGCGGGCTTGGCGGCGGGCGGGAGCGTGGGGGTGGTTTCCTGAGGCGGGGCCGCTTCCTGCGGTGGAGCTGCCTGGGCCGTCGTTGTGGATTCCGGCGCAGTCTCTGCTTCCTGCTCCGGAGCTGTCTGCGCCGGATCGGGCACGAATGCGGGAAGGGGTGCTGGAGGGGACTCGGCAATTGGTCTGGCCGCCGACGCTACTTCTGTCGCCTGAGCCGGAGCTGATGCCTCCGCTGGCCGAGCTTCCGCTGCCGGAGCCGCGAGTTCGGCCGCAGGCTCCTCCTCGCTGCTCGGAACAGACGCCGCCTGCTTCACCTCGGCTTCAACTTCTTCGGATTGGAGGGAAGTCTTCGTCAACGCAATCTCTGTTTCTTCTTCTTCGTCATGGCCGGCGACTTCGACCGTTAGATCGGCCTCTGCGCCGGCATCACGCTCAGATGCGACCTCAAAAGGAGTTTCGGAGGCTGCGGAAATGCTCTCAATTTCCGGATCAACCTGCGAAGACCATCCCTCGGGGCCTAAAGGCCTGTCTGATTCTGATCCGTTCACGGCACGACTGAAGTCGTGCCCTTTCAAAGCGCCAATCTCGTTGCTCGGCTCAACATCTCCGTCCTCGGGCCCGGCGCTGGTTTCCGCGCTGAGCTCCAACCTTTCATTCTCAGGCTCAGGGCTGTTCTCAGGCTCAAGGCTGCTCTCAGGCTCACCGCCGGCGCCCGCAGCACTGCTCGCCGCGCTCGTCTCGACTCCCCCGTTCCGCCGCAACAGGCCAAATCCCGAGCGGATTCCGCCCAGCGCAAACGCGAGCGCCCAACGCCACCACGGGACTTTCTCTTCCATCACTGGCACTTTCCCGGCCCTTCAAACCGCGTTCTTTCCCGCGGTTCGTTCCCGCGGTCCGCACCCATCTATCCGTTTTTGGTTTCTCGTCCGTCCTGCTCAATCCCCAGCGAAGGTGGTGAGCTTCATCTGCATCGCTTCGCGCACTTCCACCATGGTCTGCTCAGCGCGGACTGCAGCTCGCCGCGAGCCATCGTTCAGAATTTCAATGGCCTGCGCCTCTGTTACTTGCGCCCGGCGCTCCTGGATCGGGCGGAGTACCTTCATCAGCCCATCAGCCGCCCACTTCTTGCATTCGATGCATCCGATCCCCGCCGAGCGGCAGCCCTCGTACACTTTCGCCATCGTCTCGGGCGTCGAAAACACCTTGTGCAGATCGCCCACCGGGCACTTGTCGGGATCGCCGGGGTCCGTGCGCCGGATGCGCGCCCGGTCGGTGACCATGGTCTTCAGCTTCTGCCGGACCACAGGCTCGGGATCGCTAAGCAGGATCGTGTTGCCGTAGCTTTTCGACATCTTGCGCCCGTCGGTGCCGGGAAGCTTGGGCGAGGGCGTCAGCAGCAACTTAGGCTCCGGCAGCACCTCGCGGCCGTCCAGCTTATAGAACTGGTTGAACCGGCGCGCGATCTCACGTGTGAGCTCTACGTGCGCTTGCTGGTCCTGGCCAACCGGCACAAAGTCGGGCTGGTAGATGAGAATGTCCGCGGCCATCAGCACCGGGTAGCCCAGGAATCCGTAGGTCGTCAGGTCCTTGTTCGCGAGGTTTTCCTGCATCTCCTTGTAGCTGGGCACGCGCTCAAGCCAGCCGAGCGGAGTGCTCATGCCCAAGAGCAGCGAAAGCTCGGCGTGTTGCAGCACCCGGCTCTGCAAGAAGAGCACGCTCTTTGCCGGGTCCAGCCCCGCCGCCAGGTAGTCCAGCATCACTTCTACGGTGTTGGGCGCAATCTGGCTGGGGTCGGCGTAGTCCGTGGTCAACGCGTGCCAGTCAGCGATGAAAAAGTAGCAGTCGTACTGAGCAACCTCGTCGTTTTGCAGCTTGACCCAGTTGGCCAGTGCGCCCAGGTAGTTGCCCAGATGCAGCTTTCCCGTGGGACGCATGCCGCTGAGCACGCGCGGGCGGGACGATGGAGTGGCGGGTTCCGGCATGATGCAGTCGATTCCTTGCGGCGACCTAAAAAGACGGCGCCTTCTCTCAAGAAAGAGGGTTCAAAAACCTCATTCCATTGTAGCGGGACCGCCGTCAGCGGGCGGGGAGGAAATCAGAGGTGCAGGAGGAACGAAAAAACGAGGACCAGAGCGGGTGTGAGTAGCAGCCGCAGAACGAAGCCGCCCACAAAGATCATCAGCACGTAGCTGATCCAGCCACCGATGCGGTCGTATTGCTGCACCGCGCTATACGGCAGCATGTTGCGCACCACCCGGCTGCCATCGAGCGGCGGAATGGGCAGCAGGTTGAAGAAGAAGAGTGAGAGGTTGATCAGGATGGCCAAGCTGAGAAGAAGCCCGGCCGGCTGCGCCGCGCTCGCCTCCGCAAGACCCAATGCGACAGCGAACGAAACCCTCACAATCTGCCCGCCGTTGGGCATGACCATGGCCATAACAGTAAGACCCGCCAACGCCAGCAGCACCAGAATCAAGTTCGAAACCGGCCCGGCCAGCGTGGTCAGGTTGTCGTCGCGCACAATCTTGCGGAAGTTGCGCGTAATCACCGGGGTCGGCTTGGCCCAGCCCACCAGCATGAAGGGAATCCTGAACCCGATGAGCGGTCCAAAGATCACCATGGCGGGAAACAGAAGCGTTCCAACCGGATCGATATGGTACATCGGGTTCAGCGTGATGCGCCCTTGCAGGCGCGCCGTCTGATCGCCCAAGCGCGACGCCATCCAGGCATGCGCGCACTCATGAAAGCTGAGCGAGAAAAGAAGCAGGACAAACTCGAAGACGGCAACAACGAAGGCGCTGGGTTGCAAACGATTTCTCCAGGACTCAGCGTAGCATGGTGGGACCGTGGAGCTTCGTGCCGGAAGCGTCTCGCGGCGCCCCGCCGCCTGTGCCTGTTTCTCAGCTTTCAATGTACTCCCAGAACGAATCGGTCAGATCGGCGCCGAGTTCGGTGGTCATGCGCCGGGCGGCGCGTTCCACTTCCTCCATCAGCCCGTGCAGGTAGTCGCGGGAGCGGGAGATGGCCGCCACGCCCAGCGTCGCCGATTGCCAGGTGACGGCTTCGTCCAGCTCCGCGACCGAGACGTTGAAGCTTTGCCGCAACTGGTCCTTGAGCGAGCGGACAACCTGCCGCCTGTCCTTGAGCGACTGGGCGTGCTCGATGCGAATCTCGAGGGTCAGTTGCGCTACTGGCATACGGGTAAGGAATTGACACCGACAGTGTAAGACCGCTGCGCCCGCCCTGATCAACTTTTTTCTCGCCTCGGTCGGCGATGAGAGCAGTGTGAACGAGAAAGTAGCCGGCGGTTGGCGACAAACCAGGAGTTGGCCAACCTCATTGCACGGTCGGGCCTCGCCCTGGCGCAGCCATCGCAGGGGGCGAGGAAAGGCCCAATGTCGTAATCAACTGGTCGGGGAGTTCCTCAAAATAGAGAACCGCGGATTCCGCACGGCGACGATTGAAGGCCCAAAGCCCGCAAGCTGCAGTGATAAGCACGATGCAGAGCCCGGCATAGCGGAGTGGATCGCGGAGCGCTTGCATTTCGAACGGCGCAAACGAGAGCGCGAGGACGATCAACACGACTACGAAGCCCCAGAATGCGAACTGAATGTTCGTTTTTCCCGGTAAGTAGGAGCACGTGAAGGGGACTCTATAGAAGCCGACCAGACTGATTTCAGTAAAAACCAATCCAAGAAGAGCAAGGACTGCGAGGTGTTCAGCCACCTGATGCCACGGCCTGAAAGAGAGCGACAGGCAAGCGGTGACCAGCAAGACCGGGAGCACCGCGAACAACAGCTGAATCCGCCGGGTTGCGGCAATGTACTTGTGTGACGGGCAAAGCTGCGTGACGCGCAATACCCAGTTGGCGTTCAGCGAAATGGGCAGTGGAAATACGTTTCGCAGCCCGATGACAGCCAGGGTGATCATCACGATGGTCGGAATAAGAAAGTCGAGGCTCAAGGGACGGGGCGAAGGCGCTGACAGCTCGGCGTGCACCAAGTCGAGCGCGATGGCGAAGACCATGGAGAGATAAAACGCAAGGACAACGCGATGCTGGCGGCTGCGCGTGATCGACCGGAAGCTGAAAAGGACGATTGCGGTTTGGAGGGAGCTGCCGAAGCGCGGCGTCCAGTGGAAGCCTCCTGGCCGCGGCACCAGGTCCGGTTCTTCGACGGTCTTTTTCATGGTCCGCAGGTAGCAGAGGAGCAGGGATACGGCCGCTCCGAAAACGGCGAGCCCCAGACCGATCCATGCCCGGCGTGCCAACCAGGCGAGCGCCGGCGGCAATGAACCATTGAGCTGATTGAAGAGCGCAAAGAACCAGTAAGAGGGCAAGCGTGCAAGCGCCCACTGGTTTTGGGGCGCTGCCATTGCCGCGGGCGTTGTGAGCAACGGCTGAGCGAAATACACGCCGAGAAAGAGCCCAAATGCGGCGAGTTGCAAGATCGCAGAGAGACGCAGGAAGAGGCGGCGCGGCAGCACCAGCGCGGTGATTCCCTGGACGGTGAGCACTGAACAGTAAAGGAAGATGCTGGCCACGATCATCGTGAGCCAGTAGGCCGTAAGGGATTGGAAGAAGGCCCAATTCGAGCTGCTCAGTGTTCCCAGGAGCATAGGGAACACGACGCCGGTGGCCACGTTCAACATCACAATGGCGAGACCCAGCACAGCAGCCGACGCAGTGACCTTGGCAAAGAGGATGTTGAGCGGCGCGACGGGCAGCGGCGAGAGCACCATTACATCCCGTCGGTCAGGGAAGGTGGCGTCCCAACTAACGACGGCAATCAGACCTGTCACCAGCATCATGGTCGCGATCTGATGGTGCTCCACATACCAAGGGGTCTTGAGGACTAGACCGGAGAAAAAGAGCGTATGGATCAGACTTACCATGATGAGCACGCCGGCAAACTGGCCGAGGAAGCGCGGTATGTCGGCTTCAATCGACAGGGTCTCAAGATCGATGACGCGCAGCAACGACTGGCGATAGAGGACGCGGAACTGCAGCGGCAGGCGGTCGAGCAACTTACGGATGAACTTATGCATGGATAAGGTCCGCGATCTGCCGCGCCATGGAGTCAGTGTCCTGCTCGACGGCAAGCTGCGAAAAGATTGCTTCGAGTGTGGGCAGCTCCATCGGCGAACGGAGGTGTTCGATGGAGTCGTCGGCGACGAGTTTGCCGCGATGGAGAATCACCACGCGGGTGCAGACGCGTTCCACCGTGTCGAGTTCGTGCGAGCAGAACAGCACCACTTTTCCGCGCGCAGCCAGTTCCTGGATGAGGCTGCGCAGCACTAGCACGGAGGCAACATCAAGCCCGGAGAAAGGTTCGTCGAGAAGGATCAGATCGGGATTGTGCAGGAGCGCCGCTGCGATGAGGATCTTCTGGCGCATGCCCTTTGAGTAGCCGGAGATCGATGCGTGACGGTCGTCATGCAGAGAGAGCAGGCGCAGCAGTCCATCAATGCGCTCGGAAGACTCCCGCTCAGGTAAGTCGCGGAGTTGGGAGACCATGGTCAGGTATTCGGCGCCGGAGAGATGGGTGTAGAGGTATGGCTCCTCCGGGACATAACCCATACGCCGCTTGTAGGCAATCAGGTCATCCTGAATCGGCGTGCCCTCAAAAAGGATGTGGCCGAAGGTCATCTCGATGAGGCCAGTGATCATTTTCATGGTGGTGGTCTTGCCGGAGCCATTCGGCCCAAGGTAGCCGGTCACCTCGCCTGGCCGAGCGCAAAAACTCACGTCGTCCACGGCAGGAATTCCGGAGAAATGCTTGGAGACGTTACGCAGCTCAAGCATGGGTCACCTGCTTCAATTAGACACTGGGAAGAGTGAGAATGTTCCCGGTATCCCAAGCACTTAGCACCCCGGGAACCGTCTTGTAACGAACCAATCACACGAGGAGCCGCTAGAGCGGCACCTCAGCGGTACTCCGGAAGAGTCGGCAACCCAGATCCTGGACCAATTGTTGGTGAATCTCCCATACCACTGAGTGAGGACGACGGCCACGGATTCCACCCCTATTCCCGACCTGCGCCCGAATGACCGTCAATTCGGAGATTACCCGCCCCCTTCAATCTGCCACCTGGGCCAGTTGCTCGGCCGTCGGGCGTGGCGTGACGGCGCTCACCACCACCAGCGCAATCACCGCGGCAAACAGCGCGGGAAAGATCGCGTCGCGTTGGGCCAGAATCGGCGGAAACAGCCCCTTCACGCCGGGCGCGTCCCACACCAGCGTGACGACGGTCCCCGTGGCAATCGCGGCCACCGCGCCCCAAGCCGTGGCGCGCCGGGAGTAGAACGCCGCCAGCACCACCGGCGTGAGCGCGGCCGAATAGATAGTGTAGGCGTAGAGCATTTTCTCGAGAATGCTCTCGGCGTAGACCGCCTGGTAGAGCGCCCAGATGCCCAGCGCTACAACCGCCAACCGGGAGATGAGCAGCACGCGCCGGTTGGAGGCGCCCGGCGCAATATAGCGCACGAAGACATCCTCCACCAGGTTCGTGGCCGGCGAGAACAGGTAGTTCGAGGCCGTCGAAATCACCTTGGCGAAGACCGCGCCCAGCAGCAGCGCTCCCATGAATGCGGGCAGCCCGTGCCGCGCCGTGTAGGGAATAATCTCGCGCGGGTGCAGCGCCGCCTCACCCGTAGGATAGAGCGCGCGGCCAAAGACAGCGATAGCGACAATCAGCGTCTCCAGCACCAGCGTGCCCACTATCCATCCGACCACGGAGATGCGCGCGTCGCGCTCTGTCTTGGCCGAGAAGAACTTCTGGTACATTACCTGGTTGCCCAGCATGAGCAGCATGGTGGGCACCAGGAACTCGAGCGCGCGCACCAGCCCCATGCTTGCCGGCCCGCGCACGCCGCCGCTCATCCGGTAGTTACCCAGCACCTGAAAGTACTGCGGCGGCAGCGAGGCGTGCAGGCCAGCCCACCCGCCGGCTTTGGCGAGCAGCATGGGCGCGGCGATGATGCAGATGACCGTGACCATGGAGCCGATGGCAACATCCATATACGCGACCGACGACATGCCGGCCAGGGCCGTTGTGACCACGACGAATGCGGCGATGATGAATGTGCCCTGCTCGGCGGTGACCGCGTCAGGAAAGATGAGGTGCAGCACGTCGCCGCCGCCTTTGAACTGGTAGCTGGCGATGCCTACATAGGCAAAAAGGATGGCGATCGTACCCAGCACGCGCGACGCCTGGTTGTAGCGCGCCTCCAGCAGATCGGGCAGCGTGAACTGAGCAAACTTCCGCGCCCGCGGCGCAATAAAGTAGATAAGCAGCAGTCCCAGCCAACCGCCCGCCGGCTGCCACAGCGCCGCAAAGCCGTTTTTGTAGGCGTTCTCTGCGCCAGCAAAGAGCGAGCCCGCGCCGATCCACGAAGTGAGCAGCGTGAGCACCAGCACCACCGCCGGCAGCGAGCGGCCAGCCACCAGGTAGTCGGCCTTGGTCTTCACCTGGAGGGTGCGGTAGATGGCCACCGCCAGCAGCGTAACGGCGATCGCAACCAGAACAACGATATAGAGTCCAGACATGCGCGGGCTTCCTTGGCGCGGCCTTCCGGGAGACTCCAGCAGTGTATCGGATGGCGCGCCGGCCGACCCTCCGCCGCTGCCGACACCGATCACCGCGTCGGCCCAGCCCATGTGGCCTAGGTCGCCGCGCCAGCCACTTTACAGGTGTCTCGCAAGACAACCCATGCATCAAAAGTAATGGTGCGCCGGTTGACGCGCAGCCCGGCTAGCGCTACTCTCGCAATACTGGATTTGGTACTCGACCCCAATCCGCGGTCCCGTAAGGCAGCCTGGAAGATGGACTTGGGTTCGCCCTGCGCTCTTCGAATCCCTTCAAAACAAGCCGTTTGCCTCGAAGCGCCGCGGGACCGCGTGCAGAGGTGTATCTGGCGACGGGGCCGTCCGGCGCTCATGCGTGCCGCGCCGGCAGCCGATGACTCCCTCACAAACCCGCCGGCAGCCGCCCATCGGATCTGCTGCCGACTAACCTCAACCTCGAACCACCGTCCGGGAGGACGTTGAACCCTTTGAAGATCGCTCTGGAGATCACACCCAACCTTGAGCCCCTCTTTGGGACCCGCGATGAAAACCTCAGGCTGATGGAAGACTCGCTCGGCGTGCGCATCGACCTCCGTTCCGACGCCGTGCACGTGCAAGGCCCCGAAGAGAGCGTAGCTCGCGTGCAACGCATCTTTCAGGACTTCGAGACGCTGCGCCGCCACGGAATCCATCCCCACAACGGCGAGCTGAACGGCATGCTGCGCCTTGTCGTGGCCGACCCTGCGGCGACCTTGCGCTCCGTGGCCGAAGCCGGCAAGCAACGCTCGGCGGGCATCAAGCGCACCGTCCAGCCGCGCTCGCTAAACCAGCGCCGCTATATCGAGGCCATCGAGCAGAACGACATGGTGTTCAGCGTGGGCCCGGCCGGCACCGGCAAGACCTATCTCGCCGTAGCCATGGCCGTCCACGCTATCAACGCCAAGCGCGTCAGCCGCATCGTTCTTGTGCGTCCGGCGGTCGAAGCCGGCGAGCGCCTCGGCTTTCTCCCCGGCACCCTGCAGGAAAAGATCGATCCCTACCTGCGCCCGCTCTACGACGCACTCTTCGACATGCTGGATATCGAGAAGGTCGACAAGATGATCGAGCGCAACGTCATCGAGGTGGCTCCGCTTGCCTTCATGCGCGGCCGCACCCTCAATGACGCCTTCATCATTCTCGACGAGGCTCAGAACACCACCGTCGAACAGATGAAGATGTTCCTCACGCGCATGGGCAACAACTCCAAGTCCGTGATCACCGGCGACATCACTCAGATCGACCTGCCCAACCCGCGCAAGTCGGGGCTGCTCGATGCCATCAACATCCTCAACGGCGTGGAAGGCATCGCTTTTTGCCACTTTGACGAGTCCGACGTCGTGCGCCATCCGGTGGTACAGCGCATCGTACGCGCCTACGAGAGCGCCAAGCCGCAGCAGCAGGAACTGCCGCTGGCCATGGGCGAAGCCATTCAGGTCGGCGTTGCGCAGAGCGAAGAACGCGCGGAGGGGCAGCCGAAGCATCCGGCGAAGCCGCAGTAAACCACCGCTTCGCGTATCATCGACTTAATCCGGAGCCGCGCAACCGCAGGAGACGCCGGCCCCGCGCACGATGATTCTCCTCGACCCAGAACTGAAGCCTGACCCTGTACGCCAGGGACCCCGGCCCTTCGAGCTACCCATGCCGCGGGAACCTGACGCGCGGCTGCACGCGAAGGCCGCGTCGCGGCGCACTGGCTGGCGCCGCAGCGCTCTTCCCTGGGCCGAGCGCCTACCGACTCCGCGCACACTCGCCCGCTTCCTCGCAGAGGCTCAGGATGCCGCTGGGCTGCACGGCCAGGTCACCGTGCTGCTCACCACCGATGCGGCGCTCCGCGACCTCAACCGGCGATTTCGCCGCAAAAACAAGGCGACCGACGTGCTATCGTTCCCGGCCACCACGCCCGCTTCAGGCCCCGACCGCATCGCCGGCGACATCGCTATCAGCGTGGAGACCGCCCGCCGCCAGGCCGCCGAGCAGGGCCACGCGCTCACCTGCGAGTTGAAAGTGCTCATCCTTCACGGCGTGTTGCACCTGGCCGGCCACGACCACGAAACGGACGCGGGCCAAATGCGCCGCCGCGAGCGCGAGTTGCGCGCGCAACTTGGCCTGCCTCCGGGGCTCATCGAGCGCACGTCAATTGGGCAAGCAGCCCGCAAAAAGGTCCGCCCCACCGCAGGTGGCCGGGTGCCCCAGGTCCCGATTCCGGGACTCGGGAAAGCGCGAACTCAAGCACGCACACGCTCAACACGGAGCCGCAAGCGATGAGCCCCCTCGAGATCACTCTTCTCGCCGCACTCATCGTAGTGGCCACGCTGGCCTCCTACATCCAGCGTGTCTACTCCGAGTTCGGCAAGATTCTTAGCCGCGAGGTGCAGGAGAACCTCGACGCGTGGGAGGAGCACATTGAGCCCCACCTCGGACTCAGCCGCGAGCACGCCGCCCTCTGCGCCTCCGTTCTGAAGCAGCTCGCGCTCGGTCTTATCGCTGTTGGGTTCGGCGCGCTTCTCTTCATCCGCCCCACGCACCCCGGCCCGCCGACCGCTCTGGAGATCGCCCAGGCCATCCTTGCTGTGGTGCTGGTGGTCGTCTTTGCTTACCAGCTCATTCCTTCGCTGCTCTTCAACCGCACGCGCGGCCTGTGGACGGCGTACCTTCTCTGGCCCATCCGCCTGCTGCTGTGGCTGGTCACGCCGGTCACCGTCTTTATCCGATTCTTTTTTTCCATCGCGGCGCTGGCCGAGGCTCCGGCCGGACCCGTAGAAGAGCCCGACCCCGGCGTCGAAGCCCTCATCGAGGCCGGCGAGGAAGAAGGCATCCTGGAGCAGAGCGACCGCGAGCTGGTGCGCTCAGCGGTGGAGTTCGGCGACATGCTGGTGCGCGAAGTGATGACGCCGCGGCCGGAGGTTTTCGCCGTTCCCGAGACGACCACGATCGAGCGATTCCTCGAGATGCTGCGCAAGGAGAATTACTCGCGCGTGCCCGTCTACTCCGGATCGCTCGACAACATCAAGGGCCTCGCCTTCGCCCACGACCTCCTACAGATCAGCGACGAGGAGGCCCGTACGCGGACTGTGGCGACGATTCTGCACCCCGCGGCCTTTGTGCCCGAGACCAAGCGGGGCTACGAGCTGCTGCGGGAGATGCAGCGCGAGAAGCAGCACATGCGCATTGTGATTGATGAGTATGGTGCGGTCGCCGGCCTCGTCACCATCGAAGATCTTCTGGAGCAGATCGTCGGCAACATTCGCGACGAGCACGAAATCGACACGCAGATCGAGGAGCCGCAGCGCGAGCCCTCCGGCTCGTGGCTCGTGCCGGGGAGCTTTCCCGCCGATCAGCTCGGCGACCTGCTCGGCGAGCCGGTGGAGCTGGGCGAAAGCTACGAAGCCACGACGCTGGGCGGCCTGGTGAGCGAGATGGTGGGCCGCATCCCCAAGGCCGGCGAAGTGGTCTCGCTCGATCCGCTGGGGCTGCGAGTGGAAATTGTGGGCTCGACGGGAAGACGGGTGGAGCGCGTGCGGCTTTTTCCGCCCACGGCGCGGCTGCCGTTTCCGAAGGAGTCGTGACCTCCGTCAGGCCGCGTCGAAGTTTCCGTGCCATCGTGTATCATCATCGCCGGTTCTGAATCCAATCCAAATCGAATTGGCGGAGGCGCGTGTGGCTAACAGTTTTCTGACACGTCGTGAATTTGTGCGGGCAACGGCGGGAGCCGTAGCGCTAGGCGCGGCGCCGCAGGCGATCCTAGCGAGCGCGGCAGAGGCTACGGTCTGGCGCGTTCACGTTTGGGATAAGCAGGAGATCGTGCTCACATCCGCGCGCAGTTTCCCGAATCCCTACACCGACATCACCGTTTGGGTCGATCTCTCCGGCCCTGGATTCGATAAGCGCGTCTACGGCTTCTGGAATGGCGGCAAGGAGTTCTGTGTGCGGCTGGTGGCAACCGCGCCGGGCACATGGCGCTGGCGGAGCGGCTCGGAGCCAGCTGACACCGGACTCGCCGGCAAATCCGGCACCTTCGAAGCCATCGCGTGGACCGAAGACGAGAAGCAGCAGAACCTGCTGCGCCGTGGATTTCTGCGAGCCACCCCGAACAACCACGCGCTCGAAACTGCCGACGGCTCTCCGTTCTTTGTGCTGGGCGATACGTGGTACGCAACGGGCACCAACCGCTTCCGCTGGTTTGACGACGACCAGGAGCGGCCGATCGGACCAACGGCGGGATTCAAGGACTACGTTCGCTTCCGAAAGGCGCAGGGCTACAACTGGGTCAACGTGATTGCTGCGTTTCCCAACTGGGAGACCGATGGGCTGCCCTGGCACATCGTGATGAACGATGCGGAGAAGACCACCGTGCGCTCGGCGTGGCTCGAGTTCGGCACCGGCAGCGCCAAGAACATGGACAACGAAGGCGGGCGGCCGTTTCTGTTTCCGGGACGCGTGCCCGGCTATGAGAACGTTTTTCCCGACGTCGACCGCGTCAATCCCGAATACTTCAAGGCGATCGACCGCAAGATCGACCATCTGAATGCGAACGGGTTCGTCGCGTTCATCGAGGTGTCGCGCCGCGACGCCAGCGAGCTATGGAAGAAGTACTACTCGTGGCCGGAGTCTTACTCGCGATTCATTCAGTACATCTGGTCGAGATACCAGGCCAACAACACGGTGCTGAGTCCGATTCATCTCGACATCATTCAGGAGAGCATCACCGTTCCCGAATTCATGAAGGCCATCGATCTGGTGCTGAAGAAGTGTGGGCCGCCACCCTTCGGCACGCTGCTTTCGGCGAACGCGAATCCCTCCACACTGGTGAACTGGGGCGAAGACTCGTGGGTGACTCTGCACCAAGCGGGCAACAAGCGCGAGCACGAATACTACTGGTACATGACGGAGATCTTCCGCGACGCGCATCCGCATCCCGCGCTGAACGGCGAGCCGTACTATGCGGGATACTTCGACGCGCGCGGATTGAATGGCGGCTACAAATACGGCGCCAAAGGCGGCAGCGCGCAGGACGACCAGTTCGTGCGCTCAGCCATGTACGGGAGCTTTCTTTCGGGCGGGCTCGCGGGCCACGTGTACGGCGCCGAAGGCATCTGGGGCGCGGACATCGAGCCGGCGGCTCCGACGAAGATGTGGGATGCTTTCCAGTGGAACTCCGGAGCGCAGATGAAGCACCTGCGGACGTTTGCGTTTTCGATCGGCAAGCGCTACCAGGAGCTCGTGCCCGACGCGGGCTACGTTGCGCCGAACGCCACGCCCGTTCTGAAGGGCTACGAAGGCTGGGCCTACGCGGCTCGCACGCCCGACCAGAATGTTTTTCTGGTTTATTTTGAGAAGGGCTGCCCAAAGAGCCTGGTGCGCGGCGCGAACGTTACGAGCCTCTACCGCGCGCAGTGGTTCGACCCGCGCTTGGGCGGGTGGTCCGACGTGGGCTCCGGAGTCGTTGCAACAAATAACATTGGCGAGATCGACCTGCCTGATTTTCCTTCCGATGCGGATTGGGGATTGAGCCTTGTGTATCAGGGGCCCGCGCCGATGCCGGGGCATTTCTAACTGCCGGCTGCGGCGCCTGCGTGGAAAGCTGACGCTACGCGGTCCGCACCTTCCACGCGCGCCACTCCTCCGCCGTCATCTCCCAAATTTCCGAGGGCAGGCGGCCGCAGACGTATTCTTTCTCGATGACGCCCACGAGGCGCATACCGTGTTTTTCTGAGATGCGGCGCGACGCCGTGTTCTCGACGGCTTTGGCCACGCGCAGAACCGGGAATCCCAGCGTCTCAAACCAGAAGTCATTCGCCCACTCGCAGGCTTCGCTCATCAGTCCCTGGCCGTGCCACGGGAGCCCCAGCCAAAAGCCGCGGTTGTCTTCCTCGCCCTTGCGCAGGTCGAGGCACCCGATGATCTCGTCCGGCGCGTTTTTGAGCCGCAGCGTCCAGACCCATTGTTCCCCACGCGCGATGGCAGGCAGCGCGAAGTCGCGGATGAAATGGAGTGCCCCGTCCGCGGGATAGGGCCACGGCACAACGTTGCGGAGGTAGCGCACGATCTCCCAATGCGGAAACAGCTCCTGAATCTGCGCCGCGTCGGCCAGCTCCAGCGGCTTCAGAATCAGCCTCTCCGTCTCGCCCGCAGGAATCATGCGCAGATGATACCAACGGTGCGGAGCCGTGTCGTGAAAAAGGGGTGAGGCACCACGATCCCCACCCCTCCATTTCGGACGCACGGCCCCGCGCCGCCGATTGACTCGCGCATCAGAACCCTTTGCGGCTCTGCTCGCGAATGCTTTTGATTTCCGGCGCCGGTATGTGCAGGAACTCGAGAAACTCCTGATGCTCCTGCGGCGCCGAACGCTCGAACTCCGCGTGCCAGCGGTGCATCTGCTCGTCGCTGAGCCCGCAGGCCTTCATAATGGAAACCCACTTTTGCTTCGTGATCATTTTTTCTCTCCTTAGACTCCCGTGGCTCAGCAATTTGAGGATCGCCGCCTGATGTTCGCGGAGAGTCCGAATCTCGCCGTCCAACTCCATCAGCCGCCGTTGCAGCACTCCTGCCGCATCGCCGGCCGACCGATCCAGAATGGCGCGAATGTCGGCCAGCCTGAGGCCCGCGTCGCGATAGGCGCGGATCTCGAGCAGGCGCGTGAGATCCCGCTCTCCGTAGCAGCGGTAGTTCCCCTGGCTGCGTTCTGGGCGCGCGCATCAGCCCGATAGATTCGTAGTACAAGAGCGCGGTCCGGCTAAGGCCGGCGCGCCGGGCGAGATTGGTTACCGTCCACATCGTCTACTCCCAGGCTCAACCCTATAGTTATAGACAGGTCAAGCGATTTTTCAAAAGAAATCGAAAGAGATTGCGCGGTTCCGATTGGGCGCCGACGCGTCCGCGCGATAGTGCGCGGCGGCGGCGCAGAGGATCCACAAGTAGCTGACGGCCGGGTGTAACTGGCGGCTGGTTGCCTGGAGCCGCTGCCGCAACGCGCGATTGTGCAGCGGGCTATAGAATTCACTTTTGTATCGTTTTCGCGACTTGGCAATGGAGTTACGGCGTTGGCTTTGAAGGGTATGGGAGCGTCGAGAGGCGGAATGCGGCGGGGCGGGCGCGAGAGCTTCGGCTTATCGCCGGAGAATTTGCGCACGTTGCGCGCGCTGAAGACGCCGTCGCGCATCCAGAAGTTCATCGACGCGCTCGAATACCAGTACGCGCACACGGCGTGGTCTCCCGAGCGCGTGCTGCGTGAGCGCAAAGGACACTGCCTGGAGGGAGGGGTGCTGGCCGCTGCCGCCCTGCGCGTCAACGGCTATCCGCCGCTGCTGATGGATCTGGAAGCGGTGCATGACGACGACCACGTGGTGGCCGTCTACCGCGAACGCGGCCTGTGGGGTGGCATTGCCAAGTCGAACTTCGCAGGGCTGCGCTTCCGCGCGCCCATCTATCGCACGCTGCGCGAGCTGGCGCTCAGCTACTTTGAGCACTACTACAATCTGCGCGGTGAACGCACGTTGCGTGCCTACTCAAGGCCGGTGAATTTGACGCGTCTCGACCGCTGCCGTTGGATGACCTCTGAAGAAGACGTTTGGTGCGTCCCGGAGGCGCTCATCGCGGCTCAGCATTATCCGCTCATTTCCGACAAGGTGGCGCGCTCTCTGCCGCGCGTCGACCGCCGCAGCTTTGAGGCCGGGAAGCATGGCTGGGTGAGGCACTGAAGAGGGCCGCAGGCGACGTGGCGCTGATCTCTTCAACGGTCATAATCTCTGGACGGGCGGGTCTTGTTTTGACACGAGATGCCGTACACTCAGTCAGGAGTTGCATCGCGCGTGAAATCAGGATTTGTCGCCATTCTCGGCCGCCCCAACGTGGGCAAAAGCACCCTGCTCAACGCCCTCACCGGCGAGAAGGTGGCCATTGTTACGGCCAAGCCGCAGACCACGCGCAACCGCATTGTCGGGGTAGTTGAGGTGGCTGCGCAAAAAGGCAAGCATTCCGCGGCACAGATTGTCTTCGTGGACACGCCTGGCGTGCACAGGCCCGGTTCGCAGCTCGACCGGCGCATGCTGCAGGAGATCTACGAAGCCCTCGAATCGCGCGACCTTGTGCTGGTGCTCGTTGACGCGACGCGCAGATCCGGGTTGGGCAAGGATCCCTCCCAGGTCTTAAAAGCAAGACCTGGGGCACCCACGAGCGAGGACGAATTTCTGTTCTCGCTGGTGCGCAAGCTCGACTGCCCCGTGTTTCTCGTGCTGACCAAGATCGACCTAGTGCACAAAGACCAGCTTTTGCCGATGATCGAATCGCTCACGCGCCAGTACAACTTCGCGCAAGTGATTCCGGTGAGCGCGCGCAAACGCGACGGCCTCGACGTGCTGGTGCGCAAGATCGTCGAGGTGCTGCCTACGGGCGAGCGTTACTACCCCAAGGACCAGTACACCGACCAGCCGCTACGCTTCATGGTGGCCGAGCTCATCCGCGAAAGCATCCTGATCGAAACCGGCGAGGAGGTGCCGTACGCGTCGGCCGTCGTCATCGAGCAATTCGAGGAGCCGGAAGCGCAGCCGAGATCCAGCAAAAGACCGCTTACCAGGATTGCCGCGGCAATTTACTGCGAGCGCGACGGGCAGAAGGCGATTCTGATTGGCAAGGGCGGGACGAAGCTGAAGGCCATCGGCACTGGAGCGCGCAGAAAGATCGAGTCGCTGCTCGGCACGCAGGTCTATCTCGAGCTGCACGTCATCGTCGAGCCCGGGTGGCGGGAATCAAAGGCGTTCGTCCAGTCGCTTGACTGGCGTAGTCAGTTAGAGGAATTGGCTGCAAATCAGGACAATGAGGAGTTTGCCGGCGACGAGGACTTGCCGGAAGGCGAGCGCTGACGCGGGAGAACGAATTGGACCGGCGTCGCCTTAGCGATCCATCCAACCTGCACCGTCCACAGAAAGGCCGGCGGCCACCTGATCGTCAGCGAAGAATGCTGAACGGGCCGGAACTCGGCGGCGCAGCGCCGTAGTCGGAGTCGAAGCCGAGGTGCAGCTTGGCGGCCTCGGACATCATGCCCGGATTCCAGGGCGGATCGAAGACGATTTCGACACGTACCTCGCGCACCTCAGGCAGCACGGCGAGTTTGCGTTCGACTTCCGCCTTGATCACGTCGGACATGCTGCAGCCAGGCGCGGTGAGCGACATGCGCACCTCAATCCGATTGCCGCCGCCCTCAAGCGGCGTGGCCGCGGCCGCATAGACGAGGCCCAGGTTGACGATATCGACCGGAATCTCCGGGTCGCGCACCGTCTTCGAGCTGCTGCCAGATCATCTCCTCGCGGAACGGCCCGGCGACCGACGCGCTGGCCTGATTGGATGGGAAGGAAGCCGTCATCTTAGGGTCACTCGGTGGAGACGGTTTGCTGTTTGTCTTCGAGAGCCGATTGCAGCGTGTGCCAGGCAAGGGTCGCGCACTTCACGCGCGCGGGAAATTTGGAGACGCCAGCGAAGACCGCCAACTTGCCCAAGTCGGATGCGCTGGCCATGGCTTGCTCATCACCCGTCACGAGACGATGGAACTGCCCGAAGAGCTCAACCGCCTCAGCCTTGGTCTTGCCCTTCAGGATCTGCGTCATCATCGAGGCCGACGCGCGCGAGATAGCGCAACCCGAACCCTGGAAGCCGATATCGCGAATTGCGTCACCGTCCATGTTGATGTAGACGGTGCAGCGGTCGCCGCAGAGAGGGTTATATCCTTCGGCGTGGTGATTCGCCTCCGCCGGCTCGCGAAAGTTCCGCGGCGCCTTGCTGTGCTCCAGGATCACTTCCTGATACAGTTCGCCAAGCTCGCCCATATTCGCCGTCACGCAAACACCTCGCGCGCCGCGCGAATTCCTTCGACGAGCGCATCCACTTCTTCGCGCGTGTTGTAGACGGCGAACGAAGCCCGCGCTGTGGCGGGAATGTTGAAGCGCTCCATCACCGGCTGCGCGCAGTGGTGGCCGGTGCGGATGGCGATGCCCACGCGGTCGAGGATCGTTCCCAGGTCGTGCGGATGCACGCCGTCGAGCACGAACGAAAGCACGCCGGCGCGCTCGGTTGCCGTTCCGATCAGTTGCACGCCGGGAATGGCGCCGACCGCTTCGGTGGCGTAAGCAAGCAGCTCGCGCTCGTGAACCTCGATCTTATCCATGCCCAGACCGCCAATATAGTCGAGTGCCACGCCCAGCGCGATAGCGCCGGCAATGTCCGGTGTGCCCGCTTCGAATTTGAAGGGCAGGACGTTGTAGGTCGTCTTCTCAAAGGTCACGGAGCTGATCATGTCGCCGCCGCCTTGATAGGGAGGCATGGCGTCAAGCAGCGCGGCCTTGCCGTAGAGCACGCCGATTCCCGTAGGCCCATACACCTTGTGGCCGGAGAATGCGTAGAAGTCACAATCGAGCGCCTGGACGTCGACGGCGAAGTGCGGAACGGCCTGCGCTCCATCCACTAGCACGGGCACGCCGCGCCGGTGCGCAAGCTCGATCATCTCGCGGAGCGGATTTACTGTGCCCAGCGCGTTCGACACGTGGGTGACGGCAACGATCTTCGTGCGCGGCCCAATCAGCTTGGCAAATTCATCGAGGCGCAACTGGCCGCGATCGTCGATGGGCGCAACCTTCAGGTGCGCGCCTTTCTCCTCGCAGAGAATCTGCCACGGCACGATGTTCGAGTGGTGCTCCATGGCCGTGATCAGGACTTCGTCGCCCGCTCCGACGTGCACGCGCCCGTAGGTCTGCGCGACAAGATTGATGGCCTCGGTGGCACCACGCACAAAGATGATCTCGCGCCTGTCGTCGGCGTTGATGAACCGCCGCACCGTTTGCCGCGCGGCGTCGTGGGCCTCGGTGGCCCGCATGCTGAGCGTGTGGACCCCGCGATGAATGTTGGCGTTCAGGTGCTCGTAGAAATGGGCGATGGTATCAAGGACGACGCGAGGCTTTTGCGAGGTGGCAGCGTTGTCGAGATATACGAGAGGCTTGCCGTGAATCCGCTCGGCCAGGATCGGGAAATCGGCGCGAATCTTCGCGAGATCGAGGCCCGGTGCGTTCTTCGCGGCAACTCCGCGCGAGAGCGGCTCGCGGACGACGGGCTGAGCAACTGCCGTCATCGCACTTCCTCCCAGTTCTGCACTTCTTCATCCGCCGGAGCGGCCGAAGAAGCAGTCTGGCGATTCCGCGTCAGCTCAGTGAGCCGCTCGCGGATGAGTCCTTCGGCGAACTCGCGCGCCGCGGGTTCCTGCATGCGGTCGAGGCACTCCGCGGCGAAGGCATAGAGGAGCGTGTTCCGCGCCGAGGCCTCATCGATTCCACGCGAGCGCAGGTAGAAGAGCTGCTCCTCCTCGATCTGGCCGATGGTTGCGCCGTGCGTGCACTTCACGTCGTCGGCGTGAATCTCCAGTTGCGGCTTAGTGTCGATACGCGCATTGTCAGAGAGCAGCAGGTTGCGGTTGGTCTGCTTGGCGTCAGTCTTCTGCGCGTCCTTGTGTACCACGATGCGACCGTGAAACACGCCACGCGATGCGCCATCGAGAATGCCGTTGTAAAACTGGCGGCTGCTGCACTGTGGCTGCGCGTGCTCCACCAGCATGTAGTTGTCCAGGTGCTGGCGTCCCGCGCCCACGAACAGCCCGTTGATCAGGCACTCGGCGCCCTCGCCGGCAAGCACGGGATGCACGTTGTTGCGCACCAGCCCGCCACCGAGAAGAATGGAGTGCGAGGAGACGTTCGCGCCGCGCGCCTGCTCCAGGCGCAGCGTGGAGACGTTGAAGGCCGCGAGATTCTCGCGCTCGACAAGGTAATGCGAGACCACAGCGTCCTGTCCGGCCACCAGCTCCGTCGCTGCGTTGGAAAATGCGGTCTCGCTGCCAATGGAGACGTAATCTTCGATCACCGCAACCTGGCTCGACGGCTCCGCAATGATCAGCGTGCGCGGATGCGTCATGATCTCGGCGCCCGCGCCGGCCGAAACATACAAGAGATGGATTGGTTTCTCGATGGTGGCCCCGCGCCGGATGCGCAGATACGCGCCATCCTCCCACAAGGCCGTGTTGAGCGCGACAAACACATCGCGGCGCACGTCGGCGTAACGGCCCAAGTGCTGCTCGATGCCCTCAGGGGCGCAACCTACCATGCCACAATCAATGGCCCGCTCGAGAGAACAAATCTCCAGGCCCCTGGGCAGATTCCCCACCTCGGAAAGGTCCGGCGCAAAGTGCCCGTTCACGAAGACGAGGTGGCAGGCCGCGCCCAGCACGCGGAAATTGTCGATCTCCTGCTCCGAAACCGCAACGCTGCCCTTCGCCACGCGTTGAAACGGAGTCCTGGCCAGCGCGGCGAGATTGGTGAATCGCCAGTCCTCATCGTGCGTGGTTGGAAATCCCCTGTCGCGGAAGCGCGTCCATGCGTCCTCGCGCAGTTGTCCCAGCCACACCGGGTCGCGCTCACGCCGCTGCGCGAGCAGTTCGCCATATGCTTCAAGATACTTTTCCAACTGTCCCGTCGCCGTCGCCATTCGTTTCTCGCTTCCCATCTCTCTCGACGCGGTTCTCATGCAGGCAGAGCCTGAGGCGCATCCGCCTCCGCCCAGCCATATCCTTTTTCTTCCAACTCCAGCGCCAGCCCCGGCCCGCCCGAGCGCGCGATCTTGCCATCCACCAGCACGTGCACGAAGTCAGGGGTAATGTAATCAAGCAGCCGCTGGTAGTGCGTGATCACCAGGAAAGCGCGATCCGGGCCGCGCATCGCGTTCACACCCCGGGCCACGATGCGCAAGGCGTCGATGTCCAGGCCGGAATCGGTCTCGTCGAGAATCGCCAGCTTCGGTTCCAGCATGGCCAATTGCAGAATCTCGTTGCGCTTCTTTTCGCCGCCGGAGAAGCCCTCGTTGACCGAGCGGTTCATCAGCTTCTCGTCCATCTCGAGGAGCTTCAGCCGCTCCTTGTAGAGCGGCAGAAAGTCCATCGCGTCCAGCTCGTCCTGGCCGTGGAATCTGCGGATTGCGTTAATCGCCGAGCGGAGAAAATACGCGTTGCCGATGCCGGGAATCTCCACCGGGTACTGGAAGGCCATGAACACGCCCTCGCAGGCCGCTTCCTCGGGCTTCATCTCTAGCAGGTCCTTGCCGTCAAACAGAACTTTGCCGCGCGTTACTTCGTAGGTCTCGCGCCGCGCCAGCACCTGCGCCAGCGTGCTCTTGCCCGAGCCGTTGGGCCCCATGATGGAATGCACTTCGCCCGCATTCAGCGTCAGATTCACGCCCTTGAGAATTTCGTGACCATCCACCGTGGCGTGCAGATCTTCGATCTCTAACAATGCCATCCTATTTTCTCTCCGTTCTTGCTGACTTGCTGACCCGCTCACTCGCTGACTTGCTGCCTTTATCCGACGCTGCCCTCCAGGCTCACGCCCAGAAGCTTCTGCGCCTCGACCGCAAATTCCATGGGCAGCTCCTTGAAGACGGTCTTGCAAAATCCGTTCACGATCATCGAAACCGCGTCCTCAGCCTTGAGCCCACGCTGGCGCAGGTAGAAGAGTTGGTTCTCGCCGATCTTCGAGGTCGACGCCTCGTGCTCCATGCGCGCCGTTGCGTTGCGTACTTCGATGTACGGGAAGGTGTGCGCGCCGCAGCGGTCGCCGATCAGGAGCGAGTCGCACTGCGTGTAGTTGCGCGCGCCGGTGGCGCTCTTGAGGATCTTGACCTGCCCGCGGTAGGTGTTCTGCCCGTAGCCGGCGGAGATGCCCTTCGACACGATGGTCGAGCGCGTGTTCTTGCCGATGTGAATCATCTTGGTACCCGTATCGGCCTGCTGGCGGTTGTTAGTGAGCGCCACCGAGTAGAACTCGCCCACGGAGTTGTCGCCCTGCAGAATGCAGCTCGGATACTTCCACGTGATCGCCGATCCCGTCTCCACCTGGGTCCACGAGATCTTGGAGTTCACGCCCAGGCACTTGCCGCGCTTGGTGACGAAGTTGTAGATGCCGCCGCGCCCTTCCTTGTCGCCGGGATACCAGTTCTGCACCGTCGAGTACTTGATCTGCGCATTGTCGAGCGCGATCAACTCCACCACCGCGGCGTGCAACTGGTTTTCGTCGCGAATGGGCGCCGTACAGCCCTCGAGATAGCTCACGTACGCGCCTTCGTCGGCGATGATCAGCGTGCGCTCAAACTGCCCCGTCTCCGCGGCATTGATGCGGAAATACGTCGATAGCTCCATGGGACAGCGGACGCCCTTGGGCACGTAGACAAACGATCCGTCGGTGAAGACGGCGGCGTTGAGCGCGGCGTAGAAATTGTCGGTATGCGGAACGACGGTGCCAAGATACTTCTTCACGAGATCGGGGTGCTTCTGCACCGCC
This sequence comes from uncultured Acidobacteriaceae bacterium, assembly GCA_963836525.1. Classification (GTDB taxonomy): domain Bacteria; phylum Acidobacteriota; class Terriglobia; order Terriglobales; family Acidobacteriaceae; genus Telmatobacter. The sequence continues at coordinate 482,308 of CAWIJW010000003.1, forward strand.
TCAGAGAACGAGCAGAAGATCACGCCCATCTCAGCCAGCTTGCCCTTGAATGTGGTGGCCACGGAGACGGAGTCGAAGACCGCATCGACGGCCACGCCGGCCAGCAGCTTCTGCTCATTGAGGGGAATGCCGAGCTTTTCATAAGTGCGCAGGATCTCGGGGTCCACTTGATCGAGGTTTTCGAGCTGCTGCTTCTTCTTCGGCGCCGAATAGTAGGAGATGTTCTGGTAGTCGATGGGGCCGAAGGTGACGTTGGCCCACTTGGGCTCGCCCTCTTCGCGCTTCATCCGGAACCAGTGGCGCAGCGCGTTCAGCCGCCACTCGAGCATCCACTCGGGCTCGCCCTTGCGCGCCGAGATCAGACGGACGATGTCTTCATTCAGTCCCTTGGGGACGCGGTCTTCGGCGATCTCGGTGACGAAGCCCCACTTGTACTCCTGTTCGGCGAGACCGCGAATGGTATCGACACTGGAACTCATTTGACCTCCACGGGATTGGCCCGCGAAACCGGTTTTGAAGCGCCTCGGCAAGCAGCCGGGATTCCTGTTGACTCTACCCGGCGCTGGACCGCTCCGCAGATCGTATGAGGAAGGGCGCGAACCGCTATCCCGCAATATAGGACTCTTTTAGTCCTATATTAGCTTTAGTGTACCCCGAGGGCCAGCTATTTTCAAGGCCGGCCAGGAATCCGGCAAACTCCGTCCCCGCCGCGCTGGCACACGGAGGCTGCGGATGTCTTTCAAGTGACTGATTCTTTGTGGGTTGCGAAGGACCGCAAGGCCGTTAGCCGGTGGGTTGGGTTCCTCCTATTTGAGTTCGTTTCTCTTGTGGGGCCCCGGCTCGCGCACCCGGCTGGCCTCGAAGCTCACGATCTTCCACGCCCCCTGGGCATCGCGAACGTAGACGCGCGTGTAGCGGTAGTTGCCCGCCACCTGACCGTCAGGAGTTATGGCCTGAATGTTGGCCAGCGACGTCACCACAGCCGTGGTTCCGTAAAAACGCACCTTGCGGTCTGTGACATCGAGTTTGGTGAAATGCACGTGCCCGGCGCGGAGGTTGTCGAGCGACTCCTCCCGGGATTGCAGCGTGCCTGAGGGCGTAATGGCCATGTAATCGTCGGCCAGCAGGGCGTTCAGAGCTTTGATATTGGAAGTGAGGATGGCCTCACGCCATTCATCCTCAAGTTGATCGATGTCGTGGCGGCTCTCGTGCTTTTGGGCGAGGGGCATTCCCGTGCAAAGCGGAATCGCCCACATCCCCAGCGCAAGGGCCAACACCATCGCCCACCAGGCGTTCAGCCGGCGGCAGTAAACGGGGCTCAATCGACCAACAGCGGAACCCGGCATACGCGTACACGGTAGCCCCGAAAAGGTGCGCCGGTCAATTGGAAATCTCGTCAATCTCATCTACGGCCATTGCGGGTCCCATCCAGGCACTCGCTGTTCCCGGATCGGCCCGCAAGATTTGACGGGAAAGCAGGCTCGAACGGGAGCAATCAGGCAAGGCAGGAACGCTGCAGCCCATTTAAGAGCAGCTCGCCCGCATCGCATGGCGTCGAACTCCCAGCTCCCAGATGAACCGATTGATCTAGGAAGTGATCCGGTTCAGCGCCACGGTGAACTCCGGCAGCACAATGATGTGCCCGCGGTCGGGGCCCGTGGAAATCATGCCGATCCGCGCCCCGCTCTCGCGTTCCTGGAATGCGAGGTACTCCTGGGCGGCGCGAGGCAGCTTGTCGAAGCCGGTAATGCCTTCGGTCGACTGCTGCCAGCCCTTCAGCGTGGTGTAGCGTGGCTTGATCGCCTCCAACCCGTGGACGTCCGCGGGAATCTCGTCGGTGACTTTGCCGTCGATCTCATATCCGACGCAGACGGGAATCTCGGCCAGCTCGTCGAGTACGTCGAGCTTGGTGACCACCAGCCACTCGGCGCCGTTCACCTGGTTGGAGTAGCGCAGCAGCGGAATATCCAGCCAGCCGCAGCGCCGCGGCCGTCCGGTCACAGCGCCGTACTCGTTGCCGCGCGCGCGCAGCGTCTCGCCCACAGCGTCGTGAATCTCCGTCGGGAAGGGCCCGCCGCCCACGCGCGTCACGTACGCCTTGGTCACCGAGATGACGGCCCCGATGGCCGTCGGTCCCACGCCTGTTCCCGTCGCGGCGCCGCCGGCCGTCGCGGAAGAGGAGGTCACAAACGGGTACGTTCCATGGTCGATATCGAGCATCGTCCCTTGCGCACCCTCGAACATCACGCTGCCGCCCTGGGCAAGAATCCCGTTCAGCAGCCGCCCGGTATCGGTCACGAACGGCCTCACCTTCTCGGCTGCCGCTGCGTATTGCTCATACATTTTTGCCGAGTCCAGCGGGTCAGTGCCGAAGAGCGCATGCGCGATTGCATTCTTCTCCGCGCAGGCCGCCTCAATGTGCGTCTTGAGCAGCGCCGGATGCAGCAGATCAACCACGCGCAGCCCGCTGCGCGCCATCTTGTCCTCGTAGGCCGGCCCGATGCCGCGGCTGGTAGTGCCGATCTTCTTGCGTCCCGGCGCGCTTTCGGCCGCCAGCTCGATCATGCGGTGGTACGGCAGAATCACCTGCGCCCGGTTGGAGACAAAGAGGTTGCCATCCACGTGCACGCCCAGCTCGCGCAGCCGCGCCACCTCGTTCAGAAACGCAAGCGGGTCCAACACGACTCCGTTGCCGATCACGCTCTTACATCCCTGACGGAGCACGCCGCAGGGGATGAGCTGCAACACGAACTTATGCTCGCCAATGATGACCGTGTGCCCGGCATTGTGCCCGCCGGCGTAGCGCGCTACGGCGGAAAACCGCTCGCTCAGCACGTCTACGATCTTGCCCTTGCCTTCGTCGCCCCACTGGGCGCCCAGCACCACAGCCGTCTTTGCTCCCATGGCCGTCCCGATTCCACACGTTTACCCGCCGCAGCGATTGTTTTCGGCCGCTCGAGCGCGGGCGCAGATTTGGATGCGGTCCGCTTCTCCGCAACCTCTTCGATTCTAAACCCCAGCTACATCAACGGCAGGCCAAAGCCGCTGCTGACGAACTGTTAACCGATCCCACTCCTGCTTCGTTCTCTCTATAGACGCATCTGAGCCGTTCCACTGAACGAGGAGGCTTCAACATGAATCGCCGCAACCCCTTTTTCCCGTCGAATGTCTTTCTGCCGCCCAATGCCCTTCGGACCCCCAACGGCCTTCGAAGATTGACCTTCTGCGCCGCAGCGGCGCTGGTTCTGGCGCTCGCCGCGCCCGTCACCGCGCAAACAAGCCCGGCGCCGCCCAAGCAGCCCTCCCATGCGTCCGCGCCTACCGAGAAGGAGGTGGCCGACATCGCAGGACCAGCTCCTCAAGCTGTTGCGCCTGAGCCCGACGCTGACGATGGTCGTGGCGGCCGACCCCTCGCTGCTGGCCGACCAGCAGTACGTAGGCCGCAACAATCCCGAACTGGCCCGGTTTCTGGCAAGCCATCCCGACATCGTCCGGAACCCGGATTTCTATCTCTTCAGCAACCTCAATTCCAAAGGTGGTCCCCGCGACCAGGCTTTGAAGCGGGCAGTGTGGCCCGACTTGGCGTCGCGACAGCAGAACGATTTGCAGCAAACGTACGAGGCTTACCGATATAGCGAAGCGGGGCGGAGGCAAGAAATTGCGGAGCACATTCTGGCGGTGCTCTGCTTCCTGTGCGGTCTCGGCGCCCTCATCTGGCTGATCCGCATGTTTGTCGAAAACCGCCGCTGGACCCGCACCTTTAAGCAGCAAAGCGAGATTCACGCCCGACTGATCGACAAACTCGGCACCAGCCAGGAGTTGGCTGCGTATATGGAGACAGAGGCGGGCAAGCGGTTCCTCATGGCGGCGCCTGTTGCGCTCGGTTCAGAGTCGGCCCAGCGCATGCCCAACGCCGTGGCCCGCGTGTTGACGCCAATGCAAGCCGGGATCGTGATGACGCTGCTGGGCATCGGTTTGTTCTTCTTGCGTCACGCCGGACCCGACATGGAGACGCCGATGACCGTGCTGGGGACGCTCGCGCTGATGCCGGGAATCGGGTTTATTCTTTCGGCAGCGGCAACCTGGGTTCTGGCGCATCGATTGGGAATCATGCCCGAGAAGCCCGACGCGCAGACCCAGCCTGCGTCCTTTGGCTCACAGGACAGGCAGTGAGCCGCGAAGGGCCCGGACGTGGCGCCGATCGAGAAGAGGACGCGTATGTTCTGGGAATCCGCATTACCCGGCGTACTGGCCCGCGGCGCGCTCGAAAGAGCCGCCGCTGCCGGCGTCTCTGACCCCGCGATGGATGGCGACGGCTTTGCCGCGTTTTACGAACGCTCCGCGCGGCCGCTCTGGGCCTACCTCTCGCGCGTCTCCACCGATCCCGCCCTGGCCGAAGACCTGATGCAGGAGAGTTACGTGCGCTTCCTCTGTGCGGCGGGCGCTCCGTCTCTCGCTGACGAAGGGGAAGCGGTTGCCCGCCTTTACCTTTTCCGCATCGCCACCAACTTGCTGCGGGATCACTGGCGCCGTCCACGCGCCGCATCCATCGAGGAGATCCCCGAGGAGTGCTTCGCCGCGCAGGGCCGTTCCGCGCAAGCTGACTCGCACATCGTGCTTGGTCCAGCGCTCCACAGGATGAAGCCTCGCGAGCGGCAATTGCTATGGCTGGCCTACGCTGAAGGCTACTCGCATCGCGAGATCGCGCAGGTCACGGGCCTTGCTGCAGCCAGCATCCGTCTGCTGCTTTTTCGCGCGCGGCGCAAGATCGCTGGCTTCCTGCGCGCGCAGGCAGCACCCGCCGGGAGGGAGTCATGATGTTCCAGAACTGCCCAAACGAGAAAGAAGTCCGCGAGCTGATCGAAAGCGGCCAATGGCCGCTCGCCGCGGCGCCGGAGCTGCGTGCTCACGTGAGTGAATGCCGCGCCTGCGGCGACCTGGCGTTTGTGGCTGAGGCTTTCAAGCAGGCTCGCGCCGAAACGCTCGCCGCAGCCAGGCTCGCTTCCCCGGGCGTGCTGCTGTGGCGCGCGCAACTGCGCCGCCGCAATGCCGCTGTCGAACGCCTCACGCGTCCTCTCCTCGGCGCACAGATCTTTGCCCTCGCCGTCACGTTGCTCGCCGGCGTGGGATTTGCCGGCTTCGAGGCGCGCCACGGCGTCGCTTGGTTCAGCCTGGCTTCAGCAGCTTCCGCAAGGCGGGGCACTCGACTGGGACAACCTGCTCTCCGCTTCGCTCGCCGGCTCCGGATGGACCTGGATGGTGCTCTTCCCCGCCCTCGCCATCCTGGCGCTCCTCGGTGGTGTCGCTGTCTACATGGCCACGGACAGGCAATAACGAACGGGCCGATTCGATCGCGCCCGTCGCGCCGCCGGCGCAAACTGACCGCTTTCCCTTACGCCATTCCTGGCATCTGACTTCTCCCCCGCCCGCCTGCTATAGTTCCCTACGCGAAGATCGGCGGGCTTGCGCCGCGATCTGATGGATGGGAGGAGGAGACAGCAATGGACTGGAACGAAAGCACGAGACGGTCGTTCTTGAAGCAGTTTGGCGCGGCGGGCGCCGCTGCGTTGGCTGCCGCAAACGCCGACGGATTGGCATTGCCCATGGCCGCAGGTGCTCAGGCCGCCCCGGCGCAGCCGGCGCCGACTGCCGCCGACCAGAAGCAAGCTGCTACGCGTGACGCCCGCATGGCATGGTGGCACGAGGCCAAGTTCGGCATGTTCATCCATTGGGGCCTCTACAGCGTGATCGGGCAGCACGAGTGGGCCAAGGAGAATGAAGGAGTTCCTCTGCTCGAGTACGAGCGGCTCGCCAAACACTTTCATCCTAAGCCGAACGCTGCCCGCGACTGGGCGCGCCTGGCCAAGCGTGCCGGCCAGAAGTACATGGTGATGACCACCAAGCATCACGAGGGCTTCTGCAACTGGGACACCCAACTGACCGACTACAACGCCATGGACCAGGGGCCGGGGCGCGATCTCGTCCGCGAATTCGTTGAGGCTGCCCGCGCCGAGGGCCTGCGCGTCGGCTTCTACTACTCGCTCATGGACTGGCATCATCCCGACGGCGCCATCTGCAAGACCGACGAGGCTGCCCGCCGCCGCTTCGTCGACTACACCCACGGCCTCATCCGCGAGCTGATGACAAACTACGGCAAGATCGACATCCTGTGGTACGACGTGGCCTGGCCGCTGACCGCCGAGCAGTGGGAGTCAGAGCGGATGAACGAGATGGTCTTCGCGCTGCAGCCCGACATTCTTGTGAACAACCGCAACCTGCTGCCGGGAGACTTCTCCACGCCCGAGCAGCACATCCAGGCCGCTGAGGCGGGTCGCGCCTGGGAGACCTGCATGACGCTCAACGATAGCTGGGGCTTCAATCGCGGCGACGATGCCTGGAAGACACCCAAGACGGTCGTGGACAACCTGATTACCTGCGCGCGCGGCGGCGGCAATTATCTGCTCAACATCGGCCCCGAGCCTGACGGCTCCGTCCCGCCCGCGTCCGTCGAGATTCTTGAAGCGGTGGGCAGGTGGATCGATACAAACGGCAAGGCCATCTACGGTACGGAGCGAATCCAGGCGGAGTGGAGTACAAACCTGAACTTCACGCGGCGTGGCAACACGCTTTTTGTTCACGTGCACTTCTGGCCCGGCCACACGCCGGCCGCGGAGTGGCTCGACTTCTACAAGCCTGAAGTGGTCGTCGCGATCGGCGGGCTTAAGCCAAAGGCTCTTTCAGCGCGCTTGCTCAAGACCGGCCAGAAGGTCGCGTTCACGCAGGACGATTTCAGCTTCCGCCTCACTGGCCTGCCGCTGGTCGCGCCAGACCAGCCTGCCACGGTGATTGAAGTCGAGTGCGACGGCGAGCCCATCGTCGATCATGGCGCGATGCGTCCGCTCTGGCCGCGCAACAAAGTTGGCATCAGCGTTTAGCCGGGCGGCAGCGTCACGCGATTGGGCGCCGGCCGCTCAGCGGAATCGCACTCTGTGCCATACTACGGCCAGCCTTTCTTCCCGGGTGAAACGCCGCCCCGATTGCAGGAAAGAACACGCGCGATGACAGGCCGTGAACGCATTCTCGCAGTTCTCGCCGGAGAAACCCCGGACCACATTCCCTCGATGCCCATTACCATGATGTTCGCTGCCGACGTGCTCGGGGTGCCCTACGGTAACTACGCACGCGATCACAGGATCATGGCCGACGCGCAGCTCAAGACGGCCGAGCTCTTCGGCTTCGACTATGTCTCCGCCATCTCCGACCCCGCCCGCGAAGCGGCCGATGCGGGCGCCCGCATCCAGTGGTACGAGAACCAACCCCCGGCCATCGTAGAAGAAGAGGCGCTTTTTGCCGACAAGTCCGCGTTCGCCCACGCCAAGGCGCCCAGTCCGCTTTCAGGCGGCCGTATGGAAGATCGCATCCGCGGCATCGAACTGCTGCGGCAACGCGCCGGAGACGAACTCCCCGTCGAGGGCTGGGTCGAAGGCCCCTGCGCTGAAGCCGCTGACTTGCGCGGCATCAACCGCCTGATGCTCGACTTTTCCGACGATCCTGATTTCGTGCACGACCTGTTTGCCTTCACAGTAGAAACAGCCATCCGCTTCGCTTCTGCCCAGATCAAAGCCGGCGCCGGCATCCTTGGCATCGGCGACGCAGCCGCTTCGCTCGTCGGCCCGCGCATCTACAAGGAATTCGTCTGGCCCATGGAGAAGAAACTGGTCGACGCCATCCACGCCCAGGGCGGAAAAGTGCGCCTCCACGTCTGTGGCAACACCCGCCGCATTCTCGACGGCATGGGAGCGCTCGGGTGCGAGATGGTCGATATCGATTTCCCTGTGCCCATGGACGAAGCGCGCGCCAAAATGGGCCCACGCCAGGTGATCGCTGGCAATCTGAACCCGGTGAAAGATCTCCGCGATGGCACGCCGCAGACCATCGTACAGGCGCTCGACGCATTGCGGTCACAGGCGGGGGCACCCTGGATCGCCGCTGCCGGCTGCGAGATCGTCCGCGATACGCCGCACAAGAACGTACATGCTCTCGTGAACTTTGCCAAAACGCACCAGGCCATCGCCGCCGCGTGAACCCACGCTCTTCGCGTGTCAGGTTTTCGTATCCGGCTGCGCCGCCGAAGCATCACCCGCATCAAGAATCGCATCGACGATCCGCGCCGCCTCGACCGCAGGGCGCACCGCATGGACGCGCACGAGCGAGGCGCCGTTGAGGATCGCCGCGGTCATCGCGGCCAGGCTCGCGTTCTCGCGCTCGGCCATCGGCGCTCCGCCACCGCGAAACAGCGGTGCCAGCGTATGCCCCAGAAACGATTTGCGGCTCAGGCCGGCGAGCAACGGCCGTCCCAGAGCAAGCAGCTCTTCCTGGCGTGCAAGCAGCGTGTAATTCTCGTCGAAGCGCTTGCCAAATCCGTAACCGGGATCGAGCACGATCGAATCCAGCGGAATTCCGGCGCGTCGCGCCGCGCCGAGACTCGCTGCCAAGCCGTCGTACACCATTGCCAGCAGCGCGTCAGGCTCGAGTTGCGGCTGCGCCCGCCACTCCTCGGGCCGACCGCGCGTGTGGGCGAGCACAACGCCCGCGCCCAACTCCGCGCACACTCCCGCAATTGCCGGGTCCCACACGAATCCGCTTACGTCGTTGATGATCTCCGCACCCGCCTTGAGCGCCGCACGCGCCGTCTCCGCTTTGTACGTGTCGGCAGACAGCACTGCGTGCGGCAGCCTCTTGAGGATTCCTTCCAAAACAGGCAGCAGCCGCGCCTGCTCTTCGTTCGCGCTGACTGCTGCGTCCGCGCCGCCCGCGCGCGAGCCAGGCCGCGTGCTCTCCGCGCCCAGATCAAGAAGGTCCGCGCCTTCCTCGATGAGCTTCAGCCCGTGCGCCACCGCAGCTTCCGGATCGAGATACAGTCCGCCGTCGCTGAACGAGTCCGGCGTGATGTTCACTACGCCCATGATGAGTGTGCGGTGGCCCAACTCCAGTGTCCGCGTCCGCAGCCGCCAGCTTGCTGTGCTTCTCATAAGCGCCCACTCCCGATGGTACGCCGCTTTGCTCTGTGCTTTGCTACACTCCGGGCATGGTCTCCGTTCGACGAATTCTGGCGGCTGTGTTCGGCTGCTTCCTGGTTTCTGTGGCAGCGTTGCATGGGCAGGCGCCGGCGCAGGCGCACCGCAATCCCCACCCTGCCGCGCGCCGCGTGCCCGCTACCGGCCCGCTGGCTGACCGCATCCAGGCTATTCTCGCCGATCCCGCCCTCAGCCATGCCGACTTCGGCATCAGCGTGACCACCCTCGATGGCCAAGCGCTTTACGGCCTCAACGACGCCCACTTGTTTACGCCCGCCTCCGACGCCAAGCTCACCACCACCGCCGCGGCCTACGCCCTGCTGCCCGTCGACACGCTCACCTGGACCACTTTCGTGGTCGCGGATGGCGACGTGGACGCCGCAGGCACGCTGCACGGCGACATCGTGCTGCTCGGCGTTGGCGATCCCACCATGAGTGCGCGCCATTACCCGTATGTCGAGCCGGGAACTGCTCCGCCTGCCTCGTCCGAAGCCGCGTCCAACGAAACACTGCCCAGCGCCGCCCCGCCCACAGCCATGGCCGTCCTCGATCTGCTCGCCCAGCAGGTGGAGCAGTCCGGTGTGCGTACCGTCGACGGCAACGTGATCGGCGACGACACCTACTTCCTCGACGAGCCCTACGCGCTGGGCTGGAACTGGGACGAGCTGCAATGGGGCTACGGCGCGCCCGTCTCCGCGCTCACCTTCAACGACAATGCCGATGAGCTCGCCATCACGGCCGATGCATCCACACCCAGCGCAACCAAAGTCGAATGGACGCCCGACGTCGACTATTACGCGGTCGACAATCGCATGACGCCGGTTCAATCCGGCGATGAGGCCCACCCCGGCCTCGATCGCCCCCCTGGCTCCATGGTGGTGCGCGCCTGGGGCACGGCGCCCGCCGCAGGACTCCATGTCTCGATGGCCGTCGAGGATCCTGCCCAGTTCACTGCGGCCGCGTTCCGGCAGGCGCTCATGCTGCGCGGCATCAAGGTAACCGGCAGCCCAGAGTCGCGCCATAATTATCCAACCGGCACGGGCGACTTTGCCGGCGAGCGCGCGCAACCGCTCAAGCTCAAGCCCACCGCGCTTACCACCATCGCCGCTCAGGCCGAGGGCCGGCGCGTCCTCGGCGCGCACAGGTCAGTGCCCGTAGCTGAAGACATCACCGTCACCAACAAAACCAGCCAGAACCTTCACGCCGAATTGCTACTTCGGCTGCTTGGCAAGCTCTACGGGACCGGCGGCAGTTTCGAGCAAGGCGCGCGCGTAGTGCGCCAGTTCATGGCCGATGCAGGCGTCGACGATGACGACTTCTTCCTTTACGACGGCTCGGGCATGAGCTCCGCCGACAAAATCTCGCCGCGCGCCTTCACCCGTCTCTTGTCCTACGCGTCGCGGCAGCCATGGGGCACGGACTGGCGGCTCACCCTGCCTGTCGCCGGAGTCGACGGCACGTTGGACAACCGCTTCAAGGATTCGCCGCTGAAGAAAAGGATGTGGGCCAAGACCGGCACCCTGGACGAGGTGAATTCGCTCTCCGGCTATCTGACCGCAGACAGCGGCCGCACGCTGGCGTTTTCCATTCTGGTCAACGGGCGCCGTCCCGGCAGCGACGCTGAGGAGCAAGGGATCGACCGCATCGCCGAGGCCATCGCTGCGGCGGAGTGAGGGCTACGCGGCCGCGGCCGGTTTGTCGAGCGCGGCCCCATACGCTCGCAGATACTTCATTCCCGTATCGCACAGCACGGTGACCACGGTCGCGTGCGGACCCAGTTCTTCGGCCAGGCGGAGCGCCGCGATCACGTTTGCGCCCGTCGACGTTCCCGCGAACAGCCCCTCCTCGCGCGCCAGTCGGAACGCCATCGCCGTCGCTTCCGCCGTGGAGACACGCTCGATGCCGTCGGCCAGACGCTCGCGCCACAACGGCACCACGAAACCCGCGCCGATCCCGTCGATCTTGTGCGCTCCCGGCGCCCCGCCCGATAGGACCGCGGACTCAGAAGGCTCAACCGCGACCATCCGGATCTCCCGCTTCCGGTCGCGCAGCGCCTCGCCGATTCCGCCGAGCGACGCCGCCGTGCCCACGCTCTGCACAAACCCGTCGATCGCGCCGCCCGTCCGCGTCCAGATCTCTTCCGCCATCTTGTGATAGGCGCTGAGCTGATCGGTGTTCCTCATCTGGTCGGTCCAATAGGCGCCGGTCTCTTCCGCCACGACGCGCGCGGCTTCGATCATGTCGCGCGTGAGCTTTTCGGTCATGCCGCCGCTCTCGCTCGGAACAATTTGCAGCCTGGCTCCGAAGATTCGCATCTGGTCGAGCTTTTCCCGCGCAAACGCATCCGAACTCACGATGTGTAGCGGGTGGCGCTTGACCGCGCAGACAAAGGCAAGCGACACGCCGGTGCTGCCGCCGGTGTACTCCACCACATGGCCCTCCGCTCTCAGGCGCCCATCCGCCTCCGCCGCTGCAATCATGGCCAGGGCCATGCGGTCCTTCATGCTTCCGGTTGGGTTCTCGCTCTCCAGTTTCAGCAGGACGCGCGCGCCGTTCGCGGGCACGATTCTGCGCAGTGCCAGCAGCGGCGTATCGCCGATGCAATCCAGAATGCCGCCCCTCAGTTCGTTCATTTCGCCTTTCCCCTTTCTGAGGAACGACGTTGCAAATTGGGAACCGTCTCTCAATGCACATGCTAAACGGCGCACAAGGCGCTGTATCATGAGGGCAAATGCGTACTCGGAGATTTCTTATGTGTACTGTTCTGCCCGCATTTGCCGCCGGTCTCGCAGGGTGCCGCTCTCTGCCGCCCTCCAAGCCGGCCTCCGAGTGGACGCCGCAAGAGGCGCGCGGCGCGGCGGTGTATCAGGCAAAGTGCGCCCGCTGCCACTATCCCACTTCGACCCACCCCCTGCATGGCCCCGGCTTGCAAGCGCTCACCAAGCTCAAGGCCATGCCTTCAGGTGCGCCTCCCACCGACGAACGGCTGACGGAGGTGATTCTCAACGGCAGGCAGATGATGCCCGCCACGCCCCTTATTGATGAGCAGCTGAAAGATCTGCTGGCCTATTTGCACACGCTATGATCGCAAACGCCAAAACGAACGCTCCCCGAGCTGGCAAGCTGCCAGCGCCCGCAAAGCGGAAGTCTGAGCGGCCACGGCTGCTCCAGCTCCCAGGCCTCATCGCAATCAGCTTCTACATGCTGTTGCTCGCTGGAATCTTCGTCGTGTACGTCGTGAACCACCGCGTAGGGCCGATCTATCTTATTCTCTCGGTTCTCTTTATCGCCGCCGCTCTGGGGTTGCTGCTGCTGCTCCGCTGGGCCTGGGCGCTCACCCTTGCTGCCGTAGCGCTGATGACGGGATCGTTCCTGTACAGCTACACAACCCAGCACAATTCTTCCTCGTTGGTGCAGGGCCTACTCAACCTGATCTTCTTCCTCTATCTCGTTCGGACGGACCTGCGCGAGAAGTTGAGGTAGGCGCCGCGCTTTGGGCGTCAACCGTCCTATCTGGGTTCAGCTAGTGATAGGTTCAGCTAGTCAAGCAGGCTCTCCGGCGCCCGGTTGTTGCTGACAAGCTGGCCGATCTGGCTCACAATCGCCGCAAGCACCGCCCACAGAAGCAGTACCAGGCCGAACGCGGTCAGCACCACGCCACCCACCGCCGCTGGTCCGTTCGTCAAAAGGTCAATATGGAGCGTCGAGCCCGAGAAAGGATATGCGGCGCTGAAGCTCGTGGTGCCGTTGCAGTAGCCGAAGATCAGGCTCAATCCCGCCGCCAGAAGAAGGATGGATCCAAGTAAAGGACGATCCGGTTTCATTGTTGCCTCCCGTCGTTCTTTGATGTCGCGCGCTGGACCCTTTGCCCGCAGGGGCGCTCCGTCGCACGCTACAGCGGAGCCAAGACAATTTATTGGCATAGATGCGTTATCCGCTGGAATGGTTTAGGGTTGCGCACCTCGGCGAAAGGTCGTAGCGCTCTCAAGTTCCTTCAAATTCAATGTTTTTTCCGGCTGGCGGCCCGCATTCCCGCGCCCGCTACAATGATTTTGTGATGGAACTCGTCCAGATCGAGCCGGTGCGGCGCGCGCCTGTACCCAAGCCGGAGTGGCTGAAGGCGCGTGCGCCGATGGGCGAGAACTACCACGATCTCAAGCGCCTGGCCCGCTCACTCGGCCTCCACACCGTCTGCGAAAGCGCGCATTGCCCCAACATCGGCGAGTGCTGGCACCACAAAACCGCCACCTTCATGATGCTCGGCAACCTGTGCACGCGTCGCTGCGGCTTCTGCGCCGTGCCCAAGGGCCGCCCGGAGCCCATCGACTTCGACGAGCCCCGCCGCGTGGCCCGGGCCGTCGCTGCGCTCGGCCTCGAGCACGCCGTCATCACCAGCGTGAACCGCGACGACGACAACCTCGGCGGCGCGCGCGCCTTCGCGCTGGTGATCGGCGAAATTCGCCGCCAGGCTCCCGGCTGCCGCGTCGAGGTCCTCATCCCCGATTTTCAGGGCGACGAAGAAGCCATCCGCATCGTCGTCGGGGCGCGTCCCGAAGTTCTCAACCACAATACGGAAACCGTGCCAAGGCTCTATCGCGTCGTCCGATCCGGCGCCCGCTACGAGCGCTCTCTCGAGCTGTTGCGCTACGCCAAGGAGCTGCGTCCCGCAGGGCTCACCAAATCCGGCGTCATGGTCGGCCTCGGCGAAGAGACCCGCGAGCTGCTCGCGGTCTTCCGCGATCTGGTCGCCGTGGGCTGCGACATCCTCACCATCGGCCAGTATCTTCGCCCCTCGCGCGACCACCTGCCCATGGCGCGCCTCTATACACCGCGCGAGTTCGCCGAGCTCAAAGCCGAGGCCCTCGCGATGGGCTTTCGGCACGTCGAATCCGGCCCGCTGGTGCGGTCCAGCTACCACGCGCACGAGCAGGCGCTCTCCACAGGAATCGCAGCCGCGTAGCCCGACCCCCTGCCTCCGGGTGCCAAGCTCCGAACAGGCCCTTGCCACTGAAGGTGTTGCGGATCCACGCCTGATGGGTCTACCATAAGCGAGCATTTGGCTCTTCCCCTCTGATCTCGTCGGAAATGCGGGTCAAGCGACGGGATTTTAAGCAACCATCTCGATCACAACTGAAACCCAGGAGGTACGTGTGATTACTGCATTGCGTTCGGGCTGCCTTGGAAAAGGCTGCCGTATGCGCCTGCGCGTCGTCGCAGGTCTCGCTGTTCTGTGCCTGGTCGGAGTACCGGGTGCTTACGCCGCCACGCTCTGTGTCAACCCGGGAGGAACATCGGGCTGCACGAGCACAATCACTGCTGCGCTGAGCGTGGCTTCACCGGGCGATACCATCCTGGTTGCGCCGGGAACCTATCACGAAGATGTCGTTATCACTCAGTCGATTGCGCTGCTTGGATCCTATCGCGCCTCGATCATCGACGCCTCGGGACTGCCGAACGGCATCTTCGTCAACGGAATGTCGGCTGCGCCCAACACCGGGATCTCCAATGTGATCGTCTCCGGCTTCACCGTGCGCAACGCGAGTTTCGAGGGAATCCTGGTGGCCAATGCCACCGATGTTTCGCTCACCGGCAACCTCGTTACAGACAACAACAAAGCCCTCGATATCTCCGCCTCTACATGCAACGGCATTCCTGGCTTCGAGACCAACGAAGGGGATGATTGCGGCGAGGGCATCCACCTGATGGCGACCAATCACGTCTCGGTCGTGGGCAATGAAGTTGCCTACAACTCCGGCGGAATCCTGATTAGCGATGAAACCGGGCGCAACTACTCGAATCTGATCAGCGACAACAATGTCCACGACAACCCCTACGATTGCGGAATCACCCTTGCCTCGCATCCTCCCGCGACCTCGGTGATCGCCAGCGCCACCTTGCCTTATGGTGTCAACGGCAATACGATTTCGCACAACGTGTCGGCACATAACGGCTATCAGGTTCCCGGCGCGGGCGCAGGCGTCGGCATCTTCGCGCCCTTTCCGGGGACGACAGATGCGGGGAACGTGGTGATCGACAATGTTCTTCGTGACAACGGGCTGCCTGGCGTCACCATGCACAACCATGCGGCGGCTCCCTCACCCGCGCCGGCCGTAAACTTGAATGACAACGTGATCGTGGGAAACCAGATCTCCGGCAACGGCGCCGACACGGAAGATGCAGCCACCTCCGGCCCCACGGGCGTCAACCTCTTCAGCGTTGCTCCAGTGTGGGGCACGGTAGTCTCTCAAAACGTGTTTGATCAGGAAGCGATCGATGTCGCATTCAACGCGCCTTCGGGGCAGATGAACGTGCACCTTAACAACTTCAATCGCAGGGCGACGGGCGTGGAAGAACTGAACACCGCCACCTTGGATGCCACCGAAAACTGGTGGGGCTGCCCGTTCGGTCCCGGATCAACGGGAGCGTGCGCAACCGCATCTGGAACAGGCGTGACCACTTCACCTTGGCTCATCGTTCCCTATGACCTTGACGATCAGAATGGCTTTGGCGATTTTGATCATTTCCGCAGGCGCTGGTAACAAGCTGATTGAGGCGGCCGGATCTCACTTGAGGTCCGGCCGTTTTGCGTGCGGGCCGCGCGCAGCGACAGGATCTAGACGTTCACCCAAACGTAGTGCCATTCCCTCGGCGCCGGGGTTGTAGAATAAGCCGTCGATGCTTTTGCCCAGACTTCTGCAATGAGGACGATCCTATGTCATCTTTCATGGCCGGCAGTCCGGCGCTCAAAGACCTCTACAACGACCTCAAGCGTCGCATGGACCACGCGGTCGCCGATTTCCAGGCCAATCTGGCCTCCACGCGAACCGGCCGCGCCAGCGTCCACATGCTCGATCAGGTCAAGGTCGACTACTACGGCACGCTCACGCCCATCAACCAGCTCGCACAGCTCTCCGCTCCCGAGCCGCAGCTCATCACCATCTCGCCCTGGGACCCAACCATTCTGAAAGAAGTCGAAAAAGCCATCCAGGCCGCTGATCTCGGCCTCAATCCCCTCTCCGACGGCAAGGTGATCCGCGTCCCTGTTCCGCCGATGACCGAGGAGCGCCGACGCGAAGTCTGCAAACACATCAACAAGGTTCTTGAAGAGCACCGCACCGCGGTCCGCAACGTCCGCCGCGACGGCAACGAAGCCATCAAGAAGCTCACCAAGGACAAGAAGATCAGCGAAGACGACGAGAAGCGCGCCCTCGAAGAAATTCAAAAGATGACCGACGCCGAGATCCGCCGCATGGAAGAGCTCTCGCAGAAGAAGGAAGCCGAAGTCATGCAGGTCTGACGCGCGAGGCGGCTGCTAAGCCGCCACCCGCTTCCGATAGGCCTGCACGCCCATCTTGCCTGCATCCCACATCACTTGCAGGATCACGATCGCGACCACCACCATGATGGCCTGATGGATTCCACGGTTCGCTTCCGCGGCCTTCGCGGCAAGCCCGGCGCCACTCACCGCTGAGTTCTTGACGAGAATCAGTACTCGGCCCGGTGCGGTGAGAAGAATCGACAGCGGGATCAACGAAAGGGCGCGCATGAACAGGTGCCGCCAGCGCCTGTGCCCCTGCCGCGCGCCGCGCGCAAAGTCCACGATCTTCCACGTGAGCTCGAATGCATTCAAACCGATGAGGCTCCAATAAAACGTCCAGCACACCGGCGCAAACGCGTACGGCGACGCCTCGATGTACGACGCCCCCGGCCCCCATATCAGATATGGGTAGTGCGGCAAAAGCAGCAACCACACAAAGAACACAAACCCGAAGATCACCTCCGCCAGCGCCTTCGCAAAACTCAGTGGCTTGTTCTTGTCATCCACCCCAGTCGGCGGCAAATCCAATGGCGACCACGGCGCGGTCATCGGAGCAGTCATGGGCCCAAACGCGTGGAACTTCTCCGGAAAGCGAGCGCCCGTCAGCTCGATCACCGCGAAGATCAGCGTAACCACGCCCGCGTTGATAAGCCAGAACTCCGGCAGGCGCAGTGCCGCGCTCAGAACGCCTTCCCCACCTCGGTTGTTCACCGCGATATCCACGGCATTCACGAACGCGTAAATCACCGTCGCCCACGTCAGCACCAGCCGCAGGATGAACGAATAAGTGGGAAACACCGCCGGCCCGATCAGATACTGCTGCCGCTGGTAGCGCGCGGCCACCTGGATCGGCGGCCCGATCTGCTTAAGCCACTCCTCGGCCTCTTCCTTGGTCAGCGGCCGGCCCAGCTCCGCTTCCTTGTCTTCGAGCTGCGCCTCGAAGTTCGCGCGTAGCTCGGCGATGATGTCGTCCTGCCGCTGCCAGGGCAGGTGTCTCTTTACGGCTTGCAGGTATCGATCGAGAAGTTCCATGGCTTTTCCTCAGTTCCTTACAGTTTTTCGGTCCCTTACAAAAGGTTGTTGATGGCTGTGTTGATGGCGTTCCACTCCTCAAGCAGCCGGGCAAAAATCTGCTCACCGTCGCTTGAGAGCCGGTAGAACCGCTTGTTGCGCTTCTCTTCCTCGCGCCATTCGCTGGTCAGGAGTCCCTGCGCCTCAAGGCGCCGCAGCAACGGATAGAGCGTGCTTTCGTCGATCTCCATGCCCCGCGCGGCCAGCGCCTTGCGCAATGTGTACCCGTAGTGCTCCTGCTTGAGTTGCGCCAAGACCGCCAGCGTCAGGCAGCCCCGCCGCAGCTCCAGGCGCAGGTTTTCAAAGAGGTTTTCTGTGATGGTCATACTGTACCCCACACACTGTACAGAACACACTGTATAGCACACAGTGTATGCTGTCAAGTACTTTTTGAAAGATTCTCTCAGTCAGGGTTTTTCGCTTGTTTCGGGGACATCCACCCCTTTTTCGACCAGGCGCGTCGGCCTACCCAAGGCAAACTCAATCCGCTCAGTGACTTATCGCAGCCAATGACGCTCAGCTTGGACCCGCGCCGTCAGCAAAACTCCACCTTCAGCCTGAGAAAAGGCGTATCGCGCAACAAAGATGCGACGATTTTCGTGCCCGTCCCACGCCGCAAATTCGACGACCTATAGGTGGAGGGATTCAGGCGGAAACGCCCTTGCTCCGGGCGCAGCCGCCCTACTTTTTCGCTCGCTTGTAGAACGGCAGAGGAACCTGTCTGGCCCGCACCTGGTTGGCGCGGCACTGCACGATCAGATCGGCGCCGCTCGCGGCCGCGGCTGTGGGCACAAGCGCCATCGCGATGTTGGTCTTAAGGAACGGCGCTGGCGAGCCGGAAGTCGCGACGCCGATCCGGTTGCCGTCAAGATCATGCACTTCGTACCCGTCGCGCGCGATGCCTCGCTCCACCATCTCGAGGCCGATGATTTTTCGCTTCGGTCCGCCTGCGGCCTGCACCGCAAGCAGCGCTTCGCGGCCGATGAACTCGCCTTTGTCGAGCTTGAGCCAGTGGTCGAGCCCGGCCTCAAATACGTTGATCTCTTCCGAGATTTCGTGCCCATAGAGGCTCATTCCGGCTTCGAGGCGCAGCGTGTTGCGCGCGCCCAGCCCGCACGGCCGTATGCCGAACTCCGCGCCCGCCTCCATCAGCGCGTTCCACATCTTCACCGTGGTCGCTTCGTCCGCTGGGATGTAGACCTCGAAGCCGTCCTCGCCCGAGTAGCCTGTGCGCGCGATGAGTGCGCTGGGAATGCCGGCCACCGTTCCCCACACAAACCAATAATTCCTGATCGCGGCCAGATCCACCTTCGTCAGTTTGGCGAGCGTCTCCAGCGCGCGCGGCCCCTGCAGCGCCAGTTGCGAGTAGTACGGCGAGTAGTTGCTCAAGTGAATCTCCGGCCAGCCACCCACCTGCTGCCGGATCCAGGCGAAGTCCTTCTCCGTGGTGCCCGCGTTGACCACCAGTAGATAGTCGTTCGCGCTGAGCCGGTGCACGAGGATGTCGTCTACGAATGTCCCCTGCGGCGTGAGCAGCGCTGAGTATTGCGCCTGCCCATCCTGGAGCCGCGCTGCGTCATTCATGGTGATGTGCTGCACTGCGGCCAGCGCGCCCGGGCCGCGGAATTGAATCTCGCCCATGTGGCTCACGTCAAACAGGCCCACGCCGGTGCGCACCGCCATGTGCTCGGCGATGAGACCGCCGCCGGATCCGGGGCCCCCGGCGACGGGTTCTTGTCGCTGGGGTGGAGGGCACGGATACTCGACCGGCATGTCCCACCCGCCGAAGTCGACCATCTTCGCTTTCAGAGCGCGGTGCGTGGCGTTCAGCGCCGTCTTCTTAAGCGGTGCGGCAGAGGTTGGTGCAACAGGATCAGACATGCGGATTCCTTTTTGAAGCGTTCAGGTTCATCTACTCACCATAGGCACCGCCAGTCGCGTGGTCAATCTGGCGTACGACGAAAGGCGCTGTCGGCGACAGCGGGAAGCAGTCGGCAGGCCAAAGCAGTTTAGGATGGATGCGTCAATCGCAGCGGACATCGACGCCGCGGAAAGGATGCGCGCGTGAACCGACTTCGAGGCATCGTGATGCTGATCGCCGCCGCTGCGGCCTTCTGGAAGGGCTGGCAGCTTCATCGCGGTGAGCTGGCCGTGCTGGCCTTCGGTCTCGGCGCTCTCGCCCTGGCGCTCGCCGTCTGGCACCTGACGCGCAAGCCCCCGCAGCCGCGGTATGGGCCCACACCCGGCGCTTGAGGCGTGAATCCTCCGCCCGGCAACTATAATTCGCGACTCGAATAAATTCGTGGTACATTGCTGATAGAGGACTTCTTCCCGCACAGCAGATGCAGACGCTCCGCGAAAAACTCTCCGATCCCAGTCGCTTTCTGGTCGCCACGGAGCTCGTGTCAGTGCGCGGCTCCATGGCCGGGGTCAGCGCCATCAGGGCGCGCAATTTCGCCAATGAGCTCGCCGCCTGCCCTCTCGTCGATTGGATTTCAATTACCGACAACGCCGGCGGCAATCCCCAGCTTGCGCCCCTGGTGCTCGGCCGCCCGATCCTCTACGCCGGCAAGGAAGTCGTAATTCATCTCACCTGCAAGGACCTGAACCGGAACGCCCTCGAGAGCGAAGCCTGGATGCTCAACAGCGAGGGCTTCCACAACATTCTGGCCATGACCGGCGACTACCCGGTGGCCGGAAACGACGGCCTTGCGCGGCCGGTCTTCGACATCGACTCCATCGGCCTGATTTCCCTGCTGCGGCAGATGAACCAGGGGCTCGGCGCCGGAGAATCCAACGGCGCAAACCATCGCCTGGAAAAGACGCAGTTTTGCATCGGCGCGGTCACCACGAACTTCAAGCTGCGCGAAGGCGAGGTGATTCCGCAGTACCTGAAGCTCAGGAAGAAGGTCGAGTGCGGCGCGCAGTTCATCATCAACCAGATCGGGTTCGATTCGCGCAAGATCTCCGAGCTGCGCTGCTACATGGACGCGCACGGCATCGGCGAGACTCCGCTCATCGGCAATGTTTATCTGTTAAGTCCGCGAGTCGCTGAGCTCTTCCATGATGGCAAAATCCCCGGTGTCGTGGTCAGCGAGGCGCTTTGGGAGCTTTGCCGCGAACACGGCGCATCTCCTGATCGCGGGAAGGCGTTTTTCCTGGAATTCGCCGCCAAGCAGATCGCGATCTACCGCGGCCTTGGATTCCGCGGCGTTTATCTCGGCGGAGTCCACAATTTTCCCGCGATCGAGAAGATTCTTGAGATTGAGCGGACCTTCGCGCCCGGCGACTGGAAGCAGTTTGCGCGCGAAATCCGGTTTTCCCGGCCCGGAGAGTTCTTCTATTACAACGAAGATCCGGCCACTTGCCTCGCCAATGCGCTCGAGGAAAGTCCCCGGCCGCGGGTTTCATCGAAACATGTCACCACGGTCTACCGGCTCTCCAAGCTGTCGCATGCGGCCATGTTCGCCGCTGGCGCACCGCTGGCCAAGTGGGGCGCGAGAGCCTGTGCGCATGCAAAAGACCCGATGCAAGGACCCGCGCCAATGCGGGCGCTCGAGCATTTGAGCAAGGCCGTCTTATTCCGCTGCAAGGATTGCGGCGACTGCTCGCTGCCCGACATCGCGTATCTCTGCCCGGAATCGCAATGCGCGAAAAACCAGCGCAACGGCCCGTGCGGCGGCACTCGCGAAGGCCGATGCGAGGTGGACGGCTACGGAGACTGCATTTGGTTGCGCGCGTACGAGCGCCTGAAACACGATGACCGCGAACAAACCCTGCTCGACCATGCGCCCGTTGTCCAGAATGAAGGCCTGCGCGGAACCTCGGCGTGGGCCAATCTGTGGCTCGGCCGCGATCACACTTCAAAACGGGAGTCCACTCACGTGGAGCACGATTTTCCCCAACCGGAGCTTCAAAAACGATGACCAGGAAACTGTATATTGTCGGCGAGTTGATGAACAACTCCTATGCCCGCGCGCGCAAGGCGTTTACCGCGCGCGATCCCAAAGGCTATCAGCAACTGGCGAGGTTGCAGGCTGCCTTTGGCGCGGATTACCTCACGTTGAACCTCGACGGCACGCAACGCATCCAGGTGCGCATGCAGGAGATGCTCGCCTTCCTGCCTGACGCGATTCACGCGATTCAGGAGGCGGTGAATACGCCCATCGCTTTCGACAATCCGTCGGTCGAGTACCACAAGGTTGCTCTGGAGCACTACAACAGGTCCAGAAGCGGCGCGCCGATTTTGAACTCGCTTGCCGCGTCGCGCCAGCACTTGGACGAGATGATCGAGCTGGTCAAGCACTACGACACGCTTGCCGTCGTGATGGCCTCTGAAACCTTCGTGCCGGGCGGCGCTTCGCAGTGCCTGAATCCGCAGGATTCGTATCGCGCGGCAAAGCATTTTGTCGAATTGCTCGTGACCAGGGCCGGCCGCCGCAACGACCAGATCATCATCGATCCCGGCCTGGCGCCGGTGGGCGCGGACACCTATGGCCTGGTGAATACCGGCCTCGACGCCATGCGCCTCATCTCCGCGGACCCGGATTTGAAGGGCGTCCACATGATCGTCGGCCTTTCCAACTTTGCCTGGGGCACGCCCAGAGAGGTTCGCGAGGAACTGGAAAAGGCCTATCTTACGCTGGGCGTGGAGGCCGGCCTGGATTTTGCGCTGGCCAATCCCGAAAAGACTCCCGCGCCGCTCGCCGCCGATCATCCCATGGTCGCCAGGCTGCGTGAGGCGCTTGAGCAGGGCCGCCCACTTGAGGGGGAGACCCATGAGACGGCCGGCTTCCGCCAGGCTGAAGCCATCATGGCGCTTTGCCGGGAGGCTGAGGCCGTCGATTTCTGAACGCCGCTTGCGAAACATGCTCAAGATAGATCTCCTTTCCCCTGAGACCGATAAGCGCCGCATATGGCTGCGCGTGGGGACCATGCTGAATGGCGTGAGCAGGGCGCCCCTGCGCAACGCGCATGTGGTCTATGACAAGAACCGGATCCTCTTCGCCGGCGAAGATTCTCCGCCGAGAGATTTGCTGAACGGCGGCCGGCGCGCGCCGGATCTCGACTTGCCGGACTACACGTTGCTGCCGGGATTGATTGACGCCCATACGCATTTGTTTCTCGAGGGCGGGGAATTGGATCCGGATAAGCGCACCGCTTATCTGAAACAGAGCCCAGGGGAATTGTTGCAGCACGCGCTCTCGCGGCTCAAAAAGGTCGTCGGGCTCGGCATCATTGCCCTCCGCGATGCAGGCGACAAGGATGGTGTTGGCCTGGCGTTGAGCAAGCTTTACGCGGGAGCCAGCCGCCCGTTGATGCCGTATGTCGACAGCCCCGGAGCGGCGATTCACCACCGCGGCCGGTACGGCGGTTTCATGGGCGAGCCGTTTGAGGATTGCATGACGCCGCGGCAGTGTGTGGAGGCGCGAGTGAAGGCCGGGGCCGACCGCATCAAGCTGATTCCAACCGGCATCATCAACTTTAAGAAAGGCGCGGTGACCACCGAGCCGCAAATGACGGCAGAACGGATTTGCGAGTTCGTCGCGGCCGCAAAATCGTTTGGCAGGCAAACCCTCGCTCACGCCTCAGGCGATGCCGGCATTGAGCGCGTGATCGACGGTGGCGTGGATTCCATCGAACATGGTTTTTTTGTCCGGCCTGACCAGCTGGCGAGGATGCGCGACCGGCAGATTGCGTGGGTGCCGACCTTTGCGCCGGTTCAAAAGCATGTCGACCATGCGGATCGCATGGGCTGGGACGCAGAGAGTCGTCTCCAACCTGAAGAGAATCCTGGACTTGCACGCGAAGAGCCTGGTCAAGGCTCACGAATTGGGAGTCCAGATCGTAGCCGGCAGCGATGCCGGTTCCTATGGCGTGGCGCACGGCCTTGGCTTTCTGTATGAGCTGGAACTGATGGAGCGCAGCGGCCTTTCGCCCCTTGCCGTCATCAACTCAGCGACGGGATCCAGTTCCAGGCGACTGGCTTTCAAGGAAGAGTTCGGGCAAATCAAGCCCGGCTTTCTCAGCCGGTTTATCCTCACACGCCATTCCCCTTTGGAAAGCGTAGTCAACCTGCGCAAGCACCGTTTCGTCGTCTTTGATGGTGTCGGTCTTCGAGAGAAATGAAGCCTGCCGACTCCGCCGGCCTGTAGAAGGGACCGGGCGGCCTGATGGGGCTCCGGGGGGCGGCGCTGCAGCCGATGGGAAAAACTCTACCTGCAGGTCGTCATTCGTTCGCGTTTCTCAGGGCAGGTCGCAAAAAAGTCAAGCCCTGGGCAGTCGCGGTTTCTGCGCAAACCATTGAAAACACGCCGCAGATATTCTGCGCCAACTTTGCAGATCATTTCGCTCTTTTTCCGCATAATCACTCTATAAGCACTCATCCAGGCGATTCGTGCTTCTGCGGCGACCCTTGCCGGAAACATCGTCACCGGATGCCTCGGAATGTTCGAAAAACGCAGCTAACTCTAATGAATTGAAATATTTACGAGACACGTTCCTTTGGAATCAGATATTTACGGATATACCCTTCCCGTAAACCCTTTGTTATCAAATATAGAGGTATGGCATACGGGGGGAGGGGGGATATATACCGCTTGATAAACAGGGTACGGACCGCGCACATGCCTGACAGATTGAACCGGGGACATCGCTGACACTCCGACGAGGTGGCTGAAATGTGGGTTAGCGGCGCCGCGCCCGCCAGAAGGAGCTGACCCCCAGGTAGAGAAAAACCACCGCAGCAACGATCGCAAAATCCCGCGACACCCCGCTGAACCCAGCCCAGCTTTGCCAAAGCCGAAAGGCAAAGAGAGCCGCGAACAGGAGAAAGAAGGTGCCGGTGACCTCGAGCCAAACGATGCCGCCCACACGCCGGAATGGACGCAGGAAACCCCCCGCGCCATGGCTCACTACACGCCCTGCCTGGGTTGCGATCTGTTTCGCCGCTTGCCCCGCGGCTTGAGCCTGCATCACACGGCTGGCGGCCGCACCGCCAGGGCTCGCCTGGGCCTGAGGTGCGCTGGCTGCGGGCCCGGGTTGGGCCGCCAGGCGCTGCCCAGCAATACGTCCGGCGACCCGTATTCCTATTCCCAAGGCGCGGCCGATCATGCGGGGTCTCATACCGTTTATGATGGTAGCAGCGGCCCGTGGCGCCTAGCGCCGCCCGCCGCGGGCCCCGGGTTGCTCTTAAACAGGAATAGAAGTAAGGTAGAGAGATTCCAAGCTGCAACCCGCGCTCTCATCCCGTGCGGGGCGCCGCTCCTGGAGGTAGCCGTGACATCCCGTCTGCGCGAACTCATTCAGCAACTCGGCGAGGCCATCCATGAGTCGGTCATTGAGAGCGACCAGATCGCCGGAGTAGTGCAGGACATCCGTAAGCACGGCTTCGACGTGCTGTTGATGCTTGAAGCCACGATCGGTCTGAACGAGGTTTCCGGGAAGGAAAACGACGCCCCGCAAACGGATGTGGGGACGGGCGGCAAGTTGGGCGCCTTCACCCAAAACGACCTGCACTTCTTGCGCTCGCTGCGCATCTCGGTCGAAGGTGAGCCTGATGAATCCGCAACGGACGTGAAGTAGGCGCAACAGGGCGGCGGGGCCGAATTCGCAGGCTTCCCTTGGGAGTTTTTCAAATCTTTCACATCCTAGAGACCTATGTAAGGCTCGCGCTCACTTGCGCTTCGCTTTCGCGCGTGCGCGGTGCCGGCGTGTGATTGACCCGCGTTGCTTCGCTTGATAAGATGACAGTGCGGGGTGGAGCAGCCCGGTAGCTCGTTGGGCTCATAACCCAAAGGTCGCTGGTTCAAATCCAGCCCCCGCAACCATTCAGCGCGGCGGAACCGTCGGGCTCACAATTCCGCCGAGTCGGGATCGCTGGTTCAAATCCAGCCCCCGTAACCATTTAGCTCAACAAATCAAAGAGCTTAGAAAAGGCCGCCATTGAGCGGCCTTTTTGATTTTGGCTCGAATGTTCGTGGAATGTCCGTGTTTCCGAGCGGAGGCTACTTCTGGGCAGCCCTCAACTGCATCACAGCGGGGCGATTCTGTTGCTGTTCCCCTTTTCTCAAGTAGTCCTGTGTGCGCTGCATCGCCTCTCGAAGATCGGCCTCGTTCACGACGTTGTACCTCTACAGCATGTTTCATAAATAGGTTCGGCCTCAGATTATGTACTTACGTGTGAGGCGGGTTAGCTGATGAGCTTCTGTCATGAAGAAGCGGCAGAAGCTGTTGACCGATGAACAGTGGCAGTTGGTAGAGCCCCTGTTGCCCCCGCCGATCCGGCGCCGGGACAATCGAGGCAGACCATGGGCGTCCAACCGGGCCGTGCTTCGAGGGCATCCTCTGGATTCTGCAAACCGGAGCCGCATGGCGTTTTCTGCCTGACGAGTTTCCCTCGCCATCGACCTGCTGGCGGCGGCTGAAGCAGTGGGAAGAGGAAGGCGTCTGGCTGGATGCGTGGCGCACCCTGCTCGGCGCATTGGATGGAGAAGGTCTACTCCAGTGGGACGAGACCTTCTTGGATGGCAGCTTCGCTGCTGCGAAAAAAGGGGTTCCGCAGTTGGTAAAACCAAGCGTGGCAAGGGCACGAAGTGGATGGTACTGGTCGACGGTCAAGGTCTTCCGCTGGGAGTTCGGCTGGAAAGTGCCTCTCCGGGAGAAGCTAAGCTTGCGGAAGCCACGCTCGCCGAAGTCCGTGTGCCGCGACCAAAAGGCCGCCCGCGGCAGAAGCCCCAGCGCGTAATCGCCGACCGCGGATACGATTCTGATCCGCTGCGGGAGCGGTTCAAAAAGCGCGGCATTGATCTCATCGTGCCCTATCGGAAAAACAACAAAGCACGGCGCTACGAAGATGGAAGGAAACTCCGACGATATAAACGCCGTTGGATCGTAGAGCGGACGAACGCATGGCTTGGTCAATTCCGCCGATTGCTGGTTCGCCATGAGCATCTCCTCTCCACCTACCAAGCCTTCTTCTACATCGCTTGCTTCTGGATTACCCTGAGGCACTGTTTATGAAACACGCTGTAGAAAATGGACCGCGTTTTATGGCCGCTCATCGTCATGGCAACGCGCTCAGAGACCTGGGACAACAAAGTGCCCCACACGGGAGCCGGGGGACATACCGGGTGAGGCACTGTGTTATTGGCGAGTGAAAAACGTAGACCTATAGGTCGATGGTTTTGAATCGCGCGGCGGGACGAAAAATCGTCGCATCGCGAGCTCGCGGAAAATATGACCTGTAGGTAGAGGAATCGGGTGAAAATGTGACCTACAGGTCGTCGGAAATGGTGAAAATCGTCGCATCTTGGGTGCGAGAGAGACGGTTTTGGGTTCGCAAGTGAGGGCTTGGGGGTGTTCGGCTCAGGTTTGAGCCGTGGGGCGGGCTTATCGGATGAGGTTAGGTGGAGGCTAGGGTCGATATCGGCGTTTGCGGGGGTATCCGGCGAGCGAACTACTCGCCAATCGCAACGATGATTGCGTGGGCGGCTGCCTGCTGGAGGCTCGGGACTTGGAGCGATTGCCACGCGGAACCGTTCAGAAACGGCTAAACAGGCCCGACAGACTCGTTTTCAGGCCCTTGCCTTTGGCGAGACACCAATCGCGCTCGGCGAACAAATCTACACAGCCGCGCATTTCCGCGAGTTTGTTCATGCCGGCGCGGTGCACTACGTGCAACCGGACGTGGTTCGCTTGGCCGGCGTCACGGAGTTTCTCGAAGTCGCCGACGTGGTGCAGAGCCACAATCTGCCGGTGCCGCCGCACGTGGGCGACATGGCCCAGGTGCATCAGCGCCTATGTTTCACGCATCCCGCCTGCAACCTGCTCGAATACATTCCCTGGCTGCGCGACTGGATGGAACACCCGGCCAGAATCCAAAGCGGCTACTACCTTGCGCCAGACGCGCCGGGCGCAGGAACGACGCCTAACCAACGTGCATTCAAAGAGATCAACCAGGCTTAACGTCCGGTAACCCCGAGGGTTCGCGCCGGCCTTCTGCATCGTACGGGTGATGGCATAACCCTTTAGATTGCGTTATGCTCCGGACCCAAAGGCAACTCTCGACCACGATCCGGAAGAGGCTGACGATTGCCGAACAAACCACGGCTTGGCATCACGCTGCTCACAGCACTCGTCGCCTTTCTTGTGCCCGTTCTGGCCTCCGCGTATCTCGCCTGTTGGGAAAGTTACACCACGGAAAAGACCCTCAGCCTCACCTACGCTCAGGACGTCCTGCGCCGCATGGAAGAGACCTCAAGCCAGTTGAAGGACGGCGCGCAAGCGATGGCGCAAGCCAACCTTCCGCCCTGCTCGCCTCAGGACATCAAGCTCATGCGGCAGGTCGATCTCGGTTCCAGTTACATGAAGGCGGTCGGCCGCGTTGCGCACGACACCCTTCTCTGCACCTCTCAGGGCGTAACGAATCCCATTTCACTTGGCAAGCCGGATCTCGTCACCGAGCAAGGCGTGTCAGAATACTTCAACAAAAACCTCGGGTCGCAACCGTCGCATCCGCTGAACGTCTTCGCAATCGGCACATTCGCCATGATCGTCGATCCGAACCAGGCCGTCGACGTTTCCACCGAGGGCCCGGACGTCGAGCTCGCCGTATTCGTTCCCTCGTCAGCGAATCGCGATCGCGTTGCTGCCCAGGGCCAGGACTTCCCTTCCAACTGGTTCGATGCGACGGATCAAGGAACACTATCCAACATTCTGAACAATGGCTACCTCGTTTCCCGCGTCAGTTCGACAAAATGGGACCTCGGCGTTGTCGCCGCAACACCGCAGGACTACATCTTTCAGCGCATTAGCCACTTCGCCGTTTTCTTACTCCCCGTCGGCCTCCTCTGCGGCGCCATCTTCTCGTTGATGGTCGGTCGCCTCACGAGCATGCACTCCTCGTTCCCCACCATGCTTCGCCGCGCCCTCAAGGACGGGAGTTTGTATGTCCTGTATCAGCCGGTAGTCGAGCTGTCTACGCGGCGCGTCATCGGGGCCGAAGCGCTAGTCCGCTGGCAGAGCCGCATCGCCGACATGCGGCCCGACTATTTCATTCCCCAGGCTGAACAGTGCGGCATGATCCAACTCATTACCGAGCAGGTCCTCGCCATGGTGGCGCGCGATCTGCCGCAGTTCCTGAAGATGGATCCCAACTTCTGCGTCGCCGTGAATATGTCGGCGGCCGATCTGTGCGACAACCGCACCATCGATGCCATGGACCAATTCCTGCGCATCTCCGGAGCCCGCCCCGAGAACGTCGAGATCGAAGCCACGGAGCGCGCCTTCCTGCAGGGACCAGAGACGGCAGAGATTATCGATGCATTGCGCGCCAAGGGATTCAGCGTAGCCATCGACGACTTCGGCACCGGCTACTCGAGCCTTTCGTGCCTGCAGTCTCTCTCGCTCGACACGCTCAAAATCGATCGCGCGTTCGTCGATACCATCAATACCGACGGAGCTACCAGCCAGGTGGTGCTACACATCATCGAAATGGCCCACTCGCTGCATCTGGAGATGGTGGCTGAGGGCGTCGAGACTGAGCCACAGGCGCATTACCTTGTGAAGCGCGGCGTGCGCTATGCCCAGGGATGGCACTTCGGCAGGCCCATGGATATCGACCGTCTTTGCGAGCAAATTCGCGTTCACGCAGCAGCCTATAGCGAGACCGTCCTCGTCTGATCTGCCCGGTAAAGGGCGTGAAAAAGCCGTTGCAAAGGCTCTTTCTTTTCAAACTTTTGCACGTTTTTGTGCAATAAACAGAGTCCTGCCAGCGCCAAAGAAATTGCGCAAGGGGTCGATTACGCGAAACGGAAGACCAAGGCGCGGTCTTATGCCGATGAAAACTTCCCTGCTCACGCAACCGAAATATTGAGGGAAGCGGGGTTGGATGTTTTGACCGTCCAAGAGGCAGGCATGCGTCGACGTCCAGACGAAAATCAGGCAGCCGCCGGATACTGGAGCGGTATTCTCACGTCAGAATGGAAGCCAAGCGCGCGGTTCTGGAAACCCTCGCCAAGAGCACAGGAATCGAGGGTTATGACACAAACCGTGACACAAACCGCCCGTCTGTGACCGTTCTCCCAAGCTAAATTGTTGATTGGATTGGTGGACCTGGTCGGGATCGAACCGACGACCTCTTCCATGCCATGGAAGCGCGCTCCCAAACTGCGCCACAGGCCCACGAGATAGGCAACTCTCTTATTGTCGTAGCTTGCGGCTGGTTCGTCAAACCGCAGGAGTAGCCGCTGGACTACGCGCGGACGAGCCACTGGACGACCTGCCGCACGACCGCTGGATCAGAGACCCGGGCCGACGCGCGCGAACGCAACTGGCACAGCATTGCGCCCGCGCTCCGGGGCTCTTGCGGTCTACTCCACCGGCGACGCCAGAAGGTACACGTACACGAGCAAACCGACGCCAATGAAGCCTGGGATCAGTCCGCAAAGGTAGATTCCGTTGCTGCCCAGCAGTGCACGCAGGAAGATCAACAGGGCCACACCAACGCCCAAGTTGACCAGGCCGCCGATCTTTAAGCCCTCGCGGGTTTTGATCTGCCTGAGGCGCTCATCCGCCCGCATCACTTCGAGGGCCGCTTTGGCCCCTTCGCTCGGGGCTTCGGTCAAACGGCGCAGGGTTTCCGCCTTGTAATAGGCCTCACGCTCCTTGCGCTGGGTGTCTACCCAATGGACCACGATGACGAATGTGAACACCACCACAACCATCGCGACGGGAAACAGAATTGCGATCGCCTGGACACCATTGCCTGGGAACATCTCTTCCTCCTCGCCGGGGCATCTCCCCATGCGTTTGGTACGACATGGGGAGCCGGCGGCTGGTTGCATAATTTCAGCAGGAAAGTTTTTCGAGAGAAAATGCAACCGGAGCAGATGGGGAACGGTCTGACCTGTTGCAGGGGAGCGCTATTCGAAATGCACGCGGCGATCAGCGCGGAAGAAGACCTGGCCGATGTGGGTCGCGTCCTAGCCGGCGAGGTGCAGGCGTTCGAGGGCATTGTTCGCCGCTGGCAGGGGCCGCTGGTGAACATGGCCTGGCGCTACTGCCGCGACCGGGGCCGCGCCGAGGAGATGGCCCAGGAGGCGTTTTTGCGCGCATGGCGCGGCCTGGCGGGGTGGCGGCGCGAGTCGAGCTTTTCTACGTGGCTGTTCGCGCTCGCAGCGAACGTGTTTCGCTCCGAGCTGCAGCGGTTTCCCGCGGTCAATTTGCCTCTCGAAGAGATCGCCGAGCCAGCCAGCGCTGCCACACAGCACGATGGCCTAGCCATGAAGCAAAGCCACGAAGCGGTGAGGAGAGCGGTGCTGGCCCTGCCCAAGCGCTATCGCGAGCCGGTGGTCCTCTTCTACTTTCATGAGATGGACGTGGCCGCCGCGTCGCGCACCATGGGCCTGCCCGAGGGAACGGTGAAAGCGCGCCTGGCACGCGGCCGCGAGGTGCTGCGGCGGCGGTTTCCGCATCTGAGCCAGGAAAGCGCGACTGCGGCAATCCCGGTTCTGCGCACCGGAAAGGAGGCTTTGTGATGAATCCCAAGACAGAGCACGAGACAAATCCTGACGCGGTCGACCGCATTCTGGCGGCCGAGGAGGAGTTGATTCCATCGTCGGGATTTCTGGCGGCGACGATGGAACGGGTTCGCGAAGAGGCCGCGACGCCAGCTCCAATTCCCTTCCCATGGATGCGAGCCCTGCCCGGCATTGTGCTTGTGGCCTTGGTGATTGGATGGAGTGGATTCGAGCTGCTGCGTGCCGGTGTGGCGGCAGTACGAGAGATTTCGTTTGCAGAGTTGCATCTGGCCGCCGCCGGACGCGCGCTGGAACCGGCGGGGTGGGTGGCGCTGGCGCTCGCCGCTTCCCTACTGTCCTGGTTGTTGTCGCGGCGTCTGGCGGGCCGGTCGGGGCTGCTGTAGTGGAACCCACCCTAAACGCAAATGCGCGTTTAGGATGGGGCACCCTCGGTCCGTTGGTGCCTACTCGATGGCGAAGACGGCGTAGACGGTGGCTTCTTCGCGGATGGTCTGGGGGCGGATTTCGAGCGTTGGAAGCAAGTTGACTGAGGATACGACTGAAGCACTTTCGGTATAGAGGGTTAGCCCAGGCCGTGGAATAAAGAGCTTCACATTGGGCGTTTCGTTGCTTGCGTAAATCAAGCCGCCAAGCTTCACGTGCAGTCCATCAGCCATCTGGCTTGCGACTGCGCGCGCCTTCACCAGCGCATTCTCAGCAGCCTTGGCCTGCAACGCTCTTCTATCCGAATAACGCCAGTCAATTGAACCACTCTGATTTGCGCCAGCCGCAATCGCGACGCGGATCACCTCGGCAGCCGCCTGCGGGGGCACAGTCACTTCCCATGATTGACGAAAGACGAATTGCTTTTTTGCGCGCTGCTCAGGTGTATCTTTGTCGTCGAAATCGGAGTTTCTTTGAAGGCCCTGGCCTGAGCTCTCAATGCTCTTGTCGTCTATCCCGATCTTGTGCAGTGCATCGAGGACCGCGCGGGAAATCTTGCCGCCGTCCGCATAGGCCGATTCGGAATCCACATCGTACACCTCAAAACCAATGGTGACCGCAGCAATATCCGCCGTTGCCGTGGCCTCATCGGTGGTGCTAATGGCGATGGTCTTGTTGTCGCGATTAATTTGAATGGTTTGCGCCGAGGCCAGGCTGGCCAAAGTGCATCCGGCCAGGATTGCGATCGAGGCGATTCTTAAATTCGCAGGCATTGGTTTGTCCCCTTCTTTCCTTGGACGGGAAGTATAAGGCAACTTGCGGCCAAATTCTCCTTCACGCATTGGACGGCGCGCCGGGCGCCTAGTTGGGTTTTGGGGAAAACTTTGCGCCGAACCGGCGGAGTTTTTCGAGGGTGGCCGCGGCCTGGCCGGAGTCGATGGCGTCAGCGCTCATGGCCACGCCTTGTTTCAGATCGCCGGCGAGTCCGGCTGCGACCAGGACAGCCGCGGCGTTAAGCAAAACAACGTCGCGGCGCGCGCCGGGAACGCCGGTGAGTACGTCGTAAAGCAGCGCTTTGTTCGTGGCCACGTCGCCGCCGATGAACTGGTCGAGCGTGGCGCGCGGCAGCCCGGCCATCTCCGGCGTGATGCGCGCGGCCTTCAGCTCCGGCTCGCCTGTCTCCGTCTCCTGAATGCGCGCCACAACGGACTCGCCCGTGGTGGTGAGCTCGTCGATGCCGTCGGCGCCGTGCACCACGAAGGCGCGTTTGGCTCCGAGTGCAGCAAGCGTGCGGCCCACCAGAAGAACGCGGCTGGGGGCGAGCACTCCAACCACTTGGGTGCGCGCGTGAGCGGGGTTGGTGAGCGGACCGACCAGGTTGAAGATGGTGCGGAAACCGAGCGCGCGGCGGAGCGGTCCGAGGACCTTCATGGCCGGGTGATAGAGCGGCGCGAAGAGGAAGACAAAGCCCGTTTCGCGGAGACATTGGACGGCCAGCTCGGGCGAGAGGTCGATGGGAACGCCGAGGGCTTCGAGCACATCGGCCGCGCCGCAGCGCGAGGTAACGGCGCGGTTGCCATGCTTGGCGACGCGAGCGCCGGCGGCTGAGGCCACCAGCGCAGCACCGCAGGAGATGTTGAAGGTCTGCGGTCCACCGCCGCCGGTGCCGACGCAATCGACGAGCTCGTCGCGCTCGGCATCGGTGAACGGCAGGGATGTGGCGTGGCGGCGCATCACGTCGACAAAGCCGGCCAGCTCCGGCGCCTGCTCGCCGCGCGTGGCCAGCACGGCCAAGAGCGCGGCGGTCTCCACCTCCGGCACGCCGCCGGCGAGGATCTCCTCAAGCACGGCGGCCGCCTGCTCGCGGGTGAGCGACGCGCCGTCCTCGGCCAGTGGGCGAAGCAGTTCCTTCACCAAAGACATGAAAGAAGTATTGCAGAGCGGCGGCTGCTGAGCGAAAAGCGAGTCTTTCGTGAAATTGTGTGGGGCATCCTTCTTTCGCCCCTACGGGGCTGGTCGATTTTTTGACGCGGCTTTCCCAGGGCTGCCCCTTCGCTTCGCGAAGTGTTGCCCTGGGCTATCTTCCTGCGCTCCCTCTGGGAGCCTGTCGTCGAGGCCCAATAAAGAATGTGCTTCACGACGCATTCTGTTACGCTTTCGGGTGCTTTAAATCGCGAAATTCCCCCCGAATTCTGCGTGGTAATCTGGGAATCGGTCGAGGTCCTCATCCGTTGAAGATTCACGAGTATCAAGCAAAGGAAATCCTGGCGAAGTATGGCGTTGCCGTGCCGAAGGGCGAGGTGGCCAACACGCTGGAAGAGGCCAACGACGTGGCGCGCAAGGTGTTTGCCGAGGGCGCCGCGGGAGTGGTGGTGAAGGCGCAGATTCACGCTGGAGGCCGCGGCAAGGGTGGCGGCGTGAAGGTGGCCAAGACCCGCGAAGACGCCGAGCTGCACGCCAAGAACATCCTCGGCATGACGCTGGTGACACACCAGACCGGACCTGATGGCCAGAAGGTGCAACGGCTGCTGATTGAGGAAACCGCCGCCATCGAACGTGAGCTCTATCTTGGCATCGTGCTCGACCGCGCGGCGGGGAGGCTGGTCTTTATGGCGTCGCAGGCCGGCGGCATGGAAATTGAAGAGGTGGCCGCGAAGACGCCCGAGGCCATCTTCAAAGAGACGATCGATCCGGCGGTCGGCTTCGGCGCGTGGCAGGCACGCAAGCTGGCTTTCGCACTGGGACTCAAGCCGACGCAGATCAACCAAGCGGTCAGCTTCTTCCAAAGCCTCTATAAGGCCTTCATTGAGACTGACGCCTCGCTGGTGGAGATCAATCCCTTCATCACTACGACCGACGGCAAGCTGTTCGCGCTCGACGCCAAGATCAACTTCGACGACAATGCGCTCTTCCGCCACGCCGACATCAAGGCGCTGCGCGACATTGCCGAGGAGGATCCGCTGGAGGTGGAGGCGAGCAAGTACGCGCTGAACTACATCAAGCTCGACGGCACCATTGCCTGCATGGTGAATGGCGCGGGCCTGGCGATGGCGACGATGGACATCATTCAGTATGCCGGTGGCAGCCCAGCGAACTTCCTTGATGTGGGCGGCGGCGCGACACAGGAGCAGATCGAGCACGCATTCGAGATTCTGCTTTCGGATGCGCACGTGAAGGCCATCTTCATCAATATCTTCGGCGGCATCCTGCGCGTGGACCGGCTGGCGACGGGCGTGGTGGCCGCGGCGCGCAAGCTGCATGTGAAGGTGCCGATTGTGCTGCGGCTGGAAGGGACCAACGTGGAAGAAGGACGCAAGATCCTCAAGGAGTCCGGCATGAATTTCCAGGTGGGAGCAACGATGAAGGAAGCGGCCGAGCTAGTTGTCGCCGCTGCGGCGGGAGCTGGAGCGTAAAGATGGCGGTTCTGGTTGATAAGAATACGCGGCTCATTGTTCAGGGCATCACCGGCAAGGAAGGCACCTTTCACGCGAAGGGCTGCGCGGAGTACGGCACCAAAGTGGTTGGCGGCGTGACCCCCGGTAAGGGCGGAACGACGCACGAGGCGTGGCCGGTATTCAATACCGTAGCGGAGGCTGTGGCGAAGACCAGCGCGAACGCGACCATGATCTTTGTGCCGCCTCCGTTTGCCGCCGACGCCATCCTGGAGGCCGAGGACGCGGGGATTCCGCTGATCGTCTGCATCACCGAGGGCATTCCGACGCTCGACATGGTGAAGGTCTGGGCCAAACTGAAGACGTCGAAGTCGCGGCTCGTTGGCCCGAACTGCCCCGGAGTCATTTCGCCGGGAAAGGCGAAGATCGGCATCATGCCGGGACACATTCACAAGGAAGGATCGATCGGGATTGTGTCGCGCTCGGGCACGCTCACTTATGAGGCCGTGCATCAGTTGACGCAGCGCGGGATCGGACAATCGACGGCCATCGGAATCGGGGGCGACCCCATCATCGGCACCACGCACGTTGATGCGCTGCGGCTGCTCAACGACGATCCCGAGACGGAAGCCATCGTGATGATTGGCGAGATTGGCGGCTCGGCCGAGGAGGCCGCCGCGGAGTTCGTGAAACAGCACGTGAAGAAGCCGGTGGTGGGCTTTATCGCGGGCCAGACCGCGCCGCCAGGACGCCGCATGGGCCACGCCGGCGCCATCATCAGTGGAGGCCAGGGCACTGCAGCAGACAAAATGAGGGCCATGGCCGCGGCGGGCATTCACGTTGTGGTCTCGCCTGCCGAAATCGGCGCCACGCTGGCGAAGGTCATCGGCAAAGCGTAGAGGCAGCTTCCAGCTTCTAGCTTCCAGCTCACTGCGCGAAGGCTGAGCTCGCTGACTGGCGGTAACCTCTCGGGTTACCTCAGGCTTCGATTCTTCCTCCGGGGGCCTTCTCTCGCGCCCTGAGCGAGGTGGATAATCGATGCATCAATTACCTTAAGGGGTTCGTTGACCGTTTCTCCGGTTGCGGTAAGGCGCGGCTCAGTCGCCTCTGCGCGTAGGGGCCGTCTTGCCGGACTGGGAAAGTCCTAACAACATTTCGGGAACGGCTATCGAAACCAAGGTCTTGTGACGATTCTCCTTGTTGCCGACGTGGCGCGCAGCGGGTGAGAGGTCTTTCTCCGAGAAACGCCTCTCTACGGTTGCAGCCTTGCTGAATGACAACTGGAAGATCGTCATGGTTGCTGTTCATGTTTTGCTTTGCCCTGGGCGGTTGTGATGTGAATTCCTGCTGTTGCTGCCGGGAATGGACTGAGTCGGCAGGACTCCATTCCGGGCAACATCGGCAGAGGATTTCGCTGAACTGCGTTGGTTTCTATGGACGGTTCGTCGCCGGCGCCGGCGGGTTCCTCGCCTCTTCGGTATTGGTTCGCGGGCTTCCGGCTGGAAGCTGATGGGACGCTCCTGCGCGGGGAGACGCCGCTGCGCTTGCCAGCCGAGGAGTTAGCGGTGCTGCGCCTGCTGCTCAAGCGCCCCGGCGAAATCGTCAGCCCGCTTGAGCTGAAGCGCGCCGTGTGGGGCGAAGAGCGCGTCTCCCGCGACATCGTTTCCAAGTGCGTCGCCTCGCTGCGCGCCTGGCTTCAGCCCGCGGATTGCATTGAGAGCGTCTATAAGCGCGGTTACCGGTTCAGCGCCGCCGTGCAAACGGATGGCCCGCGGCCGGCCGACGAGTTGCCGCGGCTCGCCATTCTGCCATTTACCACCGGGCACGGCGTTCCCGAGTATCTTGGTTCGGCGCTGGCCGAAGAAACGATGGAGCAATTAAACGGCGGGCACTACGCGATCGCGTCGATCGTGGCCCGCGACTCAGTGTTTACGCTGGCCCGGCGAGGAGCTGCCGCGGAGGAGATCGGCAAGATGCTGCAGGCGGATCTTGTGCTGAGCGGGCGCGTTGAAGCGGCAGCGGGGCGGCACCGGTTGCGGGCGGAGATGATCCGCGTGGAGGATGGCGCGCAGCTCTGGGTCGAAGATCTGCTTGTGGAGCGCGACCGATTCGCGGAGGCCTCATCGGCGCTGGTGAACCGCTTGATCTGCCGCCTGGATTCCGGCAGCCTCTCCATCTCGGCCGTTGCAGTACCCGACGAAGGGCGCGAGACGCTTCCACAACGTGACGAGGCGCAAGAGCTTTACCTGCGCGCGCATCATGAGTGGCAAACTCTGGAGCGGCACCGGATGCAGGACGCCATGGGCCGCCTGCGACGGGCCATCGAGCTTGACCCAACGCTGATGGCTGCGCGCGTCGACCTAGCGCATCTGTGCGTCACTCAGGCGCTCTACGGCTATATGCCTCCAATCGCCGCGGCGAGCATGGTGCGGCGGGCGGCTCAGGACATTCCCGATTTGACCAGGAACCGCGAGGCTTTGCTGCCCGCGCTGGGGTGGATCCGGTTTCATGTGGATCACGATCTGCCCGCAGCTCTCGAAGCCTTTGCGCGTTCCGCGCATTTGCCTCACGATCCATGGATCTCGCGCATGCGCTCCGAGTTTCTGCTCAGCCGCCACCGATTCGACGAGGCGCTCGATTTGCTGCGCGCGGCGATCGATGTCGATCCGTACTCGGCTTGGCTGCAGGCGCAACTGGCGTGGGCGCTGCATCTGGCCGGAGAGCAGGACGCCAGCGTCGATCAGATTAAGAAGGCGATCAGCCTGTTTCCCGAGCACGATGGAACACATCTCTATGGGGCAATCATTCTGGCCTTCAATGGCGAGGCCGGGAAGGCCGTGGAGCTGGCGCATGCGCTTGCGACGCGTTCGCCGCACTTCGACCTGGCTATTGCCGTTCGGGCCTATGCGCTGGCCTGCGCCGGGGACGCCAGCGAGGCGCTGGCCCTGCTGGAACGGCTGCAATGGTTGAGCCGCGAGCGCTTTGTGCTGAACGCTTTCAACGCTGCTGTCCATGTCGCACTGGGCGAACCGGAGGCCGCGCTCGAGGAGCTGCGCATTGCACAGGAGAATCGCTGTCCGTGGTTCTTCCAGATGCTGGCCGATCCGCGGCTGAGGGCGCTCAAGAGCAGGCGGGGGTTCAAAAAGATGAAGGGCTTGCTGGCCGCGATGGAGGCGGCCGTGGAGAAACATGCGCCGGAGTGGACGGCCGCTGCCCGTGCGGGGTGAGTCCGGCCGGCGGGGCGGGATATGACTCCGAAGTCACCCCGTACCCTCCCCCCCCACCCCCTTTTGGGGGCTAAAATCTCTTTTTTCAACGACTTAATGGTCGATCATTTGCTCTAACCTGTTGATTCCACAGGGCTTACATCGTAAAATCCTCATGAATAAAGGGTTATGGCCGCTTTTTCGGGGCTTCGGTGCATTTCCTCCTGCATTGCGGTACAGCTGATCACAACGCGGTCTCTTTTGAACCGGTTCTCTCACGCCGGGGCGTTTGGGCTGAACCCAAAATTGGGGCTGCCGATTCCCTTCCCGCGCCTGGAATTCTGATTTGCATTCAGTATGCGCCGAAGGGCGGAAATAACCTGCAAACTTCGCGCGGAAAAGATTTGGCGTGGAATCAAGGAGGTGCGGGAGGCTTGGCGCGCGAACCTCTTGACAATGCGTGGGGTGACCCCCAGGAGTGAGAGGATTGGAGTTTTTACAGTTCGCCGTTGGATGGATTTGGTTTTTGTTTTCCGCTGTTCTTCGCCAGACTGTCGAACGGTTGGAATCGCCGGGAGCTTGTGGAGAAGGCGGGGGCTCGCCAAGCAAGAAGTTCCCAGGCGAGGAATTTTTGCCGAGGGCCCTGGGGCCGCACGGGATGGAAATCACAGACGGTGAAGGGCTTGCGATTTTTGCAATTTGGAAGCGAACGTGCTTGCTGGGCAGATGGATTTGTCCCTGGAGGTTATGTATGGACGGTTTTCTGTTTCCAGCACTTGGGCCGGTTGCAAAGCGAGTGGCCCCTTTGATCGGCGCCGTGGTGATTGCCGGAGCCGGAATCGGCTACGCACTGCACGAGCACAACAACGCGCAGTCCCTGGCGGCAAAGAATGAGCAGTCGTCGGCGCAACTGGACGCTACACGCATGCAGTTGGACGCTCTGACAGCCAAAAGGTGAACGCGCTGGCAGCGAGCAACGAGGCGAACAGCGAGGCGGGCAGGGAGGCGAACGGGGGAGCGAGGCCCACCTCCTCGTCTTTCTCCACGGGGACTGAAACCAGCCGCCGTGCCGTGACGCATCGCGCCAGTGGCCAGGACTCGCGCTTCAAAAAGCTGCAATCGCAGTTGGACGCGCAGGGCAAGGAGATCGATGAAACGCGCAGCGATTTGGCGAATACCCACACCGATTTGACCAACACGCGCACCGAGCTGAGCGGCTCAATTGCACGAACCCATGACGAGCTGGTGATGCTGGAGAAGAAGGGCGAGCGCAACTACTTTGAGTTCGACATCTCGAAATCGAAGCAGTTCAAGCACGAAGGCCCAGTGGGCATCAGCCTGCGCAAGGCCAACGAAAGGCGCGGATACGCCGACCTGATGCTGATGGTGGACGATCGCAATCTGCAGACCAAGCACGTCAATCTCTTCCAGCCGTCTATGTTCTACGAGTCTGACATCCCGCAGCCCATCGAGATCGTCATCAACGATGTCACGAAGGATCACATCCACGGATACGTAAGCGCGCCGAAGTACCGGCGGTCGGAGCTGGCGGCGATGACGAGTGGCGGCGCCAATCCTGCAGCTAGCGCGGAACAGGCGGCGAACTCCGGCCAGGGCGACAACGGCATTGTGGGTCAGCCTGCATCGAGCACAGATCAGCCGGCGAGCACGAACACGCAGCCTGCGGTGAGGCAAAAGCTGACTTTGCCGGATCAAGATCCCAGCCAGCATTAATCGGCGCGCGAATCCGGAGAACGAAACAGGGGCCTGAGGGCCCCTGTTTTTGTGTGGGGGTTAAACGCAGCTCTTGTCAACCCGGCTTGAGTGCTGGTTATTCCGCGAAAGAAGCAACCGCAGATCCTTCGACTCGTTCGCCTGCGGCGAACTCGCTCAGGATGACAGCGATCTTTGATCGCTCAGATGACAAGGCAGGGGTTTGGATTGCATTCGATCGATGTGAAGGAATGCAGGAGCTGACGCTATTCGGCGTGGAGGACGACTTCGAAGAGGAGCAGGCTCACAGTGGTGAAGATGATGTCGTAGCCGAGGAGGAGCTTGATCCAGAGCGAGGGGTCGCTGTCGCCGGTGAGGATGGCGCCGGTGGCCAGAACCATGGCGAGCAGCGCGGGAATGAAGATGGGGAAGAGGATGAGCGGCAGGAGGAGCTCGCGATTGCGGCTGCGGATGGAGAGCGCGGCAAAGAAGGTTCCGTTGGCAACCAGCGCCCAGGTGCCGAGCGGCAGCACGAGCAGCAGCTTCCACGCGTCGCCGAGGATGTGGAGGTTGTAAAAGACGAAGAAGACCGGCGCGAGGACGATCTGGACGATGGTGACGAAGAGAAAGTTGGCCAGCACCTTGGCGAGAAACATGTCGGTGCCGGGGGTGGGCGCCATGCGCTGTGCGTCGAGAACCTGATGGCGGATTTCGCGCGCCCAGGCCTGATTGAGTGCGCTGACGGAGGCAAACATGGTGGCCACGCAGAGCACGCCGCCGGCAATTTCGCGGGAGAAAGCGCCGCGCGGATCGAAGGCGATGGAGAAGAGGACGACCACGAGCAGCGCGAAGAAGAGCATGGAGTTGACGGCTTCTTTGGAGCGCCACTCGATGCGGAGGTCTTTGGCGAGATGGGTGAGGAGGGCGCGGGTCATGGGGCGTGGCCCTCCGGGGTGAACGATTTGGATTCTTTGGTGAGGTCGGCGGTTTGGACGGGAGCGCCGAGCGCGGCGGCGGCGCGGAGATAGTCGGCGGGCGCGAGGATCAACTGCGTGCCGCGTGTTCCCGCGGAGACGCCGATGCGATCGAAGAGGATGGCGGATTCATCGATGAAGACGGGGTAGGGCTTTTTTGCGCCGAAGATGGTGACGCCGCCGCGGATGTAGCCGGTGAGGGGCTGCACGTCCTTGAGGGGCGCCATTTCGGCTTTGCGCCAGCCGGCTGACCGGGCGAGCTTTTTGAAATCGAGAGCTGCGTTGCCGGGGATGACGGCGAAGGCGTGGTCGTGGGCGCCGCCGGTTGTCAGCAAAGTCTTGAAGACTTGTTCGGCGGGCATGGAGATCTTTTTGGCGACGGCGATGGCGGTGAGGTCGTCGGGATTGTGAGGATCGACCTCGTACTCGCGGAGTTCGAAGGGGATGCCGAGGGATTCGAGGAAGCGTGCGCCGTTGGTCTTCATTGTGGCGGGCTCCCTGGTTCCAATGAAGCGATGCGGCCAGCGTGGAGGGTGATGATGAAATCGGCGATGGGAAGGGCAAGGTCGCGCTGGTGGGTGGTGAGGACGATGGTGCGATCGGTGTGGCGGAAACC
Source organism: uncultured Acidobacteriaceae bacterium (assembly GCA_963836525.1). Taxonomy (GTDB): domain Bacteria; phylum Acidobacteriota; class Terriglobia; order Terriglobales; family Acidobacteriaceae; genus Telmatobacter. The sequence continues at coordinate 523,639 of CAWIJW010000003.1, forward strand.
CGAGAGGAGCTCGACCATCTGACGGGCGCTTTCGATATCCATATTGGAGAAGGGCTCGTCGAGAAGAAGCAGCTCAGGGACAGGAAGCAGCACGCGCGCGAGCGAGGTGCGCTGGCGCATTCCCTGCGAGTACTGGCCGAGGAGGCGGTTGAGTTCGGGGTCGAGGCCGACCTGGCGCAGGGCTTCAGCGGGAGTAAGGCAGTCGCGGCCGGGATAGAGCGAGCGGAAGTAGCGCAGGTTTTCCTGGGCGGTGAGCTCGTCGTAGATCATGGGCGCGTGGCTCATGTAGCCGATGCGGGCGCGGACCTGGTGCGGCTCGGAGGCGCCGAAGACGCGAACCGTGCCGTGGCTGGGGCGGAGCAGGCCGGCGAGAATGCGCAGGAGCGTGGACTTGCCGGCGCCGTTTTCGCCGAGCAGGACGTAACAGCGGCCGGGCGAGAGGTCGAGTGAGACCTGGCGGAGGGCGGCAAAACTGCCGAAGAGCTTCGACACCCGATCGAGTCGCGCGTTATCGGGCCGCGCGCAGAGGGTTGAGCGGCCGGCATCGGTGGCGGTGGCGTTCATTCGATCAGTTGGCGGCGGTTTGGGCGGAGGCGGGAGGCGCGTCCGCCGGAGCCGAGGCGGTGTTCGGCTTGGTTGCGGGCGGAGCGGCCGGAGTGGAGGGCGTTGCGCCGGGCTGCTGAGGCGCGTACTTGCTGGCGCATTTGGCCTGAAGCACCGTGGCATGAAAGACGCCGTCACGGCCATAGGTGCCTTCGGCGAGCGCCTGGGCGTCGTTTTTGAAGGTGTCGGGGGGCGGCTCGGAGCCCTTGTAGCTGACTCTGAGAAGGCGTCCACCGGAGGCTTTGGGCGAATGGCTCTCAAACTCGTTGAGCACAAAATCGACGTGGGTGCCGTTTTGCTGAATGGAGCCAGGCTGGACAAAGCCCTCCACACGCAGTTGGCGGTGGTAGACCTTGTCGCCCATTCCGCCGAGCTCGGCGATGGTGACGTAGTAGCTCTTGCTGGAGCCGTAGCCCGTGAATGCAAGCCAGGCGATGGTGCCGAGGATGACAACGACTGCGATGCCGATGCGGTAGGTGTTATAGGGGGGCTTCATGATGCTCCTTCTTTAACGATACGAGGCGGAAAGCCGCGGGTCAACCGGAGACAGGCACCAAGGGACCGAGGGAACGAGGGACCGAGAAGACAAGGAACAAGGACGAGGGATTCGCGGAACATGGGGACAGCGGAGCAGGGGATGGGGCGGAGGGATTGGGGACGCACGCGTAGAAGGGCGCAGAAGGGTGCGCGAGCGCGCGCGGGGCGGGAGGCCGAGCGGGCGCGTTAATCGCTGCGGCGAAATCTGCGGAACGATGGTGAGCTGGCCTGGCTGACAGCTTTGGCCGGCTGCAAAGAGGTTACGATCATCGGCACCAGGATCATTCCGATCAGGACGAGTTCGATCACCAAGTCAACCATAGCAAGCACCTCAGTTGTCGCGACCGTGGGTCTTGGCCCGTCGTACCGAGGCCACAACCGCCGGCGAAAGGATCATCGCGACGAAGGCAAAACCGAGAAGGAAGTCAACCATGGAGGGTTTCCCTCCAAATACGCTGCCACATAACTATTTGGCTTCATCGGCAGCCTGCGACTGGACGATAGCGCTCCCGTCTATCGGTGGGGAATCACTCCTCGGTGGGAGAGCATGGCCAATTGGAGGCAGGGAGTGCCTGCTACTTGCGGTGATGGGGTGGATTACCGACGTAATGAGTTGCGGGCGGCGGGACTTTTCAGCGTACCGAGTCGAGGACGCCTGTGGCGCGGTCAAGGGCTTGAGTCAATACCGTCAACTGCTGCGCGGCAAGGGTTGGGTTTCGAGCGTCGATGGCCTCGTTGACGCCGGGGAGGACAACAGCGGAGTAGCCGGTGAACTCACCTGGGGCGTAGATGGTGTGCCGGTACCACGGGCGATTGGGCAGGCCCGATTCGGAGAGCAGCGCGGTTTCTGTTTGGCGCAGGGCGAGATTCAACCTGGTCACATCGCCAGAGGGAGCGGATTGGAGGGCGTAGGCTCGTTGCGCGGCGGCGGCGAGACGCGTGGCCGCGGCTTGGGCAGGAGCGAAGTCGAGCGAGTTGAGACCGGCGCCGGAGGCATTTCGCTTCGCCGCATCGATGTAGGCGGAGATTTCGCGCGCGTAGGCGACGTAATCGTAGGGCAGCACATCGGCATCGGCCATGCGCAATGCCTCGAGGCCGAGGACGCGCGCCATCTCCTGCAGATAGACGAAATGCGGATCGGCGTTTTGCGTGAACCAGGCAAAGTCGTCGAAGGTCGAGTGGTAGACGCCGTAGGGGCCGCTGGAAGTGACGTCCGTTGCGGGGACTCCAGCATGTTGCAGGAAGGGAGTGAAGTCGGAGCCCGAGCCAAGATCGCCCACGTGGACTTCTTCGCCTTGGATGAGCGGCGCATTCGATGCGCGATGCTCGCTGCCGGTGGAAGGCTTGAGACGCCACTGAAGAAAGACCGACCCCTCCACCGGGCTGGGAACCGAACGAGCGACGTCGCGAATGAACTCCTTGAGCGAAGGCACAGCCGCAGCCGAAAAATCAGGACCCGAGACGCCAACATCGACGTTGAAGTAAGCGACGGCATGGTCGAGGGTGCGACCCTGCTGCTCGACCCATTCGGTGGAGCCGATCAGGCCCTCCTCCTCGGCATCCCAACTGCAGAAAACGATGGTGCGCCTGGGGCGCCAACCTTGATGGAGCAGCGCCCCGAGGCCGTGCGCCGCCTCAAGCATCGCGGCGGTGCCGCTGGAGGGATCGGCCGCGCCATAGACCCACGCGTCGCGGTGATTTCCAACGATGATCCAGGCACCGGGATCCTGCGCGCCCTCGATCTTTCCGATCACGTCCCAGATGATGCGGCGCTGATAGTCCTGCTGCGAGACGAGGTGGACTCTCACTCCGCCGGGACCCAAGTGATAGCGGAAGGGCAGCGCACCCTGCCAGCCTTGCGGGACTCCGGGCCCTTTGAGCGCCTGCAGGATCGGCGCCGCGTCGTGATAGCTGAGGGGAATGGAGATGATGCGCGGCTGATTGCCTTCGGGCCCTTCGAAGTTCTTGATACGGGCCGAGTCGGGCAGATCGAGCGTGGAGGCCACGCCGGGAGTTTCAGGGTCGCCGGCATAGCGGAACAGGTATTGCACCGAGCCGCGTTGGACGGCGGTTTCAGGCCGCCAGGGGCCGAGCGGATACGGGTCACCTTTGTAGTAGCCGTCGTCCTGCGGGTCGGAATAGAGGAGCACGCCAGCGGCGCCGCGCTGCTCGGCCAGGTAGACCTTGACGCCGCGGAAGTCCGAGCCATAGCGGCAGATCACGATTTTGCCGTGGAGGTCGATGTGCTGCGCGGCGAGCTCGTTGAAGTCCTCGAGGCGACCGTAATTCGCGTAGACGACATCGCCGGTTACATCGCCTGAGCCAGACGAGCCGTTGAAGGGCATCACGACGCGCGGGTCGTCCTGGCCGGGGTCGCCATTCACGTGTTCGCGCGTGGGCCCGGCGATCAGCAGATGGCCGGCCTCGTCGAAGGCTTCGACGCGCACCGTTTTGGGTTGGTTGAGCAGCACGCGGTAGGGAACGATTGTGGTCTCGAGACCGGCGGCGCGGAACTTCCGCGCCACGTACTCCGCGGTTCTGTGGTCCTCAGGCGTAGCCGCCAGGTGAGGTTCGGCGGTGAGCGTCTTGAGTTCCTCGCCGGCCAGTTTCGGGTCGGGCACGGCGAGGAACTTTTCTTCAAGCTTTGCTTCCGCACTGAAATCGATGTAGCCAAGGCCGTCTTGTGGCGCCGCCTGCGCAGCCGACGGGTGCGATGGCGGGCTCAAAAGCGAAACCGCGGCAAGGAGTGAAAACGCAAATGAGGGGCGCAAGGTCATGGACTGGGCCCTTTGAGTGATTGGAATGGAACGTCAACCCACGGGCTGAGCGCAGTGCGCGCAGCGGCGCGCCGCCAGCGGAATCTCGCTCAGGCACTCCGGGCAGGATTTTGTTGTGGGAGCTGCCGCGGCCTCCGGCTTTTTGAGACGCGCCTGAAGCTTGTTCATCGGCACCACGATGGCGAAGTACACGACGGCCGCAACAATGAGAAACGCGACCGCGGCGTTGAGAAAACTGCCCACTTTGATCAGCCCGCCGCCCACGTTGAGAACGACGCCGCTAAAATCCGGCTTGCCAATGGTGGCGGCGATCAGCGGGTTCAACACGTCGGCAACAAGCGAAGCCACGATGGCATTGAATGCCGCGCCGAGAATCACGGCTACTGCCAGATCCACGACGTTTCCGCGCAGAATGAAATCTCGAAATCCTTTTAACATCGCTTCCTCCGGAAAATCTCAGGCTTAAACGGCGCGTGAGGCAGCAGTCAAGAATTGGCTGCCGCGAGGACTGCCGATTGAGCACTCTGACATGCTACACGGCGGCGCGCCAGAGCCGCATGAGAGTTGTTGCACCGCGCGGGCTCTCACGGCACGGCAAGCATGACCACGATTGCCGCCAGGATCATCAGGTCGGCATAGAGCAGGATGAGTACGCCTGCATGGTAGAAGCTCCATCGCCGCTGCAGGCAGCGGGCCGTCTCCACCATGCCCCACGCAGCAACCAGCAAGGCGAGGATCTGCCATCGCGAGCCGTGCAGGTTCTCGATGTGGGGAAAGCCGGCCAGGCGCAAGCTGGCGGCGAAGGCGCCCACGGACAACACGATGGCGCGCACGATCGACCTTTGCCGCAGGCGCAGGATAGAGAAGCGGAGACGCACAACCCTTCAATGTATCGTGGCGGCGCGATGGCGACCCCTGCGCGTTCACTGAAAGCGCGGCTGGTGGGGCGCTTCGCGACCACACTTCGCGGACGGCGCTGCGCGCGCGGCGAGGTGGTTGCACAGGCAGGCGCGGCGGGTGATACACTCTGTGAGCCCAGACCCGGGCTCCCCAAAAATTCAAAACCCCGCTGGGCGAAAGAAGGAGGTCGATGATGCAACCAGGCATGCAAGCAGGGAATCCCTCGGAAGTCCCGTTGAATCCGGGGCTGGTTTTCGAGATGGTGCAATCGCACCAGCGCACAGCGGCTCTGAAGGCCGCAATTGAGCTGGACATTTTCAGAGCGGTGGGTGAGGGGCCGGGTGATGCGGCCTCTATCGCGCGCCACGCAAAGGCATCGGAACGGGGCATCCGCATCCTGTGCGATTTCCTCACCATCAACGGCGTCCTGGTGAAGGAGAACGGACGCTACCGGCACACGCCGACAAGCGCAGCGTTCCTTGACCCGCGCTCGCCTGCATGCATGGCTTCCGTGGCGCAGTTCCTCAGCACTCCCGAGCTGCGAGTGCCTTTCGACCGCCTGGCGGAGGTGGTGCGCGATGGCCGAACCACTTTGCCGGGCGCGGGCACTGTGGAGCCGGAGAATCCGGTGTGGGTGCTGTTTGCCGAACAGATGGCGCCGATGATGGGACCGATGGCGGGACCGCTGGGCGCGGTGGTGCTGGAAGGGCACAAAGGGCCGATGCGCGTGCTGGATATCGCAGCCGGCCACGGGCTGTTTGGCATCGAGATTGCGAAGCAGAACCCGCAAGCGCATGTGACGGGGCTGGATTGGGCGCCGGTGCTGCGCGTGGCCCTGAAGAATGCGGAGAAGGCCGGCGTGAAGGACCGCTACAACATGCTGCCGGGCAGCGCGTTTGAGGTGGACTTCGGCAGGCCGTACGATGTGGTGCTGTTGACGAATTTTCTGCACCACTTCGACAAGCCGACGTGCGTGGGCCTGCTGAGGAAGGTTCGTGCGGCGCTGAAGCCGGGCGGACGGGCGGCGACGCTGGAGTTTGTGCCCAATGAAGACCGCATTTCTCCGCCGATGCCCGCGGCCTTCGCCATGACCATGCTGGCTTCGACGGCAAATGGCGACGCCTACACGTTCAGCGAGCTGACCGCGATGCACACCGAGGCAGGGTTCAAAGGGATCACCGCGCATCCGATTCCGATGAGCCCGCATACGGTGGTGATGGGGAAGGCATAAGGAGTCCAGGCTGTAGCCCGCGTGATAGCGGAATGTGCTATCATTGTGGTTGTGTGCTTTGGGGTAATGGGCTAGGATTCTCCCGAAATGAAGAAAGCACATCGGGTTACGCTGGACGCCATCTTTTCGCGCCCAACGAGAGCGAACATTCGTTGGTCTGCCATTGAATCGTTGATTCGCGCTTTGGGAGGCGAGATCAGCCAGCGCGAGGGCAGCCGCGTGGCCGCCCGGTTGAACGGGGTGATCGCCGTCTTTCATCGCCCTCATCCTCGGCCGGAAACCAAGAAGGGAGCGGTTGAGGCAGTGAGGCAGTTTCTTCTCAATGCGGGGGTGAAGCCATGATGGAATACAAGGGATATCTTGCGGGTCCGATCGGCTTTGATGCGGAGGACAATACGTTTTCCGGAACTGTCGCAGGCCTGAAAGATGTAATCCACTTCGAGGGCAAGACAGCGAAGGAACTGGCGCGCGCTTTCCGTGCAAGCATTGACAGCTATCTGGAGTACTGTGCGGAGACCGGCCAAGAGCCCGACCGGCCTTACAACGGGAAGATCCTACTGCGGACCGACCCGGAGTTGCACCGCAAAGCCGCCTTGCGGGCTGCGGTCGAGGGCGTGAGCCTGAACCGTTGGATTTCGCAGCAGATCGAGAGCGCACCGTAAGAGGTAGCAGGAGAAACGAAGGTCTTTCTCCTGACTCAAACAAAGACGTGCTCAACTTTCCCTTTGAAGAACTTCTGTTCATCTTTGCGCTTATCCTGAACCCGTTTCCAGCGCTCGACAAAAATCTCGTCCCGCAGGTTCAAGAATTCTTGGAACGTCGTAATTTGACGTTTTGAGGACGGCTTATAGTGGTTATCGAATCCGTTGCACGTCGCGCATGCGAGGACCGCGTTCGCGAGGGACCAACAGAATTCTTCGACATTGAGATCCTTGCAGACGCTTTTTGGGACAACATGGTCGAGCACCATTGTTGCCCAGGCATCGTAATCTTCGGTGAGTAGTCTACCGCAATATGCGCAACAATTCTCGTGAGTCTTTCGAATGTACTCAAGCCCGTAACCGTGGCGAGAGTTACTTCCAATCCAGATTCTCTTCCGCAGCTCCATCTCGTCCCTGGGATAGGTGATGAACGGAAGGGGCAAGTTAAGTGCATCTGGCGTTTGTTCCATTTCCCTCCCCTTTTCCTCTCCGATAAGGCTATCGACTCAGTTCTTGCCTTCCGACTTCGCGTTGCGCCGGGAGCGGACGGCGGCGGCGAGCTCGGCGAGCGGCGTTTGGGTTTCGGCCCAATCGAAGCAGGCGCCGGTGATGCTCCGGCCGTAGACGAGCGACGGCCGAGGATCGAAGCCTTCCCCGGTGCGGCGTAGCGATGCCGCGGTGAGCTGTGAGGACGGGCTTACCGGGGAATCACTCGCTGCCGCCATGCTGGCGCAGGAATTCCACGACGTCATTGTGGCCAAAAGCTGCCGCCACGTGCAAAGGCGTTTCGCCGATGCTGCTCCTGGCATTGACGTCGGCCCCGTGGGCCAGCAGCAATTGCGCCACGTCCTTGTGGCCCTGTAGCGCCGCCTCGTGCAAAGGCGTCATGCCGCTGTTGCTCCTGGCATTGACATCGGCTTTCCTGGCCAGCAGCCATTCCACCCCGCTCTTGGAGCCCCAAAGGGCCGCCAGGTGCAAAGGCGTTTCGCCGATGCTGTCCCCGGCTTGGACGTCGGCTCCGTGGGCCAGCAGCAGTTCCGCCACATCCGTGTAGCCAGAAGCTGCCGTCACAAACAGAGGCGTAAGACCTCCGTTGTCTCTGGCATTGACGTCGGCCCCGTGGGCCAGCAGCAATTCCGCCACATCCTTGCGGCCATGTCCCGCCGCCAGGTACAAAGGCGTCCAGCCACTGTTGTTCTTCGCATTGACCTCGGCTTTGTTAGACAGCAGCAATTCCGCGACGTCTTCGCGGCTGTCTTCCGCCGCCAGGATCAAAGGTGTCGAGCCGTTGTTGTTCCTTGCGTTGACATCGGCTTTGTTGACCAGAAGCAATTCTGCCAGGTCCTTGCGGTCAAAATCCGCTGCCGCGAACAAAGGCGTCCAACCGTTGTTGTCCTTGGCTTCGACGTCGGCCTTGTTGGCCAAGAGCAATTCCGCCACGTCCTTGTGGCCCAGAGCTGCCGCCACCTCCAATGGCGCGATTCCGTTGTGGTCCTTGTTGGAAACTAGATCAGGCTGTTGTTTGAGCAGGGCCTTGAGCTTTCCCAGATCGCCACTCGCAGCGGCCTCATGTACATCGGAGCAGTGGGGGAGGCCGTTGCAATCCACCACGACCACCATCGCCGACGAATCTGATCCTCCCGCAGCGTTTACCGCCGTCAGAAGATAGATCGTTTTCTGCTGCGGTTTCACATTGATGCTGGTCCCTGTGACCGTACCCACGCCGCTGTCGATGCTCAGCGTTGTGGCGCCGGTTACATCCCAGGAGAGGGTCGCGTTCTGCCCCACCATGACCAGCGGCGGGGATGCCGTGAAGTTCTTGATGACAGGTGGGGGGCCGGCGGCCGGGACGGATTGGCAGTCTGCTCTGCCACCGGCGACGGTGGCGGCAAAGACTCCGGCGAGAAGCACGGCGAATGCCTTGCTATGCGGTTTTTGCCGGAGCCATACGCTCTCGCTTGCATGCATGGGATTGTCCCCCTCTCTGTTGAGATTCCTCAATGAGGGGACGGCTTCCGCTGCGGCAAAGGTCCCCGGTCGCCGGCGTGATTCGTATCCCCATGAGCAGAGCAACCTCTCGCTCCGCAGCTTCAACCGTCTGGCGCCGATCAACGGTGAGAATTCTAAGGCAAATGCACCGGTTCGCGCTCAGGAATTGACGCCTGCAAATCGGTATCCGCCACGAGGGTGGTTTAGTAATTGACTCGGCCTCCAACCTTCTCTTATCCGCCCGCTCCTTTGCCAGCGCTGCGCCGGGAGCGGACGGCGGCGGCGAGCTCGGCGAGGAGTGTGCGGGTCTCGTTCCAGTCGATGCAGGCGTCGGTGATGCTTTGGCCGTAGACGAGAGGCTGGCCGGGGATCAGCTTCTGCGAGCCAGCGACCAGGTTGCTTTCGATCATGGCGCCGATGATGTTGCGGTTGCCGGCAGCGATCTGCGCGGAGACATCGTGGCAGACGACGGCCTGGCGGCGGAAGTCCTTTTGGCTATTGGCGTGGCTGAAGTCGATCATGATGCGCGGCGCGACGCCAGCGCGCTCCATCAAGCGCGGAGGTTTCGGCCACGCAGTTTGCCGTGTAGTTCACGGTTTTGCGGCCGCCGCGCAGAATGATGTGGCAATCGGGGTTGCCGGTGGTGACAAAGATGGCTGATTGGCCGTGATGCGTGTGGCCAAGAAAGGTGTGCGAGTAGGAGGCCGAGAGCACCGCGTCAATGGCCACCTGCACATCGCCGGAGGTCGCGTTCTTGAATCCCACGGGGCAGGAGACGCCGGAGACGAGTTGGCGGTGCACCTGGCTCTCAGAGGTGCGGGCGCCGATGGCGCCCCAACTCACCAGTCCGGCGATGTACTGCGGCGAAATCATGTCGAGGAATTCGGTTCCGGTGGGCACGCCCATTCCGGCTAGATCAAGCAACAGATGGCGGGCGAGGCGGAGGCCGTCGTTGATCTTGAAGGTGCCGTCGAGATGCGGATCGTTGATCAGTCCCTTCCATCCGATGGTGGTGCGCGGCTTCTCGAAGTAGACGCGCATGACGATACGCAGGTCGGTGGCAAACTCGTCGATGGCACCTTTAAGCAGACCGGCGTACTTGCGGGCCGCTTTGGCGTCATGAATGGAGCAGGGCCCGACGAGCACGAGAAGGCGGTCGTCCCGGCCATTCAGGATGGCTTGAATCTCGCTGCGCGCGTTGTAAATGGTCGCCGAAGCGGCTTCGGTGATGGGAAGTTCTTCCTCGAGGAAGACCGGGGGAAGGACGACCTGGGTCCGTTGAATTCGTAGATCTTCAGTGCGGTGGAACATGGGCTCTTTCCCGGCGCAAAGCAATCGGGCCAGCGAGCTCTCGCGGTGCTGTTACAAATCTACCAGCCGGGAAGAAGGAAAGAGAATGACTGGGAGGCTGACGCTGGGGTGATGTGGCGGACGCTGACGCAACCAGGGCTTGGCGGGGAGCAGCCGTTCTGAGCTTGCTTGTGTGGCGCTTGGCGCCGGATCAGCGCACGGCTTCGTACGTCGCTATGCCGGCTGCTGCAGCACCGGCGCCTACCAGAACCGGAACCAAGAGGTGAAGATGATGCTTGGGCTCTGAGCCCTGGCCAATGTATTCCTTGGCCTTCTTCACCCGCGCCACTTCGGCGTAAAGGTGCGTCTCGGTCTTGTTGCTATCCGCATCGGTGAACTGGAATGAGGCAGCGGAAAGCGGGCCCAGGGAGCCGAAGGTCTCAGAGCTGTCGCGGAATGCAAAGTCAAGATAGGTGCCTGGCCGAAACTTGGCGAGCCGCTTTTCGATCTTGCGGGCATGCTTGTCGAGCGGCGCGACAGACTGCGCCTGGCATGTGGGCGCCGCCACGATCAACGCAAAGGCTGCGGCCATGATGAGGATTGATTGGCAGCGCAAGATGCGGACGATCCGGTTCATAGGCCCCTCCAAAAAGACATCCCTCGGCCGCATTTCCATTCTGCTCAGTACCAGGGCTTGTTCGGCACCCGGGCCTGCTCGCCTGCTTGCGGCCGTCGTAAGCGGCGGTCGGTTCCACAATACCATCAAACGTGGTTCATGTATCCCGTGTTCCGTGCCTTTCGTAACAAGGAAATGCCTCCGCCCCGGGTTCACTCCGGCGCGGCTCTGCATCCGTGCCGTTCTGAATGAATTCAGCGGCTCGGGCCCCGTTGCGTAACCCTTTCGTGCCTTGACAGTGCCTGCTTGCAATCCGTAAGATCAAGGCGAAAGGGTGTGTCGATTTCCCTTTGTAAGTGCAAGAAAAAGTAGCACTTAGCGAGTGGCACCCCCGGTCCGTCGCGCGGCTTGCGCCGCGTGCCGAAGAGGACGGAGAGCAGGCAAGATGCCCGATACGCGCCTGAGTCCGCGTGAGCGGCTGGTGTTGACCGCCATCATCGACCTGTATATTGCCACCGGAGAGCCGGTGGCTTCGCAGGCGGTTGCGCGCTTGTTTGCCAGCCGGGAGGGGTTAAGTTCGGCGACGCTGCGGAACGTGATGGCGGCGCTGGGCGAGGCGGGCTTGCTGGAGCAGCCTCACACTTCGGCCGGCCGCGTTCCTACGGCGGCGGGTTTCCGCTACTACGTGGAACAGATCATGCAAGCGGGGCGGGCCGCAGCGGCGGCTTACACCAGCGGCACCGTGCCGGGAAGCATGGAATTGCCGTTGAGCGAGGCTCGGCGGGGGCAGATTGAAGAAAGCTATTCCGGGGTAGTGAGCACCCATGAGTACCTGGAGCGCACCTCGCACGTGCTGGCGCTCATCTCCAGCGGTTTGGGTGTGGCCCTGGCGACGTCGACCGCAGGGCAGGTGCTGGAGCACATTCACTTTTCGCGCCTTTCCACGGGCCGCGTCCTTGCCGTGCTGGTGACGCAGGCGGGTGCCGTGCAGGATCGCGTGCTGGCACTCGATCATGAGATGACGCCGATCGAATTGGAGACGGCGGGCAGCTATTTGAACGAGAACTTCCGCGGCTGGCCGATCGAGCGCATTCGGGCCGAAGTGGCGCGCCGCATGGAAATCGAGCGCGAAGCCTATCGGCAGTTGCTGACGTCGGTGGAGGAATTGTGCCGCAAGGGCGCGCTGGCCGGCGATGAAGCCGAGCCCACGATCTTCGTGGAAGGAATCGCGAACCTTATCAGCGCCGAGCAGGATCGCGAGCGGCTGCGCCAGATGCTGCTGGCCCTGGAGGCCAAGCAGCGCCTGGTGGAGTTGCTGAACGCTTACGTGGACGGGCGCCAGCAGGAGGTGCGCGTGGTGGTAGGCCTGGACGAGGCCTCGCCAGCCATGCAGGACCTGGTGCTGATCGGCGCGCCGGCTCGGCTGGGCGGCGCCAATCTGGGCACGGTGGCGGTGATCGCTCCTACGCGGATTCAATATCAGGAGATGATTCAGGCGGTGAGCTACATTGCCCACCTTTCCGAGCGCATCCTTGACGTGCCTTCTGCGTAAGCGCGGCGCGTGCTGACGGCGAGCGAGGTGTCCAGTATGGGATGGTGCGCATCGCCGGTTGGCGCGGAAGCCTGCAGCCGAACGCGTTGCATCTCATCGAATAGATGACGCTATCGAACCTTTCGGAGAATGTGCGGAATCATGTGGAAGCAGGAGACAGAATTGACCGAGGCGCAATCGCCAAAGACAACGCGGGGAGGAGCGAAAGCGAACATCGACCCCTCGGCCGAGTTGCCGGCGCCGACGGCTGAGGAGGAGCTTGCCAGTGCGACTGAGCTCGCGGAAGAGGCGGGGGCCGGAGCCGCGGCCGAGGCGCCTGCCCAGACGGAATTGGAGCAATTGAAGGCCGAGCGCGACCAGTTGCTCGATCGCCTGGCCCGGTTGCAGGCTGAGTTTGAGAATGCGCGCAAGCGCGCGGAGCGGGAGCGGGCCGAGTATCGGGAATATGTCGCCAGCCAGACCGTGGAGCGGTTCCTGCCGGTGCTGGACAACTTTCAATTGGCGCTCAAATCGACTGGATCGGCGCATCAACTGCGCTCCGGCGTGAGCCTGATTGTGAAACAGATGGAAGAGATTCTCGAGAAGATGCAGGTGAAGGCGGTTCCCACGGTGGGCGAGGCCTTCGATCCCCACATTCATGAGGCGCTGGGCACGGTGGAGCGCGACGATGTACCGGACCAGCATGTGGTTGAGGAGGTGCGCCGCGGTTACAGGATGCGCGAGCGGCTGCTGCGGCCGGCTCTGGTGCGCGTGGCGCACAATCCGAAGCAAGTGAGTGAATGAAGCTAGAAGCTGATTCGAAGGTCGAATGGGTTCTAATACAAGAGTGAGCAAAGCAGATTATTACGAGGTTCTGGGCGTCAGCCGCGACGCCAGCGATCAGGAATTGAAGAGCGCGTACCGTAAACAGGCGCTGAAGTATCACCCTGACCGCAACCCCGGCGACCACATGGCCGAGGAGAAGTTCAAGCAGGCCAGCGAAGCCTACCAGGTGCTAAGCGATGCCGACAAGCGCACCGCCTACGACCGCTACGGGCACGCCGGCCTGGGCGCGCAGGGCTTTGGCGCGGGGCCGTTTGCCGGCAGCGTGGACCTGGGCGACATTTTCGGCGACCTGTTTGGCGAGATGTTTTCGATGGGCGGCATGCCGCACGGGGCCTCGCGCGGCCCGCGCCAGCAGCGGGGCGATGACCTGCGATTCGACCTGACCATCGACTTTGAAGACGCGATCTTCGGGACGGATAAAGAGGTGAAGATTCGCCGCCGGGAGACGTGCAGCGTTTGCAACGGCAGAGGGAGCGCCTCAGGGCGGGGCCCGGGTGTCTGCAGCCACTGCCAGGGACGCGGCCAGATCCGCTATCAGCAGGGATTCTTTTCTGTCGCGCGCACCTGCGTCGCCTGCGGCGGCACGGGCTCCGTGATTGGCGATCCCTGCTCCGCCTGCCGCGGCGAGGGGCGCGCGGCCACCGAAGTCAAGCTCAACGTGAAGGTGCCGCCGGGCGTGGACGAGGGCACGCGCATCCGCTACGCCGGCGAAGGCGATGCGGGCCGGCTCGGCGGCCCAAAAGGTGATCTCTACGTGATTCTTTCGATCCGGCCGCACGACTTTTTCGAGCGCCACGGCCACGATCTCCACTGCGTGATTCCCATCAGCTTTCCGCAGGCTGCCATGGGCGCGGAATTCGAGATTCCCGGCATGGACGGCCCGATCAACATCAAGATTCCCGAGGGCACGCAGAGCGGCAAGGAATTGCGCATACGCGGGCGCGGCGTTCCCTTCCTGAATGAAAGGGGAACCGGCGACCTGATCGTGAAGGTGGTGGTGCAGATTCCGCGCAAGCTCAACCGCGCGCAGCGCGAGCTGGTGGCGAAGCTGGCGGAGACGATGACGGTAGAGAACAAGCCCGCGTCGCCGAGCCTGATGGAGAAGATGAAGGATTTGTTCAGCTAGAACCGCCAGCTTTCATCTATCAGCCTTTCGGTATTCCCAGTGGAGCCCGAGTGCGGGAGGCCTGCCGAAGCGCAGACTCATCCGGTCAAATGGGTGCGGAGGGGTGTGTGATTTGCCACACATCTACTTCTCTGCATCGTTCTCCTCATCGTTTCAGGCCATCGCTGCAGCTTCTCCACGCTCCACCGCCGGCAAAAGCCAACAGCAAGGTCCAATGCGATTGCATTCCCCCGAAGAAGTGGGCCATCCAATATGGGCATAGCTCGTGGGTCCCTGAAGGGAATACGCTCCAGGTGCTGTCCTACGGCGGTTTCGGAAATACTGTGTCCGGTCATGGCGGCATTTAGGGTCGTCGCTCCTTCCACCCCACGGACCAAGACCTGTCCGTGGGGACCCCGGCCTTGGGGTCGCGACGACTTGACTGATCTGAATGCGGATACGCTATTTCCGAAACCGCTATAAGCCGGCCCCGTGCTGTGGAAAAGCTTGCATAAACTGGTCAGGGGTGATATCTTTGGAAACCAATGTCCCTAGAGAATCAATTAGATGAGGCCGGAGAGGCTCTGGCGGAGCTGCCGCTTCCGATTGGCTTACGCATTTGGGGAATGGCAGTTCACGCGATTCTAGCAACCTTCTATTTTCTCTCGATTAGCTGCGTTGCGATCGCGATTGATCTGGGACTGCGCTGGTTGGCAAACCGGGCGTTTGTCGAGAAGTACGGTCTGAGCCCAATCATCAAGTGGGAAGTAGAGTTGATAGCGTTCACTCTCGTCACCGTCGGCACTTTCCTCTTTTTGCGCATGCTCATCCAACGGGTTACACAATTCGCATGGACGGTGAGTAAGAGACTATGAACGTCCAACCGTGGTTAAGATTCTGGGAATACACGAAGAAGAGTGCGCAGGACGCCACTCTGGAGTTTTTCAGGCCGCTCATTCGATTGGCATCCATGCAGGAATGGAGTCTAGAGCGCCGATCAGATGGAGAGGCAGTGCGCCCCAAGGGCATTGCAGCGGAGGTTAGAAAGACTCCACGTCTTGTGCGCGATCAGGATCGACCGCGGGGGTCTGGTGCGATTCCCGAACGACTGCAAGATGAACTTCACAACCGGCAAGAAGGGTCTCATTCACAAGCACTGTCAATTTTTGAGGCGCTTCCCACCAAGAATCGGAATCCGGATGGGGAAGATCTTGGCGATCCGCGCTGGCTGATTGAAGCGCTCGATGAGGTGGACAGGGATCATTCTGTCGTGCCGGCTTTCGCGACGAGGGTGGCGACCGCTGTTGGAGACCCGAGTGGGGAGGAAGAGAATGTCGAGCCTGCCCGACAGCAAGAGGAGTTCGTCGAGCGTGGCAATCAACCAGTAGGAATCCTCCATACTGAAACGGAGACCCCAGACGAGCGTGATTCTAGCGGCGGTCAGTGGGACGAACCCTTCTCGCGCCGCAAGCCACCGATGAGGGAACTGGATTCCGTTGTCTCTGAGGCGAAGATTCAGCGGGCGTAGTCAGACAAAGAATCACCCGACAATACCAAGCGGGGTTAAGGGCGTTTCCCGTCGGAAATGTCCTTGTCCTTCCATTGCGGAGCGACCGGGGCCGACAGCGGGAAATACCGCGAGCGGCGACGCAGTTGCGACACAAAAATGCGGCACGAGAGGGCGTGCCGCATTTTGTTGAGTCGTTGGTGGAGCTGAGCGGGATCGAACCGCTGGCCTCCTCGTTGCGAACGAGGCGCTCTCCCAGCTGAGCTACAGCCCCACGACATCACTAGTTTATCAGCGCGCGGGAAATCGTGAAAGAGGCGGCGTGCATCCGTGCGGCTCAATAGTAATAGGGTGTTTTTGCGGTCCACGGCGATTTTGGGTAACGCTGGTGCAGAAGCTCAAAGGCCGCCTTGCTGACTGGCGTGTATCCGGATGTTGTGGAAGCCGCCTGGTTGGGTTCATAGGTTTGGCACGCGTAATGGGTTGCACGCACGGTGAGCGCCAATGCCTCGGGGACTTCAGGATCGTTGGGGTTCTGGTTCGCGTAGTCAATGACGCGCTGGCCGATGACGGTGGCCGAATCGGGCAACTGCTTCAGGCGCTGGTATTCGGCGGCAGCCTGGGCTAGCTGATCGGATGAGAGAAAGGCCGGGACGGGAAGCGGAGTGGGCTTCTGTTGCTCCTCGGAGTAGAGGGCCTGCCAGGAGCTGCACCACCAGTTGTCGCGAAACTCATCGAAATAGCTGAAGCTGGCGACGCGCGGAATGCCTGGCTCGAGGTACGGGCGGATTCCCGGGTTGCGCAGAATGGCGAGGTCTGCGGGGAAACCAACGCTGGAGCCGGCCGTGGCGCCAAGTGATTTGGGCAGAAGCGGCGCGAGAGCCGCGGCACTCTTCGCATCATCGAGGAGGACACTGCGGGTCCATGCGACGATGGCGAGATTCTGGCGCAGATTCTGCGGCAGCGACTGCGTGTTGGCGGCCTGAATGAGAAGCGAGAGTGGCGTCTGTCGATTCAGTATCTGGGCCGCATCCTCGTCGAACTCCTGTGGGTGCTCGGCTTCGGGGCAGGGCGCTGGCGCGTTGACGGCATGTGCCCTGGCATTGCACTGGCCCTGCAGATCTTGAGCGCCTTCAGAGCCAGTCGCAAGCGTGGCGCGCGGCGCAAATTGCAGAAACTCGTTGAGGTCGCACGCAACGGACGCCCGTTCGCCGAGGAGCGCGTTCAGCTTCGAGTTGGGTTTTTGTTGGCGGAGCGCGGACAGAGCCGCGTCGAGCAGGGCCCGCGCTTCGTTGGTCCGCTTGAGAGCGGCGAGCAGGCGCACACGATGATAGAAGACCGTGTCGTAGGCGGGTGATGCGGGCGCGATCTTTGCGGCCTCCTCAAGTAATTCGGACACAAATGTGTCGGAGGGACCAGCCTTGGCCAAGGCCATGACGAGCCAGGGCAGCGCGTGGCTCTGCTGCCATAGCGCATAGGAAGAAGCGGCCGTGCCGGAACCGCGCCAAGCGGCGATCCAGGCAAGGAGAGGGGGCGGGTTCTTGATGGCGACATGCATAACCAGCAAAAAGCTCACGTCCTCAAGGTCCTGTGCGAAGTTGGGATCCGGGCCGGGCCCGGCGAGCGCGGCGCTGATTTCGGCGGCCCGCTTTTCCGGCTCGGTGCGGATGCGGATGAAGTTCAGTTCACTCTGGATGATGGCGCGCGGAGGCGTTGGATTGGGCTGGGCAAGGAGTGCTTCGAGCATCTGCTGTGCGTGTTGCATTGTGGCCGCGTCGTAGCTGGCGAGGTTGCCACTGTATGGATTGGTGGGCTTGCCCATGGCGAATGCTTCGCGGACCGTGGCGCGCGCGGTGAGGTACTGGCCCCACGAGCGCCACGGCGAAGTGGAGTCGGCGGCAATGGCGGCGAACTGCCGGGCTGCCTCGTCGAATTGTTTCGCGTAAAACGTGGCCGCAGCGATCTGGTAAGCGCGATCGGCCCTGAGGAGCGCGGGGCTGCCGGTGGCAGCGGGCGAAGGGATGGTGACGTTCTTTCCGTCGCAGTTCGAGAAGACCGCGTCCTGGCCGTGAATCCAGTCGACGAGCCACGGGCTCTGCTTGCCCCATGCAGCTGCGCGGCTCTTGAGTGTGAGCGTTGCCCGCGCGAAAGCATCGTCGGGGCAATTCAAGTAGTTCGGATCGAAGACGATGTTGCCCTCGTAGTCGGTGGGGAAGGACGGCGAGGGAGCCGCGGGCGTTGCGGGCGGCGCATACTGTGCGCGAGCTTTCAGCCAGAGGTTTGGCGGTCGGGATGCGCTGGCGGCTTTCTCGGCGTCTTGTTGCGCTTGCCACTGCTGCGGTGTTTCAAAGTCGGGGTTGGGGCTGGGCGGCTTGAGCGCCGACTGCTCTTTGGAGCTGAGCGTTCCGCCGTTCAGGTAGCGATAAGCGACAGCGTATTCGTCAGAGTCGAAGCCGGCCTGGAGGATGCCGAGCTGACCCTTGGCAAAGGAAGCGAGATCGTCGGGATTCGTGGTTTGGACAAAGACATCGTCCTCGAAGAACGGGCCGCAGGCTTCGACGTTGCGGACGGGCAAGAGAAGGACAGCGGCGACGAATGCGGCCAGGGCAAGATAGCGGGATTTCATGGAAGTCTCCGTTCGAGGTCAGGGGGCGAATCGGTTTGCCAGCCATTGTCGGAAAAGACATAGATTCGTTTACCGGCGATATCAAAGGGCCAGGGCTCGGTGGTGGACACGCCTACTGAGGATTGGCAGAGGGGTTCGCGGATGCGGAAATCGTCGAGGTCTGGCGGGGCGCGGCGGCGATCGGGCTCCATGCGGAACATCATGGGGACGGCCTCGTCGACGGGAAGGCCGCCGAGCCAGTCGTCGAAACTGCACCAGGAAGCGAGGGCGGTGATGGAGAGAGGCAGGCTGGACGGCATCTGGCTGCGCAGTTGGACGAGCAGGTCGCGGTAGAACGGGCGCTGGGAGCGAGTGGCGTCAAAGTCGACCTGGAGGGCGGCGATGCCCTGCTCATTGGCGCTGATGAGGAGATCGCGGACGGCTTCGTCGCGGTTTTCGGCGTTGAGGAGGGCAGCGGGGGTGGTTTGGATGCGAATGACAGGGATGCGGACGGCCGAGGAGGGAAAGATCAGCGTGTCGCGGCGGGGTTGGCGCTCGACGGTGAGGCCGATGGTCAGCGTCTGGTCAAGATAGGCAACGGCGAATCGGCGCGTTTTGAGCGCGTGAAGGTCTTCGCGGCGCTCCCATGCCCACAGGGTGACTCGCGGCAGCGCGGCCATGCGACCCTGCGGATGAGGAACTGCGTCAGAACGAATTCCGAAGGAACAAAGGAGCGCGGCCAAGGCAAAAGTGGCCCTATTCCAGGTGGCGGCGAGAACTCGCATGGCGGCAACAGGAACACAATGCACGATGCGGACGGGGAAAGCAAGGCTCACCGCCGGGAAATTGGGGAACCGGCGCGAAAAGGCGCGAACTCCGCGGCAACGAAGGGCGTATTCTAAGCCGAGCAACCAAAGAACACTGTTTCGCTGAGCCCAGGTTCGTCCCCGTTGACGTGTGTACGGCGATGTTTGTCATCAGGGCCGGCCAAACTGCACTTT
This sequence comes from uncultured Acidobacteriaceae bacterium, assembly GCA_963836525.1. GTDB lineage: Bacteria > Acidobacteriota > Terriglobia > Terriglobales > Acidobacteriaceae > Telmatobacter. Next base: position 542,878 of record CAWIJW010000003.1, read on the forward strand.
CGTGCGAGTGGAGGGAACGACATGGCAGTCGATGTGATCCATCAAGATTCGGTGATCCCTGCGACGGCGGGGAAAGGTGAGAGCTTCCGGGCAGCCTATGTGCTGTCTGCGATGGTGGCCGTGCTGGCCGCCGCGGCGTGCATTGCCGGGTTGGCCTATCCGGAGTGGTATCGCGACAAGAATTGGGGCGCGGCAGCTTTCGGCAACGACCTGGTGACGCTGGTGGTGGCTGTTCCGGTGCTGGCGGGGTCGATGATTGTTTCGGCGCGTGGCTCGGTTCGCGCGCGGCTGGTCTGGCTAGGCGCGCTGTATTTCATGCTGTATAACTATGCGTTCTATACCTTCGGGATGCCGGTTTCTGAGCTTTACGTGCCTCTGATCGTTGTTTTCACGCTCTCCGCGTACGCTCTGGCGCTGGCGATGGGCAACCTGGATGTGGAAGCAGTTGGCAGCAGATTCCGCTCCCGGATCACGGCATGGCTGGTGGCTGCTTGGATGGTGCTATGGGCATTTGGCGTGGGCCGGTTGTGGATTGGTCAATGGGTCAGGTTCCTTGTCAACGGGACGGTCCCGACGGTGAACGGAGACGCGAATGGATACCGATTCATCGCGGCTGTCGATTTGAGCTTCATGGTGTCGCTGCTGATTCCGGCGGTATGGCTGCTGAGCCGGCGCCGGCCGTGGGGATATGTGCTGGCCGTCATGCTGAACGTGCAGGGCGCAATGTACACGGCGGTAATGGCGGCAGTGGCCTTCTTCGGTTGGAGGGCCGCGCCGGGAACGAAGCTGTGGTCCGGGTGGTTCATCGGCTGCATCGTCTCCAGCATCGTTTGCCTGCTTTGCCTTTGCGGTTTGCTGATGAACATGGGGCGAGCGCGGGCGGCGAGATGAAGCTTGTTCCGGGCAGGCGCCGGGGCTACCCTCGCCGGGCTACCGGCTTACCGCGCCGGGGATTCCGGGTCCAATGAATCGGGAGTTTTCGACCAAACGCTACTTGGGAAGGAAGAATATGCGGAGCTCGCCCGCCTCAAATGAAGCATAATGCGTTCCGTCTGGCGATAGTGCAGCCCGACCGTTCTCGGGAAATACGCGGTTCACGATCGGCGCGTTGGATTTGCGATCAAAAATGTACCATCGGCCATCGCCTGACTCGGCGCAGTTCCCGAGCACCCTTGCAATAGGGTTGCAAGATTCGGAGTCTTTCGTAGCGAACGCTGCGTAGCGCGAGAAATCCCGGGCCGACGAATCAACTGAGCCGTCGAATTGGGGTGGAAGCCAAGGGAAGCTGCTCCGGCGTGTGGTCTTTTCCCCAAATGACAAGCCGTTCCGGCGAGTCCTTCGTGTGTACCTCGCCCACCACGCTTCCGTCTGCCAATATGCCGACCAGTACTGCGGTCTCCCCGTCCTGTAGAGGCTGAGTCCAGAAACTCCCATTGTTTGCGATTACGCTGAGCGAACACCGGAAGTTCGCACCCTCGTGGACAACGTTTGACGTGGTGTACTGACCGGGGCTGAGTTCCTGTCCGCAGTTCATGAAGGCAAGTTCATTCTCTCCGAACTTTCGATCCATGGATCCCGTGGGCCAGTCCACTTGCATGTGCGAGACGTCTTTTGCCCCAGGTCCATCTAGGATCGAATAGGTCCGAGGACCGCTGATTGTGAAGCCGTCCTGGAACACGAGCGCATGGTCAACCAGGGTTGTTTGTTCAAGGAAGCCATTACGCTGCGTTACGTCCGCCAAACGCGAATCAAGGAGACGAACCCCGGACGGAGACTCATGCCTTCCTTCTGTGTCGAGGTTTACGGACTCGATCCTGATGAGAAGAGTGCCATTGGGGCCAGGCATTGCCTCTCCATCAGCGACAATCTCTCCGTTTCCGTCAGCCGAATAGGATAGGTTTCGATTGGCTCTTAATGCTCCACTCAGATCGAATACGAGGACGCGCAGTTGTCCATTTACGGGGCGGTCGGGAGCAACCCTACAGTTGGGGCTTGTGTTGAAGCCGACCGCGATGTTCTGATCGTCCAGCCAGACGACAAATCGGTATTGAATGATTTGTGTAGAGCATTTTGTGTCAAAACCTGGATTAAAGAATGCATCAGGCAAGCCGAACGATTTAAGTGGGACGCGGACAATCGCCGAGGGCCCTGTATTGTTTTGAACGGATGAATCACGCAATTGAGCCGGCGAACACCCAGCGGCCAGATTGCATCCGACCAAAACCAAAGGCGCCAAGACGACTCTGAAAGGAATTGAACTGCGCACGTGTGAGGCAGCCCCTTCATCTGCGAGGTGCTCACATTGTAATTGCCAGGCGTCGGAGCGTTTCCGGCAAGGCACAAACAGCAAGGCCGGGGGTCCGCGGTGTTCCTTCGGCCCGGTGCGGCTAGAGCTGGTTCATGTTCTGCAGGAATTCGGCGTTGTTGCGTACCTTTTCGAGTCGGCTGATCAAAAGCTCCATGGCCTCGACGGGCGAGAGCGGGTTGAGCACGCGGCGCAGGATGAAGACGCGCTGCAGGTCTTCCTTGGGAATGAGCAGCTCTTCCTTGCGGGTACCGGAGCGCTGAATGTCGATGGCCGGGAAGACGCGCTTGTCGACCAGCTTGCGGTCGAGGATGATTTCCATGTTGCCGGTGCCCTTGAACTCTTCGAAGATCACTTCGTCCATGCGCGAGCCGGTATCGACGAGGGCGGTGGCGATGATGGTGAGCGAGCCGCCTTCCTCGATGTTGCGGGCGGCGCCGAAGAAGCGCTTGGGCCGCTGCAGGGCGTTGGAGTCGACGCCGCCGGAGAGGACTTTGCCCGAGGGCGGAACGATGGTGTTGTAAGCGCGGGCGAGACGGGTAATGGAGTCGAGGAGTATGACGACGTCGCGCTTGTGCTCGACGAGGCGCTTGGCCTTCTCGATGACCATCTCGGCCACCTGCACGTGACGGGCGGCGGGCTCGTCGAAGGTGGAGCTGATGACCTCGCCCTTCACGGAGCGCTGCATGTCGGTGACTTCCTCAGGGCGCTCGTCGATGAGCAGCACGATGAGCACGACCTCGGGGTGGTTGGTGGTGACGGAGTTGGCGATGGACTGCAGCAGCATGGTCTTGCCGGTGCGCGGCGGAGCGACGATGAGGCCGCGCTGGCCCCTGCCGACCGGGGTGAGCAGATCCATAACGCGGCCGCTGATTCCCTCGCGCACGGTCTCCATCTTGATGCGCTCCTGCGGATAGAGCGGCGTGAGGTTGTCAAAGAGAATTTTGTTGCGCGTCTCTTCAGGCGACTCGAAGTTGATGGCCTCGATCTTGACCAGGGCAAAGTACTTCTCGCCCTCGTGGGGCGGGCGGACGTTGCCGCTGATGGAGTCGCCGGTTTTGAGATCGAACTTGCGAATCTGCGAGGGCGAGACGTAGATATCGTCGGGGCCGGGCAGATAGTTGTAATCGGGGGAGCGGAGGAAGCCGTAGCCGTCGGGGAGGATCTCAAGCACACCTTCGGCGAAGATGTGGCCTTCCTTTTCGCTTTGCGCCTGAAGGATCTTGAAGATTAGATCCTGCTTGCGGAGGCCGCTGGTTCCCGGGATTTCAAGGGAACGGGCAATGCGGCTTAATTCGGTAATGTTTTTTTCTTTGAGTTCTGCAATGGTCATGTTCACCTGCACGAAGGCGGGATGTGTTGGGTGGGGATACAGAGGAGGGGGAAGTACTCCAGAGGAAACTGCAGACGGGTAATCAGAAATTCAGCCGGCGCAAACCAGTCTTGAACCATCACCCAAACTGATCTGGAATAGTGGAGCGCCGGGAAGGATGTGACCTCTTCGTCGGGGAGTTGCCTTGAAAGTGTTGCGTGAATGATCGCACCATGCGGCGAGAGACGCCGCTATGCCGCACGGCGCCTTTCTACCGGTTGAGCCGCAGGCGTCTCCTCAGGCGCTTCGGCTTCAGGATTGGCCAATCGAAAGTGGCCCAGAACATCGTTGGTGGTGTCCTGCAGCCGTGTATTCGGCTTGTGAAGCTTACGAGTTGCCTTGCTTGCCAGTTGACAGAGCTGGTAGCGATTGGACACCTGAGAAAGTGCCCGAAAAACAAGATCGGAACGCATTGTGTATCTCCTTCTTTTTCAAATGCCTGCTCTGGAAGCGCCATTGTGCGCCGCCAGTGCGGCAGAGGGGAGCCATTACAAACGAGGGCCACCCCAAATTGCTACTTCCATCTCTTAGACGCACTTTGCAGTCCCCGCGATCAAAAACTTCGGGGACCGTTGCACGTTATGAAATGGACGCCATACCGTAGCGTGGGTGCAGTTTGTGCCTGGGGCACCCGGGCGCCTGTTTGGCCATTCGCGGCGATCCCAAGGAACGCACCCAAGGCATCAACGGAGCCTTCGCTCAAAGTTTGATGCTGGAAATGGCTGACGGGCACACCCGGCCGCAAAGCGCAACCTGCCCTCTATGGATGGCTGTTCTGAGAGTATATCCTACGTTTGCAGGGGTCAATAGTTATTTCAAGGGATTTGAGGGGCTGTCTCCAGCTAATTCCCGGAGTTTCCCGCGCTGAGCGGCGAGCCGCGACTATTCTAATAACCCGTTTACTATCAATGGATTTCAAGCGATTGCCGACGGGCAACGCGGGTTTGCCGAATTGCGGTGCAGCCCCACGGCTGCCATCTTGCGGGCGGGGCGAACCTTTTGAGTCACGTAGAGCTTCAGTTACTCGGGGTGGCGCGTTGGGCTCCACGGGCGTCCGTCCGGATCGCTGAGGAGAATGTGTCCGCTCTCGTCGATGCCGGATGGTGGGCGCTGGGTGTCTGCGCGGTGCTTCGGAGAGCCGGCGATCGCGTCAAGACGAAAGACGCCCACCAGCACCATACCCAGGAGCGGGGCGGCAAGCAGGAAGGTCTCCCAGCCGGATTGAAGGGCAACATCGTGCACGAGCGCCTCTCAGCTTCGTTGCGGACGTGAGATGTATCTTATCCGGAATATCGGCTTCCCGGTCGAAGATCAGCACCGATTCAGAATCCAAGGTAACGGGTATGTTGGCGAGTAAGTGAACAGGGCATGGACGCACTCCGAGCCGCCGAGCGTGGGCAATCGGGTTGTCCGGCTGTGAGGTGAATGCGGGAGGCACTGCGTCGAGTGGCAAGGGATGAGTGGGCACTCAAAACTGCATCACTTGCACGGGGACGGCGGAGTTCGCCCAGGTTCCGTTGCCGAGCTCGCCGTTTTCTCCTGAGCCCCAGGACCAGAGCGTTCCATCGCTGCAGAGGGCCTCGTTGTGGAAGTCGCGCGTCATGATGTAGACGGCGTGGCAGAGCCCCTGGACCTGAACGGGAACCAGGCTCTGAGCGATGCCTGGGACGCCGAGCTGGCCGGTGCCGTTGGAGCCAAAGGTCCAGACGGTTCCATCGCGAAGAAGCACGGAGGTGGAAGCGTCACCGGCAACGGCCATCACGGCTCCGCTCAACCCGGGCACCTGTTCGGGAGTGTAGTGGTCGTTGGTGGTGCCGTCGCCGAGCTTGCCGTAGCCGCAGAAGACGCCATTGCAGGTGTCGAATGCGCCGGTCCAGGAATTGGCTCCCCAGGTCCAGACGGTGCCGTCGGAGCGGATGGCGACGGAATGCGTCCAGCCGGCGGAGACCCAGATGACGTGGTCGAGGCCGGGGATGGGAGCGGCGTTGAGCTGTCCGGTGCTGCTGGTGGTTCCGTTGCCCATTTCGCCGTCGACGTTGTTTCCCCAGGCGACCAAGGTGTGGTCCTGAAGAAGAGCAATGCCAAAGACATAGCCGGTAGTGACCATGATGGGGTTTGTGACGCCCTGGACCTGGACGGGGACGGGGTAGTCGTAGTTGCGATCGGCAACGCCGATGCCGAGCGCGCCGTATTCGTCGTAGCCCCAGGCCCAGACGGTGCCGTCGGACTTGACGGCGATGGTGAAGTAATCCCGCGAGCCGAGCTTGACGATCGAGGAAAGGTTGCTGACCTGAACCGGAGAATTGGTGTTGTTGACGGCGCCGGCGGACATGCCGTCGCCGAGCTGATTGGTGAGGTTGCTGCCCCAGGCCCAGACGGTGCCGTCGGATTGGAGCGCGACATTGTGCAGCTCGCCGCCCATGATGGCGACGACGTTTGTGAGGTGGCCGGAGCCACCGGGGCCGACAACCTGAACGGGGATGGCGCTATCACCAGGGAGACCGTTGCCGAGCTCGCCGGAGGAATTGATCCCCCAGGTCCAGACGGTGCCATCGGCCTTGAGGGCAACGGCCTCGCGCGCGCCGCCCCAGATGGAGACGGGCGGCCAGTTTGCGGCCTGCCATTGGGCGTAGAGCGTGACGTTGGCTGGACCCATGGCGAAGGTGCTGCCGACGGTATAGGTTGTTCCCGAGCCGTCGGCGGCGGTGTTCCAGCCGGTGAGCACGTAGTCGGGCTTGAAGAAGAAACCGAGATTGCCCAGAACCGTGACCGTGTAACCGAGTTTGTATTGGTTGGGATCGGGGACCCCAAAGCCGCTCGTGCTCCCGTTGCCGAGATAGGTAACAGTGAACGTCGATCCGGTGGGAGACCACTGCGCGTAGAGCGTGACGTTGGAGCTGGCGATGGTGAAGGTTGCGCCCGGCGCATAGGATGTGCCGGAGCCATTCGCGGCGGTGTTCCAGCCGGCGAAGGAATAGCCTGCCTGAGCCAGGTTGCCGGTGTTGCCAAGCACGGTGACTGTTGCGCCGGACGAGTATTTGTTGCCATCGACAGGAACGGACCCGGACGTTGCGCCGTTGGCAGAGTAGGTGACGGAGTAGGTTGGCAGCGGTGTCCACTGAGCGTAGAGCGTGACGTTGGCATTGGCCATGGTGAAGGTCGCACCCGGCGCATAGGATGTGCCAGAGCCGTTGGCGGCGGTGTTCCAGCCGGCGAAGGAGTCGCCTGCCTGAGCCAGGCTGCCGGTGTTGCCGAGAACGGTGACCGTTGCGCCGGACGAGTATTTGTTGCCATCGACAGGAACGGACCCCGACGTTGCGCCGTTGGCCGAGTAGGAGACGGAGTAGGTGGATGGGGCAACCGGTTGGGAAACAGGGGCGGACGATGATCCGCTGCAGCCGGTAAGAACTGCCGCAAAAAACAGCACGAGCAGGAGAGCTTGCCAACCAAATTTGAAAGCGGCTCGGTGCACCGATGGCCCCACGCATCTGCAAGCTGCAATGAGATGATTCTTTGAGTTTATCCATTCATCGGCTGAGAATCCGGACCCATCACAATCCGAGGTAATCCCCCTTTTTGGTGAGTCGCGGAGCAGGCTACGGGGCCGGACGAGTTCTCAACCTAAGCAAATTGTGGGGGTTGCGTCAGGCGGGAGCGGCGGTCAAGCCCAATAGCTGCGATCGAGGGTACGGAATTCCACCCCATCGCGCCAAACACGGGCGCGATGGGGGCCCCGGGGTCTTCAACTCCAGTAACTCCTGTCCAAGGTCCTATATTGGATGGCTTCGGCCAGATGGGCTACCGAGAGGTGCTCGACGCCCTCAAGGTCGGCGATGGTGCGGGCCACTTTGAGGATGCGATCGTGGGCGCGCGCGGTGAGGCCCTGCTGCTGCATGGCGCGCTCGAGCAGCCGCTCGGCGTCGGCGCTCAGCTCGCAGTAGGTGCGAATCTGGCGCGTGCTCATTTGCGCATTGGCGTAGATTTTTTCCCTGGTTTTGGAGAAGCGTTGTCTCTGGACCTGACGGGCGGCCATGACGCGGGTGCGAATCTGGGCCGAGCCTTCGGCTGCCGCGCTTCCGCGCAATTCCTTGTATTGAACGGCCGGAACCTCGATGTGGATGTCGATGCGGTCGAGCAATGGGCCGGAGATTTTGGCCACGTAACGCTGAATCATGGGCGGAGTGCACATGCACTCGCGCGACTTGTCGTTGAAGTAGCCGCAGGGGCAGGGATTCATGGCCGCGGCCAGCATGAAGCGCGCAGGAAAGCTGAGCGACATGGAGGCGCGGGCGATGGTCACGGTGTGATCCTCAAGCGGCTGGCGCATGACCTCAAGGACGTTGCGCGGAAACTCCGGCAGCTCGTCGAGAAAGAGGAGGCCGTTGTGCGCGAGCGAGACCTCGCCGGGGCGGGGCACGATGCCGCCACCGATGAGCCCTGCATCGGAGATGGTGTGGTGGGGCGAGCGAAAGGGGCGCTGCGTAACGAGTCCGGCGCCTGCTTCCAGCACGCCGGCGACGGAGTGGATCTTGGTGGTTTCGAGCGCTTCCTCAAAGGTGAGCGGGGCCAGGATCGAGGGCAGGCGCTTGGCGAGCATGGTCTTGCCAGAGCCGGGCGGGCCAATCATGAGAATGTTGTGGCTGCCGGCGGCGGCCACCTCGAGGGCGCGCTTGGCGGTTTGCTGGCCGCGCACGTCGCAAAAGTCCACGGCGAACTGCTCGAGTTTTCCCAGCAGTTCCTCGGTGACGACGCGATAGGGCTCGCGCTGAATGACGCCGACGACCGAAGTGTTCAGCAGCTCCAGGACATCGAGGAGCGAGGAGACGGGATAGACGTTGATGCCCTCAACGACCGCAGCTTCGGCGGCGTTGGCGGCGGGCAGAATCAGGTTGGAAATGCCTTTCTCGCGAGCCAGGATGGCGATAGGCAGCATGCCGGGAATGGGGCGGACACCGCCGTCGAGGCCGAGTTCGCCCACCAGCAGAAAGCGGCTGAGGTCGTTCGAACGCAGGGCACCGTATGCGCCCAGGATGCCGACGGCGATGGGCAGATCGAAGCCCGAGCCTTCCTTCTTGAGATCAGCGGGCGCCAGATTGATGGTGATGAAGGTGGGCGGGATCAAGTAGCCGGAGTTCTTGATCGCGGCGCGCACGCGGTCGCGGCTCTCGCGCACCGCAGCATCGGGCAGGCCCACGGTGTGAAAGTGATCTTCGTTGGTGACGACGCCGCTATAGTCGACCTCGACTTCGATGAGGTTGGCGTCAATTCCGTAGACGGCCGCGCTGAGAGCTTTAAAGAGCATGGCGGAGGGCTGAAAAGCGAGTGTAACAGAAGCCGGGATCAGGGGTGAGAAATCAGGGGTCTGAGTACGGGCACTCTGGCCTCAGGCGCGGTCGGCGGGGAAGCTGCCGACGGATTCGCCGGGCGCGACGTTCTGGCCGGCCAGCACGATGGCGTGGCTGGCAATGTGCGCGCCCGCGCCGATGACGGTGGGGCGAAGCCGGACCGTGTCGAAGTTTCCTGCGTCGTGGGAGAAAGAGTAGACACGGGAGTAGGAGCCGATGATGGCGTTGTCGCCGATGGTGATGCCGCCGCGATCGTTGAGCAACGCGCGCTGGCGAATGGTGACGCCGTCGCCGATGGAGAGGTTGTAGCCGTAGGTCAATTCAACGCCGTGGTAGATTTTGACCCCCGAGCCAAGGTGCTCAAAGATATGGCGGCCCAACATGCAGCGGAAACGCAATCCCAGCCAGTGATTCAGGCCCAACGGCGAGCGATCGAACATCTCCCAGAACCAAAGCAGCGGCTTGCGCGGCGCAAAGCGGTCGCGATCGACTTCGGCAAAGTGCTCCGCTTCCATGGTGACGTTCTGGGGATCGAGCGAGAGATTGACGACGTTGCCCGGCAGCTCGGAGGTGAGCGAGAGATTGAGCTTGCCGCCGTGGGGACGGCCGAGAAAGAGCTGATGCAGCTGGTCGCGCACAATTTCGCCGCGGCGTTCCGGAGAGCAGTGCCGCAGGAACTCCTCATCGAGAAAGCGAATCCAGCGGCGGTAGATCTCCTCGGCTTCGGGCGCTGGGTGGGGAACGGGATTCTCAGGGCTGGCCATACGCATTCGACGATAAAGCAGGGAGCGGGGAGTAGGGAATAGGGATCAGAGAACAGGGACCGAGGGAACAAGAAGGCAGGGACGGAGGGAACAGGGATCAGGGAACGAGGGAACGAGAAAGCAGGGACTGAGGGAGCAGGGGTTAAAGGTCAGAGAGCAGAGATCAGAGATCAGGGATCAGAGATCCGTAAACGGCCTACTGATCGCTGACCACCGTGAACTGCGAACTGCTTCTTAGTGGCGGCCTTGAATGGTTTTGAGGTTGGCGGGGGCCTTCTTCGCCGCGCGGCGGGCGGCGATGGCGTGCATCTCCTTGCCCCAATGCGAGCGGTTGATGCCGATTTGCATGGCCAGCATCATCACGTTGCCGGTGAGCCAGTAGAGCGCCAGCCCCGAGGGGTAGTGCAAGAGAATGTAGCCGAAAAAGATCGGCGTCATAAAGGCCATCATGCGGCGCTGCATGGGATCCATGCCCGGCGAGGGCGTGATGTACTGGGTGAGGAACATGGTGACGATGACGAAGATGGGCAGAATGTAAATGGGATCGGGCTGCGAGAGGTCAGGAAGCCAGTACCAGTGCGCCTGGCGCAGCTCCACCGCATTCTGCAGCACGCGGAAGTAGGCGAAGAAGAACGGCATCTGCAAGAGCATGGGCAGGCAGCTACCGTACATGTTGACGCCTTCGGTCTTGTAAAGCGCCATCATCTCCGCGTTCATCTCGGTCCGCTTGGGATCGTTCATCTTGAGATTCGCGTAGCGCTTTTTGATGGCGTCGACCTTGGGCTGGATGCGCATCATCTTCAGCGACGACTTGGTCATCATGAGGCGCGTGGGCAGGAGCGCCAGGTTGAAGATGGCTGTGAACACGATGATGGCCCAGCCCCAGTTCGAGATCCCCATGCGCACCATGAAGCGCAGGATGATGTAGAGAGGCTTGGCGATGACGCCCAGCCAGGTGCCGAACTGGATCAGCGATTCGAGCGAGGGACCGTCGGGCTTGCCATCAGCGCCTGTTGCGTGGATAGAAGACAGCAGATCGGTTGCTTTGGGCCCGGCAAACAAGCGGAGACGCGTATAGCCATCCGTGTCTCCAACTGCCAGACCGAGCACGTCGGCAGGGGTCTTTTTGCTGTTGGGATCGGAGGGGTTGGTGGGCAGTTCGATGGAGTTGTGCAGCGTGACCACTGTGGTGCGATCAGGCGCGTCGGGCAGAAAGGCCGAAGCGAAGTAGAGATCCATGACGGCCGCGTAATCGTACGGCTGGTCGAGCGTATTGTTCCCACTCACCTTCGCCGCAGCCTGTGTGTCCTGCTTGCCGCCGATCGACCAGGCGAAGAAGGAAGGCGTTCGCGTCTGCGACGGGACCATCGAGGTTTGCTGGAACTCTTCCATGTCGCCCAAACCGGCGGGCCAAGCGACCAGCGCGCGGACCGGCGCGCCATTCTGCTTTACCTGGGCCTCGACGGTGATGACGTAGGTTGAGTCGAAGCGGAAGGTCTTTACGACGTCGAGGCCGTTCGCCGCGTAGTGAAAGGTGATGGCCGCGGGAGCCACGACCAGGCCCGTGGCGGTGGGCTGCGCGCCCGACACTGTGGCCTGGTAAAGGGCCTGATTGAGTTGGGTGGTGAGCGCCGAATCGTAGGTGTACAGCGACAGGGGAAGGCCCAGGTGCTCCGCGGCCTCGACGTGCTCCGCGGCCTGGGGCTGCACCAGGTCCAGCGGCTTGCCGGCCGAATTGAAGTACTTCTTCAGGATCCAATGCTGGACCTGCGCGCCGCGGTTGGTGAGGACGATCTTGTAGAACTCGTTTTCGACGGTGATGCCGGTTTCGGCGGCGGCAACGATCTGCGGCGTGGCTGCCGGAGCCGGCGCGGATGGTTTGGCGGCCTGTTGAGTTTTGGCCTGAGCGGGCTGAGCGGGTTGAGCGGCCGGCGCGGCGGGTTGCGATTGCGCCGGAGCGGGCGGCTGCTCTTCCGGCTTGGGCTTGGCGAAGAAGTACTGGTAGCCGAGGAAGACGGCCAGCACGAGAAGCATGAAGGCCATGGTGGAGCGCATATCGCCCCCGCCACCGCCGCCGCCGGATCCCTGCGATTGCAGATTGGGATTGTGAATTTCGGGCAAAGCGTACTTCCTATCGTTCTTGAAAGGGCAGCCCGCAGGGCAGCCGCTTCTCTTATGGTAACGGTTCGTGGGGGAAAGCGGTTCCGTTGCGATGGTCCGCCGAGGGAACGCGAGGAGGCGCGGCAGGCCGGATTGGGGGCGGAGGAACCGGATCGAACCCTCCGCGCGTAAAGGGATGGCAGCGCAGCAGTCTCCAGGCCGCCAGTGCAGAGCCGCGCAAAGGGCCGTGCATGGCGATGGCCGTGGCCGCATACTCCGAGCAGGTGGGCAGAAACTTGCACCCGCCAGGGCTGAGCGTATGCAGTACCGGCGAAAGCCAGCGCTTATAAAAGGCGAGCAATGCAAGCAAGAGGCGTGTCATGGTGTGGCTTTCACCGGGGCTTTTGGGGCTACCGCGGAGGGCGAGGCGATGCGCGCCGCCTCGGACGCTGGCCTGTTCAAGAATACGCACAACCTCGCTTTCAAGTTGCGCGAACTCCATGGTGAGCACATTGCTGCGGGGATGGAAGACGAGATCGAAGCCATTGGGCAACAGGCCAACGTGGCGGCGCAAAGCCTCGCGCATGCGGCGCTTGATGCGGTTGCGCTGGTGCGCTTTGCCCAGCACTTTGCTCACGGTAAGGCCGATGCGCGCCGAAGCAGGAGAGCTCGCGGCCAAGCCGTCCTGGGTTTGCGGCGCAAGAAACCAGCTCATGCTTGCCGATTGCCGCTTGCGGCCGGCGGCGTAGGCGCGCAGATAGTCCGCATGCTTACGCAGGCGCGAGTTGGCCAACGTTTGGCGCCGGGCAGGCTTGGGAAGTGAGTTCATGAGGAAGGCTCGATCGGAATATCCGCAGCGCGCGGCGCATTCCGGTTCAGACAGAACCGATCTTCAACCCGAACCGTCTCGGGGGATCAGTCGCGATGCCCGGCGCTGACGGACACGCGCTTGCGGCCGGCGGCGCGGCGGCGGCTGAGCACAGCCGCACCGGCTTTGGACTTCATGCGCGCCCGGAAGCCGTGTGTTTTCGCACGGTGGCGGCGGTTGGGTTGAAAGGTTCGCTTGGGCATCGTGACCCGCTCCTGTTTCTCAAAGAAAATCTGCGCGTTAGCAACCTCTTCGAGTATAGCGTAGGCAGTCGAGGGAATCCAGCAAAGGAGCGGAGTTCACGATGTGGCAACGCAGTGGAGAAGTCGGGCGTATTCTGGAACGTGCCGCGGCAAGGAAGAAGAAGGCGCAGTTCGAGCGATGCACTTCAGTAACGCGGGTAACACCGAAGCGGAGTTTCACCATCCTTGGTGCAACTTTTCGAGACACGAGAAAACTTATGTGAATAGGGGATTGCAACGGCCTCGAGATGTGCTACTATCGGGACCGTTCCTGAAATTTCGTGTGAAATTTCGCGCGTTCGTCATCACGAATTTTGTACTCAAACGCCCCGGTGAACAATCTTGAGGGGCAGACCAGCTGTAGACAGGTAGTCGGTCGTCAGGGACTGGACATGAGGCGGGTTGCTTTGCGCCGGGGCCGGGCCGTTGCCTGAAAAACCGAAATCGAACCGCTCGGCGCCATGCCGGCGGAATAAGCAAGGATTGTACGATGGGATTCGCGACTTCGCCGACTTCGGCACTCAACCCCTGGCTCCAGATTCTCGCAGCGTTAGAGAAGAAGGTTATCCGGCAATCATTCGAGACCTGGCTCAAGCCCACCCGTTTCAGTCATTCCGCAGGACGCAAGCTTTATGTGCGCGTGCCCTCACCGGAGTTCCAGCACATCGGCGACAAATACGGCGACCTGATCCAGGAAGCCATCGATCTGTGTTCGCTCGAGTACGACGAAGTCTGCTTCGTGACCGCGGAGGAAGATCCCTCGATTCCGCCGCAGCGCAGGGATGGCGGCTTTGCGCCGGTGTCGTCGCACGCGCCCACCGCGCCGCCCCCGAGCGCGGGGCGCCTACCCGAGCAGGGACGCTTCGACTGGTCCACGGCGGCGCAGCTCAATCCGCGCTACACCTTCGACGCCTTCGTGATCGGCAACGGCAACCAGTTTGCCCGCGCCGCGGCGCTGGCAGTCGCCGAGCGACCCTCGCGCGCGTACAATCCGCTCTTTTTGTATGGTGGCGTGGGAATGGGCAAGACGCACCTGATGCACGCCATCGGCCACGAGGTAAAGCGGAGGCAACCTGCCTCGAACACCTGCTATGTCTCGGCGGAGAAGTTTACCAACGAGATGATCAACTCCATCCGCAACGATCGCATGACTACCTTTCGCGACCGTTTCCGCACGGTGGACGTGCTGCTGATCGACGACATCCAGTTCATCTCGCAAAAGGAGCGCACGCAGGAGGAGTTCTTCCACACATTCAACGCACTGCATGAGGCGATGAAGCAGGTGGTGATTGCTTCGGACCGCCCGCCGAAGGAGCTGACGGAGATTGAGGAACGGCTGCGCTCGCGCTTCGAGTGCGGATTGATCGCAGACATTCAGCCGCCCGATCTTGAGACCAAGGTCGCCATCCTGCTGAAGAAGGCCGAGACCGAGCAGGTGCAGTTGCCCACCGATGTGGCACTGTTTATTGCCTCGAACGTACGCACCAACGTGCGCGAGCTGGAGGGCGCGCTGGTGCGGCTAATCGCCTGGTGCCAGTTGAACCACATTGAGATCACGCTGGCCGCAGCGCAGCAGTGCCTGAAGCAGTTCATCGACATGCAGGTGCGCAAGATCACGATCGAGGCCATCCAGCGCGCCGTTGCCGAACAGTTTGGCATGCGCGTCGCGGACCTCAAGCAGAAGAACAACTCGCGCAATGTGGTGGTGCCGCGGCAGATCGCCATGTACCTGGCCAAGCAGATGACGGAGGCGAGCCTGCCGGAGATTGGCCGCCAGTTCGGCAACAAGCATCACACCACGGTGATGCACTCGATCGGCAAGATCGACGAACAGCGCCGCACGGATAAGGACCTGCATCGCACCTTGAGCAAGCTGCAGGACGTGCTGAACTGCTAGAACAGTGGTCAGTGAACAGGGAGCAGGGGTCAGGGGCGTTCCAGCCGCGAGGGCCGGTGCGTGATGCTCTGCCGCGTCGACAGCCGGCTCGTCCGGGTCGTGCCTGACCTTCCACCCTGCGATGCGTCGAATCCGCGGCGGCTACCCGGGAAGAAGGCTTCTATGCGTTGGTTTGTGTTCGTGCTGCCGGCGATTGGCGCATGGGCCGCGGGTGCGCCGGCGCAAACTCCTATCGACGTGCAGCCGGTAAAGGAGTTGAAGCCGACCGGAGTCTTGGCGACCTGCTCTTACAGCCCGACCGCCGCCGAAAAGCCCTTCTTTTCCCGCTCGAACAAGACGGAGCAGACGAACGATACGGCCTTCGGCGGCAACTACACGATGCACGGAAAGACGGGCACGTACGTAGCGTGGTTCGGCATTGTGCGAGGCATTACTCCGCCCACGCAGAACGGCGGCGAGGTAATGCTGCTGGTGCAGCACCATTTCTTCGACGGCGAAACGGATTGCCACATTATGCTGGTGGCCAAGAGCGGCGACGGAGATTTTCTGGCAAGGCTCAAAGTCGACCCCGCGAAGATCCCCGCGCTGGCGCTGGTGCGCATCTACGGCAAGGTGACTGCGGAAACGGCCCGTGTGCCCGAGGTCGCGGTGGAGTACATCCGCGTGTGGCCGTGGCTGACCTTCACCTTCACCGACATCGCCGGAGAAGATCACAGCAATCCGCGCTGGCAGAAGTACTCCAGCGTGAAGCCGTCTGAGGATATTTATGTTCCTTATCCCAACGAGAACTACTATCTGAACGTGCTGGGCGACCCGGCGGATTTCGGACTGGATTTGAGGCCGGACTGAACCTGCCAGCGCGCAACGCCTGCAACCCCGCGTAGGCGAGCGCATCCAAAATGCCATGGAATACCGTCTTCTCGGAGGCTCCGGCCTCAAAGTTCCTGTTCTGAGCTTCGGCGCCGGCACGTTTGGGGGCGGGCACGAGCTCTTCGACGCGTGGGGCGCTACTGCCAACGTTGCCGAGGCGCGGCGCATCGTGGATATCTGCCTGGAAGCCGGCGTGAGCCTGTTCGATACGGCCGATGTGTACTCCAACGGGCGCTCGGAAGAGGTTTTGGGCAAGGCCCTCGAAGGCAAACGTGGCCAGGCGCTGATTTCGACCAAGACAACCTTCCGGATGGGCGACGGCCCGAACGATGTGGGGTCGTCGCGGTTCCATCTGCGGCGTTCGATCGAGGGCAGCTTGCGCCGGCTGGGCACCGACTATGTGGACATCTACCACCTGCACGGATTCGACGCACTGACGCCGGTCGAGGAAGTGATGGAGACGCTGAACGGCTTTGTCCGCGAGGGCAAGGTGCGTTACATTGCGTGCTCGAATTTTTCTGGCTGGCACCTGATGAAGTCGCTGGCCGTGGCGGACCGCTACGGATGTGCGAGATATGTGGCTCACCAGGCGTATTATTCGCTGATTGGCCGCGAGTACGAGTGGGAGTTGATGCCGTTGGCGCTGGACCAGAGGGTCGGCACGCTGGTTTGGAGCCCACTGGGCTGGGGCAGGCTTACGGGCAAGATTCGGCGCGGCCAGCCGCTGCCGGAGGTGAGCCGGCTGCACAAGACCGCGAATGTGGGCCCTCCGGTGGCCGACGGACATCTTTTCAAGATCGTAGACGCGCTCGACGTGGTGGCGGCAGAAGCCGGCAAGACGGTAGCGCAGGTGGCGCTGAACTGGCTGTTGCAGCGGCCCACGGTCGCGTCACTGATCCTCGGGGCGCGGAATGAGGAGCAGTTGCGGCAAAACCTGGGCGCAGTGGGCTGGAACCTGAAGGCAGAGCAAGTGGCCGCGCTGGACAAGGCCAGTGCCGTGACGCCCGTGTACCCGTACTGGCATCAGCGCTCCTTCACGGAGCGGAACCCGCTGCCGGTGTAAAAACAGGGACTAGGGACGTAGGGACTAAGGGACTGAGGGACTCGGGCAGCGGGACTGAGGGACCGACGGGACTAGGGGCTTAGGGGTCCGCGAGCAGCCGCACGGCGATTACGGCTGTGCGAGGTGATCGGCTGGGTCGGAGTGATGACGGTGCTTGCGGACGACGTAGTGGCCGATGAGCCAGCCTGCAGTTGCGCCGACGAGCACGTCGGAGGGAAAGTGCTGCTGACCCAGGACGCGCGTAAGGCTGACGGCGGTGGCTCCCGTGTAGACGGCAGCCTGAGTCCACGGAGAGTGGTACTCGGCGGCGATAGCGGAGGCGGCGGACCACGCCAACGTGCTGTGGGCTGAGGGGAAGGAGGAATCAACGCCTACGCCGGACTGGAAGAAGCGGCCGCGGGAATTGTCCACGTAGGGCCGCTCGCGCCAGAAGACCAGCTTCAATCCCTGCTCCACAACCAAGCCATCGACCAGAGCTTCAGCGCTGAGGATGCCGGCCTCGCGGGAGTGGTCGTCCTGCTTGAGGTGGCCTACCGCAAAGAGAGCGGCTGGAGCAGCGACGAAACCGCCGATGAGGCCATTGGAAACGTTGATATTAGCGTTGTTGAAGCCGGGGTTTCGTGAGACGACCCGGGACATGGCGCGGTGGTCCGTCGCGATGGCGGCGCCGGTGACCAGCGCGAGCGGGGCGAGCCACTCGAGATCGCGCGGGCGCAGGCGGACAGGGCTGCTCCAGATGGCCGCCTGATCGTGGAGAAAGATGCGCGGCGAATTGCGGACAGTTACGTCGCCGGATTGAGGCTGTGGCTTGGGATCGGCGGATTGGGGTTGAGGCGCATCGGGCAGCGCGGCGAGCACCATCTGAGCAGAGGAAGCCGGCGTCTGCGCGGCGACAACGCTGCAGGAACCAAGAGCAAGCGCGGCGAGGAACACCGGGGACGCGGCGAGCAGGCACGAGATCAGAGGCCGGGGAGAGAATGAGTGTTCTTGCATGGGCTGTCGAACGGGGACCGGCAGAGCCGGGCTGTATACTATCCGACTATTTCAAACGGGTAAATGTCAACGACATTGAGGTGATCTTTCGCTTTCTCGAGCAGATCAGAGCTGCTGCGGAGGATCCTTGAGGTAGATTTCGACGTAGTCGAGGTAGTTTTGCGCATATTGGCGGATGAGGGCGCGGTCGCTGTCGCTGAGTTCGCGGCGGAGCTTGGCGGGAACGCCTGCCCAAAGGGTGCGGGGAGGAACGACAGTGTGTTCGGGAACGACGGAGCCGGCGGCGATGATGCAGCCCTCGCCGATGCGGCTGTTGTTCAGCACACGAGCTCCCATGCCGATGACGCACATATCCTCGACCACGCAGCCGTGGACCGTGGCGTTGTGGCCGATGGTCACCCAGTCGCCCACAATGACTGGATAGAGGTTGCGCTGGCCGTGAAGGACGGCGCAGTCCTGCACATTGGAGCAGGCGCCGACGCGGATGGAGTTGACGTCGCCGCGGAGGACGGCGTTCATCCACACCGAGGAGCGCTCGCCGAGGACGACGTCGCCGAGGATCTGCGCGGAGGGGTCGACGTAACAACTCAAGGGGATTTGGGGCGAATGGCCCTGATAGGTTCGGATCATGCAGACCTCGGGGCGACCTCACTTGAAAGTCTAATCGCAGGCGACGAGGCGCCGGGGAATCCGCCGCGTGCGAAACGGCGGCGGGGGCCGGCCCCGAGGGGGAGGCCGGCCTGCGGAGCCGAGGGTAAACGCTAACCTAGCTCCCGGCTTGAAACTCGGGTATGATACTAGGAGCCTTTCAGGCAGGTTTGGAGGTGGAGACCTTTGGCGGAGGTTCGCGTCCAGGAAGGCGAACCGCTGGAAAACGCGCTGCGCCGGTTCAAGCGGAAGGTACAGCAGGAGGACATCATCAAGGAAGTGAAGCGTCACTCCTACTACCTGAAGCCCGGCGAGAAGCGCCGCGTCAAGGCAGCCTTGGCGCGCAAGCGGAACCGCAAGAAGGCTCGCAAAGAGCAGGATTGATTTCATAACCCGCCGCGAAAAGCACCGTTCCGGCGGCTTTCGACACAGAGAAACGAAAGCCGTCGATAGCCCAAAGAGGATAGGAACGGCAAGCGCGGCGGCGCAATTGACTGTAGCGTTTCTCCCAGTTTCTGTCGATCGACTCCGTAGCAGCCCTGTGGCTCGCCCGCAAACGCTGAAGCCATTGGACGCGAGGCTGCAATCCCTCAGAAACCTGAGAAGCGCGAAAGATCGCCCGGCACGCAATTGGCGTGCCGAGTCTTACGTTCCCGGTTTACCGGGTGAGAGTTCGAATGCCGCGCTGTTTTTGGTGCGGCCCGGGCCCCTTGCATTGCAAGACGAACGAAGACAGGGAACCGGGACCGGCAAGTTCCTGTAGAGCCATGGCCGATTTCGGTGGGAGAACCTGTGAGGGAAGCCGGCCATGGAATTCACCGATCGAGTCCTCAAGTGTGTAGACTGCGGCGCCGAGTTTGTGTTTACAGCGGGCGAGCAGGTCTTTTTCCACGATAAACAGTTCAAGAACGATCCCAAGCACTGCAAGCAGTGCAAGGCGAAACGTACGCGCGGCGCGCAGCGAGTTCGCCCCGAGACACGCACGACATGTTCGGAGTGCGGTGCGGAGACCACGGTTCCTTTCAAGCCGACGCAAGGCAGGCCGGTATTGTGCCGGTCGTGCTTCCAGAAACAGCAGGCGAAGCCGCAGCCTGTGACGGAGCCTACTGCAGCGCAGAACTAAAAAGCAGATCGCCCCGGAACTTCGAGGGGAACCCAGCGCTGCGGACCAGCGTGGCCAGTTGCGCCCAATGGCGTTGACTGTGGAATAACACGTGCGCCGCGACCTTTCGCCGGGAGACGGTTCGTTCTTCCGGAGGCAGCCAATCGAAATTGAGAACGTAGGGATCGCTCCAGGTGTTTTCGGGGGCGGCGAGAAGCGTGCGGAAGATTTCGACCGCCTGAAGGTGCACGTCAAACAATGCATCGAGCGGGCCCGTGGGCAGGTTCTCCCTGGCGGTCAGTGGAAGGCCAGCGAGGCGCTGGCTCCAGATCAGTTCCGCGGCCCAAATGTGCCGGACAAACGCCTGCACGTTGGCGGCTCCGCCGATGTCGCAGGGTAGCTGGAGCAAAGCCGGATTGGCGTCGAGGTGGGCTTTCCAATTGTCCGCCGAGTGCTGGTTCCAAGCCAGCAATTCGTCGAATGTGATTCCTCCGCTCATGGTGACCTCCTTCAAATTGGCGACTCGGTCATTGGCGACTCGCCGGGGCGCGACGCCAGAAATCTAACTGGCCGGACCGAGGGCCCGATGGCCGATGTCGCGCCGGTAATACATTCCTTCAAAGGCAATCTCCGCCATGGCTTGATAGGCGAGGGACAACGCCTCACGGAGAGAGTCAGCAGCGGCGGTGACGCCGAGCACGCGGCCGCCTGCCGTGAGCAGTTGCCCGCCCACTTGCGCGGTGCCGGCATGGAAGACCTGCACGCCCGGCACCTGGGCCGCGGCATCAAGGCCGGTGATGGGGAAGCCGGTCTTGTAGCTGCCCGGATAGCCGCCGGAGCTGGCCACAACACAAGCTGAGGCGCCAGGGGTCCAGCAGAGGGCGGTGTCGGCGAGGCGGCCGTCGATGCAGGCTTCGAGCGCGTCGACGAGATCGCTTTCGAGACGCACCAGGATGGCTTGCGTCTCGGGATCGCCGAAGCGGGCGTTGAACTCGAGCACTTGCGGGCCGCGTGCGGTCATCATGAGTCCGCAGTAGAGCACGCCGGTGAAGGGCGTCTCCTCTTCCGCCATGCCCTGAACCGTGGGCTCGGCGATGTGGCGCAAAATCCAGTCGGACATGGCGGGATCGAGCAGCGAATCGGTGGAGTAGACGCCCATGCCGCCGGTGTTGGGGCCGGTGTCGCCCTCGCCGATGCGCTTGTGATCCTGCGAGGGAACGAGCGGCGTGGCGTGTTTGCCGTCGCTGAGGCAGAGGAAGCTGACCTCGTCGCCCTCGAGGAACTCTTCGATGACGACCTGGCGCTCGGATGAGCCGAGGAGCGCGCCCGAGAACAGTCCTTGGGCAGCTTCGGCGGCGATGTGGCGGGAGTCGCATAGGATGACGCCCTTGCCTGCTGCCAGACCGTCGGCCTTTACCACGATGGGCGGATGGAAGATCTCAATGGCTTTCTCCACTTCGGCCGTGGTGGCGCAAACAGCGTAGTTGGGAGTAGGAATGTTGTGGCGCTGCAGAAAACGCTTGGCAAATCCCTTGCTGGTTTCGAGCATGGCGGCAGCGCGTGTGGGGCCAAAGACGCGCAGGCCGCGCTCGCAGAGGGCGTCAACGATGCCCAGCGAGAGGGGAAGCTCGGGGCCGACGATGGTGAGATCCGGGCGTTCCGCTTCGGCCAGGCGGACCATGGCGGCGAGGTCTTTGAGGTCGACGGGGACACAGCGCGCGACCAGCGCCATGCCGCCGTTGCCCGGGGCGCAGACGACCTGGGTGACGCGCGGGCTGCGAAACGCTGCCCAAGCCAGCGCATGCTCGCGGCCTCCCGAACCAAGGATCAAGACTTTCATGGGAGAGTACCTTCCTCCGACGTTGCGAGGCCGGAAGAACAATGGTCGGCAACGGGGGTGGGGGAAGTCAAACGGCAGGAGAGCGACCGCGAGCAAGGGACCGGTTTGCCTGGACGAATTCGTGCAAGTTCGCGTTGGGTTCGCCGTTCTATGCAGTAGATAATGGGAGGACATGAGTTCCATGGGGAATACTCTGAACGTGGTTGCGGACCTGGTCTGGCCCGCATTGGCGCTGGAACAGCGCATGTTGAGTGTTGTGCCGATCACGGCCGGGCTGGTTGTGGAGTGGCTAGCGCTGTGGTTGGGAGGTTTCGGGCTGACATGGAAGAAGGCGGCCGTAGTGGATGTGGTGATGAATGCCGCGTCTGCGCTGATTGGAATCTTCCTGATTCCGTTTCTGGGGATGGGATGGGAGCGTGGCCCTGAACAACTGATTGACAAGCTCGTCCCCCTCGGGATGACTTTCCAGCTCGACTGGCTGGCGGCGTTTCTCATCGCAGTCGCCGCCACAACAGCGATAGAAGCGTCGGTGGTGCGATGGGGATTCAGGATTGTGCTGGGTCTGCGGCGGCTTTCGATTCTGTTGGGCGCCAATGCGGTCAGCGTTGGAATTGCCTTCGTGAGCGTGATGCTGCATCCGACCCCAATGCCGGGAGCGGGGCAGTGAAGCCGGCGTTGCGGCTCAAGGGACTTTGAGAGAGGCGGATGGTCGAGACGCGCATCAAGCCGTACCAGGAGCAGCAGGCCGAGAAGGCGCGGCGCGAGGAGCAGCAGCGCGTCTTCCGGCGCAACCAGGTGTTTGGGCTGGTGCTGGTGGCGGCGGCGATCTGCCTGTGGTGGCTGTTGCATACGAATCCGAAGTGGATCTTTCCGCCGGGGTGGTGGCGACCATGAGTGCTGCGCGCACGGGTCCTGGGCGGACGGGTCCGACGCGGACGGCGGAACCTTTGGAAGACTTCGTTGGTAACGCAAACTATCTGGCGGGCGGCTCCCTGCCGCTCGTCGTTCTCATCCTCGGGCCGACGGGTAGCGGGAAGACGGCGCTTTCGCTAGCGCTGGCGGAGCGGTTTGGCGGCGAGATCGTGAGCTGCGACTCCGTGGCCGTGTATCGCGGCATGGAGCTGGGCTCGGCGAAACCCACCAAGGACGACCGGGCGCGCGTGCCGCATTACTTAATTGATGTCGTCGAGGCGGATGAGCCGTTCACCGCGGGCGAGTACAGCAGGCGGGCGCGGGCGGCGTTGCGCGAGATTGTTGGGCGCGGGCGGCTGCCGATTGTGACCGGCGGAACGGGGCTGTATCTGCGCGCGCTGACCGAGGGGCTGTTTGCCGGGCCGGCGCGGCGGGAGGATCTGCGGGCACGGTTGCGGCAGAGCGCGGAACGGCATGGGAGCGGCTGGCTGCATCGGCTTTTGCGGAGGATAGATGCGGCAACGGCAGCGCGGATTCACGCGAACGACACGGCGAAGCTGATCCGGGCGATTGAGGTGTGCGTGGCAGCGCGGAGGCCAATGTCGGAGGTGATGGGCCGCGATCCGCTCGCGGGATTCCGACTGCTGCGGATCGGGCTGAGGCCGCCGCGGGCCGCACTCTACGAGCGGATCAATGAGCGTTGCGCGGCGATGTTTGCTGCGGGACTGGTGGAGGAGACGCGCGGGCTGCTGGAGCGCTATGGGCCGGTGAAGGCGCTGGACTCGCTCGGCTATAGGCAAGCGCGTTGCGTACTGGGCGGGTCGTTGAGCGAGCAGGATGCGATCAAAGCCGCACAGCAGGGGCACCGCAACTATGCGAAGCGGCAGATGACGTGGTTCCGGCGGGAGCCGGAGGTGCGGTGGATTGAAGGGTTCGGCGACGAGGCGGAGACGGTGCGGGAGGCGGCCGGATTGGTCGAAGGCGCACTCGCTGTGAGCCTCCCGTAACAGCCCGGCTGGCGCAAGGCATCCATTTAAACTATGCGTGTTGAAACGGCGCTCTCGGTGAGGAGCGCGCGGAATGGAGTTTCCCCTTGGCAACAGCAAATTCGGACATGATTTATGACGTGGCGGTGATTGGCGGCGGGCCGGCGGGTTATACGGCAGCGATTCGCGGGGCGGAGTACGGGCTGAAGGTGGCGCTGATTGACAATGCTCCCCGGCTCGGCGGGACGTGCCTGCACGTAGGCTGCATTCCCACGAAGGCTCTGCTGTTCAACGCCGAGCTGTGGGACTATCTGAAGGACGCGGCGGAATTCGGCATCGCGGGGATCGGGACGCCTGCGCTCGATTGGGCGGCTGTGCTGGCGCGCAAGAACACGATCATCACGAAGCACGTGAAGGGCCTCGAGTTCCTGATGAAGAAGCACAGGATCGCGGTGATTGCGGGCTTCGGACGGCTGACGGGCGCGGCGCAGGGCGGCGTGCACACGGTGGACGTGGACGCGGGCGGCCAAAAGAGCCAGGTGAAGGCGAAGAACGTGATGCTGGCGACGGGTTCGGAGGCCAAGCTGCTGCCGGGATTGAAGGCGGACTCGACGATCCTGACCAATATCGAGATTCTGGAGCTGAGCGCGCCGCCAAAGTCGCTCATCGTGATCGGGGCGGGCGCGGTGGGCGTGGAGTTCGCATCGATTTTTCGCAGCTTTGGGACTGAGGTGACGATTCTCGAGTTTTTGCCGCGCGCGGTTCCGGTGGAGGACGAGGAGATTTCGAAGGAGCTGGCGCGGGTGTTCCGGAAGCGCGGGATTGAGACGAACACCGGCGCGAAGGTGGAAAAGGTGGAGAAGACGGCCGAGGGCGTTCGCGTGAGTTACACCGATGCGAATGGGAAGGCGCAGGCGAAGGAGGCCGAGAAGGTGCTGGTGGCCGTGGGGCGCGGGCCGCTGACGAGCGGGATCGGTTTGGAGAAGACGAAGGTCGAAGTGGAGCGCGGGTTTGTAAAGGTGAATGAAACGCAGGAGACGGCGGAGCCTGGCGTGTTTGCGATTGGCGACATTGTTGCCGGGCTGCCGCAACTGGCGCACGTAGGCGCGATGAGCGGCATGGTGGCGATGGCGAAGATCGCGGGGCGGAGTTACAGGCCGGTGCGGCGGGATCGGATTCCGAGCTGCACGTATTGCGAGCCGCAGATCGGCAGCGCGGGACTGACCGAGGCGCAGGCCAAGGAGAAGGGCTACACGGTGAAGGTGGGCAAGTTTCCGTTTGCCGGCAATTCGAAGGCGACAATCGTGGACAGCCACGAGGGCTTTGTGAAGGTGGTGGCCGACGCGAAGTACGGCGAGATTCTGGGCGTGCACATCATCGGGCCGCAGGCGACGGAGCTGATCGCCGAGGCGGTGGCCGTGATGGAGCTGGAAGGAACGGTGGAGCACCTGATGTTCACGATCCACGCGCATCCGACGCTGAGCGAAGCGATGCTGGACGGCTACGGCGCGGTGGAGGGGATGGCGATCAACGCGTAGGCAGCGGAGTTAGCGGGGTTGGCGGAGCTAGCGGAGTTAAGTGCCTCCAGCGCGGATGTCGCCCGTCACAGCAGGAGCTGCCAGTAGCCGACGTCGATCCAACGGCCGAATTTGTAGCCCACTTCCTTGAAGTGGGCCACCGGGCGGAATCCAAATTTCTCGAGGACCGCGACGCTCGCTTCATTGGGGAGCGCGATGCCGCCAATGACGCAGTGAATCTGGCGGGCGCGCAGTTCGACGAGGAGAGCATCGAGCAAAGCGGAGCCTCTTCCCTTCCCGACCGAAGACGGATGCAAGTACACCGTCGATTCGACGGAATGGCGATAGGCCGAGCGCTCTTTCCACTTTTTGGCGTAGCTGTACCCCAACAACTTGCCATCTTCTTCGCACACGAGCCATGGCAACGTCTGCGTCACCTCGAGAATTCTCTGCCGCATTTCATCGGGAGAGACAGGATCTTCTTCAAACGTGATCGGCGTCTTGAGGACGTAGTGGTTGTAGATTTCGCAAATCGAGGGTGCATCGTCGGGGCGTACATTTCGAAGCATGATGGCCTCCGAGGCTCGCGCGATGGTCTAACTGCATACGGAGGAGTAGAGCTGGCCTTTCCTTCAGGGGCTGGAGCCCGCGCTCACTCTGCGGCATTTGCGGCACGACTGAAGTCGTGCCCTGACACGAACCTCATAACTCCGTCGATTGGATGGCGACGAGCGACTTCGCTTTGGCGATGAAGGCGGCAAGGGGCATCGAGCCCTGGTCGCCCTTGCCGCGGGTGCGGACGCTGACCGAGCCCGATGATTCTTCCTTGTCGCCGAAGACGAGGATGTAGGGCGTCTTCTGGTTGGCGAAGTCGCGAATCTTGGCGTTCATCTTCTCGTTGCGGGCGTCGGTTTCGACTCTGAGGCCGGCGGATTTGAGCTCTGCTTCGACTTTATCCGCGTAGGCGAGGTGGCGCTCGCTGATGGGGACGAGGCCGATCTGCACGGGCGCGAGCCAGAGCGGGAAGGCTCCGGCATAGTGCTCGATAAGAACGCCGAAAAATCTCTCGACCGAGCCGAACAAGGCGCGGTGCACCATGACGGGCTGGTGGCGCTCGCCGTCTTCGCCGACGTACTCGAGCTCGAAGCGCGCGGGAAGGTTGAAGTCGAACTGCACAGTTGACAACTGCCAGAGGCGGCCCAGCACGTCGACGAGCTTGACGTCGATCTTGGGGCCGTAGAAGGCGGCTTCGCCGGGGATGGTTTTGTAGGCGACGCCCTTCGCCTTGAGCACGTTGTCGAGCGAGCGGCTGGCGAGGTCCCAGTCTTCGTTGGAGCCGGCGTAGTGGGCGCGGTCGTTCGGATCCCAGGTGGAGAGCTCGACCTTAAATTCGGAGAAGCCGAAGGTCTTGAGGACGGCCTCGGCGAAGTCGATGCAGGCGGTGACTTCGCCTTCGATCTGCGAGGGCATGCAGAAGATGTGGGCGTCGTCCTGGGTGAAGCCGCGGACGCGAAGCAGGCCGTGCATGGTTCCGGAGCGCTCGTAGCGGTAGACGTTGCCGAGCTCGGCGTAGCGCACAGGCAGGTCGCGGTAGCTCTTGGGCGTGTTTTTGTAGATGAGGATGTGACCGGGGCAGTTCATGGGCTTGAGCCGGTACTCGGCGTCATCCAGTTCCATGGGGGTGTACATGTTGCCCGCGTAGAAGCCTTCGTGGCCGCTGACCTTCCACAACTCGCGCCGCATGACATGCGGAGTGAAGACGAGCTGGTAGCCGCGCTTGAGGCACTCGTCGCGCATCCAGTCTTCCATGACCTTGCGGACAATGGCGCCCTTGGGGTGCCAGAAGATGAGGCCTGCGCCGGCGAGCTCCTGAATGCTGAAGAGGTCGAGCTGCTTGCCGAGGACGCGATGGTCGCGGCGGGCGGCCTCTTCGAGCCGGGCGAAGTGCTCCTCGAGATCTTTCTTGGAGAAGAAGGCGGTGCCGTAGATGCGCTGGAGCTGCGGATTCTTCTCGTCTCCGAGCCAGTAGGCGCCGGCGAGATTGGTGACCTTGAAGGCTTTGACGCGGCCGGTGGAGGGAATGTGCGGGCCGCGGCAGAAGTCGACGAATTTGCCGTTGCGGTAGAAGCTGACCTTGTCGCCGGGCACGGTGAACCTGGTGACGAAGTGGGTCTTCATGAAGTCGCCGTCACGCTGGAAGCCTTCCAGGCTCTTATCTCTTGGGGCAAATTCGTGGATGAAAGGCTCGTCGCGGGCGACGACTTCGGCCATTTTGGCTTCGATGGCGGCGAGATCCTCAGGCGTGAAGGGCCTCTGACGGTAGAAGTCGTAAAAGAAGCCGGAATCGGTGGCGGGGCCGTGGCCGAGCTTGGTCTCAGGAAAGAGTTCGAGCACAGCGGTGGCGAGGACGTGCGCAGCGGAGTGGCGCAGGACCTTGAGGGCGTCAGGATCTTTTTCGGTGACGAGCTCGAGGCGGGCGTCAGAGGTGAGCGGCGCGGAAAGATCGACGAGGCGCGGGGCGGCCGCGTCTTCGGCGGCGTACATGGCGGCCTCGGAGGGCTCTTCGCCAGGCGGCTGGCTGTCGCGGGCGGAGTTTTGGACGGCGGCGGCGACAGGAGCGATGCGCGCGGCGATGGAGGCCGCGGCGAGACGCGGAGAGATGGAGTTGGCGATGTCGAGAGGCGTTGTGCCGGAAGGCACTTCGCGAATGGCCCCATCGGGCAGGTGTACGGCGATCGTCTTCGTGCTCATGATGTGCTAGACCCAGCAGGGCCGCAGCGTGAAGAAAAGTGCGGCCAACCTTTGAGGATAGAGGTTGAAGGGCGCGAAGTCGAGGGTCGCAGGCCCGATGTGGGCCGGACGCAGCGCCGAGGCAGGCCGGGTGGTGAGGCTGCATTCCCCAAATGGGGCATTCCTTCATGGCACGAATGGTCGCGCGTGGTGCCGGGATGGGGCATGTTCAGCGGTAGGTTCGGTTGACTATGTTGACCGGCGGGATGAGAGAACCACGCGGCACGGAGACGGACAAAAGGTGAAGGTCTTTTGCAAAAGCACGAACGGGAACGCTGAGTTCCGTTGCAGTGTGTGCGGCCAGGGATTTGTCTTGTTCTGGGAGCGGCAGCCGCGCACGGAGCGGGTTGCGGTTTTGAGCGAGATTCAAGAGACGATGCGCAGGCACCATCGCACTTCCCCAGGAAAGGATGCGCATCCGCAAGGCGGTTTTCTGGCGCCGGAGTGGGGCGACCCGAGCGAGCTCGCGAAGGCTGCCCTAAAGGCTGGCACTCAGGCGCTGGACCTTTAGCGCCAGTCCTGTTTATCCCTTTCAACGCGAAACACGTGACGCGCAAGGCGCCGGACGAGCGACTTCGGCTGCCGGGATGATCGCTGCTCGCGCGGATTTTTTGCGGCCATTTTCTTCCGCGCGGAATCTCTTTGTTAGCGAAGAACGACATGCGTTGGATCGGATTGCTGTTCTGGATCGTGCTCTGCTTTGCCGTGGCGGGCATTGGCGGAAGATGGACGGCCTGCGAAGTGACCGGATGGTATCGCACCCTGGCGCGGCCAGCGATTGCACCGCCGGACCGGGTGTTCGGGCCTATGTGGTCGCTGCTCTACGCGACGATGGCCGTGGCCGTGTGGCGAGTGTGGCTGGCGGCACCGTCACCTGCCCGGGAGTGGGCGCTCGGCTTGTTCCTCGTACAACTGGGACTGAATCTGGCATGGTCGTGGATCTTCTTTCACGAGCACGCCATTGGCGCCGCGCTGGTTGAGATTGGGGTGTTGTGGGTGGCGATCGGCGAAACGGCGCTGGCGTTCAGCCGGGTTGAGCCGGTAGCAGCGTGGTTGATGGTTCCCTACCTGGCTTGGGTGACGTTCGCGACGGCGCTTAATGCCGCGTTCTGGCGGCTGAACTGAGCGACGGTACGAATATCCCAGGTCTCGGAGTCGAGACCTAGTCCCCCGCGCGGACTGCGAATGAGTGGAGTTCGCGGTCTGCTCGACACATGCGGTTGAGGTGCGGTTGAGCGCTTCGGCAGGCGTGGAATACACAGAAGGGCTGGGATTGCTCCCAGCCCTTCTGTTTCTCGTGCTAGATTCTGCCGGAATCCGGCCGATCAGGTTTAGAGAGGCTGTACGTCGGCAGCCTGCCAGCCTTTGGGACCCTTTACGACGTTAAACTGCACGGCTTGACCTTCCTGCAAGCTCTTGAAACCACTTGAGTTGATTGCAGAGTAGTGCACGAAGACATCTTCGCCGTTCTGGCGCGAAATGAAGCCGAAGCCTTTCGCGTCATTGAACCACTTCACGGTACCTTGTTCCATTTTCCTTGTAATTCCTAGATTGAATTGCGCTGGATGAATCGGAGCGAACACTGGCAGAATCTTGCTTGGTTGGGCGAGTACTGCTCACGCCCGGTTCGGTTCTAACGCTGACCCTATTCTATCATTTTCGTCAAAAGAATACGCCGGGAAAAGTGTGTTTCTTCTCACCTAGCGGTCCTGTGCTGCAGAACCTGTTGAATGATGGGGCTTTAGCGGCGCGGAGCGGCTTGTGATAAGGTGAGAGGTCGCCATGCCGTACGATTGCGTTCCCGAATTGCTGGCTCGCGCCACGGAGGCGCTGGAGGCGGAGTTTGGGATGCTGCAAGACTTAGCTTCGGAGCCGGGCGCCGATGCCGAGACGATGGCGGGGGTTCTCAAGGAGACAGCGCGCCGGCTGGGCGACAACTATCCCTATTTCCATCCTTTATATGCCGGGCAGATGCTGAAGCCGCCGCATCCGGTGGCGCGGGCGGCGTACGCGCTGGCGATGAAGATTAATCCCAACAATCACGCGCTGGACGGCGGGCGAGCGAGCTCGGCGATGGAGGTGGAGGCGGTAAGAGAGATCGCCGGGATGTTTGGGTGGAAGGGATTCTTGGGCCACCTGACGTCGAGCGGAACCTTTGCCAACCTGGAGGCTCTGTGGATGGCGGGGCAGTTGGCGCCGGGACGGCGGATTGTGGGGTCGGAGCAGGCACACTACACGCACCGCCGGATCTCTGCCGTGCTGAAGCTGGAGTATGCGGCCGTTGCGGCGGATGAGCGCGGGCGAATGAACCTGGAGGCGCTCGAAGCCGAGCTGCGCAAGGGCGACGTGGGCACGGTGGTGGCGACGCTGGGCACAACGGCGCTGGGCGCGGTGGATGCGCTGGACGAGATTCTGAAGCTCAAGGAGCGGTACGGCTTCCGGGTGCACGTGGATGCGGCGTATGGCGGGTACTTCGGGTTGATTGCGGAGGCGCTGGACGAGCCGGCGCGGAAGGCGTTTGCGGCGATGGGGCAGGCCGACTCGATCGTGATCGATCCGCACAAGCATGGGCTGCAACCGTATGGTTGCGGGTGCGTGCTGTTTCGCGATCCGGCGGTGGGGCGTTACTACAAGCACGATTCGCCGTATACGTACTTCACCTCGAAGGAACTCCACCTGGGAGAAATCAGCCTGGAGTGCTCGCGCGCGGGAGCGGCGGCGGTGGCGCTATGGGCGACGCAGAGGCTGCTACCGCTCGTGCCAGGCGGGGAGTTTGCGCGGGGACTCGAGCGCGGGCGGAGAGCAGCTCTGGAGCTGGACCGCAGGCTGCGCAGCGATGGGCGATTTGAGGCACTGGCGGCGGGCGCGCCAGAGCTGGACATTGTGGTGTGGAAGGTGAAGGCGGAGAACGCGGAGGGAGCTTCGGCGCGGGCACGGGAGGTATTCGACGCGTGCGCGAAACGGGGACTGCACCTGGCTTTAGCACAATTGCCGCGCTTGTGGTTTGAGGCACAGGGCCGAGCGGAGAAGGCGGAAACGGTGACGTGCCTGCGTTCGGTGTTAATGAAGCCGGAGCACGAGGCGTGGTTGGGCGAGATTTGGCAGCGTTTGACGGCGGCGTGCGCGGAGGTTGTGGGGCAGGTGAGGACGCCGGAAGGGGGTGTAAAGTTAAATGAAAAGAAAACGTTGTCAAAGAACAGGGAATAGGGAGTGGGGATTAGGGATTCGTTTTTGTGGTGGGTTGAGGGTTTGAGGGTGCGAATTCAAGAAGAGGTTGAGAAACATGCACGACCCGAGGGCTTTTCGTTCCATGCACCGTAAGCGCTTTGATGCGGAGCCGGCGATTTTTGTGGGGCCGGGCCGGGTGAATCTGATTGGCGAGCACACCGATTATGCCGAAGGCTTTGTGATGCCGGCGGCGATCAACTTTGCCACGCTGGCCGGCATCTCGCCGCGCACGGACGGCAAGATCGCCATCTACTCAGAGAATTACGGCGAGGAGATAACGTTTGAGGCGGCGGCGCTGCCCAAGAAGGGGAGCAAACACTGGAGCGACTATCCGATGGGGGTGGTGGCGATTCTGGCGGGTGAGGGCCACAAGATTCCAGGGTTCAGCCTGAGCATCTGGAGCGATGTGCCGCTGGCCTCGGGGCTATCGAGCTCGGCGGCGCTGGAGGTGGCGAACGGCACTGGCGGTGCTTTCGCTGATCGGGGCAAGTTATCCGGGGCCGGTGCTGGCGCGGCTTTGCCAGCGGGCGGAGAACGAGTTTGTGGGCGCGAACTGCGGGATTATGGACCAGTTCATCAGCGTGAACGGCAAGGAGAATCACGCGCTGCTGCTGGATTGCCGCGACTTGAGCTACAAGCTGGCGCCGATTCCGGACCACGTGGCGCTGGTGATTGCCAACACGATGGTGAAGCACTCTGTGGCGGGGGGCGATTATCCGACGCGGCGGCGCGAGTCAGAGGCGGCGTGCGCGGTGATTGCCAGCCACAGGCCGGGCGTGCCTTTCCTGCGCGACGCGACGCTTGAGGATCTGGAGAAGTGGGGCCACGAGATGGCGCCGAAGAGCCTGATGCGGGCGCGTCACGTGATCAGCGAGAACCTGCGGACCGTGGCGGCGTGCGATGCGCTACTGAAGGGCGACATGAAGGAGCTGGGACGGCTGATGGCCGAGGCGCACAGAAGTTACAGCCAAGACTTTGAGGGAAGCTGCGTGGAGGCGGACGCGATGGTGGCGCTGGCGCATGATTTGCCGGGGCTGATCGGGGCGCGGCTGACGGGCGGAGGGTTTGGCGGCTGCACGATCAACCTTGTGGAGCAGAGCGAAGCGGCGAAGTTTGCCGAGGCACTGGGCGCGCGGTACGCGGCGAAGACAGGGATCACTCCGCAGATTCACATTTGCCACGCGTCGGGAGGGGCGCACCGACTGGAGTAAAACAGCGGAGTTAGCGGGGTTAGCGGAGTTATCGCGGATAGCGGGCGGCGGGCGGACCTGCATCGAAACAGATTTGAAATGATTTAGCTCGGTGGGCCCAAATCTGCAAGTAACTGACACGAAAGAACCATTTTCGCAACCGGGCAGAGACATTGTCCGGAGCGAGTTCCTTGCTAAACTTGTGAGGTATTTGCCCCGATGAAGAGTGCGGGGACGGTGTACCCTAACAGGGCTTTTCGGATTTCTGCGTGCGGGAAGCGGGATTCGATGTGCGGGCGCAGCGGAAAAGAAGAACTATATGGAACCTACAACTTCAAAATCGTCCCTGCACGAGACAATTCCCAGCGGCGGCCAGGTAGCCTACTTGTGCATGGAGATTGCCATACAGCCATCGATGCCGACGTATGCGGGCGGCCTGGGCGTGCTGGCGGGGGACACGCTGCGATCGGCGGCGGACCTGGGCGTGCCGCTGGTGGCCTTCACGCTGCTGCACCGGAAGGGGTACTTCCGGCAGCATCTGGACCCGAGGGGGGTGCAGACCGAGGACGTGCAGCCGTGGAATCCAGCGGATTTTTGCACGGAAGAGCCGGCGCGAGTGACAGTTTCCATCGAAGGCCGGGTAGTGACCCTTCGAGCATGGCGGTATGACCTGAAGGGGAGCTTTGGGCACGTGGTGCCGATTTTTCTTTTGGACACCGACCTCGACGAGAATTCCGGATGGGATCGTGGTTTGACGGATCACTTGTACGGCGGCGATACGAACTACCGCTTGCAGCAGGAGATTGTGTTGGGGATGGGCGGCGTGCGCATCGCGAATGCGCTAGGGCTGCGCGTGAACGTGTACCACATGAACGAGGGGCACGCGGCGCTGCTGACGCTGGCGTTGCTGGAGAGCCAACTGGGCGGAGGGCCGTTGAGCGCGGCCACCGATGCGGATATCGAGGTGGTGCGCCGCAAGTGCGTGTTTACGACGCACACCCCGGTTCCCGCGGGCCACGATCGATTCTCAACCGAGCAAGCGGTTCGGATTCTGGGCCCCGAGCGGACGGGGCGGCTGGAGAAGCTGGAATGCTTCCGTGACGGATTGCTGAACATGACGCTGCTGGCGCTGAAGTTTTCGCGCTACGCAAACGGCGTGGCGATGCAGCATGGCAAGGTGTCGCGCCAAATGTTTCCTGAGTTCGCGATCGATACCATTACCAATGGAGTGCACGCACCGACATGGATTTCGGAGCCGGTGCAGCGGATGCTCGACGAGCAGATTCCAGCGTGGCGGCGGGACAACCTGTATTTGCGCAATGCGATCGACCTGCCCGAGGCGGAGATGCTGGCAGCGCACGCGCGCGCCAAGGAGGAGTTGCTGGCGGAGGTGGGATCGCGGATGGGGCTGGTGCTGGATCCCAATGTGCTGACGCTGGGATTTGCGCGGCGAGCTGCTACGTATAAGCGCGCCACGCTGATGTTCACCGATCCTGAGCGGCTGAAGGGAATCGCGGCCAAGGCGGGCGGATTGCAGATTCTGTATGCCGGCAAGGCGCATCCACAGGACGAACCGGGAAAGGCGCTGATCCAGCAGGTTGTGGAGGAGGCGGGCAAGCTCTCGAACGACAACTTGCGCATTGTTTACCTGGAGAACTATGCGTGGGACCTGGGCGCGCGGCTGACGGCGGGCGTGGATGTGTGGGTGAATACGCCACGACGGCCGTATGAAGCGTCGGGCACCAGCGGGATGAAGGCAGCGATGAATGGCGTGCCCAGCCTGTCGATTCTGGACGGGTGGTGGATCGAAGGGTGCATCGAAGGCGTAACGGGGTGGGCAATTGAAGACGGGGCCAATGACGAGGCGGAGGCGCAGTCACTCTACGCCAAACTTGAGACGGCGGTGGTGCCGCTCTACCGCGATGCCAAGGAGCACTGGGCGCGGATGATGAGGACGACGCTGGCCTTCAACGGGTCGTACTTCAATACCAATCGGATGGTGAAGCAGTACACGCGCAACGCGTATTACCCTGAGCGGTTGCCCGAAGCGGCGAAGATGGTGGAAGAGGCATACGCGGATTGAAAAGCAGCTACTAGCTGCTAGCTTCTAGCTGCTAGCTCATCCGGACCCGGGCGGCCGGCCACTTGATTGCCCGACGATTCCCCAAAAACCAGTGGAGAACTTGCGAAAGGCGAGATGCGTCTGCCGGTTTCCGGCGCAGGCGGGAACCGAAACAGCCTTTTGAACCTCAATACTTAGAGCTTCTTGCGCAGGAACTCGAAGATCACGTAGCCAATGAGAGCGCAGACGAGCGCGATCAGGAAGTTCGCGGGCGTAATGATGTCGTGTAGGGCGAAAGCGAGTGTTTTGCCCTGGCCGTTGATGCCCGTGAACTCGCCCATGAGCAGGTTCGAGTAGAAGAGGAAGATGATGAACGCGACCTCGACCAGCACTCGCCAGTAGGGCTTGAGTCTCGGAGGTGGCGTGAGCGGCGTCATGGAGCGATGATAACGGCGACGCTGCGAGAGGCCAAGCGTTTTCGGATGGATGGCGCCGCGCAAACCCCACGCGTGGTGCGCCGGCGAAGGCGATAACGCCTATAATCTCCCTGTTGTGATTCCTGCAATTCGATTGCGGATGTGGGTGGTGCGTCGGCTTGCTGCGGGCGCGGCGATTGCGGCTGTTTGTGCATTGTTTGCCGCGGTTTGCGCGCGGGGGCAGACGAGCGCAGAGCCTGCGGGCGGCGACGGAGGGGGCGCGGCGCCTGGCGGCTCAAAGGTTCTGCTGGTGCTGCCGTTCGACAACCGCACAGGGCAGCCAAGCCTGGAGTGGATTCGCGAGGCGGCGGCGGAGATTCTGAGCATGCGCTTTGCTTCGGCGGGGTTCCAGCCGACGAGCCGCACCGACCGGGTGTACGCGCTGGATCATCTGGGGCTGCCGCAGGGTTTTCAGCCGTCGCGGGCGAGCGCGCTCAAGCTGGCGCAGACGCTGGACGCCGATTCGATTGTGGTGGGCAGCTATACGACGGATGGAAGCGGGATAGTGGCCGAGGCAACGCTGGTGGACGTGCCCCAGTTGCGCATGCTGCCGGCGGTGAGCGCGCGCGGCGAGATGCGCGACATGATCGCCGTGTTTGGAAGGCTGGCGTGGGAGCTGACGCGGCAACTCGACCCCGGGTTCAACGTAGCCGAGGAAACGTTTGCGGCGGCGGGGAACGGAATTCCGGCGACCGCGTTCGAGCAGTACACTCGCGGGATCACGGAGCCGGACCAGGCGGAACGGCAGCGGCACCTGGAGACTGCAGTGAAGCTGAGTCCGGGGTTCGGGCCGGCGTGGATGGCGCTGGGCCGCGAGGATTATGGCGGGCAGCAGTACCAGGAGGCGGCCGAGGCCTTCGCCAAGGTGGATCACAACGGGCCCGACGGGCTGGAGGCGGGTTTCTACCGGGGGCTGTCACTGATGTTTTCGGGCGACTACGCTCACGCGGAGCAGGCGTTCGCCGAAGTTGCGCGGGTGCTGCCGCTGCCTGAGGTGGTGAGCAACGAAGGCGTGGCGGCGAGCCGGCAGGGCAAAGATGGGACGTCGCTGTTTATTCAGGCGGCGGCCACCGATCCGAACGCGGCGGATTACCACTTTAATCTGGCGGTGAGCCTGAAGCGGCAAGGGAATCTGCCCGGGGCGCTGAACGAGCTGGCGCAATGCCTTAAGCTGCGGCCGAACGACAGCGAGGCGCTAGCGCTCGATGAGGCATGGAAAGGGCGGCCGGCAGCGGGCGGAGCGGCCGATCCGGATGCGAACCCGGACCCGCTGGAGCGGATTGAGCGAACCTTTGATGCGGCGGCCTTCCGGCAGGCGGCGGCGATGCTGGACGAGATGAATGCGGGACGGCTGGCCGCGCTGACGCCGCGCGAACGGGCGCGTGCTCTGTGCACGCAGGCGAAAGGGTTCCTCGACCGCAGCCTGCTGCTGGAGGCGGAGCGGTTGTATCAGGATGCCGTTGCGGCCGATGGCAAGAGCGCGCAGGCACATGCCGGGCTGGCCGAGGTGCGCGAGCGCAGCGGCGATGCTGAGGCGGCGCGCAAAGAGGCTCATGCGGCGCTGGAACTGGGCCCTTCGGCAGATGCGTACCTTGTGCTGGCGCAGTTGGATCTCGCGGCGGGCTCGCTGGCTCAGGCGAGTACGGAGGCCGGAGATGCGTTGAAGCTGGAGCCTGCGAATGGGGCGGCGCAGGAGCTGATGCGCCAGATTGAGGCGAAGACAGGGAAAAGATAGCGAGTCAACAAGTCAGCAGGTTAGCGGAGGCAGCGGGGCTAGCGAAGTTAGCGGGGTTGGCAAGTTAGAGGAATGTCGCACCTGTTGCGCAAAATGCGCATGGATGGGGCAACCGCGGGGCCAAGCATCGCGGCGGGCTAGGGAAAGGGGCAAGCCATGAGACGGCACATTGGGAAGCGCCGGATGGGTTTTGGGTTGATGGCGGCGGGTTTATGGATTGTCGTGGGATTTGGCTTCAATCTTCATGCCATCGCGGAGCAGCCGATTGTGGACAAGCTGGTTCTGGATGACACTATTCAGCCAGTGAGCGCGGACGAGCTTACGAGGGCGCTTGGGCGCGCCAACTCCGACGGGGCACGTGCGCTGCTGATCGAGATGAATACTCCGGGCGGGCTGCTGGATTCGATGCGCGACATGGTGGGCGCGATCCTCCGCTCGCGCGTGCCGGTCATCGTGTATGTAGCTCCGTCGGGCGCGCGCGCCGGTTCGGCGGGATTCTTCATTCTGGAGTCGGCAGACGTGGCCGCCATGGCTCCGGGCACCGAGGCCGGCGCCGCTCATCCCGTGGCTGAGTTTGGTCCGCAGCCCGACAACACTGAAATGCAGAAGGTGGAGAACGACGCCGAGGCTTTTCTGCGCTCGTATGTAACCAAGCGGGATCGGAATACGGATGCGGCGGTGGCGGCGGTGCAATCGTCGCACTCGTACACGGTAGAGGAGGCTCTGAACCAGCATCTGATCGATGTGATCGCGAACAACGATGCCGAGCTGCTGAATTCGCTTGAAGGCCGCGAGATTAGGCGCATGGACGGATCGAAAGTGACGCTGCACGTGGCCGGTGCGCGGATCGACGTGGTCCGGCCCACGTTGCGCGAGGAACTGCTGGGTTGGCTGGTGAATCCCAACATCGCTCTGCTGTTGCTGGTGGGCGGGGCGCTATTGATTTATCTCGAGTTCAATTCGCCCGG
This sequence comes from uncultured Acidobacteriaceae bacterium, assembly GCA_963836525.1. Classification (GTDB taxonomy): domain Bacteria; phylum Acidobacteriota; class Terriglobia; order Terriglobales; family Acidobacteriaceae; genus Telmatobacter. The sequence goes on from CAWIJW010000003.1 coordinate 580,151, forward strand.
CACCATCGTTCCGGGAGCGCTGGGCACGCTGATGGTGCTACTGGCGATCTTCGCGCTGAACCTGCTGCCTATCCGCTACACGGCTGTGCTGCTGCTTCTGGCGGCGATGGTTCTGCTGCTGCTGGAGGCCAAGTTTGGCGCGCATGGCGCGCTGGCGATCGCGGGGATCGTGTGCCTGACCTTCGGCACGCTGACGCTGGTGGCTGCGCCGGTGCCGGAGATGGGGATCAGCCCGCTGGTGGCGCTGAGCGTAAGCGCGGCGTTTGGCGCGATTACTGTGTTCCTGGTCCGGCTAGTGATACGCGCGCGGTTGCGCAAGGCACGCATTGGCGCGGACGCGCTGGTAGGCTGCCCGGCTACGGCGATGGAAGCGCTGGCTCCGCAGGGCCATGTGGTGGTGGAGGGCGAGATCTGGCGGGCCGTGGCCAGCGCGCCGGTGCCGGCGGGAACCGCGTTGCGCGTAATGGGGCATGATGAGATGCTGCTCAGGGTCGAACCGGCGCAAGGACCAGCGAACAGTAGACAGTGAACAGTGGACAGTTCTTCTCGTGCAGGAGTGAGGTTCGCGCCATCCCAAGCGCTGCGATTTGTGTCTTGTTGACAGCAAGCGATCGGGACTTGCCGCATCCGCGCGCTGCTCATACTGGCGCGGGGAGAGATCGGTTGGAGTACAATCCCTGCTGAGTGAGGGAAGCCCAATGTCAATCTCCGATCTGCCCATTCCGATGTTGATTCTCATCGCCATCGTCGTCCTCTACCTGCTCAACTCGATCAAGATCCTGCGCGAATATGAGCGCGGAGTGATCTTCCGACTGGGCCGCGCTCTGCCCACGCCCAAGGGACCCGGCATCATTCTGGTCTTCCGGCCGATCGACCAGATGGTGCGGATCTCGCTGCGCCAGGAGGTGCTCGAGGTTCCGCCGCAGGACGTGATTACGCGCGACAACGTGACCATCAAGGTGAACGCGGTGGTCACACTCTATGTCGTCAATCCCTACGACGCCGCCATCAAGGTGTCGAACTACGTGTATCAGACATCGCAGTTGGCGCAGACTACATTGCGCACGGTGCTGGGCGAAGTGGAGCTGGACGAGCTGCTGAGCCACCGCGACAAGCTGAACCTGCGCATCCAGTCGATCATGGACCAGCGCACGGAGCCGTTCGGCGTGAAGGTGGTTTCGGTGGAAGTGAAGCAGGTGGATCTGCCCGAGCAGATGCAGCGCGCCATGGCCAAGCAGGCCGAGGCAGAACGCGAAAAGCGCTCGAAGATCATCCACGCCGAGGGCGAGTTCAGCGCTGCGCAAAGGCTGGTGGACGCAGCCGCGCTGCTGGCGACCGAGCCCATCACCATTCAGTTGCGCTACCTGCAAACGCTGACGGAGATTGGCGTGGAGAAGAACACGACGATCGTCTTCCCGCTGCCGATCGAGATGATGCCGCTCCTGACCAAGCTGGGCGCCGCGGCTAAGGCGGCGGAGAAGCCGTAAAAGCAAGCCGTTAGCTCCTAGCCGCTAGCTTCTAGCTCTTCCATGCGCCGGATGGCGAACCATATGGAAGCTAACGCGAAGAGGCCAGAAGCTAGTCGTTCATAGGCGGTGCATGCGGGGATATATCGACGACGAGGAACCGGAGCGTAAGGAGCGCGGGCGAGATACCGAGGTGACGCTCGGGGCGGGTGCGGTGCTCGGGATCATTTTTGCGCTGGTCGTGCTGTGCGGACTGTGCTTCGGCTTGGGATATGCGGTGGGGCATCGAGCTCCGGCGCCGGCCGCCGCAGCAACGGGACAACCCGCGTCGCAGACCGCCGCTCCCGACCAGGAGCCGTTGCAGGCGAATGGCTCGATTCCCAAGCCTTCAGCAGCGGCGCAGGCCCCTGTGCCGCAGACAACTCAAGGAAGTGACGGTACAACTGCGGCTACTGCGGATGGCAGCGCCACCCCGGGAGCGGCACCGGCGGGCACTGCGCCGGGCGGGCGGCCGGGTGCGGGCGCGCCAGGAGGCGCAGCACCAACGGAAGTGCGGCCAGCGCTGCCTGCTCCCACGGCAAATGCGCCGCAACCCGCGCGGGGAGCGGCGGCGCCGAATGTGCGTCCGGCGCTGCCGTCAGCGGCAGTTCAACTGATGGTGCAGGTTGCCGCGGTGTCGCACAGCGAGGACGCCGACGTGCTGGTTGGTGCGCTGCGCAGGCGCGGCTACGCGGTGACGGCGCAACGTGAGCCTGCGGACGGATTGATCCATGTGCGGATTGGGCCGTTCACGAGCCGCGACGATGCCAACCGCATGTGCAAAAGGCTGCTCGACGACGGGTATAACGCGGTCGTGCAGCCGTAGTGAGGGGTTATCGCCGCATCCACTCCGGTAGGGCAGCGGCGATGACGGCGCGGACGGCCTCAGAGAGTTCGTCGCGGGTGGCGTAGTTGGCGGGGTCAATGGGCAGGTGAAAGATGATATGCGCCACGCCGGGGTGGATGCGCAGGCTGCCCCAGGGAAGAATCTTTTCACTTCCATAAATTGAGACGGGAACGCAGGGCGCGCCGGAATCTTTGGCGAGATAAAAAGGGCCTTTCTTGAAGGGCAGCATGCGGCCGTCGGGCGAACGCGTGCCTTCAACAAATGTTGTAATGTGCAGCCCGCTGGCGAGAACGCGCTCCGCATCGGCGACGGCTAGCTGCGCTTCAGTGGCGTCACCGGCGCGGTCGACGGGAATGAAGCCGGCGAGCTTGAAGGCATAGCCGAGAATGGGAAGGTTCATGAGCGGGCGCTTGAAGAAGACGGAGGTGCGGCCGGGCAGATGCGAAATGAGTGCAGGCGCATCAAGGTTGGAGACGTGGTTCGCCATAAAGATGCAGGCGCGGCCGGCGGGAATGTGCTCGCGGCCTTCGATGCGCAGGCGGATGCCGGCCACACGGATGGCGATGCGGGTGATGAAGCGTCCGACGGCGTAAAGCGGGGATGTATTGCGGGTTAGAAGGGTGAGCGGGAAGAGGACGACCGCCGAGGGAATGGCCAGCACGAGAATGGTGACGAAGACGAGGAGCGAGACGATCATGGGCGGTCAGGATGGGCGTGCAGGAGTGAGTATCGCATGATCAGTGGTCAGGGGACAGAAAAGCAGCTTCTAACTGCTCGCTCCTGGTTTCTAGCTTCCAACTGGTTAGGCGCGGGCGCCGAATCGGAGTACGAGGGTCTGTTTACACTACGTGCGCATCCATTCGGGGAGCCCGGAGGCGATGGCGGCACGGACGGCGAGCATGAGCTCATCGCGCGTTGCAAAGCTGGCCGGATCGATGGGCGAGTGAAAGACGACGTGTGCGACGCCGGGATAAATGCGCTGGCTGCCTTTTCGCAGGATCGTTTCCGTGCCGTAGATGGAGACCGGAATGCACGGCGCGCCGGCGGCCATGGCGAGATAGAAGGGCCCTTTCTTGAAGGGCAACATGCGGCCGTCGGGCGAGCGGGTTCCTTCAACAAACGTGGTGATGTGGACGCCGTTGGCGAGGACGCGCTGGGCCGCGGCCACGCTGCGTTGCGCGTCTGCTGGGTTGCCGGACCGGTCGACGGCGATGAACTCGCCTTGGCGGAAGCCGGTGCCGAGGATGGGCAACTGCATGAGCGAGCGCTTCATGAAGGCGGAGGTGCGGCCGGGAATGAGCGAGATGAGCGCGGGAGGGTCGAGGTTGGAGACGTGGTTAGACATGAAGATGCAGGCGCGATCGCGGGGGATGCGGTCGAGGCCTTCAACGCGGATGCGCACGCCGGCGAGGCGGCAACTCGAGGAGAGCATGAAGCGCGTGGCCTTGTAGAGCGGGAGCACGTTGCCTGTCATCCAGCACCAGGGAATGAAGAGGAGGGCCGAGGGAATGCCCAGGACGACCATGTTGGTGATGAAGATGAGAGACCAGATCATGCGTGCCTCGTGCTGTTACGCGCCGGTGGCGCCAGTGGCGGGAAAGCGCTCGCGCAGGCGCGCGGGGAGTTTGTCGTAGATGCCGTCGAAGCCGCCATTGGAGAGGATGGCGACGACGTCGCCGGGTGCAAGCTGCGGCACGATGGCGGCGACGATGGCGTCGGCATCGGGGAGGAGCTCGGCAGGCGTGCCTTCGTCGTTGAGGGCGCGGACGACGTCTTCGGGGTGGAGGCGCTCGGCCTCGGGGATGCGCTGCTGCTGAAAGACGGCAGCGACGACGGCGCGATCGGCGAGGCGGAGGCTCTGGACGAGATCGGAGGCGAGGACCTTGCGGCGCAGCGTGTTGGAACGTGGCTCGAGTACTGCCCAAAGGCGCGCGGCGGGATAGATGGAGCGCAGGGCGCGAAGGGTTTCGCGAATGGCCGTGGGGTGGTGGGCGAAGTCCTCGACGAGGGTGATGCCGCCGATTTCAGCGCGGACTTCGAGGCGGCGCTTGACGCTCCTGAAGGTGGCGACGGCTTCGGCGATGGCTCCAGTAGCGATGCCCTGGCCGGCGGCGAGAGCGGCGGCGGCGGTGGCGTTGAGGGCGTTGTGCTCGCCGGCGAGGTGCATGTTGAAGTCGGCCCAGGCGGCGCCTGAGCGGAGAACTTCCCAGCGCGTGCGGCCGTTCTCGTAGCGGAGATTGCGGATGCGCCAGTGGGCGCTCTCAGTGAAGCCGTAGCGCTCGACGCGGCAGAACGCGTGGCTGATGCAGTCGGTGACGTTTTCGCTGCCGTCGTAGGCCACGAGGAGGCCGCGGCGCGGGACGAGATTGACGAGACGCCTGAAGGCAGTCTTGACCTGGTCAAGATCGGCGTAGATGTCGGCGTGGTCGAATTCGACGTGGGTGAGAATGAGGGCATCGGGAAAGTAGTGGAGGAACTTCGGGCCCTTATCGAAGAAAGCGGTGTCGTACTCGTCGCCTTCGACGATGAAGGTGCGCGTGGGCCGGAGCTGGAAGCTGGAGCCGAAGTTTTCCGCGACGTCCACCGATGAGGAAGGAGGGCTCGAGCGCTGGGTCTTTACGCGCCGCGACCTGGTAGATCCAGGCCAACATGCTGGTGGTGGTTGTCTTGCCGTGGGTTCCGGCGACGACAAGGGACTGGCGACCGGAGAGGAACTCTTCTCGCAGCAGCGCAGCCATGGAGGTGAAGGGAATGCGTTCGTCGAGGACGCGCTCAATTTCAGGATTGCCGCGCGAGAGCGCGTTGCCGATGACGACGAGGTCGGGCACGGGATCAAGATTTGATTCCGCGTACGGCTCCATGACGGGGATGCCGAGCGCGCGCAGCAGATCGCTCATGGGAGGGTAGGCGGCTTTGTCGGAGCCAGTGATGCGATGGCCGTGCAACTGCAGCAGGCCGGCAAGCGAGGCCATGGCGGTGCCGCAGATGCCGCTGAGATGGATGTGGCGGGGCGATGCGGTCACTTACTCACCGCCGGTTCGAGCAGATCGAGGCGAGCTGTCTCGTCAACCGTCAATTCGGCTTCGACGCCGAAGGTAAGCGTGACATTCTCGCGGGAGACATGGCCGCTGCGCAGGCCGATTGCAATGGGGCCGTCGAAGCCGTCGAGCGCGGAGAGGATGGCGTCTTCGAGGAGAGTGGGCGGGGCGGCGGGCGAAAGGCAATCAAGCATCTCTCCAAAGACGATGCCACTGACGCCTTCGAGCTTCCTTGCATTGCGCAGTTGCCAGATCATGCGATCGATCTGGTAGGGCTTGACACCGGTGTCCTCAAGAAACAGTAGCGTGCCCTCGGTGCACGGCTCCCAAGACGTGCCGAGGAGCGAGACGAGAATACTGAGGCAGCCGCCGTAGAGCGTGCCGCGCACCGCGGACTGTGTTTTGCCGGGCTTCAAGGCGCGCAGGCCCTCTTCGCCGCCGACGCTGTAGGGCTCACCAGCCAGCGCGGCGCGAAAACTCTGGAGATGAATGCCATGGCGACGATAGAAATCCGCGGCCAGCATGGGGCCGTGAAAGGCGGGCAGGCCCAACTCGTCGAGCAGGCGCAGTTGGATGCCGGTGAGATCGCTATAGGCAAAGAAGGGCTTGGGGTGTGCGGCAAGGATTTCGAAGTCGAGGTCTTCGAGCAGGTAATTGGATCCGTAGCCGCCGCGCAGGCACATAACGGCGCTGGTGTCAGGGTCAGCGAAGGCCGCGTGCAGATCGGCGAGGCGCTCGTCCGGAGTGCTGGCGAAGTAGAGCGGCTGGTTTTGGCGCACGTTGGGGGCTAACTTCGGCGCGAAGCCCAGATCGCGCAGCGCTGCCAAGCCGCGATCGACGCGCTCAGGTTGGGCTGCGGAGGCCGGAGCTACGATGCTGATGCGCGAATCCGGCGCGACGGGCGGTGGTTTCAGCAGTCTCGCCATCTCACCAAGCCTCTCCGCGGGCGATGAGTGTAGCCGGGCCCGTGAGGAACAGCTCCTTGCCGGGGCCCTCCCAGGCAACGGTCTGCGCGCCGCCGGGCGCGACCACAGAAAGCGGCGAGATGCAGCGGCGCAGCGCGAGGGCCGCTGTGGCCGCGGCCGAGCTGCCGGTGCCGGAAGAAGCGGTGGGGCCCACGCCGCGCTCGTAGATGCGAATCTCGATCTCGTGGTCACCCACGATACGCACAAACTCGACGTTGGTATGCTGCGGAAAATCGCGATGCACGCAAATCTCCGCGCCGATCCCGGTCCAGGCACGGCGGGCGACGGTGAAGTCCGGATTCTCGACAAGGACGACGAAGTGAGGATTGCCGGTGGAGACTTCGACGCCGACGACTTCAACGCCGTCGATGAGTTTGAGGGTATGCGGCACAAACCTGGGCACGCCCATGCCAGCGGTGACTTCGACGGTGAATGCATCGTCCTTATGCACACTGTGGATGCGGCAGACGCGCAGACCGGCATCCGTGGCGATTTCGAGAGCATCGCCGGGCTGCGAGCCGAGGGCCTGGGCCATCCACGCGGCCACACAGCGCGTGCCGTTGCCACTGATCTCGGCGATGGATCCGTCGGCGTTGTGGAGGCGGATGCGGCCGGAGCGAGGGCCGGGTCCAGACTCGTTTTTCCAGGCGAAAAACTCGACGCCGTCGGCGCCGATGCCGGTGTTGCGGTGGCAGAGTCGGCGCGTGAGAGCTGCGGGATCGAGGTTTGCCGCGGCTTCTTCGGCGACGATCAGGAAATCGTTGCCGCAGGCGTGAGCCTTGGTGAAGGGAATCAATCTTCCTCCCGATCGCGGAAGGTGAAGAGCGCGCCCACTGGCCGGCAAGTCAGGGGCATGCGCTCCGCCAGATGGTTCACCGGGTCCGGTGGCTCCAGGCGAACGAAGGCGAACGGTTGCACGATCTGTTTCGCGGTGAGAATCACGCTTGTTCCTTGCCCGATGCTACCACCGAAGATGCCGGGATGTTGAGCGGGAACGTGGAGTGGCGCTGCGAGGGTCAAGGGCCTGGCTTCAAAACGGTCGGGTGTTCGTTCGATCCACTTTGACGAGAGATAGATGGTGGCGGAGGGCTGATTGGCAGCGGTGAAGTGGCTGACGGCAACGAGGCCGTCGGGATGTGCCTTGACGGCCTGGTCCACCTCGTCGCCATCGAAGGCGAGGACGACAGCCGCATGAGCAGCGGGCGCGGCCAACGCATTGCGAAAGATCTGGAGGTCGCTCTCGTTGATGGTTTGGCGGAGAGGAATGCCGGTGAGCGCGACGATCTCTGGGTAGGTGGAGGTGTTCATGAGAACCGGGGCGCGCGGGAGAAGTCGTGAGCAGCCACTGCAGGGCCGGCGGAATGGCGTCGTCGTAGGGCTGGCGCGCGTTGGCATTCTTGGTGCTCTCGACGTAGACCACCGGATCGGCGCGCAGCAGGAGAAAGACGTTGAGGCCGGCGAGCGCAAAGAGGAACGCGAAGGCCATTCGGGGCAGAGGGGCGGCGATGCGAGACAAAAGCGGCGGGCGGTGTGGGAGCTTGATGTGGCGCAGGGCGTCGGCGGCAAACTGAGCCGCGAAGCCGAAACCGAGCGCGATCGCGGGGAGCAGTTCGAGGCCGTAGCGCGTGTTGTACCAGGTAAAGGGCCACCAAGCGGGGAAGAAGATGGGCACCGATCCGTAGGCGACAGACCAGGTGTAGAAGGGAACCGGCAGCCAGAGCAGGAGGATCCAGGCCGAGGCGCGGCGGCGAGCGGCGGTTGTTTTGACGAAAAGGGCAGCGGCCGTTGCGAGCGCGGCGAAAGCGAGGACGATGTTGCCCCAGGCATTGCCCCAGGCGAGTGCGGCGACAGAGTCGAGCTCGGAGACTTTGAGGTAGTAGAGCAGCGCGACCCAAGGATTGTGCCAGCCGGGATGCAGCGACCAGCCGCGAGCGGCAGTGCGGAGTTCGATGGCGTGGGCGGAGTAAGGCCCGCGCGCGAAGTAGAGCCAGTCGCCGAAGCCGACGGAGTTGTAGACGAACCAAAGGATGGGTGCGGCGACGACAGCAAGGCTCGCCAGCCAGAAGGCGGGCGAGCTCAGCCGGCTGCGCTCGCCAGCAGCGGCGTGCTTGAGCAGGACTAGGCCAATGCCGGTCCAGGTGAGAAGGGCGATGATCCAGCCGTCGTAGCGGGTGAAGATGGCGGCGACGAGGGCGGCGGCGACGCAGGCCTGGAGGCGGGAGGGAGAGTTGGGGCGAAGCGTGTAGCTGGCAGCTTTAGTTTCTCCGTCGAGGGCGGCGCGCCACTCGACCATCCAGACCACGATCCAGATCATTTCGCAAAGGAAGAGCGGCTCGGTCATGGCCGTGGTTTGCATGTAGAGGAGGTTGGGATTGAGCGCGAAGAAGGCGAGCGCGAGCGCGGCTGCGGCGGGGTTGAGCCAGTGGCGCGCGAGGCGGTGGATGCCGACGCAGGAGGCAATGTAGGCGAGCGCCGAGGGAACGACGCCGGCGAGGCCGGTGGCCCACCAATCGTAGTTCTGCACGAAGGGGATGAGAAGGATGTGCGGCAGCGGGAGCCACACCGAGCCGAGCTGCGAGAAGCGCGGTGTGCGCGCATCGAAGACGCGGCGCGCGATGTGGAGATGGGCGACGGCGTCGCCGTAGTTGAGCATCGCTCCGTGACGCCAGCTCCAGAGGATGGCGACCGTGGAGGCGGCCATGCAGAAGGCGAGAACGGCCCAGCCTTCGGCATTCGAGATGCTTCGGTCAGTCAAGGTGCGTGAGCTCGCGAAAGACATTGAAGCGCGCGTCGATCTCAGGACGCGAGAGCTGCTGCAGGCGCTCGGTGCCGAAGCGCTCGCAGGCGAAGGAGCCCATGACGCCGCCGTAAAACATGGCGCGGCGCCAAGAGGCGGGCGTGAGCTCCGGCTGCGAGGCCAGATAGCCGAAGAAGCCGCCGGCAAAGCTGTCGCCCGCGCCGGTGGGATCGATGACTTCTTTGAGCGGGAGGGCCGGGGCTCTGAAGGTGCGAAGCTCCGTTCCTCGACCTTTTGGATTAGAGCTCGTGGAATAACGTCGCGCCGTACTCGCCGTGCTTGACGACCAGAGTGCGCGGGCCGAGAGCGATGACGGCGCGCGCGGCCTGCACGAGGTTGTTGTTGCCGGCCAACATGCGGGCTTCGGTGTCGTTGATGAGCAGAACGTCGAGGCCCTTGAGGACTTCAAGCAGGGCCGGGCGATGGTCCTTGATCCAGTAGTTCATGGTGTCGCCGGCGACGAGCTTGACGTTGGGCATGGCATCGCGCACGCGGCGCTGCAGGACGGGATCGATGTTGGCGAGGAAGAGGAAGTCGGAGTCGCGGTAGGCGTCGGGGATTTTTGGCTCGAAGGAGGCGAAGACGTTGAGCTCGGTGTTATGGGTCTTGGCTTCGTTGATGTTTTCGAGATAGGAGCCTTCCCAGAAGAAGCTTTTGCCGGGGGCGCGCTCGATGCCGCGCGTATCGATGTTGCGGGCGGCAAAGACGGCCTCCTGCTCGGGGCCGAAGTCCTCGCCGACGACGGCGATGACGCGGACATTGGTGAAGAAGCTGGCGGCGAGCGAGAAGTAGGTGGCGGCGCCGCCGAGGCAGCGCTCGCGCCGGCCGGCGGGGGTTTCGATGGAATCGTAAGCTACGCTGCCGACTACGGTGATGGACATGGGGCTGTATTCCTCGAATGTAAGGTTAGCAAGTTAGCGGGGTTGACGGAGTTAGCGGAGTTCGTTTTTGGGTCAGCAGCTTTGGCGAACCTCGCGAGCGGCGCTAGCACCGCTAACTCCGCTTGGCCCCTACCAGCCAAGATACTTGCCAAAGAGGAGCTTGAGGCGCTCTTTGGCGGCGGCAGGAATCGCGTCGGGCTGGGTGAGCACGGCGTACTTGGCGGCCGAGGCGCAGGGGCAGGTGCGGTCGCGAGGCATGGCGGCAACGGCGGCCTTCACCACCTTGGCGGCGTTGTCGGCGTTCTTGTGCAGCACGGCGACAATTTGCTCGACGGTGACCGCGTCGTGGCCCTCGCGCCAGCAGTCGTAGTCGGTGACCATGGCGATGGTGGCGTAGCAGATCTCGGCCTCGCGGGCGAGCTTGGCCTCCTGCAGGTTGGTCATGCCGATCACGTCGGCGCCCCAACTGCGATAGAGGTTCGACTCGGCCTTGGTGGAGAACTGCGGGCCCTCCATGCAGACGTAAGTGCCGCCGAGCTTGCCCACGACACCAACCTTGGCGCAGGCATCGGCGGCGGCTTTGGCGACGGTGGCGCAGACCGGATCGCCGAAGGCCACGTGGCCCACAATGCCGTCGCCGAAGAAAGTCGAGATGCGATGAAAGGTGCGGTCGATGAACTGGTCGGGCATGACGAAGTCGGTGGGCTTGTGCTCTTCCTTGAGCGAGCCGACGGCGGAGACGGAGAGGATGCGCTCGACGCCGAGCTTCTTGAAGGCGTAGATGTTGGCGCGGAAGTTGAGCTCGGAGGGCAGAATGCGGTGGCCGCGGCCGTGGCGCGCGAGAAAAGCGACCTTGCGGCCCTCGAGCTCGCCGAGAACAAAGGCGTCAGACGGCGCGCCGAAGGGCGTTTCGACGCGCTCCTCGTGGATGTTGGTGAATCCGGGCATGGAGTAGAGCCCGCTGCCGCCGATGATGCCGATTTCTGCTTGCGCCAAGGTGTGCTCCTCGTAAAGATTTGCAGGGGCTAAAGCCCCGGTTCGTTTTGCATGTTGTGCGGCACGACTAAAGTCGTGCCCTGATACAAAGCGTGACGGAATCGCGCCACGGTAGTGTGTCCTGTCACCTTCAGGCGCTGATCCCTGGTCTCTGATCTCTAATGTTGATCGATGAGGCGAATCGATCTCCATGAAGACATCTCCGTCGATCGTCAAGCTGTGCGCGCTGATCTTATCCATCGTATCCTGCGCGGTGTGGTGATAGCTGTTGTTGGGCCCGTAGTCGAGGTCGATGATGTCGATGGAGGGCACGCCGCGCTCGACAAAGGCCAGGTGATCGTCCTCGACCGTCCATCTCCTGCTGGAAGAAATAGCGCTGGTAGCCGAACTTTTTGGCCGCGTCGGCGACGAGCGAGACGAGCCACGGGCGTGGAATGCGTTTCGCGCTGAATGTCGAGATCCTTGTCGCCGATCATGTCGGCGAGGAGGAAGGCCTTGATCTGGTTGAGGGTTCCATCGCGGCCCCACTTGGCGGCGAGATGGCGGCTGCCGTAGGTGGAGTCGGAGCGCGACCACTGCTGGATGGCCTCTTCGCCGTCGAAGAAGACCAGCCAGACGGAGTAGCCGTCGAGTTTCTTGCCGGGAGCTTGCGCGGACTCGGCGCGCAGGCGGTCGGCAATGGCCATCAGCAGGCCGGTGGTGGAAGCGCCGTCGTTGGCGCCGACGAAGTTGATGTTGCGGAGCGGGTAGTTGGTTTCGTAGTGCGTGCCGAGGACGATGACGCCGGGCTTTTTGCCGGGGAAGCGGACGATGAAGTTGCACATGGGCACGGCGCCGATGGGGGTGTCGGCGGTGAAGGTGTCCTCTTCAAGCTGATCGTGGGCGCGCTGGAAGTGGGAGCGCAGGAAGTCCTCGGCTTTGACGTGGCCGGGGCCGGTGGGCCAGCGCGGGCCGATGGCGGCGAACTCGCGGGCGTACTCGTAGGCCTTGGCGCCGTCGAAGTGCTGGGCGGGTGCTGCGAGGGGAGCGAAAACGAGCAGAACCGCCGCGACACTCCTCCAAAACCAGGGAAAAATCATCCGGCGGCCTCCTTCTTCTTTCTGCGCGCAGGGTGTACCCACCAGGCGACGCCGATGCCGACAAGATAGAGGGCCAGCATGGGAATGGCGTAGACGCACATGGTGCCCGGATCGGGGCTGGGGCAGATGATGGCGGCTACCAGAAAGACGGCGAGAATGGCGTAGCGGATGTTCTTCCAGAGAAAGCGAGGGCTGACGATGCCGAAGAGGGCGAGGAAGAAGATGAGGATGGGCAACTCGAAGCTGACGCCGAGGCCAAGGATGATGGAGAGGAAGAAGCCGGTGTAGTCCTCGATGGAGATGACGGGATTGAACTTGCTGCCGAAGCCGAGGATGAGGATGCGGAGCGCGCCGGGCAGGACAAAGAAGTAGCCGAAGGCCGCGCCGGCGAGGAAAAGGCCAACGGTAGCGGCCATGAAGGGGACGACGAAGCGCTTTTCTTTTTGATAAAGCCCCGGCGCGATGAAGAGCCAGACCTGGTAGAGGATGAAAGGCGAAGCGAGGATGGCTCCGCCGATGAGCCCCACCTGCAGGTAGAGGTTCATCGCATCCATGGGGTGGGAGAAGTTGAGCTTGTTGATGGGCATATGCAGCTTTTGCAGTGGGGCCTGGACGATGCCGTAAAGCTGCTCGCGGAAGTAGAAAGCCACAAAGAAACCGATGGCGAGATAGGTGGCGGAGTGGACGATGCGCTTGCGCAGCTCCTCGAGGTGCTCCATCAGGCTCATGCCGGGGAGTTCCGCGCGCTCGGTGACGGCCTTGCGTGCCTTGCCGATGGCTTCAGCGGGATCAACCATGGTGGGTTGCCGGCTCCGATCTTTCGGCTTCAGGGGTGACGCTTTCCGGGGCCTTCCGGGGTCGCGCAGCGCGGAAGCGGCGGGCTCAGGTGGCTGGGGTTGCTGGCCGGGACGGTCGGCTGCAACCGTCTCGCCGGTGGAGGGCGGCTGGATGCGGAGTTTGGCAGCCTCGACGGCCTCGGAAACTGCGGTTTCAGCGGGGGTGGTTCCTTCAGAGCTTGAGGATTCGGCGGTGGAAGGAGGGTAGACGGATTCGCCGGGATAGGGGCTCGGCGTGGAGCCGGAAGCGGCGGCGTCCGGTTCCTGTGTTGCGGAAGCGAGCGCCGGGGTTTGGGAGGCTGCTTGCTCCAGTTGCGCAGGCGGTGGAGTGGCGGTGAGGGCGCGCTGGCGTTCTTCTTCTTCTTTCTTGCGGCGATCGGCCTCCTCGGCGTTGCGCAACTCCTCTTCCATCTGGAATTTGAAGTCGTTGGAGGCCTTGCGGAATTCGTACATGAGCTTGCCAAGCTGGCGGCCGATCATGGGGAGGCGGCGCGGCCCGAAGACCACCAGCGCCAGCACCATGAGGAGCAAGGTGTCCCACATGCCCAACGTGGCAAGCTGAATTGGCGGCGGAGTTCCCATGAAGGATCATGATACCTGCCGTTGCATCACGCTCACAATTGCGGCTGCTGTCCGGCAAGACGCCGGTGAGCGCGAGCACTGCCTAGGAGCCGCTGGAATCTCCGGCAGCGGGATTTTGTGCAGCCGGCAGGGCGATTTGTCGCAGTTGTTGGGCAATCAGAAAATCTGATTCGGTAGAGAACTGCTGATTACGCCGTAACCTACGCGAATCGGGCTCACTTTCGGTGCGTCGGGTCACTTTCTCTGTCGCGTTAGAATGAAGAGTAGCTGGGATGGCGCGAAACGGCCGGGCGCAACTGCACCTGCCGGTTCTTCAGCGCATCCTATGGGAAAGGGCTGCAACAACCCCGTGGTTGGGGGTTCTTCTGGTTTTGGACGAGTGCCCGCCGCTGAGGGACGGCACGGATTCAGAGCTGAAGACGCCAGCGCATCCACTGCAGCTGTTAGCTTTCAACATCCCCGTCCGCCGCGGCGGACTGAAGGCGGAATGAAGTGACCCTGGTTTATGACGAAGTAACCGCTGCCTCAGCGGAGGCAGGCGAAGCTTGTTCTCTTGAAAACTACCTGGCGCTGCCCGACCACTCGATGGACGGGCGTATTGCCCAGGCGCGCGCGCAGCTGGGCCAGACGGCCGTGATTCTGGGCCATCACTACCAGCGCGATGAAGTGGTGCGCTTCGCCGACTTTACCGGCGACAGCCTGAAGCTCTCGAAAACTGCCGCGTCGACAGCCGCGAAGTACATCGTGTTCTGCGGCGTGCACTTCATGGCGGAAAGCGCAGACATTCTGGCGCGCGAGGGGCAACAGGTGATCCTGCCCGACATGAACGCCGGCTGCTCCATGGCCGATATGGCAGAGATCTCGCAGGTCGAAGACTGCTGGGAGGCGCTGGAGCGCGCGGGCCTCGCCGGCGAGACGATTCCCATCACCTACATCAACTCGACTGCGGCAATCAAGGCATTCTGCGGCGAGCACGGAGGCCTGGTATGCACGTCGTCGAGTGCGCGAGCGGCCGTCGAGTGGGGATTCAAGCGCGCGAAGCGCATCCTCTTTCTGCCTGATCAGCATCTGGGCCGCAACACCGCATATGCCATGGGCATTCCGCTCGATGAGATGGCTGTCTGGGATCCCTGGGCGCCGCAGCTGGGATCGTTGCAGGGCGGGCAGACGAAGGAGCGGCTTGCCGCGAGCCGCATGTTGTTGTGGAAGGGCCACTGCGCGGTGCATCAGCGCTTCCTTCCTTCACATGTCGACCAGGTGCGCGCGAAGTACCCCGGCATCCAGGTCATCGTCCACCCCGAGTGCCGCTACGAAGTGTGCCAAAAAGCCGATGCGCTTGGCTCGACTGAACAGTTGATCGCGATCGTGGAGCGAGCGCCTGCGGGCTCCATGTTTGCCATTGGGACGGAGATTCACCTGGTGAATCGGCTGGCGCGCCGCTTTGCGCCGAGAGACAAGAAGATCATCACGCTCGACGACACCGGCTGCCTTTGCACCACGATGTATCGCATCAGCCCGCAGCACTTGGCGTGGGTGCTCGAAAACCTGGTCGAAGGGCGCGTGGTGAACCGCGTGCAGGTGAAGCCCGACGTGAAGCACTGGGCGCGCGTGGCGCTGGACCGGATGATAGAGGCAGGGAATAGGCAGTAGGGAATAGGGAGAAGCGGTTCCCAGTTTTCAGCTCTCAGCCATCTGTTTTCAATTGTCAGCGTGCAGCTGCGGCGTTTTGTACTCTCGTTCCATTGTCTACAGTCATCGCAGAGTCTCGGTTTCCCTATTCCCCTGTTCCCTGTTCCCTGACCCCTGCATCCCTGATCTCTGTCCCCTGTAGAATGACCGTGTTCGACAAGGAGCGCGGGATGAAGCGATACCGGATTGCGCTCGTGCCGGGAGACGGGATCGGCAAGGAAGTGATTCCGGCGGGGCGGCAAGTGCTGGAAGCGCTCGCCGCGTCAGGAACCAACCTCGCCTTTCAGTTTGAAGAGTTCCTGTGGGGTGGCGACTACTATCGCGCGCACGGCGCCATGATGCCTGCCAACGGGCTCGACGCCCTCAAGTCAAACGACGCGATTCTGTTTGGCTCGGCGGGCGACCCCGATATTCCCGATCACATTACGCTCTGGGGCTTGCGGCTCAAGATCTGCCAGGGGCTGGACCAGTACGCCAATGTGCGCCCGGCACGAATTCTGCCCGGCATCGACGCGCATCTGAAGCGCTGCCGCGCGGAGGACCTGGACTGGGTAATTGTTCGCGAGAACTCGGAGGGCGAGTACTCCGGCGTGGGCGGACGCGTGCACCAGGGTTTCCCGATGGAAGTTGCCGCGGAGGTTTCCGTGATGACGCGCGCCGGCGTGGAGCGCATCCAGCGCTACGCGTTCCGCCTGGCGCAGTCGCGGCCACGTAAGCTGCTGACGGTGGTGACCAAGAGCAACGCGCAACGGCACGGGATGGTGATGTGGGACGAGATCGCGGCCGAGGTGGCAAAGGATTTCCCCGACGTGCACTGGGATAAGGAAATGGTCGATGCGATGACGGCACGGATGGTGAACCGTCCAGCGAGCCTGGACACGATTGTGGCCACCAATCTGCATGCCGATATCCTCAGCGACCTGGCGGCGGCGCTCGCGGGTAGCCTCGGGATTGGCCCGACGGCAAACATTCAGCCGGAGCGCGTGTATCCCTCCATGTTCGAGCCAATTCATGGATCGGCGTTCGACATCATGGGCAAGGGAATCGCGAACCCGGTCGGCACGTTCTGGACTGCCGCGCTGATGCTCGAGCATCTGGGCGAAGCGGATGCGGCACGAAGACTGATGCAGGCTGTCGAGAGCGTGACGGCGAATCCCAAACTGCACACGCGCGACCTGGGCGGCACGGCCACAACAGCCGAGGTGACGGAAGCCGTTTGCGCGGCGATTGCCGCAGGGGCCAAGAGGCCTTTGGCGACGGCGTGAGCGCACCTGCGCCGATCGACGGCCTGGAACGCCGCGTTGCGCGGAAGCTGCACCTCCGGATTCTTCCCTTTGTCATGCTGCTCTACCTGGTCAGCTTTCTTGACCGTTCCAATGTTGGGTTTGCTGCTTTCGGCATGAACCGGGCGATCGGGCTGACGTCGACGACGTTCGGATTTGGCAGCGGCCTGTTCTTTCTCGGCTATATCGTCTTTCAGGTGCCGTCGAACCTGATCCTGCTGCGCGTTGGCGCGCGCATTTGGATTGCATGCGTGGTGATCGCGTGGGGCGTGGTTTCGATGGCGTCGGCCTTTGTGGTTGGGCCGCGCAGCTTCTATGTCATGCGCATGCTGTTGGGCGTCGCCGAATCGGGCCTGTTTCCGGGGACGATCCTTTATTTGAGTTTGTGGTTCCCTGCTCGGCAGCGCGCAGCGGCGGTGGCCATCTTCATGGCCGCGGCGCCGCTTTCAACGGTCATCGGGTCGCCAATTTCAGGTGCGCTTATGGAGTTGCCGAGAATCGCGGGGCTTGCCAACTGGCAGTGGCTCTACATTCTTGAGGGGCTGCCGGCAGTGCTACTTGGATATTTGACGCTCAAGGCGCTGACGGATGCTCCTGAACAGGCAGCCTGGTTGAACGCGGACGAATGCGCGTGGCTGGTGCGGACACTTGCAGCGGAGCAGGCCGGCGGTAACGACCATGGAAGCAGTATGGCCGCGATCTGGACCGTGCTGCGCGACCCGCGCGTGCTCATTCTGGCGCTGGTGTATTCGGGAACCTCTGCGGGATTGTACGCGATAGGATTCTGGTCGCCGCTGATGATCAAGCAGTTCGGTTTTTCGCCCCTTGCCGTGGGGTGGCTGAATGCGTTGCCGAGCGTTGTGGCCGTCGCGGGAATGGTGCTGTGGGCACGGCACTCCGACCGGACGCTGGAGCGCACGTGGCATACAGCAATTCCCTGCATTCTGGCGTGCGCAGGGCTGGTGTGGGCAGGCTACGCGCAGGCGGCGCCCGCGGTAATTGTGGCGCTGGCAGTGGCGAGCTTCGGCGTCAACGGGCCAAAGGGACCGATATGGGCGATTCCAAGCCTGTTTTTGTCGGGCGCCAGCGCGGCGGCGGGAATCGCGCTGATCAATTCACTGGGAAACGTGGGCGGGTTCGTGGGGCCGATCGTGATCGGCTGGGTCAAGGATCGGTGGGGAAGCTATGCCGGTGGCCTGGATGCAGTCGGCGTGATGCTGTTGATATCGGCGGCGCTCATGCTGGCGATCCGGCGACAGATCGCACCTGGGCGGCGATGAAATCCGCGCCGGTCTTTTGGCTTTCCCATACAACCGGTCGTCTGAAGTTCGCATACAATAGACAAGAAATTCCGGTCCCCATCTCTCACATCCCCGGAATCGCGCCTTGCCCGGCCCATTACAGCGGTTCCAGAATTGCTGTAACCAGGGGCCATCGAACCTGTGTGGCATTTTCCTTAAGAAAATGCCACCTTTCACGGCCCTTAAGAGGGCGCATGAATTCTGGAACCGCTCTAACGATGCGCTGCAACCGACTGCGAACCGTCGCGCTGATCTTGATCCTGCTGCCGTTTTTGAGTCTTCGGCATGCGGAAGCTTATTCCTTGCTCACGCACGAAGAGTTGATCGACCTTACCTGGAACGACTCCATCGTGCCGCTGCTCAAGAGCCACTATCCGAAACTGACGCCGGAAGAACTCGACCGTGCGCGAGCCTATGCCTACGGCGGATGCGTGATCCAGGACATGGGCTACTATCCCTTCGGCGACTCGTTCTTTTCCGACCTGACACACTATGTGCGCAGCGGCGACTTTGTACTGGCGCTATTCCGCAACGCGCACAACGCCAACGAGCTGGCCTTCGCTGTCGGCGCGCTCTCGCACTACGTCGGCGACACCATCGGGCACTCGCAGGCCACCAACCGCGCGGTGGCGCTCCAGTTTCCCAAGCTCGCGGCGCGCTACGGGAACAGCGTGAATTACGCGCAGGGCAGGCATCAGCACGTGCAAACGGAGTTTGCCTTCGACATCAACCAGATTGCGAAACATCGCATGGCGCCGCTGGGCTACCTGCGCCATATCGGGATTCAGGTTTCAGTACACCAGGTTGCGCTTGCCTTCTACGAGACGTACGGCCTGACGGGAGGATTTGACGGCAATAGGAGCCGGCAATACATCAACCTGAAGGGATACAACTTGGCCACGCGGAAGTTTATTCCCCGCATCGCTTATGCAATTACCCTGCTGCGTCGCAACCAGGAGCCGGCAGAGCCGGATTCCGACGACGCCAAGGAGATTGAGAAGGAAGCAGCGGAGGCCGCAACGCTCTACAACTGGGCTGCTTATCGCAAGAAGGCTGGTGTGGAAACGTATCTGATTGCCGATGCGCTCCGGGTACTGCCTAAGGTGGGTCCGCTGGTGATGGTTGCCGTGAAAGGCCCGACTCCCGCGGCTGAAGCCGATTACCTGCACAGCGTGGTCATGGCCACTACCGTGCTGCGGGAACGCCTGGCACTCTTTACACCAGCCGAGGCGCGGCAGGTGCAGCCTAGGAGCGCCACGACCTCGACGGCCACGCTGGGTCCGCCCGATGCAAAGCATCCGCTGCCGAATCGCGATCTCGATACCGGGCAAGTGGTGAAGCCCGGCGGTTATCGGCTTACGGACCAGACGTACGCGGAACTGCTTCACCGCCTGACGCTCCATCCCGATCAGCCGATTCCTCCAGGCATCAAGAGCGACGTGCAGGCGTATTATTCCGATGCCAATGCGCCGATCACCACCAAGCAGAATCGCGACGCGTGGGCGCGGGTTCAGGCGGATCTTAAAACGCTCGCCGCCATGCCCACGAGCGCGGCGCCTGTTCCCTACCCCACCTATGGCGAGTTGAGTCGTCCAACGACAAAGTAGCCGAACAATTCCGTCACGTTGCGCCGACTGAGAGGTATTATCCTGTCTGCGCTCGCAAATTTCGATTTGCGCAAGGGTCTGCAACCAGACCCTGGAACGGAGAGCCCACGTGAAGATTGCTTTTCGCTATCGTCAGTACCTGATGTTGCTTGCCATTTTGGCCTGCTTTGGCATGGCGGTGCGCGCACAAAGCGCGCCGGCCGCGGCGGCCACGCACAAGCTGCCCGAGATCAAGTTTGTGAAGTACACGCTGCCTAACGGTCTGACCGTGATCACGCACGAGGATCACCGGCTGCCGCTGGTGGCGGTGGACCTGTGGTATCACGTGGGCCCGCTGAACGAGCGGCCCGGGCGCACCGGGTTTGCGCACCTCTTCGAGCACATGATGTTTGAAGGCTCGGAGCACGTGGGCGAGAAGGCGCACATCAAGATTGTGCAGGGGGCCGGGGCCACCGACGTCAACGGGACGACGGACTTTGACCGGACTAACTATTTTGAAACCATGCCCAGCAACCAACTGGAACTGGCTTTGTGGCTGGAGAGCGACCGGATGGGCTTTCTGATGGAGGGCCTGAACCGCGAGTTGCTGATCAACCAGAAGGACGTGGTGCGCAACGAACGGCGGCAGGGTGAGGGACGGCCCTACTACGTGGCCCAGGAGCAGATGTTCCATTTGCTCTTTCCCAAGGAGCATCCCTATTACGGCGCGGTAATCGGCAGCCATGCGGATATTGAGTCGGCGCGCATCGCCGATGTGCGCGACTTTCATCAGATGTACTACACGCCGAACAATGCATCGATCGCAATCGCGGGGGACTTCGACGCGGTGAAGCTGAAGGCGCTGCTGATGAAATACTTTGGGCCGATCCCCAAGGGCCCGCCTGTGGCTCCAGTGACCGCGGTGACGCCGTCGATCACCACGCAGCAGCGCGCAACGGTAACGGACACGGTGCAGTTGCCGCAGCTACGCATTGCGTGGCTGACGCCCGCGGCTTTCACTCCCGATTCCTACAGCGTGGACACCGATGTGTTTGCGCTGGGCGGCGGCAAGGCGAGCCGGCTGAAGGAAACACTGCTCTACAAGTTGCAAACGGCACAGAGTGCGGATTGCTTTTCCGATTCGCTGAAATTGACCAGCGTTACAGCTTGCACGATTACCGCGAAGCCGGGAGTGAAGCTGGAGGATCTGGAGGCGGCGTTCTGGAAGGAGTTGGCCACGCTGCAGCAGGAGGGGCCAACCGCCGACGAGGTGGCTTCATCGAAGGCGCTCAACCTGACGGACAAGATCACCGGGCTGGAGCGGCTGGGCGGATTCGGAGGCGTGGCCGACACGCTTGACCGCTACAACCAATACACCGGCGATCCTGGTTTTTTGGCCAAGGATATTGCGATGACCGAGGCGGTGACGCGGGCAAGCGCAAAGGCCGCGGCGGTGAAGTATCTCAGCAAGGATGCAGCAGTGGTGGTGTACTGCGTGCCGGGGAAGAAGGTGCTGGACGACGTGCCGCGCAGTCCCGCGGATACCGATGCGAACGTTACGCTGGTGAATCCGTATTCGGCGGATTTTGAGGCGTCACAGGATTGGCGGAAGAACAAGCCCGCGCCGGGCACGGCGCCGGTGTTGCATCTGCCCGCGCCGCAGGAGTTCACGCTGGCGAATGGGCTGAAAGTTCTGCTGGTGGAGAATCACGCATTGCCGGTGTTGAGCGCGGAGATTGTGACGCGCGCCGGCAGCGAGAACGATCCGGGAGCGAAGAGCGGACTGGCGACGCTGACCGCGGAGGTGATGAGCGACGGGACGGCTTCGCGCGATCTGACGCAACTGGCGACGGATGAGGAGCGGATTGGGACGCATGTGGAGACCGGCGCGGACATGGATTCCGGCAGCATCTCGATTGACATGCTGACCAGCCACACGGCGGAAGGGATGAACCTGCTGGCCGACGTGGCGGAGCATCCGGGCTTCCGCAGCGAGGATGTGGACCGGCGGCGCAAGCAGCGGCTGGTGCACATTGCACAGGAAACCGACAATGTGCAAAGCATGGCGGCGCGCGTGGGGCCGAAGCTGGTGTTCGGCGACGAGCCCTACGGCAGGACCGGAACGGGCACGGCCGAAAGCGTGGGGTCGATGGCGCCGGCCGATCTTTCCGCGTTCTATGCCAGCCACTTCGGGCCGGGCGACTCGGCGCTGATGTTGGCGGGAGATGTGACGCGCGCGCAGGCCGAAAGCCTTGCCAGGCAGTACTTTGGCAAATGGACGGGGAAGACGGAGGCCGCAACGCCTGTACCGGCCGCGCCCGCGCCTCAGCCGACGCGCGTAGTGATTGTGGACAAGCCCGGCGCGCCGCAGACCGCGCTGCAGGCCTTCGGCATCGGCGTTCCGGCAAGTTCGCCCGACACTGAGACGCTGACGGTGATGAACTACACGCTGGGGGGCAGCTTTGCCAGCCGCATCAACATGAATCTGCGCGAGGTTCACGGGTACACCTACGGCGCCCGCTCGACTTTTACGCAGTATCGCGATGGCGGCTTGTTCCAGGCCGGAGGTTTGGTGCGCACTGACGTGACGGCGCCTGCGGCGAAGGAGTTGATGGGGGAGCTGCAGAAGTTCGCGGCGAAACCTTCGAGTGCTGAAGAACTGGTGGCGGCGAAGGAAGCCTCAGTGCGCTCGCTTCCGGGCCGCTTCGAAACAACATCGGCCGTGGTGAGGGCCATGAACGGCATCTTCCTTTACGGCCGCCCGTTGGACTATTACGCCAAACTGCCTATCAAGTACCAGGCTGTGATCGAAGCGGACATCGCGCGGGCGGCGCAGGAGTATTTGCATCCCGATCAACTGGTGATTGTGACGGCGGGCGACCGCGCCAAGATTGAACCCGCCTTGAAGGATGCGGGCTTGGGTCCGGTAGAAGTGCGCGACATCAGTGGAGCGCTCGTACAGGATCAGAAGTAACGATCCTAGCTCATTCCTGGTGCGCTCCTCCTTTTCCGCCGCGCTGGACCACGGTCTGGCGCGGCGGGGAAGGGGTGAGACGGCGTGAACGCAAGTAAGAACAACACCTGCCAGGAACAATCGCTAAAGTGACCCGCCGTGCCCGCCATCAGCCGCGGCGGCCTTCGGCAAAGGGGCAGGCGACCCTGGGCGGGGAGGCGCAGTGGCCGATAGGCGCATCGGCTGCGGTTGCCCTGCGGGCGCCTGATGCATGGTGACGATGATGGCCTCGGCCGGCTTGCTGCCTGCGCAGCGGTAGGAGTGCGGCGTGCCCGCGTCGAAGTAGACGCCGTCGCCCGGGCCCAGCGTAGCCTCCTGGTCTCCGTGCCGCAGCACCAGCTCGCCCGCGAGCACATATAAGAACTCGAATCCCGCGTGCATGTGCGACCGGGGCTCCATATTCTCAGGCAGCGGAACGAACTCCGCGAAGTAGGGATCCATGTGGCGGTCGGGCACCATGTAGCCCAGGCTCTCAAACGTGTAGGAGGGCGGCTCGACGCCGGTTTGCGGCATGCGCACGCGGTCCTTTTTGCGATGCACGCGGAAGATCGGTGACGGCTCGTTCTCAAAGAAGTACGAGAGGTCTTTGGAGAAGACCATGGCGATCCGCGCGAGGTTCCGCAGCGTGGGCACGACGCGGCCCGTCTCCAACTGGGAGAGAAAGCTCGCCGAAAGCCCAGTGTGCTTGCCAAGATCCACCAGCCCCATCGACTTCTTGAGGCGCAGGCGGCGGATGCGCTCGCCTAGGTGCTTCTCGGTAATGAATCGCTCGGCGGTGCCGGCATCCGCCAGGGTCTTGTGCATCTCTTCGCCGTTCGCCTCGGGCCGTTCGCTCATCGCCGCTCCTTATGGGATAAGGATGCACTTCGTGGGCGTTTGTTGTCCAGATCAAAATACTTTCTCGTGGCACGAAATTGCAGATGCGTGGTGATTGGCCGTTGGCGCGGGACGGCTGGGCTTTTGCCGGGTGCGACTGTGCCCTCGCTACGAAGTCGCTGGGTTCTTGCCGCGGGGCGGGTGTGCACCGTGGCCCTCTGCGATGCGCGTTATTCTGGAAGGTCCAGCCAAGGCCTCAAAAGGAAGCACGATGCCAGAAGAAACCGCTCCCGCCACTCCCGAAACTGCGAAATCCACCGCCCCCGTTGCGACGATCGCCGAGATCGGCCGGCACGAGGGGCAATCGGTCACCTTGCGCGGGTGGCTCTACAACCTGCGCGAGAGCGGGAAGCTGCTGTTCCCGATCTTTCGCGACGGGACGGGACTGATTCAGGGGGTGGCGCATGTGAAGAGCGTGACGCCGGAGGTTTTTGAGACGCTGAAAGGCCTGACCCAGGAGTCGTCGGTTATCGTCACGGGAAAGGTGCGTGCGGATAAGCGCGCGCCGGGCGGGTATGAACTGGACGTGGAGGACGTGCAGGTGGTGCAGCGCGTGCCGGAGTCGGATCCTTATCCGATCACGCTCAAGGAGCATGGCGTTGATTTCTTGCAGGAGCGGCGGCACTTGTGGGTGCGCAGCCCGCGGCAGTCGGCGATTCTGCGGATTCGCGCGGAGATCATGAGGGCGGCGGCCGAGTACTTTGACAGCAATGGGTTCATCCGGACCGATCCGCCGATTCTGACGCCGGCAGCGTGCGAAGGGACGTCGACGCTGTTTCCAGTGGACTACTTCGGCGATCCCGCATACCTGACGCAGAGCGGCCAGCTCTACGTGGAGTCGACGGCGCTGGCGCTGGGCAAGGTGTACAGCTTCGGGCCGACGTTTCGCGCGGAGAAGTCGAAGACGCGGCGGCACTTGACGGAGTTCTGGATGGTCGAGCCCGAGGTGGCCTACATGGACCTGGACGGGTTGATGGAACTGGCGGAAAACTACATCTCGCACATTGTCGGGAGCGTGCTGAAGAACCGTGCGGCGGAGTTGCAGACCATCGGGCGCGACACGGCGAAGCTCGACACGGTGAAGCCGCCGTTCCCGCGGCTGCGCTACGACGAAGCGGCGGAGATGCTGAACCAGGCGTACAAGGACGGGCATCTGGAGGCGCCGTTCGAGTACGGAAACGACTTCGGCTCGCCGGACGAGACGTGGCTGAGCTCGCAGTACGACCGGCCGGTGATGGTGCACCGCTATCCCGCGGACGTGAAGGCGTTCTACATGGAGCCGGATGCGAAGGATCCGCGCTATGCGCTGTGCGTGGACGTGCTGGCGCCGGAGGGGTACGGCGAGATTATCGGAGGATCGCAGCGCGTGTCGAGCTACGAGCTGCTGAGCTCGCGGATTGACCGGCACAGGCTGCCGCGCGAGGCATTCGAGTGGTATCTCGACCTGCGGCGGTACGGCAGCGTTCCGCACGCGGGCTTCGGCATGGGCATTGAGCGCGTGGTGGCATGGGTGTGCGCGCTGGACCACGTGCGGGAGACGATTCCGTTTCCGAGGATGCTGAACCGCATGTATCCGTAAAGCAGGGACCAAGGGACCGAGAAGGCAGGGAACGAGGGACCAACGGGACAGCGGACGGCGGTCAATGGGTTGGCGGAGTAGATGGCGCCGGCGCCATCCTTTTGATGAGCGCGTTCAACTCATCCTGCGTGCTGTCAAGGTCACTCTCCGCATTGCGCAGCTTGGTCTGTTGATCGTCGAGAGCGGTGGAGCAAGATTGCTCCTCTGCCGTCAATGCCGCAACGATTCCCTGGGTGCGCCCAACTTCCTCTTTTAGGCGTGCCTGCTCGACGGGGTCGGTGGCTCCGCTCAAGTGGTCTTCGACGTCCGAAAGGTGTGCCGCTGCCAGTTTTAGATCCGTTTGGACCTGAAGCAGCTTCGATCGTGCAGCGTCGACGCGGTCGGCGGCGCGGTTGACGAACCCCTGCTCCATTTGCCACTCGACCAGGAGGGCTTGTGTGGTCTGCGCCGCGCGGAGGTCTTGGTGAATGCTCCGGAGTTCAGCCAGGATCGCGGCAAGCGTGTTGGGGTCCGAGCCGCTGGACTGCGCGGAACATAGTGGTGCGAGTGCAACTGTCAAAAGGACCAGGGGCACAGTTCGATTTCGCATTTGCGACCTCCTCACCCAGTACAAAGCAGGATAGACGACCGAGGACCACGAAGCTAAGAAACGGGCGAGTCAACGGAGTTCGGACGTGGACGGCGGCGGGGTGGGGATTTGAGGACCTGCGGGTGGGGGGATGGGGCGGAAAGTGACGACTTGCAGGTCGAATTTTGGGGGTCAAAATCGTCGCATCGCGAGCGCGCGGTAAATATGACCTGCAGGTTGATGAATCAGGGTGAAATATGACCTGCAGGTCGTCAGAAATGGGTGATTTCGTCGCATTTGTGTTGTTGCGGAGGGTTGCTTCGGTCCTGCGCGGGAGGTGCTTGCGGGGTTTGCGGAGCTAGGAGATCCCCCACCCTAGCGGCAAGAACAAGAACGCCGCGAGGATGGGGCACCCGCTGGGTCGGGCGCCGCGCGGCGGGTGAGGCCTTCGAGAACAAAAATCAGCCGGTAAGCAGCCGGCAATGGAGACTCGCGCCAACGAAAATGCTTTGGGCATATTTGTCTTGACAAACCATAACCAATTGGTTATGGTTTGTGTGTGACGCAAGCCCATGCCAATTACGTGTTCCGCGCTCTCGCCGACCCGACCCGCAGGGCCATCTTCGAGGAGTTGACTCGGCAGGGCGAACAGACCGTCCACGCATTAACTCGCTATGCGGGCGTGTCCCAGCCTGCTGTCTCCAAGCACCTGACCGTGCTCAAACGGGCAAAGTTGGTACGGCATCGCCGCGAGGGACGCGAAACTCACTATCGCGCGCAGCCCGATGCACTGGCGCCCATGGTCGACTGGCTCGATCTCTACGGCGCCTTCTGGCGCGAGCGGTTCGATCGCCTTGAAGCCCTTTTGGAAAGGATGGAATCGTGAGCAATCCTGCAGAGACGCCCAGTACCCTCGTGGTCGAGCGCGTGTTCCCGCACCCGCCGGAAAAGCTGTGGCGCGCGCTTACCGAGAGCCCGCTCCTGGCGCAATGGATGATGAACAACGACTTTCAGCCGGTGGTCGGGCGAAGGTTCCAATTCCGCACCGAGCCCAAGCCGAACTGGAATGGCGTTGCCGACTGCGAGGTGCTCGTCGTCGACCCCATGCAACGCCTTTCGTATCGCTGGGGTGTTGGGAAAAGCGAAAGCGTCCCCGGCCTGCAATGGGTTGTGCTCTGGACGTTGACTCCGGCGGAGGGCGGCACGCACGTTCGCATGGAGCAGTCCGGCTTCGCTCCTCATCAGCAGGCAAATTACAGCGGCGCGAAGTACGGCTGGCAGAAGTTCTTCGACGGTCTGGAGCGGATGCTCGGAGGGGTAGCGTGAGGTAACAGAAAAGTCGCGATTGAGGAGGTGCGCAATGAATTGGAACCAATGGATTCGGCTGATTCACCGCTGGCTGTCACTGGCCTTTACCGCCGGCGTCATCGTTAACACCGTCGCCGTATTACGCGGCAGGTTTACGAATAGCATGGGCCTCCTTGCGGCGGTCCCGCTCGCCTTGCTCCTGGTCACCGGTCTCTACTTGTTCGTGCTCCCCTATGCCGCCAGATGGCGTAGCGCACGCAGCACCGTGTGAACGGACGCTCGACCGCCCCTCTGCGAAATCGATCAACCCAAACGAACGAAAAAGCAGCACGAACGAAAGGCAAGACGCACGAACGCGGCGCCGTCCGCGAATTTCAACCTACGAGGAAACCGATGAAGATCAAACTGACGACCGTGCACGTGGACGACCAGGAGAAGGCTCTGCGCTTCTATACGGAAGTGCTGGGCTTCGTGAAGAAATCCGACTTCAGCAATGGGCCGTATCGCTGGCTCACCGTGGCCTCAGCCGAAGAGCCTGACGGCACGGAGCTGCAGTTGGCGCTCAACAACAACCCCGCGGCCAAGGCGTATCAGCAGGCCTTGTTCCAGCAAAACCAGCCCGCGGCCATGTTCTTTACCGACGACGTGCAGGCCGATTACGACCGGATGAAAGCGCGCGGCGCCGAGTTCACCATGCCGCCCACCGACGTCACGGCCTCCAGGATCGCCACGGTCAACGACACCTGCGGCAATCTTCTTCAGCTCACGCAACTGATGAAGTGGTAGGGTCGGCTGCCGGTAAGTCCGGCCAGCTTGCCCGGCTCGCCGGCGTGGGTCGTTCCTATCACTGAGAAGAAGGCTGCAAAGAATGCCAAGAAGATCTCCGTACACCCCCCGCGCCCGGCAGGTTTATGTCACGGCGAGCATGATACTTTTCATCCTCCAAGCCGCCAGTGGGAGGTTTCCTTCGGCCGTCTCAGGCTTTGGACGTATTCAAGGCCACGGCGGCGCGAAGCAGAGCTTTCAGAGCCTTCTCGTTCACCTTCTCGCCTTCGCGGAAGTCGATGGCGTGCCTCACTCTGCCTTCGAGACTGGAATTGAAGAGACCTGAGGGATCATCCAAAAAGGCGCCCTTGGCGAATGTCATCTTTACCACCTTCTTGTAAGTCTCGCCGGTGCAGATGATCCCGCCGTGCGACCACACAGGGATCTCCCACTTCCACTCTTCCACGACTTCAGGGTCGGCTTGCCTGATCAAAGCGCGGAGGCGGGCAAGCATCTCTCCGCGCCAGTCGGCGAGCTCCTGGATTCTCGCGTCAATCAGCCGAGATGCAGATTCGACTCTCTGGGAACCACTCTTTTTCATGATGAGTGCTTGCTTTCCCCCTAGGCTTCTCTTCCTGGCCTTCCTGGCTGCTTTCTCTCCCATATTTTTATAATAAAAAACTACTCTCTAAAAGGGTTTGCATTACTTGGGCTTGCCCCGGCTCAGAATTGGGGCAGCATAAACGAAAGGCCCGTGGCTAAAGCCAGCCTTGATTGCGTGGCATTCGGGGGCCTAAAGGCCCCTGCTCCCTCCTGAAGAGCGTTAGAGCAGAGAGTTGTCGTGGGACTTGCTCCCTGCGGCGGGATGCGCTGGAGCAGGGAGATTCTCTGGCGCGGTAGAGTGGAGGGTGGAGGGAGACCCCTTTGAGTTCGGCGGGGACACGGAAGCAAAGCGGAAAGCGGCGGGCGAGTCAACCCACCCTAGCGTCAAGAATCCGCCGCGGCGGACCGCGAGGATGGAACAAACGCTGGGTGGGGCGCTGGGTTGGCCGGGGCGTGGCGGCGTGCGTGTTGGTGGTGCTGGGCCTTGTGGCGTGGGCGGCCGTGGAGCGGGCGCTGGCGCCCACTGCCAACACAACACAGGACCGGTTTGACGTCCTGATTGTGCTGGGATACCCGGCCGACGCGGACGGGAACCCGACGCCGACGGAGCTGGAGCGGGTGACCGAGGCGGTGCACGAATACGAGCGGGGCGTGGCGCCGAGGATGATCATGACCGGAGGGGCGGTGCACAACCGGTTTGCGGAGGCGCGGGTGATGGCGCGGACCGCCGAGGCGCAGGGGATTCCGGCAGCGGAGATTGTGGAGGAGCCGGAGGCGCGAAACACGATTGAGAATGCGTGCAACTCGCTGCGGATCATGCGCAGCCAAGGATGGGGGTCGGCGGAGGTGGTGTCGAGCGCGAGCCATTTGCCGCGGGCGGGGCTGATCCTGAGCCGGCTGCCGCTGAAGTGGCGGGTGCATGCGGCTCCGGCGCTGGAGCCGGAGGGCGCGTGGAGCACAGCAGGAGCCGAGATGCTGGAGGTTCTGAAGACGGTCCGATATCTGGTGTGGACCCGGCAGATGGAGAAGTGCGAAGTGCAGTGAACAGTGGTTAGTGGTTAGTGGTTAGGGATTGGGGATCAGTTAAAAGTTGTCAGTTATCAGTTGTCCGTTTGTCTTTCTCGGTTCGCGGGGCGGTGCACCCCGATTCGGAAAAAGAACAGACGGTCAGAGACCTGCGAGGCTTGGACGAGTCTAAGAGGAAATGCCCTCACGCCGCGTTGTCCGCCCTCGGGGGGCTCCTGTAAGCTGGTTGGTGATGCATCTCCCAGTCAAGTTATCTGCAACAATCGCCGTTGTTTTCGCTGTGAGTGTGTGTGCGGGAGCGCGCATGCAGGCGCAGGATTCAGGCTCGCAGCAACCGGGCACGCAGCCGCCGAGCTCGCAGCCGCAGCAGAGCTCTCAGCCGCAATCGTCTTCTTCGACGCAGGGGCAGGGGCAGGGCCAGGAGGCGCCGGCGACGCAGTACGGAGTCTACCTTTCCGTCGATCCGCTGGCCAGGGTTCGCTATGACAACCGCTGGGACCTGTCGCTGGGCATGGCCTATGACCACATGAAAGCAGGGCCGACGCTGCTGCAGGGGTCGAACCTGGGCGGGCTGGACATGGATGGCTCGTACTGGCTCACGAGGCACTGGGGGATCCAGGCATCGGGGCGGGCGTACATCGGGACCAGCGGGACGGCGCCCAACAAGTACAACCTGAGAGGCCCGGTGGTGAAGGAGTACTACTTCGTTGGTGGCGCCGAGTGGCTGGGACCGCACAACAAGCACGGGGCGCTGATTGCTCACGCCATGTTCGGCGGGGTGTATGGCAATTTCCAGAAGGATCTGCTCGGCTATCCGCCGTCGACGTTTGATTTTTACAACAACCAGATCGCGCCGGCGGCGATCATCGGCGGGCATTTCGACCTGAACCGGTCGGAGCATTGGGTGTTCCGGGTGACTTCCGATGCGATCATCAAGCGCTACAGCATCAACTACGCTCCGTATACGACGTCGACCGATGTCAATTTTGGGATCTCGGTGGGGATGGAGTACAAGTTCACTTCGATCAAGCGGTCGACCAGCAAGGCGAACTGGGTATCAGGCTGGTAGCGGAGACGCCGGCCGCGAATGAAGGGTGAGGCCAGCCGCGAAGCCGGTGCTCGCGGCCCGGAGATCGGCGCGAACACGTGGCGGCGCTCATTTCAGGAATTGGTCCACTGCCGGGATGACCGAGCTGGGGCGAAGCTCGTCCAAATCGAACAGCGCCGGTTGACAGGCCTACTGCCAAGTTGAATGTTGTGTGTGGTATCCTCCTGCCTCTGGCGGCGGCTCAGGGAAGAGTGCCGCCAGGAAATATGGCGTTTCGGATAGCGGCACTCTCCCGCCGCGCCGGAACAAGCAGGCCAGGCGTCGATTGAAAGCGGGTGCCTTATGGATATGAAAGACACACTGGGCGTATTGCTGGCAGGCGGAGCGGGAGAGCGGCTGTTTCCACTGACGCGGGACCGGGCCAAGCCTGCGGTGCCGTTTGGCGGACACTACCGCATTATCGACATCACGCTATCGAACTGCATCAACTCGGGGCTGCGGCGGGTGTACATCCTCACGCAGTACAAGGCGCTGAGCCTGAACCGGCATATCCGCGAGGGATGGACGGGGATTGTAGCGCAGGAGCTGGGCGAGTTCTTTGAGCTGATGCCGCCCATGCAGCGCACCGGCGGCAACTGGTACATGGGGACGGCGGATGCGGTGTACCAGAACATCTACTCGATCGGCAGCGAGCAGCCGGCGCACGTGATCATCCTCTCGGCCGACCACATTTACAAGATGGACTACAGCCGAATGCTGGCGTACCACAAGGAGACGCATGCGGACGTGACACTGGCGACGTTGCCCATTGCGCCGGAGGAGGTGTCGCGGCTCGGGGTGGTGGAGGTGGGTGCGACGGGAGAGGTTCTCGGCTTCCAGGAAAAGCCTGCGTCGACAAGCTTCCGCTCGCCGTTCAATCCCAACGCCGTGGATGCATCGATGGGGGTTTACATCTTCAACACGGAGACGCTGCTGAAGGCGCTGATTGCGGATGCGGACGACACGGATTCAAAGCACGACTTCGGGCACAACATCCTGCCCAACCTTCTGGGTAAGAAAAAGATGGTGGCCTACAGCTTTGTGGACGAGAACAAGCAGCAGGCGCTCTACTGGCGCGACGTGGGCACGCTCGACGCCTATTACGACGCCAATATGGATTTGTGCTCGGTGTCGCCGGTGTTCAACCTGTATGACAAGAGCTGGCCAATCCGCACGCGAACGCGGCAGTATCCGCCGGCGAAGTTTGTCTTCGGCGAGCCGGGGCGATCGGGCATGGCGGTGAACTCGATCATCACCGCGGGCGTGATTATTTCGGGCGCGTCGGTATACAACTCGGTGCTGTCGCAGGATGTGCGCGTGAACTCGTACTCGGACGTGGACGCAAGCATTGTGTTCTCGCACGTGAACATCGGGAGGCATTGCCGCATCCGGCGGGCGATTATCGACCGCGACGTGCATATACCGGAGGGGACGGTGATCGGGTACGACCCGGTGGAGGACAAGCGGCGGTATTTTGTGACGCCATCGGGACTGACGATCGTGACGCGCGACGCGTCCCTGTTTGAGAATCCTGTGGACCCGGAGTTTGGGCAGCGGTACTAGCCTAGATACGCAACTGGGGACACAAAACACCGATCAATTGGCAGAGGCAGTGATTCGCCGGTTTCCGGCGCGTCGATGAGGGCGCTGAAGACGGCGCCGTAGAGGCCCGTGCGGCTGGTCAGCTTCTTGTGGCGCGCCTGAAGAAAGCTGAAGCGGAAGGGGGAGGAGCGCTCGAGCTCGCGGAGGAATGCGGGGGAGAAGAACTCGGGCGCGTTGGCGACCGCGGCGACGACGAGCGAGCGCCAGCTCATGCGGAGGAGGGCTTTGAGCGTTGCCGTGCCGGTTGGGAAGCGGTCGAGCTCGGCGCCGACGCGCTCGCTGAAGTTGAGCAATTGGGTGACGAGCGAATCGAGCGGGATGCGCTGGGCCGCGGCGCGCGTGAAGAGCGTGGCCGAACCGCGGCGGAGATCCTCGTGAATGTCCTGGAGATCGTCGCCCAACTGGAGCAGCGCTCCCCAATCGAAGGCGGCTTGACTCTCCTGCTGAGTGAGCCAGCCGCGGGCGAGGCAGGCATCAGCGAGGACGGAGCTGCCGCCTTTGGTGCAACTGATGCGGAGGATTTCGTCATCGGTGCAGGGTCTGTCGATATTGAGATCAGGGCCAAGTTGGGCGATGCTTTCCTCCTGCGCCTGATGGATGGCCAGCAAGGAATCGAAGACCTGGGGAAATTGTGCGCGCGGATACTGGCTTTCGATCATGGCGACCAGCGCCCAGATGGCTGCCTCGTGCGCGTCGCGGGCGGGGAGGTGCTCGCCGCGCAGGCGGAGGCGGAAACGGGCGCAGAAGCGGCGCTTGGCCTGGGTGGATGCGTCGCGGCGATCGAGATAGTTGTCGGTATAGGGGTAGAGGAGGCTGTAGCCGACGATCGAGGGCGTGATGCGCGAGGGTTCGTCGAGGAGAGGCTGCAGTCCGTAGACGGTCCAGGCATTGCGGCAGGCCTGAAGGATCTCGGCCATGGTGAGGGCGGCGTCAAAACGGCGCGAGCGGCGGGCGAATTCGGCTCCCGCGGGCAGGAAACCGTGTGTAATGAGCTGGATCGCTGACGCTTCGAGGTCCAGGGCGGTAGTGGCGAAGCGGGCGAAGGTGGCCACGAGGCGGTCCTGAAAGGCGGCGCGGGCGGCTTCACTATGGGGAGGGCTGTGCAGTTCGCGCTCCACGGCGCGAAGGCAATCGTCCCAAGCTTGCTCGCGCTGGTGCTGCTCCTGTGGAGTGTAAAAGGGACCATTCGGCAGGGCGTGGTCCGCGCAGGCACGCCAGGATTCGGCGGTGAGCGCGGATTGGGATTCAACCCAGGGCCAACTGAAGGTGGGATGCATCTTGCTATGGGTTACGGAGGCGCGGGCGCGATGGTTCCGTGGAAGGACTGGGAGCGAGGGAGCGAGAAAGCGAGAAGGCAGGGAATTAGGGACTCCGGGACTGAGAGAACGATCGACCAAAGTTGCATGCGGAGGTAAGGCCAAAACGGAACCAATGGGACGAATCCTGCGTACTAGGCGGTTATGCAGTGCGTGGGTGCATTAAGCTGGAGCGGGGTGGGTTTCGACCTCAGTGGCAGCGGGTCAACGAACCAGCGGCCGCTGAGAGTCCCTACCTTGGGTACCGCAAAGGTACGCTCCCGGGACACGGCGAAGGAACGGCCGAGGGTCCGGAGAGAATCCGCTGTGGCTGAGTTGTCGGCGACACCTGCGAACCGCGCAGCACGCGTGGAGGTGAGCAAGCTGGAGCAAGCCTTGCCGCAAGACTGGAATGAACTCGCGCGCCGCTGCATGGAGGGAGACTCCGGCGCATGGGCCGAGATGGTCCGCACGCACCAGAAGCGTGTGTATGGGTTGTGCTACCGCTTTACTGGGAATGCGGCAGACGCCGAAGACCTGACCCAGGATGTGTTCCTGAAGATCTATTCGAATTTGGGCAGCTTCGATGGCGCGCGGGGCAGCCTGCCGGTGTGGATCACCACCATGACGCGGAACCTGCTGGTGGACAACTTCAGGCGGACGCGCAACCAGAGGGCGACAGGCTCGCTGGACGACGGGTGGGAGACAACGGATGAGTTGAGGCCGATGGACCGGCTGGCAGCCGCGGGGCCGACGCCGCACGAGGCGGCAGCACGCAAGGAACTGGCCCTGATGGTGCAAAAAGCGCTGGCGAGGGTGAGCGTGGAATTGCGCGAGGCGGTGATACTGAGAGACTTGCAAGATTTTGATTATAAAGAGATTGCACAGGTTCTAGGGATCCCCGAAGGGACCGTGAAGTCCCGGATCAGCCGGGGCCGGGCGGAACTGGCACGGCTCCTGGAACGTAATAGGCAGGAGGTGATGTAGCGATGGCAGAGCGCACACATATTCCGAGCTCTCCGGCGTGCGGCGAGTGGGAGACGCTGCTGGCGGACGCGCTGGACGGACTGCTGAAGTCCGAAGATGAGGCGACATTCTCGGCGCACAAGGCCGTCTGCCCGGCCTGCGCGGCTCTGTATGAAGAGGCGCGGAAGGGTCGCGAGTGGCTGGAGTTTCTTTCGCCCGAGCCGGAGGCGCCGGAGGGGCTGCTGGAAAAGATTTTGGCGCACACGGGTCCGGGACACCCGGCGCCGGCCGGATGGACGGTGGGCGGAGCGCTACCGGTGGCTGCGGGAACGGCTGATGTGCCGGCGTTTGTTCCACCGGTGTGGCAGCAGCCAGGGTTTTTCGCCCGGGTGCGGTCCATCGCGCAGCCGCGGCTGCTGATGACGGCGGCGGGGGCGTTCTTCTCGATTGCGCTGACGCTGAATATGACGGGCGTGCGGTTGACAAGCGTGCGGCTTTCAGACCTGCGGCCCGAGGCGGTGCGGTCGTATATGGAGCGGCAGTGGACGATGGCTTCGGTGCCGATCGTGCGGTATTACGACCATTTGCGGTTTGTGTACGAAGTGAAATCGAAGGTGCGGGAACTGCGTGGCGAGAGCGGAGGCGAAGGCAACGGCGAGCCACGGCGCGACGAGACACAACCGGTGACGCCGGGCGAAACAAAACAGAATCCGGGTCAGAGTCCGGGGCGCAACGATGGAGGATCGCGCACGGACCCTCGGCAGGAGCCGAACAATCTGGTGATAGGACCGGCCACTGAGCCGGAGGCCACCGCGTCCGATGACTTTGTAGAGGCTTCTTTAGCCATTCAAGGGATTCAAGGCAGTTCAGCGACCCTGCGGACGAAAAGCTGTCCGTGGGGAATACGGTCCGTGCAGTCCGGCGGCCCCGTACCCCAACGACTCAGTGCTTTCGCTGGGGACCGCGCCTCGGCAATGCGGGCGTGGGAAAGGAGCAGAGTATGGATTGCGTAAACCATAGCGGCGTGAGTGCGGCCGCGTATTGCCAGAACTGCGGCAAGGCGCTGTGCTCAGAGTGCGTGCGCAAGACGCCCGCAGACCAGATCTTCTGCGAGCCGTGCTGGATAGCATGGCAAGGCGCGCAACGGCCTTTCGTGCCTCCGCCCGCGGGAGCGCCCAGCCCTGGGCTGGCGGCCTTTCTGGGACTGATTCCCGGCGTGGGCGCGATGTACAACGGGCAGTTCATCAAGGGGCTGGTGCACGTGTTCATCTTCGCAGTGCTGGTGAGCGCGGCCCATGTCTACGGCATCTTCGGGCTGTTCATTGCGGGCTGGGTCTTCTACCAGGTGTTCGAGGCCTACTACACGGCGAAGGCGCGGTGCTGCGGCGAGCCCTTGCCCGATCCACTGGGACTGAACGAGGTGAGCAACTGGTTTATGCCGGGTGGGCGGGTGCAGCAAGGCGCGCAGCCTGGCGCACAACCTGGAGCGGGCGTGGGGCCGGCGAGCACTGGCCCAGCGGGCTCGTACCAGGCGCCCTATCAGGCTGCCTTATCAGGGGCCGAATGCGCCGCCACCGCCAGGATATGCGGGACCTGGCATTCCGCCCGTTCCGCCACCGATCCCGCCTGTGCATTGGCGGCGGCGGGAGCCGATTGGAGCCGTGATTCTGATTGCCCTGGGGCTGCTGTTTCTAATGGGGCAGTTCGATTGGTTCTCGGGGCGGATGTTTGAGTTTGCCTGGCCGCTGCTGTTGATTGGATTGGGCGTTTGGCTGATCGTGCGGCGCATGCAGGATACGCAGGCGAATTCGCAAGGAGGGTCCAAATGAACCGATACATTTTGATTCGGCGTTTGCGTGGGCCGGCGTTTTTGCTTCTGGTTGGCGTGATTGCGCTGTTGGCCCAGGCAGACGTTCTCAGCTGGGGCCAGAGTTGGCCGCTGTTCCTGATCGTGGCGGGCCTGTTGCTGCTGGCGGAGCGTGCGGCGCTTTCCGCGGAAGGCTATCCGCCGTATCCGGGTGAACCGTGGCAGGGCGCATCGCAAGGCATGTATCAGGGCGCCTCGAATTCCGGAGCCGTGAGTTCGCCGGCAGGGCAAGGCGGGCAGCAATCGGCAGGAACGATCGTGGCGTCTGAATCGCACGACTTCGGCGACCACCAGAGTGGAGCACAGTCATGAGCACGATACCTCCGAACATTCCTCCGGGCGGCGGAGCGCCGCCGCCATACGATCCGAAGACGCAGTGGCGCGTGTATCGCGAGCAACAGCGAGCCGCGTGGCGAGCGCAACGCGATGCATGGCGGGCGCAGCGGCACGCTTGGAAGGCGGGCTACATGGGTGCGTACGGACCGCGCGTGCCCTCGGTAGTGGGCCCGGTGATCCTGGTGTGTGTCGGCGTGATTGCGCTGCTGGTGGTGACCGGACATGTTGACGCGGGCGCATTCTGGTCGTGGTATGGGCGGTGGTGGCCGCTGCTGCTGATCGCGGCAGGGCTGGCACTGCTGGCCGAGTGGGCGCTGGACATGCGGCGGGAGACTCCGGTGCGGCGCAGCGGGAGCTTTGTGGGGATTCTGCTCTTTGTTGCGTTCCTGGGCCTTTGCGCGGCGGGATGGAACCACATGCGGCCGTGGGTTCACAACTGGAACGGCGATGACGAGTTTTTCAACGTCTTCGGATTGCCGGAGCATGACAGCGATCAGCAGGTACTGAACGCGCAGATTCCCGCGAATGCGTCGGTTGAGATTCAGAATCCGCGCGGCGACGTGAGCATTACCGCAGGCGACCAGCCCAACGTTGTGGTGCAGGCGCACGAGATGGCGTACGCCGACTCGGATTCCGCGGCGAAGAAGATCTTCGACGCCGAGGCCGCGCACGTGACGGTGAGCGGCAGCGCGGTGCTGGTGCAGTCGAATGGCAACGACCACGGGCGAGTGAACCTGACGGTCACAGTTCCGCGGACGGCCAAAGTGACGATCAATGCGGGCAAGGGAGATGTGACTGCATCGGGGCTGGGCGCGGGAATCGATGTGAGCGCCGCGCAGGGCGACACGCACATAGACGGGATTTCGGGCCCAGTAACGATGCGCTTCGCCAGCGGCAAACACGATTTCTCCGCACATGAGATCGAAGGCGACATCAGCGCCGATGGCAGTTGCAACGACGTAACCCTTTCCGAGATTCAAGGCAGGATCACGCTGAACGGGGAGATCTTCGGCGAGGCTCACATCGAAAATGCCGGGACGCAGGTGAGTGTTCATACGCCGTACACCGACGTACAGATTGGCAGCCTTCCCGGCGACATGACGCTGGATTCCGACAACCTGCGCGTGACCGACGCCAAGGGGCCGGTGCACGTGGTGACGCACTCCAAGGACATCGACCTGAGCGAGATTTATGGCGACACCTATGTGGAAGACCGGAACGGAACCATCAACGTGGCGCCGGCGGGAGCCTATGGCGTAGAGGCCAAGAACGACAAAGGCGACGTGGAGCTGGCGCTGCCGCCCGATGCCTCGGCCACGGTGAACGGACGAACGCACAATGGCGACATCGTGACGGATTTCACGCTGACGGTGAGCGGCGACGAGGACAAGACGGTGAGCGGGCGGATCGGCGCGGGCGCGGCGCGCATCGCGCTGAGCACGAGCAACGGCGACCTGCACATCAAGAAGGGATCCGCGGCGCCGTCGGCGCCAGCCGCACCCAAAGCTTCCGGTGCGCCGAAGGCACCAGCAGCGCCAAACGCTCCGCACCTGAAGAGCTCGAAGACGCTGCCGCAGCAGCCGGTGACGCAGTAGTTCCGGCAACAGAAAGCAAAGACTTAAGCGGGCGCGGGAGGGACGATCTTTCCGCGCCTGCTTTGTTTATGGCATCATCCCAGTAATGAGAATGGACCTCGAGTTGTATGCTCCATTTCGAGGGATCTGTCCCCGCGAGGTCAAAACCAGCCATGATGCATACGCCGGTGAGAGTGATTACCGTGGAGCGCGAGTACGGCTCGCACGGAGGGGAGTTTGCGCACGATCTGGCCGCGCACCTGGGATGGCGGCTGCTGGACTCGGAGTTGGTGACGGGCGCGGCACGCATGGCCGGCGTAGACCCGAAGCTGGCGGCCAAATTCGACGAGCGGCTGGACCCGTGGTACTACCGCTACGGCAAGATCTTCTGGCAGGACCCCGGTGTACGCGCCTGCGACCACAGTGGAGAGGAACATATCTTCGACTCCGAGCGCATGCTGGAGCTGATCCGGAAGGAGATTCTGGATGCCGCCAAGCAGGGCAACTGCGTGCTCGTTGGGCGCGGTTCG
The DNA here is from genome assembly GCA_963836525.1 of uncultured Acidobacteriaceae bacterium. Taxonomy (GTDB): domain Bacteria; phylum Acidobacteriota; class Terriglobia; order Terriglobales; family Acidobacteriaceae; genus Telmatobacter. The sequence goes on from CAWIJW010000003.1 coordinate 618,531, forward strand.
GCCTGCGCGCTTGCGGGAAAACCGGGCTGCTTTCACATCTTTGTGTACGCCACGGCCAGCGCCAAGAAGGATTGGTTCGCGCACGCGTTTCCGCACCAGGCGCAGCAAGCGGAGCAGCACCTGGCGGCCTTCGACCGGCGCCGCGCCGCGGTGATCCGCAAGTTCTATCAGCAGGAGTGGTGCTCACGCGGGCTCTACCACATGATGCTGAACTCGGCCATTGGGACAGAGGCGATGATCGACGCCGTGGAGTGCGCGGCGGGGTTGTGCGCGGCCGCGCCGGAGTCGGTGGCGAGGTAATTTCTCAAAATTGAGTCCGGAGATCGCGACCCTTACACCGCGGTGCGCGCGGACGCGTGCGCCGATGCGCGTGAAGACTTCCCAGGGAATGGTTCCCGCGGCATCGGCGTGATCGAAGGCGGTGATGGTCTCGCTGCCTTGCGCGCCAAGAATGACGACCTCGTCGCCGGCCTCGACGCCGAGAATCTCCGTGACATCGAGTACGGTCTGATCCATGCTGACGCGGCCCACCAGCGGCGCGCGCTGCCCACGCACTAACAAATGGAAGCGGTTGCCGAGACGGCGGTCGATGCCGTCGGCATATCCCGCGGAGACGAGCGCGAGGCGCATGGGCTCGGTGGCAACAAAGGTTGCGTTGTAACCGACGGTGGCGCCGGCAGAAACCGAGCGCACGCCGACGACCGAAGCCTTCCACGCGAGCACAGGCTGGAGCGTCGTGCGCGCTATGGCGAGCGCGGGTGGTTCGGCGAGAGAAGACGAACCGTCGGGCGGTCCGAAGGCGGGATCGAAGCGCGGGACAACGCCGTAGAGCGCGAGGCCGGGACGCAGCATGGCTTTCATGCCGTGGCGCGCGGCCAGGTCGGAAATGTCGCGCGCCTGGCCGGCGAGCAGCGTGGCGGAGGCGCCCACGTTGAGCCACTCGGCAAAGAGGCCCGCGGCGGAGATGCGGCTCATCGCATCGTCGAGCAGCGCGAGCTGCGCATGCGTCAACTGGCCGTCGGCCTCATCGGCGGCGAAGAGATGGGTCATGACGCCCTCGAGCCGCAGCGGCGAACCGGGACCGAAGCGCGCGACGACGGGGGCAAGATCGCTGAGGCTGGCGCCCTGGCGGCTCATGCCGGTGTCGAGCTCGAGGTGGATGGGGAACGAGCCTGCTTGCGCTCCGGCGGCGCGCGCTGCAGCAAGAAGCTCGTCGAGTTGCCAGGGCTCCCAGCCGACGGGGGTGAGTTGAAATTGAATGGCGGCCGCGGCCTGACCTGGGAAGATGCCGCCGATGACGAGCACGCGAGCCTCAGGGCACAACGCGCGCGCGACGATGCCTTCTTCCACGCTGGTGACGCCGAGCCATTTTGCGCCGGCGCGCACCACGGCCGGGGCGCAGAGTGCAAGCGAGTGGCCGTAGGCGTTAGCTTTGACGATGGCGAGCAATTCGGCATGAGGAGCAGCGAGGCCGACAAGAAAACGGAAGTTCTCTTCGAGAGCGCGGGTGCGAATCTCGACCCAGCAGGGGCGCGTTGGCATGGGGGATTCCAAGGATTCAGTTTACGGCAAGTGCGGAGGAGCGATGTTGTGTCCCGATTCCACGGCGAAGGGTCGGTTTCACGATTGCCGGTGATTCCGGATAAGCGGCAATTCGAAAGCCCCTTCACACGGGCCGCGAGGCCATGGCACACTGTCGCCATGAATAACCGTTCCGTGCCGGTCTCGACCGTGCTTCCCCATCTTGTTTATCGCAATGTGTCCGAGGCGTGCGATTGGCTCACCAGGGTCTTCGGCTTCAAGGAGTACTTCCGCTACGGCCAGCCGGTCAGCGGGATTCAGATGTTCCTGGGAGGCGCATTCATCATGATCTCCGGCCCTCGCGAGCGCACCCAAAGCCCGGCGGTCGTCGGATATAGCACTCAAATGCTCACCATCGTGGTTGCCGACGTGGACGCTCACTACGCGAGGACCCGCCAGCAGGGAGCGACGATTTGGGAAGAGCTGCACGAAACCGTCTATGGAGAAAGACAGTACGGCGTGGAGGACCCGGACGGCCATCGCTGGCTGTTTGCCGACCACGCCCGCGACGTAAGCCCCGAGGAGTGGGGAGCCACGATCGCCACGCCGCTGCCTTGATCTTTCGCGGCAGCTTCTGAATTGGCCATCCCGAGATTCGCGCACGGGCGGAGCTCACCGCAGCAGCGCGAAGGCGACGACGGTTTCGTCTTTCGATTCGAGCTCATCGAGCAGTTCTGCTTCGAGCGAGTGTGGGACGGGCATCTCGCAGGCGGCGACTTGGCTCTCGCTCGCGCCGATGAAGCAGAGTTCGCAATGGCCCAGGCCTTCGGCGCCATTCTCGCCGGCCGCGCGGATGGGCGGGCCGAAGACGCGGCAGGTCATGGGACGCCACTGATAGACATCGCAACGGCCGGTAACAGGGTCGAGTGCGGGGCAAGCGGCATCGTTGGTGAAGTTTTCGAATTGAGCTTGATGGGCGGCGGATGCGCCAAGAGCGCCGGTCTCGGCATCGCCAGGGAAGGTGGAGCGATGCTCGGCGAGCCAGGCGTGGGCGCGGCGCTCGATAGCGGCGGCGAGCGCGGGATTTGTGGTGCGCAGAGCGGCCATGCCGGCGCGGAGGCGCGCGGCGTCAAGGGCATTGATGGCGAAGGCACCGTGACAGCACTCTGAGCAACCAATGCGGCAGGCGAGGAAGCTTCCGGCGCGGCGGGCTGCATCGGCGAGCGAGGCGTCGACGATCTGGACGAGCTGGGCGTCGCGCGCGGGAAGGGACATGAGGGAAAGGATAATTCGCCGGGACGAGATGTGCTTCGTCGGGCAGAGGCGCGGCATCCCACCCTAAACGCTCAGTCACCCCTCGGACGAAGACCTGTCCGTGGGGACCCCGATCAACGCGTTTAGGATGGGGCACCCGGCATGGGGCCAAGGATAGCGGATGGGGCGGCAGCGCCGGTGCTCGATTGCGCTTGGTGCTGGCCAGGAGCTAACCTTGTGCGCGGAGGTTTCCCATGGCTGAATCCCGCAGCACCGTGATGCCCACGCTGCGCTACCGGAACGCTCCCGCGGCTATCGACTGGCTGTGCCAGGTGTTTGGCTTTGAACGCCACGTGGTGCATGAAGCGCCCGACGGAACCATCGGCCACGCAGAGTTGGCGCTGGGAGGTGGAATGATCATGCTTGGGTCAGCCAGGGACGATACGTATGGGCGCGGCTTCAAGGCTCCGGATGAGCTGGGCGGTGTGGAGACGCGAAGCTCTTACATTGTGGTGGCGGATGTGGATGCGGTGTACGCGCGGGCGCAGGCGGCAGGAGCGGCAGTGGTGCGACCGCTGAAGGACACCGGCTATGGAAGCCGCGAGTTTACCGTGAAAGATCCCGAGGGGCACTCGTGGAGCGTGGGGACGTACGATCCGTGGGCGCCGCAGAGCTGAGACGCGAAGAGTTTTTGCGGAAGCAGGAAGCCGAGTTTTCTGTCATTGCGTAGTTGACGGAGGGTCCTCGTTGAAGCTATTTTCATTGGTTGGTCTGGCAGCCGTGTCGCTGTTTGCTGTGGGCGCGGCGCAAGCGCAGCAGGGTCGTCTTCTCGTCGCACAGAAGGGCGATCGCAGTCTCGCGATCGTGGATCCCGTGGCAGGGAAAGTAATCGCCGACGTGGCGGAGAACGGCATCACGGGGCACGAAGTCGCGGGATCGCCGGATGGACGGCTGGCCTTTGTGCCCATCTACGGGAACAGCGGCGTGGGCAAGCCGGGAACCGATGGGAAGAACATCGTGGTGATCGATGTGGCGGCGCACAAGGTCTGGGGCAACATCCAGTTCGACCATGGAGTGCGGCCGCACTGCGCGGTCTTCGGGCCCAAGGACGGGCCGCTCTATGTGACCACCGAGCTGGATCACTCGGTGATGATCATCGACCCGAAGACGTTGAAGATTATGGGGTCAATATCGACGGGACAACCGGAAAGCCACATGCTGGCGCTCTCGCACGATGGGCTGCGCGGGTACACGGCGAACGTGGGCCCGGGCACGGTGAGCGTGCTCGACATGAAGGCGCGGAAGACGCTGGCGGTGATTCCCGTCTCGGGCAACGCGCAACGGATTGCGATCTCAAATGACGACCGTTGGGTGTTTACCGCGGACCAGACCGCACCGCGCATGGCGGTGATCGACACGACAACGAATTCGCTGAAGAGTTGGGTGAAGCTGGACGGGCTCGGCTACGGCAGCGCTCCCACAAAGGATGGGCGCTGGCTGCTGGTGGCACTGCCTGATGAGAACAAAGTGGACGTGATCGACCTGAAGGCGATGACGGTGGCACGGACGGTGGATGTGGGCAGGAGTCCACAGGAGGTGCTGGTGCGGCCCGACGGAAAGGCGGCATACGTCTCGTGCGAGGGCAGCAACGAGGTGGCGGAGATCGATTTGGCCAAGTGGAAGGTGAAGCGGACGATCGCAACAGGGAACGTGACGGATGGATTGGGGTGGGCGGGCCGGTGAGGGGCTAGCGGCCCGGGGGCATAAGGACCAGGGGCCAGAGGGAACAAGGACTAGAAAGCCGACGAGCAGAGAGCACGAAATCGCGGGAATTTCACGCGAATGGAGGCCGGAGATGGCAACAAAATGCACGCACGTTGCGAAGGCGGTGAAGGCGCGCACGAGGGGTTGCGAGGAGTGCATGAAGATGGGCGACACGTGGGTGCATCTGCGCATGTGCCTGGAGTGCGGGCACGTGGGCTGCTGCGATTCGTCGAAAAACCGGCACGCGCGGGCGCACTTCCAAGCAACGGGGCATCCGCTGATCCAATCGGCCGAGCGCGGCGAGAATTGGCGGTGGTGCTATGCGGATGAGGTGTATCTTTAGCCCGCGGCTAACTCCACTTCGATCTTTTTGGAGTCTGCGTCGAGCTTGACGATTTTGAAGGTGCGGATCTGGCCTTCGGCGAGGGGCTCGGGCTGGGCGGAGCGCGCCAGGGCGTTGCCTTTCCATTGGGCTTTCAACATCGAGGAGAGCTGAGAAAGATCTGGTTTGCCGGCAGTCGGCGCGGGCGCGGCGCCGTAGGTTGGCGAGGCGTTGGACGACGTGGGCTTTGGGATTGGCGCCGATGGCGCGTTGCCCGCACGGCCAGTGCCTGCCGCACTGCCGGTCTTTGCCTGTAACACGGCGCGGATGCCTTCGCCGAGTTCGACGATGGCGCCTGAGGACGTGAGCTCGACGACGCGGCCGGAGACCTGGTCGCCGGGTTTGTGCTCGGCGACGTACTCGTCAATGCTGGTGGGGATGAGCTGCTTCATCGAGAGCTTGATCTGGCGCTTTTCCTGGTCAACGGCGAGAACGAGGGCTTTGACGCGCTGGCCTTCGCGCAGGACGTCGCGAGGATGGTTGATGCGGCGGTCGGCGACGATCTCGCTGACGTGGACGAGGCCGTCGATACCGTCGGCGATTTGAACGAAGGCGCCGAAGTTCATGAGTTTGGTGACGGGGCCTTCGACTTCGGAGCCAACAGGGAATTTGCGCTCGACCTCGAGCCAGGGATCGGCGAGCGTTTGCTTGAGGCCGAGAGAGATGCGGCCTTGCTCCGGCCCGGCGGGCGGCTTGACGGAGAGAACAACGGCGTCAACGCGGTCGCCCTGCGCGGAGCAGGTCGGAGGGGTGGCGGACATTTTTTGCCCACGACATCTCTGAGATATGTATGAGGCCTTCGAGGCCGGGCTCGAGCTCGACAAAGGCGCCGAAATCGGTGAGGCGCGTGACGGCGCCGGCGATGCGCTGGCCGGGCAGGTAGCGCTCGGCCGCAGTCTCCCACGGCTCGGGCTGGAGCTGCTTGAGGCCGAGCGAGATCTTGTTTGTTTCGGGATCGATTTTGAGGATGCGAAGCGAGAGCTGCTCGCCGACTGAGAGAACGTCCTCGGGCTTGGCGACGCGGGCGCGCGAGATGTCGCTGATGTGGAGCAGACCGTCGAGGCCGGGCTCGATTTCGACAAACGCGCCGTAGGGCATGAGGGTGCGGACGGTGCCGGTGACCGTGTCGCCGGGCTTGAGCGCGGCGCGGCGGCCGGCGAGCTCGCCGCGAGCCTGCTCTTCGAGAACGACGCGGCGATCGACGACGACGTCCTCGTCGGTGACGTCGAGCTTGGTGATGCGGCAGGTGATCTGCTGGCCGACGAGGGCTTCGAGCTCGGCCGCGTCGCGGGTGCCGCTGCGGCTGGCGGGCATGAAGGCGCGGACACCGATGTCGACGCTGAGGCCGCCCTTGATGACGGCAGTTACGGTTCCGGCGACTGCGACCTTCTCGGCGAAGGCGCGCTCGAGGGCCGACCAGTCGCGGGGCTGCGCGACGCGGTGGCGCGAGAGCTCGTAGTAGCCTTCTTCGTTGCGGCCAGTGATGGAGACGGGAAAGGTGTCGCCGGGGTTGACGCCTTCGGCGTTGTTCGGAAAGGCGGAGCGGGGCAGAACGCCTTCCATTTTGTAGCCGACGTCGAGGACGACCTGATCGGCGGTGAGCGAGACGACCGTGCCTTGAAGTTGTTTGGTCTCGGCGCGGTGCGTGTGCGAGCGCTCGAAGGCGGAGAGGGCGTCGGCAAACGAGGACTGACCGTCCAGGTCTTGGTCTTGGATCTCTGTGGCGGGGTCAGCTTCGACAGGCACCACAACTGCATCGCTTGATGCGGTGGGCTGGCCGTCCAGTTCCTGCCCTTCCGGAGCTGCTTCGGACGAAAATTCGCCGATCACTGGGATTTCAGAGCCGGACTCGCCGCCGAGGCCTGTCGGCGGCAGTGTGTGACGGAAGATTCAAGCGCGGACACCGGGCGTTCAGGCTTGACCGCGTTTTGGTCAGGCGGCGGGAGTGGGTTTGGCTGGGATCCGGGAGGACTTCGTCGGTCATGGCGGGTACGGATTCATTGTTTCATGAAAGGACAGGGGACGAGGGAAAAGGGACCAAGGGAACGAGAAGGCGGACGCGGTGCGAGAGCCGCGATCCTAGGCCGCCGTGGACTGGGTCAAGAACTGGATGCCGTTCGACAGCAGGCGGCGGTGGAAGACGGAATGCATCTGCGTGATGCGGTGCAAGAGCAGCTTGCGGCCCTGGCCCGCAAAGGCGAATGTGCCCGCGCCGATTTTGCGGTCGTGATCGCGGCTGTAGGCGGCGATGATTTCGATGCCGTCGCCGGAGACGATGAGGCCGTTCGAATCGGAGCCCTTGACCTGGTACTCGATGCTCATGGCGCGATCGACGGGAAGGCCTTCGTAGACGGGATGCTTGCGCACGAAGAACCAGGTGCCCATCCAGGAAGCGCGCGAGGAGCCGACCATGCCGTCGAAACGGAAATCAGCAGCAGACGCGAGCTGTGCGCCCGCGCCCATGGCCTGGCCGTCGCTGGTGCAGAGGACAAAAAGCGGCGTGCCCGAGGTGAAGGCGGCGACGATTTCGAGCGGGAATTGCGTGGGAGGAATCGACCGGCTGCGGCGGTCGGCGCCAACATCGTCAGTGCTCACAGTGTCAGTAGGCCGCGCTGCAGGCGGCGAGGCGATGATGAGGTCGTAATGCTGGTTGGGTACGAAGGGCTTGAGTTTGAGGCCGGGAATGGGCGTGAGCTGCGCGGCGATCTCTGCGGTGAGGCCGAGCGTGGCGCCACGCAGATTGTTGAAGCGGTGCGGCGTGGGATTGACGACCCAGATCTCGCGTGTGTGCTCTGATTCTTCGTCATCGGTAAGTGAAAAGTGCGTGGTCCAGACGCCTTCACTGTCGAGCGCGGGGCTTAGGACATTCTCCTTGATGAGATAAGAGAGCTGATCCTTCACCAACGCAGGCGCGGGGTACGAGCCGATGGCGCTCCGCGCGCCGGCCGGGTTGGCAATGGAGAATGCGAGCTTGCCGGGCGCGGGGCGATTCGAGTCGTTGAGCAGGTAGAGGTCGAAGGCGACTTTGTCGCCAAGCGCGGCGACGAGGGCTTTCTGCTTGGCCACGGGCCGCACGGGCAGGAGCGAGTGGCGGATGGGATCGGGATTGGATTTGAAGTCGCGGAAATTGTCGACGAGGCCTGAGTGGTTCTCCATGGCCGTCGATTCCCATCCGCTGATGGTGGCATAGTCGTTCACGTCGGAGATGCGGATGTTCTCGAGGAACTGTCCCCAGGATTCGTAGGCGCGGCGGCCGATGGATTGGAAGAGATCGCTGGCTGTGGGGAAGGCCTTGCGGAAGCCCCAGCGATCGAGGAATGCCTCGTAGGCGGCGAGAATCTCCTCGTGGTCGGCGAGGTCGTAGCTGTGGCCGCCGTGCTTTTTGATCTGCGTGATGAGCGCGGTGTGATTGTCGATGGACGCGGCGCCCTTCATCTCGCCCCACTCGACGATCTCAGTGCGGTCGGTGGAGTGATAGAGGAATTCGTTGGGGCTGATGTAATGCGCGTCCTGCCACACATCAGAAGGCTGGCCCTGATGCTCATCCCACCATCCGCCGGCGCCGCCCTCGGCCGAGGTGCGCATGTGATCGCTGTAGGGCTCGATCCAGGCCTGTGCGGCGCGTGAAGCGAAGCCGTCATTCGCAACAATCGCTCGGCTGGGATCCTCCGAGTGCATGAGGCGCAGAACGCGCTCGAGGTTGGGATTGGCGAGGTCGGGGCGGGCCTCGTTTTGCAGGATGTACTCAACGACTGAAGGATGGCTGCGATAGGCGCGAATCATGCCGATGATCTTGGCCTGCATGTAGCGCTCGGCGAATCCGGCGGGCTGGCCCGCGCGGCCCACGGCCTGATAGCCGCCGCCTGGCTCGAGGCAGCGCAGAAGGCCGCGGCGGTCCTGGATGGCGAGGACTTCTTCCTTGGCTAGGTTGCGATGGAAGTTGAGGCAATTGAGATGGAACTGCTGCGCGACCATGACTTCTTTTTCGGCTAGCTCGGGCGTGGGCCAGAGGCCGTTGAGCGCCCAGTAGCCCCAGGAGATGGCGGTGTAGATGCGCACACGGCGGCCGTTGAGGCGGAAGAGTGCGTTGGTGCCGATGCCTTCAGGCGCGAACCAGCGGAAGCCGAAGTCAATGGCGCGCGCGGCGGATGAGGCGGCGTTTTCGGCGGAGGTGGGCGCGCTGGTCCACTCGGCTTTCATGCGGTAGAGGCGCGGCGAGTCGAGATCCCAAAGCTGCGCTGATGGACAGGAGAGTTCGGCCTGAAAGACGGCGATTTGATTGGGCTCGAGAGGCGCGGCGACTTCAGCGTGCGCGAGCTCGCGGTTAGTGGCGGGATCGATGACGGAGAATCGCAACCGGCCATCGAGGGCGGGTGCGCCAGTGTTTTCGATTTCAGCGTAAGCGGTGACGCGGCGTGGCTCGGGCATGTTGAGGACCCAGGCGTCGCGGATACGCGCGGGGCCGTGGGTGCTGAGGGTGAGAGCGCAATCGAGGCCGCCAAAGCCGTGGCTCTTCTGGAAGGTGGCGTTGCCCCAGGTGATTCTGGCGCCATCGACCCAGTCCAGGCGACCGCCGGGATTGGTGATTCGGATGGCAACTTGATTGGCTGCGCCGGGGCGAGAGGCTGCGGTGACGTCGCACTCGAAGGGCAGCTCCTCCATGATGCTGTAGCCGACGAGCTGGTGATTGAGATAGACTTCGGCACGCTGGCGCGCGCCGCGAACGCGCAAAAAGATGCGCTTGCCGGCGAAGGCGGCGGGGATTGTGAGGTTGCGCCACCACCAGGAGACGCCGTAGTAGGCGCCGTTCTTCACTTCGTCGTCGGCGGTCTCAAACCGGTACTCGTCTTTGTAGGGGCGCATGCCCTGGAGGCCCCAGAAGTATTGCTCCACGGTGCAGGGCAGCGTGACGGGAATGCCCTGAGTGGTGCTGAGCACGTCCCAGCCGCCGGTGGGTGGGTTTACGGGCAGGCTGGCAAGATGAACTTCATCGGGGAGAAAGATCGTGTCGTTCTTCCACTCGGCATGTTGATCGGGCCAGAGGCGCCAGCCGGTGTCGGGGATGGCAAAGGTGTCGGCATCGTGAGGCGCGGATGCAGAGGCGGGGCTCTCCGCGGCGAGAGGGATGCGCGAGGCGACGAGTGCCACTGCTGAGGCGTGAAGGAATTCTCTGCGATTGAATGACGGGAGCGGGTCGTTGATCATTTTCTTCCTCGATCTCTTCCTGGCTTTGGGCCGAGCAATTGACTGGCACACTCTTTCAACGAGTTCACGCGAAGTGATGAGAGCGCGGAGGCGAGTATATCACCGCGATTGGGCGAAGGTCTGGGGTGTGCCCGAGCGCGACAGGTTAACCTGAAAGCAGACGATGAAGCCCGCTTCACCACAGCCGCGGCGCGGCCTGGAGGCCTTCGCATCCCGCGACTTCAGGCGGTACCAGTTGGCGCGCGTCGCTGTGATCGTGGGCGCCGAGGCGCAGTCGGTTGCAGTTGCGTGGCAGGTATATTCGATCACGCACCGCGCCATCGACCTGGGCTACACGGGGCTTGCGCTGTTTCTGCCGGGGCTGATCTTTCTTTTGCCTGCTGGGCACGTGGCGGACCGTTTCGACAGGCGGCGCGTGATCCTGGCGTGCTACTCGCTGCAGGTGTTGTGCACAGGCGCGCTGGTGGTGCTGGCGCGCAACAACACCCAGAGCATCCTGGCGATTTACACGGTGCTGTTCTTCATCGGCACGGGGCGCGCGTTTTCAGGGCCAGCCAGTTCGGCGCTGATTCCGCATCTTGTACCGGAGATTCACTTCGTGAACGCGGTCACCTGGGGCGGAGCGATTTTCCAGTTGGCCAACATCACCGGGCCGGCAGTAGGCGGGCTGTTGTTCACGTTTCCGCTCGCACGTTTTGTGACGGACTCGCGCCTAGAGGGAGCGGGCATTGTTTATGTGTTCACGCTGGGAACAGTGGTGTGGTTCTTGGCGCTGGTGGGCACGCTGCACGCGCCGCCCGGCCGGATGGAGCACCGCGATGTCTCGACGAAGGTGTTGCTGGCCGGGTTCCAGTATGTGCGGCGGGCGCAGATTTTGCTGGGTTCGTTCTCGTTGGACCTGTTTGTGGTGCTGCTGGGCGGGGCGGTGGCGCTGATGCCGATTTTTGCGCACCAGATCCTGCACCAGGGGCCGCGGGGGCTGGGCATGCTGCGCGCGGCTCCGGCGGCGGGCGCGGTGACCATGTCGCTGGTGATGGCGAGGTTTCCACTGCGGCGGCGCGCTGGGCGCTGGCTGTTTATCTGCGTGTCGATTTTCGGTGCGGCGACGGTGGTCTTCGGGCTGTCGCGCACGCTGTGGCTCTCACTGGCGTCGCTGGCCGTGGCGGGAGCGGCAGACACCATCAGCGTGATTATTCGCGGGTCGCTGCTGCAACTGGCCACGCCGCCGGAGATGCGCGGCCGCGTGAGCGCGGTGAACTCACTGTTCATCGGCGCATCGAACGAGCTGGGCGAGTTTGAGAGCGGCCTGACGGCGCAGTGGTGGGGCGCGGTGCGGGCCACCGTGATTGGCGGACTGGGGGCGCTGGCCGTGGCGGGATTGTGGGCGGTGATCTTCCCCAGCCTGCGCGAGGCTGATGAGCTGACGGCAGAAAGCCTGCGCCAGCACGTTCCCGACGCGAAGGAAGTGTTGTCGGGGTTGTGAGTGCACTTTCCCAGTGTGGGCGCAGGAACGGCGCTTAGCGGGCGCGGCCGCGGGGACGGGCGGCGCGATTACGCTCGAAGAGAATGCGCAGGCCGTCGAGTGTGAGCAGGTCGTCGATCTCCTGGATGTAGCGCGAGTCTGGAGCAATCATGCGCGCCAGGCCGCCACTGGCAATGACGCGCGGCGGCTTGCCCTGCTCGGTCCCCAACTCGGCCCCAAGTTCAGCAATGATGCGCTCGATGATGCCGTCAACAAGGCCGATGTAGCCGAAGTAGAGGCCGCTCTGCAAGTGCGCGACGGTGTTGGTGCCGATGACTTTGGCGGGGCGCTTGATGTCGACGCGGCTTAGGCGTGCGGCGCGGGAGAAGAGCGCATCGGCGCTCAAGCCGAGGCCGGGCGCGATGGCTCCGCCGAGATACTCGCCCCGCGCCGAGATCACTTCGAACTTGGTGGCGGTGCCGAAGTCGACCACGATGCACGGGCCACCGTAGCGCTCGTAAGCGGCGATGCAGTCGCACAGACGGTCGGCGCCGAGCTCGGTGGGGTTATCGATGAGCAGAGTCATGCCGGTCTTGATGCCCGGCTCGACGAACATGGGTTCGACGTGGAAGTAGGTTTCGCAGACCTGGCGCAGGGTGGAGTCGACCGGCGGAACGACAGAAGCAATGATGATGTCGGAGACCTGGCTGGTGGCCATGCCGTGCATCTCGAAGAGGTTGACGAAGAAGACACCGTATTCGTCGACGGTTTGTGCGCGTTGCGTTGTGACGCGCCAGTGGGCGGCGAGTTCCGGCTTGCCACTCCCGAGACCAGAGCCAGTCGCGGGGGACCCGGTTCTTCTCCATCGAGGCGATAGAGGCCCAGCGTTGTATTTGTGTTGCCGACATCGAGAGCAAGCAGCATCGTGAATCAGCTCCTAGCTTCTAGCTTCTAGCCACTAGCTACTAGCTTCCTGGTGCGTGGATCCGGTTGGCCGCTGGTTCTGTTCGAGGCTAGAAGCTAGTGGCTAGGAGCTAGCAGCTAGTCTTTCTCTACGGCACGGAGACCGCCGGTCCGCACGGTGACGAGCCCATCCGCGGTCGCGACGCGCAGGAATCCGTCTTCGTCGAGGCCAGCCGTGACGCCCTGGCAGGACTGCGGGCCGTGTACGACTACGCTACGTCCGCGCGCCCAAGTGGAAGCCTGCTCCACACGCGCGGGAATGTTTGCGGCAGCAGCCGGATCGGCGAGCGCGGAGGCCTCACGCTCCAGCGATTTTAGCAGGGCGGCGAGGAGGGTTTGGCGGCTGATGCGGAGCCCAAGTTCCAGATCGAGCGACGTGGCGGGTGTGGTCAGGCCGGGAGGAAAGACCTGTTGGTGCACGTTGATGCCGATGCCGATGACGGCGAAGGCGACGGAGTTGGCGCGCGCGGCGCCGGCGTGCGCGATTCTGTTTTGCGCGGTTACAGTCTGCGATTCGACGAGAATGCCACCGGTTTTGCGCGGGCCGATCAAGAGATCGTTGGGCCAGCGGAGATCGATTCCCAAGCCGGGGGAGGCGGCGAGGCCAGTGACGGCGCGGATCGCCTCAGCGGCGGCGAGGCCGGCGGCCAGCGGGAGCAACGGCAAGCGTGATGCGGGAATCTTGGGGCGGAGAAGGACGCTCAAGTAGAGCCCTTCGCCAGCTGCGGAGATCCAGCCGTGATGGCCGCGGCCGCGCCCGGCCAACTGCTCGTCGGCGAAATAGACGGAGCCGTGGGGCGCGGCGCGGCGGGCGGCGGCCAGGGCGTCAGAGTTGGTGGATCCGGTGGCGCGGGCGAAGTGGAGCTTGCCGGCAAAGAGGGTGCCTGCGAGTTCGGCTTCCAGGGCTGCGAGATCGTACATTCGGGTCTCTGAACGCATTGGTTCGTGCGTTGAAGTTCTTTCGGTCCCAGGTCTCAGAATCGAGACCCTGGGGTCCCTGCGTTCATTTTGCACGATAACCGCACGGGTCAAGGTCCATACCCTTCAAGGCCCGGCCCCTTCAAAGGCTCGGCCCGTTCGGGGACTGCCCTGGCCGGGCTCCGCGGCGATGGTCATGGAGATATCGGCGGCACGGGCGGAGTGGGTGAGCGCGCCAACGCTGATGAAGTCGACGCCGGTCTCGGCATAGGCGAGGATGTTGTCGAGCGTTATGCCGCCGGAAGCTTCCGTGGGAACCCAGCGGCCGGGCTGCGCGGCGGTCACGGTCTTGATGTGTTCGATGGAGCGGCGGACTTCGGCGGGCGACATGTTGTCGAGGAGGATGGCTTCGGCGCCGTGGGCGAGGGCTTCGTCGAGCTCCTGCGCAGTGCGGACTTCGACCTGAACGCGCTGGCCGGGTTTGCGCTGCGCGAGTGCGCGGGAAAGGACCGCCGCGATGCCGCCGCCGAGGGCGATGTGATTGTTCTTGATGAGAATGCCGGAGGCGAGATCGATTCGATGATTGGTGCCACCGCCGCAGAGGACCGCGTATTTTTCGACGGCCCGCAGGCCGGGCACGGTCTTACGAGTGTCGAGGACGCGGGCGTGGGTGCCTTGAATGGCGTCGGCATAGCGGCGGGTGAGCGTGGCGATGCCGCTCAGGTGCTGCAGCAGGTTGAGGATGACGCGCTCGCAACTGAGCAAGGCGCGCGCGTTGTGGCGAATGACGGCGAGCACCTGGCCGGGATGGACGCGGACGCCGTCGAAGATTTCGGGGTGGCTGACGACTTCGAAGCGGGTTTGCGCTTCGGGGCGGGAGTCGAGACGGGCGTAAATCTCAAAGAAGCGCGGGATGGCGCCGAGGCCGGCAACGATGAGCTCCTCGCGGGCGATGATGGAGCCGGCGGCGCGGAGATTGGCATCGATGGTGAGATGCGTGGTGGCGTCGCGGGGGGCCTGGTCCTCCAGCAGGGCCTGCTCCAGTAACGCATCGATGCGGTGGCTCTTCCAATCCATAAATCAGCTTCTAGCTGCTAGCTTCTAGCCGCTAGCTTTCAGGCATGAGCTTGCAGTTCTTTGATTCCGGCCCAGCGAATCTCGTCTCAATTTCCGCCACCGGCTCAGCACTCCGTCCCCGCACGAAAAAAGCTGGAGGCTAGGAGCTAGAAGCTAGAGGCTGCCCTTTGGCAGCGCGGCCAAAGCGGCGCGGGCTTTTTCCAGCAGAAGGCGGGTTTCGGATTCCTGCTTTTTGAGGCCTTCGACGACGTGCGCTGGGGCCTTGGCCAAAAAGCCTTCGTTGCCCAGTTGCCGCTCGGCTGCTGCTAGGCCTTTTTCGTATTTGGCGATGTCCTTTGTCAAGCGTTCGCTCTCGGCAGCGACGTCGATGGTGCGCTCGTAGATGATTGCGACATCGAAGGCAGGGGTGTGGTGCTTGGGGAGGGCCGCAGAAATCCGGTCGACGAAACTGACCTCGCTCACACGGGCCAGGCGCTCGATGATGTCGTGGTTCTCCTCGCCAATTTTCCGCGAGGCCGCATCGGTGCGTACTTCGATGGGCACCGTAGCTTTTTCTTCAACGCCGATTTCCTTACGGTGGGCGCGGACTTCAGTAATCAGGCTCTGCAGCAACGTCATGGCCGCTTCGGCCTCAGCATCGTGTATAGGTTTCTCGGATCGGGGATAGGGCATGAGCGCAATGGATTTTGCGGGGGCGCGCCCCTGATGCCACGCATGCCAAAGCTCCTCGGTAAGGAACGGCATGAAGGGTGAGAGCATCCTCAGTGACGACTCGAAGACCATCAACAGGACGAGTAACGCCATCAGCTTTTCATCGCTGTCGGGCTTTTCCGGATCGAGGGCAAGTTTGACGATCTCAAGGTACCAGTCGCAGAAGTCTCCCCAGAAGAACTGGTAGATGGTGTTGGCGGCTTCGTCGAATCGATAGTTTTCAAGTGCCGAATTGACCGCGGTTGCGGTTCCATGGAGCCGAGAGATGATCCATCTGTGTTCCAAAGGACCGGGTTTGTCATCAGGCGAAGCCGCGTTCGGATTGGCTGGATAGCCGCCAACAAAAATCGCATTGCGGAGATCGACGGTTTTGAGGTCGATCGGCCGAATCGCGAGGTGGCCGCCGGTTTCTTCCAGATAGCGATCCCGATTCATAAAGATGAAGCGCGCGGCGTTCCAGATTTTGTTGGCGAAGGCGCGGTAGCCTTCGGTGCGCGCGACGTTGAAGGCGATGTCAGTGCCGGGTGAGGCCATCGAGGCCAGCGTGAATCGAACTGCATCCGTCCCGTATTGCTTGACGATCTCGATGGGGTCGACGACGTTGCCCTTGGTCTTGGACATCTTTTCGCGGTTGGCGTCGCGGACGAGGGCGTGGATATACACCTCGCGGTAAGGGACCGATTCGGCGAGCGGGCGCGGGCTGCCGTCGGGGAGCGGCACATCGCGCGAGAACCAGCAGCCGAACATGATCATGCGCGCGACCCAGAAGAAGAGGATGTCGAAGCCGGTGACGAGGAGCGAAGTGGGGTAGAAGGCGTCGAAATCAGCGCGGTTCAAGGCTGCAGCGGCGCGGTCTGCGCTTTCCCAGGTCTCAGAATCGAGACCTCCACCCCACGGACTTGGACCCGTCCGTGGGGACCCGGACCTGGGGCACCCAGAATTCTGGGCCAGCCAAAGACGGAGACGGGCAGGAGTCCCGACGAGAACCAAGTGTCGAGGACGTCGGTCTCCTGCGTGATTTCTTTTGAGCCGCAGTGGGCGCAGGCTGTGGGATCTTCCTTCGTGTTGGGAAGCGGCACCGTGATCTTGTGGCAGGCGGCGCAATGCCAGGCGGGGATGCGATGACCCCACCAGAGCTGGCGCGAAATGCACCAGTCGTGGATGTTCGTCATCCACTCGAGGTAGATCCTCTCGTAGTTCTCCGGCGTGAAGCGGATGGCCTTGTTGCCTTTGGCATCGGGCTTGACGGCGGCGATGGCGAGCTCCGCCATGGAGGCTCCGCCTTCGTTCGGCTTCTTGTTGACGGCGACGAACCACTGCGTCGAGAGGCGCGGCTCAATGACGGTCTTGCAGCGGTCGCAGTGGCCCACGTTGTTGGTGTAGTCCTTGACGCCGGCCAGCAGCCCCTGCGCTTCGAGATCGTGGACGATGTGCTTGCGGGCGACAAATCGGTCGAGGCCGGCGTAAGCGCCACCTTCCGCATTGATGTGGGCGCGGTCGTCCATCACGTTGATCGAGGGCAGGTGATGGCGCTCGGCAAGGGCGAAGTCGTTGGGATCGTGCGCAGGCGTCACCTTTACTGCGCCGGTGCCGAATTCGCGGCTGACCCACTCGTCGAGGACGACGGGGATCTCGCGATTCATGAGCGGCAGGCGCAGCTTTTTGCCGCGGGGATGGAGGTAGCGCTCATCCTCGGGATGAATGGCGACGGCGGTATCGCCGAGCATGGTTTCGGGGCGCGTGGTGGCCACGGTGACAAACTCACCGGAGTCTTTACCGTCGGGTCCAAGGACCGGGTAGCGAATCTCCCAGAGATGGCCCTTGTGCTCGGAGTGGATGACTTCAAGATCGCTAACGGCGGTTTGGCAGCCGGGGCACCAGTTGACGATGTACGCGCCGCGATAGATGAGGCCCTGATGGTAAAGGCGGACGAAGGCCTCGCGCACGGCGAGCGACAGGCGCTCGTCCATGGTGAAGTACTCGCGGCTCCAGTCGACGGAGACGCCGAGGCGCTTCATCTGTTCGAGGATGGCTCCGCCGTAATGCCGCCGCCACTCCCACGTGCGCTCGACGAAGGCCTCGCGGCCGAGCTTCTGCCGTGAAGTGCCCTCCGAGACCAGTTGGCGCTCGACCAGCATTTGCGTGGCGATGCCGGCGTGGTCGGTGCCCGGCACCCACAAAACCTTGTCGCCGCACATGCGCCGCCAGCGGATGAGGATGTCGATCTCGGTGTGCTCCAGCATGTGGCCCATGTGCAGGTAGCCGGTCACGTTGGGCGGAGGCAGCAGAATGACGAACGGCTGGCCGCCGAGGCCTTGGTTTTGGTCGGGTGTGGCGGGAGTGCCGGGTGTGGGTTGGACGAAGAGATTCTCGCGGACCCAGTAACCGGCCCAGTGATCTTCAATGGCGGTTGGGTCGTAGGCTTTGGGCAGGTCGTGAGGCATTTTTTCTTTGGCGAGCCCCCGGTGATTTTGGGAAAACACCCGTGCAGAGAAGGGCTTTCAAAGCGAGGGGACCACCCCTCAGGGTAGCAGATGCCGGTCACACGAGAACCGGAACGCGACGGGGGAACGTTGCAGATCTTTTTGTGTGGTGGCGGCAAATCGGAACTGAGAAGTTCAGCGTTACAGCCGTCCCTGGTCAATCTCTCCGGTCAGCATGAAACCGCAGGCGCTCAACCCTGCTTTGCACAACGCGGCTTGCGAAGCAACATTGCGAATGTCGCATCGCGCTGCCGGAACCCGGCCCGCGAGGTAGCACTCGCGCTTGAGCTCCTGCACAAGGAAGCTTGCGATGCCGCGCCGACGGCAATCTTCGCGGACCTCCATGTAGAGGTCGGCGAACGGGTGGTTGTAGTGGAGCATAAAGCCGCCGGTCGCCACGATTTTGCCGTCCAGTTCCACCACGTACTCCCCAACTGGCTCGATTCCATGCGGAAAGACCACGTCGTCGGCGTGCCTGGGACGCACAAGAGCGTTCGGAACGACAAGCTGCGTCACGCTGTGATCTTTGAAGAGGACGACATCGGCGGCGATTGTGCGGGCAAATCCGAAGAGCATCGAGGAGAGCAGCAGGTCGTTGCTTTGGCACTCGATGAATTGAGGCCGTGCGGCGGCGAGAAGCTGACGAAAGAGTTCGCCGGCGTATTCTCTGAACGGAGGGACGACGAAGAATTCAAAGACGGTGTCGCGATCTTGAATCTCACGGCCTTTGATTGAGCCGTAGCCAACGGCGTGATCGTCGATTGTCAGCAGATAGGAGTCGGACCAACCGCGCTCATGGCAGGCGTTATAACGGATCTGAAAGTTCGCTTCCTGAATGAACAGCGCGCGAAGGGGCAGGATTGCCTCCAGATCCGTTTTTTGGACCGAAATCGTCATCTTGACCCCGTTGGGTTGCAGGTTTTGAACTATCGCGTGATCACGAAACGCCTGGGGCCGCCTCGCGGGCGGCCCCTTGTTTGTTGACGTGTACTGACGAACCAGCCTAGAACGGGTTCAGCTTGCCGAGGCCCTTCTTCTTTTTCTTCTTGCTGGAGGACTCGTCGCTGAGATCGGGCTTGGGCTTCTTCGTCTTGCCGTTGGAGGCAGTCTGGGTGGGGGGCTGAGCCGGATTCGCGCCGGGCTTGATGTCGTTCACCTGGAGAGGGGCCTCGGTCGGCTTTTCGGGGGCCGGCAGGACGTTGTTGGAGGGCCCGACCGGCTTGACCAGGGCGTTGGGATCGCTCTGGGCCTCACTGGCAGGGGGTTGACCGGCACTGGCGGGGGCCTGAGCGGCGCTCGACGGCGCGCTGATGACCTCCACGCCGACGCCTGTGCCTTCGGCGGGCGCCTGCATCTGCAGTGGGGCGGTGGAGGGTTGATCGCTGCGCGGCGGCTCGTTAGGACCGGTGGGCGTAACGGCCGCAGCGGCCACCGGCGCCTTGCCGGCGTTTACAGCTTCCTGAAGCATCTGAACGTTCTGTTTGCTCACATCAGGCGCGAGTGTGCGCTTGGGATCTTCGAGCGTAGGCTCGCCCACGTGCACGGCCTCAACCACGGTGGGGCCGCGCTTGATGATGTCGAGTGTCCTATCCGTAAAGTGCAAGGGCTGGCGGCTGCGCTCCTCGGCGTCGCTTTCGGCGATGGCCGCCTGGGTGGGCTCGGGAACGGGGCGGTTCATTGCGACGATGCGGTCGCGGGCGTCTTCAACGTGGGGCGCCATGGGATAGCGCGTGATCACCTTGTCATAGGCCTCGGCGGCCTTGTCCTGATACATGGTGCGCAGGCGCTCCCGGATGGCGCCGGGCACTCCAGGAGCAATCTCGATGTTGTGGGCTTCGCCGGCATAAGCGTCACCGATGGCGATGAGCACCTGGTCGCTCTTGGAATAGAGCGGAAAGGTGTCGGACACGGTTTCAAGCCGGGCGATGGCGGCGTTATAGTCTTCGCGGCTCTCGTAGTAGAAGCCGATCTGGGCTTCGCGCTCGGCCAGAACCTCCTGCACGTCGCGCAGGCGCTGCTTGGCGCGCGGCACGAGAGTCGAATCCGGGAACATGTTGACCATGTCCCGGTACTCCCTCTCCGCCTGCTGGGCGTTGGTGTAGTCGCGGTCGGGCTTCTCCATCTGTTGGTAGTAGATGTCGGCCACCTTCATCTTGGCTTCGGCGGCCTCAGGAGCGTTAGGGAAGAAGGTGATGAAGTCCTCGTACTCGGCCTCGGCCTGAGTGAGAGCCGCGGAGCCGCCCTCCTTGAACCAGGTGTCGCCGACCGACAGCTTGGCTCTCATGCGGTATTCCGACTCGGGATAAGTGTTGAGCATGGTCTGCAGGTCGAGGCGGGCCACGTCGTAGCGGCCCTTCTTCATGGCCACCATGGCCTTGTCGTAAAGCTCTTTGTCGGGTTGCTTGGATTGCACGCCGGCGAGCGGGTTGGCGTTCAGGTCATAGGCCTTTTTTTGCTTTTTCTTGGTCCTGGCATCGGCCGAAACCCCGCCCAGAAACAACGCAACAAGGACGACAACGACGAATTTGAGAGACAACCGCTTCATACTACCTCATTGGAGGAGAGCCCTGGGGGTGGGCCATCCGCTGCATTCATGCGCTTTAGCGGCATTTCTCGGCTAAGCGGCGAACCATTCAGTTGCGTTCAGGGTGGATTCTTCTTGAGGAAGAATCCACGTGGCGACTGCGACTCACTTGCGACCAATCCGAGAAATGCTTTTCAGTGAATTTTACTCTTTCCGCCCGCTGCCTTGCTGGCAATCACTTGATCCGCGGCCTCACGGGCAGCGGCCAGCAGGGCGCGCGCATCCCGCTCCGCCTGCCCGGCGCCAAAGACGGCGTTGCCTGCGACGAGCAACTCCGCACCCGCTTGGACGATGGCAGCGACCGTATCGTGAGCCACCCCGCCGTCCACTTCGATTCTAAATTGGAGGCCCAGTTCGCTGCGGATTTCGGCCAGGCGGCGGATCTTTTCGAGGGAAAAGGGGATGAATTCCTGCCCGCCGAAGCCGGGATTCACGCTCATGATGAGCACGTGATGCACCATGGGGAGGATGTCGGTGATGAGGTCGACGCGGGTGGCCGGATTGAGGACCACACCCGGCAACATGCCGTGGTGAAGGATCATCTCCAGCGAGCGGTGCAGGTGCGGGCAGGTCTCATAGTGGACGCTGAGCCAGTTGGCGCCTGCCTCGGCAAAGGCGGCGATGTAATCGTTGGGGTTATCGATCATCAGGTGGCAGTCGAGGGGCAGGCGGGTGAATTTGCGCAGGCTGGCTACCACGGGCGGGCCGATGGTCATGTTGGGGACGAAATGGCCGTCCATGATGTCGACGTGGATCGCCGTGCCGCCGCCGCGCTCGGCCGCGGCGATCTCTTCGGCCAGATGAGCAAAATCCGCGGAAAGGATGGAAGGCAGCAGCTCAACCATGGGCTTCGGGTGGAACTCCTTGCGGGGACAGTGTATCAGCGGGAGCGGGTGTCTGGGGCGGGGTGGCGGCCGGCTATGCGATGGCGGGATGCGGCGCCAGCGAGAGCGTCAGCACCGTGATGTCGTCCTGCTGGCCGAACGCGACCGCCGCTTCGGCGATCTGCTGAGCCGCGCGCGAGCTGAGCTGGCGTGTGCGATCGAAGCCGAAGAGCTCACCTGCGGCGTTGCGCGCCTCGAGGACTCCATCGGATATAAACGTGAGCGTGTCGCCCGGCGCGAGCTGCAGAGACGATTCGGTGTACTCGGCGGACGGGTCCACTCCGAGGGGAAGCCCGGCGGGGATCTCGATCTCGCGGCCGTTGCGGTACGGCGGCACCTGGCCCGCGTTGGCGATGAGCAGGACGCCGCCGGGCAAGAGATCGGCGCAAAGACAGGTGGTGAAGCCCTCGATGCCGCTGTTGTGAAGGGCCGCGTTCAGCTCCCTCAGGACCTCCGGCGGACGGAGGTCGTCGCAGCGATCGGCAGCGCCGAGCAGCAACGCCGAGGTAAGCGCGGCGGCGACTCCTTTGCCGCTCACATCGCCCAGCAGCACGCGCTGCGACCCGTTGGGGAGAGCGCGGCAGAGGTAGAAATCTCCGCCCACTTCGTGAGCCGGCAGAAAGACCGAACTGACGGTGACACCGGGCGCGACCTGCATCTTGTCCGGAACGAGGAGATGCTGCACCTGGCGGGCCGCGGCGAGCTCTCCGCGCAACTCGGCACGCTCGTCGGCCGTGATCCGTTGCTGGTGGAAGATGTAGCCGAGAATGGCGACAACCAATGCGGCGACGGCAAGTGACATCCAGTTCTGCACCGCGCCGGTCCAGGTGTTGCGATTAAAGACCACTTGCTGCAACTGGAACCAACCTTCGATGACCGCCCAGATCGCGCAAAGCGCGGCGACGATTCGCAGCCGGCCGCGCAAGTGGGTCCAGGGCCAGAAGGCGACAAACGGAGCCGTACACGCGAATCCCCAGATGCACCAGATGGGTTTGAAGCAGGTGACCTGCACAAAGAGCGAAAGAGGCAGGGCCATTTGCGGAGGGAGAAAAACAGGCAGAACCGAGCCAATGAAAAGGAATACCCATGCTGCGAAGACCACCCGGTAGATTGCCGAGGTGCGCCGCTGGGCCAAAGCAAAGCTTACTCGAACCAGCGCCCACGACTCGAACATCGAGATGCCGAAAGACACACCCTGGATCAAATTGGGAAGGTTATTGAGGAACAGATCGTGCAGCATCACGTTGATCCGCGGAAGGCAAACACAGCAACAGTAAATGCCGAGCCAGAATGCGGCCTTCTGCGTGCGGTCGAAGAGAAAGAGTCCCAACAGGAAGAGGCCGGAGGCGCCGATCAACAGATAGCCGGAGTAGGCAGGCACAAATCCCGCGAGTTCCTCGCCCAGAATGGCCGCGACGAATGACCGCATATACATTCCATCGCCGAAATTGAGATATACGGGACGGCCCGGGGTGAGGCCGGGCACAAGCAGCTTCCGAACCACGCGCACGGCGATGATGCGCGAGGTGCGCACAGGGTCCGGCACGATGGGATATACCTTGACTGGCAAATTCCCCATGTCCGGCTCTCTTACCCGTTGGCCGTCGACGAAAAGCTCGCTTTGTTCAGGCCCGTCGGACGTGGCCATCAAAGCGGGATGCTGGATGCCATTGGTGTCGAATGTGGCGCGGCAGCGCACCCAAAGCACCCACGCATCACCGGTCATGCGGTACTCGGTGTAGGGCTTCCAGCCGGTTGTGTCGAGGTTGGCGGCGGCCCAGGCGGGATTGTCGCCAAGCCGGTAGACGCACTGGTCGAAGGGGACTGCAACCGTTTGCGCGCAAAGAGCGCAGGGCGAGGCGAGTATGAGAGCAATCAGCCAATTTCGCACGGGTAAACTCCGCATGAAGATTGCGGCATCCGCCGGGGAAGGGACTCGGACGAATCATAGTCCGTGAGGGCCAGCCCCGGCCACGGCTTTCTGTGCGCGTCAGTCAGGTCCCAGGCGGCGGAAGAATCGCTTTTGCCGCGACGCGGCCCACGCCACGGAGGATGGATTTGATGGGCCAGCGGTCCTCAGCGTCGGGAAAGAAAATCTCGCCAGCGCGGCGCGCCTCAGGACGGTAGTACCAGCGCTTGAGCAGCGCGAGATGGCTTTGGCGGATGGTGGCGGCAGGCGGACTAGACGGCGCGGAGAGCGTGGCAAGAGCGGCTTCGAGACGGGATTCGAGAACTCCACGAGCGAGCTTTGGTGAAGCAGTACTTGCCGATCCCTGCGCCGGCGCGGCGAGGAGGGCTTCAGGCGCTGCCGGTTCGGGAACTGGCTCGACAGCCAGCGGCTGAGCGAACAGCGAAGTCGACCCCGACTGCTCGTTCTGGATCCTCATGCCGAGGGTAGAGAAGGCGGCAGGGCCGCGGAGGCGGCCATTCTCAAAGAGAAAGACGGCGACTTCATCAGGGTTGGCTGAGGCCTGAAGAACGACGGCTCGAAGACGGCTCAACGGGCGGACGAGCTCGGCGGCGAGCGAGCGCGCGGCTTCAACGCGCTGGATCTGCGCGTGGAGCGCGGCAGCCGATTCGAACTCGAGATTCGCCGAAGCTTGTTCGCGTTCCGTGCGGAGGGTGACGAGACGGCTCTCGCCGCGCGTCGATAGAAATCCTTCCACGGCCGCGGCCTCTTCGGCATAACGCCCATCGGTGCATCCCTTGAAGCACGGCGCGAGGCACATCTTCATCTCGGAATACACGCAGCCGGGATAGCTGGGGTCGGGCGCGAGTTCGAAGGTGCAGCGGCGCAGGAGAAACAGCTTGAGCATCTCTTCGGCGTAGCGTTCCGCGGCGGCGCGCGAGGGGAACGGCCCGTAGGCCCAATCCGCTTCGCGCAGGCTGGGCCGGTAGGTGACCGTGACGCGCGGATAGGGATTGCTGCCGAGAAAACGAACGAAGGCGGGGTGGCGCAGGTGCATGCGCTCCAGAGCTTTCGCGCCGTAGACCTCCTCCAAAAGAGAAAACTGCGCAAGCAGCGACTCGAACTCGGAGCCAGTGAGTTGCCAGGCGATGCGCCGAACCAGGCCTGCGAGATGCAGCCGGCGCGGATGCTGGGGCGAGGGCTGCAGCAGCCGTTCGAGGCGGCCGCGCAGATTCGGCGTACGACCGATGTAGGGCTCGGCGTGCGCATCGGCGCCATACAGTGCAAAAACCGCGGACGCCTGCGGCAGCTCGGCCAGCGCGGCTTTGGGGTTGGCCGGGTCGAACGGGAGAGACTTCCACACCACGGACGTGGACCTGTCCCCACCCCAGCGAGCAGACACCGCTCGCCCCCCTGCTGCGCGACCCCGGTTGTCCTTGGGGATCCCGGACTTCCACCCCACGGACGTGGACCTGTCCGTGGGGACCCCGGTTTCGAACTCGTTCGGCACAGCCAGCGGTCACCTCGTAACGTACATCACAAGTACACGTGTTCAGAGCGATTGTACGGCGGTTTGCGGAAGACGGATGGCAACGCGGCGCGCGAGGCACGGCAATCCGGGAATTGTGACTTCGCGCACGCGCCTGCGGATCCGAGCACGCGAGAGACAACCAATCTCACCCCTACGCATCTGAGGCATGTGATACCGCGGTTCGGGGGAGGTGGTATCGTGAACCGGTTTGAAGCAGTACTGCTTTCGGTATCTCTCCTTGGTTCTCCCGCAAGTGGTTCGGCAATGCAGATTCAGCCGCCGCAGACGCAGCCCTCCCCATCCGGCTCCCTCGCTTCCATCACCATTCCCGCAGGAACCAGGATTGAACTGGTTGTGACGCGCCCCGTGTGGGTGCTGCCAGCCAAGGACGGCGACACTGTCTATGCTCAGACTTCGTTTCCATCGGTCACCGGCGCCGGCATCGCGATCCCTGCGGGCACCTACGTGGAAGGAACGATTGAAAGCGTGACGCGGCCAACGCGCAAGTTCGATCGCGCTGAGATTCAGGTGCTCTTCACGAAGATCATCTTTGCTGGCGGTTACGTCGTCATGCTGCCGGGCGGAACGAGGGCGATGGCGGCAGGCGCTTCGGGAGCAGGCGATCCGCAATCCGCGGACGGCGAGACGCTGATCGCGATCGAGATTCAGGTGACAACGGCGAACGATTTGCTTCTCGACAACGGCGCGGAGGTGGAGATGACGCTGGGCGCGCCGGTCGAGTTGGACGCGCGCCGGATTGCGCAATCGATTCCGCTCTCGCGCATGCCGCAGCCGGGGCAGTTCAAATCGGCTACCCTCTGCCGGGACATCCCCGGCAGCCCGGGCACGGGGGGAACGCCGGATACTGTGATTCCCGGATCGCCCGGGACACCCGACACGACGATTCCCGGGGGACCCGGAATGCCGGACATCACCATTCCGGGAACACCGGCAACCCCTGACACCGTGATTCCCGGCTCGCCTGGCACGCCCGGAACCCCTGACTATATTTGCCCCGCCAAGCCGCTCGTGATTTCCTGCGCGCCGGTGGTCAAGAGCAAACAACTGCTCACATCTCAGCCCGTTGCGGCACGTTGAAACGCCGCATTCTGCTCGAATTGCGCCTTGGAAGGAAGACGGTCCCATGTTCGCACAATCAATTGCCGCTCTCATGATTGCTTCTATCTCGATCGCGCAGACTCCGATTCCCGCCCCGCAAATGGCGCCTCCTGCCGCGCAAAACCCGCCGGCTGCCGCGGGGCAAAACACGCCCGCGCCTGCGGGACAGAATGCGCCGGCGTCTTCGCCACAGGTCATTACAGTGCCCTCGGGAACGACTGTTCCTCTCACTCTGATGAGCGCCGTCAAGAGCAAATCGTCCAAACCAGGAGACACCATACGCGCGGTGGTCGCTTTTCCTGTGACCATCGGGACCGAGCTCGCCATTCCCGCGGGAACGTTCGCGGAAGGCGAGGTGATCCGGGTGACGGCGCTGCCGAAAGGCGGCCAGCAACCCTCGTTCCGCGTGCATTTCACGCGCCTGGTCTTTGCCAACGGATATTCGGTGGCCCTGAATGGCGAGAACACCCAGGCATTGGTGCTGCCGGTTGACACCAGCGCACCCGCGAACGAAGTTGCGGAACTGACGCTGATCCGGTTGCCAGGGACACGTTTTGCGATGGGCGAAGGTCAGCAGCCGCCGCAGTTGCCGCCCCTTCCGCCCCTTTCGCAGTTGGGCCCCAACCCCGCTGTGATTGGCGGGATCGCGGGAGGCATTATGGCCGCCTCCGTCATCGGATCGCTGATCTCGATGCATCACCGCGCGAATAACACCGATTTCATTCTCTTTGACGCAGGATGGCAGTTCCAGATGGTGCTGGATAGCCCGGTTGTGCTCGATGCCGCCCAGGTCGCCGCGGCCGTTGCAGCCGCGCCCAGCGGAAACTAGGCCAAGCTGGTCCCGCGGCTTGACAGCTTTTACACACGAATCCACATCGCCTTCCCAGCCTGACGCAAAAAGAACATGCCGGTCCGGAACGCCAACCCGCTGCTCGGCTTTTCTCTCGGGCCGCGAAAGCTGGTATGCTGCGGGCGCGGAGAAAAGCGATTTATTCTTGTCTGCTGGATTGAAGGTAGTGCTATCCCCGGCGCCGGGAACGGGATCCGGGGCGCTTGCTCATTCTGCGCATGCAATGGGAAAGGAGATTCAGGGTATGTGGTTTTTGGGCATGGATGTGGGGACAGGCGGGACGCGGGCGGTGGTGGTGGATGGCGCGGGAAAGCTGATGGGAGCGGCATCGAGCGAGCACAAGCCATTTCGCGCTGAGCACCCGGGATGGGCGGAGCAGGATCCCGAGGACTGGTGGCGAGCAGCACAGGAGGCAATCCGGAAGGCTCTGGCCGCGACGCCGGAGCCCAGGGAGCCGGTGGCGGCCATCGCGCTCACCGGGCAAATGCACGGGGCGGTGATGCTCGACGAGTCGGGCGCTGTGCTGCGGCCGTCGCTGATCTGGTGCGACACGCGGACGCAGCCGGAGTGCGACTGGCTGACGGAGAAGATCGGCTATGAGCGGCTGATCGAGCTCACCTGCAACCCCGCGCTGCCCAACTTTACGCTGACCAAGCTGCTGTGGGTAAAGAAGCACGAGCCGGAGACCTTCAAGAAGATCAAGCACGTGATGTGCCCCAAGGACTACGTGCGCTACCGGCTGACGGGTGAGTTTGCCATCGACGTGCAGGAGGCGAGCGGGACGCTGCTGCTGGATGTGACGCACCGGCGGTGGTCGCGCGAGGTGGCCGAGGCGGCGGGGATCGAGATGAGCTGGCTGCCCAAGGTGTACGAGTCGCCGGAGATTTGCGCGCGCATCAGCGATGGTGCCGCGGGGCTGACGGGGTTGAAGGCGGGCACGCCGGTGGCGGCGGGCGCGGGCGATCAGGGTGCGGGCGCGGTAGGCATGGGGATTCTGCAGCCGGGGAGCGTGTCGGCGACGATCGGAACCTCGGGGGTAGTGTTTGCAGCGACGGCCGAGCCGACCAAGGATCCGAAGGGGCGGCTGCACACGTTTTGCCACGCGGTGCCGGGCGTATGGCACGTGATGGGGGTGACGCAGGGCGCGGGGTTGAGCCTGCACTGGCTGCGCGAGACGTTTTTTGCCGGGCAGAGCTACGACGCGATGAGCGAGGGAGCGGCAAAGGTTGCGGTGGGATGCGAAGGCCTCGAGTGGGCGCCGTATCTGCTGGGCGAGCGCACGCCGCATCTGGATCCGGAGGTGCGGGCGGCGTTTGCGGGCATCGGCGTGCAACATACGGCGGCGCATTTTGTGCGCGCGGTGCTCGAAGGTGTGGCGTACTCGCTCGAAGACACGTTTGCGCTGTTCCGCGAGCTGGGGATTCCGGTGACCGCCATCCGGCTAGGCGGCGGCGGAGCGCGTGGCGCGCTGTGGCGGCGCATTCAGGCGGGCATCTACGCGCACGCGGTGGAGATTCTGGTGGCCGAGGAGGGCGGCGCATTTGGCTGCGCCTTGATGGCCGGCGTAGGCGCGAAGCACTGGAAGAACCTGGACGAGGCGTGCGGCCAGGCCATCAAGGTGGCGCAGCGCATCGAGCCGGACGCGAAGGATGTGGCGGCGTACAAGGCCGGGTACGCGCGGTGGAGGAAGCTGTATCCGGCGCTGCGCGGGCTGAGGAATTAGCGAACGGTGCTCAGTTGGCGGTGAGCTGTGTCTCGAAACAGAAGAGGCGCGCGCGAAGGCCGTCTGCTTTCAAATCGTGCTCGAGCTCGCGCCCGCCGAGTGATGTAACGCTATTGTGTAAATTCATAATGTAGTTGCATTGCGCAATTACAAATGTGCTACAATCTTGTGAAGAGGTAAAGCTATGCCGAAGACTGCGGCTCGCGGGAAGGAAGCCACGCTCAATCTGCGCATCGATGCGGCGCTGAAGGCGGAGTTTACCTCTGCCGTGGAGGTCGAGGACCGGCCGGCCGCTGAGGTTTTGCGCCGCTTGATGCGCGGCTATGTAGCGGATGCGCGCCGCCGCCGCTTTGCCGCTGAAGCGCGGCGGCAATCGCAGCTCATCGCCGCCTCACAGGACGAGGCGGAGGTGATGCGCTGGATTCAGAATGTGAGCGCGGCGAGAGGCCGCAAATGAGACGCGGCGATCTGGTGACCGTCGCCGTTTCAGGAGACTACGGCAAGCCGCGCCCGGCGCTGGTGGTGCAGTCGGACGCCTTCGATCTTCACCCTTCGGTGATCGTGCTGCCATTGACCAGCGATTTGTACGATGCGCCGCTGTTTCGCGTGACGGTTGGATCAAGCAAGGAAACCGGGTTGCGCGCCGCGTCGCAGGTCATGGTGGACAAAGCGACAAGCGTGCCGCGCGGCAAGATCGGGCCGCGGATCGGACGCGTGAACGCGTCCACGATGCAGGCGGTCAACCAGGCGCTGCGCGGTTTCCTTGACCTGTAGCGTCAATCGCTCACTTCGCAAAGAGCGTGAGGTCGATGGCTTCGCCCATGGCTTTGTAGCCCTCGTCTTTGGGATGCAAATGATCGCCTGAGTCGTAAGCCGGATTGAAGTGGGTTGGATTCTGCGGATCCTGGGTGGCCTTGTCGAAGTCGGCCACGCCGTCGAAGGCGCCGCTATTGCGAATCCAATCGTTGACGGCCTCGCGGATCTGCTCGCCCTTGTCGGAGTAGTAGCCCGCGCCGCCGTACGGCGTAAGCGTTGCGCCGATGGCCTTGATGCCGTGCTCGTGCGCGGCGTCGGCAATCTGCTTGAGCCCCATCTCCAATTGCGCGGCGGTGATTTCGTCATACGGGGCCGCGAGGCGCGCCAGCCGGCCGATATCGTTGATGCTCTCGAGCACGATGACGTAGCGCACGCCGCTCTGCGAGAGCACGTCGCGATCGAGGCGCGAGAGCGCGCTGGGGCCGGCGCCCTCGTTGAGGACGCGATTGCCGCCGATGCCCACGTTCAAGACCGAGACATTCTTCAGGTCGGGGCCCTGGTTGAGGCGCGCGGCCAGAACATCGGGCCAGCGGCGATTGGCGTTGTGCGTGGAGAGAGCGCCGTCGGTGATGGAGTCGCCGAGCGTGACAATGGCTTGCGAACCGGCCACAGCCTGCACATCGATGCCGTCGAGAAAGTACCACGAGGAGATCTTTGTCGCGTCGGGTAGATCCTGCGCGGTGGACATGTCGCCGTTGGCCATGAAATTGTCCTGATCGGCGAAGGCGTGGAAGGTTTCGGCGCGAATGACCTGCGGGGGCAGGTAGAAACTGACGGCGAGATCGGAGAGTGGCTGGACGGCGAGCGCGACGGGATCGGAGAAGATTTCCGCTCCCGGCGGGATGTTCACGGAGGTAGCTCCGCCGAAGGTAATGCCATGATCGATGCCGG
This sequence comes from uncultured Acidobacteriaceae bacterium, assembly GCA_963836525.1. Lineage (GTDB taxonomy): Bacteria > Acidobacteriota > Terriglobia > Terriglobales > Acidobacteriaceae > Telmatobacter. The sequence goes on from CAWIJW010000003.1 coordinate 648,578, forward strand.
GCTGGATGGCAGCGTTACCGGCGCTCAACGCTACGTGAGCATCGCCGATGGTGAGCGGATCGGTGCCGTACGCATTGGTAAAGCGCACGCGGATCTGCGCTCCGCCGGCGGAGATGTGGACGATCTCGCGCAGGGTGACGCCGCTGAACGGGCGAACGTTGAATCCGCCCTCGGCCAGCATGGGAGCAGTGGCCCACGTGCCCACCCATTGCGGATGGGGCATCGGCTGGGCTTGCGGATGAGGCGCGGACTGGGCGCGGGACGACGCACAAAAGGTGAGGACAAGAGCGGCGAAGGCGGCAAAGCGGAAGCAGCGTTTCAACATAGATCGGATTCTCTCCATCTCAAATTGGGTTTGGTGCAAACGATCGATTATTGCATGTCGATATCGGCGTTGAGCGGCGTGTTCTCGCTGGAGTCGCCGACGTGAATGACGAACTTGCCGGGATCGATGGTCCATTTGTGCGCGGACTCATCCCAATAGCTGAACGCGCGCGCGTCGAGCGAGAGCGAGACGTGCTGGGTTTCGCCGGGAGCGAGCCGGAGCTTCGCGAAGCCCTTCAATTCGCGCTCGGGGCGATCGACTTTGGCGGAAGGATCGGAGACGTAGAGCTCGGCGACCTCGGCTCCGGCCACGCTGCCGGTGTTGGAGACGTCGAAGCCCACGGTGACCGTGGAACCGGATGCGGCCGAGGCGGGCGCCTGAAAGTTGGAGAAGCTGAAGGTGGTGTAGCTCAAGCCGAAGCCGAAGGGGAAGAGCGGGTGCTTGCCGGTGGTGGTCCAGTAGCGATAGCCGACCATGAGCTTGTCGCCGTACTGGATGTGCTCAATGGTGTAGTCAGCCGGTTTGCCGTTGGAGCCGATGGTGTGGAGCGTAGTCGAGTCTTTGGGGTCGCCGTAGTACCACTTGGCGGAGGGGTTCTCGTCCCAACTGCGGTCGAAGGTGACAGGCAGCTTGCCCTCAGGGTTGTGCTGGCCGAAGAGGATTTGCGCGACGGCCGTGCCGCCCTCCTGGCCGGGATACCAGGTGTCGATCAGGACGGGTACTTTATCGAGCCAGCGGCTGGTGTCGACGCCGCCGCCGGCGGTGAGGGTGACGATGGTGCGGGGATTAGCCGCGGCGACCTCCTCGATGAGCGCGTCCTGGCCGGGGGGCAGCGTGAAAGTGCGGTCCCGGCCCTCGGTCTCGGTGGATGGGGTGAAGCCGACGGAGAGGACGACGACGTCAGCCTGCGCGACAGCTTTTTTTTGATCGGGTGACTCGGGCATGCCGGCAATGTAGAAGACATGAACGTCGGGGCCGAGGAAGTTGGCGATGCCGGTGAGGATGCTGACCGGCTCGAAGGCATGGGCCTGCGACGAGCCGCCGCCGCCGGTGACCGCGGGATAAGCATCAGGGCCGACGATGGCGATGTTCTTCACCTTGGCGGGGTCGAGCGGCAGGAGATGGCCGTCATTCTTGAGGAGCGTGATGCTTTCAAGAGCGCCCTGAAGGGCGACGGCGCGATCGGCGACGGAGTAGGTGGAGTCGGCAGGATCGAATTGCGGGCGATCGGTGAAGCCGTAGCGAAGCTCGGTGCGGAAGAGTCGCAGGAGATGTTCGTCGATGGTGGACTCTTTCACTTGGCCGCTCTTGACCGCGGGGATGAGATTCTTTGCGTTCATGAACTTGGGGCTGGGCATTTCGAGGTCGAGGCCGTTGTTCACCGCGGCAACGCCGTCGTAGGTCGCGTCCCAATCGGACATGAGAATGCCCTGGAAACCCCATTCGCCCTTGAGCACCTTGAGGTTGAGGAAGTCGTTCTGTGTGGAGTGAACGCCGTTGACGAGGTTGTAAGAGTCCATGACCGCGTCGACATGCGCCTTGGTGACGGCAGCCTCGAAGGTGGGCAGATAGATTTCGCGCATAGTGCGTTCATCCACGTCGGAGCTGGCGTTGTGTCGGTTGGATTCCTGATTGTTGAGGGCGTAGTGCTTGGCGGTGGCGGCGACGCCCTGCGACTGCACCCCTTCGATGAACGGCACGACGAGGGTTGCGTTGAGGTACGGGTCCTCAGAGAGGTACTCGAAGTTGCGCCCGCACAGCGGCGAGCGGGCGATGTTGACGCCGGGGCCGAGCAGGAAGTTGACGCTGCGTGCGCGGGCGTCGCGGCCGAGGCTCTCGCCGATCTTGCGGGCGAACTCGGTGTCCCATGTGGCGGCCAGTGCGACGCCGCCGGCATAGGCCGTGGTGGGGCCCCAGGTGCGGACGCCGAGCGAGGCATCGGACATCTTGAACTGGGGTAGGCCAATGACAGGCATGGGCCGGGTGAACATGCTGTCGATGCCGCCGAGGAGCTCGACTTTCTGCTGGAGCGTGAGCTTGGCGATCATGGCGTGAGCCTGGGCTTCAATGGCAGGCGAATCGGGCACGGGAGCCTGGGCGGCGGCGCAAGTGCAGCCCAGCCAGGCGAGCGCCAGCCAGGCCAAAATCTGGACAAGAAATGACGTAAGAGGATGTTTCTGGAGGTTTTTCATATCGCGCCCACAGTAGCGCATTGGGCCGCCGGATGTATAGCGGCGGGTCTCGATGCACGGAGGGGTTGGCCCAAAGGTTCGCCCCAGCGAGGGCAAAGGGGCAATCAAGCGGAGGGTATTCGCGATGGAGCAGGTGGAAATCGCAAAGCGTAAGAGTGTAAGCGTTCTCGTGCGAAATCAAGAATTTGCGTTGTGACTCGAATCACAGGGGGGGGTGAATGGGGTCACTGCCCGTCCCCATGATGGAGGCGCACACTCAGAAAATCCGATGGGCGAGATGGCAGCGGACGGGGCGGAGAGACAACTATGAGCTTTGGCAACGGCTTGAAGACCATTGTGGTCGCGACGGACCTCGAGGGCCAGGCGGAGGCTGCTCTCGAGTATGCGCGCAAGCTGGCCCTGAATTATGGGGCCCGGATTGTTCTGGCGCACGGGCTCGACCCAATGGAGTATGCCGACGTGGATGCACTGCCGGGCAGCGTTGTGAGCCATCTGACAGCACAGGCTCGAAAGGTGCTGGACAAGCTGGCGGGCGACCTGCTGCGGGAGGGGATTCACAGCCATTCCGAGGTTCGGCAAGGGGTTGTGGCGGAGATGCTGGTGGACGTGGCGCGGCAGTACGAGGCCGGGCTGATCGTCATTGGCACCAAGGGGATGGAGGGCGCCGGGCCGGTGGTGGTGGGCGCCATTGCGGAGCAACTGGTGAGACTGGCGCCGTGTCCGGTGCTGGCGGTGGCAGCAGACTGGAACGCGGGGCCAAATCGGCCCACGCCAGGCGGGCCGGTGCTGCTGGCCGTGGAGCCGAACGCCGCCGCCGCCGCTGCCGCCGCGACTGCGTACTCTCTGGCCGAAACTTTTCGTCGGCCGTTACTGGTGCTGCACGTGCGCACCGCAGCCGAAGCCGCCGCCGGGATGAATCCCTGCGCCGCCAGCCTGGAGGACTTTGGCATCAAGCTTCAGGGCCAGGCGCCCGTGCATTGCCTTGTGAAGGACGGCAACCCGGCCGATGCCGTCCAGGAAGCGATTGCCGAAAACCACCCCTGCATTCTTGTAGCCGGGGTGAAACGGGCCAGCGGCACGCCGGGGCCGCATGGCACGGCCTTTGCTTTGCTTTCTTCCTCGCGTGTGCCGGTTCTTTGCGTTCCGCCCGAAGGGTCGCGCGCCGGCGTGGAGCGAGAGGTTGCCGTTCCTGTGGCCACCTGGTAGCAAGGTGCAAGTGCGTAGAAGCGAATCCGTGGGGGATGAGATCGCTTCAAGAGGGGAAATGGGCGGGCGAAAGGAGAAACCGCACCGTTTTGTCCGATCGAATCAATCGCAAAGCCGGATGGAATGGAGCTGACCAACGAGGCCGCGTGAAGCGGTGCGGGTAGCGCTGCGTAGCACGCGTATGCAAGAGGCGCAGCCCAGCGACAGAGGAATGATGGAAACGGGAAGCAGAACGCTAAGAGACCGGCAGCAGGGCGAAGAAATGGCGGCCCTTCAATCCGATACTCGATTCGAACGTTTGGCCGCCGCTGCGGCCCATCCGCTCGCTGAGCTGCTGGAGTGCCCGCAGGAGGCCGGGGGTTTGCTGAGCGGGGCGACGCAGTGCATCGATTTTGACGCCGGTGCGGTGGTTTTTCGACAGCACGGCGCCTGCAAAGGGCTGTACGTGGTGGTATCGGGCGATTTTGCGCGCAAGGCTGAGCGTTTTGATATGCGCGTGATGCTGGGATCGGCGCGGGCCGGGGACCTGGTGGAGCTGGCTGCTGCACTGGGAGACGGACATCACACCTACACGCTGACCGCGGTTACCTCCGGATCGTTGCTGCTGTTGCCGGTCGAAGCGCTGAGCAGGGCGTTTGCGAGCTATCCGCCGCTGCAGATGCGGCTTCTGGAGGAACTGGCTCGCGAGGTCTCGCGCGCCTACATCACCTGCTGTCTGACCCGCGTGATGTCCGCCCGGCGCCACGGCAATGGGGCGGTCCGGGCCTAAAACAACAGACAGTATCGGGATTTGAGGGATCCGGGCGTAACCGGTTGGGTGAAAACGTTTATCTTGCTGCGTGAGGTTTGCGCTATACTCTTCCTAGCGTTGAATCTAGCGGGAATCGTATGGCTTCGCTCCATTCCCATCACCCTCCGGAAGATTGCCTGAATTGCGAGCACCGGCATCTGCGCATGTTCTGCAATCTCACACCGGAGGCGCTGGCGGACTACGACCAAATCGGCATTATGATGAGCCATGCTCGCGGGGCCAAGCTGTTTTCCGAAGGCGATCCGGCGCGCAATGTGTTTGTCATCTGCTTTGGGCAGGTGAAGATCTCCTCCACCTCGCGCGACGGCAAGACGATGATCCTGAAGATTGCTGGCCCGGGCGACGTGATGGGGCTAAGCGCGGTGCTGGCCAATGTCCCGCACGAGGTGACGGCCGAAGCCATCGAGCCCTGCCAGGTGAAGACGGTTCGCAAGCAGGAGTTCATCGAATTCCTTGGCCGGCACGGCATTGCATCGATGCACGCGGCGCAATCGCTCTCGGGTGAGTACCTGACGGTGTTTCACGATGCCAAGCGGCTGGCGCTTTCGGGCTCCGCAGCGGGACGGCTGGCGCGGCTTTTGCTGGACTGGGGACGGGCGGCAGCCAACGGCAAGCCGGAGATTCGCTTCACCATGGCCCTGACGCACGAGGAGATCGCCAACATGGCGGGCACCTCACGGGAGACGGTGACGCGGCTGCTGAACCAGTTCCGGCGCGACCAGTGGATCACCATCAAGGGCACCAGCCTGACCATCGTCAAGCCCGAGCAGCTGGAGCGGCTGACGGCGTAGTCGCCGCAGGTCCTTCCCTTCCTTCTTCATTCCGTTTTCCAAATTCTCCTTGGCAAATCGAGAATCCGGCGGGTTTTGATAGCTTGAGGACATGCCTGAAGCCGCTGCGCTCCCCAACGAAACCGCTCTCGACCTCGAATCCCTCGTCTCCGATGTTGTCTCGCTGGCGATTGAGGCCGGTGCGAGCGACGCGGAGGCTGTGGCGCGCGAGGGCGACGAGTTCAGCGTGAACGTGCGCATGGGCGAAGTGGAGACGCTGACGGAATCGGGCTCGCGCGGGCTGGGATTGCGGGTGTTCCTGGGAAAGCGGTCAGGCTCGGCTTCAACCAGCGACCTGACGGCGGAGGGAATTCGCCAGCTTGTGGAGGGGGCGGTGGCGCTGGCGAAGGTCACCGAAGAGGATCCGTTTGCCGGCCTGCCGGAGGCGGGCGAGTTTGGCTCAGCCGCCGGCGATCTGCACCTTTACTTCGAGGATGTGTACTCGCTGGCAGGGCCGGAGCGCATCGAGTGGGCGCGGAGGGCCGAGGCAGCGGCGCTGGCTGCCGACCCACGCATCACCAACTCCGACGGCGGCAGCTTCGACGTTTCCACCGGGCGCAAGGCCCTGGCCAACTCGCGCAGCTTTGTGGGCAGCTACCGCACCAGCTATGCGGGTGTCGCTGCGGCGCCGCTGGCCATGGACGCCGACGGCAAGATGCAGCGCGACGGGTGGTGGTCGAGCGCGCGGCGCCTCACGGACCTCGAATCGCCTGAGGCGGTGGGCAAGGAAGCGGCACGCCGCACGCTTCGCCGGCTGGGAGCGCGGCGCGTGCCCACGCAGCGGGTTCCCATCGTGTTTGCGCCGGAGACCGCGCGGACGCTGATCGGCTCGGTCTTTGAGGCCGCTTCGGGCGACGCCATCTGGCGCAGCGCGTCGTTTCTCACGGGAAGACTTGGCGAGACGATCGCCGCGCCGAATCTGACCATCGTCGACGACAACACCATGCTGTTGCCCACAGGCGCCGGCGGCTTTGGAAGTTCGCCCTTCGATGACGAAGGGCTGCCTTCGCTGCGCACCGTGGTGATCGAGAAAGGCGTGCTGCGGAGCTATCTGCTGAACACCTACACTGCGCGCAAGCTGGGCATGACGTCCACGCACAACGCAGCGCGCGGATTGGCTGGCGCGCCGGGGATCGGCTGCGGCAATCTTTTCCTCGAGCCGGGAACGCTTGCTCCCGATGAGATCATCGCGCAGGTTCCGGCGGGGCTTTACGTGACTAGCCTGATGGGCTTTGGCACAAATCTGGTGACAGGCGACTACTCGCGCGGCGCAACCGGATTGTGGATCGAGAACGGCCAACTGACGTACGCCGTGGAAGAGGTGACGATCGCCGGCAACCTGGCCGAGATGCTGCACAATGTGACGGCCATCGGCAACGACCTGGCGTTTCGCGGATCGGTGGCTTCACCCACGCTGCGCGTCGATGGAATGACGATTGCGGGGGGATGACAATTGTGGGGACGTTACGATCGCGGGAACACGCGCCCGGCGAGGCGGGGATCAATCGCTCTCAGGCGGAACGCAGCGTGAGCAGCGTGATCTCAGGCGGGCAGTTGAACCGGAAGGGGATGCCGACGGTGCCGAGTCCGCGATTCACGTAGAGCTGCAGATCTCCAAAGCGGAACCAGCCCTCGACATACTTTTGGCCGAGTTCGGGCAGATCCGCGGGGCCAATCAGCGGCAGGCGAATCTGGCCTCCATGAGTGTGGCCGCTGAGCATCAGGCCGACTGCTTTGCCCGCGGGCAGAGTCAACAGATCATCGACGTAGTCGGGAGCGTGGCAGAGCAGGACGATGGGCTCATGCGGCACATTACGGATGGAGGCAGGAATAGCCAGACCAGGATCCGGAGTGCCCATGACGGGATCGTCGACCCCGGCCAGCCAGAATCGGGCGCCGGCGCGTTCAATGGGCAGGTGTGCGTTGTCGAGCACGGTGATGCCATTCGCGGTGAGCGCCGCGATGAGGTGTTTCCGCCCAATCAATACGTCGTGGTTGCCGAGAACGGCATAGCGGTGGGGACATTGGAGCTGGTTGAGGAGATCGGCGCACTGCCACGCCGGGCCGATGGAGAATCTTTTGGGCAGAAGCTGGTGGGTCACAAAGTCGCCGGTGAGAAAAACCGCGTCGGGGTTCAGGCGGTTGATATGGGCGACAGCATCGCGGAGGAAGAACGGCTCACTGTATTCATCCAGGTGGATGTCGCTGAGTTGCGCAACGCGAAAGCCGTCAAATGCCTGGGGCAGGCCGGGGAGGAAGACATCGCGGCGGGTGATCTCGATCCAATGCCGCTCGATCTCGCCCGCATAGACCGCCAAACCAGCGCCGGCGCACGCGCTCGTGAGCAGAAAACGGCGCCGCGTGATCGCTAGCTTAGAGGGGGAGCGAGACACTGTCATAGTTCATGGTAGCGGATTTCGACGGAGCAGGAAGTTTGCCATTGGTTAAGTGCCATAGATTGATAGGGTTGGCAACCGGGGTCTGTTGTTGCGGTGCGGCAGCGCCAGGCGGGTGAGGCGCCCAGTATGTGAGGACGCTCAAGTGGGGTTCCCAAGCTCGGCGGGAATGGCAGCAAAGTACTCAGCGACTTCGACCCAGTTGTTTACGCGGACAAAGCCGGTTGCAGTGAGGTTGTGAGGCGCGGTGTAGAGCAATCCCGTGCCTTCGAAGCGGAGCAGATTCTTGGGCTGATCGTCGATGAGGTAATCAGCGCGGAGAATGCTTTTGCTGCCGCAGAAGACGTAATGCGAAGGCGGAATGAAAGGAAAGTGGCGCTGCAGCCAGCGGTACTTGGGGCCGAGGGAATTGGGCACGGCCATGGCCTGTGTGGCAATGAAGATCTCAAAGCGCGCGGAGAGATCCTTGAGGACCGGCTGTGCGCCGGGCATGAGAGGCAGGTCTTCGAAGAAGTCTTCGGCGTCGAGGAAGGCGCGAAGCTGTGCCTGGCGGTCGAGCGGCGTGACCTCCCACAGGCCTTTGCCGGCAAGGTCTTCAGGCGTCACGTCTTCGTCGAAGGTTTGGTTGTAGCGGCGGAGGTGCTCGGCGAGGGTGTCGGCCATGACCTCATCCATATCGAAACAGATGCGCTGCACGGGGGTGCTTCTCCTGGAGAGTGCTTTCAAGAAAAGGGTAGCAGGATGCGGGGCGGAGAGTGGCGGCGCAGCGGGAAGATGGTTAAAACTCCGATCCCGAAGGTGAGACGGGCCGGCAGTTCATGCCTTCACCTTCGAGGAGGGTGTTGATTCTAACCGTCGGATGAACACTACCCCTATGCGCCGGCGTGGCGGGGTTTGCGCGGAGCGCGGCCGACGCCGGGGATCACTTCGGGCTGCGGCGCTTTGGGAGCGGGCGCCATGGCAGGATCCCAATAGAGGAAGCGGCTGCAACTGTCGCAGGTGAGCAACTCGCCCTCGCGGAGCTGGTTCCAGGTTTGCGGGCGCACACCCATGCGGCAGCCCGTGCACTGCTGATTCTCGGCGCGGGCGATTGCGGTGCCGCGGACCGCAGCGATGCGGTCAAATCGCGCCAGCCAGTCGGCATCGAGAGCTGCGCGGACGGCTTCGCGGTCCGCGTCGAGAGCGGCCAACTCGGCGGCGAGCCTCCTGCTTGCGCGCGGCAACGTTCGCGCGGACGGCCTCGGCCTCTGCGGCAAGCCGTTCCACGTCGGCGCGCGCCTGGGCGAGTGCAGCTTCCTGAGCCTCCGAGCGCTCGAGGCTCGCGTATTCGTCGTTTTCCAGGCGCTCGACTTCGGCGGTGGCGAACTGAATCTCGTGCTCGATGGCCGCGGCCTGCGCGGGAGTGGTGACGGAGTCGAGCTGAACGCGGAAGCGGGCGCCTTTCTGGCGGTGGGCGTCGATCTCGCGCTCCAGGCGCGTGCGCAGCGAGTCTTCGCGGCTGAGCGCGGCAGAGGCGTCAGCGGATTGGCGCTCCGCCGCGGCGAGCGCAGCCTCGGCCCGGGCAATCTCTGCGGGCAGCGCGCGCATCTCCTGGTTCAGGCGCGCGCGGTTGAGTTCGATGGTCTGGAGCTTAACGAGATTTTCAATCAGTGCTTGCATCCGTAAGAAGAAGTCTACGGCATCGAAGGATGGGGAACAAGAAAGCAGGGACTCGAGGACCCGGGGACGTTGAGAACGAGGGAATCGGAATCAGCAATCGGATGGGCGCGGCGTTGGATTCTTGAAGAAGCGCGGGTGCACTGATGCGATTTGTGGTGCGGATGGCGTCAAACGGAGCAGGCGTTCGCAGTCTGGCGTGAAGGAAGCCTGCGAAAATGGAAGCAGGCAAGGATGGGTTGTGGCGGCGAAGCGGGCGAGGTTCTGGCGCAGGCATCGGCGGCTCAAGTGGCTCGCCGTCACGGTTGTGCTCGTGCTTGTCGCACTGGGCGTGGCGATTTCGGTGGCGCTGCACCGGGTCGAGCCCATGCTGCGTGCTCAGATCGTGGAAAAGCTCGAGGAGCATTTTCACGCGCGCGTGGAGCTGGACAGCTTTCACGTCTCGCTGGTGAACGGGCTGTGGGCCGAGGGCAAGGGACTTCGCATTTGGCCGCCGGTGCAGGTGGCAGGGGTGACGGTTCCGGGCGAGAAAGCGGCGGGTGCGGCGAGTGCAGCCAAGCCGCTGATCCGGCTCGCGGAGTTCCGGTTTCATGCGCCGCTGCGCTACAAGCCGGGCGAGCCGATCAGGATTTCCGTGGTGGAGCTGAGAGGGCTTGGATGTGGACGTGCCACCGAAGCCGCACTTCACGCACGCGGCGACGGCGGGCGTTTCAAGCGGCAGCGCAGGGCAGCAGCAGAACAGCGCCGCGCTGCTGCGCTTCGAGGTGGACAGCATCCAATGCAAAGATGCGCACCTGACGCTGGAGACGAGCAAGCCGGGGAAGCTGCCGCTGGAGTTTGCCATTGCCCACATCAAGCTGATCGGCGTGAGCGCGGGCGGGCCAATGCACTTTGACGCGGAGCTGACCAATCCGCGGCCGCCGGGAACGATCGTCACATCGGGCAGTCTGGGGCCGTGGCTGGTGGAGGACCCCGGCGAAACTCCGGTGGCGGGCAAGTACCGGTTTGAGCACGCGGACCTGAGCGTGTTCAAAGGCATTGCGGGAATTCTGAGCTCGACCGGCAAGTACCAGGGCGTGCTGCGCGACATGACGGTGGATGGGCAGACGGATACGGCGGATTTCCGGCTGACGCATTTCGGCACGGCGCTGCCGCTCGACACCAGGTTCCACGCCACGGTGGACGGAACCAACGGCGATACCTGGCTGCAGCCGGTGGATGCCACGCTGGGGCGCTCGCACTTTACTGCCGAGGGGAAAATTGTGGGGGTTCCGGCCGGAGTTTTGCCAAATGGCGGCGCGCGCCCTGGCGGGCACCTGATTTCGCTGAAGGTGAACGTGGACCGGGGACGGATGGAAGACTTTCTGCGCCTGACCAGTAAAAGCGGGACGCCGTTGCTGACCGGCGCGCTCACGTTGAGGACTACGCTTGAGATCCCGCCGGGAGCGGAGCCGGTGCATGAGCGCCTGAAGCTGAACGGGAGCTTTGTGCTCGAGGACGCCGAGTTTACGAACGCGAAGTTTCAGAGCGAAGTGGGAGAGCTGAGCCTGCGCGGGCAAGGCCGCCTGAAGGATGCGAAGAGCGGCGGAGCCGATGTGCGCTCATCCATCGGGAGCGATTTCAAGATGGCGGGTGGCGTGATTACGCTTCCCGATCTGAAATACACTGTGCCCGGAGCGGAGATCGACTTGAAGGGCACGTATAGCGTGGACGGCGGCGCGCTGGATTTCAAGGGAACGGCCAGGACGCAGGCGACGGTGTCGCAGATGGTGGGCGGGTGGAAGGGAATGCTGCTGAAGCCGGCCGATCGTATTTTCAAGAAAAACGGAGCGGGGACCGAGGTTCCCATCCATATCCATGGCACGCCGGAGGATCCGAAGTTCGGCATCGATTTCGCGGCGATGAAACACACTTCGCCGGCAATGCCGGGACAACCGCAATAGGACCGGGCTCCGTGGCATCCCACGCTTGCGCTGTGTCGCGGCAACCGGCAAAATTGAGTAACCGGCCTGATTGCCGGTCCGCCGTTCCCCTGGTTCCGGTGTGCCGGCAGCGATCGCAATGCGAGGTGACCGCCATGCACGCGGCGAGTCGAATGCTAAGGAAGAATCGAGAGCTGCGCTGTGGGCCTGATGATCCTGGCTGCGGCGACGGCCGCAGGAGGGCAAACGGTGCCCGCTAAGACCAAGGTTGAAGCGAAAAACGCGACCGCCGCAAGCGAACTGGACTGGTGGAAGAATGCCGTGATCTACGAGGTGTACCCGCGCAGCTTTCAGGACACGAACGGCGACGGCATCGGCGACCTGAACGGGATCACCAAGCGGCTCGACTACCTGAAAGAGCTGGGCGTGGACGCGATCTGGCTGACGCCCGTGTATCCATCGCCGCATGTGGACTTCGGCTACGACATCTCGAATTACACCGACATCGATCCGCAGTATGGCACGCTCAAGGACTTCGACCGGCTGGTGGCCGAGGCTGGTAAGCGCCACATCCGCGTGATCATGGACATGGTGATGAACCACACGTCGGATCGGCACGAGTGGTTCCTTCAGTCGCGTTCGTCGCGCTCGAATCCCTACCGCGACTGGTATGTGTGGCGCGATGGCAAAGGCCAGACCGCAACAGAGCAAGGGCCAGCCGCCGAATAACTGGCAGTCGCTCTTCGGCCACTCGGCGTGGCAGTGGGATGACAAGACGCGGCAGTACTACTACCACAAGTTCTACGTCGAGCAGCCGGACCTGAACTGGCACAATCCCGCGGTGCACGAGGCGTTCAAGCAGATCATGGCGTTCTGGCTGAAGCGCGGCGTGGGCGGGTTCCGCTTCGACGCGATTACGACGCTCTTTGAGGACCCGAGCCTGGCCGACGAGGGAGTGCTGCTCGACAAGGACGGCAAGCCGGTGATGAACGCATTCGGCGACCCGCAACTGGACGGCTCGAAGACCGACAACCAGCCGGGCGTGCACGAAGTGATCGAGGAGATGCGGGCGGAGGCGGACAAGTTTGAAACGACCGCGTTTCCGGGCACACGGGTGCTCATCGGCGAAACCTACATGCCCAACATCGGCGAGCTGAAAAAGATGTACGGAACGCCGGAGAAGCCGGAGTTTCACCTGCCCATGGATACGCAGGTGGGCATGATCAACAAGCTGGATGTGACGGAGTTCCGGCAGAAGCTCATCGACGCGGAGACACATCTCAGCGCCAATATTCCGCTGCTGCTCTTCGACAATCACGACGTCCCGCGTATCGATGCGCGCTACGGTGACGGCGTGCACGACCTGGACATCCAGCGCGCCATGGCGGCGATTCTGCTCGCCAGCCGCGGCGCGGCGCTCGTCTACTACGGCGACGAAATCGGCATGAAGACCACGCCGCCCAGCCGCAAGGAGGACGTGAAGGATCCCATCGGGATCATCGGTTGGCCGAAGGAGAAAGGCCGCGACGGCGAGCGCACGCCCATGCAGTGGGATGGGAGCGCGAAGGCGGGGTTCACAACTGGCACGCCGTGGCTGCCCGTGCCGCCGAGCGCGGCGACGATCAACGTGAAGGCCGAGCAGCGCGACCCCAACTCCCTGCTCGCGTGGTACAAGGCGCTGATCCGGCTCAAGAAGACTCTGCCGGCTTTTGAGAACGGCGCCAACATCATGCTCGACACCGAGAACACGAAGGTGCTGAGCTGGATGCGCCAGGCGCCCGGGGCGCCACAGGTGGTGGTGAGCGTAAACTTTACGCCCAACACTGAGATCGTCAATCTGACCATCGGCGGGCCGGGCATGAAGCGGAGAAGACTGAAGACGCTCCTCAAGTCGCCAGGCGCCATCGACCCCGTTGCGCTGAATCGTGTCGTGCTGGGACCGTTTGGGGTATATGTCGGCGAAGTGCAGTAAGAGGGCCCGGCAATCCCGCGCACCAGGACTCCTCGGATGCCCCGCCTCGCGTAGACTGGGTCCGGGATGCGAAGCGGCCGCGGATTGAAGGATCGGCCATGAACGACCTGCCGAAACACGATGCAACGGATAAGCGCCAGCTGCAAAATCGTGACGCTCGCTTTGCCCTGCGTCTGTCGTTGATCGCCGGCGTACTCATGCTCGCCGGCAAGATGACGGCCTACCTCTTCACCGGCTCATCGGCCATCTTCTCTGACGCTGCGGAATCCGTGGTGCACGTGGTGGCTGTGGCCTTCGCCGTCTTCAGCCTGTGGCTGAGCGCGCGGCCTGCGGTCCCGCAATTTCACTACGGATACGAGAGGATCAACTTCTTCTCCGCGGGCTTTGAAGGCGCCATGATCGTGCTCGCCGCGGGCAGCATCATTTACACAACCACTGAAAAATGGAGACACGGCCTGGCTTTGGAGAACCTGGGCCGCGGCGTGATTCTCATCGTCGCCGCCGGGGTGCTGAACGCTGTCCTCGGGTGGTATTTGCTGCGCATTGGCAGGAGAAATCACTCGCTGATTCTTGAGGCCGATGGCAAGCACGTGCTCACCGATAGCTGGACCAGCTTCGGCGTGGTGGCGGGCCTGGCGCTGGTGATTGCAACGGGGTGGAAGCCGCTCGATCCGCTGGTGGCATACGGCGTGGCGGCGAACATTCTGTGGACGGGCGGCCGGTTGCTTTGGCGCTCCGTCAAGGGGCTGCTCGACTACTCTGACCCCAACGTCGGCCACGAGATTCGCGCGCGCCTCGACGCGCTTTGCCAGGAGCTCGGCCTCGAGTACCACGGTGTGCGCTTTCGCACCACAGGCTACCGCCAGATCATTGAAGTGCACCTGCTGTTTCCTGACAGTATGAGACTCGGCGAGGCCCACCGGCTGGCAACACAGGTGGAAGAGCGCCTGGCGCTCGATCTGGAGATGCCCGCGGAAGTGACAACGCATCTCGAGTCGCTTGAAGACCACTCCGAGGTACATCACCTGGAGCACTACACGGGCCGGCCGGAATAAATTGCCGCGGGGCGCCGGCTCGGCGGAGAGGGAAGCGCTGTCAAGCCCCCGCCCGTCCCTTCGTACCGCAACTCACTGAAACCAAAACCAAAATCATCGCCTCGCGCTTTGCCGATCATTTCTGGCTTCCGGCGCATACTTAGACCATGAGCGTTCAACCAGGTCTTCATCGCAGCCCGAATTCGTGCCCCCAACGGAGCTCGCGCGCGAAGAAAGTGTCTTTCCCTGTTTTTTTGCGCGCTCTTGCTCGTAACCATTTTGCAATCAACAAAACCTTCCAAAAGTCGCGTCGAAAAACGTACCAAAACGTAACCGAACTCTGGAAGCAGTCCTCGACCCCCACCCCCCTATAACCCACGGGGGTATCAAAACGGCTCTTTTCGTAGCGTAAGTCGTTCAGAATCAATAACGGCTTCTCCCAAAATCCCCAAAACCGCGGCGTAAAACGTCGCAAGACGTCGCCAAGTGTTCAAAAGAAGCCCACTCTTGGCCATTCCCGCCGGCTCGTTGACTCGACCAGCCGGTTCATGTGCTCTTCCTGCCATTCAATAGATTCCACCAGCGTGAATTGCGTGCGGCAGCGGTCGAGGTTGTGCCCTTCGCGATGCACCTTGAAGTAAGTGTCGCCGACCAGATGGTCGGCGAGGAATCGAATGCCGGTTTCAAACGTAATGAGTTTGCCCGAGAGGGCAAGGTGCTGCTTTTCTGCCGGGGTCAGGAATCCGCCGGCCGATTCAAGATAGCCGCGGACGAGCGCTTCGAAGAGCGGGAACTGCAGGCCAACTTTGGATAGATCCTGCTCGTCTTCAGCGGCCGTGCTGGTGGTGGTGCGCACCATGTCGCCGAAATCGTAAAGCGCCAGGCCGGGCATCACGGTGTCGAGGTCGATGACGCAGACAGCTTCGCCGGTTGTGTCGTCGAGAAGGACATTGTTGAACTTGGTGTCGTTGTGGGTGATGCGCTCGGGCAGGCCGGCACTGAGCAGAACGCTTGCGATAGGTTGGCGCGAACGAGCAAACTCGATCTCCGCCTTGGCGAGAGCGGCGCGGCCCTTCACGTCCGCGGCGATGGCCTGCTCCAGCGCAGCGAAGCGTTTGGGAGTGTGGTGAAAATTGGGGATGGTTTCGTGGAGGCGCGGCGGGGGCAAGCTGGCAAGCTGCTGCTGGAAGCGGCCGAATGCGCGAGCCGCCTGGAACGCCTGCTCCGCCGAGGTGGCGGCGTCATAAGTGCGCGCATTCTCGATGAATCGATAAGCGCGCCAGGTTTCGCCGCCGGCGTCCACGTACCAGTTGCGCCCATCGCGTGCCGGAACGAGCCCTAGCGCGCGCCGGTCGCGGTCCGGCTCGCCGGCTGCCTGCGCGGCAAGATGCGCCGTCACGCGTTCGATGTTCTGCATGACCGCAGCGGGATCGTGGAAGACGTTGCGATTGATGTGCTGCAGAATATAGCGCACCGGCGCGCCGGTCGCGCGGCACGTGACGAGGTAAGTGTCGTTGATGTGGCCGTTGCCGTGCGGCTCGATGCCGGAGACTTCGCCGCGGAACTCAAATTGGCTTGCCGCAGCGCGCGTGTCGAACAGCAGGCTCATGACCAGAGTCTTTCAGGATAAAGGCCGGCAGCGATGAGTTGACGGATGCTTTCGCTGACGCGCGGGCGGTCCTCGCGATAGGTGACACCGAACCAGGAGCCTTCTGCAGGCAGCACTTTTACTCGTGCCTTGCCCGCTGAAACCAGCTCGTTCACTGTGGTTGGAATGAGGCACTCACGCTTGAGATCGGAGCCATGCTGTTCGAGGAATTTCTCGAAGCTCTCGCGCAGCTGGTCGAACACGTGGGGATTGAAGCCCCAAAAATTGAGTGAAACGGGTTCGTTGCCGGTAAGATGCGTGACCTGGCCGGCCGCGTCGACGTTCCGGACGGAGTCGCCGTGCCGTTCGATGGCGAGAAGTTCGACGATGCTGCGCAAATAGTTGCCATCGACAACCTGGCACACGCCGCGTGCGACGGTTCCGAATTCGGAGAGCGTGTTGCGCAGGATGAAGCCGACCATGGCGTAATCGGGTGAGCCGGAGGTCAGATGACCGGCCAGCACGCGAAAGCTTTCCGCTCCATAGAAGTCGTCGGCATTGATGGCGGCGAAAGGCTCGTGGACGGCATTGGCGGCAGCGAGGATTGCCTGCGTTGTGCCCCACGGCTTGGTGCGGCTGGTGGGCACGGTAAAGCGCGGCGGAATATCTTCGAGCGACTGGAAGACATACTCGGTGGTAATACGCTTTTCAAAGCGCGCGCCGACGATCTCGCGGAATTGCTGCTCGATGTCCTTGCGGATGACGAAGACGAGCTTGCCGAAGCCGGCGCGAAGAGCATCGAAGATGGAGTAATCGATGATGGTTTCGCCGGCGGGGCCGACGGGATCGATTTGCTTGAGGCCGCCGTAGCGGCTGCCTATGCCGGCGGCGAGAACGAGGAGCGTAGGGGAGGATGCTTGGTTCATAGGTCGGGGCCTTCTTCGAAGGCATGAATTCTCTCGAATGGTACAACATAGCGGGCAGGCGGCACAGTGGACAGTGCGCAGTGATGAGTAGGCAGCGCAGCAAGCGGACTGATAGAGTGGTTTGCCATGAGAACTTGCACCGCTCGCCGGCACATTCACTCGGTTCGGATTATGGCCGCGCTGGCCGTTTCGAGCGCAGCGCTGATTCTGTGCGCGCAGACGCCGCCTGCGCAAAACCCACCGCCACAAACAGCTCCGGCATGGGCGCAACCCGGTTCGGCGACGCATCAACAGGTGGCGCCGCCGCCGGACTTTCACCGGCCGAGCAGGAACTTCGATACGCCCATCGGAATCTTCGACGGGCAGTCGGATATCGGCAGCGCACTGGTCCCGGGCAGCGCGAGTTACGATGCCGCAACAGAGCAGTACACCATCCATTCGGCGGGATATAACGTCTGGTACACACGCGACGAGTTCCGGTTCCTGTGGAAGCGCATGTCGGGCGATGTGTCGCTGGCGGCGGACATCGACTTTCCCGATCCGAAGGGATACGGCGACCGCAAGGCCGTGCTGATGATCCGGCAGAGCCTGGATGACGATTCGAAGGCTGCGATGGTGGCCCTGCATGGCGCGGGGATGGTGCACCTGGCGTGGCGGCCGGAGCGAGATACGCGCGTGACGGACATGGAGTTTCGCATCGGCGGGCGCGGGCGGCCGGGCGGCGAGACTCCCGACAGTTTGGTAACGATAAGCGCAAAGCGGATCGGGATTGAGAAGAGGGGCGACGAGTTTGCGATCTGGGTGAGCCTCGACGGCGAGCCGATGCACCAGTTTGGGCCGCCCATCAAGCTGCATCTGGACGAGCCGTTCTATGTCGGCATCGGCTTCTGCTCTCACCTGCCGGAGACAGTGGACACGGCGGTGCTAAGCAACGTGGTGCTCGAGAATGCGGCGGGGAAAGTCAGGTAGGGCGCTTTGCGCCAGAGTGGATTGCCGGATGAGAAACGCGAACCGTCCACAGCTTTAGCCAGAGAAGGTGAGAATTGGCGGAGCGGCGAGTGAAGATTACGCTCGTCTTGCCGCTCGCCTGCCCCACGTGATTGACTGGTTGCCGGAAAGGTGAACGGCACTTATGGCATACGTTCTTGCATTGGATCAAGGGACCACGAGCTCGCGGGCGATTCTGTTCGATGCGAGCGGGGCGATTGCGGCGGTGGCGCAGAAGGAGTTCCAGCAGTTCTATCCGCAAGCGGGATGGGTGGAGCACGATCCGACGGAGATCCTGACCAGCCAGATGAGTTGCGCGGTGGAAGCGCTGGCGAAGGCGGGCGCGCGGCCGCGCGACGTCGCGGCCATCGGCATCACCAACCAGCGCGAGACGGTGATCGTGTGGGAGCGCGCGACCGGCAAGGCGATTCATCCGGCGATCGTGTGGCAGGACCGGCGGACGGCGGCGCAGTGCAAGGCGCTGGAGGAGGGCGGCGCCGGAGAGATGGTTTCATCGAAGACCGGTCTTGTGCTCGATCCGTATTTCTCGGCGACCAAGATGAGATGGATTCTGGATCACGTGGAGGGCGCGCGGGCGCGGGCGGAGCGCGGCGAGTTGGCGTTCGGCACCGTGGATAGCTGGCTGGTGTGGCACCTGACCAGCGGGCACAAGCACGTGACCGACGTGACCAACGCCTCGCGAACGCTGCTCTTCAACATTGTGAAGGGCGAGTGGGATACGGAGCTGCTCAAGCTCTTTGGGATTCCTGAGAGCATGTTGCCGGAAGTGAAGTGGTCGGGCGAGCGCGTGGGCGAGGTGACGACAACGCTAGGCCTCGGCGGCGTGGCGATTGCGGGCATCGCCGGCGATCAGCAGGCGGCGCTCTTCGGGCAGTTGTGCTGGAGCGCGGGCGAGGCCAAGAACACCTACGGAACGGGATGCTTTCTGCTGCAGAACATCGGCACCGAGTTTATGCGGTCGCGGCACCGGCTGATTACGACGGTGGCGGCGAGCGCGCATCGGCGGCTTGAATACGCGCTCGAGGGCAGCATTTTTATTGGCGGCGCAGTGGTGCAGTGGCTGCGCGACAATTTGAAACTGATTGGCGCGTCGGCAGAGGTGGAGGCGCTCGCTGCGAGCGTGCCGGACACGGGTGGCGTGGTGTTTGTGCCGGCATTTGTGGGGCTGGGCGCGCCGCACTGGGATGCGCACGCAGCGGGAATGCTGATCGGGCTACGGCGTGACACGGGGCCGGGTCACATTGCAAGGGCGGCTCTCGAAGCGATCGCGTTCCAGGTGGCCGATGTGCTGGAGGCAGTGCACAGCGAAACCGGAGCTCCGCTGACGGCGCTGCGTGTGGACGGCGGGGCCGCGGTGAACGATCTGCTGATGCAGTTCCAGGCCGACGTGCTGGGCGTGCCGGTGGTGCGGCCGCGCGTGACCGAGACGACGGCGTTGGGTGCGGCGTATCTGGCCGGATTGGCGACGGGCTTGTGGGCCAGCCCGGATGCGCTGCGTGCCGAACGTAAGGGCGATGTGCGCTTCGAGCCGAAGATGGGCGCAAGCGAGCGGGCCGAGCGGCGGGGCCGCTGGCAGAAGGCCGTGGAGCGGGCGAAGGCTTGGAGCGCGTAAAGGCAGTGGCAGTAGTCAGTAGTCAGTAGTCAGTAGTCAGTGGTCAGTGATCAGAGATTCAGGGGCCTGAAGGCCGTTGTTCCCTCCCAGCGAGTCGAGCTGCGACTTCAGCCGATCTCCTGGTTCCAGGTTTCGAGCGTCTTTTTGAATTCGAGCATGAATTTGCCGCCGTCGGCGCCGTCGATGAGGCGGTGATCGAAGCCGAGGCAGAAGTACTGCATGGAGCGAATCGCAATGGTGTCGTTGCCCTCGGCGTCAGTGAGGACGGCCGGTTCCTTGCGCAGGCCGCCGACGGCGAGGATGGCCGACTCGGGCTGGTTGATGATCGGCATGCCGTACTCGCCGCCAAAAGCGCCGGCGTTGGTGAGGGTGAAGGTGGATCCGCCGACCTCGTCGGGCGAGAGCTTTTTGGTGCGGGCGCGGAGGGCGAGATCGGCGATGGAGCGAGCGAGATCAGCGAACGTGCGCTGCTCGGCCTGGCGGATGACGGGCACGATGAGACCCCAGTCGAGGGCCACGGCGATGCCGAGATCGACGGTGCGGTGGTAGCGGATGGCGAGGCCTTCGGCGGTGCTTTCGAGCGAGGCGTTGACGATGGGAACGCGGCGCAGGGCCGCGACGGCGGCGGCAGCGATGAAGGGCATATAGGTGAGCTTGACGCCGTGGCGCTGCTCGAATGCAGCCTTGTGCTGCTCGCGGAGGCGCGCGATGCGCGTCATGTCGACCTTGTAGACCGTGTGGACGTGCGGGCTGATGCGCACGCTCTCAACCATGCGCTCGGCAATGATGGCGCGCATGCGCGTGAGGGGCACGGGCTCGGTGGGGAACGAGGACAGCTCGGGTGGGGCGGGTACCTGCGCGGGCGCTTGTGGTGGGGCAGCCTTCGACGCGGGCGCGGGTTGGCCGACGGCGCGCAGAACGTCTTCCTTGGTGATGCGGCCTTCCGAGCCGGTGCCGGCGATGCGGTTGAGGTCGAGGCCGTGCTTTTTGGCGATGCGGCGGGCGAGCGGCGAGGAGCGAATGCGGCCCACCTGCGGTGGGGCAGCCTTTTGGACTGGCGTTTGTGCGACGGGCGGCGACGTTTTCGGGGCGGCGGCGGATGTAGCAGCTTGCGCCGTTTTTGAGGGCGCAACGGCGGCGCCGGCTTCGTCGATGACGGCGACCACAGTGTTGACCTCGACGGTGGCGCCTTCAGGAAAGCGGATCTCGGCGAGCACACCATCCACCGGCGAGGGAATCTCGGCATCCACCTTGTCGGTGGAGATTTCGAAGAGGGGCTCGTCTTTTTCGACGGGATCGCCGATGGTTTTGAGCCATTTGGTGATCGTGCCCTCGAAGATCGACTCGCCCATCTGGGGCATGGGAACTTCCGTCGGCATGCGTTCCTCTTTCGCGGGTCAGTTGCGCGCCGGGGTCCCCGCGGATAGGTCTTCATCCGTGGGGTGAGCGCGTAGCTCCTGCCGGATTATAAATCGCGGGCGGGGGCAGAACAGCGTTCAGAAGTGCGGGCGTGGACGCCCGCACGACAGCCAGTCTAGAGACCGGCGCTACACGCGCCTTCGTGCCTCGGCGGGAGTTCAATTGGATGCGGCAGGTTCAGGCCGGAATGGGGCGATCTTTGGCGTGGCGCAGACGCTCGATCTCGGGAGGAACCTGGAGCGGAGTATCTTGAGCGGGAAATTCTGGTGCCGGAAATTCAGGGGCTGGAAGATCGGGATCTGGAGCGGCGGGGGCTGAAGGCTCCGGCGGACTTTTTGCGGAGGCTTGTGCCTGAGCGCGGAGCGCGGCGAGGCTTTCGACAAACTCGACCGGTTCGCCAAAGACCTGACCGAACTGGCGGGCGGCCTGGTGCGCGATTGCTTCGAGAGAGGGCAGAGTTGCGGGGCCGGTCACTTCCCTTTCGAGACTCGTGACGGGGCGATCGGTGATGCCGCAAGGGTTGATGAGGGCGAAGTCGCGGAGATCGGTGGTGACGTTGAAGGCGAAGCCGTGCGAGGTGACGCCGCGGGCGACGTGGATTCCGATGGCGGCGATCTTTCTCTCGCCCGAAGGTTGGTCCTTGACAGTGGTTGCACGGCTCTCATCCGGAACTCTGCCGTGCGCAGCACACCAGACGCCGGTGAGGCCGCAGATGCGGCCGGCCTGCACGCCAAACTCACCGCAGAGACGGATGAGCGCATCTTCCATGAGTCGGACGAAGTCGACGGGGCCGAGGCGGTTGCTGCCCCGCCCCGGCGGGCAGGCGCTGGGGTTGCGCAGGCTGCGCAGATCGAAGATGGGGTAGCCGATGAGCTGGCCCGGGCCGTGATAGGTGACGTCGCCGCCGCGGTTGATCTCGTGGAGGGTGACGCCGCGCGCGGCGAGGAGTTCGTCGGAGGCGAGGATATTGGAGCGCTTGGCGTTGCGGCCCAGTGTGAGGACGGGCGGATGCTCGAGCAGCAGGAGAACGTTGCCGATGCCGCCTGCAGTGCGTAGCGCGACGAGCTCTTCCTGGAGGCGAAGGGCATCGCCATAGTCCACGCGACCGAGATAGAGATACTGGATCACAAGCCTAATGCGATTGTAGCGAGACTGCGTGTGAGCGAGCGTGACCGCGTTATTTGGACGGATCGACGAGCGCCTGATCGACGAGCGCGTGCATGCGGTAGAGCAGGCGGTGGTTGTCGGGGCTGGTGCGGCGCTGGATCATGCCGACGAAGACGACATCGTTGGTGGGATCGACCCAGAACCAGGTTCCCGCGGCTCCATCCCAGAAGAAGGTGCCTTTGCCGTCGGGGAGATCGGCTAGCGGGGGATCGTAGACGACCGCGCAGTTGTAGCCGTAGCCGAATCCGGGGCGCATGATGTGCATGCCGATGCCGAATTGGCCGGTGACCAGCGCGGCGGGAAGGTGGTTGGAGGTCATGAGCTTGACCGTGGATGGAGCGAGGATGCGCGTGCCGTCCAACTGGCCGCCGTTGAGGAGCATTTGCGCGAAACGGTAGTAGTCCTCGATGGAGGAAACGAGGCCGCCGCCGCCCGAGGGATTGGTGGGTTGGGTGGCGTAGTCGGTGGGTTGGCCGTTTGCGGTGGGCTCGGCGACGAGCTCGCCGTTGACTTCGTGGTATCCGGTGGCGAAGCGGGAACGCTTGTCGGCGGGGACGTAGAAGCCCGCGTCCTTCATGCCCAGCGGCGAGAAGATTTGGTCGCGCATGAAGGCGGGCAGAGACTGGCCGGAGAGCTTTTCGACGATGTAGCCCTGGATGTCCATGGAGGGGCTGTAAACCCAGCGCGTACCGGGTTGATAGAGCAGCGGTGTCTGCGCCAGGCGGTCGATCCGCTCCTGAAGGTTCGTTGCATCGTTCTGCTTCAGATCGTGGACCATTTTGTCGACAGGCGTGTCGTTGTCGCCATAGGTGAAGCCGGCAGTGTGGGTCATCAGCTCGTGCATGGTGGGCGCGTGGTCGGGGTCAGCGAGGAGCATCTTGCCGTTGGCGTCGAAACCGTTGAAGACCTTGAGGCGTGCGAACTCGGGGATGTACTTCGAGATGGGATCGGAGGGCTGCCACTTGCCCTGCTCGTAAAGGATCATCATGGCCACGCCGGTGACGGGCTTGGTCATGGAGTAGTCGCGGAAGATGGTGTCGGCGGTCATGGGCGCGGCGGCGGCCAGGTCGCGCATGCCGTAGGTGCGGAAGTCGACGATCTTGCCGTGGCGGGCGAGGAGGGTGATGGCTCCGGCGAGATGCTTCTGGTCGATTTCTTCCTGGATGAAGGCGTGGGGGCGCTCGAGGCGCTCCGGCGAGAAGCCGACGGACTCGGGTTTGACGGGCGTCAGGTCGATCGAGGGCGGGGTTGGCTGCTGTGCGCGGGCGGTGAAGGAGCTGAGGGTGAGGAGGAGTGCGACGGTAACTAGGACGGCGGGGACGCGGGGCGGTGTAGCCATTCTCATGCGAATCCTTTGGGGCGATGTACTAACGGGCTAAAGCGTTCGGGAATCTTTATAACAGATGCGTCGAAGGCTGCTCCGGTTGAACGGGCGTAACGGTGAATGCAAACCGAATTCGCGGTACACTAATGGCTGGCAGGAGGACCGGGCGGTCGCTGCCGGAAGTCCTTGTCCGCCACGGCGGACTAGGGTCCGGGAGAGGAAAGTCCGAACTCCGCAGGGCAGTGTGCCGGATAACGTCCGGGACGTGAGCGTAAAGGCTCACGGACGGCCAGTGCCACAGAAAACATACCGCCGTCTGCGCGTGCTTCGGCATGGGCAGAGTTGGCCCGAAGGGTGTTTGCCTGGACGGCCAGTTCGGTAAGGGTGAAAAGGTGCGGTAAGAGCGCACCGCTCCGGCAGCAATGGCGGAGGCAGGGTAAACCCCACACGGAGCAAGACCAAATAGGGAGGGAAGCTGGAGCCAAGAGCCAAGCTCCGGCTGCGCATCGGCCCGATGCGGCAAGGCGGCTCCTAGCGGGGCCCCCGGCGACAGGTCTTCGTCGCTGGGGTGCTCATGTGCCGGAACCTCCGGGTAGGTCGCTGATGAGCGTCCGCGGCAACGCGGCGCCTAGAGGAATGACCGCATAAAACAGAATTCGGCTTACGAGTCCTTTTGCCGAATGCTGGGCCCTGACGACGGGTGGCTCGAAGAGCCGGGGTCGTTGGGGTAACAAGACAGCCCCGGTTGGGTCAATGCCCACCGGGGCTGACCAATTTGCGGCGCAAAGCGGCGAGCAGGTGGAGTTAGCGGCTTCAGCGGAGTAGGCTGCGCCGATCCGCTACCATCAGACACATGTTGCGAGTGAAGCGGTTGGAGGCGGGGGCACGGATGCCGGTGGTGGCGCATCCGGGCGAGGATTTGGGTTACGACCTGTTTGCGTTGGAGGGGGTGCGGCTCGGGCCCCACGCCACGGTGAAGGTGCGGACTGGGATTGCGGCGGAGGCGCGGCATCCGGAGACGGGCGCGCCGCTCGGCCTGCTGGTGCGGGACCGCTCGTCGATGGCGGCGCGGGGTATTGCTACGACTGGCGGCGTGATCGACGCCGGCTACCGCGGGGAGATTCTGGTGGTGATGACGAACCTGGGCGATGCGGCCGTGGAGTTGAAGGCGGGAGAGAAGATTGCGCAGATGGTTCCGGTGCCTGTGTTGACGGGGGCGGTGGAAGAGGCTGAGGCCTGGAAGGCTCCGGGCGGGCGGCGAAGGGATTTGGGAGTTCGGGGACATAGAAACAGGGATTGGGGATCAGGGACCAGGGATTTGAAGAACGGGGACGAGTGACGACGGGACTGCGGGATGACCTCACGATGAGGACTGGAACCGGCCGAAGCGCCGTTCCGTATCATAAGAGTTGAAGATGAAGTTCGCCGAGGCCTTCAAACTCGCGCTGCAATCGCTGTGGGCTAATAAGCTGCGCACCATTCTGACGCTGATCGGGGTGGTGATGGGCGTGGCCTCGGTGATCATGGTCATTACGATGGTGAACGGAGCCAACCGCTACGTGGCCACCAAGCTCTCCGGCTATGGCGCCGACGTGTTTACCGTAACGCGCATGGCGAGCGTGATCTTTTCCGCCGACGACTACTTCCGCTACCAGAAGCGCAAAATCCTGCGCATCGAGGACTACCAGGCGGTGCGCGACAACTGCACGGAGTGCAGCGAGGTGGGCGGGCTGCTGGCAAAGTCCACCAATGTGGTGTACAACGGCCACTCCAGCAACAACACCGAAGTGCGCGGGTACACGTGGACCATGCTGTCGCTCAACAACATCGACATCGCGATCGGACGCGGGTTTACGCCCGCCGACGAGGAGCACGGCACCCACGATACGATCGTGGGCTACGACATCGTGGACAACATATTGGGCGAGGGCGATCCGATCGGCAAAGAGATTCGCGTGGATGGCGTTCCCTACACGATCGTGGGAGTGGGCGAGCGGCAGGGAAAGACACTTGGCCAGTCACAGGACAACTGGGTGGCCGTGCCTATCAGCACGTATCAGCAGACTTACGGGTACAACGATTCGGTGGACATCTATGCGCGGGTGGCGGGCGGTGCACAGGCCATGGTGCGTGCCGAGGACGATGTGCGGGTGTTGATGCGCACGCGCCGCCACGATGCGCCGGGAACGCCAGACGATTTTGAGGTGGAAACCAACGAGACTTTTCTCGACATCTGGAAGCAGATTAGCTCGCTCTTCGCCAGCGTGGTGCTGGGGCTGGCCTCGATCGCACTGGTGGTCGGCGGCGTGGTGATCATGAACATCATGCTGGTGAGCGTGACCGAGCGAACGCGCGAGATTGGCGTGCGCAAGGCGCTCGGCGCCAGGCAGCGCGATGTGCTGTTGCAATTCCTCATCGAGAGCGCGACCATGGCGGTGACCGGGGGGGCGATTGGCGTGCTATGTGGAATCCTCGTGGGCAAACTGATCACAATCGTCATTGGGTTCCCGACGAGTGTGCCGGTGTGGGCCATCTTTCTGGGACTGTTCCTGGCCGGCTCGGTGGGGATTTTCTTCGGCGTCTATCCGGCCAGCAAGGCGGCAAAGCTGGATCCGGTGGTTGCGCTGCGCGCAGAATTGTGAGAAGCAGCAATGGCGTCGACTGGTCAAACCCGTGAATCCGTGAAGATGGCGCTGGACACACTGCGCACGAACAAGATGCGCTCGGGGCTGACGATTCTGGGCATCGTGATCGGCGTGGCCACCGTGATCTCCATTTCTTCAGTCATCAACGGGTTGAACAACCGCGTGGCGGACTGGGTAAGCGCGCTGGGATCGAATGTGGTCTGGGTGTTCCACATGCCGGTGATCGGGGTGCGGCCGACGGCAGAGATGCTGGCGCGCAAGAAGCTCACGCTCGACGACGTGCTGGCGTTGCGCACGTTGCCGCACGTGGTGGCTGCTGACGGTGGACTACAGCATGTGAAGTACCCGTTCCGCGTGGGCGACGTTGCCGTGAAATTCAACGGCAAGAAGGTGGCGGGCACGATTCTGCAGGGAGACACTGCCGAGGTGTCGGATGTGAACGATATACCGCTGCTGCAGGGGCGGATGTTCACCGACGAGGAAGATGCGCGGGCTGCGCATGTGGTGGTGCTGGGACACGACACGTGGGAGGAGCTGTTCGGCGACCAACCGGCGGTGGGCAAGGAAGTGGCGATCGAGTCGGGGCTCTACACGGTGATCGGGGTGCTGGACAAGCGGAAGCAACCCTTTGGCGGAGGCAAGAATCCCGCCGACAACGTGGCTCTCTTTCCGCTGGGCACCTTCCACACTCTGCACCCGGAAGACAAGGACATGTGGGTGAGCGTGAAGTACGACGACCCGATGAACAAGGCGCTGGTGCAGGAAGAGATTCGCGAGCTGTTGCGTATCCGCCGCAAGGTGCGCGTGGATAAGCCGGACGACTTTGAAATCTTCGGGCCCGATTCGCTCAGCAGGCTGTGGGATCAACTGACTACAGGACTGGTGATCTTTATGATCGCCGTCTCCAGTGTGGGGCTGATGGTGGGCGGCGTGGGCGTGATGAATATCATGCTGGTGAGCGTGACCGAGCGAACGCGCGAGATCGGAGTGCGCAAGGCGATCGGCGCAACTAAGCACACCATCCTCATGCAGTTCACCACCGAAGCGGTGACTCTATGCTCGCTCGGCGGCGTTGTGGGTATTCTGGTTGGCGCCGTGATCACCTGGATCGTGTATCTTTTGCCCATCGGATTGCCGGCCACGCTCTCTACCACTTGGGTGCTGGTCGGCTTCGGTACGTCGTGCGCCATCGGGCTGCTGTTTGGGATTTATCCGGCATGGAAGGCGGCGAATTTAGATCCGATTGAGGCGCTTAGGTACGAGTAAGGCAGCCCCTAGCTTCTAGCTGCTAGCTACACATAGTTGCAAGCCGTGACCTTCGGCGATCCCCTTCGCATACGCAAAGCTCACACTCTCGGGTCGATGATCTTCTCGAAAGACCAAATCTGCCGAGCCGCTAACGAAAAGCTAGTGGCTAGAAGCTAGCAGCTAGAAGCTGTAATCTAGCCACTGTGATGCCGCACGCCTTGGCACAGGCCATAGAGATCGCGACGACGGCGCTGACCGTGGCCGGGATGGGATACTTTCTGGCGTCCCTCGTGGCGGCGTGGGTTTTTCTCGATCAGCGCCGCGCGCCGCGGGCGGAGTTCGTGCCCGGCGTGAGCCTTCTGAAATCACTCAAGGGCCTCGACCCCGGCATGATGGATGCCTTCCGCAGCCATTGCCGGCAGAGTTACGCGGGCGAGTTCGAGCTGCTCTTCGGCGTGGCGTCGCTCGACGATCCGGCAGCGGCAGCCGTGAAGGAGCTGCAGGCCGAGTTTCCGGAGCGGGCGATCTGGCTCGTCGAGTGCCCGCAGCGGCTGGGCACGAACGGCAAGGTGAGCACGCTGGCGCAGCTCGCCGAGCACGCGCGATACGATTATCTGCTCATCAACGACTCTGACATTACCGTGAGCCCGCGCTACCTGGAGCGGGTGATGTGCTGCTTCGCGCCTGCTGCGCGGGACACGAGCAAGGCGCAGGTGGGACTGGTGACGGCTCTGTATCGCGGCCGCGCACACGGCACGCTGCCTTCGCGGCTTGAATCGTTGGGGATTTCCGCGGAGTTTATGGCAGGCGTGCTGTTGTCGAAGCTGATCGAGGGCGGACTGCACTACGGGCTCGGTTCAACACTTGCAGTGCGGCGTGAGGCGCTGGAGAAGGCGGGCGGGTTGATGCCGCTTGTGGATCATTTGGCCGATGACTACGAGTTGGGCGTACGTGTGGCGAAGGCCGGATATCGCGTGGAGGTGAGCGCCGAGGTGGTGGCAACCAGCGTGCCGGCCTACGGCTGGCGCGGCTTCTTCGATCACCAGTTGCGCTGGCTGCGAACGGTGCGCTGTGCGCGGCCCGGCGGCTACGTTGGCCTGGTGGTGACGCACGGCCTCGGCTGGGCACTGCTGAACGTGCTGGCCAGCGGATTGAGCCCGGTGAGCCTGTGGCTGCTGGGACTGAGCTTCTTTCTGCGCCTAGCCCAGGCGATGACGGTGGGCGCCGCGGTGCTGGGCGATCACGAGTTGCTTGCGAATCTTTGGCTGCTCCCTGTTCGTGACGCGATTGCGATGGGTTTGTGGGTGGCAGGCTTCGCCGGAGACACGATCGTGTGGCGCGGGGAGCGGTTCGCGCTGAAAGGCGGGCGCCTGCTCAAAGCCGGGTGATCCGGTCAATCCGCGGCGGCAGCGGCGGCTTCGTCGGCGGCGCGAATTGCTTCCGTGTCGATGGTGAGGCATGCGCCGAGCTCATTGAACTCCTTGTCCCAGCGCGGACGCTCTTCGGCAGTCAGCGCGGTGAGCGCGTCGTCTGACGTGCGCAGGATCTCATACCAGATGTTCTGCGCCTGCCAGAGATTCAGATCGAAGGGCAATTCGGTGAGCGTGCGGGCCAGCGCGAGCGCACGGTCGAGCATCTCCAGCGAGCCCGACGACATGGTCAGCTCCACCATGGCGCGCTTCATGCGCTGGTCGGCGATGTAGGAGAGCGTAGCCGTGTCGAGAGGCACCTGGTCGGCCTTGGACAGCGACAGGTAGGAGCGCAACTGCGCCTGATCGATGGGGTCGATTTCGAGGATGCGGCGCAAGCCCGCGTTGATGGCGAATCCCGCGGCCAGGGTGAGTGCAGGCGGCTTGGGCAGGCCCGCTTGCGAGAGATAGTGAAGGAGGCTGGCGTGGTCCTGGTAGATGGTGGTGAGGGAGTTCTCGATGTCCCAAAGCGTGGAGTTGAGAATGAGTTGCACGATGCGGCGCTGCTCGTCAGAGAAGAGCGAGGTGAGCGAGTAGTCGGCGTGGCCGTAGAAACGGTCAAGCAGGCGAATGACCTCAGGAAAGTCGGCGCGCTGCACATGGCCGGCAGCTTCGTTGGAAAAGGCTTCGAAGGCGGCGGCGCCGGAGTCATCGTAGGCCTTGACGGCGGCGGTGATGTTCTGATCGCCGAAGTGGAGAACCGCAAACGAGAAGCTCTGCGCGTGGCCCGTGATGGCGCTGGCTACGTGCACGCGGCCGAGCGCCAAGCGCCCGCGGCCTGAGGTGTGAATTTCGTAGGTGATGCGGCGGACGTGGAAACAAAAGAGGTCGGTCTCATCGGCGAATGAAGAAAAGACCGAGCTGATGGCGTAGTGGGCGGCGACCTGCTCGAGGTACAGTTTCATCGTGTCGACGCACTTCTTGTAAATGCGCACGCCGTCGCCGGCAGCGGGAGCGTTGGAGTGCGCTTCGGCGAGGCGCGCAAGAAACGCCGGCTCGAGCGGCGCGGCCCGTTCGCCGAAGACCTGCTGCGCAAGCTGGAGGACGCGGGCGGCATAGGCGATGACCTGCACCGTTTCGATGCCGGCGAGATCGTCAAAGAACCAGCCGCAACTGGTGTACATGAGCTGCGCGTGGCGCTGCATCTCCATGAGCTCGAGGGTGTGCACGCGTTCGGCCTCGTTAAGCGGGCGCGCCTGGTGCGCTGCGAAGAAGCTGTCCACGGACTCCGCGCTGCGATCGAGCATCACCTGGATATAGGCGTCGCGGGCGGCCCAGACGTCGGTGAAGAGATTGCCGTTCTCCTGTTCGGTGAGCGGGACCAATGCGTCACGCAGTTCGTCGAGAGCCTTGCGCAGCGGCGCGCGCCATGCCTGGTTCCAGCCGGGCCGGCCGCCGTTGCAACCGCAGTTGGAACGCCAGCGCTCGATGCCGTGTGGGCAGCTCCAGGATGTATTCTCCACGATTTCGCACTCGAACTCAGGCGGGAACTGTTCGAGGAAGCTGGCGTAATTGGTCAGCTTGACGGACTTGTCCTGCTCGAGCAGACGTAGCGCGTAGGCCAGGGCCATCTCACCATGTTTGTGGTGGTGACCGTAGGACTCGCCGTCGGTGGCTACGTGAACCAACTGCGGTTGGGCGGCGTCTTTGAAGCCCGCCTTGAGGCGCGCGACGAGATTATCGCCGGAGTCGAGCAGCCTCTCGAAGGCAATGGCGCGCGAGACCGGGCCGTTGTAAAAGAAGACCGCGATGGAAGCTCCGGAGGCGAAGCGCATAAGATACGGGTGCGTGGTGTCGACCGTTGCATTCGACGTGTCGATCCAGGCGGCGCCCTCCTTCAGGGGACGAATGCGTTTGCACTGATGCGGCGCAAGCACGGTGAACTTGATGCTGTTTTCGGCGAGCGCCTCCAGAGAAGCCGTGTCGGCTGCGGTTTCGGGCAGCCACATGCCCTCGGGTGCCGAACCAAAGCTGTTCTCGTAGTCGGCGATGCCCCAGCGGATCTGCGTGCCGCGGTCGCGGGCGCTGGCCAGGGGCAGAATCATGTGGTTGTAAACCTGCGCCATGGCCGAGCTGTGGCTGCGGTAGCGCTGGCGGCTGCGGCTCTCGCCGTCGAGAATCATGCGATAGGTGCGCGGCGCATTCTCTTTGAGCCAGCTTAACAGCGTGGGGCCAAAGTTAAAGCTCATGCGCGCGTAGTTGTTCACGATGCGCGTGATCTCGTTTTTGGCGTTCACCACGCGCGCCGCGCCGTTGGGCGCGTAGCACTCCGCGCAGATGCGCTCGTTCCAGTCGTGGTAGGGAGCGGCTGTGTCCTGGGTTTCCACCGTCTCCAGCCACGGGTTCTCGCGGGGCGGCTGATAAAAGTGACCGTGAATGCAAACAAACCGCTTCCCAGGAGGCATGTGGGTTCCGATGGTGTGTCCCGCGACAGGTTTCATGTAGCCGCTGCCGTTATTGTACGGCCAAGGCAGAGATGGCTATCGGGCCGAGCGCCCCGCAGGCGGGGTGTTCCTTGCCAGATCGCAGGCGCGCCAGAGGTACCAGCTTGCGACGGAGCGGTAGGGCGCCCAGCGCTGGCCGCGCCGGAAGACCACGTCAGGTTTTGGCAGGTCGCTCGCTTCGATGGGCCGTGACTTGGGCACGCGCAGGAAGGTGAGCGCGTAGCCCTTGCGCACGCCGTAATCGGTTACGGGCAGCACATCGGGCCGGCCCAAGCGGAAGATGAGCAGCATTTCGACGGTCCAGGAACCGATGCCGCGCACTTTCGTGAGACGCTCAACGATGTCGGCATCGGACATCTTGCGAATGGCGGCGTGCGCGGGCACAGTACCGTCGAGGGTATGGGCGGCGAGGTTGCGGAGGGCCTTGATCTTGTTGCCTGAGACGCCCGCGGCGCGGAGCGGTTCGTCGGGCGCCGAGAGAAGAAGCTGCGGCGTGGGATCGCCGCCGAAGTACTCACGTACGCGGCGATGGATGGTGGCCGCGGCTTTGCCGTGCAACTGCTGGTAGAGGATCGACTCGAGCAGGGATTCGAAGGGCGAGACTGAATGGTCGAGGCGGAGGGTGAACGGGCCGGCGCGGTCGATAAGCGCGGCAAGTTTGGGGTCGCGGGCGCGCAAGTGCGCCACTGCCTTGTCGGGATCGAAGGGAAGTTTGCGGCTGCGGCCGTCGTGAATCATGGATGGAGTGTATCGTAACTTCCGTGTGCGCCGATTTACGCGGCATCTGGCCGGTCAGTGGCAAGCGGTTTGGGGGCAGGCGGTTTGGGCCGGTTCTCCGGGAAGGTTTCTCTTGGGCAGATCGCGATTTGGCGAGGAATCAGGCGTTGATCCACAAGAACTGTGGTGGTAACCCATTCCCCTCCTTGCCTCCGCAGGAGTATGCTGAATCCCCCAAGAAGCTGACCCCAAAAAAGGAGATCTCGAGCGATGCCTCTTCGCAGATACGTGGTGATGACCCTTGTGCTCTTTCTGGGACCTTCTATTTTCGCTACAGCAAGAGCACATGGCCTGCCTCCGGGACCAAGCCTGGCCAGCTTCGGCCAGGAACGCGGGGATTGGAATGCACCTCCGCAGAAGTACTCCGATATCCAGCGCCAGGGATATCGTGATGGGCTGGAAGGGGCGCGCAAGGACTTTGAAAACCACCGCCGGCCGGACCCCAACAATCGTGATGAGTACAGGCATCCGAACGTTGCTCCTGCACAGTGGGACGCCTACCGTGAGGGCTTTCGGCGTGGATACGATGTAGGCGTTCAGCACTGGATGGGTGGGCAGCCTATGCAGCCGGCACCTGTTCCGATGCAGCCGCCTCCCCCGCCCAATCGCGGGGAATGGGGTATGGCCGGTGGACCGGTCAACGAGGTGATGCTCCGAGGTTTCCAGGATGGGATGGTCGGCGCACTCAGAGACCTGGAAAACCGGCGCACGCCCGATCCCAACAACCGTGATGAGTACCGCCATCCGAATGTTCCCTATGAGCAGGTGGAGGCTTACCGGGATGGGTTCCGGCATGGCTATGACCGGGGCATGGATTTGCTGACAAGTGGACCGGAACGCGGTGACGATTTCCTGCGCCATGCCTTTGAGGACGGCGTGGCAGGCGCGCTGAATGACTTCAGCAACAACCGCCAGCCCGACCCCAACAACCGTGACGAGTACCGCCGTCCGAATGTTCCCTATGACCGGATGGAAGCGTACCGGGATAGCTTCCGGCACGGCTACGAGCGGGCCATGTCGGAGCTGACTGGCTACTCTGGCCGCCGCTGAGGCCGACCGCGTAGCACGACTTCATGCGGCTGCCCCGGCGGGCAGCCTGGAGAATCCGTGTCTCTCGAGAGTGGTAAACTTCGTGCGGTTCGATACGAGGAGGATTTTTCAATGAAGCGCCGCGATTTTGTGAAGACGATGACGGCTGTGGGAACGGGGTTGCTGCTGCGGCCGGGCACGCCGTTTGCAGTGGGCGCGCAGGAGACCGCGCAACCAGACCCCAGGGTGAAGCGCGTGCTCGTGATGTTCAAGTGCCACTTTGATGCGGGATTCATCGATACGCAATTCAACGTTGTTCATAAATATTTCGACCAGTACTTTCCCCGGGCGATCGAGGTTGCGCGCGCAGCGAATGCGGGCGGTAAGCGGCGATACGTGTGGACTACGGGCTCGTGGCTGCTGTATGAGTACCTGGATCAGGCTTCGCCCGCAGATCGCAAGACGATGGAAGAGGCGATTGCGCGCGGCGACATTGCGTGGCACGCGCTGCCCTTTACGTGGCAGACCGAGATGATGAGCCCGTCGATGATCGAGGGCAGCCTGGCGCTGGCGCGGTCGCTCGACAAACGCTTTGGCACGGTGTCGACGGGCGCAAAGATGACGGACGTGCCGGGGCACACGCGCGGAATTATCGTGCCGCTGGCCGGGCATGGCGTGACGTTTCTTGAGATTGGCGTGAACGGCGGCTCGACGCCCGCCAAGCTGCCACCGCTTTTCCTGTGGAAGAACCCAACGGGCGCGCGCCTGGCGGTGATGTATCACGACAACTACGGCGGCGTTGCCGTGGTCCCTGGCGCCGACCTGGCGCTGGCGACCGAGGTGCGCGGCGACAACAGCGGCCCGCACAAGCCGGAGGAGATCGACAAGATTCACGCGAGACTGGCCGCGCGGTTTCCGAATGCCGAGATCACGGCGGCTAATTTGAGTGAGATGGCGGACGCGCTTGCTCCCTACCGAGATAAGCTGCCGGTGGTGACGCAGGAGATCGGCGACACATGGATTTACGGATGCGCGAGCGATCCGTTGAAGGTGGCGCGGTACCGCGAGATTGCGCGCCTGCGCGAGCAATGGCTCATGAACGGCGCGTTTCGCGAGGGAGACGCGACTGACCTTGCGCTCTTGCGCCACCTGCTGTTGGAGCCAGAGCACACGTGGGGGACAGATACGAAGACGTGGCTGGACTTTGACAATTACATTCCCACGGACCTGGAGCGCATGCTGGATACGAAGAACTACAAGGTGGTGGAGTTCAGTTGGCAGGAGAAGCGGCAGGATCTACTCGACAGTATCGCCGCATTGCCAACTCTGTTGCGAAAAGAAGCGCAGGAAAGAATCGAAGACCTGAAGCCGAACAAGCCCGCGCGGCCGCACTCCCACCATCCGGCCGAGAAACCTATCGAAACTGATTTTTTCACTGTTGGGATCGATGCGAAGACCGGCGCCATTACGCAACTGCGGAGCAAGGCGACAGGGCGCGAGTGGGCGAGCGAAAAGAATCCGATTGGGCTGCTAACGTATCAGACGCTTTCGGCGGAAGACTATGCACGTTACCAGGCGAGCTATCTGACGACGAAGGCAGATTGGGCAGCGAAGGATTTTGGTAAACCGAATATTGAGAAGATTGGCGCGAAAAGCCAAGAGTGGCACCCGGCCAATGTCGAAATCCACGAGGGAAAAACAGGCTTCGGGCACCGCATTTTGCTTCGCCCGCAGTTCCAAGACGACGAGGCCTCCAGTTCAGGACGCGCTGCGTTTCCGAATGAGGTTTATGTCGAGCTGCTGTTGGGCAACGCGACTCCGTCAATCCATTTGAATGTTTCCTGGTTTGGCAAACCTGCCACGCGCATGCCGGAAGCGCTTTGGCTTACCTTCAATCCCGTCGCAGAAGACGCCAAGGGATGGACGCTCGACAAGTCCGGCGAGTGGATCTCACCCTTCGATGTGGTGGCTGATGGCAATCGCCACATGCACGCGCTAGGAAGCGGGTTCGCTTACGAACTCACCGGTCAAAGTTATGCCAGGTTCTCAGTGGAGACGCTGGATGCGCCGGTGGTGGCGCTGGGAGAGCGCGATCCTTTAGTCTTCTCGAACGATCAGCCCCATATGAGCAAGGGAATCCACTCATGCCTGTTCAACAACGCCTGGGGCACGAACTACATCATGTGGTACGGCGAGGACGTGCGCGCGCGGTATGTGCTGAAGGCGTGAGCGGCGCGAGGGAACTATTGTCTTCATGCTCTGTTGCGCCCGCGCTTGTACCATGGAAGTGAGTGACGGAAGAGGAGCGCCCAAGCCATGAAGATGCGGCCGGGATCGCAGACCGGGTTTCTGCTTTGCGGCAAGGAATGGATTGACGGAGAGGCGCTGGAGGTGCGCTCGCCTTGGGACCAGGGCCTGGTAGGGCGCGTGACGGTGGCGACACGGGCGGATGCACGCCAGGCCGTGAATCACGCGTCGGCGAGCCTGCGCCGCACCCGCGCGCTGCCGCGGTGGAAACGCCGCGAGATCCTGGAGGACGTGGCTGCCGCGCTGATTGAGCAGAAGGAGCGATTTGCGCAGCTCATTGTTGCCGAGGCGGGCAAGCCGGTGCGCATGGCGCGGGCGGAGGTGGATCGCGCCGTGCTCACTTTCAAGACCGCCGCGGAGGAGGCGGCGCGGCTGGGCGGTGAGAGCATTCCGCTGGACCTGACCGAAGGCAACGAGGGCCGCTGGGGATTGGTGCAGCGCTTCGCGATCGGGCCGGTACTGGCAATCACGCCCTTCAATTTTCCGTTAAATTTGGTGGCGCACAAGGCCGCGCCGGCCATGGCCGCAGGGTGCCCGGTGATCGTGAAACCGTCGCCGCAGACGCCGTTCACCGCGCTGGCGTTGGGTGAAGTAATTCTGAAAGCCGGCTGGCCCGAAGAGGCGCTGGCCGTGTTGCCGCTCGACAACGCCGACACAGGGTGGCTGGCGGAAAAAGAAGATCGCATCAAGCTGGTGAGCTTTACCGGCTCGGCCAAGGTGGGCTGGGAACTGAAAGCGCACTCAGGGCGCAAGCGTGTACTGCTGGAGCTGGGGGGGAACGCCGCGCTCGTGGTGCACGGCGACTGGACGGATCTCGATGACGCGGCGTTGCGCACGGCGCACGCGGCCTTCAATTATGCGGGACAGTCGTGCATCAGCGTGCAGCGCGTCTTTGTGGAGCGCGGAATCTTCCAGACCTTTTTATGGAAGGTGGTGGAACTTGCGGCCAAGCTGGTGATTGGCGATCCATCGAATGAAGCCACCGAAGTCGGATCGCTCATTCGTCTGAGCGAGGCAGAGCGCGTGGAGGCTTGGGTGAAGGAGGCGCTGCAAGGCGGGGCCAAATTGGTGGCTGGCGGGGAACGCAAGGGCTCCGTGATCACACCGGCCATTCTGACCGGGACCGCGCCCGGCATGAAGGTTCGCGACGAGGAGATCTTTGGGCCGGTGGTGATGATTGAGCCGTACGATGACTTCGAGGAGGCGTTGGCCCAAGTGAATCACTCGAAGTATGGATTGCAGGCCGGCTTGCTCACGCACGACTCGGGCCGCATCCTGACCGCGTATCGCGAGCTGGAAGTGGGCGCGCTGGTGGTGGGCGACACGCCAAACTGGCGGCTGGATCCGATGCCGTACGGCGGCGTGAAGGAGTCGGGACTGGGCCGCGAGGGCATCCGGTGGGCCATTGAAGAGATGACCGAGCTGCGCATGCTGATGATGGCGTCACTGGGATAGGGGGACTACCAAGCTCAAGATGGACGATCGGCTGCGTCTGCGCCAGACACTTCGCCAGAGTTGCGCATGACCGCGCGCATCGTGTGACACGGATGCGCGCCATAACCAACTCATGAGCAGGTAGTACGGAAAGGCAAGACTTCTCTTCAGCCCGATGAGGCCGTAGTTTTCGCGAGGGCAGGAATCTGCTGACTCACTGGCTATGCTTTTGCTTTCGCCTTGGCGCGCACAGCAGCCCAACGTTTGCGCTGCGCGTCGGCAATCCGCTTGCGCGCTTCAGCGCTTAGCACGCGCTTCTTCCTGGGTTTGGCTTTGGCGGACGCCTTCTTGGCCTTGCGTCCGGCTTTGGTGGCTGCGGTTCCGATCGTGGCCAGTAGAGAGCGCGCCTGCTTGAGCCTTGCAATCTCGGAGTCGATTTGGGCAAGGATGTTTTCAATCGCCATAGTGTGAGGATAATTCAAAAACTCCACATCTGCAAAGCTTTCTGCATCGTGTTTTTCGGTACTTAGGTGGAATTACCAAAAGGGGCGCGCTTTCTTACTCTGCAAAAAGGTCGTTGGTTTCTACTATCTGCGCTGGTTTGATGCCGCCTCCCGCAGTTTCTAACCTTCTCTTCATTGTCCAAGCCTGCGGCGGAGGCAGTAGATAGCGGCTTTTCTCTTGATAGTCTCCCATGGCTTGTTATGCCTGGAAAGTTGGTCCCTACGGGCATGTTCGAGATAAGTCCGCGCCAACAGCCCGGCCGCCGCAGTCGAAGTTACTGCGGCTGGATAGGTTATCAGCCCATCCCGCCGTATTTCTGTTGAAACTACCGAAATTGCTTCCGGGTGAAACGAACTACATGCCGAGATACTCGACATGTACATAGGTGCCGAGGCGCACATTATAGGCAAGATACCAGCCTATGTGGTCCGGATCTTCGTAGATGATGATGTCATCCGAATCCCAGAGCCAGTCGGTGCAGAAGGCTAAGTCGGCTGCCGCAACCGACCAGAACCATCCGTTGAACCAGAACCTGTTGGGACCGCCTCCGGCAAGCCGCCATAGGTGCCCGCGGCCAAAGCCGCCGTCAAAGTGGCCGTGTTCCCATGGATTGTCGAGATGGTAGCGCGGATCGTCGGGGCCGGTATCGTGACCAATCCATTTACGGCCGTTGTCAACGTGGGGAACATTGGGGTGGCCTGGCTGGTCAGTATAGTTACGATTGGGCTGGGGCGGCGCCGGTGTGCCGTGAAACGGCGCGGGCCCGTGCGAAGGGGCCACAGGATGGCCGCCTGATCTTTGATGCTGCGCAACCGCCGGCACCGCGAAAACGAGCAAAGCTGCGAACGCGATATGAATGAGCTTCATCGATTCCTCCTGATGACCGTGGGGGTGAGCGAGATACCCATCATCGGCTTCATTCGATGGTCATCGGCAACGCCCTGGTTGCCCACCGGCATTTTTGCACAGGCTGGCATCGTCCGGCACGTAAATCTTTTGCCGGAACTTAGCCGTACACTGCAGTTTGGCGGTGATAGAGGAACTTATGCCGTGTTGTGAAAGGCAGTTTGCCTACGCAGTGACTGCGACTGGCGCGCGCCGCCATGCATAAAGCGGGAACTGATTGGCCATCTCGGCCACTTCACTGCGAATCCGCGCTAGAGCGTCATCGTTGCCGCGCTGTTCGAGAGCCTTGGCGATCCACACGGCGATCTGGCGCATCTCGGGCTCTTTCATGCCGCGAGTCGTCAGCGCGGGCGTGCCCACGCGAATGCCCGAGGGCTTGAGCGGCGGATTGGTATCCCATGGGATGGAATTCTTATTCACGGTGATGCCAGCCTTGCCCAGCGCCAGCTCGGCCTCGGAACCGAGGATGCCTTTTTCGAAGACATCGACGAGCATGAGGTGATTGTCAGTGCCACCGGAGACGAGGCGGAAGCCGGCCACCTGCAGTCCCTCGGCGAGGGCCTTGGCGTTGGAAACGATTTGCGCGGCGTAGGTGCGAAACTCAGGGCGCAGCGCCTCAGCGAGCGCGACCGCCTTGGCGGCCACGATGTGCATGAGCGGGCCGCCCTGCTGGCCGGGAAATACTGCTTTGTCGACGGCCGCGGCCAGATCCTGCGTGCAAATGATGAGGCCCGCGCGGGGACCGCGGAGGGTCTTGTGCGTGGTGGTGGTGGTGATTTGCGCATGAGGCACGGGTGAAGGATGCACGCCGCCGGCTACCAAGCCGGCGATGTGCGCCATGTCGAAGATATAGACTGCTCCGACCTTGTCGGCGATCTGGCGCATGCGGGCAAAGTCCCACAGGCGCGGATAGGCGCTGGCGCCGCCGATGATGACTTTCGGCTTTTCCGCGACCGCGACGGACTCGAACTCGTCGTAGTCGATGGTTTCGGTGTCGTGACGGACGTGATAGAACGTGGGGCGGTATAGCTTGCCGCTGAAGCTGAGCCGGTGGCCGTGCGTGAGGTGGCCGCCATGCGAAAGATCGAGGCCGAGGATCGTATCACCCGGTTGCAGGACAGCCGCGTAGGCGGAGGCATTGGCCTGCGAGCCTGAGTGCGGCTGCACGTTAATGTGATCGCCGCCGAAGAGCTGACGCGCGCGGTCACGTGCGAGATTCTCTACGATGTCGGCGTATTCGCATCCGCCATAGTAGCGGCGCCCTGGGTAGCCCTCGGCATACTTGTTAGTAAGGACCGAGCCGACTGCCTCCAGCACTGCCTCGGAGACGAAATTCTCGCTGGCAATCATCTCCAGCCCCTCGTGCTGGCGGAGAGTTTCCTGGTCAACAGCGGCAGCCACTTCGGGGTCGACTTGGGCGAGGGTGAGCGACATGCGGTCAGTCATACCTGAAATTTTAGCTTGTTCCCCTCCGGGGTCATAGATCGACCTCGTATACGCGGCTCGCCAATCTCGTAAACTGAGTTCAGCATTGACTTTCGTCGCTGATCGAGGATTCAGTGAACGGCCGAGGGAAGCAACTGACTTGGGTATCGATCTGCGCAGTCGCGTCCGTTCTGGCGGTCGCGCAGGCTGCGAGCCAGGCGCCCGCTATTGACGCGGCTGTGCTGGCCAAGGCCAATGCCGGCGACGCAACGGCCCAGGTTGCTGTTGGCGAGAGCTACGCGCAGGCCGCGGTGGTTGAGCATAATCGTGAGCAGATCGCGAGCGACTACGCGCAGGCGGCCGCGTGGTACCGCAAAGCTGCCGAGCAAAACAACATTGACGGCGAACTCCATTTAGCCGCGCTTTACCGCGACGGCGGAAAGGGCTTCCCGCGCGACATGGAGCAGGCTGCGGTGTGGTACCGCAAGGCCGCCGAGCAGGGAGACGTGGGCGCGCAGGGAACGCTGGGCGTGCTCTACTCGATGGGCCAGGGCGTTCCGCGCGACGACGTGGAGGCTTACTTCTGGTTCGACCTTGCCGCATCTCAAAAGGGACCGAACCAGGAGAAGTATGCGGCGAACAGGCAGACGATCGGCACGCGCATCACCGCCGACGAGTTGGCCGACGTGCAGGATCGCGTGGCTGCGTGGAAGGCCGCGCATCCCCGGCCCGATGCGACGCATTGAACAGGCAATCAACGAGCGGAGGGACGCAAGCCTCCGCGTCTTGCGGCAGAAGCACAACGGGAGACACGTGCGGAAGTAAACGGCCAGGCTTATTGGTTCAGCATTTGCTGGGCGATGGCCAAGACGTGATTATCCTTATGGCTGACGAGAAAGACGACGAGCCGAAGTGGCTCGCCGTCTTTTTCTGCATGCAGAAGATCGGAACTGGAGAGCCGCAACGACCGCCCATCGGCAGCATTCGAGCCAAACTCTTTGAGGACTCGCACAACAGCCACGTTGTGAAGAGTCCGACCTTTGTTCTCTCCGCCCGAGACGGCTGACTGAGTTGCATTCTCGGCCACAGCCGCCACCAAAGTCGCCTTGGGGCCCGGGTCTGCCTTTACCGCGAAATTGATGGAGCCGTCAGCGGCGCGCTGCGCGTCGCCGATCTGGACAGAAAGCTTGGGGACTGCGGCGGCGCTGGTGATTTCCTGCACCAACTGGTTGGGGTTGAACCCGGCTACTTGCGCAGCTCCATCGACCACGAACTCCGGCGTGGCGGGCGACGGGAGCGAGAATTGCCGCACGTATTCTTCCTGGCGATCATCGATGTCAACGAGCGAGAACGGATCCATCCAGCCCTGATGATTCCAGTACGTGACGTGTTCACTGAGCACGATGGTCTGTGCGCCGGGAATGGGCTGCTGCGTGTCGAGTTGTTCGAGGAAGGCGTCTGCCGGCGGACAGTCGGAGCAGCCTTCTGAGGTGAACAGCTCAACAAGGACGGGAGTGCGCTGCTCAGGCGTTGCCTGGCTCTGCCCTCTCGCTAAGGGCGAAACGAGCAAGGCTGCTGCTGTCGTGACAACGAAAGCAATGGATATGCGCTGGAATGGAATGGATGTTGGGGAAGCCATCGTCTCATTGGACACAAGACAGGACAGGAAGGTAACAAGCGCCCGCTCCGCTCTCGGTCCACTCCTTTTCCACTATTCTATCGTTGATGCGGCTTTTGCTGCTTCAACTCATCGCTTCATCCACCGCGCTGCTGCTTGCCGCAACGGGCGCGAGTGCGCCTGGGTTTGCACAGACGCCCGCCTTCACGCTGACGCCGGCGATGGTTGAGGCCGGCTCGCCGGAGCTGATTCGCTTGCGTGTGCCGGCGGGCGCGACGTTGGACGGCGAGTGGCTGGGGCAAAAGCTCGAGTTCTTTCGCGGGCGCGACGGACAGGCGTGGTATGCGCTGGCGGGCGTTGACGTCAAGGCAACAGCCGGAGCTTCGAACCTGCGCATCACCACCCACACGGCGGACGGCGCGACCATCGATCTGAGCCGCGCGGTTGAGATTCTTCCCGCGCACTACCGCACGAGCACTCTTACTGTGGCGCCGAAGTTTGTTGAGCCGGGGCCCGATGAGCTCGCGCGGATCAAAGCGGAAGTTGAGCTGAAGAGTAAAGTGTTTGCGGCGAGCGCGGCAGAGCCCTTGTGGTCCGGCGACTTTCGCGCGCCGGTTCATGCCCCGCCGACCGACAGCTTCGGCACGCGGCGCACCTTCAACGGAGAGCTGGCCGGCATTCACGAGGGGATGGATTTTCGTGCGCCGACGGGCACCCCGGTGCGCGCCGGCAACAGCGGCGTGGTGGTGCTGGCACGGCCACTCTACTACGAAGGCAACTGTGTGGTGATCGATCACGGCCTGGGATTGTTTACGATCTCCATGCATCTGAGCCGCATCGACGTGCACGAGGGCGACCACGTGAGCCTGGGCAAGCGTATCGGCCTGAGCGGAGCGACGGGCCGCGTCACCGGGCCGCATCTGCACTGGGCGGTGCGCTGGCAGGCCGCATATCTCGATCCGGCCAAGCTGCTGCTGCTGGATCTGAGCAAAGTGCGTTAACGAGAGACAGCTTGCTCTTCGGCTTCACGCGAACCTTTGTGTGTTGAGCGCGGACTCGCCGCCTTCTCTTCACGCAACGCTTTGAACGCGCGGTAGACGAACCAACCAATGTACCAGCCGTCGATGAATTTGTAGGGCGTTTCGCCGGTGGTGTAGTGGCCGCAGGGCAGCACGCGCACTTCGTGATTCAGAGTTGAACGCCGTGCCGCCTCGACCACCTGGAGCGAGTACTCCCTGGGAAACGTGAGGTCGTAGTTTGCGTAAACGAAGAGTGCACGTTTGCCAGGTCCGCCGGCCTCGGCGCCGACATATCTCGTGTAGTAGCTGGCTGGGCTGATGACGGCCCATAGCGCGCGAAGCCGCTCCTGCGTCAGGCCTGCAGATTCCACCGCCTTGCGGATGTGGCGCGTGCTCTGCCCTGCCCAGACCACGTCGCCGAACGCGGTGGACGCGTGGTTGAAGGCATTCACGCGCAGCCGCGCATCGTGCGCGCTGGCCAGAAATGCGTAGCAGGAGCCGAGGCTGGTGCCCAGAACGCCGAGGTGCTCGTAGCCCTGCTCTTCAAGCCAGTCGAGACAGCAGCGGATATCGACCACCGCCTGGCGGCAGGCCGACAGGGTGCGGCCGATGTTGGCACTGACCGCGTAGTCGGAGCGCTCCAGCTCCAAGGGACGGCGAATATCGTGATAGGGCTTGGAAAGCCGCAGCGCGGAAATGCCCATGCGGTTGAAGAGCGCGCACAGCGAGTTGTGGCTGAAGCCGTCGGCGTTCCATTGCGGCAGAACGACGATGGCCTGCTTGGGCCGCGCGGGATCTTTGTGCGCGGGAGCCGGATACCAGCGCGCGTTGACGAGGTCGTTTTCGGGGTACGGCGTGCGCTCCGCGGATGTGAAGCGGAGATACTGCGCTTTGGGCAGCTTGCCCTCCGCGGCCTGTTGCTTGAGCGCCGCGTCTTTGGCTAGAGTCTCGGGGCGCACGTTGGTGGGGAAGAGCTGCGGATAGCGCTCTTCCAGCAGGTAGTCCGTGGGCCGCTTGTAGCCGAAGAAGACGTCGCTGTGGCGGACAAGGAGCTCGTTGATGCTCAGCATGGCGGCTTCGGCAGCCGCGTCGTCGCGAACAACATCGGGATCGGGGACCGCGGCGTGAAAGCCGTGCGATTCAAGAAACAGAGTGACCCACTCGAAGCCCCACTCCAGCGGGCGCACCACGCGATTTTCGTCGCGTGCGCTCAGGTGCGTTTCCCACGCGTACATCCGGCGCGC
This sequence comes from uncultured Acidobacteriaceae bacterium, assembly GCA_963836525.1. Classification (GTDB taxonomy): domain Bacteria; phylum Acidobacteriota; class Terriglobia; order Terriglobales; family Acidobacteriaceae; genus Telmatobacter. The sequence continues at coordinate 692,035 of CAWIJW010000003.1, forward strand.
GTACCAGTCCGTGAACATGCGTATGGTTCAAGTTTATCAGCGCGAGGGGTGCGGGAGATTCGGCGAGGCTGGAGGTGAATCCAGCAAGCTGCGCGCTACGCCGCTCTGCGCGCGCGCGACTTTGAAATCTTCGCTGCGATGAGCCAGGCGGCGCTGAGCAGCGTGATGAGAGCGATGATTCCCTGCGAGATCACGCAATAGAGGCACCAGACCCCGAGGACGTTTCTTTCGATGCTTGAAAGATGCAGCGCGAAGGCGAGTCCGATGAGGGCGGCGACCAGGAGCAGGATGCGCCGCCGCGCCAGCGCCGACACGCCCAGCAACAGATAGCCCGCGATGCCGATGGCCGCCACAGGAACGTGGAAGAGCACAGCGTACGAGCTGTGATTCACGATGCCGCAGTCCCAGCGATCGTTAATGGAGCAAGGCTCAGTGGCTGTGGAGTAGTGGGTCTGAAGCGCCAGCGCGGCGACGAGAACGCCGGCAAGGGACAAGAAGGTGATGAGATATCGCATGATGGCTGGGACTTTCGGAGATTCAGTCCTGGATACGATTTTAGACGATGGCTCGGCGGCCGCTGAACGAGATCGGGTCCGCCACAGCGGACGACGGAACCAGGGCACGGCAACGCTGTACGATGAAGCCATGAACCAGCCGGACAGCGCCGATCTGCCGCGCCAAGACGGGCAGGCTCGCCGCGGCGGGAAACGGGTCGCGTTCTTCGGCGGGAGCTTCGACCCGCCGCATCTGGGACATCTGGCGGTGGCGCGCGCTGCCCGCGCCGCATTCCGGCTGGATTCGGTGCTCTTCGCTCCGGTGGGCGCGCAGCCGCTGAAGCCTGAAGGATCGTCGGCGAGCTTCGCGGACCGGTTGGCCATGACGCGGCTGGCCATTGAAGGCGAGCCAGGGTTCGCAGTGAGCCTTGCCGATGCGCCCAGGGCCGCGGCCGGCCGCGAGTCGCAGCTACGGCCGCCGAACTATACGATCGACGCGCTGGAGAGCGTGCGCGCCACGCTTGAGCCTGACTGCGCGCTCTACTGCCTGATGGGCGCGGACGCATTCTTCGGGCTGCATCGCTGGCATCGCGCCGCGGAGATTCCATTTGAGGCGCCATTGATCGTGGCTTCGCGACCGGGGCAGCCGCTGGATGGATTGAAGGCTGCGCTACCTGAGGGGCTCACGCTGGAGCGCAGGCCAGAAAGCGACGGGACCGAGCCGAACATCGAGGTCCACGCGTTCTTTGTCGTGAATCAGGCCGGCAAGCGCGCGCCCTTTTACGTGCTGCCCGGCTTGCATGTGGAGATTAGTGCGTCGGAGATTCGCGGGAGGATTCAAGGGGAGATTTCAGGGCAGCCAGGCGCTGCACCGGCTGGTCCCACCGCGGAACAGGCGCTGCTCCCGGGCGCGGTCGCAAAGTACATTCGGGCGCACGGCCTCTATCGCTGATGGGTCTGCGCCTGCTCGGCCGTTGACTGTCCACGACCCACCGTTTCCTGTTCACTGAACCGCAGCTTGCCCCATGCCGAAGCGACAGGCTACGATGAGCTTGGAGAAACTTCCCATCGCATGAACATTTCGACGGCGCAGAAACAGAAACAGACGCGCATCCAATCCCGTATTTTGGTGCAGGCCGCAGCCGCGGTCTGCGAAGAAAAAAAAGGACAGCACACGCGGATCCTCGAACTCGATCCCATCGACTCTGGACTGAGCGACTTTTTCCTGGTCACTTCGGCCACGAACGACCGGCAGGCCATTGCCATCGCTGATGAGATCGAGCTGCGGCTCAAGCGCAACTTCGGCGTTTACCCGCACTCCGTGGAGGGCCGCAGGAATGGCGAGTGGATTCTGCTCGACTATGTGGACTTTGTGATCCACGTCTTTCTCGCCGAGCGCCGCACCTTTTACGATATCGAGCGGCTGCGCAAGTCGGCGCGCCCGCTCACGCCGGCCGAATTTGACGCCGAGCTGAAGGCCGCACTGGCGGAAAAGACGCGCGCCGTGCGCAGTAGGGCATCCGCCACGAGCCCGGCCGCTCGCAAGACTACTCAGAAGAAGCCTCTGAAGAGGGCTGCGAAAAGAATCGCGTCTGTCGCGAAGCCAGTTACTGGCAGGAGAACCCGGGCGAAGAAGGTGTCTGCGCGGAAAGGTCCGGCCAGGAAGAGCACAAAAAAGTAACTTGAGCCGCGACGAGGGCGGCTGCGCCGACGCCAACCTGCAGAACCGCTGCATCCAATCGGAGCGAGAAAAGAGGACCCGCCGAAGCGGGTCCCTCTTTTGCCGTAAATCTGGCGAGTTAGAAGGTGAAGCGCAGTCCGAGGCGCAGGGAGCGTCCGTTCTGGAAGAGGAATGGCTGGCCGTATAGCGAGCTCTTGACTACATGGCGTGCGTTGGCCAGTGACTGAATATTGTATCCGGATTCATAGGCCAAGTAGGCGGGTGCGCCCCCGGAAATCCTCAGCCCGCCAGGGCGGACCGAGACCGGGAACTGCCATGAGTCGAGTGATTCAAGATAGTCGGCAATAGCACGCTGATTAAACGCATTCAGAGCCGTCGCTTCAAACGAGATGCTCCGGCGCTCACCGATCTTTACTTCATGTGAGGCATTCAGGTCGGACTGAATGAACCAGGGCGTGCGCTTGGTGTAAGGAGTGCCGAAGGTCATATTGCCGCTGGCGTCGGTGGTGACATCGACCCACTTGTCGCGTCCGAACACGAAGACCGCATCATAGGGTTGACCGGTCGTTGCGCCACCTATATCGATGTACGATGCGATCGGCGTGCCCTGGAGGAAGTTCTGGAAGAGACCAATGCTCGTGACTTGGTGCTTCCGCCACGGCAGCGTGTAGTACACATAGCCCTTGTACACGTTGGGCCGGTCGGTGGGAAGTGCGCCATTATTGGACTTGCCATTGGCGCCGAAGTTGTAGAAGGGTTCATCGAAGGCGCGGGTGGTATCGGGTGAGTTCCGCCCCGTGATGCCACCGTCAGACTGGTCGGTCGTGGTCAGTCCTGTGTAGTTGCCCCACAGGCTGCTGTAAGTGTAGCTGACCATGCCGCTCAAGCCATGCGTCGGGCTTATCGTCAACCTGAACTCCACGCCGTCGTAGTTGCGAACTGCCTTGGCCATGGGCGGGCAGCTCGGGCACGTGCCAAAAGCAGCTGCGTCGAACGTCTGTCCCGGCACGCCGAAGGCCTCACCCAACGATGCGAGGTAGGCCGAGTATTTGTCGATGGTTGAGTTGACGCCTTCGCCCGGGTTGACCACGGCGAACATTTCTCCCCACCCCACATCGGAAATCGACGCGTCCTCAATCACGTGATCGAGACGGCGACGATCGTAGCGGGCTTCAAAAGCGAAGCGCGGGCTGATCTGGTAATCCCAGCCGGCAACGTACTCATGCTGGCGGTACGGCTTCACGTTAGGAGCCACCGGTTCCCAGGGACGGAAGTTCACGTTCTCAATAACCGAAACCCCTGTCCCAGCATCCTTCAGGCCGGCCGGAACGCCGCTGGTGAAATTGGCTTGCGTGGTTGCCGGACCGTTGGGGCATGCGCGGTTGTTTTTGAATGTGATGGCCAGGCTGGCGATGTCGAACTTATCTGACAACCCATTCGGGCCAAGAGGATAGGCACAATCTTCATAGGATTGCGCGCCCCAGGAGGTCTGGGCGAGCAGAAGCTTCATGACGTCGTTGACCACGCCATAGCTGCCGAAGATCTTCATCTTGCCCTTGCGGGTGGGATCCCAGGCAACTCCAAGGCGAGGCTCGATCTTGTCACTCCAGCTAAAGTCGATGGCGTTGACCTTCACGCCCGCAGGTGCGGGAAGGCTTTCTTTCTCGATACGCAGGCCGACGTCGAAGGTGAGTCCCTTCCCCATGTTCCAGGAATCCTGCGCGTAGAACGCGTGATTCCAGTCGCTCGCAGGAGCGGTAAGAATCGTCGAGAAATCCTGGATCGTGATATAGCCGTACTGGCCTGCGCACGCACCCCATTCGTTTGTGAGCTTATCGCAGTTTTTGCCGCCGGTATCCGTCAACGGGGAGTATGATGCGCCCGTACCCACATCGATGAAAGCATAGGGGACGTTGCCGTTCTGGCTGATCATGTTGACCAGGTGGTTGAGCTGGTAGCCGAACTTGAAATTGTGGTTACCCCACCAACCGCCTTTGTAAAGGGCAAAATCCTGGTTGAACTGATAGTGCTTGTCAGCGTTAAACAGCGTGAAGCTTGAGTTGTACGGAGTGGTAGCGGTGCCGGCATTGGCAGGCGAACCGTTGTAAACCTGAAGGTTGTCCGGGAGATCCAGCGGTGGGGTGCTATTATCCTGCGCGCCAGCACCGTCCGTATCCCAAACAATATCCGGAATGCCTGTTGGCCAGCCGAAGTCGTGGTAATTGTCGAAGAAGTAGCCGTAGGACGTGGTGGAAACAAGGTGCTGGCTAAGGGTAAAGTCCGCGCCCACGTTATAGGTGGAATTTGGGGCAGACCAGCCGATGCCATGGGTGTACCGCCCGAGCGGGGAGAGAATGGATGTGTTCAGGTAGCCCGACTGCTGAGTAATCGCATCGGCTGTGGGCATGCTCGCGCCCGCCATTCGCGCGTACTGGTAGAGCCATGAGCCGAAGACGCGAATTTTCTTTGTGATTGCAGCGTCGAGGCGGACATAACCGAAGTACTGCTGCCGGTCAGAGGTGAATAGCTGGAGTCCAGCATCATTGTCATTGGTACCGAAGTCCACGGCCCGTGAACGGCTGCTGATGAGGGGCTCGAAAGCGGCCGCAAACCACAGGCGGTCTTTATAAATTGGGCCTCCGACAAGAACGCCCGGCTGCGCGGTGCGGAAGTGATCCTTTGCCGGCTGGTAGATCTGGTAGGCAGGATCTTGGCGCAAGGACGCATTCCCGGGGTCGGTCGGATCGTTCCGCAAGAAGGCATTGACCTGATTGGCATCGGTCCCCGCAGATTCATACGTCGAGGAAATGAGGCCATGAAACTCGTTGCCGCCCTTCTTCATGACGACGTTGATCACACCGCCCAGCGCTCCGCCATACTCGGCCTCGACGCCCGAGGTCTTCATGTCGACTTCCTGGATGAAGTCCATGGGAACGTTGGCGTGGGAGTAGCCGCCGGAGATGTTTTCGGTGTCCTGGCCTTCGACGAGGTAGCTGCTCTCGGAGTCGGCAGCACCGCCGATGGAGTAGCCGAAGCTCAGGCCGTTGCCGCTGCTGCCTGGCATGGAGCCGCCGCTGCCGCCGGTACCGTGGCCGTTTACCGAATAACCTGCCAAGGGTTCGTCGCGCGCCATCGGTGCGAATTGGATGACCGACTGGTAGCTGATGCCGGTGGGAAGGTTCTGAAGTGCCTCAGTGCCGACGTTGGTGATGTTCTGCGTTGTGGTGGTGTCGATGACCGGAGCTGCCTCAGTCACCTCGACCGTGGTCGCGGCCGCGCCTATGCGGAGAGTGATATCGACGGTCGGCAAACGCCCGATATCAATGGCCAGTCCGTCCCGCTTGTAGGTCTGAAAGCCCTCGGCTTTGACGATGACGGTGTATACACCGGGAGGAAGATTGGCGAATCGGTAGTATCCGCTCGAATCCGTCACAAGCTCCTTGCTGCCCAGGAGGGTCGTGCCGGTAACGACTACCGAGGCTCGGGGCACGACGGCACCGGTTGGGTCCTTGATCGTCCCCTGAATGCCACCCGTGGTTTCCTGGCAATACGCTGACTGTTGCTGGGTTGTGACGATAAAGCCCAAGGCGAACGCAACAGCAAATAAGAGTGAAATGCCTTGTAACCGGAATCTCCGCATCGGAACTCCTCCAAAACCCGTCTGTGCCGGAAGGCCTTTTGAGAGAGCCTTCACGACCCAGGTTGTGCGCTTTCGGAGGCTCGACGGGGAGGGCAAGTCCGATCCGCTAGTTAACTCAACAAAAACGAGAAGCAATCGAACAGAAACCCTCGACCCCATCCACGAGAGAGCAGGCTCGTGGGATGCGACCTCGACACGATGCGGGGATATCTACTGAAATAGAGAGCAATTCATGTGCCAATTGAAAACGCCCGGCTAAAGCAACTAGCTCGTGTTGAAAAATAAGGGGCTTCTTGATTCCGTTTTTTCAAGGCCTACGCCGGATCTATGGATTCTTGTAGGATTTGTTTTTAGATGTTGCAAAATTCTGCCCACGCGCGGCGTTCGGCCAGCCCGGTTTGCTGCCTTCCGTACGCCTTGCCTTGAGGGCTTGACTTGGGCTCCCTGGCCTCCCAAAACCGTATTTCGGTTAGCAGAACAGGATTCGATTCCCCGGCCTCCGGGTGGCGGTTCAAGCACGCAAAATGAAGGGCGTCCCAGATGGGACGCCCTTTGTTCAGGTATCGCGGGGTGTCTAGAACGATATGCGAATGACGATTCGGATGTGGCGATGGCCGGAGACCGTCGGGTCTTGATCGTTGAAGGTGTTCGTGCCGTTGTTGCTGTAGGCGTCGGTGTTGATTCCGGTGATCAGGGTGCTGTTCGGGATGCCAGCCTCGCCATGGTTGAAGATGTTGAAGAACTCGCCGCGCAGGTCGAGCGTGGCATTCTCGTACAGTTTGAAGTCGCGGGCGATGTTCATATCCCACTGCTGGTACCTGGGGCTGAATAGAGTGTTCCGGCTGACGGGTTGCGCCGGATGGGTTCCGATGGCCGGGACGATCCAGTGAACGGAAGTTGGGCTCACAACCTCGCAAGGAAGATTGGTGTACCAGAGGCTGGGGCCGGAGCAGAGCGTGCCAGTTGAAGGGCCGCCAGAGAACCAGGAGTCATCGTATGCGTACGTCGTCAGCGGCGCCTTTGGATTGCCGACTATGGGCCGATCATTGCTGATGCCGTCTCCGTCCTCGTCATATCCGGTTTCGACGTTCATGGGACTACCGGCCTGGAACTGCGTGACACCGGCGATGACCCAATTGTTGACAACGTTGCCAACCACCTTCATTGCGCCCTCGGTGTGCCACACGGACGGCGCCCAGGTATAGGACAGGACCAAGCGCTGGCGATGATCGTAGGCCGACGGGCCCCAATCGGCGGTTCCGCGCGGCGTGGGATAGCGGCTGAACTGGTAAGAGGATTGATTGTTGAAGGTGAAGATCTCAGACGAGTCATCCATCGCCTTGGCCCACGTGTAGGCAACGCGGGCCAGGAAATTGTGGTTGATCTTGTGATCTAAATTTACCCACATGCCCGCGTATTCCGAATCGCCCGAGTTGTCGCGAACCACGATTGAACCGCGCGTAGTAACTACGCGGCTGCCGTAGAACCAGTCGTTGACAAATGGATTCAGGTTGGTATTCCCATAGAGGTGCTCGCCGCGCTCGCCGACGTAGCTAGGCTCACCCAGCTCGTCAAGGGAAGCTCCTGCTCAACGTCCAGGTTCCAGTGCATAGTCATTGGGGTGAGCAGGTGGTTCCTGATCGGATCGGAAGTATTGGTCGCCAGCGGGTTCTTGTTGAGGTTGGCAAATTGCTCGAACCAAGAAGCCGTGCCGCGATAGTTGTTCGCGGTAGTGCTGCTGAAGATCTGAGGCGAGGCAGCAGCCGGAGCCGTGGCCTGGATGTTGTCGGCGATGTTCATGAAGGCCACATCGTAGAAGACGCCGAAGCCGGCGCGGACGACCGTCTTGCGAGCGCCGAAGACCTCAGGGCTGTACGCGAGGCCGACCCTCGGTCCCCAGGACTTGCCTACGGCTTGCTCGTGGGAATTGCAGGTGTTGCTGGAGACGGGAAACAGCCGATTTGGGTTTCGTCGATGCCGGGGTATGGCGTTGAAGGAGTGTTGAACGGAGCACCGGCGTACTCGTAGCGGAGACCCATGTCAATGCTCAACGTCGAAATTGGACGATAGGTATCCTCCACAAAGTAGTTCTGGGAATACAGCATGGGGCGGGCGGTGGGGCTGCCGAAGTTCTGCGTAACGCTGTTCGAGCTCGTGCCGCCGTAATCGTCGATCAGGTTGGCAAGTCCCTTATAGACGAAGGTGCCGCCACCGGGATACGGCGTTGCCGACGTGTCATTGCCGAAGCCGATTGTGCCGTAGAAGTTAAAGGGAACTGCGTCTCTCACGCGGATGTTCGCAAGATCGGTTCCGATCTTGATGAAATGCTTGCCGTGGTCCAGCTTAGAGTGTCCTGGAGCTGGTATGTATTGTGGAATCGGCCCTGAGGAACAATGGAGGGGATGCCGTAGCCGTTGACGCCGCTTACCGAGACGATGGGCTGGCCAAAGAGCGGGTTGGAAGTGGTGGAGCCGGGCAATCCGAAGAGGAAGCCGATGCGGCCGTAGGACAAGCGGACGTCGTTCACCAGCCTGGGGCTGAATACATGGGTTTCAACGATTCCTGAGTTGTAAGCGGCGCCGTTCTGGTTGCTATCGAAGCCCGGCAACTGGCCGGCGAAGTTGAAGGTGTCAAAAGGCGCCAGGAATGATGTGCGGATGAGGTGCAGCCTTAGCGTGTCCTTCTTGTTCATGACGTAGTCGCCGGTCAAATCCAGCTCCGGCGAGTCGGTGTCGGCGCCAAGATTACGCTGGACGGTGCCGACCTGAACTGTGCCGCGGTCAATGCCTGTGGTTGGATTGGGCCCCAAAGGAATGGAGGGCTTGGCGTTGCTGGGATTCACGGTGCCGACCAGGGTGCCCCACGCGGTGAGCAGATTGGTCAAGCGAGGATTGGCAGGAAGCGCCTTGAGTGTGGCCAAGCCGGCGGTGGTGGGAATGGACAGCACCGCGAGATTGGCAGAGGAGCGGTAAATGTCCCATTGATAGGAACCAAATCCGAAGACCTTATTGCGAATGACCGGGCCGCCGATGCGGAAGCCGGGGAGATTCTCGCGATACTTGGTCTGCGTGGTCACGTTGTTGAAGTGATCCTGCTTGTCGATTGCGTCGAGCGAGTTGTTTTCTGCACGCTCCCAGACGGCGCCATGGAACTCATTCGTGCCGCTCTTGAAAATCGTGTTGGAAACCGAGCCGGCGCCGTGGCCGAATTCCGCAGTGTAGTTATCTTCCAGAACCTTCACTTCATCGACCGCCTCAAGGTTCTCCGGCTGCAGTCCCTGACCGGCGATGCCGGCATCGTTGTTGTCCTGTCCTTCGATCAGGAAGTTATTTGCGCGTGGGCGGCCACCGGCAACCTCGAAGTCGACGCCATTGCTCATGCCGCCCTGCGTGGCCGGCATGACGCCCGGGAGGGTGAGAGCCAGTTCGTACGGGCTCAGCGATCCAACGGGCAGATTATTGATCTCCAGTGCGCTGACGGTACCCGCGATCTGCCCGTTATCGGTGTTGAGGCTGGCGTTGTCGGCGGATACCAGAACAACTTCGCTTGCCTTGCCCACCTTGAGCTCAACATTCGCGGTAATGATCGACGTGCCGGGAACCACCAGACCCTTGTGCACCGTAGTCTCATACCCATTGGCCGAGACTGACACATTGTAGGTGCCGGGCAATACCGACTCGATACGGTAAGCGCCCACGTCATTCGTCGTGCTGGTGCGAATGGCGCCAGTTTCTATGGAGGTGACCGTTACTGTCGCCCCCACGACCGTCCCGCCGCTTACATCAGTGACCGTTCCGATCACGGTGCCGTTCGATGTTTGCGCACTGGCCGTCGGGATGCAGACGGACCCTGAAAAGCCAGCAATCGCCAACAGGCTGAGCACCAAAAACGCAGAACGCAGTTGGGAAAATCGCATCGGAACTCCTCCAAAAACCGGTCTGGAACGGAAGGCCCGTCAGGCATCTTCGCGATCCAGGTTGTGCGTTTTCGGAGGCTCGTCGGGGAGGGCAAGTCCGATCCCGCATGTTGATTCAAAAACGAACAGAATCACAAGGGCCCGAATGCCATCCGTGGGAAATTGCCCTTTCGAGCGCAAACCCACCCCGACCTCACGTTAGCTCAGGGAATTTGCTTAAGGAGTTGCAATTCGTGTGCCAATTGAGGACGGCCAGCGACTTATGTTAAGTTATTGTTAATAAACGACCTATTTTACTGGCGGCTTCCATGTTTGGCGGGGGGTTATGAAATTTTGTAGAAGCTGGTTCGGATGTTGCAGGATTTGTACTGGACAATGCATCCTCACAGGGTTCCGACGCTCCACCTCCGGGGTGGGGGTGCAAGGAAACAGACCCAGACGATGGGCACCCGGGCGGGGCGTTCTACTGGCTCTGTTTGTGGCGGACGCCGATTGCTGGGAAGATCCTCTTGAGGCCCCTCGCAAACCATCCTGCAAGAATCACTTAGCCGGTTTCAGCGATTGGCGGTTCGGCTTGGAAAGGAGCTTTTCGGCGGCGCAGTGCAGCGCAGCGACTTGAAGGCACCGCTTTGATCGTTCCCCGATGACAAGCTCGAGGCAGATGCAAAAGCCCCGGGGTGGGTTCCGGGGCTTCTGACTTGTTCGCTTCGGTCACCCGGGGTCTAGAAGATGACTTTTCCTCCCAGGATCACGAACCTGTTGCCGGAGCCGGAGACGCTCCCGGACCCGTTCAGAGCGTTGCTGGTGAAGTTGCTTGCTCCCACAAAGGGATTGCCGTCGCCGCGGAACATGTGGTTGAGCGCATTGTAAGCGGCCATCGAGAGTTGCAAGCTAACGCGTTCCTTGACGGGGATGGTTTTCACAACGGTCGCGTCGAGATCGTTGTAGGGCTGACCGCGAAGCAGGCTTCTGCTCGAACCAGGATAGGGATTGTTCACCGCAAGTGCATAGGCTTGGTTGTTGATGATCCAGTGCGATTTGGTGGGATCGGTGGGCGTACCCGGGATGTAGTTCCCCCCCGAATCGAAGCCGTCGCTGCCATATACGACGTAAGTGGGTGTTCCTGGAACAGGAGTGAACGGCGTGGAGCTATTTACGAAGGGGTTGAGGTAGGCAACAGTGTTGATCGGTGCGCTTTTGTTCGAAAGGACCAGCCGGCAAGTATCCACGCCAAGGACATTGGCGTTGAAGGCCCCGTCGCAGAAGCTCGTATCGCCGGTGTTGCCGTCAAGATTGATGGGTTGATACGGAGTGTAGACCTGGCCGCTGCGATAGCGGAAGAGGCCGTTCAACGTAAAGCCGTTCACAGCGCGGCCGAGAAGAGCGTTGCTCTTGACGAATTTGGGCAGGTCGTAGGTGAAACCGATGCCCACGGTGTTGGGGAAGTCGTTGCCGCCGAGCCCGCGTTCTCCAGAATCGGGATTGAGAGGGTTCTGGGGAAAGGCGATGGTGCTGCCTCCGGAGCCAGTGCTGCGAAAGGCATCGGTAGCGTTGTTCATGGCCTTGCTGAATGTGTAGGAAACGGTTGAGGTCAGGCCGTGATAGTTCTGCGTGGTCAGGTTCAGCTCCAGCGCGTTGTAGTTCGCCCAGCCTCCGTTGATGAATTCCGATACGTTGCTGAAGTTGCAATTGGGGCGTCCGTATCCATCGGCAGACGGGTTCTTGCAAAGCGATGACGCGGAGACGAGATTCGGGAAGGCCATGGCGACGGGCAGCAGGAAAGGATTGGCATCGATCGACTGGAAGTCGTCGGTGGTCTTTGTGCCGACGTAGCGTACTTCCATCACCGCCGCACCGCCTAACTGACGTTCGACGCCGAGCGTGTAGGTTTGTACATAGGGCGTGCGGAATGAAGTTGGGATGGTGGTCTCGACATCCTGGCCCGGATCTCCGCCGGTGGGCAAACTGGGCAGGTTGAGCGCACGGAAGTCTTTGCTCAGGATGGAGCCGCTCGAGGGCACACAAGCATCGGAGCCGCAGAGGAACGCGCCGAGGTTGGTGACCGGCGCACCGTCGGCGACGAGCAGAAACATGTTATAAAACGCCGGGTTCGCATTGATGGCGTAGCCGGCACTGACCACCAGCTTTTTGTCGAAATCCGGGTTCCATGCCAGACCGATGCGCGGCTCGAAGTTCGTGTAAACCTGGCCGGCCTGGGGTACGGTGCGACTCGCCAGGGGCAATGATGTATCCCAGAACGCGGTGCTGGCATTGGACTCGCGCGCGACGGTTTCGTCGTGCAGCTTGTTGACCGCATCGCTGAAGAACTCCCAGCGCACGCCCAGGTGCAAGGTCAACGTGGGAAGCGCCTTCCAGTCGTCCTGGAAATAGGCGGCGAGGTCGGGCTCAGTGAAGGGAATGACGACATTGCCGTTCGCCAAATAGGAGTAGCCGGCTGCGCCGGGCGGCAGCGAAGCGTCCTGCGTTCCCAGCAGGTTGCTGAAGGTTCCGAGGATCGGAAAGCCGTTGTAGTAAAAGATGCCCGCATTGGGCGAGTTCTGATAGTCAAACTCTCCGCCGAAGACAAGCGTCTGTCTGCCATGGGTCCAGGTGGCGTTGTCTTGCACCTGGGTGACCTTCACGGTGCGGCCTTGCGGGAAGTTAGCGTCTCCACCGAAATCCGAATCGTTGTTCGTGCCGGAAAAATACACTTGCGCCGGGCACGCGCCGAAGTCTGTCGCAACGCAGTTTGGATAGGCTCCGCCCTCGAAGTAGACCTTGGCTTCCTGGAAGCTGTAACGCAATTGATCGACGAGATTGCCAGTGAATGTGTGCGCCCAATCGGCTCCGATCGAATGAGCGGTCGCAGGTACGTCGACAAAATCGCCTGCAGCAATGGAGTATGCACCTTGGACGCCGGTCGAGAGCAGAGGCTGGTAAAAGTAGCGCGCGAAGAGGTGGTCCTTTGCCGTGGGCTGCCAATCGAGGCGGGCCAGCTCTTCCTGGTCATTGGAGGGGCTGGCAATCGTGCGCTGAACGCCAGCGAACTCAACGGAGGCCGACCTGCCGGAGGCATCGGTGAGTGTTTCCATGGTGGCCGTGCCAGGTATCGGCTTCGGGTTGCCTTGCTTGATGGAGTAGGGGCCGAAACTCTCGATGGCAGCAGCGCCGGGATCACCGGAGAACGCCGATGCGATGGTCGCGAGACCGGTTGGGTCGGGTGTGAGAGTAGGCAGAGACTGGGACGGCGCCGCGCCCGTGCGGACTCGATCCCAATAGGTGCTGTAGAAGAAGAAGAGCTTGTTCCTGAGAACCGGGCCGCCGATGGTTGCTCCGGCGCGATTTTCGACATATCGGGGCAACGCCGGCGTAGCACAATCGGTCGACGGACTGATGCCGGGAGGGCAGTAGCCAAAAAGCGGATTCTTCTCGGAGTTGGTGAGCGAGCTCAGAAACTCACTCTGGTAATAGTCGAAAGCAGAACCATGGAGCGAGTTGGTACCGGACTTGGTGATGTAGTTCTCGACCGCGCCGGCATTGCGGCCATATTGAGCGCTGTAATCATTCGTAATGACCTGCAATTGCTGAATGGCGTCCTGGTTGCCGAAGAACACTTGCGGTCCGCCGATCGAGTTGTCGTTGTTGGACTGGCCGTCGATTTCGAAATTGTTGTAACGTCCGCTCTGGCCGTTAACCGAGTAGTTGTCACCGTTGGTATTGGAGAAGTTATCATCGCCGGTGCTGACCACGCCTGGGATCAGCTCGACTACGGTGTCAAAGCCGTTGTTCAGGGGCAGGTTCTGCATCGTTTCCGTGTTAAACGTCGTCGTCACCTGGGAGTCGGTGGTTTCAAGCAGTGAGGCGGCGGAGCCGTTGACTTCGACCTCCTCGGTCGCCGCGGACGCGACGTGGAGCTTCACCTCGTTCAAGTTGGTGGTGGCTCCGGCGACAACCTGAACGTTATCGATGTTCTCATTCGAAAAGCCGCCTGCGGTAATCAGCGCACGGTAGGTTCCGATGGGAACCGCGAAGAACTTAAATGAGCCATCGCCAATCGAGTTCTCGACGAGCCTGAGGCCATTTGCCTGATTGGTCAATTGAACCTGGGCTCCGGGAACTACAGCGCCTGAAGGATCGGAGACCGTTCCAGAGACAGTGCCTGTGGTGATTCCCTGGCTGAACGCAAGTGTCGTGACGGCGAGCGCGAGCAGGGCGACCGCCAAGGCAGCGGGAGGGATCCGGAAAAAACGCATTGTAGACCTCCAAGGTCAGTGAGATGGGGAAAGTTCTCCTATGAGGACGATTGCAACAACTTGCGTTTGGTGTCTTGGCGCCGTGATTGGAAAGCACGGCGGTGGATCAAAAAACCAGAAAACTCAAAATCGATGATGAACCCGGCTAACTTGCTTCTACGCAACCACTTCGTATCGGAAGCTACGTAGGAAGGGGGACGTTTTCCTGCGTGGTACTGCACGTGGAGGGCCATTCTCGGCGAACCACTCTTCTATAGGTTTGTTAATAGAAAATAAAAGACTTGTCTATCACCTTTTGGTGTCACCCAGGCAGTTCTCGGTGTTAGGTCGGAGCCGCAACTATGAAATTCCATACAGATACCTCCGCATAATTCGAAAATTGGATGCAACCTCCATTCTTCTTAGGACTTGGATGTCCGTGGGAACGCGTTCCGGCCTCGGGGGTTTGCGGTATCCTCCTCTCCATGCAGGTCACGCTGGCCCATATCGGCGCCCAAGCTCGGACGCTGGATGCGCACGACGGGACGGTCCGCGACTATCTCAAACGCTGTGCTGGGGTTGCGCGCTGCGGGACGGAAGCGTTCCGCAGTGAAAAGACGCTGTTTCAGTGGCTCGGCCGGCAGCGGGGCCGAACGCAGACGGTCGTTCTCCTGCTGGATGAGCGCGGGCGACAATTCTCTTCGGAGGCTTTTGCCAGGTGGCTGGGGGCGCGGCGCGATGAGGGCGTGCAACATGTGGTCTTTGCCGTTGGGCCGGCGGACGGGTGGTCAGACGAGGCGCGGGCCCAAGGGAAACGTCTTGGCGGGTTGCTCTCACTGGGGCCCATGACGCTGGCTCACTCTCTGGCGCGCCTGGTGATGGCGGAGCAGCTCTACCGGGCATGTACAATTCTCACGGGCCATCCGTACCACAAAGGGCATTAGTTGTCAGTCATCAGTTGTCAGCTGGCCTGTTTGACGACTGGCGACTGACAACTGGTAACTGACGACTGAACGCCATGAACCCTGAGCCAACCGCTCGACGCGGACTGATTCTGATCAACACCGGCCCCGGCAAGGGAAAGACCACCGCGGCTCTGGGCACGGCTTTGCGTGCCGTGGGCTGCGGCATGAAGGTGCTCGTGCTCCAGTTCATCAAGGGGTCGTGGCATTACGGCGAGCTGGATGCTGTAGAGGCCTTCGGGCCGAACTTCGTGCTAAAGCAGATGGGGCGCGGCTTTGTGAAGATCGGCGGCGCGGAGCCGGATCCCGAGGACGTTCGCCTGGTGCAGCAGGCGTGGGTTGAGGCGCGCGAGGCAATCTACTCCGGTGAGTGGGATATGGTCGTGCTGGACGAGATCAACTACGCCATCAGCTACAAGATGCTGGATGCGGCCGCGGTAGCCGAGGCACTGCGTGGCAAACCGGAGATGGTGCATGTGATTCTGACCGGGCGCAACGCACATCCCCTGCTGGTGGAGCTGGCCGATACCGTGACCGAGATGCGTGAGGTGAAGCACGCTTATCAAAAGGGTATTCTGGCGCAGCGCGGGATCGAGTACTGAGCGACGAAGGAGGCGACTGTGCCGGAAAGCACACACCACCGGTGGGCAGATATTGCGCCTGAACCGCTGAACCCGCTCGTCACGCGGCAGTATGTGGTTGGCACCAACATGATGCTCGCCCGCATCACGCTTAAGAAGGGCGCGCGTGTGCCGATGCACGACCACTTTCACGAGCAGATGAGTCACGTCGTCGAGGGCGCGCTGAGATTCCTGATCGGCGAAAAGGAAATTGCGGTGCGCGCGGGCGAAATCCTCTGCATTCCGCCGCACCTGCCGCACGAGGTGATCGCGCTCGAGGATTCGGTGGCGCTCGACATCTTCAATCCGCCGCGCCAGGACTGGATCGATGGCGGCGACGCATACCTGCGGGCCGGAGCGGCCTCGCCGCCGGTCGCCAACAACTAGACCGCGTCTTGCGGGCCATCCGTTTACAATTGGGTTCGATATGTCGTGGTTCAAGCGCGAGGACGGCGAGTTTGAGGCAGGGCCTGCTCCGGACAACGGTCCTGATGCCGGCGTGGCCGCGGGCGCGAAAAATGTGCGCACCGAGGGGCTGTGGGTGAAATGCCCCGGCTGCCGCCAGCCCATCTACAAGGCGGATCTCGAAGCCAACCTGCAAGTCTGCCCCAAGTGCCAGCACCACTTCAAGCTGGGCGCGCGGGAGCGCATCGAAATGCTTCTTGAGCCGGGTTTCGAGTTGGTCGACACCGGGCTCCGCTCCACAGATCCGCTGAACTTTAGCGACGTGAAGCCTTACAGGCAGCGGTTGCGCAAAGCACGGGAAGAGACCGGCCTCGATGACGCCATCCTGAACGCTGTGGGTCGGCTGGGGCCGCATGAAATCGTACTCAGCGCCATGGAGTACGGCTTCATTGGCGGGTCGATGGGCGCCGTGGTGGGTGAGACGATCGCGCGAGCCGTGGATCGCGCGCGACTGACGCGCAAGCCGCTGATCGTGGTGGCTGCATCGGGCGGCGCACGCATGATGGAGGGGGTGGTGAGCCTGATGCAGATGGCCAAGATCTCCACGGCGCTGGCGCAGCTCGACGACGCCCGTGTTCCCTATATTTGCGTGCTTACCGACCCGACCACCGGTGGCGTGACGGCGAGCTTTGCCATGCTTGGCGACCTGAACATCGCCGAGCCCGGAGCGCTGATCGGCTTCGCCGGCCCGCGCGTCATCGAGCAGACCATCCGCCAAAAGCTGCCGGAGGGATTTCAGCGCTCGGAGTTCCTGCTCGAAAAGGGATTTCTCGACGCCGTCGTGCACCGGCGCGATCTGAAAGCCTACCTGATTCGCGCGCTCGAGTTCCTGAAGACCCCGGCCGCGGCGTAACGGCAGCTTCTTTTTTCAATTTGGATGGCTTGTCTGCTAGATTGGTTCCGCGCAGGGCACGCGTGGCGGGCTGGCCCACATTTCTCACACCCGATGGGGTGTCGAAAGGCCTCTCGTTCGCGGCTTGAGTACCCAGCCCCCCCCTCCCCCGTATGCCATACCTCCATATTTGATAACAAAGGGTTTACGGGATGGGTATATCCGTAAATATCTGATTCCAAAGGCCCGCATCTCGCAAATACTCCAATTCATGAGAGTTACATGCTCTTTCGGGACTTTTCCGCGCGAGATTCCATGCAAAAACCTCTGAGCCGAACATGCCTGCGCCAGCAAAACTCTCATCGATGCACCTGACATGATTATGCGCCACAAGGGAGAAATGATCTGCAAAGTTGGCGCAGAATATCCGCGCCGTTTTTTCAACGGCTTGCGCAGAAGCCGCGACTGCCGAGGGCTTGACTTTTCGCGACCTACCCTGAGAAATGCGGCCTAGAAGCTCCAGACCAATCCGCTCGAAATGCGCCAGAAGTTGTTGGGCATGCCGGGGGTCTGAATGGGGAGGAGGAAAAGGGTATTGTCGATCAGTTGGAAGTTGGACCACTGGTAGCCGCCGTCAACACGGAAGGCGAAGCGCCGCGTGAGTGGAGTGTCGAGTCCGCCGCCCAGCACTGTTGCAAATGATGCGGTCTCGCCCGGCGCTCGCTGTGGTCCCCAGTATCTAGGCAAACCTCCATCGCCCGCGAGTGCCTCGGCAAAAACGGATTCTCTTCCGAAACGGTGGCTGTATTCTGCGCCGCCCAGGATGAAGACGGACTTTTGCGAAGCGCCCTGGTTCGTCCCCAAGTAGCCGGAAACGTCAATTTTGAACCGCAGGTTGTGCCAGGCCGGGAAGGCGATGGATGAATCCCATCCGTTGAGTGGCTGGCGGAAACCCGGCAACCCGTTGAAGGAGTTGGAGAGGAACGAATAGCCGCCGTACAGTTGGAAGCGCGCCGGCGCCTCCGCTCCGGCCTTCGTCTGGGCGTGGATCGCCGCCGCCAGGCACAACAGCGCAATCGGCAACAAGAGACGAGAGGTCATTCACGGCCTCGAGAGCAGCGGTCCCATCCATCCTATCCGGTCTGGCCGGATTGGCTGTTGGAAGACGGTGAATCGACGTCAGGAGATGCCGAGCGGACCTACAATTAGCTGCTAGGCATGGCATAGTGCCCGACGCACCGGTTGAAAATCAGAGCGCATTATTCACACGCAGCTCGCGGATCAGATCCGCATGGGCATGAGCACGTAGCGGTACTTGTACTCGGCGTCGGGGTCTTCGGGGCGCATCTGGCCGGCGGATTGAGAGTCCTTGAACTCCAGCCGCACCTCGCCTGTGTTGTCGAGCGCCTTGAGGAAGTCGAGAATGTAGCCGGAGTTGAAGCCGACCACGATGGGCTCGGAGGAATAGGGCGTGTCGATGGTATCTTCGCTTTCGCCGGATTCGGTGGAGTTGGCGCTGACCTTGAGTTCGTTGTCCTCCAGGCGCATGCGGATGGCGCCGGAGCGTTCATCGGCAAATTGCGCTACGCGCTGTATCGCGGCGGAGAGTTCGCTGGCCCGCACCACGGCGAACTTGGTGTTGTCGCGCGGCATCACGGCCTCGAAGTTCGGGAATTGACCCGTGAGCTTTCGGCTGCTCAGCGTGCGATGCCCTACGCGGAAGAAGAGCGTGTGTTCATCGTCGGCAAAGTCGACTTTTTCCGCTTCAGAAGATGCAAGGAGCTGTTGCAGCTCCTGCAAAGCTTTCCGCGGGATCAGAACGCGCTTCTCGCCGCTGATGCCCACTAATGTCTCGCCGGGCTTTTCAACGAAGGAGAGGCGGTGGCCGTCTGTGGCAACCATTGCCAGTGACTCCGCCTTGAGGATGAGTAGCGCCCCGTTGAGCGTGTAGCGTGACTCCTCGTTTGAGATGGCGAAGATGGTGCGAGCAATGAGCGTGCGCAACGAGGCAAGCGAGATGCTGGTTGCTGCCACGGCGGGAAACTCAGGAACCTGTGGGTAGTTAGCGCGCGCCATGCCCACCATCTTGGTATTCGAACGGCCACTGCGGATCTGTACCCAGTGGTTCTCAAGCAGCTTGATGGAGATGTCACCGTCGGGCAGGAGCTTGATGTAGTCGTAGAGTTTGCGCGCAGGGATGGTACAGGCGCCTGCCTTTTTCACTTTCACCGCTGTGCTGGTGCGGATAGCTTGATCTAGATCGGTCGCTGTAATGTTCAGCCGATCTTCATCAGCTTCGAGGAGAAAGTTAGACAGAATCGGGATCGTGGTCTTGCGCTCCACAACGCTCTGCGTCGCTGTGAGTTCCTTCACCAGGTCTTGGCGGCTTACGCTAATCTCCATCGCTGCCCCCTGAGCGGCTGGCTTCTCAACTCCGGTTTCCACGCTCGGCATACCCTACCCCCGCTGTCGAGGCCGCGCCCTATGCCCTCACTGTATAACACCTTGCGGGTCACTGGAAGCGGCCGCTTTGCTCCATCCCGATTGTAGTCATCTCCTGATTGTTGCGCGCGTGGAAAACGCGGCACGTTTTTCGGATTCCACTAAGAATTCTCTTGTCTGCTGCCTCATACCCTTTCTGTTTGCGCCGGCACAAATGAGAACATCCGTCCGCTCGGACATGACCATAGGTGCACGAGGGTTGTGAATAGGTATAGGAAACGATAAGAAAAGCTCGGAGTACCCGTAGAGTGTACAGGAAAAGTGGGAAATCGGGCGAAGTGGTTTTGAAGGCGCGGGTTGGATGACAGACGGGTTTTCTAAATCGTAGCCGTGCCTTTCAGGAGAATTGGAAAACGGGCTACAGCCTAGCGGCGGGCGGCGTCGTTTCCCATAGCTTCCACAGGCCAGAAGAAGAGGGCTGTGGAAGGCGAGCGGATTGTGTGCAAGGCGAGCAGAACAACAGAAGGGACAATGTATTGCGGCAGGCCCATCTTGCACATGAGACGGTTTTGGACAGGGAGCGGTCTGTCGAGCGGGATATGCGTTTGTGGCATAGCTCTTATACTGGGCTTTTGATGTCTTACGCTGCGGCTATCGATCAACTGAACGCAATGGCGCCGGAGCTATATGCTCGCCCAGGGCACCCGCGGCGCAGGTTCTCGCTTGACGACGTCCGGAAGTTACTCGATGCACTCGGCGATCCGCATCAGCAGTTTCGTACAGTTCTGATTGCAGGCACGAACGGAAAAGGCTCCACAGCCTCGACTCTAGCGTCCATTCTGACGGAAGCGAGGCAACACACTGGGCTTTACACGTCGCCACACCTTGAGAGGCCCAATGAACGCATCCGGTTGGACCGCCAGGAAATCTCCGACGGCGACTTTGCGCGGCTGTACTTCAGGGTGCACGACGCAGCTCAGGAGTTGCTGCTTGCCGACAGGCTGCCACAGCTGCCGAGCTATTTTGAGCTTCTGACGGCGCTGGCGTTCCTGTACTTCGCAGAGAACCAAGTAGACATCGCCGTGCTGGAGGTGGGCATGGGAGGCCGCCTGGATGCGACCAACGTCGTCGAGCCGCTGCTCGCCATCATCACGGACATCTCGCTCGACCACATGGAGTGGCTCGGCCCAACGATCTCTGCAATAGCGCGAGAGAAGGCAGGGATTCTACGCCGCGATGGAACGATGATCACGCTGCCACAGCACCCGGAAGCAAATCAGGTTCTCGGTGAAGTAGCCACCGAGTTGGGCGTGCACGGGATCAGCGCTGTTCCCTATGTTCCCGCAGTTGCAGCGGTTGGCACCTATGCAATCGACGCGCGCGGGGCGACAATCCAAGTCGATTCGCCGCTCGCCGGCGCGCACCAGCAGCGCAACGTCGCGCTCGCCATCGCTGCAGCGGTGGAGCTCGCCGACCGGCATGGACTTCCGATCACGCCCGCGGCGCTGGAGCGGGGGATTCGTCGCACGTACTGGCCGGGACGGCTGGAATACATCACAAAGAAGGGCGTGGAGTGGATCCTCGACGTCGCCCACAACCCGGCCGGCGCATGGGCGCTGCGGGCAGGCCTGCGGAACCG
This sequence comes from uncultured Acidobacteriaceae bacterium, assembly GCA_963836525.1. Lineage (GTDB taxonomy): Bacteria > Acidobacteriota > Terriglobia > Terriglobales > Acidobacteriaceae > Telmatobacter. The sequence goes on from CAWIJW010000003.1 coordinate 712,958, forward strand.
CCTGGAAGCCCGGGGGCCGCGCACGCTGATCTTCAGTTGCCTGCGCGACAAGCCTGTGGCCGAGATGGCGCAGATTCTCTTTCCGCTGTTCGAGCAGGTAGTTCTTGCGCCCATCCATACCGCGCGCGCTGCGGCTCTCGATGATCTGCTGGGAGCGGCCAAGGCTACGGGGACGCCTGCGGTGGCGGCGGAATCGGTGGGCGAGGCGATGCGCATAGTGCAAGAGCGCTCGGGCGGAGGCGTGGTGGTCGTGTCAGGGTCGGTGTATCTTGTGGGCGAGGTGCGTACCTTGCTGTTGGCGGCAGAGACTAAGTCATCATGAGCCCGCGGCCCAATCCGCTGCCGCGGTTCTATCGTTGGCAAACCAACCTGCTGCAGTCACCGCTGTTTTTGGTGCTAACGGCGATGTGCGCAACGACAGCGTTTCTCGTCTCTCTGGTAGACAAAAAGGGCCGCGCACAGCATCGCATCGCGCGCTTATGGGGGCGCAACGCGGTGCTCATTTCGCTTTCGAAGTTGACGATCGAGGGCGCGGAGAACTTCCACAAACGCCCCGTCGCGGTATACGCGTCCAACCACACTTCCTACATGGACACGCCGGTGATCTTCGCCGCGCTTCCGTTTCAGTTCCGCATTCTGGCGAAGAAGAGTCTTTGGCGCTGGCCATTGATCGGGTGGTATTTGCGTCGCTCCGGGCAGATGCCCATCGATATCGAAAATCCGCACGCCACACTTTCCAGTCTGGGCGGGGCCGTGAAGGCGTTGCGCGCCGGCATGCCGCTGTTCGTCTTTCCGGAGGGCGGCCGAACATCTGACGGCAAATTGCGCCCGTTCCTCTCTGGCTCGGCTTATCTTGCCATTCGCGCCCAAGTGCCGCTGGTGCCGATCGCGCTCACCGGCGTCTACGATCTGCTACCGATTCACACTCATCACTTCTATCCAAGCAGGCTTACGCTGCGCGTCGGCGAGCCTATCGAAACCAAAGGGATGAGCGTGCGCCAGATCGACGAGTTGACGGAGCGGCTGCGCGCTGCGATCGAGGGCCTGCTGGGACAGCCGACGCAAACCAGAGCGGAAGCTCCCGCACCAGTAGCCTGAAAGAGCACGCGATTTCTACCACACCATCGTTGTTCTGGTTGACGATTCTGAAGGGTTGGTGCACTGGTAGCAGCGCGGCGAGAATCTTGCGGAGCAGAGGAAGGCGGCGCAAACGCGGTCGATGCACTCGGGCTTTACACTGGGTTCATGGCCGTGCGCATCGCCATTCCCGTGCCGACAAGCAGCGACCCGGAGTACAACCAGCGATCGTTGCCGCCGTATGTCGATGCACTGAAGGCTGCGGGCGCCGAGCCGGTTGTGGTGGCGTTGGACGAGACGCAGGAGCGAGTGGCCAGGCTGCTGGCGGGAGTGCAAGGCGTTCTGTTGCCGGGCAGCCGCTACGACATCGACCCGCAACGCTACGGTGAAGCGCGCGCGCCAGAGTGCGCCGAGGACGACCCCGCACGCACTGCGGCCGACGAGCTGCTGCTGCAGGATGCATTCAACCTGCGCAAACCCGTCCTCGCTATCTGCCACGGCGCGCAGAGCTTGAACGTGTGGCGCAGCGGCGCGCTGATTCAGGATCTGAAGACGACGGTGAATCATCGTCCCGGCCGCGATGTGGTTGAGGCGCACCCGGTCAAGATCGCGGAGGGGTCGCGATTGACCGAGCTTCTTTCGCCAGGCAGTCGGGAGCAGGTGCAGGTCAACTCCAGCCATCATCAGGCGATTCGCACGCCCGGTGACAATCTGCGCGTCACAGCGGTCTCGCCAAGCGACGGCGTCATCGAAGCGGTTGAGCTCGATGCGCCGAGTCATTTTGTCGTCGGCGTGCAGTGGCATCCCGAGCGCACCTACACGCAAAGCGAATTCTCGCGGGCGATTTTTTCTGCGTTTGTCGAGGCTGCCGCCGCGTGGCAAACACCGCGAGTGGATGAGCCCAAGAACGGGAAGTGAGTGATGAGCGCGACGGGAGCAGGTTTGCGGCTCAATGCGCGCTTAGTGGAAGCTGGTCTGGAGCCGCTGGACGACGAGACGGCAAGCCGGTTTGAGGCTTATCTTTCGCTTTTTATTCGCTGGAACGAGTGCATCAACTTGAGCTCAGTTCGGGAAGAGGAAGATATCCTTTCGACGCATCTTGTTGAATCGATTGCTGTTGCTTATGCTTTGCCGAAGGAGATTGAAACCTTGCTCGATTTCGGCTCGGGCGCAGGTCTACCGGGCATTCCCATCGCGCTTTGTCGGCCGGAGATCGCGGTAACGCTGGCCGAGTCGCAAGGCAAGAAGGCGGCGTTCCTGCAACAGGCCGTCCGGGAGCTGGGCATCGCTGCCAAGGTCCATCCGCAGCGCGCAGAGGTGCTTCAGGAGGTCTTCGATTGTGTTGTTCTCAGGGCGGTGGACAAGATGCCGAAGGCCGTTGCGGCCGCAGTCCGGCTGGTTGTGTCGAGGGGGTGGCTGGCGTTGGTGACAACAGATACAGAGCTTTCCAACCTTCGGGCAGCCGCCGGCACGCAGTTCTCCTGGGCGGAGCCGGTTCGCATCCCCGGCAGCGAGCGAAGGCTGCTCGCGCTGGGCCAGAAAATCAATTCTTAAGCTTGATCTCGACGAGCTTGCGGATAGAAGCCAGGTCCTCCGACCCCCGCACGATGAGGCGCACGCCGGTGCCCTCTGCGTAGCGTCTTGCCTCGGCAATTTCCTTGAGCAGACTCTTGGGCAGATCGCTCGAGCGCGCTACGGCCACAGCTTTATCGCCAAGAACGAAAGACACGCGAAAACACCCCTCGCATGGACCCAAGTAGAGGATCGTTCGTGCCTTCAGTGCGGGGCGCAGCGCCCAGCCGTACTTCGGCGAAATCGACTTCCACTCTTTGCAGGCGATGCCTTGCTTCGTGAGCCAGTCGACCAGTTCTTTCCACGCACTGGCGGTGGGCCCCAGCTTTGTAGCTACCTCTGCATCGGTGGGTTTGGTCTTTCTACCAATGAACGCGTTTGGGATATCCACGCTTGCCTTCTTTCTGGATCCCCTCGAGTAGCGACGTTTCGAGGATTCTTGCAGTCTTTTCTTTCGCTTGGTTCAGTTGCCATGAAAGGTCGGCGGGCGCTTCTCAAGGAAAGCTCGAATACCTTCCTGGTAATCGTGGCTATCATAGACCTCGCGGCGGAGGGCCTGGAGGCGCTCATAGGTTTCTGGATTGACCGGATGGGCATTGGCCAGCACACGCATCTCTTCCTTCAAAACCTGGAGGACGAGCGGCGATGTCTGCGCCATTTGGCGGGCCAGGTTCATGGTGAAGTCCTCAAGCCCGTTGCGAGGAACGACATGATTGATCACGCCGCAATCCGCGAGGCGAGTGACGGAGACGGGCTCCGCCGTGAAAAGCAGTTCTTTCAGCATGTGCATGCCGGCGACCTTGATGAGATTCAGCGTCCCGTGAATATCGTAGGGGACGCCGAGCTTGGCTGGGGTAAGAGCAAAGGTGGAATCGTCCGCGGCGACGATCACGTCGCAGCCCAGAACCAGCTCACATGCGCCGCCCCACACCGAGCCCTCGACCATGGCAATCACGGGGTGAGAATAATGCTCGATCTTGCGCATCACCTGGCGCAACGGATCATTGTAAGTGAGCGGATCCCGGCCGTTGGTCGGCAGTTCCCTTACATCGTGGCCGGCGGAAAACACCTTCGCGCCCTTGGCGGCGCGTAGGATCACCACACGCACGGGAGGCGAATGGAGCGACTCCAGGGCGAGAACGATGTCGTCGAGAAGAACCTTGCTCAGCGCATTGACTTTTCCGTGATTCATCGTAATCACGCCAATGACGCCATCGACTATGGAATGAGGAGCTTTCACGAGCGCACTCCCGGTTACGGATCGATAGTAGTCCTGTTTGGCACTTGCTGCGCGTCCTGAGGTGTGAACTTCTTGGTACCTTCGGAACGGTTCATCTCATGGGATACCGGCAATGGCAGCACCGACCGGACGTGGCTTGGTTCATTTCGATGGCTTGTTCCACGTGGAACAATTGGAAGCTCGGGATGGGAGCGAGGATCGAAACGGCCATGGTTCCACGTGGAACAGCCGCTCCCTGCAACCCAATTTGGCACTCGTTTCAAAATGAAACACCGCTCGCCGACACGGCAAACGGCAACCGGGCTCGCAGGCAGTTTTCCACTACGACGCCATTTTTGTCTCTTCTATAATCCCTCGCCCACCCCCGCTCCAAAGCTCTTCCGCTAGAAGCGTTTGCTCCCCGGAGCCGCCCGGACCCTCTTCGCGCTTTCCACAGGTATGCCGCGTTTCCCACAACGCAAGCGTCTCCCCGCGCAACCTCAGTCCCTTTACTCTGGAATGCCATGGGCAAGATCGTCGGATTGGTCAACCAAAAGGGCGGGGTGGGAAAAACGACCACGGCCATCAATCTGGCTGCGTGTCTGGCAATTGAAGGCCTCAGAACCCTCCTGGTCGATTGCGATCCCCAGGCCAACGCCTCCTCTGGCCTCGGGCTGCAGCGCGACGATAACCGCCATTCCGTCTACGACGTGCTCGTGCGTGACAGCCTCGCGGAACAGGTCATTCTCCCCACCGAGGTCGATGGGCTGTGGCTACTGCCCAGCTCCAAGAACCTGACCGGCGCGAACATCGAATTGGCCGCTGCAGGCGACCGGGCCCTTCGCCTGCGCCACAGTCTGGAGCCGATCAAATCCAACTTCGAGCTCATCTTCCTGGATTGTCCGCCGGCACTCGACCTGCTCACGCTCAACGTTCTCTGCGCTGCGGAGACCCTCATCGTCCCCATGCAGGCAGAGTACTTTGCCCTCGAGGGAATCTCGGAGCTGATTTCGACCCTTGAACGCGTACGCTCCGCCTACAATCCCAATCTCATGATCGAGGGCGTGCTGCTGACCATGTACGACGACCGCACGAACCTCGCTCAACAAGTCACCGAGACGCTCCGCGAGTACTTTCGCGAGATTCTCTATCGGACCGTGATCCCGCGAAACGTCCGCTTGGCGGAGGCGCCGAGCCATGGCAAACCGGTCGCTCTTTACGACCCCCGTTCCCGTGGCGCCGAGGCGTACTTTGAGTTGGCGTGGGAGTTTCTGGCCCGCAATCAGATGGAAAGCCCGCGCGCGGCCGAACGCAGAGCCCAAGCCGTTGACCACCCTCGACCGAAGGGCGCGTTTTGGCCCTACTCGTGACCTGAACCCTGCTTGCTGGAGGCGCCCACTCGCTGCCACACTTCCAATAGTGAGTCGCATTCGCCGGAATTGAGGAATTCGCATCATGAACACGACCGCTCCTGACACCAAACGCCGCGCCTTGGGCAAAGGGCTGGACTCTCTGCTCCCGCGTGCACACGCCACACCCGCTCCTGAGGCCGAGGGCGGAAAACCCCGCGAGATCCCCCTCGATCAGATCGACCAGAATCCGTTCCAAACGCGCTCGCAGGTGAACCAGGAGCAGTTGGCCGAGCTGGCCGCCTCCATTGCCGCGAACGGCGTCGTGCAGCCCGTGCTCGTCCGTCCGCTGGCGGGCGGCCGCTTTCAGATCATCGCCGGAGAGCGGCGCTGGCGAGCCTCGCAAATGGCCGGCAAGAGCACCGTTCCGGCCATCCTGCGCCAGGTCTCCGACGAGCAGGCGATGGAGATCACGATCGTCGAGAATCTGCAGCGTGCTGACCTAAACCCCATCGAGCAGGCACGCGCCTTCGAGCGGCTCTCGCGCGAGTTCCATATGACCCAGGAGCAGATGGCGCAGCGCACAGGAAAAGACCGAGCAACCGTATCTAACTTCTTGCGCTTATTAAAGTTACCGTCATCAATTCAGGCCCGCGTCGAGTCCGGCGAGCTCACGTTCGGCCATGCACGCGCGCTACTGGCAATCGAAGACGCCGAGGCGATGGAAAAGGCGGCTCAGCGGGTCGTCACACTTTCGCTTTCTGTTCGCCAAACTGAGAACTACGTACAAGGGCTCATCGACCCGAGCCGTAGGGCAAAGAAGGAGCCCAAGCAGACGCCACCCGTCGATCCCAACGTGCGCGACGCCCAGGAGCGATTGCAGCGCGCACTCGGACTAAGAGTTACCATTGAGGACCATAACGGACGCGGCAAAGTCATCATTGAATACGCCCGCCTGGAAGATTTCGACACGCTGATGGAGCGGTTCGCGGGTGAGTAGATGGAAAGAGAGCGGCAACAAAGAGACGCATCAGAGCGTGAGCCTCGGCCGAAGCCTCAAAAAATCTGATAATCTGACTCGATGGATGCGATTCCCATCAGCGTGACCGAAGCGTCGCGGAACTTTGCCGACTGCGTGAACCGCGCGCGCTATCAGGGCATAAGCTTCATCCTGCTCAAAGGCGGCACACCCGTGGCGCGCATCGTGCCCCCAGCGCGAAAGCCGAAGAAAGGAAGCGAATTGGCCGCAGCGCTGCACAAGGCCGTCGAGGGCGTTCACCTCGGAGTGGAAGAGGCGACCTCCTGGCTTCACGACTTGGAACAGGCTCGCGGGTCCCTGCAGCCGCAGGTGAGGCCATGGCGTTTCTAATCGATGCCGATGTGATCATCCAGGCCGAACGAAAGGCGCTCGACCTCGATGCGTGGATTCGCTCCCGGCCAGACGAGGAGATCAAGCTCGCGGCCATCACGGTAGCGGAGCTGTGGCGCAGTGTGCAACGCGCTAGCGGCTTCAACCGCGCCAAGCGGCAGAGGTTCCTCCAGCACATGCTCTCCGCCTTCGAGGTCGTTCCCTACTCGGAGAAGGCGGCCATCGAACATGCGCGCCTTTGGGCTGACGTAGATGCCACAGGCCAGAGAATGAGCCCGCACGATCTGATCCTGGCGGCGACGGCCCAGGAATTGGGCGCTGCGATCGTCACCTTCAATACACAGCGTTTCGCTGCCATTCCGGGATTGACGGTGCTCAAGGCTTAGCAAGCGTCCACCTGAAAGGGCAAGACCGCATGAAGAAAGCTCCAGCGTTACTCATCAGTGCCATAGTCGCTGCGGGCGTCGCCGCAGGTCAGACGCCCGCGCCAAAGCCGGTGCTGATCCAGGTCAACCTCGCTAAGCCGGTGGGCAGCGACAAGCCCATTTCCAGTTGGTTTGGCTACGACGAGTCGAACTACACCACGATGCAGTACGGCAAGCAACTACTCCGCGAGTTGCACGACCTGAGCCCCGTGCCCGCGACCATCCGGACCCACCATTTGTTGACGTCAGGCAACGGCGTGCCCGAGCTGAAGTGGAGTTCGTCGAACGTCTTCAGCTTGGACAAAGACGGGAAGCCGGTTTACGACTTCACGATCACAGACCAGACCTTCGACGAGTTTCAGAAGGCCGGCATACGGCCGATGGTGGAGCTGGGCTTCATGCCCAGGGATCTGGCTGCCGCGGTGCCGGGAATCACCGAATATCAGCTTCACTATCCCGCCCCCACCATGGGAGGCGCATCGAACAATCCGCCCAGGGACTACAAAATGTGGGGCGAGCTGGTACGTAAATACACCGAGCATCTTGTCGAGCGCTATGGCCGCCAACAGGTAAGCACCTGGTACTTCGAAGTCTGGAACGAGCCGGACATCATCTACTGGCACGGCACGCCGGAAGAGTATTTCAAGCTCTACGACTATGCGGTAGCTGGAGTCAGAACCGCACTGTCCAACGCGAAGGTGGGCGGGCCGGCGAGCACGGGACCGGCAAGCGCGAAGGCGAGCGCCTTCCTCAATCGCTTTCTTGAGCATTGCCTGAACGACAAGAGCGCGGCCGACGGCAAGCCGGTCCCGCTGGACTTCATCTCGTTTCACCCCAAGGGGCACACGGCTTTGGTTGATGGGCACGTGGAGATGGGTCTCTCCCACGAGTTGCACGCTGCGGACGCAGGCTTCCAGATCGTCGCCAAGTTCCCGCAATTTCGTCATCTGCCCATCATCTTGAGCGAAGCCGATCCGGAGGGCTGCGCGGCCTGCTCAATGAAAGACAATCCGGCCAATGCATACCGCAACGGGCCGCTCTACGCCGCATATACGGCCGCAGCCATCAAGTCATTGTTCGATCTGCAGGACGAAGCGAAGGTGAACCTGATCGCCATGCTGTCGTGGTCGTTCGAGTTTGAAAACAAGGATTACTTCGAGGGATTTCGAACGCTGGCGACCAATGGGATCGACAAACCCATCCTGAATCTCTTCCGCATGGCGGGACTGATGTCAGGTGAGCGGGTCGCGACCACGAGCACGGGCCAGGTTCCGCTCGACGATCTTTTGAAAGTGGGCGTGAACCGGGCAGCAGAGGTGGATGCGTTCGCAACTAAGTCGGAGCGCGAAGCCGCAGTGATGGTCTGGAATTATCACGACGACGATGTTCCCGCGCCGGCCGCAGACGCTGAGGTCACCGTCACGGGAATTCCGGCTGGCGTGAAAAGAGTATTGCTGGAGCACTATCGGATCGATGAGACACACAGCAATTCCTACACAGTGTGGAAGAACATGGGCTCGCCGCAAGCACCAACCCCGGAGCAATACGCTCAGCTCAAGGCGGCCGGGCAATTGCAGCTTCTCACCTCTCCCACATGGCTCGACGTCGCCAACGGAAAGGTGACCATCGAGACGACCCTCCCGCGCCAGGCGGTGTCGCTGCTGCGGCTCAAGTGGTAAGCGGCCTGAGGATCCCTGTTGCAGCTCCCGCAACGTGAATCGAACCTCATCGCTGCATCCCAGACATTGCACGGAGCCCGATGCGGAAAATTCCGTGCGCTCAACTGGCGAATTGAACTGGCCTGGAAGGCGTCGAAAGGTCGAGGGATTTTTCGATGATTTCGGCTGCCATGGCGGGCCCGTCGATCTGGCGCATTTTCCGGCTCAGTTCTCGCGCGGCTGCACGGTAACTGCCATCTTCGAGCACAAAGCGAACCGCGTGCCGCAGCCGCCGGGGACTCAGTTTGCTCCGCGGAACAACGATACCCGCTCTCCGCATCTGCACTCTCGCCGCAACCCCAGGCTGGTCGTTCCCCATCGGGATGGCGACGATTGGCACGCCTTCAGAAAGCGACTCGAGAACGGTATTGAGGCCAGCGTGTGTGATCACGGCGGCTGCCCGCTTGAGGATTTCAAGCTGCGGCGCATAGGAAACGACAACCGGGCCCCCGGCCAACCTGCCAAGCCGCTCCGGCTCCAGTCCACCACCCAGCGAGATAACAAGTTGAATATCAAGATCGGAGCAGGCCGCGGCAACGGTCCGGAAAACGGACTCCGATCCATTCTGCAGGGTTCCAAGCGACGCGTACACAAGACGTCTGCCGTCGAGCCGGCTCCAGGGAAACTCAACCGCCGGACGCTGCGCGGCGTTAACGAAGGGACCGGTGTAGTGGAGATTCTTCGGCCGGGGCGCCGACTCGAACTCGAGCACCTCCGGCAATTGAGCAATCTGAGCAATGCGCGAAAGCGCGTCGGTGGAGCGCTTGAGTGGTTTCAGTCCCCACTCTTTGCGCTGTGCATTTACGAGATTGAAGATGGGAGCCGCAACCCAGGACAGCAGACGCATACCGAGACGGTTGCGGATCCGGATAACCGGCCATGCCGAAAGCGCCAGCCAAAGCAAAATGGCGGGGCCCGGTCGTCCTGGATCAGGGGCGGAAACATGGCGATTGAGATAAACGGCAATCCGAGATGCTCGGCCACTGTGCCGCTCATATCCGCTTCGTCGACTAGTAGCGCGTCGATGCTCGCTTCACGAACGGCGGCGGGACCGTCGCGAAGGATCATGCGAGTTGTGTTCTTCACGCGCTCTACGGTGAAACGAAACGACGCCAGGCCGTGCAATTCGCCGAGCCGCTCATCAAGCAACTTGAGCGTGCCCGGCGGATAGTCCGCCACCGATCTGACGAAACTCAATTCCTGCGGCTCGTACACGCGTCTCTATGTCGGCAATGCCGAAGATGACCACGCTGTGTCCTCGAAGTCGAGGGCGCGTGCCACCGCCGTCATGGGGTTGATGTGTCCGGAGCCGGGAAAGCAGAATGCTCCCAGACGCGCCATTGACCTCCCCTGCTTCGTGCGACTCTACAGATGAAAGCGATGGGGCAAACCGGTTCTTCGGATTGCCGGTATGGGGAAAAGAATAGTTTTACCCATCGATCGGGCGAAATGGAAGAATTTTTTCGGGGGCTTCTTGCCGCGACGTCTGTCACCGAAAGAGGTAAACGGGGCCCAATCTCGCGATTCCGCGGTTGATTTGCGGTGCGGGAGATTTATCCTTCAGTTTCTGATCGTTTCTTCCTGAAGGCTCCTCCGCACGGCGGGGGAGCCAGTCTTTTTTGTTGAATCGGCTTCTTGAGTTCCCCTGCGGAGACAGCAACATGGCCCTCCAACCCATAACGTCAACGAACCACGCGGCCCACTCGGTGCAACCCATTCCCGTGATCCTGAACGGGCGCACTCTCGAAGCCAACCGGCGCATTCCGCTCAATCTGGACTGGGTGGAAGGTGCGCGTGAACACCAGCGCGGTAGAGCGCCGGGCGGCGACGCATTGCGCGCGGCGCACCGTGAAGAAGGAGACCCAGGCGGCGTGGCTGCTGCGCGCCATCGCCTGCATGGACCTGACCACGCTGAGCGGCGACGATTCTGCCGATCGCGTGCGGCGGCTCTGCGCCAAGGCGCGCAACCCGCTGCAGCGGCACATCGTGGAGGGCCTCGGCATTGAGGAACTGCATCTGACCGTCGGCGCGGTCTGCGTCTATCACGCGTTTGTTGAGACGGCGGTGAAGGCGCTCGAAGGGTCGGGCATTCCCGTGGCCGCGGTTTCGGCCGGATTTCCCGCCGGGCTTGTCGCCGCTGGCCGAGCGCGTGGAGGAGATTCACCGCAGCGTGGAGGCGGGCGCGCGGGAGATTGACATTGTCATCACGCGCGCGCATGTTTTCAACGGCGAGTGGCAGGCGCTCTACGACGAGGTTGCGGCATTCAAGGAGGCTGCGGGGCCGGCGCACTTGAAGGCGATTCTCGGCACCGGCGACCTGATGACGCTGCGCAACGTGGCGCGGGCCAGTTGGGTGGCGATGATGGCCGGCGCGGATTTTATCAAGACGTCGACGGGCAAGGAGAGCGTGAACGCGACGCTGCCGGTTTCGCTGGTGATGGTGCGCTGCATTCGCGACTACGCGGAGCGGACGGGGATGGCGGTGGGATTCAAGCCGGCGGGCGGCATCCGCACGGCGAAGCAGGCGCTGGACTGGCTGGCGCTGATGAAGGACGAGCTGGGGCGGCCGTGGCTGGAGCCGTCGCTGTTTCGCTTCGGCGCCAGCGGAATGCTGGGCGACATCGAGCGCCAGCTGGAGCATCATCTGACCGGCCGTTATTCGGCGGCGTACCGGCACCCGATCGCGTAGAGGCTCGCTGATGGGTCAAAGGAGACGCTGTGAGCATTGCGGAAAAGTTCTACACCATGGAGTACGGAGCCGCGCCGGAGGATCCGAAGGAAGCGGTGCAATGGCTCGACGGCATCATCGCCGGTTTGAGGAGTTCATCGGCGGCGCATGGGTAACGCCCGCGAGCGGCGAGTACATGACCACCAGCGATCCTTCGACCGGCGACACCCTTGCCGAAGTTGCCAAGGGCAACACCGACGATGTGGAAGCCGCCGTGGCTGCCGCGCGCAAAGCTCTTCCCGCATGGCAGGCGCTGAGCGGACACGAGCGCGCGCGCTATCTCTATGCGCTGGCGCGGCAGGTGCAGAAGCACTCGCGGCGGCTGGCGGTGCTCGAGACGATGGACAACGGCAAGCCCATCCGCGAGAGCCGCGACATCGATATTCCGCTGGTGGCGCGCCATTTTTATCACCATGCCGGCTGGGCGCAGTTGCTCGAGTCGGAGTTTCCCAACTACACGGCTTGCGGCGTTGTGGGCCAGGTCATTCCGTGGAACTTTCCGCTGCTGATGTTCGCGTGGAAGGTGGCTCCGGCGCTGGCCGCGGGCAACACGGTGGTGATCAAGCCGGCAAAATACACGCCGCTCACCGCGCTGGCCTTTGCCGAGCTGGCCATGGAAGTCGGCCTGCCGCCGGGCGTGCTCAACGTGCTCACCTGCGACGCGAAGACCGGGCCAGGCGCTCATCGAGCATCCCGGCATCGACAAGGTCGCCTTTACCGGCTCGACGGAAGTGGGCCGCATCATCCGCAAGGCCACGGCGAACTCGACGAAGAAGCTCTCGCTCGAACTCGGCGGCAAATCGCCCTTCGTGGTCTTCGACGATGCCGATCTCGACTCGGCCGTCGAGGGCCTGGTGGACGCCATCTGGTTCAACCAGGGCCAGGTGTGCTGCGCGGGCTCGCGGCTGCTGGTGCAGGAGCGCGTGGCGGAGACGCTCTACGCCAAGGTTCGCGCGCGCATGGAAACGCTGCGCGTGGGGCCGCCGCTCGATAAAGCCATCGACATTGGCGCGATTGTTTCGCCGGTGCAGCTCGAAACCATCCGCAAGATGGTGGATGCGGGCGTGGCCGAGGGCGCGCAGTGCTGGCAGCCGAAGCAATCCGCTGCCGGAGAAGGGCTGTTTCTACCCGCCCACGCTGCTGACCGATGTGCATCCGGCGGCCACAGTGGTGCAGGAAGAGATTTTTGGGCCGGTGCTGGTCGGCATGACCTTCCGCACGCCGGCCGAAGCGGCGGAACTGGCGAACAACACGGTCTATGGGCTGGCGGCGAGCATCTGGAGCGAGAACATCAATGTGGCGCTCGACCTGGCCTCGCAGGTGAAGGCTGGGGTGGTGTGGGTGAACTGCGACCAACCAGTTCGACGCGGCCTGCGGATTCGGCGGCTATCGCGAATCGGGCTACGGGCGCGAAGGCGGGCGCGAGGGGATGCTGGAGTATCTGACGCCGAAGTGGCTGCACGCGCTGCCTGCTGCGCGCGAGAAAGCTGCCGCGCAAGATTGACAGGCGCTCCTGATGAGGAGGACGGCATCGCGCCGGCGGGCTGCGCCAATTGACCGCACGGTGAAGCAGTACATCGGCGGCAAACAGGCGCGGCCCGATTCCGGCTACTCGTTCCCGGTTTACGGGCGCGACGGCCAGTTGCTCGGCGAAGCGCCGCTCGGCAATCGCAAAGACATTCGCAACGCGGTGGAAGCGGCGCGCAACGCGTCCGGCTGGGCGAGGACGACGGCGCACGCGCGCGCGCAGGTGATCTACTACATCGCGGAAAACATGATCCAGCGGCGCGACGAGATCGCGCATCGGCTGGCTGCGGCCGTCGGCGAGGAACAGGCCGCGGTGGAAGCCGATCTCTCGATCGAGCGCATCTTCAGCTACGCCGCGTGGGCCGACAAATACGAAGGCGTGGTGCATCATCCGCCGGGCCGCAACATCACCATTGCCATGCCGGAGGCCGGTGGGCGCCATCGGCATTCTTGCGCCGAGCTGAAGCGCCGCTGCTGGGCCTGCTCTCGCTGGTGCTGCCGGCGATGGCGGTCGGCAACACCGTGGTTGCCGTGCCGTCGGAGCGCTACCCGCTCATCATCGGCGACCTGTATCAACTGCTCGACACGAGCGACGTGCCCGGCGGGGTGGTGAATCTGGTCGCGGGCCGTCCGGCGGAGCTGGCCAAGACGCTGGCCGAGCACGACGGCATCGAGGCCATCTGGTGCTTCCGCAGCAACGAGGAAGCGACGATGGTGCGCGCTGCCTCCATCGGCAACATGAAGCAGGTGTGGACCAACGACGGCCACGAGTACGACTGGTTCAATCCCGCGCAGGCCGAAGGCCGCTGGTTCCTGCAACACGCCACGCAGGTGAAGAACATCTGGGTGCCGTACGGAGAATAGTCCGCGGACGACCGCTTAGCCCAATCATTTTCCGATGCGGAAAGCAAGAACGCGTCAATCTCCGATATCCACGCACCTTTCAGAAAACGAGCCGTTTCTGGAGATACGCAGGAGGCACAAACTAGCTTTGTACCCCCCAACGCGCCGGTAGGCTCAGCCGACGCATTACCTAAGTGCCTGTCCAAATCAAGCGACTGATTGCAAAAGTAACCATATTCCGATTACTGTAGGTACATCGCTGTTGATTTCCCTTTCGGATTGGTTGCTCTTGGTTGTTCTTGTGTCTGCTGACTTAGAGGTGCACACATGACCTGCCCTAAGTGCCAGTCCAGCTCAGTTTCAATCATTCCGGCAGAAATTCGTCTCTATCGCAACAGCCCTCGCACGTTGAGCCATCCTCCCGTGACTCCTTCCCCGGATGTCCAGATTTGTCTGGATTGCGGCTGGTCGGAATTCTCAGTCCCTCGTTCCTGGCTTTCCGCCGGATGGTTGAGCACGGCGCGTCCAACGAGTACCTCAAATGGGACTGCAATTGTGTCCTCGCCCGTGCCTGCCGTTTCAACATAGACAGAGCTGCCGCAATGCCGTGCAGACCTCCCCCGACAGGGAATGAATAGGCCATGCAAAAAGGCCCCAGTCGAAAACGGGAGACGCTTGTTCGTTCGCCGAATGGCGTATCAGGCTATGCGCGCCGCCGTCTCTGTGAGGGAAAGAGCACCAGAGACACGATTGGGGCCCGTCATGCTGTGCTCTGTGGAGGGATGGAGACTCGCCCCATTTTTGCGATGGATTTAGGACGGTTTCTACATTTCGCGGGACGGCCTTGGGAGCCAGGTCATTTTCCGATGCAGAAGGTGGAGAAGATCAAGTTCAGGATGTCGTCGGGCGTGGTCTGGCCAGTGAGCGAGTCGAGGGCCCAGAGCGCGCGGTAGAGGTCGAGCAGGATCATCTCGTGGGGAATGCTGCTGGCGTTGGCCCTGGCAGCGTCACCCAGCGCGGCGAGCGCGGTAGCGACGGCCTGATGCTGACGGAGGTTTGTCAACATGCCCGGCTCAGCGGCGGCTCCCCCGGTGGCAAGCGTCAAGATGCGTTCGCGGAGTGCGTCAATGCCCTCGCCAGTGAGCGCGGAGGTTGAGAGCGCGGGGAGCCCGGAAAGTGCAGGCTCGGCCTTATCCACAGTCTCCGCCCCACCCTTCACCAGGTCGCTCTTGTTGATGACCGCAATCGCTGGCCGGCCCTCGACCGCGGCGAGTAACCGGCGCTCTTCCTCATTGAGTGGCTGCGTGGCGTCAAGCACGATGAGCACCAGCGCCGCGTCGGCCAGCGCTTCGTGACTGCGGCGGATGCCGAGCCGCTCGGCCTCCTCCAGTGCTTCGTGAGCACCAGCGCGGAGACCCGCGGTATCGACCAGTTCAAGGGGAATGCCGCCGAGAGAGATGCGTTCGGTGACCAGATCGCGCGTGGTGCCGGGGCTCGCGGTCACGATGGCGCGGTCGCGCTCGACGAGCCGGTTGAAGAGCGAGCTTTTGCCAACATTGGGGCGGCCCACGATGGCCAGCGTCAATCCATCGTGAACGATCCGGCCACGCGCGAAGGAAGCTTCGAGCGCGGCGAGCGGCGGCGTCATCGCTTCAATGCGCTGCGCAATCTCGGCCTGCGGCGTCACGTCGATGTCGTCTTCCGCAAAGTCGATGCCTGCTTCGAGCAATGCAATCAACTCCACGAGCGATTGTTTTGCCGGAGCCACGCGATGGCTGAGTGCGCCACCCATCTGGCTGGCGGCCTGGCGCGCCTGCGTCAGCGTCTGGGCATCGATGAGGTCGCGAACCGCTTCGGCCTGGGTCAGGTCAAGCCGCCCGGCAAGAAAGGCGCGCTGGGTAAACTCCCCCGGCTCGGCCAAACGCGCACCGAGCTCGAGCGCCCGGCGCAACAGGAACTCCAAGACTACCGGCGACCCGTGCGCGGCAATCTCCACCAGATCTTCGGTGGTGTAGGAATTCGGCCCGGCGAACAAAGTCACTAGAGCTTCGTCGATGCGCGGAGCATCCGCGTCCTCCGCGTCGAGCACATCGGCCAGCAGCGCGCGGGCATGCTCAAGCGGTTGGTGCGGACGCACGAGTTGCGCCGCGATCGACGCAGCTTGCGGCCCGCTCAGGCGCACGATTCCTATGCCGCCCCGCCCAGGAGGCGTGGAGATAGCGGCGATTGTGTCGGTTACGATGTCTGGCGCGGCCACGGGTTGCACTCAGTGTAGTTTCTCGTGCTCGAATACCTCATCGCAACACGGTCATTGGATTGGAGATATTTCACGGCTATTCCTTTTTGGAACAGGCAAGGAGATTTCGCTCCCGAGCGCGAAGATGATTGTGGCGTGCGCCGTGGAGTCTGATCTAAACTCTAGTCGAGAACAGCAACCCCAGCGTTCTCCACTGTTCCGGCCCTGCAATCTCGATTGACTTGAGGTGGAAGCGATGAAAGCTGCGAGACTGGCTACGCTCAAGTTCTTCGCGCTGCTCTTCCTACTACCCGGTCTCGCGGGGCTCATCGTCTCGGCCATGATCTCCACGCATTATCTTGACACCATGCCCAAGTGGCCGGCGCCAGAGGAGAATCGTGTAGTGCCTCGTGGCATCCACGGCACCACCGTCTATCAAACTCCCGCTGAGGATCGCAATCTCAGCGTGATTGAGTATTCTTCGGTGGGGGTGTTCCTGGTCGGCCTCACGGTGGGAGTGGTCTACCTGGAGAAATGGGGCAGCATGCAATCGGCTGCAGGCGAAGAAGAGTCCGAGCTAGCCGAAAATCCTAGATAACTGTGCGGTTGAAGCGCGCGACGCTCCCGCGGATCGCGATCCTCTACAATAAGCCGATGCCGGAACTGCCCGAGGTGGAGACGATCGCTCGCGGCGTTCACAAACGTGTGCGTGGCGACCGCATCGTGCATGCCTGGTTTGCCAGTCACCCACAGCCTTTTAAGACGCCGACCGCGCGCCAGTCCAAGGGGCTTGTGGGGCGCGTTGTGCTGGCCGTGCGCCGCACCGGGAAGCACATGGTCTTCGAGCTGAGTGCAGCCGGCGCTGCGCCGGCCGTTGACGGAAACGAACCATCGCCGCACGCGCAAGAACCCGCCGCGCCCGAGGCGCAGTGGATCGTGCACCTTGGCATGACGGGGCGGCTGCTGGTCACCACCCCTGATTGCCCTGTCGCTCCGCACACACATGCGCGGCTGACCTTGTCGAGTGGCCGGGAGTTGCGTTTCGTGGATCCACGCCGGTTTGGCCGGCTCGAGTTCCGCGATCTTCACCGTGGCGCTGCGTTCGGCGCGCCTGGCGCGGAACCGCTCACCATTGGCGCGCGTGAATTCGCCGCGCTCTTCCGCGGCCGGCGCCTATGCATCAAGGCTGCGCTGCTCAACCAGACGCTCCTGGCCGGCGTGGGGAATATCTATGCTGACGAGAGCCTGTTTCATTCCGGCATCCGGCCGCGCCGCCGCGCCAATCGCCTCACCCGTGCGGAACTCGAGCGGCTTCGGTTGGCGCTGCGCCAGATCCTCAACCACGCCATCCGGCTTGGCGGTTCATCGGTCTCGAACTATGTCGATGCCGATGGCGCACGCGGCTTCTTTCAGCTCGAGCACTGCGTGTATCAGCGCACCGGTCAGCCCTGCCGCCGCTGCCAAACGCCCATCCGGCGGGTGTTGGTAGCCGGGCGCGGAACCCACTACTGCCCCAAGTGCCAGCGTTGATTGCCATCTACTTGATGGTCCGCAACAAATCCCCTACGCTTTTTTGAAGGATTTTCGCCTTTTGGCTTCCAGAATCCAGACAATCGCCCTGCGTGTTTGGTATAACCATTTGAAAAGAAAGAATGTTTCGAACGGAACACCGATTGCTATGTTATAAGTGCCAGTGATGTATCGGCTGCTGGAAGAACGCCCAGCGAGCCTGAGCAACACCGGGCACCCGGCAAGAGCAACTGCCAACGAGCCGCCCTCAAAAGGGAAAAGCCGGCCGGGGAGCCCGCAAACGAAGCGGAGAAGACAAACAATCCCGCTCTCCACTTGTCTGGGAGGCCAGTGACCAGCGCGGGAGGAAGGAAACGCCACTCCAAAGAGGAGTGGCGTTTCTTGTGTTGGCCCTCGAGTTCTCCCGGGGCGCGGTCTCGATGGTGCAGGCAGCCGCCGGGGTTGTCCCGGCTGTTACCAAAGATGTTTCCGTCCACGACCCCCACTTGCCAGAGGTGGACCTTCCCTGTAGTATCAGAGTTGCCTATCAAGCGGCTGACGCGGGCCACCCAGACATGGGGTTGAGCAAGCTCGCCGCCGAGCAAGCAAATTCCGTCCGGCAGTAGCGTTGTTATCAGGCTGTGCGCGGCACAGGCTCGCATAGGGAAGGGCATCATCTGAGAAAAGCAGAGGCCGCGCCGAATCGATTCCGGCGATCGGATGGAGTTGATTGACGACTCCCGCGCATCAAGCGGCAATCGCATTCTCACAGACGCTCAAGGGGTGGGAACACAGAGACTGAGGCGCGGTGGCCGGTAGGATGACGGTCCCGCAGCGTTCCCCAAGTGGAAAGAGACGGCCGCGCCGTTTTTTCGAAGAGGGCAGTGCGCTGATGGAGATCTGCCGCGCCTTCCGGGAAAGCCGGAGAAGAGGCGTGCAGGGGTCATGCAGCACCTCAACGAGGACCAACACGCGCAGTTCAATGCACCAGAGAGCAAAGCACCAGGAAGTACACGCATCATGACAACAGAATCAACACAGCCCCAAGTTGAACAGGGGCCTCCTCCTGACACCGGTCAGGTGCAGCCGCTGCAGTCGCAAGGGCATCGCCGCCGCCGCCGCCGCCGCAAGAACAAGTCAAGCCAGCAGCCCGGAATGCAAGCCCACCCATTGCAGGGACAGCTACAGATGCAGGCGCCGCCGCAAGCCGCGCCGCCCAAGCCTGTTCACCAGCATCAGGGCCGCAAGAAGAAGAAGTTCTTCCCCAAGCCCCAGGCTCCGCAAGCGCAGCCCGGCAACAGCATCTCCGCGCCGCCGCAGGGAAAACGCAGGGGACGGCAAAAAGGGCCGCGCACCTTCATCGGCCCGATGGATCACAGCTATCGCGCGGTCAACGGCAACGTAGCCGACGGCCCGCCCTCCACCATACCCGTGATGGGCAACGGCCATGGCGGCGGGTACTATCCCGACGTTTATGCGGCGCAACCCCCGGCACCCATCCGCGAAGACGCCCCGACGCGCATCTTCTGTTTCATTGAGGATCTCTTCTTCCTGGCCAAGATCCAGGAGACGGCGCGCAAACTGGGCGTGAAGGTCGAGTTCGTCAAAGGCGACAAAGACCAGGTGGCGCGCATCTATGATGCGCCGGAAAACGAAATGCCCTCACTGCTGGTCTTCGACCTCAACAATCTCAACGTCAAGCCACTGGCGCTCATTCCCAAGTTCAAGGGCAAATTCAAGAAGGCCGTTTCCATCATCGGCTTTCTCAACCACCTACAGGGCGACCTGAAGATGAAGGCCCTGGAGGCGGGATGCGACGTGGTGATGCCGCGCTCGGCCTTCTCGCAGAGCCTGCCCGTTCTCCTCCGTCGCTACGGCGTGGAAGAAGAAGAAGATCACTCGCAACAACCGGCGTAAGTCGACAGAGGTCAGGGGTCAGAGATCATTCGGGCGCGCTTCAGTAGCAAAGTTTTCTTTGGTGACGAGGGCGGGCTTCAAGGAGGCTCGGATTTGGCATTCTGCAGAAAAATCAGAGGGCCTGCCCGAGCGCGGCACGCCCTGTTGTTTTTTCCTGACCTCTCCTCTCTATTCTTTCGGTCCCTTGTTCCGTGTCTTTAACCTGGCGGCCAGGAGTGCATGCGGCCGCCGAGCAGGTGCAGGTGCAGATGATCCACGGTCTGCCCGCCGTGATGGCCCGTGTTCACGACGACGCGGTAACCCTTCGTGAGCCCCTTCTCGCGCGCGATCTCTCCCGCCGCCCACAGCAGGTGGCCGAGCAGCGCGCGGTGATCTATCCCTGCCTCGTCGAGCGAGCCGATATGCTCGCGCGGCACGACCAGCACGTGCACCGGCGCTTTGGGATTGATGTCGGCGAATGCGTACGCGAGTTCGTCCTGATAAACGGCCGTCGACGGAATCTCGCCTGCGATGATCTTGCAAAAGATGCAATTCATGGCTTGATCAGTGTACATGCAGCCTCGGCGATCTAATTAAAAAGCGACATTGCCCTAAAATGTTTCCATGGCCACGCGCGCTGCTTCCCCGCCTTTCCGCATAGTGCACACGGTCTGTTCGCACGATTGCCCGGACTCGTGCGCGGTGCTGGTAACGGTGAATGAAGAAGGCCGCGCAGTGAAAGTGGAGGGTGACCCGTCTCAGCCGGTCACGCAGGGCTTTTTGTGCGGCAAAGTTGCGAAGTATCTCGACCGCGTCTATGCGCCGGACCGGATTCTTTATCCCTTAAAACGAAAACAGGGAACGCAAAAGGGCCCACGGCCCCGCGGCCGTGAGAACGAGGCCTTCGAGCGCGTGAGCTGGGACGAGGCGCTCGACGCGATCGCCGCGCGGCTGCGGCAGATCAGCGACCGGTACGGTCCCGAGTCGATTCTCCCTTATAGTTATGCCGGAACCATCGGCGTGCTCGGCTACGGATCGATGGATCGCCGCTTCTTTCATCGGCTGGGCGCGAGCCAGCTCGACCGCACCATCTGTTCCGAGGCCGGTGGGCAGGCGTGGAACTCGGTCTACGGCAGAAAGCTTGGCATGCCCACCGAAGATTTCCGGCTGGCGAAGCTCATCCTTGCGTGGGGCGCGAACATCCACGGCAACAACATTCACCTTTGGCCGTTCGTCGAGGAGGCGCGGCGCAACGGAGCGCGGCTGATGGTCATCGATCCCTATCGCACGCGCACCGCCGCCGTGGCCGACTGGCACATCGCCATCCGCCCGGGCACCGACGCGGCGCTGGCGCTGGGCATGATGCACGTGATCCTCAACGAGGGACTCGAGGACCGCGACTACATTGCCGCAAGCACGCATGGATTCGAGCGGCTGGCCGAGCGCGTGCGCGAATACACGCCGGAGCGCGTGGCTGCGTGGACGGGAATGACCGCGGCCGAGATCGAGCAGTTGGCGCGCGAGTACGCCACCACCCGCCCCGCTGCGCTGCGCATGAACTACGGCGTGCAGCGATGCGAAAATGGCGGCACGGCCGTGCGCGCCATCGCCATGCTGCCCGCGCTCACCGGCGCGTGGAAGCATCGCGGAGGCGGCGCGCAGCTCTCCACTTCAGGCGCATTCGACTGGGACGAGGATGCACTCCGCCGCCCCGATCTGGCGCAGGCCTCGCCGTTGGGCCGCCTGGCGCGCGTGGTCAACATGTCGCAGCTTGGCCACGCGCTGACCGAGCTGGGACAAGCCAGGGAACAGGGATCAGGGATCAGGGATCAGAAAAACAAACCCGCGCCTGATGGGCCGGCGGTGCACGCGCTGTTTGTGTACAACTCGAATCCCGGCGCGGTGGCGCCGAATCACAACGCTGTGCGCCGCGGAATGATGCGCGACGATCTTTTCACAGTTGTTCATGAGCAGTTCTTTACCGACACGACCGACTACGCCGACTTCATTTTGCCGGCGACGACGTTCCTTGAACACACAGACGTGCAGGGCGCATACGGCCACTACTTCGTGCAGCTTTCCCGGCAAGCCATTGAGCCGCCGGGCGAGGCGCGGCCGAACGTCTGGCTCTTCGGCCAGCTCGCGCAGCGCATGGGCTTCACGGAAAGCTGCTTCCGCGACACGCCGGAGGAGATGATCCGGCAGGCGCTCGCCATCGGCGCGGACGGCCACTCGAAAAACGCGAACATGGAGCACATCACATTTAAGGATCTGGAGCGCGAAGGGCACGTTCCGCTCGCGTTCCATTCCGATCCTGCGAACCGGCCGTTCCTGCCGTTCACTTCCGGGCCCGTGCCAACGCCGTCCGGCAAGATCGAGTTCTTCTCGGAGGCGCTGGCGGCCGCGGGCCTCGACCCGCTCCCGGCCTTTGCCGCTCCGGCCGAATCGCGGTGGGGCGAAACGGCGCTGAAATTTCCGCTGGAGCTGCTGGGCCGCAAGAACGACAACTACATGAACTCGACCTTCGCGAATTTGCCGGGCCATCGCGCGATGGAGACGCGGACCAGCCAGCGGCTCGAGATCCATCCCACTGACGCACAGACGCGCGGCGTGGCGGAAGGAGACCGGGTGCGCGTGTTCAACGATCGCGGGTCGCTGGAGCTGACTGCGATGCTGAATGCGAGTCTGCCTCAAGGCGTGGTGGCGGCGCGGCTCGACTGGGCCAAGCTGCATGCCGGCGGCGCCAACATCAACGCGCTGACCAGCGAGCGGTTGACCGACATCGGCGGCGGAGCGACGTTCTACTCGGTGCTGGTGGAAGTGGCGAAGGCCTGACCGAGCCTACCGCACAGGCTCGGCAACCACTTCGATCTCCTCATGCCGTGTGGTTCCCGGAACATCGAGCGAGCCTAAAACGAGCGGCTTGCTTGGCACAAGGGCCGCCGTTTCCTCCAGAACTGTCTGGCGAATGTCTGGATCCCGCGCGCCCGTGCCCGCCGACTGATTTGCAAGGCTCGAGACCTCGAGTTTGGTGCGCAGAGTGAGCGCATCAGAACTCGCGGTCAACGATGCGTCGATATTGAGCCCGACATCGGCGTATTGGACCTGGGAATCTTGCGGTGTGGCTCCACCGCCGCTCTTGCCCGTGACGATGGGCACGCGGTCTCCCTGCTTGAAGACCGTTCGATCGCCCGTAGCGACAATCAGCGTGAAGTGTTGAGTGCCTTTTGACTGTCCGTTGTCCGTCTCGGTGATCTTGTAGGTAAGGCGGTAGACCTTCCTCGGCCTGTCGAGATCGGCGAGGACCTTTTGCGCGAGCTGGATGTCGTCGGGTGTCGCACGCACGGTGATGGCGCCTTGCGAGTGAACGGAATAGAACCTGGCCCGCGGTAGCGTGTTGCGCAGGGCGGTCTGAATGTCGTTGATACTCTGCGCGTCCGTAGCGTTGGCTAGGTAGAGAGTTTGATAGATCTCCGGGTCGGGTTTTGTTTCAGCTGGCTTGCAGGGTGCGGTTTGGGTCTGATCCTGAGCGTTGGCGGTTGGCGCAAGGAAGGCCAGCGCCAGCAGCAGCGGGCTGACGAAGCTGAGGCTCCGTCGTTGCATCACGTCGCATTTCGATACCATGTCTCCCCCTTTGAGCTTTCGAACCGAAGAATTGTGAAGACGGAGTTTCTGATTGTCCCGAGGGTTGCTTCAATGGGACAGACGCAGGAGAGCAGCCACCGCTCGAAGATTTTGCGGATTTCTGTCTGGCCGGGGATTTCAGGGGCTGGTCTTCTCGCCGATCTTTAGCGTTTCGCGGCGCGCTCCCGCTGGAGTTCGCGGTAGAGCTCGCTCTTTGACCGGCCCAGCTCCCGCGCCAGCCGTTTGAGAGCTTCCTTCTCATCGATGCCGTTCTCAGAACGGATGCGCGCAATGCGGTCCGCAATCTTTTCGGGCGCGGCTCCTGCGCCCGGCGCGCCAACCGACGAGGCAGTGTGCGCAGGCGCCTCGATGAGCAATGTAATCTCACCGCGAATACGGTCGCGGCCGGCGAGTTCGTGGCGGACCTCGGCGATCGTGCCGCGCACAAACTCCTCGTGGAGCTTTGTCATTTCGCGGGCCACTGCTACGCGCAGGGCGGGACCCCAGACGCTTTCGAGATCTGCCAACGTCGAGAGCACGCGGTGCGGCGCCTCGTAAAAGATCAGCGTGCGCGAGGCTGCGCGCGAGTCAACTTGGGAACGGGCCGCAAGCGATTCAAGGCGCGTGCGGCGAGCGCCCGGTTTCTCCGGCAAGAATCCGAGGAACTCAAACCCCTCGGCGGGCAGGCCGGAGGCGATCAACGCGCTGATGGCGGCATTCGCGCCGGGAATGGGAATGACCGGCACGCCCGCGGCGATGGCCTCGCGAACGAGCCAGGCGCCGGGATCGCTCACGCCCGGTGTGCCGGCATCGGAGACGAGAGCGATGCGAGCGCCGGCCTTCAGCGCCTGAACCAATTCGCGGGCGCGGGCGCGCTCGTTGTGCTCGTGGCAGCTCACGGTGGGCGTGGCGATCTGAAAATGGTTGAGCAGCTTTTGCGTCTGGCGGGTGTCTTCGCAGGCGATGCGGTCCACGCGGCGCAGCACGTCGAGCGCGCGCAGCGTGATGTCGCCCAGATTGCCGATGGGAGTGGCGACGAGGTAGAGGCCGGGAGGGAGCGGCTTGGCAGATTCATCCCGGTGTTGTAAGTCAGTTGGCATGCCAGTGTGGGGCGTTCAGTTTAGGCAAGGTGCGAAGTCGCAGCATGCGTATGGAAGCGTCGCATTGCGACGATTACCAGCTTCATCGCGGCAAAAACAACGATCATCGCCCATGTAACGTACATCATCCCATCGAAAATGATTAGCGCGATGAACGTGTCGGATAAACCCATCGGTGGTCTGGGTATAACAAAATCGATCGCGAACATCATAAGTACGCTGGCAAATGCCAGCCCACTCAAGGTCAGAAACAACCGCCTTTTCCCCATGTTCGATTGTGCAGCGTTTGAAAGTAGTCTCGCTACGATGATCGCTGTCGCAAATACCATGGTCGGCCCCAATGGGCCGCGAGTGTTGTAGAAAACTATAAGGCCCAATTTCCGCCATGGGCCCACGGGATACGCCAATAGCGAAACAAAATAGGGTATGAGAGCGAGGCAGAAAAGTCCGGTTAGCCAAAAAGCTGTGCGCTTCCAGTGATGCGCAATTGCAGACTGGGCAATGATGGTCAATATCTTTGCCAGGATAATTCCCCCGGCTATCGACACAATCAGGTAGGACCACACCTCACTCAGAGGGATGACCCGCCAAAGTGGGACAGAGACAGACCGTCCGTCAAGAGTTGGGACCGAGGTTGACGCAAACCAGAAATCGACACTGGGGCTGCCATAAAGGAAGTGTGCGGCGAGAGAAGCTGCAATGAAGGAGGCGAGCCAAAGGACAAGATAATTCCGCAATGTGTCTTTCATAACTTCGCCTTCACGAGCGCTTCTGTTCACTGAAGAGCCGCCCTGCCGTAACGCGAGAATTCTACTCCGAGGTTGCTAGCGAAGGTTGGCGGTTTCCCACCCTTCCGCGATGAGGCTGCGGAAGGATGGGGCACCCCGGACGCTAGTTCTCTGCTTCCTGGCGTTCGATGCGCCGCTGCTCGGCCAGCAGCGCCATGGAGTTCATGAGGTTCTGCACGCTGACAATGCCCACCACGCGCCCACTCTCGGTGACTGGAATCATGGGCAGGCCGTGGCCGACGGTGAGGCGGCGGATGGTGGTGCCCAGTGTGTCTTCAGGCCGCGCCACCTGGAAGGCGCGCGACATCACCGACTGCACGTAGCCGTTACCTTCGCTGCGCAGAGTGTCGACGATGCGCTGCCGGGAGACGATGCCCACCAGTTGCGGGCCGCGCACGACGGGAAAATCCTCCTGCAGGGAGTGCACGCAGCGGTAGAGAGCGTCGGCCAGCGTGTCAGAGGGCGAGAGCGTGGCAAAGTCAGTGAGCATGACCTCGCGCATGCGCACGGTATCGACCACCGACTGGAAGAACACGCCCTGATCCTCAACCTGAGCGCCGATCATGATGAAGAAACCGGCGAGGATGAGCCAGGGTTCCTGCACCAGCATGCCGCCCAGCATGGCAGCCAAGGCCAGCACCTGTCCCAGGCCGGCGGCGGCACGGCCCGCGGGAGCAAATCCGTGCGTGCGGGCGAAGCTCGAGCGGATGAGGCGGCCGCAATCGAGGGGATAAGCGGGGAACACGTGCAGCAGACCCAGAAAAGCCTGCATCCAGACCAGGCTGCGAAGCAGATGGGCGGGAGTGATGAACGGACGGTCGAAGAGCTGCACATCGCCGCTGGCGCCGAGGATGATGCCGGCAGCGGCGAGCGCCGCACTCCAGTTTGCCAGGGGGCCGGCGAGGGCGAGGGCAAACTGGCCGGCGCCACGGTTGGCGTTTTCCTGGCTCTCAGGATTGGCGTAGGCGAACAGGCCGCCGATGGGCAGCAACAGAATGGCGCGAAGGCGCAGTCCCAGCCACGCCGCCACCAGCAGCCGCGCAGTTTCGCGGACCGCGACCGCCGCAACCAGCAGAAGAAAGAGAGCCAACCCGCGCGGCCAGCCGTTCGCGCCGCTGATGGCAAACAGGACGAAGACGAGCAGCGGGAAGAAGATGTGGACACGCATTTCCACGCCCATCCAGCGGCCCAGCGGGATTGACCAGCCACGCATACAACGATTGTAGAGGCACAGCGGTCGAAAAGCAGCTATCAGCTTTCAGCCATCAGCTTTCAGCTTTTTTGTGTGGGTAGTGGGTGAGTTTGGAGAAGCTTTCCCTCAGGGGCTAAAGCCCGATTCATTCTTCGTCGATTACGGCACGACTGAAGTCGTGCCCTGATACAAAGCTCCGCATCGCAGGTCTTCTTCCGCAACCTGATTCATGCCCGGATACAAACCCGGGTCTGAAACACCCACTGTGGCGCGGGTCCGCTATGCTCGTAGTCGATGCGCATTATCGCCGGATCATACCGCTCGCGCACGCTGGAAGCTCCACACGGGTTGAGCACCCGGCCTACCAGCGATCGCCTGCGCGAGACGCTCTTCAACGTGCTCGCGCCGCGCATTCGGGGCGTGGCTTTTTTGGATCTATATGCCGGCTCGGGCGCCGTAGGCCTGGAGGCGCTGAGCCGCGGCGCCGCGCGCGTCACCTTTGTCGAACGTGCTCCGGTGGCCCTGAAGATTTTGCGCGGCAACCTGGCGCGCCTGGGGATCGGCAGCGGAGTTTGCATTCATGCGGAGAGCGTGAATGCGTTTCTCCGATCGGCCACGAGACCCAATCCAAGACCAGAACCCTACGATGTAGTGTTTCTCGATCCACCCTACGATGCGGTACAGGAGTACGCGGCTGTGCTTGAGCTTTTGGGCGGCGCGGCCGGCAAAATTCTCGCGTCCGGTGCGCTGGTGGTTGCCGAGCACCGCCGCAAGCTCGCCCTCGAAGAGCAGTACGGCAGCCTCCGGCGAACCCGTCTGCTCGAACAGGGTGACGCTGCGTTGAGCTTTTTTGCTGTCCCCTCCGCGGCTCAGGAGCAAACGTCAAACAGGCTTCGCTGATTATGGGATGGCGCGCACATTCTTTTGCACTTTCACGTGTGAGCGGTGTCACTTTCAAGTGCATTGACAGGAGAGGAAAGTAGATGAAAAATAGCGAGTTGAAGCAATTCGACCCGTTTCATGCGGTCCAGGGAGGAAACGTGAAGAACGCGATGAAGATGCAGGCCTTGGGAGCTTTGGTTCTGTTGGGCGCGGGGTTGTGGATGGCGGGCTGCAAATCTGCGCCCGAACTAACGCAAGCCCAGGCATTGGCCATGATTCAGGCCAAGTACGACCAGACTCCCGCGGTGCCGGCCAACATCACGGTGAACGATAGGGGAATGCAACAGGGCGTTTTAGCCAAGTATTGGTTCGAAACCAAGAGATATCCCAACGGGTACTGGGGCGACTTTACGCTCACGCCGGACGGCAAGAAAGTACTCAAGCTGGCAAGCGGCGGGGATGTCATTCAATGGCGCCCGGAGAGCCCAACCGATACGAGGTTTGTCGTGGTTGTGATGCCCCTGGTCGCCAACCATCTGAAGGCCCGCGACGTGGGCCAGATTCAGACGGTGGCGGACACAAGGATTGCTTCGTTTACCGAGAATGTGAACCTGGACGGAGTGCCGGATGCGCTGCAGAATATCGCGCACAATCCAGGCAACAAGCTGAGTTCCCTGCGCCAAGCCACCTTTGTGCTGGTCAACGGCGCGTGGAGCCTGCAATCGATCGAATAGAGCCACCTGTGCTTATTGCGGCGGCGAATTGCGCGGGAGGGTAGGCGTCTCGCCGCCCATCATAGCGGCCACGTTTACGCTGGTTGCAGTAAAGATTCCATCCTTCACGGAGCCTACCACGCGCACGGCGTCGCCCACCTGAATATCAGCCAGAGTCGCAGGCTCGCGGTGCTTGCGGAAGGCCGTGTTTTCGTCGGCGACAACCGTGTGAGGAGCGTTGTCGATTGTGCCGGTCAGAGTGATCTTTGTGCCGTCGATGGCCGTCACTTTGCCCTGCAGCCAGGTTTTGCCGAAGTTGGCCGCCATCTCATGCATCTGCCGGGCAACTTCAGGGTCAAGCTGCACAATTCGTGATGCACTCACTGTTTTGGCGGTTGCGTCAGTATCGCCCATGACGCCGATGGCATCGCCAACCTTGATGTCAGTGGCATTGATCGGCTGCGGGCTGCCTCTCGCGCCCGCCATGCGCTGACCCTCGCTCATACCCACGCCCCCGCCGCCGGGCCCGCGGAATCCGGCAGCCTGCTTCACGATGCGGGTGTCGGAGGTGAAGTGGACGGTGTAGACGTCGCCCACGTCGGTCTTGACGGTGTAGTGGTCCGCTGCAACCTCGGTCACCGTGCCCATGAGGCCGCGGCCCATCAACCCCGCGCCCCCGCCCATGCCGCTGCCAAAGCCGCCGCGGCGTCCCTCGGGCTGGCTGGCGCCGGCGCCCGATCCCGGACCGGAGTTTTGGCCGGAACTCTGGCTGGCCGGCGGAGCTGAACCGGCATCCTGAGCGCCGGCGGCACCAGTGATTACAACCGCGGCAATCGTCGCCAGCAAAATGCTTGTCTTCATCGGAAACTCCCACGGCATCCTAATGGTCGCCCATCAAGATAGACGTGGAAGCGCGCGCGAAGGACGATACCGCGCGTGGCAAGCGCCCGACTCTTCAGCAATGCGCCTTACCGGGCGGTCTCTTCGGCGAGAAGCTTCTGGAACCCGGGGTTGTCGCGCAGCGCTACGAACGAGGTATCCGAGGCGACCTTCCTGGCCTCCGCGAAGCCTTCATTCAGCGCTAAGCGAAGATAGTCGAGAGCGCGGTCGATTTGGCCGGCGCTCACACAGGCCGTGGCGATGTAATAGTGCATCGCCCCGCGCTCCTGCACGTGGGCCGGGTTACCAACCGCGGAGCTCTTGTCCTGCGATAAAAATTCCAGGATCATTGGCCATAGCCTGCCGGTAGGCATCCCAGCCCTGGCTGTATTTGTGCTCCGCGATCAGGTTCGTGCCGAGATTCTTGTAGGTCAGCGCGTGATGCGGGTCCAGCTTGAGCGCCCTTCGGAAGATGCGGTCCGCCGTTCCGTAATCCTGCAACGACCCGTACACCACGCCCAAATTGTTCAGAACCAGGGGATCGCTCGGATTGAGCTTGAGCGATTCCCTGAAACAGCGAATGGCGTCTTTGGAATTGAGCATCAGCTGGTAAGCGACGCCCATCTTATTCCAAACCGCGGCGGTCATCTCAGGAGCACTTGCGTACGCAGTGATGGCGGCCTCGTAGCGGCGCTGCGATACGAGCCACTCCCCGATCTCGACAGAGTTCGCCTGAGTTGGCGCAATGACAGGGTCAGCGGCGGAGGCTTTCGACGATTTCCCGGCGTAAGCCTGTGCACAGGCGCTGGCTGGAAGATCTGTGAGCGCAACGATCACGCCCGCCAGCATCAGCGCTGACAGAGAGAGAACTCCATTGAGCTTTAAGATTGTTCCTCCCGGAGAACGAATCGAAGGGGCGATCTGGTACTTCGACCGTCGGATTCATTGCAGCTTACTCGTGCAAAAACGGCGTTAAGCCAAGTCGAAGGAAAACAAGATCACCCGGCCGCCAAGGCGGTAGCCGGTGTGAGGCCCAGAGATGTTTTGCGCTCCATGCGAGGCTTGCATTACTGACTGCGTTGCTGTTCTGCAAGCAACTGCTGGAATGCCGGGTTGTCGCGCAGGCCGGCAAACTCGCTCCCGGAGGCGATCTTCCTGGGATTCACGAAGCCCTCATTCATCGAATGGCGCAGATAATCGAGGGCGCAACCTGTTTGCCCGGTGCGGACACAGGCCAACGCCATGAAGTAATTCACCGCACCGCGTTCGTGGGGGGGAGCTGGGTCCTCAATCCTGGGGCTGATGCTCGTATCAAAGATCCCGGGATCGAGAGCGAGCGCCTTCTCATAGGCGTCCCAGCCCTGGCTGTATTTGTGCTGCGCGATCAGGTTCGTCCCCAGATTCTTGTTGGTAAGCGCAGAATGCGGGTCTAGTTCCAGGGCCCTGCGGTAGACGCGATCCGCCCGCTTGTAATCGTCCATGGATTCGTACACGGTGCCCAAATTGTTCAGGACCTGAGGATCGTCTGGATTGAGCCTGAGGGATTGCTTGTAGCACCGCGTCGCTTCCTTGAGATTGAAGATCATCTGGTTGGCGACGCCCATCCCGTTCCACACCGCAGCCGTCCTCACGGGAGATTTGGCGTATTCGGCGATGGCAGCCTGGTAGCGCTGGTGATATACCAGCGCGTCGCCAATTTCGACGGGGGTAAGCTGGTCAGGCTCGTTCGCGAACTTAACAGCGGATGGATCCTGCGAATGCGTCTCGACGAGACCTTTTGCGCGGACCGCGGCTGGAAGACTCTGGGACGGAGCGACGCTCGCAGCCAGCGCCCACACTGACAGGCAAAGACAGAGACTAAACTTCAACATCGTTCCTCCCAGAACGTGAATCGAAGGGGCGATTCACAGTTCCTACCGCGCGATGCCGTGCAGCCCGATTGCCTAAATTAGACCATTGAACCTTCGCGAAAAGAAGTAATTGAATTGTAAAAAGTGACAAAAATGGCGCGGCTGGGGACCAGCGGCCCTGAAGATGGATCGCGGGCAGCGCTATCGCAAAACCAGAGTAGGTATTCCCCGAGCCACAACACTCAAGTCCGCGGTCTGCGCTCGTTGCAGGGGAGCGACAGGTCTTCGTCGCTGGGGTGGAAGTCGACGCGACCAACCCGGGCCCCCAACGACTGATTTTTGTCGTTGGGGTAGGAGCAACAGGAAGCGGCGACCCTGAAGACAGCGATACAGGGCACAGTGACTCTGGTTTTGCCGCAGGGTTATTGGGAGCGCTTTTCGGCGATCAATTGCTGGAAGTCGGGGTTGTTGCGCAGGCTGGCAAACTCGGCGTCGGACGCCACCTTCTTGCGGGTGGTAAACCCCTCATCGAGTGCCAACCGGAGATACTGGAGAGCGCAGTCGGTGTGGCCGGCGCGCGCGCAGCCCGCCGCCATGTAGTAGTTCATTGCTCCCCGCTCCTGCACGTTGGAGGGGTTTTCGACCGTTGGACTGGAGTGATCGGCGAAGATCTCCGGATCGATGGCGAGGGCCTGCTGGTAGGCCTCCCAGCCTTTGTTGTACTTGTGCTGGGTGAGCAGGTTGGTTCCCAAGTTCTTAAGAATGACCGCGGAGCGCGGCTCGAGCTTGAGCGCCTTCCGGTACAGGCGGTCTGCTTGTCCGTACTCCTTGAGCGAGGCGTAGACCGTGCCCAGATTGTTCAGGACGTCAGGGTTGCGCGGATCGAGCTTGAGAGATTCCTTGTAACAGCGGGTCGCGTCCTTTGAGTTGAACATCATCTGATAGGCAATGCCCATCTTGTTCCAGATGGTTGCCGTCCTTTGCGGCTCTTTGGCATAGGCGGCAATGGCGGCCTGGTAGCGTTGATGGCCGACGAGTGCGTCTCCGAGTTGCTCGGGCGTCGGGGGTGGGAGCGCAGGGGTTGTTTGGGCTGGAGTTGCAGTGGCAGGGGTTGCGGGCGGCACTGCGGCTGGGGCCGGAGCCTGATTCTGTGGCTGCGCTGGCAGGGCCCGAGGTATTCCAAAGGAGGATGTAAGCAGTGCCGTGGCCAAAACCCAGCGGTTCGCTTCGAACAGACTCATAACCCCTCCTCTCGACAGCGCGAGGGGGCGGCAATCCTGCCAAATCGTACGGTGCAATTAGAGCACCAATAGGGTGCAAATGCCAGTCGGGCGCATTTCCCGTGTCACCCGGCATTTTGACGCGCAACAGGCCCGGTCGTTTCCCACGGGGTTCGCGCGGGCCGCACGGGATGCTCCGGCGCGAGTTGCTGCCGCCCGCGCAAAAAAAAGAAACCCTCGCTCCTTCCCGAGCCGTCTAAAGGCAGTGGTTTTCATCAAAATGAACTACACTCACCCCATATGGGAGAACTCCTTTGAGCGCAACCGCTTCCCCGCCCCTGCTCTCCGGCCTTGCCGGCTGTTTTCACACCGCGCGCCGGCAGACGATGGCTCTTTGTGAGCCGTTGACTCCCGAGGACATGATGGTGCAGTCGTGCCCCGAGGCTTCGCCGGCCAAGTGGCACCTGGCACACACCACATGGTTCTTCGAGTCGTTCGTGCTGCGGGAGTTTCTGCCCGGCTACCAGCTCTTCCACGTGGACTTCCCGTGGCTCTTCAACAGCTATTACGAAAGCTTCTCGGCATTTCCTGAAAAGCGGCTGCGATCGTCGTTTTCGCGGCCGGGGCTCAGCGAGGTCCTGCGCTACCGCGAGCACGCGGATGAGGCCATGGAGCGGCTCTTCGAGCGGGAGCCGGAGCCAGAGGCGCTGCGCCGCATCGAGCTGGGCGTGAACCACGAGGAGCAGCACCAGGAGCTGCTCTTGACCGACATCCTGAATGCCTTCTTCACTAATCCGCTGCGGCCGGTGTACCTGGGCGAGACGGCCGATCGCCCGGCACGGCCAGAAGGTGGCCCAAGGACGAAAAACGGGCGAGACAGCGGAGGCCACGCGGCGCTGGAGTCTCAGCAGTTTGATGGTGGGTTGCGCGAGGCGGGCCACGAGGGCGCAGGCTTCTGTTTCGACAACGAACTGCCGCGGCACCGCGTGTGGCTGGAGCCCTACACGCTGGCCGGCCGGCTGGTTACGTGCGGCGAGTACGCGGAGTTCATGGCCGATGGCGGCTACAAGACGCCGGCGTTGTGGCTCTCGGCGGGGTGGGACGCGGTGAAGGCGAATGGTTGGCGCGCGCCCCTCTACTGGAGCAATGAGAGCGGTGGCTGGAGCATCTTTACCCTGCGCGGCGAGCAACCGCTGGAGAAGCTCGCAGCGGTGCCAGTGAGCCAGGTAAGTTTTTACGAGGCAGACGCTTACGCGCGCTGGGCGGGCCGCCGGCTGCCCACGGAATTTGAGTGGGAAGCGGCAGTGGAAGGTCAGCCGGTCGAGGGCAATCTGCTTGATTCGGGGCGGCTGATGCCTGCGGCCGCGGCCAAACCCTTCCAAAACCAGAACGGCACGAAGTGGTACGGTGATTGTTGGGTGTGGACGAGCAGCGCCTACCTGGGCTACCCCGGTTTTCGCCCGCTCGACGGCACGCTGGGCGAGTACAACGGCAAGTTCATGAGCGGGCAGATGGTCCTGCGCGGCGGATCGTGCGTCACGCCGGCCCGGCACATCCGCTCGAGCTACCGCAACTTCTTTTCCCCCGAGACACGATGGCAGTTTTCCGGCATCCGGCTGGCGTCGTAGGCGCTTCGGCCGCATCCAACTGAGAGCAAATGAGCGCAGCAGCTTCCCCTGCCCCAGTACTGCAATTCGACGAACTCGTCGCCACAGCGGTCCGCGAAGGACTTGCGTGTCGGCCCAAGCGGCTGCCTGCCTGGCTGTTTTACGATCACGCCGGCTCGCAGCTCTTTGAGGCCATCACCGAGCTTGACGAGTACTACCTGACGCGCACGGAGCGAGGCATTCTGGCGGCGAACGCCGGAGAGATGATCGCTCACGCAGCGAACGGATCGCGCCTGCGCATCGCGGAGCTGGGCGCGGGATCGGCGGACAAAACGCGGCTCTTGTTACGGGCTGCGGTCGAGCACCAGAGAACGGTCGTCTATGAGCCAGTCGATGTGTCGGCGAGCGCGCTCGACGGAGCGAGACGGCGGATCGAGCGCGAGATCGCAGGCGTGACGGTGGCGCCGCGCGTGATGGACTACACCCATGGCGATGGGCACAGGTTTCATCTCGGCGCGGTTGGCCGCGGAGAGCGGCGGTTGGTGCTCTACATCGGATCGAGCATCGGGAACTTTGAGCCGCACCAGGCCGCGCGTCTGTTACGACGGGTGCGTGCCGGGCTCAATCCCGGCGACGGCTTCCTGCTCGGCGTCGATCTGGTGAAGGACAAGGCGACGCTCGTAGCCGCTTACGACGATGCGGCCGGAGTGACCGCGGCCTTCAACAGGAATGTTCTGGTGCGCCTCAACCGCGAGCTCGACGCGGACTTCGACCCGGATGTCTTCGCACATCGTGCGCTGTGGAACGCTGGCCGATCGCGCATCGAAATGCATCTTGAGAGCCGCACGGCGCAGCGGGTGCGAGTGGACGCGCTGGACCTCGCGGTCGATTTCGCTCCCGGCGAGACCATCCACACCGAGAACAGCTATAAATATCGCCCGGGCCAGGCGGAGGCGCTGCTGGCCGAAGCTGGCTTCGCGCCCGTGTCAACGTGGACCGATGGGCGCGGCTGGTTTGCGGTGTGTTTGGGACGGGCCGTCTGACCACTGACCACTGGCCGCTGTTCTACTTCGGCGCCACAATCCGCACCAGCAAAATGTCGTGGCTCGCGATCTCGAGCGGCATGTTGTCGGTGAGCGTGATCTCTTTGCCGGTCCAAAGGTCCTTGCCCTTTTGCGGCCTATGCAGGCCGAGCTTTGCCAGGCTCAAATGAAACGGATGCGTGGAGTAGCGGTCGCTGCCGGCGTTGATGATGGCGATGGCCATGGCTCCGCCGGAGAGTTGACGCGTCCAGACGTCCACCTCTCCGTCAGAGTAAGCGCGCGTGGCTTCGCGGCCAAGGTGATCCTGATCGATGGCGATCACGTCGCGATTGGTCAGGATGGCGCGAATCTCAGGCGTCATGTTGGGCAGGTCGTTGCCGGCGAGCAGTGGCGCGGCCAGCATGGCCCACATGGAAAAGTGCGTGCGGTTCTCGGCCAGCGAGAGTTTCCCGTTGCCCACCTCGAGCATGTCAGGGTCGTTCCAATGGCCGGGCACTGCGTATTTGGCCAGTCCGGCCTGCTGGTTCAGGATGGAGTAGATGCTGTTCCAGTTGGCCTGGATATCGCCGGTGGTGCGCCACAGGTTCGCACCCACTTTCAGGTCCCCACTCCCACACCGAATCCCATCCGTACTGGCACAGCGAGTAGACAATCGGCCGTCCCGTCGCCTTCAGCGCTTTGTTCATCCTGTCGTAGGCCGCCACCATCAGGCGCATCTGCGCGGCCTTGTCGCCCGGCGCCTGCTTCATCATCACGGCGGGGATGAAGCTGCAAAGGTCGTACTTCAGATAGTCGACACCCCACGATGCGTAAAGCAGCGCGTCCTGAGCCTCGTGGTCGAGCGAAGCCTCAAAGCCGGCGCAGGTCTTTGGCCCGGGCGACGAGTAAATGCCCAGCTTGAGCCCCTTCGAGTGCACATAGTCGGCCAGCGCCTTCATGTCAGGGAACTTCGCATTCGAGTGCAGCACGCCGTCGGCGTCGCGATCGCCCTCCCAGGTATCGTCAATGTTCACGTAAATGTAGCCCGCGTCTCGCATGCCGCTGGCAACGAGCTGGTCGGCGGCGTTGCGAATGTCCTGATCGGTGACGCGGCCAGCGAAGAAGTTCCAACTGTTCCAGCCCATGGGTGGCGTCTGCGCCACCTGCGGTGGGGCAGACTTTTGGGCGGACTTTTGCGGCCCCGGCGCCTTGGCAGGCTTTGGAACCGGCTTTTGTGCGAAAGCGGTGAACGAGCACAGAGCAAGAGCGGCGACTGGCAGAACGGCAGAAAGGCGCATGGCAGGAATCTCCTGAAAACTATTTCAGTGGCATCCTACTCTGCCGTTCCGGAGTTGGGCAATCGGCTCGAAACGCGGCGATCCTACGCCCATTCACCCTGGCGCATCAGCGCCTCCGCGGTTTCTGAAGCTGTGATGCCGTCGATATCGAGCTTCTCGGAACCGATCATCCAGTCCACATGGATCAGGCTTTGGTTTGCGCCCCTGGCTGCGAGCTGCTCCGAAGTGAGCTTGTCTCCATCGCGCAGGCACGATGCATAGGCCTGCCCCAGCGCGATATGCGAGGCAGCGTTCTCGTCAAACAGCGTGTTGGAAAAGATGATTCCGCTGCGGGCAATGGGCGACGAATGCGGCACCAGCGCCACCTCTCCCAGGCGGCGCGCGCCTTCGTCGGTTTCGATCAGCTTCTGTAGCACTTCCTGGCCGCGGGTGGCGCGCGCATCCACGATGCGCCCGCCTTCGAAGCGAACCTGAATGCCTTCAATCATGGTTCCCTGGTGCGAGAGAGGCTTGGTCGCCGAAACGGTGCCGTCGGCGCGGTCCTTATGCGGCAGGGTGAACACTTCTTCCGTGGGCATGTTGGGGATACAGTACACGCCGTTGCCCGCAACGGTGCCGCCACCCAGCCAGAGATGATCTTCGGGCAGCCCGAGACGGAAATCGGTGCCGGGACCGCGATAGTGCAGCGCCGAGTAGCGTTTTTCGTTCAGGCGGGCGGCGCGGCTGCGCAGACCGGCATCGTGCTCCTTCCAGGCGCTTACAGGATCGGCGGCTTGAATGCGCGATGCCTCGAAGATCGCATTCCAGAGTTTGGCGAGAGCTGTTTCAGGCGCATCATCGGGGAACACGGCGGCCGCCCATGCAGGCGTGGCGCTGGCAACGATGGTCCAGTTGATCTCGTGTCGCGTGATCAACTCGAGCGCCGGCCGATAGGCCTGGGAGAGGGCGCGATTGGCGCGGCTCACCCTATCCGGATCCTCGTGCGAAAGCAGCATGGGATTGCCGCCTGCGATTGCCAGCCGCGCGGTGCCGCTTTTGAACGCCGCGGCCATTCCGTCGTAGAGCCAGGCGGCAGCGCGGTCGAAACTCTCGCCAAGCGCGAAGCGATAGCGCATCAGTGTGGACTCTTCGTCGGTGAAGAGCGTCGTCACCAGCGCGGCGCCCGCGCGATAGGCGTGCTCGGTAATACGCCGCGCCAGCGGCAGCGCGTCAATCGACGCGGTCATCAGAAGCTCCTGACCCGGCTGCAGGCCGAGGCCGACCTTCACGGCTACTTCGGCAAGCTGGTCGAGTTTTTGCTCATGCGTCGGGGATTCAGCACTCATGGTGTTCTCCATCCTTGTTTTCCTTTGCATCAGAGCTTTCTGGACCTCGGAGTTTCCTCGAGTGGATCGATCCGCCGGCCTCTCTGTCGTCGTCCTCAAGCCCGAAGGCCGTCCAGTTTTCGCCGCTATGCGGTTTCCTCTTGCTGCACTTCCCGGCGACGCGTAAGCAGGAAGTAGACCAACGGAGTCACGACGAGGCTGAGCACCATGGAGACGGTGAGGCCGCCGATCACGGCGATGGCCAGCGGCTGTAGCATCTGCGAGCCGGCGCCCAGCGCGAAGGCCAGTGGCAACATGCCGCAGACCGCGGCGAGAGCGGTCATAACGATCGGCCGCAGACGGCGTTGCGCCGCGTGCAGCATGGCTTCGCGGGGCGAAAAGCCCCGCGCGCGGAATCGCTCGTCGGCATCGAGCAGCAGGATGCCATTCTTGGCCACGATGCCGATGACCATGATGAGTCCCATGAACGACGAAACGTTGAACGTGGAGCCGGTGACAAGAAGGGCGAGGATGACGCCCGAGATGGAGAGCACCGACGAGGCAAGAATGGAAACCGGCGCGGGGAAGTTGCGGAACTCGATGAGCAGCACGCCGAAGACCAGCCCCAGCGCGAGCACCAGCACCTGCAGCAAATCGCGGAAGGATTGCTGCTGCTGCTGGTAGGTGCCTCCGTACACAACGCGAACCGACGCGGGAAGATGCAGGGCCGCCACTACCTGCTGCACCTTCTCCATGACTCCGCCCAGGTTTGAACCTTCCAGGCCGGCGGTCACCTCCACAAGCTGCTGCAGGTCTTCGCGCTTGATTTCGTTTTGCGGCGGCAACTGCTGGATGCTGGCCAGCGAGCCCAGCGTTCCCGTATGGCCTGAAGCGCTATTGAAGACCGTGGTCTCGATGGCGTCGAGCGAGCTGCGGTGCTCGCTTCCAAGGCGCACGCGGATGGTGTACGCTCGCCCGTTAGCGATGAGCGGATTGGTGGTAATTCCATCCAGGATCGAAGTTGCGTCGTCAGAAACTTCGGTGGGTGTAAAGCCCAACCGGGAGGCGACGGTCGGGTCGACCTGAAAGGTGGTGGCGGGTCCGCTGATGGTGTTGTCGATTCCATTCGCGACATCGACGACACCGGGGACCTTGCTGATGGCGTCGCCCACGCGCGGGCCCAGTTGGGTCAGCAACGCGGCATCATTGGAAAAGACCTTCACTTGGATCGGCTCCGGTGTATTGGACAGGTCGTTGATGTTGTCCTGCAGGACCTGCGTGAGCTCGATGTCCAACTCCGGTTGAGCCGCCTTGATGCGGGCGCGCGCCTCGCCCATCACATTCCAGACTGAGCGGCTGCGCTTGGCTTTGAGCTTCACCGTGAAGTCGCCGGTGTTCGCTTCAGTAACTGTGGCCAGGCCCAACTGCAAGCCGGTGCGCCGCGAGGTGTTTTCCACCTCGGGGATAGACTCGAGGATGCGCGTCACGTCCTGGAGCACGCGGTTGGTCTCGCTCAGCGAACTGCCGGGCGGCATAAAGTAGTCGAGGATGAATCCGCCCTCGTCCATCTCCGGCAGCTGATTCGTACCCAGCAACTGATACCCACCCAACGTGCCGAGAACCAGGAGCACACAGATTCCGCCGACCCACCGCGGTTTGGCCAGCGCCCACTCCAGAACCTGGGCGTGCAGGCGAAGGACGCGCTCGAGCAGGCGGCCGGCGCTGTGCTCGGGGGTGCTGTCGCTGTTGCTCTCGCCTTCGGGCCCGTGCTCCAACCCCGACGACGAAGACCCATCGCCTGGGGCCCGGTGCTCGCGCAGCAGCACGTAGCTCAGGCCCGGTGTCCAGGTAAGCGCCAGCGCCAGGGAGGTGAGCAGGGCCGCGGTCATGGTGATAGCCAGCGCGCGGAAGAAGACACCGGTCACGCCGCTCATCGAAACCAGGGGCAGAAAGACCACCACCGGCGTAATGGTGGACCCGAGCAGCGGGACGGTGAGCTCTTTGAGCGCCTTGCGAACGGCGTCGGCGCGGTGCTCGCCCGCGTCACGATGCATCACGACGTTCTCCACGACCACGATGGCGTCGTCGATGATCAGGCCGATGGCCGCGGCCATTCCGCCCAACGTCATCAGGTTGAAGCTCTCGCCAATGATCCAGAGCGCAAGGATGGTGATCGCGATCGTTACCGGGATCACCAGCCCGGCGATCAGCGCGGAGGTCCAGTCGCGCAGGAAGAGGAAAAGAATCACGCAGGCCAGAGCGAGGCCGATGCAGATGGCGTCGCGCACGCTGGAGATGGCATCGCGCACCAGTTGCGACTGGTCGTAAAAGAGCTCAAGCTTGACGCCCGGCGGCAGCTTTTGCTGGAGTGCGGCTACTTCCTGGGCTACGGCGTCGGCCACAGCCACGGTGTTGCTCGAAGGCTGCCGCGCAATGCTCAGGAGCACCGTGGTTTTTCCGTTCGCGGTGACCACGGTGTAGACCGGCATGGTGGACGGTTCGATGGTGGCCACGTCACCGAGGCGTACCGGGGCGCCGCCCGGCGTGGTCTTGACCACAAGCTGGCGCAGTGCGGCGATATCGTGCACCTGAGCTCCCACCAGCCCCAGGATCAACTGATGATTGGCTTCGTAGAGGCCGGGCGACTGCACGATGTTAGAGGCGTTGATGGCGTTCACCAGGTCGGTGATGGTGACTCCGGAGTTCTGCAGCAACGCAAGGTTCGGCACCACGTGATACTCCGGCACCTGTCCGCCCTGGACCAGCACGGAGCTAACCCCCTCCACGCGGTTCAGCGGCGGCTTCAGGTCATAGGTGGCGATCTCCCAGAGCTGGGTCTGCGGAACCGTTTCGGAGGTGAGGCTATAGCCCAGAACCGGAAAGGTGGCGAAGGTGAGCCGGTTGGTGGTGATGTGGGCCGTGGGCGGCAACGTCTGCTGCACCTGGGCAAGCGCCGAATTCACCAATTGCAACGAGAGGACCATGTCCACGTTCCAGTTGAAGGACAGGTCCACCTCGGCCGAGCCGCGGCTCGTGATGGAGCGTATGGACGTAAGCCCAGGAACGGAGTTGACCGCATTCTCGATCGGCCGGGTGATGGTCACTTCCATCTGTTCCACCGGCATCACGCCGTTGTCGACGCCGATAATGACGCGGGGAAAGTTGGTCTCGGGGAAGACCGAGATCGGCACCTTAAAAGCGAGATAGACGCCGGCCAGCGTGAGCATGACGGCGAAGAAGAAGATGGGGCGCGTGGACCGGGCCAGCCAAAAGTGCTTGTGCCCGTGGCCTATACGCCCAATGGGCCCTTCATCGGGCATCAGTCATTCCCTCCACCCGCCGGCGCCGCCGCGCTCACCTTCACTTTCGTGCCTTCGTCCAGGCCGTAGGGCGCCACCGTAATCACCAGATCCGCAGGCGCGAGTCCGCTCACCACCTGCACTTCCTTGCCGTCGTCGATGCCCAGAGTGATGGGCTTGCGATGCGCCGCGCCATCACTGCCCACGACCATCACCGACTTCGAGCCATCGTCCGCCGTCGCGACCGCGGAGTCGGGCACCTTCCACGCCTGAGCGATGGTCTTGCCGGTGATCGAGACCTTCACGGGCGAGCCCACCTTAAGCTTCCCGGCCGTGTTGTCGATCTTCATCCAGACCTCGACGGTGGTGCTGCCCGGATCAAGCGCCGGGCTGAGCATGGAAACCTTCGCCGGCACAGGATCAGCCACGCCTGGCACCAATACCTTGGCTTCGCTGCCTACCTTCAACTGCTGCGCCAGGCTATGCGCGATGTGTGTCTTGGCCAGTAGCACGGAGGTATCCATCACGGTGATGAGCGGTGTTCCGGCCGCGGCAGTTTCGCCGGCGAACAAAGGCCGGTCCGTGACCACTCCGCTGATCGGACTGTGAATCTCGGAATAATCGACCTGCGCCTCGGCGCCCTTGTATTTGCCCTCGGCCGAAGTCAGTTGTCCCTGCGCCGCCTTGAGCGCGGCCTCGCGGCTCACGCTGCGCACCGACTGCAGATGCTTGGCGGCCGCGTCATAGGCCGCTTGCGCCTGCACCAGCGCGGCCTCGGCGGTGTCCAGGTCGCGCCCCGGAATCGCCCCCTCGGCGAACAATTGCTTGCGGCTGTCCACAATGCTCTTGTTCAGATCGAGATTCGCCTTGGCGGCGGCCAGGTCTGACTCAGCCTTGAGCGTATCTTCCGGCACCTGCGCCTTGGTGGCCGTGGCATACGCCGCCTGCGCCGCCTCGAGCGATCCCTTGTTGTCCATGGCTGCGGCCGCGAGGTCGGCGTTTTCCAGCGTGACCAGCAGCTCGCCCTTCTTCACCTTCGATCCGCGCTCGACATAGAACTTCTTGACGGGAGCGCTGAACTTGGGCGCAATCGCAGCCTGCGCAATGGGCGCCAGAATGGCGTCGGCGGTGACCTGCTCGGCGATCGGCCCCTGTCCCGGATGCTGAGCCTGCACCATCACCTGCGTCGGGGGCGGGGCAGCATTCTTG
The DNA here is from genome assembly GCA_963836525.1 of uncultured Acidobacteriaceae bacterium. Taxonomy (GTDB): domain Bacteria; phylum Acidobacteriota; class Terriglobia; order Terriglobales; family Acidobacteriaceae; genus Telmatobacter. The sequence goes on from CAWIJW010000003.1 coordinate 754,413, forward strand.
CAGCCCGGCAAAAATGCCATGGGCAGCAATGCAGCGGCCGCCAACATGGTGTGCCGCCGCAGGAAGCATGCCCTTCGGGTTGTACTCTGCTTCGTCATTTCGCTCATAACCGGTTCACATGGTTCCCGTGATCGTTTGCAGTGCGGCGCGCGCCGCTTCGTAGCGGACGCGCCCGTCGGCGCGCGCATTTTCCGCTGTCACGTAGGCGTTCTGCGCGTCCACTACTTCCAGCACCGTGGCCTCGCCGCCGGTGTAGCGCAACTTGGTCAGGCGCAGGCTCTCGGCCGCGGTGGCCACGCTTTGGTCCAGCGACGCCAGTTGATCGCGCGCTGCCTGGGCCTCGTCGTACGCCTCATCCAGTTGGGCGATCAGCCTTCTCTGCGTGGCGCTCAGCGCCACCTGCGCGGCATTGCGGCGGATCTCGCTCTGCTTCACCTTGTGCTCGCTTGCAAGCCAGTCCCAAACGGGGATGTTTACCGTGACGCTCGCCGAGTAGCCCAGGTTGCGCACGCCATCGGGACCGTTGGCGGCAAACTGCGGCGCGTCGACGCCGTAGGTCACGTTCAGGCCCACGTTGGGCAGCAACGCGCCCCATGCCGCCTGCACCTCGGCGTTGCTCGCGGCCAGCGCGGCCAGTGCGTTCTTCAGCTCGGGGTTGTTGCGGCCCGCGGCTTGGTCCACATCGGCTTTCGACGCGAGCGGCGGCGCCGTCTCCGGGGCGCTCAGCGTGTACGCGGTACGGGGATCGGCAAACAGCAGCACGCCGAGCTCCAGACGTGCCTTTCCCGCAGCCACCCGGGCGTCTGCGAAATCCCGGTCGCGCTGCTGCTCCTGGAGTTGCGCCTTCACCACGTCGGCGTGTGCCGCCTCGCGCGCCTGCTCCCGCTCGGTGGTGAGCTTGGTAAAGTCGGCGGCTTCTTGCCGCGCCTGCTCGGCCACTGTCAGCTTGTGGTCTGCCGCCAGGGAACTGTAGAACAAAGTGATCACGGCAGCGACCAGCCCGCGGCGCGCAATCTCCTGCTCCGCATTGGCCATCGCCGCCGCGGCGTCAGCATGACGCATGGCCGCCACCGGCCCCAGCCCCAGCGTCTCGTTCACGATCGCCTGGCTGAAATACTCCCTGACGCCGTTGTTGGCAATGAATTTCGGCAGATCCGGTGTATCAGACACCTGGCCCACCTGGCCGTGCGCGCCGTTGGGTTCCGTATAGAGGCCCTGGTTGTAATAGGACACGTTGGGCAGCAGACCGGCGAGCGCAATCGACTTGTCCAATCCCGCGATCCGGCTCGCAGCCGCCGCTGCAACATACGCCGGCTCGCTCGCCTGCGCCAGCCGGATCGCATCGTCCAGCGTGATCACGACGGGCTTGCCCGCGCCCGTGGTGTCCGCGGCAGCGGCGTTGTTTTGCGCCTGAGTGCGGCTAAGGACGGCCGCGAACAGCAGCAGAAGAGAGCCGATTGCCGCCAGGCGGCCGTGACGGCGCTGCCGCGCGCCTCGCCAGGATTCGTGCCACGAAGTCACATTCAGAAGGATACAAGCTGGAGCAGCACTCTGCGTGAATTGGGTTCGCGAGAGCGCCCCGCGGGAAACGCGCAGTCCCGCAAAAACGTTCCCCCGGAAGAAACCTGACGCAGAACAGCCGGATCCGTCGTGCAAGCCGAACGAATTCAGCAAATCGGCCTCCGACATCGCCCCCCGCTCTGCGATACTTGTCTGTTATGCCGATTGAAGACCTGCAGTTGGCCGCTCAAAAGATCGCCGGATTTCTGAACACCCTGAACAAGCTGGGCGGGCTACGCCTCAAGTACCGCATCACGGCGGGCGAGGGCGCGCGCGATCCGCAGGGCATCGAGGCGCGCCAGATCTACGTGGAGCTAGCCGGCCCCGATGTGCCGCTTGTGGTCCAGCACAACGGCGAGCTGCTGCGGGCGCTGGAGACCCTTGCCGTGCAGATGCTGCGCCTGGACCACCACGAGCACGATCTCGTGAGCTTCGACGCCGCCAACTTCAAGGCCCTCCGCGCGCAGGAGCTGCGTATGGCCGCTGAAACCGCCGCGGAAAAGGTACGCCAAACCGGCGTTCCCTACAGTTTTCCGCCCATGAACAGCCGCGAGCGGCGCCTGCTGCATCTGGCCTGCCGGTCGCTCGCAGGAGTTGAGACTGCCAGCGTGGGCGAGGGGCAAGACCGTTTTCTCGTGGTCTATCCCGAAGGCAAAACCAATCTGCCCGTTGCGCCGCAGTTCACGCCCCGCGGCTTTGGGCGCCGGTGAGGCAGGGATTAGGAATCAGGGGTCAGCGGTCGGCGATCGACCGGGATTTGCTTGGATGCGAAGGCACGTGACAGCGGGCGCTGGTGTGCCACAATACCCATCTATGAGAAAAGCCTTTGCAATCCTGCTGCTGGCGGGGTGCGCCGCGCTGCTTCCCGCGCAGAAACGCCTCGTGCTCATTGACCAGGACGGCTCCGGCCCCGGCGGCTCCGACCAGATGTCCATACTGGCGCTGCTGCAGGCGCCCGAAGTGCAGGTGCTGGGCATCACCATGGTTACCGGCGACGCCTGGCGCGACGAAGAAACACTGCACACACTGCGCATGTTGGAGCTGACCGGCCACACCGATGTTCCCGTCGCCCGTGGCGCCGTTTTCCCGCTCGTCCGCACCCAAGAAGAGACGCGCCTCGAAGAGGCGCTCGCCGGCAAGGTCACGTGGCTCGGCGCGTGGGGCCGCAACCATACCATGCCGGCGGAAACCACGGCCGGAGCCGCGCCTTCCGCTCCTGCAATGTTCCAGCTGCATGGTCCCTACGAGATTCCGCCCATGCCCGAGGGCCTTCCCGCCACGAGGCCCCTCGATGAAGACGCCGCCCACTTCCTCATCCGGCAGGTGCGCGCGCACCCGCACCAGGTGACCATTTACGCCGCCGGGCCGCTCACCAACATTGCGCTGGCTGTCTCCATCGATCCGGAGTTCGCGTCGCTGACCAAAGGCATTGTGCTCATGGGCGGCAGCCTCAATCCCCAGACCGCCGATCCGGAGTTCGCCACCGACCCGCGCCACGAGTTCAACTTCTGGTTCGATCCCGAGGCCGCGCACATCGTTCTGCACGCCGATTGGCCGCGCATCGACGCCACCACTGTGGATATCTCCATGAAGGCGCCGTTCACACAGGAGATGCTTGATGCGATTGCCAAGTCGCAGGCCCCCGCCGCGCGCTACATCGCCGCATGGAGCCAGCGGCGCACGTATATGTGGGACGAGCTCGAGGCCTGCATATGGATCGACCCCGCGATCGTCACCCAAGAGCGGCTTGTCTATATGGATGTGGACCTAAGCCACGGCCCAAGCTACGGCGATACACTCACCTGGCCGGAGAAGCTGAAGCCTGCCACCGGCGTGCGCCTCGTCCACGCGCAGCTTGACCTCGACCTCGCCCGCTTCCAGAGGATGTTTGTCGATCTGATGACGCGCACGCCGTAGCAGGCCGCAGAGGCCCCGCGTCAGTCCGATTCGTCCCCGCCATCGCGATGGTGATGCCCGTACTTGCCGATTGTCTCGCTCAGCCGCCTGGGATCGACGGAGACCTGCACCACATCCAGTTCGCGCCCATTGAGATCGAGAATGAAGAGCGCCATCCGCCTGCGCTCAGGATGCGCGAAGATAAGGGTTTGCTCGCCTCCGTGGCGGCTCGTCTCGCGGATCATCGGCTCCCAACCCTGACCCAGCTTCTCCTCCACCAGTTGATTCAGCTCATCGCCGTCGACAGTTGTGGAGAAATGCTCGAAATCAGCCACCTTCACGCCGTCCACGCCACCATGCGTCGCCGTCCACGCCACCACGCTTGCCAGCCCCATGAACGGAATGCGCGTGGCGTGCACGTGATAGCGGCTCTCGATGGAGCTGACCACGCCGTCAAAGCCGCCCCCGCCGCCGGCTGCCAGCGCAACCCATGGAACGATCACAACGACGCACAGCACCGCGCAACCAAGGGGAATCCAGATCCGGGGCCCCGGGCGATAGGTCTTCGTCGCCGGGGTGGAGAAGTGCCTGTTCATTGGTTGCCGCCTTTCGTGGCCTTCTCGTCGGCCTTCTCCTTGTGCTTCGTGCTCTTCTCCACGTCGCCCAGGGCACCCAGTCCGCCGATCCCCTTCAACATGCTGAGCTGGTCCATGCGAATCGGCCCTAGGATGAGTACGATGGTCAGCTCCTTCGGCTCGGCCGTCAGCACGAACAGTCCGTGCGGCTCACCGTTGATCAGCTTCACCATCACGTCCGTGCTCTCCCCGCCCTTGCGCTCGCGTTCGCGCACCATCGGCGACCACTCGGGGGTTTCGAAGGCCTGGCGCACCTTCTCGATCTCGTCCATCGAGTACTCGCCTTCCTTATCGAACTCGTAGCTGCGCACATAGATACCGTCGAGACCTTCGATCAATTGCCTGGTCGCGGCTTCATCCTTGTCCTTGTCGTTCATGAACTTCGCCGCGAAGTCGAGCATGTTCTTGCCCAGCGTCACCTCGGTTACATTTGCGGCGCGCGCGGCCAACTCCTTTTCAATCAGCGCCGGCAACAGCAGAGGCGACGGCGAGGGTGAGGGTTGGGCCATTGCCGGCGCAGCCAGCGCCGCGGCCGCAAAAATCAGAACAACCATTCGATGTTTCATGCTCGATTCTCCTTGCCTGCTGCGAGTCCTTCTTAGTGCGAATCCCTGTTTCGCTGCTGCAACTGCTCATTCATCACGCGCAGCGCGCGATTGGTGATGCGCAGCGCCGTGAACACCTGCTGCTTGGCCTCTTCACCCCTGCGCTGCTCCACCTCGTGCTGCCAAAACGCTGCTCCGCCCGCCACACCCGCAAGCACCACCGAGGCCGCAAGCCGCTCAAACCACACCATGCGCCTGTGCTGCCGCGAGCGCTGCTGCCAGCGGCGCTCCATCACCTTGCGCTTCAGGCTCGGGGGCGCGGGCTGGCGCTGCAGGCCCAAGCGCAGCTCCCGTTCCAACTCGTCCATGGGTTCAAACTCCACGCACATACTCCTTCAAGTGGACCGCTGCCTTGGCCCGCAGCAGCTTCAATCCCCGTTGCAGGTGACTTTTCACCGTCGCCAATGGCGCGTTCAACGTGGCCGCAATCTCCTCCGGCGTCAGGTCCTCCTGGTAGCGAAGAACCAACGCCGCGCGCTGCGCCTCGGGCAGGGTCGCCAAAAGTTGTTCAATCCGCGCTCCGAGAGGTGAGCTGCGTTCTTCCGCCTGCGCGCCGTAGTTCTCGTCGATCTCAACCCACTGGTCGATGCAACGCACTCGCCGCCTGCGCAACGCGTCGGCCGACCGGCTCATGGTCACGCGCCGCAGCCACAAACTCGCGTGCAGCGGCGAGGCGATTTTCTCGAGGTTCCGGTCCAGCTCCAGGAAAACATCCTGCGCGATCTCCTCGGCCAATCCGCGGTCGCCGGTCATGCGAAGCGCGAGCGAAAAAACCATCGACTGGTGCTCGTCGACGAGTTGTTCGAAGTGGGGCTGCCAGTCGCCGGCCATAAAACTCGCTGCTACCTTCTAATCCGCAGGAAAGTGCGGTCTGGGATGCAGAGAGTTACGCATCGGGGGCGAAAAAGTTCAGGGAGGACGGCTGGGCGGGGAAGAAAGGGTCAGCCACCGGGACTGCCGATCGCCTAAACTGTTCGCTATGAATGGGCGGGCATGGTTGCTTGTGTTTCTGCTGGCCGCCTGCGGCGTGGCGCATGCGCAGTGGGAAATCCAGAATTCCGGCACCACAGCCGATCTGCGCGGCATCGACAATGTGGGCGGAGGCGTGGCGTGGGCCTCGGGCACAAACGGCACCGTGTTGCGCACGGAGGACGGCGGCTATCTGTGGCAGGCTTGCGCCGTTCCGCCCGGCGCCGAGCATCTCGACTTCCGCGGCATTCAGGCCTTCGATGCGAACACGGCCATCGTGATGTCGAGCGGCAAAGGCGATCTCTCAAGGCTCTACAAGACTACGGACGGGTGCCACACATGGAAGCTGGTATTCACGAACCCGGACAAGGATGGGTTTTGGGATGCGCTTTTTTTCGATTCGGACATTGGGCTGGCTGCTCGGGGACCCAGTGAAAAGAACGTTCGTCTTGTTTGCCTCGGATGATTCCGGACACACCTGGATCAGGCAACACAATAAGGGGCTGCGCGTGCAGCCGGGTGAGCAGGCAGCATTTGCCGCAAGCAACTCCTCTATGGCCGCATCCGGCGGATTCGTGAGCTTCGGCTCCGGAGGCTCCGGAGGCGCCTTCGTATATTCCATAGCGACGATGGAAATTTGTGTTGATGACAGCTCGGAGGCGGACCTCGATCGCGAGGGCAGACGAAGCAAATGGGACAGGCAGCCGCTACCGGTTGGAAGCCATACCGGCTCTTCCGGGGTGTTCTCGATCGGTGCAATGAATGCGTCCAACAGGCCTGCCTTCATTGGAATTACGGTCGCAGTCGGCGGAGACTTCAAGAATCCTGAAGAGTCAACAGCAACTGCAGCCTACACTCTCGATGACGGCAACACCTGGATACCGGCCCAAACCCCGCCCCATGGCTACCGCTCCGCCGTGGCCTATGACGCTGCGAGCAAAACCTGGATCACCGTCGGGCCGAACGGGACAGATATTTCGACAGACGACGGGAAGAACTGGCGCGCACTGCATCCCAATCCCGCACTGCACGAAGCGCCCGACGCCGACCGCGACTGGAATGCGCTCTCGCTTCCGTTTGTTGTGGGGCCGCACGGGCGGATCGGCAAGCTGGATCCCCACGCGCTGTCGGTTGGGCACTGAATACGCATTTCTGAAGAAACTTCCGCGCGGGCACGACTCGTGCCAAATGCGAGAACAAGATTCGGGCGGCCCTACGGGGCGCGCTCAATGCGGCATACATCCTGCCCCAGGGTTTCGTTCGCTGGCGCGAACTTTACCCTGGGCTATTCTCGGCCCTCCCTCCGGGAGGGTTTGCCCCGCCAGACCCGATCCGGTTTTCTTACCCTTGATCCATGTTCCCTACGTCACAATGTCGCTACGCCCCTGTCTTCAGAACAGCTCGGGAATGGCGTGGAACGCAATCCGCGTGGGCGCGGCCTTGTACGCGGCGAGCATGGCGGCTGGCGCCAGCGTGCTCATGCCGTACTTGTCATTGATCTGGTCCATTGTGGCTAGCAGGCGCGTGCGGCTCTGCTCTTCTTCGAGGCCGTCGAAGAGCGCCAGCGTGTGCAGCCGGTCGGGCACAAGGCCGCTGAGTTGCACGCCGATGAAGTACGGGTGCTCGTACCGCGCTCCGGATGGGCGCGACTCCCAGAGGCGTCGTAGGGCCGCGATCAGCGTCTGGTTGTCCTGGCACTCGCTCAGCTTGAGCTCGCCACGCCAGCCGCGCGCGGGCACGCCGAAACGGCTGACCGGGGTGTTCTCGGCGCGCGGCACCGCAAAACCGATGGCAAGGCCAATGTTGCTTGCCCATAGGCCGTGCGAGCGCAGCCGCATCGCCGCCTTGTGTAACAGTTTGTGCGCCACGGCCCAGGCTTTTTCCGGGGTGCGCATCTCGGGCGCCAATACGTGCGAGTGGCTAATGGATTTCTGATGTTCGGCCTCGGTCCTGTCGAAGTCTTCGCCGCGTAGCCAGTGAAACATCCGCCCGCCCCACACCGATCCCCAAATCTCGCCGGCCTGCTCACGGTCAAGCGCCAACAGATCGTCCATGGTGTGGATGCTTTTCTCATTCAGCCGCTTCTCAGTGCGCGCGCCGATGCCGGGCAGATCGCGGAGCGTGAGGCACCGGAGAGCCTCGGGCAAAATGTCGAGCGGCAGCGCCACCAGGCCGTCAGGCTTTTCCATGTCGCTGGCCACTTTGGCCAGGTAACGGTTGGTGGCCAGACCCACGGAGCTGCGCAGCATCTCGCCCACGCGCTCGCGGATGGTGGTCTTTACGCGGAGGCCGAGGTTGATTGCATTCAGCAGCTGGCGCTCGCGGCCGAGAAGACGGCAGGCCATCTCGTCGATGGAGCAGACCGCCGTGACCGGGACGCAGCTTTCGACCTCTTCGACGATGCGGTGATGGTATTCGGTATAGAGCTCGTGGCGGCCCTCCACGAGCACGATCTCAGGGCACATCCGCTTGGCGTCGGCGACGATCGTCCCGGTGCGAACGCCAAAGGCCTTGGCCTCGTAACTTGCTGCAATGCAGCAGGTTGTATCGACCATAGCCGGTACCACCCCCACCGGCCGGCCGCGGAGCTCCGGCCGCGCCTGCTGCTCGACGGAGGCAAAGTAGGAGTTCAGGTCGACGAAGAGCCAATTGACCAGGGGCCCCGGAGCAGGATCCGTCCCCGAACCGGCTTCCGGAGGGCTTTCAGGCTCCTTCCGCGCTTCCTCGCCGCTAAACTTCAAATTCGCAAGCTCTTCCGGCCATTCCTCGGGAACGGGCACCGGCGCCGGATTGGAGGCTGATGCCATCTTGGCACCTATTTTCGCTTTTTGTTCTCTCTGTTGCAACCAGTTTCTTTCCATTGCGCACACAAATGCCACAAAAGCTGTAGTGGGTGACCCGAAAGGGTGCATTTTCGTCACATAATCAGAGTGGGTAGGATCATGATGGATCTCAACCCCACGTGAAGGGCCGGATCGTCTCCGGAGAGGTGACCGACGATGCAGACCCTGGCGCACTGGATTGCGGTGAATGGAAGCGTGCTTGCCGTGCTGGTGACAGTGGGCGTGGCCGTTCTGCTGATTTGCTGCCTGGAGTGCACCCACTGCCCCAAGCGCGAAAAGGATGAGCTCTTCCATCGCAACGAAGTCTAGGAATTGTTAGTTCCCGCCTACAGCCGGCGCCTCCGGCTTGAGAACCTCTCTAAACTGCGCCAAAATCCGCTTGTAAAGGTGCGTCTGTACGTCTGGTCCTGAGATGGAGTGCGTCTTGCGAGGGTAGATCTGCAAATCGTACGGAATGCCGGCCTCAATGAGCTTCTGCACGAACTGCACCGTGTTTTCGATGTGCACATTGTCGTCGCCGGTTCCGTGCACCAGCAGCAGCCGGCCCTTCAAATCGGCCGCCGAATTCACAACGGAGAAGTCGCGATAGCTGACGGGGTCCTCCACGGGCAGGCCCAGATAGCGCTCGGTATAGATCGAGTCATAATTGCGCCAGTCCGTGACCGGCGCCACGGCCACGCCGGCGCAGAAGCGGTCAGAGTGCGTCATGGCGTAGAGCGTAAACGTGCCGCCCCAGCTCCAGCCCCACCACCCCAGGCGCTTGGGATCAAGTTGCGGATACTTCTCGAGCGCCGCATCGATCACTGTCAATTGGTCCTCAAGCTGCACGGGGCCGAAGTTCCGATACGCCGCCTGCGCGAAGGCGCGACCGCGGCCGCCCATGCCGCGATTGTCGGCGTGGAGCACGGCAAAGCCATGTTGCGCGAGCAGCTCATCGAAGAGAAGGCTGCCACTCCATCGGTTCGTGACGATCTGGTCGCGGGGCCCTCCGTAGGGATTCACGATCAGCGGCGCGGTGGCTGGATTGCTGGTGCCCACGGGCAGCAGCAGCGTGGCATAGAGCGTGGTTCCGTCGTGGGCTTTCACCTGGAGCTGCTCTGGCGCGCGCAAGTGGTAGGAATCAAGCGCGTGCGTTTCCCAAAACACGCGGCACCGGCCCGGCGCATTGGACGCGCCAGCGGGGCCGAGATTTTCGGGCACCTGGCAGATACGCATCGCCGGTGGTTCCATGCGCGCGGAGAACTTGTCGGTGAACGCCTCGCCATCGGGGGCAAAGGTGGCTTGATGAAACCCCGTGTCAGCGCTCAATGGCCTGCGCTCGCCGTTGAAGTTCACCTGCCAGATTTGCTGCTCCAGTGGGTTGCCTTCATTGGACGCGTAGTCCACCACCTTGTGCGCGGTGTCCACGTTGTACACGTCGCCGACATCGAAATCGCCGCTGGTCAACTGCTTTTCGAGCTTTGCATCAGCCGCAAGCGGCTTCTCCTTGTCGTAGCTGTAGAGATAGAGATGGTTGTGACCGTCACTCCAGCTCGTCAGCACGATGGCTCCATCGCCTACTGCGACGTCATAGTTCTCGTCGACGAACTTATCGTCACTGATCTCGAGCATTTCGCGCGCATCGCCGTAATCGACGCCGGCAAAATACAGCGTGCGGCGCTTGTGATCGCGGCTCAGGGTCTCAACCCACACGGTTTTGCGGTCGACCCAGCCAAAACGCGGCACGTAATCATCGCCGCTGTGAAACGGAATCTGCATCCAGACAGTTTTGCCGCCACGCGCCGCCACCACGCCCAGGTGCACATCGGGATTCGAATCCCCCGGCTGCGGATAACGTTGCCAGTCCACTTGCGCATGGTTGGGAATCCAGTCGGCGAGCGGGTATTGCGACACCTGGGTTTCATTCATCTGCAAATAGGCGATGTTCTTTGAGTCCGGCGACCAGAAGTAGTTGCTGCGCACGTCAAGCTCTTCCTCGTAAACCCAGTCCACCTCGCCGTTGAGCATCACCTGCCCACTGACGGCAGAAGGATTTGGCGCCGGAGCGAGAGCCTGAGTGGGCGCTCCCGGCTCCTGCAGCCGGATCACCTCCAACCCGTGATCGCGGATAAACGAGACGGATGAGCCGTCAGGAGAAAACTTCGGGTCGTCGCCGGAAGCTGAGCCCGTGAATCCGATCTGCACTCCGATGCCGCTCTGCAGATCGTAAAGCCACAGCCGGCCATTCGAGTCGAAGAGCAAATGCTTCGAGGTCGGCGCCCACAGGTAGCTGGCCATGTTGTAACGCTCGCGATGGTCACTGTCACGCTCTGACATTCCGCGCTCGTCCAGCGGCGCCATCTTGGCCGCGCTCACCAGCACATGCGCCTTGCCCGTCGCGGGATCCACATCCATCAGTTGTCCGCCATCCAGATAGGTCAGGTGCTTTCCGTCCGGCGACCAGGTAAGTTGGTCAGGCAACTCGCCAATGAGCGGGCCGTGGGCAAAGATCGCCTCGACCGTGAGCGGCTTCTCGGGGGCCTGCGCGGCAAGTGAAATGGCGGCCAGCGCCAAGGCAGTAGCGGCCGGAAACAGGAAGACAGCTTTTCGCGTCAAGGACTTTCTCCTGGAGCGGGATTCCGGCCTGGAACGCAGGAATCAATGGAGGAGGGCCGGTAGTTCCGGAAGACTCAGTGTAAATCACGATTGAAAGGGAATCGCCGTGGCACGCTGCGGGACAATGCATCGCGTCGCAGAAAGACCCTTGACAAATCCGGCCGGCGCGCACTACCGTCGCTTATCGATATATCGATCATCGAGCATACATGCCAAAGCGAAAACTCGACCCATTACCCTCGGCGGCGTTCCAGATTCTGCTCTCTCTGGCTGACGGAGATCGTCACGGTTACGGCATCATGCGACAGGTCGAGGAGCAGACCGGCGGTCGAATGCGCCTGGGCCCTGGAACGTTGTACAGCTCAGTCCAGGCGCTGCTGGAGGAGAAGCTGATCGAGGAAGTCGATGTGCGCGGCGATGCGGAGCCCGGTCATGAGCGGCGCCGATACTACCGGTTGACTGCCAATGGGCGAAAACTGGCGCGATCCGAGGCCGAGAAACTCGCAGATGTCTTGCGCGTCGCGCGCGCCAGGAAGATCCTGAGGGGTGATTATGTCTGAGAAGATATACGCCTTGCTGTTGCGCCTCTATCCTTCACACTTTCGCGCGGCCTTTGGTGACGAGGCAATGCAGCTCGTCCGCGATAGGGTGCGCGACGAACAAGGACCATTGGCAAAGCTGCGTCTCTGGATGGATCTTGCTGCCGACCTGGCGATCTCCCTTCCCCGCGCACACCGCCGTGCCGACCCGGTACTTGCGGGGGTTCCAGCGGGAAGCCTCAGCGCGGCCCCCCGGTTCCACGTTTTCCAGCCCGGGGTTCCGAGCCTGAAAGCAATCGCATACGGAGGGGTATTGTCTGTCCTTGTATTCGGTTCGCTTTTCACCTGGGTCGGCTATGGCAGGAACTACCGCGAGCTCAAGATGTGGCGGGGACCCATCAAGCACGGTCGCTTTGCCGGGCCAGTTGCGTACTCGGCGCAGCTTGCCAACGCACGGGCGGCATCCGGTGAGTGGCGGTCCCGGTTTGCGGCTGCGGGCGGGGAAAGCGAGATCGGGGCGCCTGGAGAATCAGCGCGCATTGTGCTCTCCTCATGGGGCAGCGGCGCCGGTCCGAGCGGCTTTCCGTCCGCACAACCCGCGCCGCCAGCGGGCCAATCATCTACTGAGCCACAAACAGCCCAGCCGAAGGTGCAAGGCGCAACAGCCGCGATGATCGAGGCAATTGGCGCCCACCAGATTGTGATGTTCGGCGAAGTGCACGGCAACAAACAGGAATACGAGTGGCTGTGCGAGCTGGTGAAGAACCGGGAATTCAGTCAACGAGTCGATGACATCATTGTGGAGTTTGGCAACTCGCTCTACCAGAAGTCGGTGGATCGCTACATTGCGGGCGAGGATGTTCCGATGGAGCAGGTCGAGAAGGCATGGCGCAATGTGATTGGGGCTGTCGGACCTCCTTCTCCCGTGTACGGGCAGTTTTACGAGGCTGCGCGCGCAGCCAATCTGAAGCGCCACGGCAAGCACCAGATACGAGTTGTTCTCGGTGACCCATACGGCGATTGGGACAAGATCAAAGACGCCGAAGACCTGGGGCCATACCTGGCCCACCGCGACGAGTGGTATGCACAGGTGGTGAAAGACGAGGTTCTGGCAAAGCACCATCACGCATTGCTGATCATGGGCTCAGGTCACTTCCTGCGACGGAATGGCCCTGGTCTTGTGGAGAGCACGATTCGTGCCGCCGGAGCGAATCCTTACCTGGTTGTCTTCGGGACGAATGCAGTGGGCGGCTACGACGATCTGGATCAACGCTTCGACTCCTGGCCTGTCCCTGCGATTGTTCCTCTTGCTGGCAACTGGGTGGGCGATCTGCCGGCGATGCCGGTTGTCACCGGCGGCACCGCCCCCGCAACACCATTGAAGTTGTCCGATGCGGCTGACGCGCTGCTGTATGTTGGCCCGCGGGACGCACTGACCGAGTTGCGCATGCCGCGCGCGGACTTGGACGGCACGCCTTACGGAAATGAGATCGCACGCCGTCTCACAATCCAAATGGGCCATGCGGTGAACCTTCTTTACGACCAATCGGAAGTGCCGCAGTTCCCGCGGCCACAGCCGCAACCGCAGTCCACCTCCGTAGGCCGGCCGGCGCTTCCGCCCATGCCGAAGAGCATTCACGATCCGCTGCCGCCCCGTCCGCCATCCCAATGATCCTGGGACACGGAGAGCCAAGAGGATTGGTGAAAGACTGACACGAAAGACCTGACACCGCGCCGCTTGTGCGCTTTGCATTTGCAGGTTCCGCAACGAATCCAAGGGAGACCTCGCCGTTTGTTGCCGCAAGGGTCGACGGTGTATGTTCCGCAGTATGCACTGGGCAAGTCCTGAAGAACGCCGTGCACTTGGCCAAGTGCGGCGCAAGCAGGTGGGCCGCCACCAACACAACGCGCTGCACGTCAAGGCGCGGCCGGCCACGGCTCTCGAGCTCGTGACGCGATTGATGCGCGGGCGCGTGCCAGCGCTCATCGCTCTCAAATATGAGCTCATGGTCGAGTCGCCCTTTGGCTACTTTCGTGGCGCGGCGCCGGTGATGGCCGCGGACCTGGCGCAACTTCCTTCCACCGGCATCGTGAGCCAGCTTTGCGGCGACGCGCATGTGCGCAACCTGGGCGCCTACGCGGCGCCCGATGGAAGGCTCGTCTTCGACATCAACGACTTCGACGAGACCATCCGCGGTCCCTTCGAGTGGGATCTGAAGCGCATGGCGGCATCGCTGGTGCTGGCCGGGCGCGCCGCGGGACACAAAGACAACTCCGCGCGCAAGGCCGCTGCGGCCTGCATCGAACGCTATACCGCACAGATGCGCTCGTTTGCCCGCATGCCGCAACTCGAAGTGAACCGGTTCCAAGTGCATCGCATCGACTTGGCTAGGCCGGTGCACGACGCGCTCTCCAAAGCAGAACGCGCCACGCCGCAGCACACGTTCCAGCAGCTCACCACGCCTGTTTCGTCCCGGGCAGGAGCGCGGCGCCGCTTCAGGGAATCGATACCCATGCTTACCCGCATTACCGGCGCGCGCGCCGCCGCTGTGCTGGCCTCGCTGGGGCCCTATCGGGAAATGCTCGAGCCGCAGCGGCAACACCTGCTCGACTTTTACCGGCCCGTCGATGTGGCCTTCAAGGTGGTAGGGACGGGGTCCGTTGGCCTGCGCGACTACTGCGTGTATATGGAGGGCAACGGCCCCGGCGATCCGCTCTTCCTGCAGATCAAGGAAGAGACCGCGTCGGCCTGCGCGCCGTATCTGCCCGACGCCCGGCCCGCCGCGCACAACGGCCAGCGCGTGGCCGAAGGCCAGCGCGCCATGCAGATCCAGACCGATCCGTTTCTCGGCTGGACGCACATCGGCAATCGCCAATATCTTGTGCGCCAGCTCAACGACCACAAGGGAACGATTGCGATCGAGGACCTGGTCGGCGCAAATCTGAAGGCGTACGCCGAAGTCTGCGGCGAGCTGCTCGCCCGCGGCCACGCGCGCTCGGGTGACGCGCAGGTGATTGCGGGCTACATCGGCTCCGGCACCGCGTTCGCTGAAGGGATTGCTGAATTTGGCATCGTGTACGCCGAGCAAACGGAAAAAGACTGGGAAGAGCTGCGGCGGTCGGGAAGGGCCGGGAAGAGAACATAGGGCTGGCGCGGATTACTGCTAGCGACGGAAGACGTCGTACCCGCGCAGGTGTGCAGCCAAAGTGAACTCGCCCATCAGCGCCTGCATTGTTGCCACGCGATCGGGCGTGGGATCTTCCTTGGTCTGCAAGTCGCGCTTCACAACTAGCCAGCGGATGTTGCGAGCGCGCGCCAGCGACGCGACCTCAGCGGGCGAATAGGGGTCGATGGTCAGATCGAAGAACGGCACCGGAAAGCGCGGCGCGCGGCCGGTGACAAAGTAGAACGGCTCCTCGCCGGGAAGCAGAATGATCCCATCGTTAAACGGAATGTTGGCCTGGGCGTAGCGCAGGAGATCGTCGATTTCCGGCAAGTACGGCCCAGGCGTGGCCATGCCGGCAAGCTGCGGAAAGGCGGAGTGCGCAGGCGGCCCGTCAGGAAAGTACGCGTACGAGAGCCGCTCCTCGCTGATCGTGTAAAACCCTCCGCATACGAGCAGCGTGACGGAGATGAGCGCAGCGAGCGCGGGTACAAACCAGCGCGACGCGGTCGGTGCGCAGACGGGACGCATCGAGAAATGCGATCATCTCTGCCACGAGCAGTACCAACAACGGCCAGATGCCATACGTCGAACCCCAAAGCTGCTGCGACAGGAATGCGCCGTGGATGGCGGCAAGCAGAATCAGCGGCGATAACGCGCGCAGCGATGGCTCACTTCGCAGGCGGAAAAGATTCGCGATCGCCAGCGCGGCAGCGAGCAACAGCAACAGCGGCCAGAGCGCGAGCAGGCTGTCGCCGCGTTCGTCGGCGTCGTCGTACATCAGCAATGAGGCGAGCGTAAAAAGAAATGGCGCGGCCAGCAGACGCAAAGGCGACGATACGCGGCCAGCGAAGTTTTGATCCCACCCTTCGCGCGATGATGCTGCCGGAAGGATGGGGCAACCCGTGATTCTCTTCGCGTGCAGCGCGGAGGAATACGAGGCCGATTGCGACGCACGGCAGCGTCCACAGGAGCGATGGGTCGCGATAGACGCCGAGCATGAGGCTCAGCGCCGGAAGGCGGCGCTGCCCGGCGTATTCGATCGTCCAGTGAATATAGTTACCGAGGCCCGCAGTCCAGTGCAGCGCAAGGACGGCAATCACGAGTGCGGCGCACGCGCCAGCCAGCGCGGAGAGCAGTGTTCGAGTCTCAGGCGGCCCGCCCAGAGTTTGCCCGCGCCGGAGCCGCTTCATCGCGAGCATTAGCAGGACGGCGCCGATGGCCGCTGCCAGAAACGGCAGCCCCATGTTCTGCTTGAAGAAGAGTGGCACACAAAACGCCGCTCCGGCAGCAAATCCACCAACCATGCTCGTCTTTGCATCGATCCGTTGGATCATCCAAAACGCAACCAGCAACCAGAACCCGCAGTCGCAGTCGTACTCCGGGTTGGGGAGGATGCAATAGATGCCGAGGACAGTGAGCGGGGCGGCGATGAGCAGTGCTACCATCCACGCTGCCGCCACGCGCCCGCGCAGCGCTTCGAGCGCGATCCTCCACGTGAGCACGGTTCCCAGCCCGCTAATCAGTGCGACATAAAGCACCTGGTGAAAGAAGACACGGCCGGTGAGGCGAATAATCGCGGCCTGGATGAGGAAACGTGAGTGGCGCGTGCGCCAGGGGAAAGTCGCGGTACGGCATCTGGCCATCCGCGATGCGCGCCGCGGTGTTGAGGATGTAACTCAGATCGAACAGGACCGCGACGTGCGCGTTCTGCCAAAGCACCACGCCCGCAGTGGCCGCGAAGAGCCCAAGCGCCGGCGATCCAGTCGCGTAGCGCCCAGCGCGGCTTCGACAGATCGTACTCTGGCAGATCGGACTGCGTGGGCCCGGGCCCTCTTCTCACCATTCGCGATGATAGTAACAGGCGCAATAGGGCATGGAGCAGATCGCCATCAGGAGCGCGACAAACCAGCCGACCAGGGTCCAGCCAAGAAAGAGGTTCAGCAGCAGGATTCCCGTGGCGTTGTGCGTGTGCCGCACGGCCGCGATGATGGCCGGGAGGAAATAAAGTCCGACGCCGAAGATCAGGAAGTGCATAGAAGCTCCCGCATGTGTTCCCAAAATGCTACGCAGAGTCAACCGCCGAAGTTCCCTTATTCGCAGGGGTCTTGGGTGACGGGATTGGTGCGGCGCAGCGAGTGCAGCGACGGCGGCATGACGCGGTTGCGAGTCCCTGAATGTCTTCAAAGGTAGCAAACACCCGCGGCGTTTTATCGCGTCTCTTCCTGCACGGTCTCGATCAACGCCTTGATGTTCTCAGTGGACGCGTTGGGCGGCATGCCTCCGCCGCAGGAGACGATCAGCCGCGAACGGTCCTCAAGCGGCTGCAGCATCTCATGCACGGCACGCGCCACGTCTGCAGGCGTCCCCTCCGCCAGCACATCGCGCGGCGGAATGTTCCCCATGAGCGCAATGCGGTTGTTCGTCCACGCCTTCATCTCCGCCACCGTGTGCTGCATGCCGAAGTTCAGCAGGTTGATCCCCGCCGCCTCGAGCATGGGAGCGGCGGCCTTCAGACGCGCATCGCAGTGGAAGAACTTCACCGTCACATTTGGGGCGAAGACGCGCTGCAAAGAGGGCAGCGCAAAGCGCTCGAAGTCCCGGCCGCCCACGAATCCTACGATGTCGTCGAGCAGAAAGATGCCGTCGATGGTGGGGAATTGCTCGCGCTGGTGCGCGATCCAGTCCACGAGGAACTCCGTGACGATCGAAAGCAACTGGTGCATCCGCTCCGGCTCGGTCTTGAGCGCCTCAAGGAACTCCGGCGTGCCCATCAGGAACGAGGCCACGTTGAACGGACCCCGCGCCACGGCAAAGCGAATCCTGTGGCCGGCCTTCTCAATCGTCGGCTGCAAGTGCTTGAGCCGCTTGATAACCAAGGGCAACAGACCATGCTTGCGCGGATCGGGCTTTGCCAGCCGGTCCACCTCGGAGGGCGCGCGCAGGACTTTCATGGCGAAGGGAAAGTCGTTTTCGCCCCATTGCATGACCGAGCCGAAGGCGGAGGGCTCCGTACACATCCCGTACTCCGGCCAGAAGCCCGGAAGGAAGATCGCTTCAGGGAAGGTGCGGATCGCCTTCAGATTGGTGTCGAGGAAGGTGCGCTCGCTGGTGAAGTAGTCCAGAATCGAATGCCCGGCCCAATTGGGTAACCCGGGGGCTATCGATGATGAAGGCTGTTGGAAGAGGGCGAAGATGCTCACCGCGGATGACAGCGACTAGAGTATTCCATTCTTGATCGTTCATGGCCCGCCTAAAGTGCATGGAGGATCTCCGTGCGAGCCTCCCGCGAAAAGGGGTAAGTACTTACCAGTGTACACGATATTTTTCGCCCCTCGAAGAATATCAAGATCGCCTTGCCGATGAGCAGTTTCTCATTGCGCGACGATTTGGGGCGCGCGTATACTCCCGGCGTCCCCCAAACTCCCCCAAGGAGAGATCATGGGAAAGATCAATGTGGGCCGAATGATCCTCGGCGGCATCGTTGCGGGCATCGTCGGAGATATTCTGGGTTACCTGGTAGATGGAGTGTGGCTGGCGCCACTCTGGTCTGCAGACATGAAAGCCCTCGGGCACACCGATTTATCGTCGAGCCAGATTGTGTGGTTCAACCTGCTTGGACTCGTCACCGGGCTCGTCGCGATCTGGATCTACGCGGCGATCCGTCCACGCTTTGGCCCGGGAGTGAAGACGGCGATCTATGCCGGAGTGGCAGCGTGGCTCATTGGAGCCCTGGTGCCAAATGCCAGTTTCATGTGCGTCTCGCGCCTTTTCTCGACGCACCTCACTCTGTACACGACGCTCGGAGCGCTTGTGGAGATGGTCGCCGGGACGATTGCTGGAGCTGCGCTGTACAAGGAAGACTAGCAGCCTTCAGCAGCTGAGCTGGCAATTGCCTGGGAACTCCTCCCTGAGCCGTGCCGGCCCAGAGAGATGCGGCCTGCAAAGCCTGCTGGTGACCATCCGCGTTGCATCAGCGGATGGGAAGGTGTTTGTGTATCTCTCGACGTAAGTCCCGCGCGATGACTGCGATTGCCGGTTTCCGCCTCCCCGCCACTCTACAATGAATCGGTATGTCGACCGCTGTCCGCTCGCACGCAAAGATCAACCTGGGCCTTTTCCTCGGTCCGCCGCGTTCTGACGGATTCCATGCGCTCGCCACGGTGTATCAAACGCTGGAAATGCATGATGTGGTTACGGTTACAGCCAGGCGCGCCGCGGCCACTTCGCTGCGGATCAGCTCGAACGATCCTCGCGTGCCCACGGACAGCCGCAACACGGCGTGGAAGATGGTCACGCTGGCGCTCGGGACGCTGGGGATCACGGCAGAGGTGGATATTCATATTGATAAGCGGCTTCCTGTGCAGGGTGGGCTGGGCGCCGGGTCGGGGAATGCGGTGGCCGCGCTGATTGGCTTGGAGAAGGAACTGGAATCGGCAGGTCAGTCCGCCGCAGCGGACGGGTCAGCAAGTCAGCGGGCCGGCGAATCAGCAGAACAGGCTGGCCGGATACTTCGGAGCTTGCTGACACGCCGTCTGGAGCTTGCCGCCGAGGTCGGATCGGATGTGCCGCTTTTTCTTATCGGCGGAACGGTGCTGGGAGTGGATCGCGGGCAGGAGGTTTATCCGTTGCCTGACGTCGATCCGGTCTGGTGCGTGGTCGCCGTACCGGAGACCGGCGTCTCGACGCCTCAAGCCTTTCGCGACTGGGACGCACTGTGTGCCGCGGAAGGTTTGACCGCCGAGGCCGGGACCGCTAGACTAGAGAAGTTGAGCCGTGCCTACGCCAGCGCCTTTCGGGGAGAGATTCCCGCGGGCGGGTTTGGGGCATGCTCCTCCGGTGTCTTCTCCGTGGGAGAAGACCTGGCCGGACGCCAAGAGTCCGCGCTTGTCCGCACCGGGATCATGAGCTGGATCGAGAACGACTTCGAGCGCGTACTCTTTCCCCAGCATCCCTCCCTTGCTGAGATCAAGCGTCTTCTTGCGGCTCCGGGCACGCCGGAGGCAGCCCTTTTTGCCTCTCTGTCGGGGTCCGGTTCGGCGCTCTTCGGGTTGTATATGACCCGCGGAGATGCGGAAGCGGCTGTGGACCGGATCGGAAGCCGGGTCCAGGGGTTAGGCGTGCAAAGCACCATCACACGTACCTTGCCTCGAGCCGCCTATTGGGAGCAAATGTTCGAAAGAAGCTGATTGACAGTTCACCATTGGGCAAGCGAGACTCACCCTCGGCTGTCAGTCGTACTGGGCGATCGACTAATGGTAGGTCAAGTGCCTTTGGAGCACTCAGTCCAGGTTCGAATCCTGGTCGCCCAGCCAGATCTCGGATGGGAAGTACCCAGAACGCAGCCATAGCCAACCAGCATGGAGGTGCTCTTTAGATGGAGACGGGAACGTTGGTCGAAAGCAAGCAGCAGGTAAATCAGCCGGCCGCGGTGCGCGACGGCTCGCAAAAAGAGCCTGCGGTGCAGGACGCCGCCAAAACAAAGGACGGCAGGCTAACGCCCGCGCCGGAGCGCAAGAAGTCCACGAAACTCAGCGAGGACAAGCGCTTCAAGCTCTTCACCGGCACGGCGAATCCCAAGCTGGCTGAAGCCATCGGCAAGCACATCGGCGTTCCGGTTGGCGAGGCCAAGCTGCAGCGATTTGCCGACGGCGAGGTCTTCTTCCAGCTTCTGGAGAATGTCCGCGGCGTGGATGTTTTTGTGGTGCAACCCACGTGTTATCCGGTGGACGAGCACCTGGTGGAGCTTTTGGTAATGATCGATGCGCTCAAGCGTGCCTCGGCAGCCCGCATCACGGTGGTGGTGCCCTATTACGGCTATGCCCGCCAGGATCGCAAAGACCGCCCGCGCGTGGCCATCAGCGCCAAACTCATCGCTGACCTGTTGACGACCGCGGGCGCCAATCGCGCGCTCTTTGTCGACCTGCACGCTGCCCAAATCCAGGGATTCTTCAATATTCCCGTCGATCACCTCTACGCGAGCCCGGTGCTGGTGAGCTACTTCCACGAACTGAACCTGCCCAACCTGATGGTTGTCTCGCCCGATCCGGGCGGCGTGGAGCGGGCGCGGTTTTTCGCGCAGAAGATGGGCGCGCCGCTGGCCATCGTGGACAAGCGCCGCACCGACATGAACGTCGCGGAAGTGATGCACGTGGTCGGCGACGTGAAGGGCAAGACCTGCCTGATCATCGACGACATCATCGATACGGCAGGCACTCTGGTAAAGACCGCGGACGCGCTTCTTAATGCCGGGTCCACCGGGGTGTACGCCTGCGCCAGCCATGCCGTGCTTTCGGGCCCGGCCATCGACCGCATCGCCAACTCGCGGCTGGAGCAGCTCGTGGTGACCGATACCATCCCGCTGCGCGAGGCGGCGCATAAGTTAACCGCGCCCGGAAATGATCCGGCGCAGAAGTTACCGAAGTTGAAGGTGCTCACCGTTGCCGGCCTGCTGGGCGCAGCGATCGTGAGCATCCACATGGAGACCAGCGTAAGCACGCTGTTTAGCTGAGAAGTCAGAGATCAGGGGTCAGAGATCAGAAGTTTCTGACCCGTGACATCAACCTAAGCTGGAAATCGGAAACGCATTGGGATTCAGGGAGAAGCAGCTTTTTGATCTCTGATCTCTGTTCTCTGATCTCTGGCTCTCACAAAGGGAGCGGAGCTCAAAACTCCGTGCCCGATTTTTCAAGAAACGAGAAAAACGCAAAATGCCAGAAGTTGTCGTAGCCGAGCCCCGCGAGGGCAGATTCAACAAGAACGCCGCGCGCCGCGTACGCGCCGCAGGCAAGATTCCGGCTGTGCTGTACGGTCCTGGGTGCGATCCCGTGGCGGTTGAGGTAGACCCCAAGCAGATTTCGCGGATCCTCCACTCTGAGACCGGCCACAACACGATCTTCGATGTCGAAGTAGCGGGCCAGCCACCGGCTAAAGCCATGATCGTGGACTGGCAGCGCGAGCCGCTCAAGGACCGGCTGATTCACATCGATCTGAAACGCATCGCGCTGGACAAAGTTCTGCGCGTGCGGGTGCGCGTCAAGCTGCTGGGCATACCAGTGGGCGTCAAGACGGAGGGCGGCATTCTGGACCAGGTGTTGCGCGAGGTCGAGGTCGAATGCCTGCCTGCAGATATTCCCGGCCACATCGATGTGGATGTAAGCGAGTTGGGGATGCACCACGTGCTGCGCGTGAACGGCTTGCCCCATTCCGAGAAGATCAAGTATCTGACCCCGGAAGATGCCACAGTAGCTCACGTCGTACACATTCGCGAAGAAGTTGTGGCGGCGCCGGAGACTGTGGAAGCGGCGGAGGCGGCAACAACGGCGGCGGCTGCTGCGCCGGGCGAAGCGGCTGCTCCGGCCGAGCCGGAGGTGATCAAGAAGGGCAAGGCAGAAACGGCAGAAGCGCCGGCGAAGAAGTAGACTTTGGCCGAAGCGAACGAATCCGAAAGCCGGAGCGGGCCTTTCCTGATTGTGGGGCTTGGCAATCCCGGCCTCGAATATCTGTGGACCCCGCACAACGCGGGCTTCATGGCCATCGACCGCATCGCTCAACAGGAGGGCGTTGCGGTCCAAAACCGGCGCTGCCGGGCGACCACCGCGACCTGCCGTATCGCGGGCCGTCCCGTGGTTCTGGCCAAGCCGGAGACGTTCATGAACCTGAGCGGCGTTGCAGTGGCCGCTTTGGTGGAAGAGTTTGAAGTGGACCCAGGTAAGGATCTGCTTGTGATCTACGACGAGCTCGATCTGGTGCTGGGGAGCTTCAAGATCAGGGAGCGCGGTTCGACTGCGGGGCACAACGGAGCCCGCAGCGTGACCGGCGCCCTGGGCACGGAAGAGTGGTTGCGCTTGCGCATTGGCGTGGCGCCTGATTTACCGCCTGAGGCGATTGCGGCCGGAAGCGGAAAGCGGCTGGGCATCGATTACCTGCTCTCGCCGATGCGCAAGGCGGATCTGGCGGTGCTGGACGAGGTGCTGGACAGTGTGGCGACAGCCACGCGGCGCATCCTCGAACTGGGACCGGCTGCCGCGATGAACGAGTTCAACCGGAAAGACAGGGAACTGGAAGCAGGAAACACGGAATAGGGACTACGGCCTACGCGTTTGAAGTTATGAACCGAAGGCTGAGAGATGAAAGCTGATAGCCGTGAGCGGGAGCGAACCGCTCCGGCGGAAAAGGAATACTGATGTCGCGTTTATATGAAGTGATGTTTATTGTCCGCCCCGATGTGGAGGACGAGGAAGTTGACAAGCTGATCGCCGGCTTTACTGCTACGGTCACGGCCGGTGGTGGCGTGGTGAAGAGCGTCGACAAGTCGTATGGCCGCCGCAAGCTGGCCTATCTGGTGCGCAAGTTCGCCGATGGCAACTACATTCTGCTCACCATTGAGGCCAACGGCGCCGTGGTTCTGGAGCTGGAGCGCCGCCTGCGTGTTACCGAGCCGGTGATCAAGTTCATCACCGTGCGCATGGACGAGGAGGAGAAGCGTCTGGCGAAATTGAAGGCGCTGCGCGGAACGCGCCGCAAAGTGAGCAGCGAAAGCGCGGCTCCGGCCGCCGAAGGCGCGGCACCGCGGGAAGCAGCCGAACCTGCCCAGGCCAGCGCATAATGCGCTCGCTCGATCTTGCCGCCGATGCTCGCCGAAAGCACGCGGCGGCCCAATCCACGGATTCCGCGACGCGACTTTCACGCGCCGGAACAGAGAAATGGAATGAGGAAACACGATGGCTGAAGAAAACCAAGCAAAAGCGCCCGCTGCGGCGGACGCAACGACAACCCAACAAGCCGCATCCGGACCCAGTGCCGGCCCACGCGCGCCTCGCGGCGCCGGTGGGCCCGGCGGCCGCGGCAAGTTTTTCCGCCGCAAGAAGGTCTGCAAGTTCTGCACGGACAAGATCGACGCGATCCCTTACCGTGATGTGCGGCTACTGCAGCAGTTTGTGGCCGAGCGCGGCAAGATCGTGCCCCGGCGTCTCACCGGCGTTTGCACCACGCACCAGCGCCGCCTGACCCGCGCCATCAAGCAGGCCCGGAATATCGCCCTGCTGCCGTTTGCCACCAGGCACTAATCGCCTCGAGGAGCCGGCGGAAGGTTTCGCGCGGCGCTGCGCAACCGGCGGAGCGCTAACTCAAAGGATCAGAGCATCACCGGCGCCCCGACCTTAAGATTTGGAGAGTTTCCCATGGAAGTGATTCTGAAAGAAGATGTGGCTGATTTGGGCTTTCGCGGAGAAGTGGTGAAGGTGGCCGATGGCTACGCCCGCAACTATCTGCTGCCGCGCAAACTGGCCATGCAGGCCACCGCAGCCAACAAGGCCGTGATCGAGCAGATGAAGGCTGCCGCCGCGCGCCGCTCAGCCTCAGAAAAGGCGCAGGCCGAGGAGTTGGTCACCAGGCTGGAGCCGCTCGTGCTGAGCTTTACCCGCAAGGCCGGCGAGGCGGGCCATCTCTTCGGCTCGGTCACCTCGGCCGACATCGCCGCGGAGCTGGCGGCGCAGGGCCACGAGGTCGATCGCCGCAAGATCCAGTTGGGCGACCCGATCAAGAGCGTGGGCGACTTCAAGGTGGCCATCCGGCTGCACCGCGAAGTGACCGCGCGTGTGACGGTAAAGGTCGAAGCCGAAGCGACAGAAGAAGAGAAAGCGGAAGCCGCGGAGCCTGCTGCTGACGCCGAACCCGCCGCGGAGGAAGAAGCGGTGGCGGAAGAAGCGAAGGCCGAGTAAAGCAAATCTGGATCGCACCGGCTTTTCGGGGTGCGATTTAGGGATGGGATTGAACTCCGTGTTCCGTCCGCGGTCGATGCAGCCGTTGAATGGCTACGACGGAAACAGCGAGCCGGAAGCGGCGCGAATGGGGGCGAGGCGGCTGCGGCGGCGCGCCGGCTGCTGCACAGGAGAACCCAAAAGCCCGGCAATCTCGCGCAGCTCCGCGCGGGCGTGACCGATGGCTGCAGTGACCGCGTCGAGCCGTTTGCTCTGGGTGGCTGCGAGCGACAGATTGGCCTGCGGATCAACATTGGAGCTGGGATGGCGCTTGTTGGGCCGGCGCTGTTCCTGTTCGAGAACAGCACGCGCGCCCGACAAGGTGTACCCCTCGGCATGCACCAGGCGCTTGATTTCCAGCGCCAGTTCCACATCGCGGCGGCGGTAGAGCCGCTGGCCGGTTCCACTCTTATTGGGCTTCAGTTGCGGAAACTGCGACTCCCAAAAACGCAGAACATACGTTTCCACGCCGCAGAGCTCGGCGACATCTCCAATTTTGAAGTAGAGGCGATCCGGGATGGGAGGTGGCTCGTAGGTGCGCTTGCGGTTGAGTTGCGTAGTCATAGAAGTCGGCGAGGAAACCGCATCGATCCGGGGGAGAGCCTCGCTCTACACGCAGTATAGGGCACCTTTTTTGCTCTTTGTGAAGCAAAATCGCGCGATGAACCAACGTTTACAGAGGAAAAACCAGGCGAATTGAGCCCTGGGCTTGGCGGTTTTGCGCTCTACAGGCGAGCCATCGCGGAACGTGCGGGCGAGCCGGGCGGCGCCGCGCGCAAATACTGCTTTGGCCAGCTTACCTCTTGGCCCAGTGCTGCCGCTGCGTGCACCGGCCAGTAGGGATCGCGCAATGTCGCGCGGGCCAGGAATACAAGATCAGCCGCGCCCTCCGCAATGATGGTATTGGCCTGTTCCGGCTCGGTGATGAGTCCAACCGCTGCCGTGGCAATGCCGGCTTCACGTCGAATCCTCGAGGCAAAGTCAACCTGATAACCGGGAGCAACAGGAACCTTCGCATGGGGAACGAGTCCGCCCGAGGAAACATCCACCAGATCGGCGCCATGCTCGCGTAACAGGTGCGCGAGCTCGACCGATTCGTCGGGATTCCAACCTCCTTCAGCCCAGTCGGTGGCTGAAATGCGAACAAACAACGGCAAGTGCTCCGGCCACTCCTGGCGAACAGCATCCACTATTTCGAGCGCCAGACGGATGCGATGGTCGAAGCTGCCCCCATAAGCGTCAGTGCGGCGATTCGCAAGCGGCGAGAGAAACTCATGGAGCAGGTAGCCATGAGCCGCATGAATCTCAACGAAATCGAAGCCGGCCTCGCGAGCTCTGCGCGCCGCGTGGCGAAACCCCTCGACAATGGCCTGGATGCCGGGCAGATCGAGCGCACCAGGCATAGCGTGGTCCGGCGCAAAGGCGATCGCGCTGGGCGCAACCGGCTGCCAGCCGCCCTCCGCGGGCGCTACCAGGACGCACCCTGCATCGAATGGTGTGGCTGTGCTGGCCTTGCGTCCGGCATGCGCTAGTTGTATGCCGGCGCGGGAGCCCTGCGTATGGGTGAACTCGGCAATGCGGCGAAGGCCGGGGATGTGCTCGTCTTTCCAGACGCCAAGATCGGCCGGCGAGATGCGGCCCTCAGGCAGAACTGCCGAAGCCTCAAGCGTGACCAGCCCGGCTCCTCCCTGAGCGCGGCTGCCCAGGTGCACAAGGTGCCAGTCATTGGCAAAGCCGTCCTGACTGGAGTACTGGCACATGGGCGAAACGCCGATGCGGTTGCGGAATTCAACAGAACGAAGCTGAAGGGGAGAAAAAAGCGGAGAAGTCATATCTACTAAATGGATGATTGGCGCGCTGAAGCGATTCAAGTTCAGGCGGCGTGGCTGGCGGGAACCCGTGTATATGCGGATTGCCAGTGAGAAAAATCTACTGCCGCTTGAGCACTGCCGCCGACTGCTCGTCTTCCAAGATCGTGGTTTCGAGCTTACGGAAGTCGGCGGCCCGCGAAGCGGGAATCTCCACCTGCCGCACCAAATAATCGCGCTCGTAGTGCAGCACATTGTCCTTGACAGTCACTTCAGTGTGGTAGCTGGCGAAATCCATGTCCACAGCGACCGGGTCGGGCAATTCGTCCACAACGTAACCGTCGGGAAGCGCGATGTCGAAGCTCGAGTGCCAGCGGCCGGTGGCGTCGAGGTCAATGGGCACCGTGCGCGGCTTATCGTCAAACCGCATCGCCATCGAGCCAACCACCCGGGGACGCACCAACAACAGGGGTCCAGCGGTGTGCGCGTACTGGTGCTCGGTCACTGTGTAGTGGAATTCGATAGGCTTGTCAAGCGCATCGGGCTCGACAAACTTGAACGAATCGAGCACCACGCCGGGCAGATCGTGCGACACCATAGTCTCCCATGCGTCGTGCCGCTCCTTTTCATCGCTGTATTTGAGGAACATGCGCAGATCGGCGCCCTTGGGCCCGAAGTGCGAACTATCAACGGAGCCCGTCAGAGTGCCATCCGTATCGAGCGTGAACTTGCCGGTGGCATCGGTCCCGTTGGCGGCGGGATCGAGCACGGGCAGTGCAATCACCTGGCTTGAAGCTCCCGCGGCCAGCAGCGCATAGCTGCCTTGCAATTCCGATGGCAGATTGCCCACAGGCGTGCGCTCGTCTGTGGGATCGAAAATGAGGTAACGGCTGCCATCGGCGACTGTAACCACGGCCATCAGCTTCGGATCCTTGACGTCAGCCGGGATCAAGATGGCCGTGATCATGTGGTCGCCAACGAGAGATGGCACTTTAGGATCAATCAACCCCCGGCGCGAATCCACCGGCACGTAGAAAGCCTTGATCCCCGCCACCTGCAGCATTGAGATGAGGAGAGTCGTCTTGTCCTTGCAATCGCCGTACCGGTTGCGGAAGATGTCGGCGGCGTGATTGGCCTGCAGCCCACCGATTCCGCGGGCAACGATGAAGTAGCGCACGTTCTTCTGGATGTACGACGTGATCGCGACGAGCTTAGCGCAGAAATCCGGCGCGCCGGCGATCAACTCCTGTGTTTTGGCGGAGATCTCCGGCGAAGGATCGGGACGATCGGATTCGAGCCTGGTCGTCCATTCGCCCAGCGCCTGCCACTCTTTGTCGATGCCCGTTACCGCGGCATCGCCCCATTGCACCGTCACGCGTGCATCAAGCGCGCCAGAATCCGGCCTTGAAGGGACATCGCGCAGCATTAGTTGGTGCTCATCTTTGATCTCCCAGCGCCAATGATTGGGTGCCACTTGCACCGGCTTGACCGGATCCTGATTGTGCCACGACTCCGAGTACGAACGGCCCTCGGGAAGATCCACCTCCAATGCCTCAAAGACAACAGGCAAGCCGTATTGGATTTGCCAGTCCTTCTCCTGGATGTAGGGCTTGAGCCACTCCTCTGATTCGCAGACCAGCGTGGCGCCCACGTCGGCCGCCGGCGGACGCACCACGCGCGCCCTCTCGGTCGACAGCATAATGGGCACATCGGTGTCGCCGATATCGGCGAAATCCGTGTCCTTGGCCTGGAAAGACTGTCCGTCTGCGGTGAGCGTCCACTCGCGGAAGTAATTGATCTTCTCGTCAACGTCGTAACTTACCCTGCAGGAAATATCGCGACCCTGGGGCTTGAGGATGCGGATGGCTTCGCGTTCCCGCTCCGTTGCGCGGCCTAGCGTGTCGATGGTTTCAACGTACTCATCGAAGAGAATCACGTCGGCGGCATCATCCACATAGGCCGGGGTGGGCGTCTTTGCAGCTTCCAGTCCCCAGTCTGGAACGGGACTGTCCTTGCCAAACAGGCCGGCGCCCGCGGGCAGAGCAGCGCAAGCGAGGATTGCACCTGCAAACACGCAGGCCAGAAATGATCGCGAATAGAGCCCGTGATTCATAAGTCAGTTTCCTTTCGCCGCGACCGGCCGGCTCAGCAGAATTTGTTGTTGATCGGCCAGGGCCAGCCGGAGATAGAAATTGTGGAGATCGCCGTAATCTTCAGGTTTGAGCAACGTGAAGGTGCGGGCAAAAACTCGCGTGACCTCGACCGAATCTTCTTTGACGGCGGAGTTGATCCGCATCTGTGCAATTCCCGTCCAGTTCACTTCCGGGGTACGCGGAGCGCTTTCAACCGTATAACCCGGCGGCAGATGGTAGACCACATCATCGCTTTCCATCTCCGGGAAATGAACGTCGACCGGCGCGGTGCGCTTGTCCTGGGAAACAAATGGATGTTTGGCGCGCGTCTCGAAAAACAGGCCGGGCAGAAAGAAGCGCTTGCCGGTGGCCGTGCTGAATTTTCCCTTGAGATTCACAACGGCCATGAGGTTTGACTCTGGATCCTCAAGTTGCACAAAGTGATCGAAATCAACTTCGATGCCGTCCGGCAAATCGCCGGCGAGATCTTCCTTGAATTGTTTCTTCACTTCTTCGACGTCGTTTTGCAGCGCCTGTTGCCGCCAGTACAGTGCTTCAGCACCGCTCAACACAATGCGCGCGGTCCCCGTTACGTTTCCGTCCGCATCCAATGTCAGGTCCGCAGTCCTTGTCACGGTGTTCTCTTCGTACGAGGATGCGGGTGTCTGAGATAAAACCGGACCAGAGTCGGATCCTCGGAATCCTTTGGCGAGCGTGTGCGCCCAGTGCAGGCTGCCAAACGGCGCCACCTTCTGCGCGGGATCGACAGCGATATCCTTGCCGCCCACGTTCACTATGGCGATGTAATCGTCCAACTGGCCGGCGTCGAGGTAGCTGTAGTCGAACAGAGCCCGGTTGCGATCGACCACCTGCATCGGCCACGCCTTCAATCCCGCGGCTCGCGCCAGCGCCACGTAGATCAGTGGAATCGAATTGCCAGGGCCGGACTGGTTCTTCCATACGTCATCGACAGTATTGATGTCCTTGAGCTTCTCCTTCTTGCGTTCGGCCTTCGATTTCACGCGGCTCCAGTCCGTATTGTCGAGCTTCGTCACCGCGGCATAGATTTTCCGCGCCTTTTGTTCGTCGGTGTCGCCAGGAGAAACCAGTCCCGCAGCGGCCTTCTTGATGGTGCCCGATTCTTGGATGAAGCCCTCGGTCGTCACGGCCCAAAACACGCGCTCGTTGCTCCAGAATCCGTCAGCTGTGCTGGCATAACCGAAAACGACGTGTTGAATGACCATGTTGGCCGGGGGCATCCAGTCCTCGTCCGGGATGGGAGGAATGTCGGTGACGTCGAGCGTGTAGTCGTTCTTCTCTCGCTTCACTTTGACTGTGTCGCTGGCCGGCTCCACCGCCCAGATCAGACTCTTCAGCCACGGGCCGTGGTCGTTGGGTAGGTAGGGAACAGAATTCCAGTCCGGGCGGAACAGATAGTGCGCCATGTGAACGAAGTAGGACTGCTGGATCCTCCACACCGGCGGATGAAGCCTGCCATTACTGTAGCGGAGTTGAAACCGGTACTCCAAAATGCTGCCGACTTCCACTTCTGGCAGCGTAAATACCAGCCTGTTCTCCTGAAAGTACTTGCTCTTGAAGTCCACTAAGTCTTCGGGCTTGACGGCAAGCGGAATCACGGTCCCGTCTGTGTGGATGGTCCTGCCTTCCACCTTTTCCACCTTGGTGTAGCCGTGCTCGAAGGGAATCTGGATCGTGGCCAGCTCCTCGCCCTTCTCGGTGAGCACCTTGATGCGCGCGTAGAAACTGCGAAGATGTACCTTGTCATCGGTGGTCTCCTCGCGATACAGATAGACCGCGGCTGCTCCCGGAGCCTTGGGATCGGCGGTCATTTTCAGCTCCTCATCGGTGGGCTGCTGGAACTGCGCGCAAACGAGAACCGGCGACACTGCGGCCAAGAACAACGCTGCACCGCGCAGCAAGATAAATTTCGTCATGAGGTTTGGCCCTGGTTTTGAAGTGCGACTATTCTAACCCCGAAACGGTTCTGGCGGAGGCCAGAATTCGCAAGTTTCCCATCAGGCGCTGCCGCCAGCGATGAATATGGGAGACTCAGTTGCCTTTTCCGTTTGTGGCGACGGTCAAAACGAGTTGTTGCTGATCGGCGGCGGCCACTTTCTGATAGAACCCACGTAAATCCTGATAATCCAACGGCCTAGCCAGATCAAAAGCACGGGCCAGGACGCGGGCCACAGTAATCTGGCCAGGGTCCGATTTGGTTTTGACAACGTAGAGCGCGTGGCCTTCCCAGGAAACTCTCGTATCCGGCGGCGCGCCCTCGACCGTCATGCCCATGGGCAGATCGTAGGTCAGCTGGTCGGTCTCCTGTTCGCCGTAGTGCATATCCACCGGCTCCAGCCGCGTCTCCTGGTTGACAAACGGTTCACTTTCGCGGGTCTCAAAGAAGAAACCCGGCAGAATGATACGCTTAGCGGTTGCTGTGCCTAGCTTGCCCGTGACCTTGACGACGGCCATCAGCAGGCTGTCCGGCTGATCCAGTCCCAGGAAGTGATCAACGTGAGCCTCGATGCCCTCGGGCACGATCTTTTCGAGGTTACGGTCGAACTGCTTCTTCAATTCCGCTTCGTCGACTTCGAGCGCCCGTTGCCGCCAGGCGAGTGCGTCCTGGCCGGTCATCACAATCTGTAGAGTCCCCGTGATGTCTCCCTGCGGATCGACAGCGATCTCGCCAGTGCGCTTAATGGTGTTCGCTCCAAAAGCCTGGGTTGGAGTGATGGCTCTGCCCGGCCCGCTGGCGCTTTGCCGCAGACCCTCGGCGTGAGAATGCTTCCAGCTGACGGCCTGGAAGGGGCACATCTTCTCGCCAGGGTCGAGAAGGATCTCCTTGCCGCCAGTGCTCAGGATCACCAGCGTGTCGTCGAGCTGGTCGAGGGTCATGTAACTGGCGTCGAAGACTCCCCGATCGCGATCGACCACCGTGGTGGCGTAGGCGGTGAGGCCGGCAGCGCGCAACATGGAGAGGTAGAGCAGCGCCAGGTCATTGCTGTCGCCTCGTTTCTGCGTCCACGTATCCTCGGCGCGCTTGGCTTCCTTCTGCTTTAACTGCTTCAGCTCGGATGTGCCAACTTGCCGCGAGTAATCCGTGTTGTCGAGGGCCTCACGGCGGCATAGAGCTTTTGCGCCTTGACCATGTCGCTGTCGCCGGGCGTAACCAGGCCGGCAACCGCGTCACGGATGGTTTTGGTCGGCTCGGCGAAGTGGTCTACATCCTTCGACCAATTCTTTGCCTCAGCCTTCCAATACTCATCTACATTGATCTGTTCCGCGCGACCTCTGTAATAGAACAGCACCTTGTAAAGGAAGCTATCGATGGGCGGCATCCAGTCCTCATCCGGGATGGGCGGAATGTCCGTCACATCCAGGTTGTACCGGCCGCCGGCGTCGGTGATGACTTTTGCGCCCTCAGGCAGAATGGGCCACCAGACCATGGCAAACAGGTCAGAGGGCGTGAACTGGAAATGGGCCTTGTGGACAAAGTACTTCTTTTGGACCTCCCACTCCGGACTTAGGTGCCAGTAGAACTGCGCGTTAAACCGCAGTTGGTAGGAATACTCAAGAATGCTGCCAACCTCCACGCTGGGCAGCGTGAAGACCTTGCGCTCTTTCCGCAGTTGCTCGGCATAAGTCTGACGTCCCACCTCGACTTCGTTGAATTTCTGGACGAGAAGATCCTCGGGCTTGACGGTCAGGGGAACGATCGTGCCATCCGGGTGGATGGTCCGGCCACTGATGCTGCCGATCGAGAACGCACCTCCCCAGTAGGGAATCTCAACCGTCGCCGCCTCCTTGCCCTTCTCGGTGAGCACCTTGATGCGCGCGTAGTAGTTCTGGCTGTGCTGGGTGTCGTTGTCGATTTCCTCGTAGTAGAGATACACCGCCGCCGCTCCCGGAGCCTTGGGATCGGAGGTCATCTTCAGCTCTTCGTCGGTGGGCTGCTGGAACTGCGCGCAAACGAGAACCGGCGACAATGCGGCGAACAACCCAACTGCGCCGCGCAGGTAGATAAGATTCCGCATGAGATTGGCCCTGGTTCGAAGGTGCGAACATTCTAGCGCGAAATGGCTCGAACCTGCGGTGTTTTCTCTTTCGCAGAAGCGGAATGCAGTCGAAGTTGTTGTTGGATCCTCCGGAATCGGTCAACGCAGCGCGCCGCACGACTCCAGCAGCGTGCTTACAAGCGCCAGAGGCAGACCCATGACGTTGAAATAGCAGCCCTCGATGCGGGGAATCCAGCGAGCGGCGCGGCCCTGGATGGCGTAGGCACCGGCCTTGTCCATGGGCTCGCCGCCAGCTACGTATTCGGCAATCTCCTCGTCAGATAGAGTGAGGAACCGGACCGCCGTGGCCTCCGCGGCCACTTGAGCGCCGTTCGCCGTGACCACGGCCACGCCGGTGATGACGCGGTGCGTGCGGCCCGAGAGCAGACGTAACATGCGCGCGGCGTCGGTCGCATCTTCCGGCTTACCTAGAATTGTGTTGTCGAGTGCGACGGTGGTGTCGGCGCCCAGCACCGCCAAGGAGGACTTGCCGTCCCTGAGGTCCTTTTCGGGATCGCTGCCGGCGGTGAGTTCGCGAAAGACGGCCTCGGCCTTGTCGCGCGCCAGCCGCGTGACGTAGTTGATGGGATCCTCACCCGGCAGCGGCTCCTCGGGAACGTGCGCGGGATGCACCTCGAACCGGTAGCCCGCCTGCGCGAGCAGCTCACGGCGGCGCGGCGAGGCGGAGGCAAGAACCAGCATGATGGAATTATGGCAGGGCGCGGTTTATCCCCGCCGACCCAGTTAGACTAAGGCAGGGCTTGCGCGCTGAAAAGAGCAACGCCCGGACAGGGTTCCAATGCATTTCAACTTCGATTTTTCAGCGGCCCAGGTTTTCTGGACGCTGACGTTTGCGGCTTTGCTGGTGTTGCTGGTGGTGTTGTTGGGGCGCGACAGGGCGCGGCGTTTCCCGTGGTTCACGGCGAGCATTGCGTTGATGGGACTGCTGCTGCTGACGACCCAACTCCTGCTCGGCAGGTTGTCGCGGATCTCGGGGAGCGAGATTTTTCTGGTGCTGTCTGACTTGGACGTTGTGGTGAGCCTGCTGGTGGTGGTGGAACTGGCGCGGGGGGCCTTTCGGGGCGCGGGGCGAATAAGCTGGGTCGTCGGCACTCTGGCGCTCGTGGCCGTGGGCGCGGTGGTGGTGGCGCTGTGGGGACCGTGGCCCGCGTGGAAGACGCTTACCGCTACGTCACAGTTGGCTGCGATCCGGCTAATGGATCTGGTCGCGGATAAGGGCAATTTGCTGGCCAGCGTGCTGGCGATCGAGTTGGGACTGGTGGTGGTTCTGCTGGGACGGCGCTTCAAAGCCGGATGGCGCAGCCATACGCAGCAGATCGTGATCGGGCTTTCGACCGCAGCGATTGCGCAACTGGCGCTGCGCGGAACCTTGCAGGCCATTGGGACTCATACCCACATCCGCACACAGGCGGAATACGAACACATCATGAACTTGCGCGACAAGCTGATCCACGCCAACAACGTGGTGTACCTGTGCGTGCTGGTGTGGTGGATTGCCTGGCTGTGGTTCGACGAGCCCGGAGCGCAATCGGTTGCCACCGCTCCTGCAGAAGCCGCGCCGGCCGCAGAAGGCGAAGCAGCGCCGCCGGAAGCACCCGCAGGCGTCGAGCATTCAGAACCGCAATCGGAAGGCAGTGACCTTAGCGTTCAGAACTGAGAACTGCGAACTGTGAACTGATAACTAGATATGGCAGCTTGCCAGGCCGCGCTTTTCCAAGTAGCGCTGGTGGTAGTCCTCGGCGCGCCAGAAGGTCTGCGCCGGTTCCACCTTGGTGACGATGGGTTTCGGCTTGAAGCGGCCGTCGGCAGTTAACTGCGCAATCTTGGCGCGCGCCTGCGCCTCCTGCTCGGGCGAGTGGAAGAAGATGGCGGAGCGGTACTGCGTGCCCCAGTCCGGTCCCTGCCGGTTGAGGGTTGTGGGATCGTGAAGCGAGAAAAACGCGTCGAGCAACTGCTCATAGCTCACCTTTTCGGGGTCGAAGTCGAGCTCGACCACCTCGGCGTGGCCTGTCTGATCCGTGCACACATCCTTGTAGGTGGGCCGGTCGAGCGTTCCGCCCTCATAGCCCACGGCCGTCGCCGTCACACCGGGAATAGCCGCAAACGCCGCCTCCACGCCCCAAAAACAACCCGCTCCGAATGTCGCTTTTTCAATGCTCATGAACGTTGAGATGCTCGGCGCGGGGCTAAAGTCACAGTCTTTTCGAATCGGCTGCGAGTCTCTGACCACGGTCCGCAGAATCCCTACCTGCGATCCAGGCGAAGCGGTCCTTGGTGCTCGACGCGCCCAGCGTTCAGCCAAGCGGCGCCAGGTGCTTGGTGTTCTGGTAGGTGTACACGATGCGATGCACGACGGTGATGGTGGAGAGCACGGCCATCAGCCACAGCACCGGAGCCATCACGCCCCAATGGTTGAAGAGGGCGCCCAAAAGGACGAGCACGATGCGCTCCGGCCGCTCCATGAAGCCCACTTTGCACTGGCCGATGAGCGCCTCGGCGCGGGCACGCGTGTAGCTGACCATCAGCGAGGTGATCATGACGAACGCCACCAGCACCACGTAGCGAAAGCGGTTGATGCGGCCGTAATAAACCAGCAGGCCGAAGAACAGCACCACGTCGGAGTAGCGGTCGATCACCGAGTCAAAGAAAGAGCCGAAGACCGTCACCTTGTTGATGCGCCGCGCCACGCGGCCGTCGACCATGTCGAAGATGCCGGCGCCAAAGATGACCAGTCCCGCGAAGAAGAACATGCGGTCGCCATTGGAAGCGTTGGCGTGGCCAAACAGGAACGCGGCGGCGATGTTGATGACCAGTCCGAGGAAGGTAAGGACGTTGGGAGAAATGCGTGTGAGCGCCAGCCCATGCACGATGCGGTCGAGGAGCCATCCGCAAGCACGGCCAAAGGCGCTTGTCCAGGTCATTGCCGATCTTCCTTGCTACTGCGCTGCGCCGGCGGCCGCTTCGTCTGCTTCTTCGCCGGCTTCGTCGTGGATCGTTGTCAACTTAAGGATCTCCAACTGGCGCTTGCCGTTGGGCGTCAAAATAGTGGCCACATCGCCCACCCGCTTACCCACAATCCCGCGGCCAATAGGTGAAGTGGTGGAAATCAGCCCCTTCGACACATCGGCCTCCTCGCTGGTCACCAGGCGATAAACGAGTTCCTCGTCCTTGGTCGAGTCGTAGACCACCACAGTCGATCCAAATCCGGCTTTGTCCCTGGGAATGTTCGACAGGTTGACCAGCGAAAGCTCCGCCATGCGCTTCTTCAGCTGGCCCAGCCGGGCATTGACGAACTCCTGCCGCTGCTTGGCCATGTGATACTCGGCGTTCTCCGACAGATCTCCCATCGCTCTGGCCTTCTTGATCTCGGCCGGCAGCTCGTGGGCAAGCTCGTACTCGAGCTGCTTGATCTCATCGAGAAGCTGTTTTTTGATGTGCTCGGGCATCCGTGGTCCGATAGCGGGGAGGGGACTGCTCCAGCCGCGCGAGATAAACGTACCTGACTCTTCATTATACGCGGGGGCGGCGCCCAGAGATCGGAGGTCAGGGAGCAGTCGGAGGCCCTCTATGACCTTAATCTTGCGGCTGCGGCCTTTGACGCCGCCAGACGGCGCTCCATAAACGGACGCGCTCGATCTTGCAGCTTCTGAACTTCCTGAGGGAGAGCGGTTCTGGGAGAGCCTGCCGTAAAAGGCGGTTGCGGGTCATACTCCAGCGCCAATTGCACGGTGCGCGCAAGGGGTTCTCCCCAGAGTTGTGCTATGACGGTCAGAGCGAGGTCAATCCCGGCAGTCACGCCTGCGCCGGTGATGCGGTTGCGATCGCAAACAACGCGCTCGCGGACGGCAATCGCACCTAGAACGGAAAGGTCGTCCATGGCCATCCAGTGCGTTGTGGCCCGATAGCCCTCGAGCAATCCCGCCGCGCCCAGCAGCAGAGAGCCTGTGCATACCGAGGTGATGTAGCGTGAGGTTTCGGCCGTCTGGCGCAGGAAATTGAGCACCGCATCGTCGGCCATCAGTTCAACCTGGCCTGCACCGCCGGGAACACACAAAACGTCGACCCGTGCGTCGTCCTCAAATGTGCAGGTCGGGGTCAATCGAAGGCCAGAGCCGATTGTTATGGTATTGAGGTCTTTCCAGTAGAGGCATACATCCACTCCCGGCACCTTGCTGAAGACCTCGTATGGCCCTGTCAGATCCAGTTGCGTGATGCCCGGAAAGACAAGCGTCGCCACGCGAACTGGATCGCCGGGTTTCAGAAACTCAGCCATAGTGCCGCTCCAAACCACGGAACTTCAATATATGCCTCCGCTTGCCCAAATGATCCGCAGAAAAAGGCACCATGCCCCTAAGGTCCCAAAGGATTGCGGCAAGGCTTGGGATTCCCGCCTAATCCGTAGTAGGCTGTTTGGTCCCTGTCCTCTGATTCCCGTTCTTCGATCTCTGTCCCAGGAACGATTGGAGGATGAGCGTCGCCGCGACCTGGTCCACCACTTTCCGGTGCTTCTGCCGCGCGCGACCGGCTTCATACAGGATCTCGTGCGCCTCGCGGGAGGTAAGCCGCTCATCCCACAGGTGAATGGGCAGGCCGGTCAATTCGCCAAGCTCGGCGGCGAAGGCTTGGGTCTTGGCCGAGCGCGCACTCGATTCACCGGAAAGATGCAGCGGGTTGCCCACCACGATTCCCGCCACGCCGAACCGGCGGCAGAGGCGCGCCAATGAGCGCAGGTCGTCGCGACGGTCGCTGCGCCGCTCCAGCGTGAGTACGGGCTGCGCCGTCAGCCCCAACTCGTCCGACACGGCCACGCCGATGCGGCGGCTGCCGACATCGAGACCGAGATAGCGGGGATGAGGGGCGGCTTTCAGTTTCTAGCTCCCAGCCTCCAGCTTAGGACCCCAACCAAGGAGCGGGCTGCTCACTCTTTGAACCGACCCAGGAGCACTGCGCCCAGAACAGCAGCCTGGAACCAGCCGGAGAGGATGAGCAGCCAGCGGAACCACATGAGAAACCAGTATCCGGTGAACCAGGCCTTCGAAGCATATTGCGGGTCAGGCGCCCACTTGTCGTCCTGCCCCAACTTGGCCAGCGGGACGGCGTTTTCGAGCGTGTAGATGAAAGGATTCAGTTTCGGATAGGTCGCGGGTAGAGCCTGCGGGGGCTCGGCCGTGAATGCCTTGTAGGCCTCGCCGTCGGTCGGAGCCAAGGCTCGATTCGACGCAGCATAGCCGAAGACAAGCCAGCCAAGCGCTACAGCGAACGTGATCGTGTAGAGGATGCGTATAGGCGCTTCTTCCAGCCATGCGAAAGCAATAGCCCAACTACGATTTGGGTGGCGCAGGTAGGGCCAGGCGGGGTGATCTTTTCTCCACGACAGGAAAAGAACTGCAAACAGCCTTTTGGCATTCGAAAGAATCCCAAGAATCCACTGCCAAGGGTGCCAATTCAGCTCTCCAGCCTGCAAACGGCCTAACTCGAAGAGCACGTGCTTCGCTTCCCTGTGCTGCCCCCTGGCCTCAAGATACTTGGACAGCTGCACCCACGGCTGAGGCTTGATGCGTTGCTCGTCTGGTTGGCGCTCGAGCCATTGGATGCGCTTTCTGGTGCCTACCATGGCATCAAGAGTTAGTGCCTGAGGAGAGCTTTGGTCCGCGATCTGTTGTGGAGCTGGCCGATTGTGGAGGGACAGCTCCCCGTAGGTGAAGCCGTTCAGAAAGAGATTGCCTGTCTGGGGCCAGCTTTCTTCGTCATCGCACAGGTTTTTTACACTGGCGCCCCGGAGATCGAGAGACGTTGTACCTGATTGCTCAATCCCCATCCAATAAAAATCCCCGGAACTTTCCATGTTCGTGCAGTCAACGCACGCAACACTTGCGCCAAAAAACCTGACCTGTCCCCCGGCCTGCATGCCCCGCAGACTGATTTTGCCGGAAGACACAAATCCTCCTCGCAAAAACACGTCTCCTCCGACCTTGGCGCCGTTCGTGGCCAGAGCGCCTCCCTTTTTTACTTCCAGCTTTGCGCCGGAGCAATCCAGATCGCCGTTAATCTTCGCGCCCAACAGGCGAATTGTGCCGCTGGACTTGAAATCCTCGCGCAGAATCACGTCTCCGCTGGCCTTGCGATCCACACGCAGGAACGCGTCCCCGCCGATCTCGGCGCCATCCGCGAAGAACGCAATTCCTTCTTCCACTGTCAGCTTCGCACCTGAGCAATCCAGATCGCCCTCGATCTTGGCGCCACCCAGGTGAATTTGGCCGGAGAAGCTGCTCCGGTGGAGTTGCAAAAAGCCATGAAGATCAATCGTGTCGGCATGAAACTCGCAGCCGTCGTCCACTGAGGAGTCCCAGAACAGGATGTCCCGAGTTTCCGCTTGATCGAGATTAACGTCACCTTTCACGGTGCAACGGCGGAAGTCGAGGCGGACGGA
Organism: uncultured Acidobacteriaceae bacterium; assembly: GCA_963836525.1. Classification (GTDB taxonomy): domain Bacteria; phylum Acidobacteriota; class Terriglobia; order Terriglobales; family Acidobacteriaceae; genus Telmatobacter. Next base: position 793,447 of record CAWIJW010000003.1, read on the forward strand.
AATACGGCTGCCCTCCAAATCGAGTTTGGTAGGGAGGGTTACGCCGTAAACGCGGATTCCCTTGGGGTCGATCTGGCCCGCAGTTTCCGGGTCGGTTGCCAGCCAGCGAACAAGCTCCGACCGGACTTCAGGGCGCGGTGCGTTCCCGTTTGGCTCGGACACATCCCCTGAGCTGGCCGAATCGCGCAGGACCTTCAGCTCTGCATCCGAGAGGTCGTAGTCAAATCGCTCACGTGCAAGCTGAACGAGTTTTCGGGCGCGAAGGTCGTCGAACTTGATCATAGGGGCGGGCCTGGCCCTTCTTTGGGGTGTCGCCGGGGGAGCCGGCATCCAGTTTGCGCCAGATTGGTCGGCCAGCCAAGCAAAAAAGTGCCTGGCTCGGCGGGCCGGGAACGCCGCCGGTTTGCTCCCGGTACAATCGAAGGAGAGGAGAATAGGGGTAGGAATCTTCGTGTCTTTATTCTTCAGGGAAGGGTCCACAACGGCAGGATGGCACGGCGCAGACGGAGAGGCGGGAAAAGGAAGAGATCCGGCGCGGCAGGCTTCTTGCTGGGGATGATGCTGGTTGCAGGGCTTGCGGCAGGGGCGGCAACCTGGCTGGTGCTTACGCCGTTCGGGCCCGAGACGGAGACATTCGTCGCTGTTGCGCCCGGCTCCTCCGCCATACGCATTGGGCGCCAACTGGAAACGGCGGGCGTGGTGCGCAGCCGCTTCGCCTTCGACCTGGTGCGCTGGTTCCGGCGCGGAACGCTCCAGGCCGGGATGTACCGCTTCGACCACCCAGCGCCGGTCACCGAGGTTTTTGCGCGGATTGTGCGCGGCGACGTGTTTACCAAGAGCTTGACCGTGCCGGAGGGCGCAAACATCTTTGAGATTGCGGCGCGCGTCGAACAGGCGGGGCTGGGCACGCGGCAGAGCATTCTTGCTGCGGCAGTCAGCCAGACGAATCTGGTGGCCGATTTGGACCCCGAAGCAACGAGTCTGGAGGGCTACCTGTTTCCGGACACTTACCGATTCTCGCCTACCGTCACGGCAGCGCAGATTGTCACCGCCATGGTGCAGCGGTTTCGCGCGGTGGCTGCCCAATTGGGATTGAAGGAAAATGTGCATAAGGTTGTGACCATCGCGTCGCTGGTGGAGCGTGAGACGGCAGCAGATGCCGAGCGCCCTCTGGTGGCCAGCGTCTTTGAGAACCGGCTCGCCAGGAAGATGCCGCTGCGCACCGATCCTGCGGTGATCTACGGTTTGGAGCTGACAGGCCACTGGCGGGGCACAATCTATCAAAGCGATTTGACCCGCAACACCCCATACAACACCTATCTGCACACTGGGCTGCCGCCGGGACCGGTGGCCAACCCGGGCATTCCTTCGTTGCGTGCGGCCATGGATCCGCCCAAGACGAACTATCTCTACTTTGTGGCCGCAGGAACCGATGCCCAGGGGCACTCGCTCTTCGCTGCGACCCTTGACGAACACAACCGCAACGTCGCCGGCTACCGGCACGCGAAGAAGAAGACGGGTGAACGATGAGAGCTCGCTGTCGTCGCATCGGCGCCGTGTCTCTGGCTCTTCCGCTCCTGCTTTCTGGGTGCTCTTACTTCATCCCCACCAAGAGGCATCTTCCCGTGCCCAAGGCGCCGGCCCTTGTGCAAACGGCCACGCCCGAGGGACTGGTGAACCTGCTCAATCAGCGGTGGGATGCGCTGAACACCCTAACCGCCACCGTGGAGATTTATGCCACACAACTCCACACCAATGAAGGGTTGGCGAAGGATTTTCCCTCCTGCCGCGGGTTCATTGTCCTGCGCAAACCCAGGATGCTGCGCGTATTCGGAACGTACTTCGGCGTGCCCATCTTCAATATGGCCAGCGACGGCAATCATTTCACGCTGGTCATGCCCACCAAGAACACCGTCATCGAAGGCTCGAACACGGTCACGGAGAAATCAGCAAACCCGCTCGAAAATCTGCGCCCGGACTTCTTCCTCGATGCGATGATGGTGAGAGGACTGGACTCGGACAACGAGTACATGGTGGCATCTGACACGGAGACCGTGGAAGACGCCGCCAACAAGCACCTCTACATAGAGCCGGAATATGTTCTGAGCGTGATGCGCCGCAAGAACGGCCACGAGAATCTACCGGTACGCACTATCACGTTCCACCGTGACGACATGCTGCCATATGACCAGTATGTCTATGACAGCGATGGCGCGCTGGAGACGCAGATCTTCTACAGCGACTACGCCACGTTCAGCGCCGGCAAGTATCCCTCCAAGGTCGTCATCAGGCGCCCTCAGGAGGGAATCCAGCTTGTCCTCTCAGTCGAAAAGGTGCAAGAAAACCTCGAACTTCCTGACGGCCAATTCAAGGTGAGCATTCCCGAAGGCGCCACAGTCAAGACCCTGAAATAGCCTGGCCATGCGCTTCAGCAGGCCAGAATCGGGTTGCAGCGCCCCGTCTACGGAGAGAAACATGCGCGCAAGTGCGATCGAGTTTCGTTTTCGGATGATCATTCAAATCGTCATCGTCTTTTTCGGTTTTTGGGCGCCGTGGATTGGGCCGTGGAATATGGCCGGGCGGATCTCGACGCTGGAGTGGCTCCCGCTTGAAGTGAGCCGAACAGGCCTGGCCAGCTTTAACGTAGCCGCGCCGGTCGTCATTGTTCTGGGCGCTCTCGTGGCCCTGGCGGGCGCAGTGTTGCGCGTGTGGGGCGCGGCCTACCTGGGATACGACACGGTTCACCACGGCGAGATGCAAGCCGGCGCGGTGATGGCCGACGGACCTTACCGGTATGTGCGCAATCCTCTCTACCTCGGTGGCTGGTGCATGATGATCGCCGTGTCGCTTCTCATGTCTCCCAGCGGCGCGCTGTTTACCGTGGTGCTGCTCACCGTGTTTTTCCTGCGCCTGATCCTGGGGGAAGAGGCATTCCTTGCCGCGCAACTAGGCCAGCCCTATCAGGAGTATCTGCGCGCCGTGCCGCGGCTGATTCCCCGTTTGCGCGGCAGCTTGCCTCCCGCCGGGCGCAAGCCGCACTGGCTCACTGCGCTCTTCACTGAGGTCTTTCCCATCGGCGCATTCTTCACCATGGCTGTTCTCTCCTGGCGCTACGACCAGCTACTCATGCTGGAGGGAATCTTCTGGAGCTTCATGGCTTCGCTGCTGGCGAAGGGCCTGATGAAAGCGTGGATCGCCACGCTGGTGGCCGCGGCGGTTTTCGCCGTCGCGTCGGGCTACTTCCATCTGAATTGGCTGAGGTCGATCCTCATTGGCTTTGGCGCATGGCTGATCGTGCACGCATTCTTGCCGCGCGCTGGCGCCACCAAACAAGTGGCTACGCCGTGACGGTTCAACGGCGGCCTTTTCCGATGCGGCCGAGGTGCGTGTATCCAAAGCCGTCGGCGTACTTGAGGCCGTAGCCCAGCAGCCGGTCGACACCAATGTGGTTTGCCCAGATGAGTGCCACTGCCAGCGCTCCGTGCGCGTGCAGCAGCAGCGCACAAAGAGCCAGCACCGCGGGCCCGACATACGTGTGGAACGCGTTGTAGATGCGCGCGCCGCGGCAGGGCCCGGCCAGATAGCCGAGCATGGAGAGGTCTGGCGCAAGCCACAATGCCGCGAAGAGCCACCAGCTTGCGCCAGTGCGCATGTACAGCACGGCAGTAACGGCTGCCACCGCAAGTCCTTCAAGACGCAGGAGGAGGAGAACGGAGGAAGTGCGCGCTCGTGAAGCCGCAATCTGTTCAGGGAAAGCCGGGGCCGTCGTCATGACTCATTCGATGAGCCAGAGGGCCGCCGGAGTGCAGAAATCTGCTGCGCGACATAGAGTCTCGAGACGCGAAAGGGAGAGCACGAGGCTCTCCCTTTGCTGCGATGCCGTTTCGGCAGTCCGAGGAAACTACTTCTTCGGCGGCGCGATGACGTCCTTGGCGGACTTGGCCACGCGGAACTTCACCACGGTCTTGGCCTTGATCTTGATGGCCTCGCCGGTCTGGGGGTTGCGGCCCATGCGGGCCTTGCGCTCGGCCTTCACCAGACGGCCGATGCCGGGGATTACAAAGACGCCGTTCTTCTTGGTTTCCTTGATGGCGGTCTCTGCCAGCAGATCCAGGAAAGCCGCCGCCTGCTTGTTGGTGAGTTCGAGCTTCTCGGCCATGTGCCGAGTCAATGCCGTCTTGGTCATTCCAGTTGCCATCGATTGTTCTCCTTCTGGGCGAGCCCTCCGGGCTGCCGGGGTGGTCGGGCTTCCGCTGCAAAGTACTCACCGCATGGAGGGAGGCCGTTTGGTGCTGCTGATGCGCGAAACCCTAGTATTCATGCGGCTACAAAGAAACCTGCCGATGGTTACCATGCGGCCTGAGCGTGGGCAAAGTCAATGGGAAAATGCCTGATTTCCACAGTTTTCTTAGGTTTTTGTGGGGGAAATGCCCATTTTTGCCGGTTTTTGGCCCATCGTGCCGCTGAAAACCCGCGACTGGAGCGGGTTTGGCGCGTTTGCGCTCGGCGCGCAACAGCCGCTTGAGCGCGCTACCGCAGCCCGAATAGCACGGTTTTTTTCGGCGCGAGAGCAGCGGCGATGGGCGTGTTGAGAGCATCGACAATGGGCGCGGCGACCTTGAAGTAGCGAATCACTACGTCCGCAATGTCCTTTTTGAGAGCGGCCTTCGCGGGCAGCTCCGCGGCCAGTCCCCACTGGCGGCAGCGGATCAGGTCCATCCCCGGATGCTCTTGCAGGGAAGCCCTTCGGCGGCCGCGTCAGCGCGTTGCCCTCAAACTCGTCGTAGAGCTTGCGCACCTGGGGCCGGCGGAGCAGCTTGCGAAACTCGGCATGGTGATCGAGCAGCCAATGGCGGATCGCCGCCAGTTGTTCTTTCTCCGGCATGTAGGAGCCGGCGGCGATGATCACTTCCTTCGCGCTCACGTGAAAGTAGTAGCCCGCGCCGGAGGTCTTTTCGAGTCCCGTGTGCGTCCACCACGCGGCCACGTGCGTCTTGTAGGGCCGCTTATCGGAGCTGAATCGCGTGTCCCTATAAATGCGGAACAACGATTTCTCCGCTGGCCTCACGTGATCGGGCGCAAAGTCCACCATCGCGTCGGTGATTCTTGCGCACGATGGCCAGCATCGGCTCTTTCAACTCGGCCTCGAACTGCGCCTTGCGCGGCTGAAACCACGCGCGGTCATTGTGCCGCGCCAGATTGCGCAGGAAGGTGAGGGCTTCAGGGCGGAAGTGGGGGACGGCAGCAGCGGGAGCGACAGAGGTAGCTTTTGATTTGCGAGCCATACGGGAAAAGATTAGCAAACCGGCAGCGCTGTTCGTAGTCAAAGGGATTAGATTCAGTCTTAGGTAGGCGCAATGACAATTCGCGAGATTTCAATTGCCCTTATTTTCGTGGTCGTCGCGTGTGCTGGCATTTTTTTGTTTTGGCGTGCGAGATCGAAAGCTGGCTGGCCGAAGAGAGTCCTCCGGATCGCCGGGGCGCTCGTGATCCTCTTCGCCGCATTTGAGTCACTGCACTGGCTTGTAAAGAGAGGAGGCCGGATGCCAGCTCCGGTCTTTACCGCCGAGTCGCCTGACGCTCGGTTCATTGCGGAGATCGTCGAGCCCGATGGAGATTTGATTCCAACGGATCTAGTGAGAATCTCTGTGCGTCGCAGCGGGCACATTCTTGCCGAGGAGGTATTCGAGGGCGCCGTCGAACCGAATGTTGACTGGGTCGACGACCGGACCCTGCGATTGACTTACCCAGAGGCTTCGGAGAAGACAATTTGCGGTGGCTCGTGGTCTGGGGCAACGATTGTCTGCAAACAGGTTCCCCTGTCAGAATTTAAGCCACACTTAAGGATATGAGCCAAGTTCCTACTGAATGGCCTTCAGCGCACCGCGAATGAATCCATCGCCGCTCCCCTGAGCCGCGCCGTTAGTGAAGCGCTGCATCCTGCGCCGCTGCCTCGGCTGCCATCTTCGCCCGGTGCCGGCGAATAAAGTGCGCCGCCGCGTCGGGATAGAACTCGCGAATCGACGAGAAGATCACATCGCGCATCACCGAGTAACCGAACTTGGTGGCAAGGACGGCAAAACTGGTTGCGCTGGACGGGTAATACCACCGCGAAACGACCTGCGTGAGCACCTTTCCGCCGAGTCCGGCGATGTTGGGCGTCTGGCGGCCGCCATAGCGTGCGCGCCACGCCCTGCCGGCTGATGACATACAAAGCCCGAATCGGGATGTTATGCCCTGCGCCCAGCGCGTAAAAGCGCGTGTCCTCGTGAAGAGTCGAGGGCAGCAGCCACGCGGAGAGATAGGTATTGTCGGATTTATCGAGGAAGCCGCGCCATGTGTAGGCATAGAATCCGCCTACGCCCTTGCCGAGGGCGGAGTGCATATTCATGCCTTCTGCAGTGAGCGAAGTGAGGCCCAGAAAGATGAAGGAGGAATAATCCGTGGCCTGCTGGGTGGCGACAGTGAAGTTGTACTTCCATCCGGGTGGATGAGGCTTTGCTCCGCCGGAGACGGAACGGAAATTGGGCATGAAGCCGAGGATGCGCTGCGGCTGCCGGCGCTCGAGCGGAATGGGATCGCCGTTCGCATCAACGGGAACGCCGGGATCGATTGCCGGGCGGGGGCTGGCGTTTGGGTCGCCTGAGCCGCCTCCCGATGCGGTTGCAGGAGCGTCTGGCGCGTCCACTTCCACGGTCAAGTCTGCTCCGCCGGAAAGATCGCCAGTTGGAACGCTTGGATTGAGATCAGCCGCGGCAACGTCAGACACAGGTGTGCATGCGGGCAGCAGACTGGCAAGCCGCATCGTGTTCGCAATCGGCGTCGACCCGGCGCGGACACTGAAGGCGACACCGAGGCTGACAACGGCAATGATCAAACGCAATCGAACCATCCTTTGGGCAGGGAAGGCTGACTCCGGGGAAAAGCGAGTCAGCGGTTTGTATAGATTAGATCGAATCGATCGAACGAAGGATACAAATTTCGGCTAGGAACCCAAAAGAGCACAAAAATCGCGAATCAGGTGGCTTTTTGTCCTTTTCGCATGCAAAACCCCGCGAATTCACCGGATCACCTTCAGTGCCCCACGGAAGCGCCCGTCAAAGTCAAGAGCTGAGTCCCGGAAGTCCTGCTGCGAATACGCCTTTCACACATCCAGACGATTGGCTGCCGCGACGCGGCCAAACCAAAGGCCCGAGGCCTTTTCCGTGCGCTTCTGTGTGGAGAAGTCGACCCAAGTGAGGCCATACCGCGCGGTGTAGCCATCGGACCACTCGAAATTATCGAGCAAGCTCCAGGCATGATAGGCGCGCACCCGCGCACCGTCGCGAAGGGCCCGCGCCAACTCGGCCAGGTGCGCACGATAGAAATCGATGCGACGCTGGTCGTGCACCTGGCCATCCGGGCCGGGCGCGTCCATAAAGACGCTGCCGGTTTCCGTAATCTCGATAATCGGATGGTCGTAGTCGCGAGTGATCTGCATGAGCTGGTCATAGAGTCCAGGCGGCCAGATCTCGAACCCGCCATCCGTGCGCGGGCCCTCTTTGAACTGCTCCACCTGGAACTGGGCCATGGGATCAGGATTGCGAGCCCCCGGCGCCGGCTGCGCGGCCTGAGCGGCGGCAGAGATCGCCAGCCGCAGATAGTAGTGCACGCCCAGCCAGTCCAACGGAACCTTCAAAATCTTCTCGTCACCGGATCTAAAGCCCATCGCTTCGTAAGGGACCTCCCCGGTGAAAGCTTTGGGATAGTCGCCATGGCGCGAGGCATGGAGAAAGAAGACGTTGCGGAGCATGTGGAAGCGCCAGGCCGCGTCCCGGTCAGCCGCGCTGTCTGTCTTTGGGTAAGCCGGCTCGTAGCCGTAGGCGCTGCCAACGGTCGCTTTGGATGAAGCTGCCTTGAGCGAACGATAGGCCAATCCCTGCGCCAGGCTGACCGTGTGTACCGCGCGCAGAAAATCGTCGACGCTGGCTCTTCCGGGCGGATACGAACCTTTTGCATAGCCGCGATAGAGAAAGGTCCAAGGCATGTTGAATGGAGCCCATACGGTGATGCGATCGCCCAGATGTTTGGCCATCAGGCCTGCATAATCGGCGTAATAGTTCGCCAGATCGCGGTTGGGCCAGCCGCCTCGGTCTTCAAGCGCCTGCGGAAGATCCCAGTGATACAGGGTGCAGAAGGGGCGAATGCCGGTCTTCAGCAGAGCGTCCGTCAACCGCTTGTAGTAGTCGAGTCCTTTCAGGTTGAGCGATCCTGTGCCATTGGGTAGCACGCGCGGCCAGCTGATCGAGAAGCGATAACTCTTCTGGTTGAGCCGCTTGAGCAGCGCGACGTCTTCCTTGTAACGGTGGACCTGATCGCAGGCCACGTCGCCCGTCGAGCTGTCTTTGATCTTGCCGGGCGTGTGCGCCCAGCGGTCCCAGATTGACTCGCCCTTGCCGTCAGCGTTCCAGGCCCCTTCCACCTGGTAGGAAGAGGTTGCCATGCCCCACAGAAAATCCGCGGGAAACTGCGCCGTTACGGTCGGTTCTGCGGCGATCGCGCCGGCCGACGCCTGAGCGGTTTGCGCCAGAGCCCTGCTTGCGGCCATTGTGCCGCCGGCAGCCATGAGTGTGCTTTGGAGAAACGTCCTGCGATCCATTCGAACGGCCTCCTCCATTCCGCGATGACCTTAGCAACGGGAGGGAATGGGGTCAATCGGCCACGAGCGGAGCTCAATCAACAGCTCGCGCCGAGAGGTTTACCGGATCACCTTCAACACGCCGCGAAACAGCCCGTCAAAATCCGCCGCGAGCGCTTTGTCCTTGGCGATCGCCTGCTCAATCGCCTTCTCAGCCGCAACACGCTGGTAGCCGAGATTGGTCAGCGCGGAGAGCACATCGTCAACAGCCGGTCCCTGCACAGCTTGCGGCACAGGCGCCACCGCAAAGTCGTCGAGCTTGTCCTTGAGCTCCACCACCAGGCGCTCCGCGAGCTTTTTGCCTACGCCGGGAATGCGCGTGAGTTGCGCGTGGTCCTGGCCGCGGATGGCCTGCACCGTCCGCTCCACCGAGAGCCCGCTGAGAATTTTGATGGCCAGTTTCGGCCCGACGGCGCTCACGGTGATCAGCCGCTCGAAGAGCCGCTTTTCTTCGCGGTCGAGGAAGCCGAAGAGGGCGATCTGGTCGTCGCTCACCTGGGTGTGAATGTGCAGCGCGGCCTCCTGCCCTACAGAGGGCAGCGCCGTAAACGTGGGCACGGAGATGACAACGTCGTAGCCGACGCCGCCGGCCTCGACAATAGCCTGGCCGGGCTGCTTATGAATGAGCTTGCCGCGCAGGTGAGCGATCATTGGTGCCTATTGTAGAATCCCTATCTGCCTCGCGACGCGTTCCATGGTTTCCAGCGCCTGATCCAACTGCGCACGTGTGTGTTCGCTGGTGAGGATGGCGCGGATGCGCGCCTTGCCTTCCGGCACCGTGGGGAACGCGATCCCCGTCGCCATCACGCCCTGGTCGAAGAGCGCGCGGCTGAACTGCATGGCCGCGCGGCCCTCGCCCACGATGATTGGGGTGATCGGCGTCTCGGTAGCCGGAGTGTTGACGCCGCCGATGTTGAAGCCGATGCGCTTGAGCTCGCCCTGAAAGTGGCGCGTGTTCGACCAAAGGCGCAGAATCCGCTCCGGCTCACCCGCCAGAATGTCGAAGGCCGCGATGCACGTGGCCGCGACCGACGGTGGATGCGAGGTAGAAAACAAGAACGGCCGCGCGCGGTGGTAAAGGTAGTCGATCAGATCCTTCGATCCGCAGACGTAGCCGCCCAGCGCGCCGATGGCCTTCGAGAGCGTGCCCACCTGCACATCCACGTTGCCATGCATGCCAAAGTGATCCACTGACCCGCGCCCATTGCGGCCCAGCACGCCCGAGGCGTGGGCATCGTCGACCATCATGATGGCGCCGTACTTCTCGGCCAGCGCGGCGAGCTTGTCCACCGGCCCGATGTCGCCATCCATCGAGAAGACGCCGTCGGTGATGACCAGCTTCTTGCCGGGCTCCGAGGCGAGCTGTTGCAGCAGCTCCTCGCAGTGGGCCACGTCTTTGTGCCGGAAGACCTTGATCGTGGCCCGCGACAATCGAGCGCCATCGATGATGCTGGCGTGGTTCAGCTCGTCGGAGAGGATGAAGTCCTCTTTGCCCAGGATCGCGCTCACCGTGCCGGCATTGGCCGCAAAGCCGCTCTGGAAAACCACGCAGGCCTCGACATTCTTGAAGCGCGCGATCTTCTCCTCGAGGTCCATGTGGATGCGCATGGTTCCGGCGATGGTGCGCACCGCGCCCGAGCCCACGCCAAACGCCCGCGTGGCGGCAATGGCCGCCTCAATGAGCTTGGGGTGGTTGGCGAGACCCAGGTAGTTGTTGCTGGCCAGGTTGATGACCTCGCGCCCGTCGTAGTGGCAGACCGGCGCCTGCTGGTCGTCGAGGACGCGGAGCTTAAAGTGCGTGCCCTTGGCGCGAAGATCGTCGAGCACGGCGGTGAGATGGGCAAGCTGGGGGCGGGAAACAGCCTCTGTCATGACAATGCACCTACCTGCGAGACCGCGTGATCATGTGATCAAGGCCGGCGCAGGTATGGCGGAATCAACCACCATCCAGTCCTTGCTCCCCGATCATGCGGTCTCGGGTCTACGCAAAAAGCATAGCGCGTCGCCCGGAGGGCATTCCGGTCGGCGCAGCGTCAAAGAGAGGGCGGAGGGTTGGCCGTGATGCGCCCCCGCCAGATACAATAGGGGTTTACGCAGAGGTCAAGGGGCGAAGCGCCGCAGGGCGGATGGCGCGATTTTTCTGGAGAGTTGGAGCAGGTGCAAGTGAGAGGCATTGAACCGCCGCGGTTTGCGGCTTGAATGGGTTGCGGGACTGGGTATTGCATTGGCGCTGGCCGTGCTGCCGGCGGCCGCGGCGGCGCAAGAGATCGCGACACAAACCACCCTGACGCTGGAAACCAGCGACCAGGGCGGCCACACGCAGGCGACCGCCTCGGTTTCCGTGACCGGCGAGGACGGCCTACCGGCAACCGGCGCCGTGATGATTGAAGACGGAGACCGCCAACTGGCGGAAGTGGCCTTGAACGGCGACGGCCAGGCAACTTCGGTTCTGTCGCTGCCGGGCGGCGATCACGCCCTGCGCGCCGTTTACACGGGCGACGCGTCGCACCTGAGTTCAGCCTCGGTCACGAGCAGCGCGACAGGCCAGGCCAGCGCGACTCCGAACTTTTCTATCACGCTCGCGGCAGTTGCTTCTTCTTCGCTGCCCCTCACTCTCACGGCCGGCCAGTCAGGCACCATTGCCGTGACTGTTGTGCCTGAAGACAACGCGGCGCTCACGGCGCCAATGTTCGTCACGCTCTCGTGCTCAGGCCTTCCCAGCGAGGCCTCGTGCACCTTTACGCCGGAGACCGTGGAGATCCTGCCCACCACGCCTGCCAGTTGCCCCTCCGGCTCGCCTGCATCGGCATGCCCGCCCGTCAGCTCCATGCTGATTCAGACGCAGGAGCATTTTGTGGGCCAGGATCTGCGGCCCTCTCCTCCAGATCGCAGGAGCAGCCCAGTCGCCTGGGCCATTCTGCTGCCCGGCATCTTGGGCCTCGGCGGACTGGCATGGGGCGCCGGCGCGCGGCGGCGCTGGTTGCAGCGCTTGGCGCTGGTGGCGCTGATGGGCCTGGTAACCACACTGGGCGCAACAGCATGCAAGGCGCTCTATCACTACTACCAAACACGGCCCCCCGCATCCTCCTGCAACTCCGTCAGGTACGTACACTGTCACCGTCACTGGACAATCGTCCAATGGCGTCACCGCTATCACGAACTCCACCACGATGGTGCTGACGGTCCAGGGAGGGTCTTAAACTGCCTGCATGACGCGGCGGCATCCCCTTCCCGCGGAAGTCTATGCGCTGGTGGAGCACACACCGGCCACGGTGCTGCTGGAAGGCGGCAAGCCGGATCACACCGAATCGAATGAGGAACCGTGGACGCAACTGTTCACGGCTCCGTTGCGTGTGTGCGCGGCGTATTCGGCGGCAGAGATTCCGGCGCTTTTTGCGGAGCTTGAGAGCGCGGTGGCTGCGGGCCAATGCGCAGCGGGATTCTTCAGCTACGAGTGCGGAAGCTGCTTTGAGCCGAAGGCGGGAACTTGCGCCAGCGGCGAGGGCCAGCCGCTTGCCCATCCCCTCGCGTGGTTTGGCATCTACGGCCGGAGCTACGTCTTCGACCACAAGGCAGGGAAATTCGCGAACGGCGAGCCGCCGGAGCTAGTGCGATTCCGAGGCAACCGCCGATCCGTGTCAGGGCACGACTTCAGTCGTGCCGAAGACGCAGCAAAATCGACGAGGGCTCTAGCCGCCGGGGAAAGCGTCTCCGCGGAGTTTGCGCTCAGCGAGGCCGAATACTCCCAGCGCATCGCGACCATTCACGAGTGGATTCGCGCCGGCGACGTGTATCAGCTGAACTTCACCGCGCCGATGCGATTTGAAGCGCGGGGCAGCGCGGCGGCGCTCTACGCACGGCTTCGCGCACGGCAACCGGTCGGCTATGGCGCCTTCCTGCACTGGCAGCCTGGCCGCCGCATCCTTTCGTTCTCGCCGGAGCTGTTTTTTCGCATTGATGGGGACGGTGCCCGCCGTGGCAGGCGGCGCATCGTTACGCGGCCGATGAAGGGCACCGCGCCGCGCGGGCGGACGACGCGTGAGGACCGCCAAATCGCCGAGTGGCTGCGCAACGATGCAAAGAATCGCAGCGAGAACGTGATGATCGTCGATCTGCTGCGCAACGACCTGGGCCGCGTGGCGTGTTTCGGCACCGTGCGCGCGGAAGAACTCTTCGCCGTCGAGCGCTATCCCACGCTCTGGCAGATGACCTCGACCATCAGAGCCGAGCTGCGGCCCGAGGCCGGTTTCTATGACATCTTTCGCGCACTGTTTCCCTGCGGGTCGGTTACCGGTGCGCCCAAGGTGCGGGCCATGCAACTCATCGCGGAGCTCGAAGACGCGCCGCGCGGCGTCTATACCGGAGCCATCGGCTTCTTCTCGCCGTGGCAGACGGTCTTCAACGTGGCGATTCGCACGCTGGAGCTGGATGGTGATCGCGGAAAAATGGGAGCCGGCAGCGGCATCGTCATCGACTCCGATCCAGCCGAGGAGTACCGCGAGTGCTTGTTGAAGGCGGAGTTCCTCACGCGGAGTTCGACGGAATTGCCGGAGCAGTTTTCGCTCATTGAGACGATGCTGTGGGACGGCGGCTACCCGCTGCATTGAGTTGCATCTCGACCGGCTCGAGGATTCGGCGGAGTATTTTGATTTTCCCTGCGAGCGCGCTGCGGTGCAAGTCTGCGCTGATCGGCCACGCCAACAGATTTCGCCGGCCGCGAACCGCGAAAGGTGCGGCTGCTCCTCGGCAGCGACGGCGGTTTGAAGATTACGGATGAAGTTTTGGCGCCAGCCGGTGGCGAGCAGCGCATCGGCCGCGTGCGCATCGCGCAGGAACGCACCGATCCCGCGGACCGGATGCTCTACCACAAGACCACACACCGCCCGCTCTACGCGCAGGCATTCGAGCAGGCCGCGCGCGACGGATTCGACGACGCGCTCTTCCTCAACCTGCGCGGCGAAGTGACGGAGGGCGCCATCAGCAATGTGTTCATCGAGAAGGACGGCCGCTGGTTCACGCCGCCCGTCGAGTGTGGCTTGCTGCCCGGCGTCTTTCGCCGGCATCTGCTCGCAACGCGGCACGGACATCGAGGAGCGCGTGCTGTTTCTCGACGATCTGCGAAGTGCCGAATGCGATTTATCTCGCCAACGCGGTGCGCGGCCTGCGCCGCGTAAGCCTCGGCGAGCAGTTCGTGCCGCGCAGCGTCTTCTAATCCCTAATCCCTGGTCCCTATTCCCTGCTTCTTCACTCCGGCCGCATAACCACCTTGATCGCCTCGCCCGACTGCAGCAGCTCCATCGCCTTCTTGAACTCGCTCAGCTTGAGACGGTGCGTGATGACCGGCTCGAGGTTCAGCTTGCCGGTGGCCAGCAGCGCCTCCATCTGAAACCACGTCTCAAACATCTTGCGGCCGTTGATGCCCTGCACCGTGGCGCCCTTGAAGATGATGTCGCGGGCAAAGTCGAGCTCGAAGGGCCGCGAGGGAATGCCGAGCAGCGAGGCGCGGCCGCCGGTACGCAAAAGTGCGAAGCCCAGCCGCATGGCCTCGGGATGGCCCGACATTTCGAGCAGAACGTCGACGCCGGTGCCACCGGTGGCCTCCAGAATCTGCTTCTCGACGTGATCGGTGGTGGGATCGAGGGCAAGATCGGCGCCCATCTCCAGGGCCACTCGCCTGCGGTGCGCGTTCACCTCGGTGGCGAAGACGCGCGCTGCTCCGCAGGCCTTGGCCACCGCGATCGAGAACAGCCCGATCGCACCGCAGCCCGTCACCGCGACCGTCCTTGCGGCAATGGGCCCGGCCAGCACGGTGTGCACCGCATTGCCCAGCGGGTCGAGCAGCGAGGCGTAGTCATGCGGAATCGACGGCGAGAGCTTCCAGATGTTCGATTCCGGAATGACCGCGTAGCTGGCGAAGGCGCCGTCGGCATCCACACCCAGGATGCGGACGTGCTGGCACACGTGCGCCAGCCCGGTGCGGCATTGCAGACACTTGCCGCAGGCTACATGCATCTCCGCGCTCACCAGGTCGCCCTCGCGCACGGTGGTCACGCCGCGGCCCACGCCGGCCACTGCGCCGCAGAACTCGTGACCCGGAATCAGCGGCGGATGAATGCGCCCCTTGGCCCATGGATCCCAATTGTAGATGTGCAGGTCGGTTCCGCAGACACTCGCGGTCTGGACGCGCACCAGCACTTCGCCGGGCCCGGGAACGGGAACCGGCACTTCGCGCAGCTCGATGCCGGGCGCGGCCTTAACCTTCACAACGGCCTGCATGGTAGCCGGCATAGCGACAACCCTCCCTGTGATCGCAACCAAACAAGTCTATCAACCACAGCAAAGTGGTAGAACGTTGTTGGGAGTTGAAAACATGGCGGGAAAGAAGTTTGCGGCGCGAAAGAAGATCGATTTCATTCCGGCATTTTTGTTGGCGGCCATTTTTTATGCGGGGCTGGCGGCGCACGCCCAGACGGCGGACCAAGCGTGGCTACGCTACTCCGCCGGACATGACCGGTCCGCGATTCCCACTTCGATCCGCGCGCTGGACAGCAGCGCGCTGGAGCAGTCGGCCATGCAGGAACTGCAGCGCGGCATTGCCGGACTGACCGGCGCGCAGGCGGCGAGTGACGGCAACGGCGAGACAGTAATCGGCACGCTGGAGGAATTTCGCGCAGCCTTTCCGGGGTTGCAGGTTCCAGCGCACATTGCGGCGCACGGATTCTGGCTCAAGCGGACAACGTGGCACGGGCGCCTGCTCGTTGTTGTCGCCGGATCAAACCAGCACGGCGCGCTCTTTGGCGCGTTCGATCTGTTGCGCCGCATCGCTACGGATGCGGACCTCACGCGGCTCGATGTGATTGAAAGCCCCGCAATGCCCATCCGCTGGGTTGACGAATGGGACAACGCCAGCGGCACGGTCGAGCGCGGCTACGGCGGCCGCTCGATTTTCTTTGAGGATGGAAAGGTCCGCGACGACCTGAGCGCGGTGACGGAGTACGCGCGGCTGCTCGCTTCGGTTGGCATCAATGGCTGCAACGTGAACAACGTGAATGGAGCCGCACCGTTCCTCACTTCGGACATGATCAAAGGCCTGGCGCGGATCGCTGATGCGATGCGCCCATGGGGCGTGCGGCTGGCCATCAGCGTCGACATCGCCAGCCCGCAGAAAATCGGTGGTCTCAAGACCTTCGATCCGCTCGATCCCGACGTCAAGGCGTGGTGGATCGCGAAGGTCGACGAGATTTACGCAGCACATTCCCGATTTCGCCGGCTTCACGGTGAAGGCCGATTCGGAGGGCCAGCCCGGCCCCGCCAGCTATGGCCGCAGCCCCGCTGACGCGGCCAATCTGCTCGCCAACGCGCTCCAACCCCACGGCGGCGTGGTTCTCTATCGCGCCTTCGTCTACAACAACCACCTCGACTACAACGACATGAAGGCCGACCGCGCCCGCGCCGCCTACGACATCTTTCATCCCCTCGACGGCCAGTTCGCGCCCAATGTGATCATCCAGATCAAGTACGGTCCCATCGACTTCCAGACGGATGAGCCGGTTTCGCCGCTCTTCGCCGGCCTGCGCAAGACAAACGAGCCATGGAACTGCAGATTACGCAGGAGTACACTCGGCCAGCAGCGCCACCTGGTCTATCTCGCGCCGCTGTGGAAAGAGAAACTCGACTTCGATCTGCGCGCCCAGAACCGCTCGACCCCGGTGAAGGAGATCATCGAGGGCAAAAGTTTCCACCATCCTCTGGGCGGCATGGTCGGCGTCTCCTGCGTGGGGCGCGACGGATGGCTCGGCGCGCCACTCGCGATGGCGAATCTCTACGCCTTTGGCCGCCTAGCGTGGAATCCCGAATCTTGAGCGCGAGCAGATCGCCGCGGAGTGGACGAAGCCAAACCATCAGCACCAACCCCCACGTGGTTGCGACGGTGGACAAAATGCTCATGCAGTCGTTTCCCACATACGTGCACTACACGGGCTTCCTCGGCACGCAAACGCTCACCGACATTACCGGCAGCCATTTCGGACCCAACATCGAGTCGAGCGAGCGGAACGGCTGGGGCCAGTGGCATCGCGACGATTCCCAAGGCATTGGCATGGACCGCACCGTAGCCACGGGAACCGGCTTCATCTGTCAGTACCCGCCTGAAGTGGCGAACATGTACGAATCCCTAGCCACAATACCCGACGATCTGCTCCTCTTCTTCCATCACGTGCCGTGGACCTACAAGCTGCACTCGGGCAAGACCGTCATCCAGTACGTCTACGACAGCCACTACGAGGGCGCTGCCGAGGCGGCGCGGCTGGGCGAAGAATGGGCCACGTTGAAGGGCAAGATCGACCCGCAGCTCTACGACGATGAGCGCGCACGGCTCGAGTACCAGGCTGGTCACGCGATTGTGTGGCGAGACGCGATTGTGCAGTATTTCTTCAAGGAAAGCGGCATTCCCGATGCACTCGGGCGCGCCGGCCACTATCCCGGGCGCCTCGAAGCTGAAGACGCGCGCCTCACCGGATACAAGGTCATCGATGTCACGCCATGGGAGGATGCCTCCGGCGGCAAGGCAGTTAGTTGCGACGCAGACGCCGCGCAAAAGACTTGCACCGCCGAGTGGACCTATACGGGCGCGCCCGGTAAGTTCGACATCGCCGTGCGGTACTTCGACCTCCAGGGCGGCGTAGCGCGCTTCACACTCGACGTGAATGACAAGCCGGTCGCCACTTGGGCCGTCGATGCCACGCCACCCTCGCACCGGCCCAACGGTGACAACTCGACGCGCTACACCGTGCGTGGCCCCGATGGACGAGGCATTGACTTGAAGCCCGGCGACGTCCTCCGCGTCGAGGGCGCGCCCGACGCGAGCGACCCGGCCGCGCTGGATTACATCGAGATCGAGCCTGCCGACTGAAGGAGCTGCGTCCGCTCCTCGCTCGCAAGCGCCGCCAAGGTGACGGTAGCCCACGCGTTTACGGTTGCGTGCGCATCGCGATCAGTTGCCCAGTCCAGGGGCCGTTATCGAGGGTGATGCCGCCGATCACCTGTCCATTGTCGGCCAATGCCAGCCGGTACCGGTCGAGCCCAATGATGTTGTGCGGGTCATCCTTCTGGTAGCCGGCAAGGACGAAGAATCCATCGCCCTTCATCTCGCCCTTCACAAACTCAGTGGCCGTAAGGCCCACGCTGGCGGTGTAACCGGCGGGAGCATTGGTGCCGGCCTTGCGCAGCGTCCACACGATCTGACCCTGAATGGAGCCGTCGCCCATGGCGGCGCAAGTCCTGCAGCCAGGCCCCACGTTCAGAGTGATTTCAGCCGAGTAGACAAAGCCGGAGGGATCGGTCCAGACTCCGTGCCACTCGCCGGATACGCTCCCTGCTTGGGCGCGACAGACCAGGGCGCCGAAAACTGCCAGACAAACAAGAAGAATCCGCTTTCTCATCGCTCTCCTCCCCAACCGGCACGACGCGGATTCCGCCGCATTCTTCCGGCGGAAAAGATTTTACGCGCATTTCCGCTCACTTAGGCGGAACGCCGTCCACGGGACAGTGAAGAACAGGCGGCGATCTTCTCGGCAGTCGCCATGGCGGTCGCCGCCGTCAGATACGGCCTTCCGCCGCGGGCTCGGCTGCAGTCTCCGCCGCGTGCATCTCCTGGATTTCGCCGATCAGATCCATCACCTGCCGCTGCTTGCGATCGCTGAGATCGAGGAAACGAATGCCGACCGTGTTGCGGTTGTGAACGGCTTGAATGACGCCGCCCAGCCGGAACGGCAACCCCTCAAGGCGAAACTCCGTCTCCACCCGCGTGTAGATGCCCACCGGAAAGCGCTCGTCCGTGCGGATGCGGCAGCCGCTCAGGCTCAAGTCCAAGATCCGTCCCTGTAGCGTCGACCCGATCTTCACGAGGAAGATGGTTGCGGATGTGTCTACCTCGTGGCGGGTCTGTCCGCGTCGGTTGCGGAGCGTAGGAGCTTGAGCAGTCTGTGGCCCTGTTTCTGCCTGAATGGCCGGCGCGGCTGACCGCTCTGCCTCCGGCAACTCCCTGGTTGCGCTATCGGCGGATTCGCGACTCCGGCATTCGGCCCGCTCTTTCGCGTCCCTCCCGGCCGGCTCGGGAGCCGCTTGTTCTGCCACCAGCAGATTCACCGTCTCGGCCCGCGCCGCTGCGGCCTCCTCCATCTCACAGATCACGCTCGCAAGTTCGACCATGCGCCGCGGGATCATGTTCACAAAGCGGATGCCCAGAAGATGGCCGCCGTCATTCCGTTGCAAAACTCCACCAAACCGGAACGCAACACCATTCACTCGGAAGAAGACCTCGACAGGCAAGTGGGCGCGCGCGCTAACCCGCTCTGCGGTGCGCATGCGGCAGCCCTCCTGGCTCAGATCGACGATGCGGGCTGCCACCGGCTTTCCATAACCCAGGATGTGGAGAACGGAATCTTCGTCCACCGAGTAGCGTGGATCAGAGCGGCGTTCCGGCTGCCCGGGCGCATACCCCTCCCTGTCATTCTGCCCGTCCATGGCCTGCTCCGCTCCAACGTTCAGCGGAGATCAGTGCCCGTCGCTTGACTCCCAGGGCTGAGCGGGGGCGGCCTCCGCGGCTTCGCGGCCCATCAGGCGATCGTAGCGATACACATCGCTGGTGGTTCCCAGCGACTCGTTGTACAGGCTGACCTCGCCGATGAGCTGCTTCAGTTCCTCGCTGAACGCGTGAATCGCCTGCAATTGAATGGCCGAGGCGGGAAGCTCGTATTGGGAAGTCTTAATGAATTTCTGGTAGCCGCGGTCGAGCAGCCGCGCCACTTCGCCCTTGACTATGATTCCAGGGTGGACAGCGTACGCCACCGCGGGGTCGTTCGCATCCTTCGCGCCAGGCGCCGGCACAAGCACGGCTCCGGCCCCATGCTTGCTCACCAGCACACCGCCGCCGGCATATGGAGCCGCATCGAAGCCGTGGGCGCGCAGCAGTTCGAGTGTCTGGTCGAAGTTGGGATGGCGGGATTTTCGTTTCATCAGGGCATTCCAGTTTGGAAGAATAATGGAGACAGGCAGCGCTTCCCGTAAGACCAATCTCGCACACCTGGATCGCGCGCCGCAAACTTCCATGGACACGTTCGCCCCACAGCCAGTTGCCACGCAGCCCGGATGCATCTCGGAGCAAGCATGAGCATGTTGCGGCTGCCACGCGCGGTCTACGAGGACCTTCGCGCCCACGGAGAAGAGACCTATCCGCATGAGTGCTGTGGCGCGCTGTTGGGCTATTCGACGCCGGTGGGCTGGCGGATCCATTCGCTCCTGCGAGCAACGAACACGCGCGCTGGTTCGGGGCACGACCGCTACGAAATCGCGCCGGCCGAGCTGGTAAAAATCGTGCGCGAGGCGCGCTCCCGGGGCCTCGAGATTGCGGGCTTCTATCACTCTCATCCCGACCACCCCGCGCAATGGTCCGCTGCCGATCTCAAAGAAGCTCACTGGTTGGGCTGCTCTTATGTCATTACAGCGGTCGCACGGGGCAAAGCCACGCTCACCAGCTCTTTCCTGCTCGCTGGAACGAAGGAAGAAGACAAGCGCTTCGAGCCGCAAACCATCCAGATCGATGACCCCGGCTCCAATCCATACCGCGCTTGACTTCGACCCCCTTCGCAGCCCTTTTTGTGCTTCGAACCCAGAGTGGTGCACGCCGCGAGCCCGATTGGTTGCAGCCCAAGCCAATCCGCCCGTCCCTATCCCATAGAAAATCAGAAACTTCTTTACAGGGGCAGGGTTCCGGACTAATAATCACTCAGCCTTGGAGACTTTGCGCTTCCCATCCCCTTCCCCCATCGCGAGGAATCTCTGAGCAAATCAAGGAGGGTTCCTGCAAATGAAGATCGTCGGCCCCGTTCTACTCGGACTGTCTCTCGCGGTCGTTGGAAGCTCGTTCGCCGCGGCGCAAGATGCTGCATCCACCTCATCTGTACCGAAGGTCTTGCAAATCACCCGCGAATACACCAAGCCCTACAAGGGCGGCGCTGCGCATGACAAGACGGAGAGTGCCTTCGTTGCTGCCATGGCCCGCGCAAAGTTCCCTGTTTATTACGTTGGCATGAATTCATTGTCCGGCAAGTCGCGGTCGCTGTACCTGAGCCGCTACAACTCCTTTGCGGATTGGGAGAAATACAACAAGATGCAGGACAAGGACGCCACCCTCTCCGCAGAACTGGAGCGGGCGAGCATTGCCGATGGCGAGCTATTGGATGAAGTCGACTCGGTTGTCTACACCTATGACGCCGACCTGAGCTACCACCCGCACGACGACCTGCAAAACCACCGAATCTACCAAATCTCTGTCTTTCACGTCCGTCCCGGCCACGGCAAGGAATGGCGCGAAGTAGTCAAGATGGTCAAAGATGCGCATGAAAAGGCCGGAACCAGCGCCCACTGGGGCATGTACGAAATGGCCTTCGGTGGCGAGGATGGCACCTACATCGCGATGACTGGGGATCCTTCGATGTCTGCGATCGACGTTGGCTACGCAGAGGACAAGAAGTTTGTTGCAGCCCTGGGCGGCGAAGATGCCATGCAGAAGCTCGATCAACTCTTCGGGGAAGCCGTCGATTCTTCTCACAGCGAACTCTTCACTGTGAACCCCAAACAGAGCTACGTCAGCGAAGACTGGATCAAGTCTGATCGGGACTTCTGGAAGCCCAAGCCAGCCGCGGCGCCGGCGGCAAAACCCGCCGCACCGGCGGCAAAACCCGCGCAATAGCATCTCTCTGTGGCCCAAACCTAACCGCGAGCCGGGCGGCTCCAAAGTCTCCGGAGCCGCCCGCTTCGCACTGCCATGTCACGCCGGCTCGATACACTGAATAGGACCGGAGATCCCCGTCATGGCCGCCGCCACTTCCCCAACCCAGCTCCCTGAGCTAACCTCCGCCGATCTCGCGCGCTACGCGCGCCACCTCATCCTGCCCGAGGTGGGCATGGAGGGGCAAAAGAAGCTCAAGGCCGCGCGTGTTCTGTGCATCGGCGCCGGAGGACTGGGCTCGCCGCTGGCGCTCTATCTGGCCGCGGCCGGCATCGGAACCCTTGGATTAGTGGACTTCGACGTGGTTGATGCCAGCAACCTGCAACGGCAGATCATTCACTCGACGAAGGACGTTGGCCGCAAGAAGCTGGACTCCGCCGAAGAGAAGCTCACGGCGCTCAATCCCAGCCTGAACGTGGTCAAGCACGAAACGATGCTCACGAGCGGCAACGCCCTCGATATTCTTAAGGGCTATGACATCGTTGCCGACGGCACCGATAACTTCCCCACGCGCTATCTGGTCAATGACGCCTGCGTCCTGCTGGGCAAGCCCAACGTCTATGGATCGATCTTCCGTTTCGAAGGTCAGGCCAGCGTGTTTGCCACGCGCGAGGGACCCTGCTATCGCTGCCTCTATCCCGAGCCGCCGCCACCGGGCTTGGTGCCGAGCTGCGCGGAGGGAGGCGTGCTAGGCATCCTGCCCGGCTTGGTCGGCGTCATCCAGGCCACTGAAGTCATCAAACTCATTCTTGGCAAGGGCGAACCGCTGATCGGCCGCCTGCTGCTGGTGGACGCCCTCGCCATGCGCTTCCGCGAGCTCAAGCTCCGGAAAAATCTAGAGTGCCCCGTCTGCGGCCAGAATCCCACTGTTACCCGGCTCATCGACTATCAGCGGTTCTGCGGCATCGCGCCCGAAACTAACGAGGAGAAACCCTTGAAAAACGGCATTCCCCAGATGAGCGTGCAGGAGCTCAAGCGCCGACTCGACGCCGGCGAAGATCTATTGATCCTCGATGTCCGCGAGCCCTATGAGTATCAGATCGCCAACATCGGCGGGAAGCTCATCCCGCCGAACGAGGTGCCACAACGGCTGGCCGAGATTGATCGCAACCGCGAGATTGTTGTGCAGTGCCGTTCCGGCGGTCGCAGCCAGCGCATCGCTGAGTTTCTCAAGCAGTCCGGCTACCCCAAAGTCGCGAACCTCGCCGGCGGGATCCTCGCCTGGGCAGACCAGATCGACCCCAAGGTGCCGAAGTACTGATCACGCAGTTCGTTGCATCCGATTTGTTCGCGCCGCATACTGAGAAGCGTGACCCTCGACTCTCCCGTTCTCTCCGGCGCGCACGTGCGTCTTGAGCCGCTCTCACACGGCCACGTGGATGGGCTCGCCGCCGCTTCGGCCGTCGATCCCGAGCTGTATCGGTGGAGCGCTGTCCCGATCGGTCGAGACGCCGTTCTCCGCTACGTTGAAACCGCTCTCGCCTGGCGGGACGCCGACACGGCATTGGCCTTTGCGACCATCCGCATCGCCGACGGCGCCGTGGTCGGCTCGACCCGCTTTTTTGATATCGAGCATTGGGCATGGCCCCCCGGCCATCCGCGCCATGGACGCCAACATCCCGACGTCTGCGAGATCGGCTATACCTGGCTCACCCACGCGGCCATCCGCACCGCTGCGAACACCGAGGCGAAGTTCCTGATGCTGACGCATGCTTTCGAAGTTTGGGATGTGCTGCGTATTTGCCTGCACACCGACGCACGGAACAAGCGCTCGCAGGCTGCGATCGAGCGCATTGGAGGAAAGTTCGAAGGAGTCCTGCGGGCGCACCGGATGGCTGCGGACTTCATACCCCGAGATTCATTTCGCTACTCCATCGTCGCCTCGGAGTGGCCTGACGTGAAGCGGCGGCTGGCGGAGCGCCTTCGCGCTTCGTAACTGGCTCAGTAGCCCTCACAGCGCATCTTGCCGAAGATCACTTTGCTGCGGCTGGCGTCTTGACGAAAAGCCTCTGGAACCAACTTCGCTTTCTTTCGCAATAAGGCGGCCTGGGGCGCTTCGTGTTGGCGTGATACGTCCGGCACGCGGCGCAGTCGCCGTGTCTTGGGCAATTGCGCTTGGTACAAGTGCAGACGATAAGCGGTGGGTTGGGGTTTGCGGACGGCATCTCGAGTTCCACTGCGTAGCGGCCAGTTATCCCTGACGCGCGCTTTCCGCCGTCTCGCTGGGAGTAGGCTTCCCGTTCTCGTCCATCTTGCCGAAGATCATCTTGCCGCTGGCGGTCTGCAGCACGCTGGTCACTGAGATGGCGACGGACCGGCCAATCAGCTTCCGCGCGTGGTCCACCACCACCATGGTGCCGTCGTCCAGGTAGCCCACGCCCTGGTTGTACTCCTTGCCTTCTTTCAGGATCATCACGCTCATGCGCTCGCCGGGCAGCACCACTGGCTTGAGGGCGTTGGCCAGATCGTTGATGTTCAGCACTTCCACGTGATGCAGATGGGCCACCTTGTTCAGGTTGAAGTCGTTGGTGACCACCTTGGCCTCCCACTTCTTGGCCAGCTCCAGCAGCTTCAGGTCCACTTCGCGGATGGAGGGGAAGTCGTCGGGGACGATCTGCACCTGGATCTTGTCATTGGACTGCATGCGCTGCAGCATGTCCAGGCCGCGGCGCCCGCGCTGGCGCTTCGAGCCGTCGGTGGAGTCGGCCACAATCTGCAGCTCGCGCAACACAAACTCCGGCACCACCAACGTGCCGTCGATAAAGCCGGCCTCGGCGATGTCGGCGATGCGGCCGTCGATAATGACGCTCGTGTCCAGTACCTTGGCGCTGCGGCGGGAAGGCTTATCACTGGAAAACACGGTGCCCAGCGCGGCCGGGTTCAGCAGGTCGCCCTTGCTGGCGCCCACCAGGAGGCCCACATAGGTCATCAGTAGGAGCACGAAGATCTGCAGCACGGCGGAGTTTGAGCTGGAGAGCGGCGCCGAGCGCAGCACCAGGCAAAACAGCGCCGCGCCAAAGATGCCGAGCACGCTGCCCACAACGGCGCCAATCAGCCGCCGCAGCGTAAGCGCCCTGAACGCGCAGCTCGAAGACGATGACCGCGCCGGCCGCGACCGCACCTACAATTGCGCCCTCCCAACCCGTCTGGAGCCCGAAGGGGCGGAGGAAGTAGCAAACCGCGGCAAGCAAAATGACAAAAAGAAGACGTAAAAGAACCAGGTCCATACGAGCCAACTTTCACCGGCGGCAGAATGCCACCGCCAGCTTGGGGCACCGATGGCGAGTATGCGCAAAGGCGCACCCTCATCGTCAAGGGGAAACCGGGATCAGGGAGGACAGGGATCAGAGATGCGGGTTCAGAGGTCAGGGACCAAGGTCAGGGCCAGAGAATCCAAGCGCTGGCCAGAGCGCGCAGGGGCGGGATGAAGATGCGGATCGCAGAGCCAAAGTCGCCTCTTGCTGATTCCTGACCTCTGATCCCTGCATCTGTCATGAGGCCGCGGCCAGTTCTTCGACCTGCGTCATCCGCTGCGCGCCTTTGCGGGGGCCTCGCTTGCGCGCGCTCATCACTTTGATGCGCTCCAATAGCTCTTGCGAAGAACAGCTCTTTCTCGCCAGCACCGCGTCGGCCACATGGATCTCTCCGTTCACAGCCTGCGCATCGCCGAGCAGGATCATGGGCACATAGGACCGCATGCGTTTCAGCCGCTCCGCAAGCTGCACTCCACTCATCTGGGGCATGTTGGTGTCGGCCAGCACCAGGTCGATTTGCGGCGCCGTGGCAAAAACGGCGATCGCCTCCTGGCCGTTCGAAGCCGCTAGCACACGATAACCATTGGTTGCCAGCGTGAACTTGAGGACCGAAAGCTCTTGTTCATTGTCGTCTACGCAGAGAATCACTTTCTTTGGACGCATGGTATGGGGATGACTCCTCGCTTCAGATTCAAAAGCACGTTCAAGGCAACAGGTCCCCGCCGTCTAGGACGGGTTCAAGTATCAGCTTGTTTGGCCCGGAAGCCGGAAAAAAGGGCAGGCACACTCTCGCTGGATCGACAAGCGCCGCTTGCCTCGTGCTGGCCACCACAGCCTTTGTGGATGCGGCCACTCACACAACTTGGCAGCCGGCACGAGACCCTCTACGGCTCAGCCCTGGTTCACGGTTAAGCGCTCAGCGGTTTGGCGCGTCAGGCAATCTCCACAGTGACGCGTCAGGGAATTGTCTGCAACGAATCGAAAGAGTACGAGTCCCGGCTGTTGCTGAAAAGAGGGAACACGAAGCGAAGACCGCTCTGAAAATCCGCGTGTAACAAGTGGAAAACGGCTAGTATCAACGCACGCTGCAACTTGCGAAGATGAATTTCTGTTGAAAGCATGTGCATCACGGCAGGAAAAGCTGTCCTTTTGCCACAAGAACGGTGCTGCCCGCGACGCGCACATCCCGGACCCTCGCCGATTCTCTTCGCGCCGACAGGAAAAGATCGCTGGGCCGGCCGATCTCTACGCCCTGGTGCAGATGCACGCGCGTGCCCGAAGGAACGGCGCCGCGAGCCACGAGGTAGGCTGATGGCGCAGCCGGCCGCCGAACCGGTGGCCGGATCCTCTCCGCCATAAAACTGCATGCGCGCCCGGTACTGCGCCAGACCTTGGTTTTGGTCATGGTCCGGGCCGAGGACGTAAAACCACCTCGCTCCACGCTCGCGCAGCCACGCTGTGGCCTCGTTCTGATTCACGTTGAGCCGTGCCAGCGCCGCTGCGGTTCGCAGCACCACAATGGCAAAGGCTGTTCCCGTTGAAACCACTTGCGGCGGCAGCGCGCGATCTAGGTCGTCCACAGCCAATCCAGTCAGCCTGGCCACGTCCTTCCGGTCCAGTTCTGCGCCAAACTCCGGATCCCGTTGCGTCATCTCTCCAAACAGACCCGTGGAACCGGCGTCGCGCTGCTCAAAGCGCACCGGCACCGGCCCAACGTTGAGCGCAAGGGTCACCGTGTCGCCCTGCACGGTCTCCGGCGCGAACATCTTAAGCACGCACGCCGTGCCCAGCGTGGGATGGCCCGCAAATCGCAGCTCCTCAAGCGTGGTAAAGATGCGCACGCGCACGCCTTCGGTCCGCTCCACCTCCGCCGCTCTGCGCTCCACAAACGTGGTCTCAGACAGATTGAACTCGCGTGCAATGGCCTGCATCTGCTCCGTCGTCAGGCCGCAGGTGTTCATCACCACCGCCAGCGGATTGCCTTGGAGCGGTGTAGCCGAGAAAACATCCACGAACGAAATAGTCGAGATTCGGCAAAGGACGGCGAGCCTCCGGCGTGGCCTAAGTGTAAGGTCAACCGGAGCAATGCGCCTTTGTGGAAACGCGCACTCCTGTGGATTCGTTTGTTTGACGTTGATGGTGAAGGGGTTCTTCCGCGTCGCGTCGATCGATTCCATCAACAAGCCGGGCCTCTGTGCTCCGTGCCCGGCGATGAGAATGATCCTTGCGGTCGGGAACGGTCATCGAGGACGCTGAACTGAATGCCTTCAAGACTGTAAGGGACAGGAACTGGCCGCTGACCACTGAAAACTGAAAGCTGTCTTTTTACAGTTCGATCATCGGGCCCGGCAGGCGGGCTTTGGCGCGATCGAGGAAGAGCCTCATGCGGAGGGCCTCGGCGCGTTGAACCGCTACCAGCCGCATCTGCCTGCGAATATGGTCGATGTCGTCCAGCCGGTCCAACTGCCCTTCGTCGTGATCGGCATCTCGTTCCAGGTGCGCGATGCGCTCCTCGATCGTTTGCCGGAACCGCGGACTGATCTCGAAGCCTTCCTGGGCGGCACATCGGGTGGTCATGGCAAGCACCTCGGAGCGGAGTGCCTAAGGCCGGAGGATTTTTGCCTGCGACCTTAAGTTTTTTCCAATGCTGCCGATACTATCGAAGTGCGGCTTCTCGCGCCAGATTACGGCGTCGCCCATCTTTGGTAACCGGCTGTCCGAAAACGAGACAACAGGGAACAAGGGAACGAGGGACCGAGGGAACAAGAGAACGAGAACGGCGAGGAAAGGGAACACCGCAATCTCCTTGTAGTGTCGGGATCCCGGAGTTTGCTGCTCGCGTTCCGGGACGAGAGTTCCTACACTCCGCAGTCTTTGCTCTTTTGCCTTCTTGGTCCCTTGGTCCCTCGTTCCCTTGTTCCCTGCTTCACTTGTCCGCCACAATGCCCAGCTGCATCTGCGTTCCGCTTTCGAATTGAATGTTCTTCCTGGAAGCAGTAAGCACGCCTGACGAAGAGCTGTTTCCCGCGAGCATCACGCCGCGAATGCCGGTGGGGTGAGGTATTGCGCGGGCCGCGGCAGCGGCGTGAGCACCGCGGCTCAAGTTCAGGTCGCCGTGTCCAGCGGTTTCGACGGCTGTGTTCTCTGTCGAGCCAAGACCGGCGCCCGCCTGCTGGCCCGGCGCACCGGCAGTAGTATTTGTTCTCTCCATCGTGCCGCCAGCCACATCGCCCGTTTCATCAACCGCTCCGCCAACTCCGCTCACAACTCCACCCGCTCCGCCCAACACGCCGCCGCCGCGGCCTCCACCGATGGTTTGCCCGCCGCCACCCATGGGCGCACTTATCATGCCGTCACTGCTCATCGAGTTGTCGTTGCTTGCGGCCATGGCGCTTGCGCTCGGATTCACCCCTTGAATCAGAGTGTGAATCGCAATGCTCTGCCCGTTCTTCAACTCGGCGCGGTCAAAGGCGATTGCCATCTGCGCGGAGCCGTGCTGCTTGTCGTACGCCTGGACTTCAGTCATATGGCCTACCAGGCGCGAGCCCCGGGGAATCACGGTGCCATCGGCGGTTTGCACCTTTTCCGTGGTCTTGAGCACAACGCTATCGCCCGCCTTGGCCGTCTTTGAGTCCAGCTTGCCTTGGAGTTCGCCCGTGACCGAGCTCATCTCCCACGCGTGCGACGCAGCTTCATCGCCGAAGCGTCCGGCGGCCGGCGCGTAAGTCGCTTTTGCGGGCTCATTCGCAGACGAGCTTGCATCCGCCTGTTGCGCGAGCAGGGGAATGCTCGTAAAGGTGGCGATGGCCACCGCGAGAAATGGTGCGGTTTTCATCCCGATATCCTCCATTTGGCCCCGTCCTTTGATTTCGTGTATCTCGTGCTTACGGCCTGGGCACAGTCCAGCGCCCAGGAATACTTCCTGGGATGCGGAACATGGTCGCAAATGATGTGCCAAGGCGACGGGAGCACTTGGCGACTGGAGACTGCTTCTCGGAAATCGATGACAATCAGCCACTTACTCGTAGGCAGGCTCAAAACCTTCGTAACACGTGATGCCCGAAAGCAGTTAGGCATAGCGGATTGTATTGAGCAGATTCTTCGAGCAAAGGTGTAATCCTTCCCCGGTCAAAAAACCCGTCACGCCAAAAATGCACAAATCGGCAGACCAAACCTTTACGAATAAGCCTCAACCACCGGGCGAAGCAGCGTAGTAGCCCTTGCGCACCTGCACCTTTAGGTTGTCTCCATTGTCGCCGTGGCAATCCACGGCAATGCGCCGGAAGGCGCCATCCTGTTTGGTGTTGTTGGAGGTATAACTGGCCACGTACTGGGTGCGCAATTCGTCCTGGATCTGCTGGAACGCCGCCCGAAGCTTGGCGCCGTTATTGCCCACGTCGATGAGCCGCCCGCCGGTCTCGTCCGAGATGCGCTTTGCGGGCGAGTAGCCGTAATAGCCCTCGCCCTGGCTCCAGTACATTTCGCGGTCGGCGATCAGGATCACGTAAATGATGACGTTGTTCCTCTGCGCCGCGGCAATCGCCTCGCCGATCTTGGTGCGGCTGCCTTCGTCCTCGCCGTCGGTCAGGACAATCATCGCCTTGCGGCCGGTCTCCTGGTCGAGTTTCTCCGTGGCAGCCAGGTAAATGGCGTCATAGAGTAGCGTGCCTTTGGGATCGCCGACCGTGGGGACAGGCCCGCCGCCGAGACCGGGAATACCCGATCCGTTGCCCCCGGCGGTATTGATCTCAGCCTTGCTCATGGCGTGCGCCAGCAAATGCGGGCTGTTGGTGAAGTCCTGCAGCAGGTCTACATTCACATCGAACGAGAGCAGAAAGGCCTCGTCCTTCGCGCGCAGAACCCGCTCCAGAAACTGGCTGCCGGCATCCTGCTCCAGTGGCAACACGCGCTCCTGGCTGCCCGAGGTGTCAAGCAGAATTCCCAGCGTCAGGGGCTGGTTGGTCTCGGCCACAAAGCTCTTGAGCGTTTGCGGCACCTTGTCTTCGAGCACCGAGCATTCGTTGCGGGTGAGATGCGGAACCAGGTTGCCACTCTTGTCCTTGACGGTGAAGAACAGGTCCACCAGGTTCACCGTCTGCTTGAAGGTGGCCACCGGCGTCTCATCGGGCGGCAGGGCTGGCGCAGTGCTCACCGGCGGCGCGTCGGGCGAAGGCGCAAGTTGGGCCCGCCCCGCCGCCGGAAACACCGGCAGGCCAACCAACATCGCAGCGATTCCGACCCCCAAGCGCATTCTGCCTCGTTAGACGAAAACAGAACCTCTAAGAAAGCATATATCGACGACTTCAGGGCTGGCAGGCAACCTGTGCGCCTTCGCCGCGTCTGATACTCTGTCAGGTGCGGCCTGTTTTGGTGGCTGTCGCAGTGTTTGGCAGACGCGCGGAACGGCTTGCGGGAGGATGAGATCGCAGTGAATGGGTGGAAGGCCATTGTGCCGGCGGGGCTTCTGAGTGTGGGGCTGGTTCTGGCATCGGGTGTTCTGGCCCAACAGCAGCAAACTCCTGTTCCGGACGCCCCCACGCCGCAAGCACCGCCCACGCTCCCGGGTATGAGCGGGCAAATTACGCCCGGAATCGGCTCGGCGGAGGCGCCAGCCAATCCCAACTCATCCTCCACCACAGGCCAAACGCAAGCGCAACCGGCTCAGCCACCCGCGACCCCGAGCCAGGAACCTCTGATCCAGCAGAGACCACAGCCGCAGGCCGCCCCTCCCGAAGAGGGCACTGCCGCGATGGCGCAGTTCATCGTGGAAGTGAACTTCGTCCAGGTTCCAGTGACGGTGAAGGACTCCAAAGGGAATCCGGTGGCCGGACTGACCTGGAGGGACTTTACGGTATACGAAAACAACACGCATGTGAACCTGAACGTTTTCAGCGTGGACCCGGAGCCACTCTCCATCGCGTTTGTCATCGACCAGACCCTGCCCGCGAACGTCATGAACGAAGTGAACGAGTCCATGGGCGCCATCCAGGGCGCGCTCGCGCCCTATGACGAGGCCGCGGTGTTTACCTATACCAATGGCGCCAAGGAGTGGACAGGATTTACGGGCGCGCAGAGTGCCCGCCTGCCCGCAGTGCTGTCGCTGGCGAAGACCACCGGCAGCGACCCCATGGTGCCGGTCACAGGCGGACCTTTCTCAGCCTGCTCGATTTCCATCAACGGAAACTGCCCCGACCCGAACCTGCAGCCAGGCAAGTCGACCCAGACAATCGGGGAACTCAACCTTCCTAAGGAGATTCACACTCTCAACGACGCGATCCTGGCTGCGGCCAAGGAGCTTTCCACGCGTCCCAAGGAGCGGCGGCGCATCATCTTCGTCATCTCCGATGGCAAGGAATACGGCAGCAAGGCCACCTGGAAAGAGGTGGAGAGATACCTGCTGACGAACAAGATCGCCGTCTACGCCACGCTGGTGGGCGATTCGGCCCGTTGGGGCGAGGAGTGGCTTGACCGGTTCCACCTACCCTTCACCATGTACGACAACATTCTTTACAAGTACACGGCGGCCACCGGCGGCGATTATTACGCCGAGGGTGGCGTAAACGGCATCGAGCGGAGCTACGCCAAGATCGCCGAAGAGGCCCGCGACCAGTACACGCTGGGCTACCTGAGCCACGAATCGATCTACGACGCCAAGTACCGCTCGATCGATGTGCGCGTCGACCGGCCCAACGTCATTGTCATCGCGAAGCGAGGCTACTGGCCCTCGGGGCAGGATCTCAAGTAGGCGCGTCGCTGCATTCTTCCACACTCAAAAACACGAAAGCCTGTGCGTTCGCACAGGCTTCTTGCTGTCACTCTGCAGCGCGGGCACGGAAAGGCGCGCTCAGGGGCTGAATTCGCCCGCGGCCCGGGCCGGCAGCCTCACTTCGGCTCGACCGGTGCGTTCGACGCAGGCGGCGGAGCGGTGTTCTGTTGCTGGGCCGGCGGCGCCGGCGGAGGCGGATCGGAGATGCCGCGAATGCCTTCGCGAAATCCCTTCAATCCCTCGCCCAATCCCTTTCCCAGCTCCGGCAGCCGCTTGGCCCCGAACAGCAAAAACGCAACCACGGCCAGCACGATAAGGTGCCAAGGCTGAAGTAGATCGCCCATCGATGTTCCTCCGCGCGCAGCAACAGACGCCGCGCGCTTCCTCGAACCTCTATTGTCGCACAAAAGCGGGGCAAAGCGCTCCCATGGCCAGCAGATGTGGCAGACTGGGAACACGGCGGTTTCGGAAATGGTGTTTCCGCATTCACCGCAGCTAAGTCGTCGCGACCCCAAGGCCGGGGCCCCCACGGACAGGTCTTCGTCCGTGGGGTGGAAAGAGCGACGACCTTGAAGACCGCCTCGACCGGACACTGTATTTCCGAAACCGCTCGAGCCGTGGAGGTCCCCCAATGAAAACCGTCAAGCTGTTTACCCTGGCGGGGTTACTGGCGCTGGCAGCCGGCACGGCCAACTCCGCTGGGCGTGAGATCTATCCCCCTCCGGCGCAGGCCAAAGCCGATCTTGCCGCCGCCTTGAAGACGGCCGCGGCCACCCACCGGCGCATTCTGCTGGATTTTGGCGGCAACTGGTGCGGCGACTGCCAGGTGCTGGATTTCTACTTCGACGACGCCCGGAACAAGCCGCTGCTCGACGCAAACTTCGTGCTCGTTCACATCAATGTCGGGTATATGGACGCCAACCTGGAACTTGCCGAGAAGTATGGGGTTCCTCTGAAGCGGGGCGTGCCAGCGCTGGCCGTCCTGAGCGAGACGGGCAAGTTGCTTCACAGCCAGAAGAACGGCGAGTTTGAAGCCATGCGGCGCATGGAGTCGTCGTCGGTGACCGCGTTTCTGGTGCAATGGCGGCCCGAGCGGCCTGGCTGCTCGGCTGTTGTGGTGAACTGCTAGGCTCACGGCTCGCACGTAGCGGCGTGCGTCCAACCCCCGAGAGGGAGACTCCATGCACTCAGTCAAGACCAGCGCCGGCCGCACCATCACCACACTCTCGAGCCGCGAGGTCTACCGCAACCGCTGGATGCGCGTGCGCGAAGACGCGATCCTGCGCTCGAATGGCCAGAAGGGCATCTACGGCGTGGTGGAGAAGGAAGATGCAGCCATCATCCTGCCCATCGATGACGGGCGCATCTGGCTGGTGGAACAGTTCCGCTACACCATCCAAGAACGGGAGCTGGAGCTGGCCCAGGGCAGTTGGGAGAGGAAAATCGAGAATCCCGAGGAGCTGGCGCGCGGCGAGCTGAGAGAAGAGCTTGGGCTGGAAGCCGCGCAGATGACGAAGCTGGGAACGCTTTGGATCGCCTACGGCTTCACGCGGCAGCAGCTGCACGTCTTCCTAGCCACCGGCCTTACGCCTGCCCAGAAGAATCCGGACGCTGAGGAGCACGATCTCGTGGTCCGTTCCGTGCCCATCGCCGATTTTGAGCACATGATGCTGGACGGCACAATCCGCGACGACTGCACGCTCTCGGCCTGGGGGCTGTATCTGCTTTGGAAGGCGCGGCAGGGATGAGCCGCTGGTTCTTTGGACCAGCCGTTCGGCTCCCTTCCGGCGCGTGACTCGCGTCACAAGCCGGCGCCAACAATTCCTGAATAATCAATGCTGAACGAGGAGCGCGGTTTGGTTTGCGCGCCGGCGTGTACTTTTCGCAGGAGCCTGCGCGAAGCTGATTTTTGCCGACAGACCGCACCTGCGTGCCTGCGCGTGAGGATCGGACCGGAGGACGAGTCTGGCAATGTTCAAGATCGTGGAAGCCTGCACCGCCGGCCTCAACATTCGGCAGTTTACCGTCGAGGCGCCGCGCATCGCACGCAAGCAGCGGCCGGGGCAGTTCGTCATCCTGCGGCTTCACGACAAGGGCGAGCGCATCCCGCTCACCATCAAGGGAGCCGATCCGTTGGCTGGCACCATCACCATCGTGGTGCAGGCCGTGGGCAAGACCACCTCTCTGCTCAACTGCCTCGAGGCAGGCGACTCCATCCTCGATGTCGTGGGCCCGCTCGGCCACCCTTCAGAGATCAGGAAATACGGCACCGCGGTGATTCTGGCCGGAAGCGTGGGCACGGCCATGGCTCTGCCCACCGCCAAGGCGCTGAAGGACGCCGATAATCACGTCATCTTTGTTGAGGGCGCGCGCAGCAAAGAAATGGTGGTCTTTGAAGACGAGGTGCGCGCCGCAAGCCATGAAGCCTACATCCTTACTGACGATGGCAGCTACGGCGAACCGGGCCTGGTGACGAAAAAGCTTGAGGAGTTGCTGGCGGCCGGGCGCGCGCTCGACTTTGTGCTCGCCGTGGGCCCGGTGCCCATGATGCGCGCGGTGGCGCGGATCACTGCGCCGCTAGGCATCAAAACCATGGTCAGCCTGAACTCCATCATGGTGGACGGAACGGGCATGTGTGGCGGCTGCCGCGTACTGCTCGGCAACCAAAGCAAGTTCGCCTGCGTAGATGGGCCGGAGTTTGATGCCTCGTTGGTGAACTTCGAGGTTCTGATGCAGCGCAACGCGATGTATCGAAGCCAGGAGTGCCAATCGCTGAAAGCCTTTGAGCAACAGAAGCAGGAAGAGCTGGCGAAACTGCGTGCCGCGGTCGCCACCAGGGAAAAAGAAACGGCACAGTTACGCGCAAGGCTCGAAACCCGCGACAGCGGCGAGACGCATGAAAGCCTCGAGGCCACCCACACCGCCGGCGAGGAGAAGCCCTATGCCTGACCCGAATCCGCTTCCCCTCAAAGAACGCATGCAGATTCCGTGCGTGCGCATGCCGGAGCTCGATCCCGAGGTCCGCGCACACAACTTTGAGGAAGTGAATCAGGGTCTGGCCGCCTCCGGCGCCGTGACTGAAGCCACGCGCTGCATCGCCTGCGCGAAGCCCGGGTGCCAGGGTGACTGTCCGGTGGGCGTCAAGATCAAGGAGATCGTGGCGCTGATTTACGCGGGCGATTTTCTGGCCGCCGCGGCGAAGATGCGCGAAGATAACGCCCTGCCTGCCATCACCGGGCGCGTGTGCCCACAGGAGCACCAGTGCGAAGGCGGCTGCGTGATCGGCAAGAAAGGCCAGCCTGTGGCCATCTGCAACCTGGAGCGGTTTATCGCGGACTTTGAACGGTTGAGTGGACAGCTCGGATTGCCGGCCATTGCGCCGCCCACGGGCAAGAGTGTGGCGATTGTCGGCAGCGGGCCGGCGGGGCTTTCAGCGGCGGGGGATCTGATTCAAAAAGGTCATCGCGTGCGAGTGTTTGAGGCGCTGCACGAGCTGGGCGGCGTGCTCGTCTACGGCATTCCCGAGTTCCGACTGCCGAAATCGATCGTGAAGGAAGAAGTGGACAACTTGCGGCGCATGGGCGTGGAGTTCGAGACCAACGTTGTAGTGGGCAAGAGCGTGACGCTCGACGAGCTGATGCGAGTGGAAGGCTACGACGCGGTCTTCGTGGCCACCGGCGCAGGCCTGCCGGTGTTTCTGGGTGTGCCCGGCGAGCACTTGAATGGCGTCTACTCGGCCAACGAGTTCCTGACTCGCACCAACCTGATGCGCGCCTACAAATTTCCGGAATTCGACGAGCCGATCTACAACTGCCGCGATCGCAATGTGATTGTGGTGGGCGGCGGCAACACCGCAATGGACGCGGTGCGGACGGCGCGGCGGCTGGGCGCGAGGAAGGCCACGCTGGTTTATCGGCGCTCTGAAGCCGAGATGCCGGCCCGCGCTGAGGAAGTGAAGCACGCGCGCGAAGAGGGCATCGAGTTCCGCATGCTCACCAATCCGATCGAGTTTCTGGGCAACGAAAACGGCTGGCTCACCGGCGCGCGCTGCGTGCGCATGGAGCTGGCCGAGCCCGATGCCGACGGGCGCCGTCGCCCGATCCCGATCGCCGGATCGGAGTTTGTTTTGCCCGTCGATGTCGCCATCATCGGCGTGGGGACGACCGCGAACCCGTTGATCCAGAGCACCACGCCGGATCTAGCGACCAACAAGCACAACTACATCGTGGCTCATCCCGAGACCATGCGAACGTCGAAGCGCGGCGTCTTTGCCGGCGGCGACATCGTCACCGGCGGAGCCACGGTGATCCTGGCCATGGGGGCGGGGCGCAAAGCGGCTGCGGCGATTGACGAGTACCTGCAGACGGGTGACTGGAGCTGAGTGGTTTAACCCCTGCCCTCAAAAGAATGGGCGGCAAAGCTCGCGCCTTGCCGCCGCCCTGTCCCTGGGTTGTCTTGAAGGTACTGCAGTCTTACGAAACCTTTCTGCTTACTGCAGGAGCTTGGTCACTTCCTGCTGCACCTGATTGGCCTGGGCCAGCGCCGCGATGCCGGTCTGGCTCAGAATCTCGTACTTCGACATGTTTGAGGTGGCCGAGGCGTAGTCGGTGGCCTGGATCGCGTTTTGCGCCGAAACCACGTTCTCCTGCTGTGTGCTCATCACCTGGCTCAACGATTTGAGAGTGTTGATCTGGGCGCCAATGTAGCCGTCCTGCGAGGCCACGTCGCTGATAGCCAGATTGAGCTCGTTGAGCGCGGACTGCGCGTTCGACTGGTTGGTAAGGTTGGTGTTGCTCAGGTCCTCGCCTGCGCTGTCGGAGTAGCTCATGGTCGCGATGCCGCCCAGTCCATTCGGGTCGGCGGTAAGCAGCGCGCTTGCAACCTGCGCGGTGGCCGCATCCTCCATGGTGGTTCCGCCTGCCGGGTTAGTCACTCCGATGGTGTAGAACGCAGCCGCGGGGGTCCAGGTCGCCGCTGTATTGGCGTCGGTCACATCCACGACGTTGCCGGGCGCAATGGCCGCCTTGGAGCTTTCCGAAGTAAACGCGACGCTCGCATCCACGCCCACATTGCCTGGGGTGTAGGTGGCAGTGATTCCGTAACCGGCGGCATTGATCGTGTTTGTCAGGTTGGCAATGGTGTCTGTCTGACCTGCGATCCCCAGATTCAGAGTATGCGTCACGCCCAATGAATCAGTTACCGCGAGAGTGCCGGAGAGGACGTCGGTGTTGTGCGCTGCGCCCGCTATGGGCAGCGCCAGCGAGCCCAGAGCGCCCGGCGCGTTGCCGCTTCCCACGCCCGCACCAGGGCCGGAGAGCTGAATGCCGGTATCGGTGCCCGTCCCCGCTGCGACGGCCTGTTTGCCGGCTTGCGCCGCGGTCGAAAAGGTGGCGGTCAAGCCCAGGTTGGCGTTGTTGATGGCGCTGATCATGCCCGCCATTGTGTCCGCGTAGCCGGTTGCCCCGCCCACGCTGATCTGCGCGGTTTGGGTGGTGACGGCGCCGCCCGCTCCCGTGGCCATGTAATAGACGTTGAGTGTGGTGGTACCGTTGACGAAGGCGTCGCCGAGGGTCGCATCCGTGCCGTTCTTCGACAGGTCGATAAACACGTTGCTCTGCCCGTTGCTATAGGACATCGTCCCATTCGTGTCGCCGAGGCCGGAAGACGACAAAGAGTGAATATTCAAGTCGTCGACGGACGAGCCCTCCGTCGAAGAGTCACCGGTGTAAATGGCCACGACCGTGCCGTCAAACACCTGCTCCTGGTTGTAGGTGGTGGTCGATCCAATGTTGGTGATCTCTGCCAGGATGGATTGGTATTCCTGGTTCGCCGCTCCCTCCTGGGTTGAATTGAGCGTGCCGTTCGAGGCTTCGGTGGCCAGCGAAATGGCGCGATCCAGCAAGCTCGTCACCTGCGAGAGGGCTCCATCGGCTACCTGCAGCAGCCCTACGCCCTCCGTGGCGTTGGTTCCGGACTGCGTGAGCGCAGCCGAATTTGCCGCCAGGCCGTTGACCAGCGAGAGACCGGCCGCGTCGTCCGCTCCGGAGTTGATGCGCGACCCCGACGACAACTGCTGCAACACCGTCTGCAGGCTGGCGTTCGTGTTGTTGAGATTGTTCTCAGCGTAGATTGCCGACAGATTGTTCAAAACACCGAGGGCCATGGGAATCAACTCCTTCTCGGATGCCTTGCTGCCCTCAAATCCGCCGGCGCTTTGCAGGTCTTGCCAAAGCCGCCGCCTCTTCCGGATGGGCCTGTTCGCATCCACCCCCTTCATCGGTCTAGGGCGGAATAACTTTAGTCATATTCTTTAAGTCTTTTTGCGGACGCCATTGCTCCGCTGTGATTCAGGGTGTCGCGAGGGCAGACAGACGCTGTCGCGACACGCTCCAGCCGCTGTCCTGATGCTGTGCACGGCTTTGTCTCGATTTGACGCAGTGTGTTCGCGGCTCTGCGCGCGAATATGGCCGCATTTGCAGGGGTTTCTCATGATCTTTCTCGCTGCGGACACTCCAAAACATCAAGCCCTCCGACACGCACCGGAGGGCCTGACCGAATCGTGCTGAGCGAGGTCTACGCCCCCGCATTGCGCCCGGGTTTGTATCCCGACACTCCGTAATAGACCACGAAGAGATAACCCAGGATGGGAAGCAGGAACGCGTGCTGATAGTTCATCTTGTCGGCGAGCAGGCCAAAAAGCGGCGGAAGGACCGCACCGCCCACGTTGCCCAGCGTGATCACACCCGAACCTTTGCTGGTCATCGGTCCCAGTTCAGCGATGCCGAGAGCAAAGATCGTCGGATACATGATCGAGTTGGCGAGGCCGCACAAGATCAAACACCACACGGCAATCTGCCCGGTTGAGAACATTCCCAAGACCAGGAGTGCCACGCCGAAGATTCCCAGGAAGGCCAGCAACCGCTCGGCCTTGATCGCCTTCATCACCAGAGTCCCAGCAAAGCGCCCGATCATCATGGCCAGCGGATAGAAGGAAGCCAGGAGAGCGGCGGTATCGTTGCTGCTGACTCCCTGAGCTTTGAAGAATTTGATCGCGTTAGCGGCCAAAGCAATCTCAAGACCGACGTAGAAGAAGATTCCCACCATTGCCAGCACGGTGTGCCGGTAGGTCCAGATACTGCGCTTAGTGAGGGAATCGTTTTCCTGCGCGGGGCGGAACTCGCGCGTGGTCGTGATCGCCGGCAGATGCATCAAGCTTATGGCGAAGGCCAGCAGCAGCAACGCAACGGCGATGGCGATGTAGGGCCCCTGCACCGTGTGCGCGATAGCCGCTTTGTCTTTCACCTTTGCGGGATCGGTGAGGATGAACGCGCCGACCACGATCGGGGCCAGCGCCGTGCCCAGCGAATTGAAGGCCTGGGCCAGCGTGAGCCGCGCCGGCGCGCTATGCTCGGGCCCGAGAATCGAGACGTAGGGATTTGCCGAAGTCTGCAGGCCGCACACGCCGGATGCCAGCACAAAGCTGGCGGTCAGGAACAGTGGAAAATTCACCCGCGCGGCGGCAGGAACAAACAGCAACGCGCCTACCACCATAACGAAGAGCGAGATCACCATGGTGCGCTTGTAGCCCACCGCCTCAATCACCTTAGCGCTGGGCACCGAAAAGACCAGGTAGGCGAAGAACCACGCCGTAGCGACCAGATTCGACCAAGCGTGATTGAGGTTGAAAATGTCCTCGAGCTTCGGCGAGAGGTTGCTGTTCAGATTGGTCAGGAATCCGAAGATGCAGAACAGGCAGGTGACCGTAATGAATGGAACAACGTAATTGGGCGCGCTTGGCGCGGCCGTGGGATTGGAGCGCGTAGCCA
Organism: uncultured Acidobacteriaceae bacterium; assembly: GCA_963836525.1. Taxonomy (GTDB): domain Bacteria; phylum Acidobacteriota; class Terriglobia; order Terriglobales; family Acidobacteriaceae; genus Telmatobacter. Next base: position 832,760 of record CAWIJW010000003.1, read on the forward strand.
TAAGAATCCTTCCTCCGCCAGATGCAAACAAAACAGCTTGAATGGTATCGCAAACACTCTACGCACCGCGGCGGTTGGCGTCCAGTGGAAGATGAAAATGTATTCAGCATCTGTCCGTGCCCGTCGCTCGGCTCCGCCGCTGCGCATGCGCAAGGCGGCAACCCGCTGAATTGAATGGCACAACGCCGCGTCGAGAGCGCAGCCTGGCCGGGCCGCGGTTCCCGTCAGTTCCGTGGCAATTTACACTGGAAATGCATGATCCCCACCCTCACCTGGACCCCTGAGGGCGTCCGCTTCATCGATCAGACCAAGCTCCCGCTCGACGAGAGCTACGTGGTCGCCACAACCTATGAACAGGTGGCCGATGCCATCGTGACCATGGTGGTGCGCGGCGCGCCTGCCATCGGCGTCTCGGCGGCTTACGGCATTGCCCTGGGCGCGAAGAACACTAAGGCCAAGACCGCCGGGGAATTTGCCCACGAGTTCGAAAAGATCTGCGCGCGGCTCGCCGCAACCCGCCCCACAGCCGTGAATCTCTTTTGGGCCATCGGCCGCATGAAGGCGCTCTTTGCCAACCTGCTGGTTTCAGGTGCAACCCTGACCCAAATCCAGGAAAAGATTCTGGCCGAGGCACACGCCACGTACGAGGAAGACATCGCCGCCTGCAAGGCGATGGGCGCCCACGGGGCACCGCTGCTGCCGGACGAAGGCGGAGTGCTGACGCACTGCAACGCCGGCGCACTGGCCACGTGCGGTTACGGCACCGCGCTCGGCGTGATCCGGGCAGCAGTGGAGCGGGGCAAGCGCATTCATGTGTATGCCGGCGAGACGCGGCCGTTCCTTCAAGGCGCGCGGCTCACTGCTTGGGAGCTGATGGCGGACCACATTCCCACGACAGTGATCTGCGACAACATGGCCGCCAGTCTGATGCGGCAGGGAAAGATTCAGGCCGTAGTTGTGGGCGCTGACCGCATTGCCGCCAACGGCGATACGGCAAACAAGATCGGCACCTACAATCTGGCGATCCTGGCGCGCGAGCACGGCGTCCCGTTTTATGTCGCCGCGCCGTGGTCCACCATCGATCTCGCCACCGCCAACGGCGACTTGATCCCCATCGAGGAGCGCCCAGCCAGGGAAGTGACGCACCTCGGCGGCAAGCAGGTCACGCCCAACGGCGTAGGCATCTGCAACCCTGCCTTCGATGTCACGCAGGCGAAATACATCACGGCCATCATCACCGAGCACGGCGTGCTGCGCGCGCCGTATGCTGAATCGCTCAAAGGCATGGAGCTGGTGAGCTGACTGGGCCTCCCGGCCCGCTTGGTTCTCAATCGGTTAGACCGGCCTTGCTGCATCTGGCTTGACATTGTGTGCTAATTTAGCTAAGCTAACTTAGCAGCATACAGTTATGCCCTCTGCCACGATCTTCGAAGCCAAGACAAACCTCTCAAAACTGGTGCAACGTGCACTCAAGGGCGAGGATGTCCAGATCACCACTGGACGGGAGCGCAAACCGATCGTTCGCCTGGTTCCCGTGGATCCCGTTTCGTCCAGCCGCCTCGGGTTTCTCGAAGGCCTCGGCGATATCGGCCCTGAATTCTTTGATCCGCTGCCCGAGGACGAGCTTCGTCTTTGGAACGGCGAGGGCGAATGAAAGTCCTGCTCGATACGCACGCTCTTCTGTGGGCGGCGTTTCACAAGGACTTGCTTTCGGCCCGCGCGCGAAAGCTCATTCAATCTCCCACAAACGAGATTCTGGTCTCTGCCGCATCGGCCTGGGAGATCGCTACCAAATACCGCCTCGGCAAGCTTCCGCATGCGCAGGTCCTTGTCGAAGACTTCATTGTCAAGGTGACGTCGGCTGGCTACGTCCTGCTCTCGATCTCTGCAGAACACGCGCTGCGCGCCGGTCGCCTTCCCGCCGATCACAAAGACCCGTTTGACAGGATGCTCGCCGCGCAAGCCATCCACGAGGACCTTCCCTTAGTCAGCAACGACCAGCAGCTTGACGCGTTTGGTGTACGCCGGGAGTGGTAGGTCCTACGCAGGCGTGCGCACCTCGCTCGATGCGCCGCCCGCAGCGGGCACGTAGCACTTCATCGTGTAATCCATCACCTTGCGGTCGGCGTTAAAGCGCCAGCCCAGCGTCCGGATGGTCCGCTTCATGCGCTTGATCCAGCGGCGCGGCAACCCGTCGCGGTCCCGGTCGTAGTAAAGCGGAATCACTTCGTCGATTTGCACGCGGTAAAGCGCCTCGCCATCGCGGCTGTCGTGCACGTCCATATTGGAGTGGGTTCTGCCGTTTCCGATCGCGAATCCATTCAACCCGTCGCAGGCTTCGGCCCACCATCCATCCAAAATGGAAAGATTCAAGCCGCCGTTCAGCACCACCTTCATGCCGCTGGTGCCCGAGGCCTCCAGCGGGCGGCGCGGATTGTTCAGCCACACATCCACGCCCTGCACCAGATGCCGGCCCTCGTTGATGTCGTAGTCCTCAATGAAGACAAATTTGTCAGCGAAGTCGGGGTGGCGCATCATCTGCGCGATCTGCTGCAACACTCTCTTGCCCGGCTCGTCGTGCGGGTGCGCCTTGCCCGCAAAGACGAACTGCACGAGGCGCTTGGCGTCGTTCACCATCGCAGCCAGCCGTTCGAGATCCCTCAGGAGCAGATTGGCGGTCTCCTCCACTGTCAAAACCAGATCGGCGTCAGTGGATTCGCTGATCGGGGTCATCAAATGCGTACACCTCACGTGTGAGATAGAAAACTCGTGTTTCGCGCGCGGCGACCCACTTGAAAAGCAAAAACCATGGGCCGAATACACGCGGTGGAAAACCGTGGCAACAGACTATTTGGACTCAGGGGAAATCCCGCGAATAACTGCTGCGGGATAGATTCGACAATACCGCACGATCCGGCTCGAGTGACGCCAGCCGAACAGCGGATCTCACGTTCACGAAAGGCTTATGGCCTTACCAGCCGCGCCGCCAAACACGTGCAGACCGGGAACTTCCCGGCAATGACGACTGTGCCACACGTGGGCCGCCGCTCACGATGGAAGCTGCAGCCCAGGAATCAACCTTCATCATCCCTTCGCCGCTTCCACAAATCCTGCACGCTTCAGAACGCGAAGGATCTGCGATTCCCCTCCCGTGTTTCTTGTCGCCCATTCCTTGAAGTACCAGTCGAGGTAGTGCTTGTACCCCTTCGCACCCCAATCCTGGAGGGCAAGATGCTGCTCCGGCTGATCGTACTTTCGAATCAACTCCTCGACTTCGGCTTGAGTGAGGCGATGGTAATTGTCGTTGTGAATGACTCCCGTGCCCGTCAGGCGCCCTTTTAGAGATGCCGGTTCGGTCGTGGGATACCCCAGCACCAGAGCGATGATCGGGAAGCAGTGCGTTTCGGGAAGGTCGAGCAGGGTCCAGAGCCGCCCCATATCGCCGCGGTGGACGCCGTTTGTGAGAAGCGAGTCGATTCCCATCGACTTGGCGGCGATGACGGCAGTCTGGGCAGCGAGCACGGTGTTAGTTGACGCCGTGACAAAAAATTCCATGTTGCCCGGGTCGAACTGGTACCCCATGGTCTGGGCTTCGGCTTTGATTCGGTTGTAATCGGCGCAGAACAACAGAAGACAGCTTCCGGAGTACCCGCAGATCTGCATCATCTTCTTGCGGTCTTTCACGACGATGATTGCGTAGCTCTGATTGTTCGAAGCGTTGGCGGCGCGGACACAGGCCTCAAGAATCGCTTGTAGTGCTGCGTCGGGTATGGGGCGATCCGTGAAGTTGCCGTGAATGGTTCGTAGCGAGTGAATCGTCTTGAGAGTGGGGTTTTGCGAAAGATCAGCCGGAGCTGCCGGTTTCTGATCATTTTGCCCGGCGTGCAATGTCAGAGTCTCGGGAAGCAGAATCACGCCGCTCCCCAGTACGGTCGCCTTCTTCAGGAATTCACGTCGACGAGGCTTCACAGAAACACTCCTTTCGGTTTCGTTTGTCTCCGGAAACGCCCCAGGATACGACTGCTGGGACAAAAAGGTTCAGGCCGTCACAGCACCAACCAGTACCGCCTTCGTTCGCGTTCTATGCCTTCGCCAGCCTCGCCGCCAGCACCGCGAATACCGGGAACGTCAGGTACACCAATCCGATCTCCGAGTAGTATCCAAGCGGCGTCATCTTCATGGGCCCGTAGGCAAACATCGGGTAATCGCAGACGAGGTTGATGGCAAGCCAAAGCGCTCCCACCAGTGCGGCTTCGCGCACCGACACCGCGCGCTTGCGAAAGTACCAAATCAACAATGTTCCCGCAGTGGCCAGAACAACAAGAAACATTAGTGTGCTGAAAAGCGGAGCGTTCGACTTCTTCACGGGAAAAGCAAGAAATGAGATCAGGAATGGAAGAAGCCAACTGAGGAGTCCGAGCAGGATCGCGCGTATCACGGTGCGCGTTTGGGCGACCATAACCACCTCCGAGTGTGTTGAGATTCTTTGGCATCGATGTTAAGTCACTTGCCGGGTCAGGGGTAGTCCCACCATGCTACATTGAGATTCCACGGGAGTGTGCCATGGCACCGGACGCTCAGCTTGCGGCGGACGGCGAGACGATCGAGTTGCAGCAGCAGGTGGCGCGGCTGCAGGCGCTGCTCGAGGCCTCGCGCCAGGTGCACTCGACCATCCGCGAAGAAGAAGTGCTGGAGTCAGTCCTGCGCATCGTGGTGCGCGAGCTGGAAATGGCTGGCGCAGAATTTCCCGGAACCGGCCTGGTCTACGGCCAAGTGCAGGCGAACGCCGCGGATGGGGCCGCCGCCGAGCAACTGCTGATCTATCCGCTGGCCGACCGCGACGGCAGGAAGATGACAGAGCTCGTGGTGGCGTCGCCGGGCGGGCGCGAGCTGTCGCTCTCCGAGGCCGATTTCCTTGAAGGCCTCGCGCTGCAGGCGGCCGTGGCGCTTGAGAATGCACGCAACCACAAGCGCAACGTGGAGTTCGCGCGATTGCAGCAAGACCTGGAAGCCGCGCGGCGGATTCAGCGCTCGCTGCTTCCGCAAAAGCTGCCCTCTATTCCCGGCTACTCGGTGGCCTTTCGCTCCGATACCTGCTACGAAGTGGGCGGCGACTATCTCGACATTGTGGAGCAGCCCGACGGCAGCCTGCTGATGGCGGTGGCCGACGTGGCCGGCAAAGGGCTGGCCTCCGCCATCATGTCCACCGGCTTCCGCGCCGCGTTTCGCGGCATCGCGGCCACCGGAATTCCCCTCGGCGAGCTTGCCACCCGCATGAACCAGCATCACTGGACCGAGGGCGAAGAGGCGCGCCGCCGCTACGTGACGGCGATCTTTCTGCGCCTGCATCCCGAAGCCGGCGAGATCGAGGTGGTGAATGCTGGCCACAATCCCGGGTTCCTGGTCGAGCCAAACGCTGCGCCGCACCAGTTCACCGCCGCAGGAACGCCTCTGGGCCTTTTGCCAGGCATGACGTACACCACAGAGCGGCGGCGCTTCGGGCCTGAAGCGCGGTTCCTCTTCTATACCGACGGGCTGACCGAGGTCTTTAAGGGAGATGAAGAGTTTGGTCCGGAAAGGCTTTTGAATGAATTTTCTACGTGTCCCGCACGAAAGGCCGATGGTATCCTCGATGCATTGTGGGCAGCCATTGAGGCATATGCCGAGGGCGGCCCGCAGGCAGACGACATGACCGCGCTGGCGCTGTGCCGCGGAGAAATGCCGGAATGACCGAGTCGAAATCCACCACCGTCGAAGTGCGGCTGCCCACCAAGCTGGGTTACGAGAAGGTAGCCATGAGCACGGCGTCGGCGGTGGCCAAGCTGATGGGCTTCCCCGAGGCGCGCATCGAGGATCTCAAGACGGCGGTGGCTGAAGCCTGCATCAACGCCATCGAGCACGGCAACCGGCTCAATGAAAAGCTGTCAGTGGGCGTGGTGCTGCAGGCCGGAGCCGACTCACTCGAGGTCAAGGTGATCGACGACGGCAGGGGAGTAGGGAAGCGGCCGCCCAAGCCCGACATTGACCGCAAGATGCACGGCGAGGAAGACCCGCGTGGCATCGGCATGTTTCTCATTCAGGCGCTGGTGGACGAGGCGGAGTGGGTGGCCGGTGGAGAAGGGAAGAGCAGCTACGTGAGGCTGGTGATCCGGCTGGACAACGAAGCTGCGTAGGCGGTAGCGTCAAACTCTTGCCAAGGCGGAGACAAACCCCGGAAGAAAGTGGAGGCAATCGATAAGTGGAGAGCGAAACCAAGTCGCGTGTTGACCAGCTTAAGTCCCCGTCCGGTTATCCGGTGGCCGTCCTCCGATTTGAGGGCGATATCGCCAGCACTTCCAAGGAAGCGGTCCTTGGCACCTACCAGGCGCTGCCCAAGCAAACAACGAAGCTCATCCTGCTGGACTTCACGGGGGTGGACTACATCAATTCCAGCGGCATCGCGCTGGTGATCCAGCTGCTCATCCAAGCTACGCACGCGGGCCAAACGGTGTGCGCCTTCGGCCTCTCGGCGCACTTCGCCAAGGTCTTCACTATGGTGGGGATCACCAAGTACGCGCGCCTCTTCCCCAACCAGGCCGAGGCGCTAGCCGCACTGTAGAACTTCTCGATTGCAAAGAACTTGAGTGCCAGGCGGAGTGCCCCGGCCCATTCCGAGGTTTTATTGCGGCCCCTTGTCGCCCTTGGAAAACAGCGGGATGTGAAAGGGCATCTCGGTTGTAGCCGGCTTCCTCTGTTTCGCGCTCGCGTCCTGGCGCAAAACGGTGCGCTGTGAGTTGATGCACAGCCAGCCTCCGTGCACCCGCTCGAAGACCTGGGTAAAGATGCCTCGTTCGTCCACCTGTGCGGAGTTCACCTTGTGGTGCAACGTGTAGGTGCCGTTGGCCACGGCGATATCGCCCAACATGCGCACGGTCACGACCTTCTGCGTGAGGTAAAGCGTCTTGTCCTCGCCGCTCAGCACCTGCGCCACCTGCTGGTTGCGCGTGGTCACGTCGCCACTGGCTGAGACGTCGACGAACAACGGAGAAAGCACCAGCTCCAGACCGTATTGGTCGCGGCGATTGACGGCGTCGGACCACTTGTCTTCAATCGTCTGGAACAGCGTGATCTCGGGGCTGGCGGTTTCAGTCACTCCCGGCTGGTCGCTAGCCCGGGCGGCGCCCGTAACTGGATCGGATGACGGATTCTGGGCGGCTGCGGCGCAGCACAAAAGGAGAACAGCAGAAAATAGGGAGAAAAAAAGCCGATTCATACCCAACCTGAACTCCAACCTGGAACGCAGAGTTCGTGGGTCTGTTCGCAGACCCTATCGAGCATCATAGCTCTTTGGACTCGGTTAGCGGGCCAGACGGGAGCGAAAAAACGCGGCATCTCGCTGGGAAGTCCAGGACCATCTAGAGAAGGCCTTGCAGCCGGTCGGGATGATGGATGGTGACGTTGGAGTCTTCAATCGAGATCCAGCCGTCTTTGCGGAACTGGCCGAGGGTGCGGGTGACGGTCTCACGGGTGGTGCAGGTCATGGAGGCCAGCTCCTCGTGCGTGAGCAGCAGGGGGAAGCGATATTCGCCGCCTTCCGTGTGCTCGCCGATCTGATGCGCCAATTCGATAAGCAGGCGCGCCAGCCGCGCGGCCACGGTTTCAGCCAGCGCAATGCGGCACGCATCCTGCAGGGCAAAACGGTACTCCTGGCAGATGCACTGCACCGCGCGCAGTTGCGCTTCCTTGTGATTGTGCAGAAAACTCAGGAATCGTTCCCGCTCCACCGGCCGCAACTGCGCCGGCGTTAACGACTCCGCGGAAACTTCGTACACTCCGTGGGAGAGCACTGCGTAAAGCCCAAGCATGGAGCCGGGACCGGCAACGCGGACGATCATGTGGCGGTCTTCAGGCCGGCCAGCGGTCAGCTTAAGGTAGCCGCTGCAGATGAGGTAGAGGCAGCGGGCATCCTCACCCTGTGTAAACAGAGAAGCCTGCGCGGGCAGTGAGATGGTGCTTGTGGCCAGCTCCAGATCGGCCAGGACGGCGCTGCCGAGCGAGCAAAACCAGCCGGGCCGGCGGTTCGCGCAGGCCGCGCAACCCAGGGGTGACGGCCGGCCGGCGTGACGTGACCGCGTCTGTTCCTCCACCGAAATCTGCATGTCCGCCATCGTCTATTCCCGTCCGAACCCGATGCGGCCCTTCGTCACCACCGAATCCCGAGCCATATTCCCGTCTGCGCGGGTTGCAGTGGAGATCGAAATGCCCTGCTGCTTCCCAGCAAGAGAGGCACTCATGGAGAGTTTGCTTGAGGGTCGCCCGCTTTGGATGTGATGGGGCTCACGTTCATGGCAGAATAGTGGGGATGTGATCTGTCAGATGATTTCTCTTGGACCCAGAATCTGCAAATCGCTGTAGCACAGGACGTTTGACGCCAAAATCAGCTTCCGTATCTTATGTGACAGACATCACCGCCCGTACTCGCTAGGAAAACGTACTCTTCCGTGCATGTGGTGATGCCCCACACCAGCGGGCGACCGCCTTGAGCTCTGGCGGTGCTCACGCTCACATGGTGGATTCGCCACATTCAGCCCGAGATGGCGGCTGAAGTTGGTTCTAAGCTGTGCCAGGAACTTCTTCGAAGGCGGTATTTTGCATGCATACAGATGGGCCGGTAACGCGATTGCCGTTCGGTGCGGTCCCGGGCAAACGGCCGGGACTGCGAGTTTTTTTGATATTTCTGCTGGGCGCGGGCATGATGTGCGTCACGGCGCTGGCCGCTCCCCCGCCGGGAGCAAAGGCCCAGGACGCCTCAGCCAAGCAGGCCACGCACGCCGAGTTCGTGGGCGCTGACACATGCGCTTCGTGCCACGAAGAGGTGAGCAAGGGATTTGCCTCCAATCCTCACACCAAGATGGCCCAGATGCACGGCAACGCGAACGGCGTTACGTGCGAGAACTGCCACGGCGCCGGCAGCGAGCACGTAGCCGGCGGTGGTGACGTCACCAAGATCTTCAATCCTGCCAAGGAATCGGCCAAAGACGTAGATGCCAAGTGCCTGAGTTGCCACGGCGGGGCGCACCCCAACTTCGAGCGTTCTCCGCACGGCGAAGCCAACGTCAGTTGCATCAGCTGTCACAGTGTGCACGCCAGCCAGGACAAGGAGCATCTGCTCAAAGCAGCGCAGCCCACGCTCTGCTTCCAGTGCCATACCGACGTGAAACCGCAATTCTCCATGCCCTTCCACCACAAGGTCGAGGAGGGGCTGATCCAGTGTTCTGACTGCCACGATCCGCACGGGACTTTGAACCAAAAGAGCCTGAGGTCGGCATCGGAGCAAAACGCGGTTTGCGTCAAGTGCCATACCGAAACGGCGGGACCATTTGTTTATGAGCACGCGGCGGTGAAGACCGAAGGGTGTACGGCTTGCCACTTCCCGCACGGAGGGCCGAATCCGCGGCTGCTGAACCGGGCTAACGTGAACACGATCTGCCTGCAGTGCCACTCTCCGTCGACCAATTTCTCAACGTTCACGCCGACGGGACCAGCGCACAACCAGGCCGCGCAGTACCAGTCGTGCCTGATTTGCCACACCAGCATTCACGGTTCGAACGTGAGCGCAGTTTTCTTTAATTCCAACTAGGTAAGGGAGCCAGCGATGACAGTTCAGACAGAAATTCTCAAGAGTCTGGGTGGGTCGCCTGCCGGGCTGCGCATGAGCCGGTTGTGCGCCCTTACCCTGGCGGCCATTTTCGCCATGGGTGGTGCCGCTGCCGGCATGGGCCAGGATCAGTCGGGCACAGGTAAATCAGCGCAGCTTGCAGAGAAGAAGCCCCCTGCCGAGCCCGCTATCAAGAAGGCAGGCGCCTATGAGGTGCACCAGTCCCTCGAGGTGGGCGGACGCTACACCAACGTCTACGGCAGCGGAGCTATGTGGGACACGCTGTTCAACCAGACCTCCGGCGGGCGCATTCTCGAGCAGTCGCTGGAGATGCGATCGACCAATCCGTCGAAGACGCCTTTCTTCGATACCTTGACGACCTACAGCACCGGCTACGGCGGCGATCCGACCGACGTGAGCCGGATCAACATGTCCAAGGGCCGCATCTACGATTTCAACGGCAGCTTTCGTCGTGACCGCAATTATTTTGATTACAACCTGCTCGACAATTCGCTGCTCGGCCCCACGGCATTGGTTCCTGAGAACGATTCGCTGCACCTGTTCAACACCGTGCGGCGCAATACCGATGCGAACTTCACGCTGCTGCCGCTGTCGCTGGTCAGCATCCGCATCGGCTACAACCACGGCACGCACGAAGGGCCATCGTTCACCTCGGTCCACGACGGCGGCGACGTGCAACTGGCGCAGTGGTTCCGCAACTCGCGCGATACCTACTCTGCCGGCGTCGACTGGAAACCGTTCAAGCGCACCACGGTCAGCTACGACCAATTCTTCGTTCTCTACCGGGGCGACAGCACCTTCAAGTTGGCGGGCGCGAACTACCAGATCGGTCAATTCACCGCGACTCCGCCCGCCATGACGGGGAGCGGTGTTTACGAGTCGTTGGGCGTCGACACCCTGAGCACCGCGACTTGTGGCTCAGGCACGTCGAAGACGACTGAAATCTACAACGGCCTTGCCAATCCGTATTGCAGCGGCACGACGGCTATGACCGAAGTTGCTCCGATGCGGAACAAGTTCCCCACCGAGCAATTCCGGTTCAGCTCAAACTATTGGGACAAGATGGCTATCCATGCCCGGCTGCTTTACAGCGATGGCAGCGGCACAGTGAACAACTTCAACGAGACCTTTGTCGGATTCAACAGCCGTGGTTTCACGCGGCAGGTGATCGAGACGGGCGGGCTGCCCAATAACAACTTGGCGAACACCAGGCGGATCAGCCTGAACGGCGATTTCGATATGGAGGCCGAGCTGAGCAAGCGGATCGAATTCACCGACGCTGTCAGCTATTGGAAGTTCCGGGTGACGGGGAATGAGATCGAGGCGGAGACCACCTGGGCCGGAACGGCGACGAGCAGCATTCTCACGCCCGTCAGCAGCCTCACGCCAACCTCGCTAGTCGAACCGGCCTCGTCGTTCCTGAACCAGAAGATCGCCGGGAATACAGCCATGATTTCCGCCACGGTGATGCCGGAACTCAAGCTCATGGGCGGATGGCGGTTCCGCTCGCGCACCATCGGCGACCCGCATACCAGCAATGAGACGTGGAACGAAAATTCTGTTCTCCTCGGGGCCGTCATGCAGCCGTCGCGGGCCTTCCGCCTCAACATCAATTATGACAACCTGCTTTCGGCGTACTCCAGCGGCTCGGCGGTGAACGGCGAAGCGACGGGCACTCCCGCGCTGGGCTCAGCGGGCACGTTTACGCGGATTGCGCCCGATAAGGCGTATCACATCCGCGCGCGCGCAACGATTGTCGCAACCAATTGGATGACGTTCTCCATCACGGGCAACGACTACTCGGGCAAGAATGACGACCCGATGGTCAACCACGTCGAGCGCAATCACGACTTCAGCTTCGGCGCCACGATCCAGCCTTCAGAGAAGTTCAACGTCGACTTCAATTACGCCTACGACACAGTGTTCGCGCAGACCAATCTGTGCTACATCTGGGCCGCACCATCCGGCTACACTGCGACGGCTCCTTTTGGCGCAACGAATGCCGGACCCTGCGTGGCATCCGCTTCAAACCCGCAGGGCGCGTCGAATCTGCTGCTGGGCTCGGGAACCTATAACGCCCCGAGCAACTTCTTCTCCGGATCCTTGAGCTACGCGCCCTCGCGCGTCGTGAAGTTGAGCCTCGGCTCAAGGCTCAACAACACGAGTGGGAACGCAGAGCAACTGAACCCGCTCATGGTTCCGGGCGCGCTGCGGTCCACTTACCTCATTCCTTACGCCGATGCCGTGTATAACATCTCATCGGAGTGGGCTTGGCACGGGAACTGGGTCTATGACGAGTACTCAGAGAATGGACCACAGGGCACATTAGCCGCACGCAATACACACGGGCATGTATTGACGCTGGGCGTGAAGTACGCATTCTGATGTGTTTCGAGGGGTGAGCCGCGATTCGATGTTTCGTTGGCTCACCCGCTTCTTGAAGAGTTTTTTGGATTCCGCTTTGGATCTTACGGGTCCGGCACAACGGTGGTTGAAACATCTCCTGGAGAAAGCCGCACGCGACAGCCGTTGCCACGCGCAGACTGGCCGGGAAAGTGATTCGGGAGTAGTGCGATGAGCAAAATGATTCGTTCTGATGTGGCGCTGGCAGTGGTGGTTCTTATGGCCGGCGCGGTGGGCTTTGCCCAGTCTTCTGGCGAAGCGGTCTACAAAGCCAGGTGTCAAAGCTGTCACGGCATGCAAGGCACGCCAAATCCGGGGATTGCCAAAAACATGGGCGTCAAGCCCGCCAGCGATCCTTCAGTCAAGTCCCTGAGCGAAGCGCAGATGATTGCCGACACCACCAACGGCAAGGGCAAGATGGCGGCGTTCAAGGGCAAGCTGACTGACGCGCAGATCAAGGACTCGGTAGACTACTTCCGCACCCTCGCCAAGTAAGTGCAAGGGTTTGTGAAGCAAGAGCAGATGTAAGAGCAAGAACAACCGGCGCGGTCGAGGTTCGCCGTTGAGGCTTCGAGACCGACGACCGCGCCGGTCCGCGTCAGGTGGTTCCTGTTACCATTTCCATTGCGGTGTAAGCAGCCGGAACCGCTGGCCGGGCAGCATCAACCATCACCACGCGGCAAGCGCTCGACTGCGCGTGCGGGCCTGCAATAACCATCAAGGAGTTTTCCATGACTAAGAGCTTTCCTTCCCAAATCGCGCTGGCCGCGACAGTATTGTTGGCCGGCGCCATGAGCTTCGCCGACGACGGCGCGGCAACCTACAAAGCCAAATGCGCGACGTGCCATGGCCCCGCCGGGACCCCCAGCGCAGGAATGATCAAGGCGATGGGCATGAAGCCGGTCTCCGATCCCGCCATGAAGGCCCTCACTGTGGATCAGATCGCAGCCGCGGTGAAGAATGGCAAAGGCAAGATGAAGCCCGTGGCTGGACTGACTGACGCGCAGGTGAAGGCCGTCGCCGCATATTTCAAGAACCTGAAGTAGGCCGTAGAATCAGCGGAGCAGCTTGAGGACAGGCCCGCCATCCCCGGCGGGCCGCCTATCGATGGAGGCGGGGAAACGTGTCGTCATTCGAGAGATTCCGCGAAGACTGGCTTCGTCCGGCGCTGTTTTTCGGCAACAACCCCATCAGCTTGGCCGGCGGAGCGATCACCACCGCTTCCGGCGTCACCATGATCAGCTACTGGCTGGCCGAACTCTCCGGCCATCTCAGCGACAACCCCTATCTCGGAATCATCTTCTTCCTCATTCTGCCGGTGTTGTTCCTGCTGGGCCTCGCGCTCATCCCCATCGGCGTATTTCTCCGCCGCAGGAAATTGCAGAAAGCCGGCCAGATTCCCGCCGAGTTTCCCAGGATCGATCTCAACGACCGCATCTTCCGCCACGGCCTCGACATTGTGCTCTTGGCCACGATCGTCAACTTTCTTGTAGTAGCCACCGCCAGCTATCACGGCGCGGAGTACATGGATTCGCCGCAGTTCTGCGGCCGCTCCTGCCATGTAATGACGCCGGAGTACACGGCCTACCAAATCTCGCCGCACTCCCACGTAGCCTGCGTCGAGTGCCACATCGGCACCGGCGCTGAAGCCTACTTCAGCGCCAAGGTCAACGGCACCAAACAGATCCTTGAAGTTAGCTTTCATCCTCTGGCGCCGCTGGCTCCCAAAATTATTCCCAACTATCCCACTCCGATTCCGTCGCCGGTCACCAGCCTCCGCCCCGCGCGCTACACCTGCGAGGGCTGCCACACGCCCACGCGCTTCGACGGCGACAAGCTGCTGGTCAAGTCGGAATTTGCTGACGACGAACAGAACACGGAGACGCAGACGGTCCTCATCCTGCACCTGGGCGGCGTTGACTCGCTCTCTCACTATAGGGGCATTCACGGCGTCCACCTGGGTCACATCGAATACATCGCCACCGATCCCACGCGCACTACGATTCCCTGGGTTGAGCGCCAGAATCCCGACGGCTCCGAGACCGTCTATGCCGCCTCGGCCCTTAATGGTGCGCAGCCTCAAGGCGAGCGGCGCGTGATGGACTGTATCGACTGCCACAATCGCGCGGCGCACACTTTCGTGACCGCGGAGGAGGCTATGAACCAAGCCATGGCCGGCGGCGCCATCAGCCCCGATCTGCCCTGGATCCACAAAGAGGGCCTGGAGCTGCTGAAAGCCGCCTACTCCAGCCAGGCCGATGCGCGCATGAAAATCCTTCAGCAACTTGAAGACTTCTATCGCACGCAGCATCCCGATGTGCTCGCCCAGAAAGCCGAGCTGGAGAAGGCCGCGGCGCAGGAGCTGGTCACGCTCTACGACCAGAACGTGTTCCCCTTTATGAAGGTGACCTGGGAAACGCATCCCAACCACATCGGCCACCAGGATTATCCGGGCTGCTTCCGATGCCACGACGGTGACCACGTCGCCAAGGACGGCACGAGCATCACGCAAGACTGCTCCGCCTGCCACAATCTGTTAGCTGTGGAAGAAGCCAAGCCCAAGGTCCTCTCCGACCTCGGCATCCAGTAGCCGCGCAACCGGGATCTGTTCGGGGCTGTTGGGCTGCGCATTGGATTCGGTGACTCCTGCGGTACGCGTCCGCGCGCCCTCGCGGAGAATCCGCTGCCTCGTCTTCTTCAATCGCTATACAATCGGTGCCAAGCGCGCACGAAATCGAGCGCCACTGTCCAAAAGGTGTAATGCGTAAGAACGCTGGCTGAGGGAAGATCGGGTATCGGCCGGATCGCGGAGTGCAACTCCCGATTTTTGAGAATTCTTGCGCGACGGAAAACATGGTGCAGCTACGAAGCTTCGCTCTGCCGCTTGCCGCTGTTCTCGTGAGCAGTCTCCCGGCATCTCCCCTCGCGGCCCTCACGCCAATCGCGCCTTCCACGCTGCCCGTCACCGTCACGCTTGCCGCGAACAACGTCGCTGTATCACAAGGCACGGCCATCATCCTAACGGCCACCGTCACCCCCACATCTGCCCTGCCCGCAACAGGCGAGCAAAACCCCACCGGCTCTGTCGTCTTCTACATCGGTGTCACTGTAATTGGCCAGTCCACGCTCTCTCCGCTCCCGGTTCACAACGCCTCTACGGCCACCTTGACCGTACAGAGCCTTCCCGCCGGTCAGGACTCTGTCACCGCCTACTACGCGGGCGACACCGTGTTCAGCTCGGGTACGTCAAATCCGCTCACGCTCAGCGTTCAAGCCTTCACCATCGCGCCTGCGGCCGGCAATCCCGCCACCAACCTCGACATCGTGCAGGGCGGATCCGGCTCGGAGTCCTTTGTGGTCACTGGCATCGGCGGCTACAACGCGCAGGTGCAGGTGGTCTGCTCGGTTGCTTTGCAGGACGACATGACCTGCACGCCCTCGCCGCAGCAGGTCACGCCCACGGCCACGGTCACATTCGCAGTGCAGACCTTTACCACGGGAGGCCCGCTGTACGCCGCGGCACTTAGGCCAAAGCAGCCCAATCCGCTGTGGCCGAACGCCGTGGGCGGTGGTTCGCTGGCCGCTCTCGTCTTCTTTCTGCTTCCCTTCGGCCGCCGCGCGCGCACCCTCCTGCATCAGCACACGCGCCGCTTCCTGGTCCTGCTCCTGCTGCTGGCAGGGCTGGTTGGCGCGGGTATCGGCTGCAACAGCACCGCCGTGCTTGCTCCCTATGGCACTCCGCTCGGCGTAGCCACGCTCAAGGTCACGGCTACTGCCAATGTCGACAACGCTGTCACAAGCCAGAGCGTCTATTTCACGGTGAACGTGCTCAAGCCATGAGCGGCGCTGCCGGAATCCTTGGTGGCCTTCGAGTCCTAGCCGCATTCTTATAGTTGGCCGTGTTACGCTGGCATTTCGCGCCGAGAGAACGCTAGGGAAGCACCGTAGGAGCACGACGCCTCATGCATTCTTGCCATCCATTCCACTTCAATCTTGTAGCCGCGGCCCACGCCGCGATGATCGAGCACGGATTTCAGCCTGATTTTCCCGCCGGAACCGAGACCGAGCTGGCCGCGATCCAGGCCCAGCCCGCCGCACTCGCCGGCGATGGCCTTCCCGACCTGCGCAACCTGCTCTGGTCCTCCATCGACAACGATACCTCCAAGGATCTCGATCAGATTGAGTGGGCCGAGCAGTTGCCCGACGGCCGCATTCGTGTGCTGGTGGGCGTGGCCGACGTGGACGCGCGCGTCAAAAAGGGCGGCGTGATTGATACTCACGCGCAGCACGAGACCACCTCGGTGTACACCGGCGTCACTATCTTTCCCATGCTGCCCACCGAGCTCTCCGAGGGCATCACCTCGCTGAATGAGAACCAGGACCGCGTGGCAGTCGTCATCGAATTCGCAGTCGACTCCGCGGGAACGGCCTCCGACGGCAAAGCCTACCGCGCGCTGGTGCGCAACCGCGCGCAGTTGGCCTACCCGAGTGTGGGCGCGTGGCTCGAGGGCAAAGGCCAGGCGCCGGCAAAGGTGGCCGCGAGCGCCGATCTCGCTGCACAGCTCAAATTGCAGGACACAGCCGCGCAGCGCATGGAGGGTGGCCGCTTCCAGCACGGCGCGCTCGATCTTGAAACCATCGAGACGCATCCTGTGCTGCTTGCCGATCAGATCGTCGATATCGCGCGCCTCGAAAAGAATCGCGCTACGTCGCTCATCGAAGAGTTCATGGTGGCGGCCAACGGCGTGATTGCGCGCACCTTTGAAGATGCGGGCGTCGCATCCATCCTTCGCATCGTGCGCACGCCCAAACGCTGGGACCGCATCGTCGAGCTGGCCGCCGAAAAGGGCACCACGTTGCCCGCCGATCCTGACTCGAAGGCTCTCAACGACTTTCTGCTTGCGCAAAAGCAGAAAGATCCCGACCGCTTTCCTGATCTTTCGCTGGCCATCATCAAGCTCATGGGCCCCGGCGAGTACGTGCTGGTCAAGCCTCATGAGCAGTCGCCCGGCCACTTTGGCCTCGCTGTCCAGGACTACACCCACTCCACGGCGCCCAACCGCCGCTTTCCTGACATGGTCACGCAGCGCCTGCTCAAGGCATGGATTGCCCGCACGACTCCCGCCTACTCTGAAGAAGCGCTCAACGCCATCGCGCAACGATGCACTGAGATGGAGGACGCCGCGCGCAAGGTTGAGCGCGAGATGCAGAAGCGCATTGCAGCGGTCGTCCTTCACCCCCATATCGGCCAGAGCTACCAGGCCATCGTCACCGGCGCCACCGACCACGGAACCTTCGTGCGCACCCTCGATCCGCACGTTGAAGGCATGCTGGTCCGCGGCGGCAAGGGGCTGGACGTGGGCGACAAAGTCACGGTCAAGCTGATCGCCACCGATCCCGAGCGCGGGTTCATCGATTTCGCGGTGTAAGACGTCCATTTTCAGGAATTTCCCGCGCATCACCGTGGCGCACCCGCTTCCCTGGCGCCTTTGTGCGCAATCGTTACCTGGAGCCGCAAATCCCTGTGTCCAGCGCGCTCCCAAATGCGTCTAACATATAGAAACTGTTGATGCGTTGCGGTATGTGGTCCCGCCAGGGCGCGTTGCTGGCAGGCCTCTGGCATGCGGGATCCGCCCTGCGGCCTTCCCCAAGCTGGCTTGCTCTCCGCGGCAGGTTGCGCCGGCCAGGGCCGACTTCCCCGAAAAGGTGAGTGAATGCGCCTCAATGTTTGGCTGATCGTTGGAACAGTGTTTTCCTCGATGGCACTCCTGGGTCTGCCCGTTCATCTTCATTCGCAAAAACCGGGTGCCGGCGCAACCATGGCCTCGCCCGTACTGCCCGATGCGCCTGAACCGCAGACGTCTTTGACGCAGTCCCAGTCCTCCAGCCAGTCGCAATCCCCCAGCCAGACGCAGCCCGGTCAGGGTTCTGCTACAAAGACGCCGGATGCAAACACCACGCCAAAGCACACTCCGCCTCCGCAGCCCAAACGCATCCTTGGCGTCATGCCTAACTACCGCGCGGTCAGTGCGGGCGCCATTCCGCCGCCGCCCACCTCACGCGAGGCATTCGTAATCGCCACGGAAAACAGCTTCGACTACTCCGCCTTCGTCTTTGTCGGCATCACCTCGCTGCTGGCCGAGGGATCGAATGCGCACACGCAACTCGGCAAAGGGGTGCCCGGCTACTGGGCCTATTACTGGCGCGGCTATCTTGATAAGACCGACGGCAATTATTGGGTCGACTGGGTCTTCCCCACGGCGTTTAATCAGGACGAACGCTACTACGCCATGGGCCAAGGTGGAGTTCTGAAACGTGCCGTTTACGCCGTTTCTCGCGAGCTCATCACGCCCAACTACCACGGCAAAAACACCTTCAACACTTCTGAAGTCCTGGGCCGCGGCGTCTCCCAGGCCATCTCCCTCGCCTACTATCCCAGCCAAGCGCAGACCGCGGGAGCCTTTGGGCAAAAATATGCCTATGCCGTCGGGCGCGACGCGCTCACCAACGTGTTTCGTGAGCTTTGGCCCGACATCAACCAACGCCTGTTCCACCGTCATCATTGATTCACGAGCAACGCTTCTGAGGAAGATATGCAGTCTCGTTCGGGCGCGACCTTGATCGTCTTCGCCTTGGGGTCTGTCCTCGCGGCCTGTTCGTTTTCATCAGGGGCGCAGCAAGTCGCCTCTGCTGCGGGCGCAACTGCGCCTTCCACTCACTTCCGCGCTCGCGCCAGGACCCCATTCATAGGGAACGGCCGGCGCGGCTCGTAGTAAACCGCTTTGGCCGGAATCGACAGCGTCTCCCGCTCCGGATAGCGCAGCGCGGTCAGATGTCCGCCGTATACGCACCCCGTGTCGATGTCGACAGCGCCGTCCAACCACAGCGGCTCCACGACCGGCGTGTGCCCATGCACCACCAGCGCCTTTCTGCGATGATCCGAAGCTGAGTTCGCGTGAACCGGCATCGCTTCGCTCAGTCCCGTGTGTGCAATGACGAGCCTTCCCTCGTCGAGCACCAGATGACTGGGCAGCCTGCTGAGAAATCGAACGGCATCCTCGCGAAACCCGCCCGGCTCCGCTGCAAGCTGGTCCAGCGTCCGCGTCATGCCGCGCGACACCTGCGCCGCGCGGCCCCTCATCGCACGCACAAGTTCCAAATCGCGATTGCCGGCAACGCACAGCGCCGTACCCGCGCGTGCCATGCTCATCGCCAGCCGCAGCACACCGGGCGCGGCCGGCCCACGATCCACCAAGTCACCGACGAAGGCCAACGTCCGTCCTCGCGGCGGAGTCACCGAAAACTCGTCTCGCCGCCGCTCCACGCGGTAGCTGAGCGCCGCCAGCAGCTCCAGCAGCTCCTCCAGGCAGCCGTGCACGTCTCCGGCGATGTCAAATGGCCCGCGCGCGCCGAGCATCGCCCGTGCATCTCGCCTGTGCGCAAGCCGGCGCCGTGAAGCTGCCCTCTGCTCCGCCGCCCTGTACGTGAATGTCCCGTGGCCGCCCATCGCCTCCAGTGTAGGACACCTCTGTAACCCGCCTGCGGTATCATTCCTGCAACTCGAAAATGCGGGCAAAAATCAAGCCCCGTTTGCCGCTCCCGCGATGGAGTAAGAAAGGCTCATCATGGACAGCTCTCCTCTTCTCGTGTTCTTTCTCATCGCTGCCGCCGTCGTAGCCATCTTCGTGCTGGTTACGGTGCTCAAAACCATGTACACCGTGCGCACTTACTCGGCTGGCGTGGTCGAGCGCTTCGGCAAATTCAACCGCGTCGCGCGCCCCGGCCTGCAATTTCTGGTGCCCTGGTGCGAAACCGTGCGCCTTATCGATCTGCAGGTACGGCAGGCGGTGGTCAACGTCGAAACCAAGACCAAGGACAACGTCTTCGTCACCATCCCCGTCTCGGTGCAGTACCAGGTCGTCGAAGCCAAGGTCTTCGACGCCTACTACAAGCTAAGCAATCCGCAGGCGCAGATTGAGAGCTACGTTTTCAACTCCATCCTCGGCCACGTGCCCACGCTCACCCTCGACGAAGCCTTCGAGCAGCAGCAGCAAATCTCCGCCGCCGTCAAGCGCGATCTTGACGAAGTCATGGACACCTTCGGCTACAACATTCTCCGCGCCCTCGTCACCGACATCGTTCCCGACGCCAAGGTCAAGGCGGCCATGAACGACATCAACGCCGCGCAGCGCGAGCAGATCGCGGCCCAGGCCCGCGGCGAAGCCGACAAGATTCTCAAGGTGAAGCAGGCCGAGGCTGAAGCGGAATCGAAGGCCCTGCAGGGCGATGGCGTGGCCCGCCAGCGGCAGGCCATCATCAAGGGCCTGCAAACCTCCGTCGAAGCCTTCAAGGGAGCCGTCGAAGGCTCAACCGCGCAGGACGTGATGGCCATGGTCCTCATGACCCAGTACTTCGATACGCTGCGCGAAGTCGGCGTCTCGGGCAAGTCGGCAACGATTCTCCTGCCCAGCTCGCCCGGCACCGTCAACGACCTGATGTCGCAGATTCTTGCCGGCTTTCAGGCCGCGAAACAATCCTGATTCGCTTGATCGCGGCAAGAACTCAGGGTGCCCCAGGTCTCGATTTTGAGACCCGGGAACGCACCAAGCTGGCAGCTAGGAGCTAGCAGCTAGAAGC
The DNA here is from genome assembly GCA_963836525.1 of uncultured Acidobacteriaceae bacterium. Taxonomy (GTDB): domain Bacteria; phylum Acidobacteriota; class Terriglobia; order Terriglobales; family Acidobacteriaceae; genus Telmatobacter. Next base: position 853,458 of record CAWIJW010000003.1, read on the forward strand.
TGCTCTTCAAACTCCTCATTCAGCCACTTCGAAAACGCCGCAAACTCCTCGTCGCGGCCAAGGAAGTCGCGCACCATCTCGCGCCCCGGCTTCGACCCGCCCTGTTCGAGTACTGTTTTGCGGTAACGCCCGCCGGCCTCGCAACCTAACAAATTATCTGGCTCGAACTGCGCGAAGAAATCCAGCGCAATCACCTTGTCGAACATATACGTGTAGTAGTTCGACGAGTAGCCTGTCAAATGCCCGAAACTCGCATACATCTTGTTGCCTTCGAGCCACGTCCACGGCTGGAACTTGCGGTAAAGGTCTCGCGTCTCCGTGTCGGGATCGATACCCTTCGGATCTTGATCGTGCAGATCGAGCGAGAGCGTGGTGTAGTAGAGCTGCGTCCGAATCCAGTCCGCGCGCCCAAACGCGCCCGCCCGCTTCATGCTCCCGATCAGCTCCGCAGGCAGCACCTCGCCTGTCTCGTAGTGCCTCGCGAATGCCTGCAGCAGCTTCTCGTCGCGGAAAAACTCCTCCAGCATCTGCGAGGGCACCTCGATGAAATCACCCTCCGTCGCAAAGCCCGAGAGCCCCGCCCACTCCGTGTGCCCGCCGAGAATGGCGTGCATCAGGTGGCCGAACTCGTGGAAGAACGTGACCACGTCGGAATATTGCAGCAGACCCGGATCATTCGCGTCGCCAGCCGGGAAGTTGCAGATCAGCGCCGCCTCGGGCATCGTGCGCCCGCGGACGCCTGTCACCACCGGCGCTGCGGAGAACCATTTGTCCTTGCCCTCGCGCGGATGCATGTCGAGATAGAATCGCCCCACCAGCCGCCCGCCGTCGAAGACCTCGAAGACCGACACCGCCGCATCCCACGCTGGCGCATTCGAAGGCTGGAACTCCACCTTGAACAGCTTCGCCGCCGTCTCCAGCACGCCGGCCTCGACTCGCGCGTACGGAAAATACGGCCGCACCGACTGCGAGTCAAAATCGAACCGCACGCGCCGGAACTGCTCGTACCAGTAGCCGCGGCTAACGATGTCAATGGCGCTCAGGCCCGGTTGCCGCCCGCGCGCAAACTCGAGCACCAGCGCGTGCTCATGCCGCGCGCCCTCGCGGCTGGCTTCATCCAGCCTCGCCAAAAACGCGCGCACGTTCGCCGCCGACTCCATCATCTGGTCGGCAGTCGCCAGATCAGCCCAACTGCCGAAGCCGAGAATCGACGCAATCTCCTGCCGCGTCGCTAAGAGATCAAGAAGAATCTGCCGGTTCTGTGGATAAGCCCGCGTGTTGTAAGCCAGAAACATCCGCTCGCGCAGCGCGGCGCTCCCCGCAAACGTCATCACCGGCTGCATGTCGGGTGGATCAGTAGTGAGCGTTACGCGCTCCGCGCCGCTCGCATCCTTTTGTGCCGGATGCCGCACGATATAGTCGGCTGGCAGCCCCTCCAGCTCCTCCGGCGTCGCCTCAATCGTCTTCGCCCCCTCCTGAATGTTGCGGCTGAACGCCAGCGAAAGCTCCGTGGCCTTGTCGTGCAGCGCGTGCAGGCGGTCGCGCGTCGCCTGGTCCTTGTCCACGCCAGCCAAACGGTAGCTCAGCAACGTGCGCTCCACAAAATGCTTCGTCGCCGGGCTCGCGCCGTCCAGCTTCATCGCCACCAGCGCGTCATACACCTCGCGGTTCAGGCTCAACGCGCTCCCCGCCATCGCCACGCGCTGCGCTTCTGCCTGTGCCTGGTCGCGCACTCGCTTGTCCGCCGCCACGGAGTTCAGAATGCCCGCCTGCGCAGCGGCCAGGCTCAATTGCTCGATCACCGCATCGTAGAGCAGCAGCGTGTTCGCCGGCATCCTCTCACCCTCGACTGCCAGCAGCCGCGCCAGCGCATCCTCATGCGCAGCAAGCCGCGCGCTCACCCATGCGGTCAGCGCTTCGGCCGACGTGGCGCCGCCCGCCTCCCACATATGATTCGTTTGCCCGGCGGCAACACCGGCAGCAGTTTCCGTTGCCATCGTTGGGGAATCCTCCAAAGCTCTAGAGTAACAAGTCAATTTCGCGTGGCTTCGCACGTGCACACGCAGCCGCGCTCCGCGTCCGCAATCACCGCTGCTCACATGGCTTGTATCAAGTCACGAATTCATTCGTGCCGTCAACGTTGGGGAATGACGCGGGCTCTATTGAGTGCTGCAAAAGCAAAGTCCGCCTGTCATCCTGAGCGACCGAGCACGAAGTGCGAGGGAGTCGAAGGATCTGCGGTTGTTTTTCGTGACGATAGGGGACATTTCTTTTCGAGCGATCAATTGCCCCTGCGCAATCACCTCACGCCGATTTGCGCGCTCCGTACGCGTCCAGCCGCTTCTTATACAGCAACAGAACGCTCGGCCCGAACGACAGCAGCATCACAGCGATCCCCGTCACGATGCCGAAGCTCGTCAGCGCCGGCGCTGAGCAGTCGCCGCGACGCCGCACAATCACATGACACGGCACTGCGATCAACAACTCCAGCACGCTGCCTTTCAACAGCCACGACACGGCACGCGCAGTCGCGTTCGCAGAATTTCGCAGGTAGAGATAGAAGACAACGCCCCACAATACCCACAAGGCTCCCCAAAGGCCAAAAACCTCCCACCCGGTATCCAAATAACGATCTCCGAATTTGTCGCCGCTCACTGCGGACCCGATGCAATAGAACGCAAGGAGCGCCAGAAGCGCGAAGAGTAGGGATGCAACGGCGCAGGAGACTGCGATATGCGCTCTGGGCCTCAATTTTCTGAAGGAGGTATCGACGGAAAGGAACAGCAGGATGGCTTGGCCGGCCAGGACCGCGGCGATCGGCACCCACACCAACCACTCCGCGTATACACCAAGCAGGTCCCTCGAAAAAACCAGATACAACGGACTCTTATCTCCGGCAAAGATCATTCCGGCCGGTACCAGAAGGCCCAGAACGATCACAGCGTAAACCAAGCTGATGACGATGCCCCACTTGCGCATGGTGACGTCCTTTCCGTGCAACGCATCCCATCATCCGTCAAAGCGGGACCCAAAATCCATCCTGTTATTCACCAAGATTCCGGCATCCACGCGCAACGGATCTTATTTTCCGCCCCACCCTCCACCACCGGTGGCATCTTCAGGAACTCCTCTGGCTTCAGCGCCCGCGGTGTCATTCGCGCCATAAAGATCGCGCCCTTGAAATAATCCTGTTCATTGATGCGCGTCCCAATCGACGAGTGGCCCGCGCCCTGCGGCATCAAATGCAGCTCGCCTTCGCCCTCGAGCTCATCGCCGACGTAGTTGCGCAGCATCTTGCCGTCGTACACCGCCGTCACGCGATACCACTGGCCCAGGGCGTGCAGATCGTTGCAGTTCAGCAGTGTGCGCGCCGAGCCGTTCGATTCCGCAAAGCTGTCCAGGCACCACTCGCCCTTTACAATGCGAATCTCAAACAGCATGCGATTCTCGGTGTCGCGGCCTGTCGCGGGATCGATCTCAGACAGGTGAAAAAACCGCTGAGCCTCCGCCCCGTCAGCATCGGGCCGGAAGATCACCTCCCAGGTGTATTCGCTTGCGCCCGCCAGCGGATGCACATTGACAAATAGCGCATCGTCCACGCCGTTGAACTCAATGGCCTTCCCATACGGCGAATCGATCAGGTGCGGATGGCCGAGCACGTGCGTGGGATGCCCATCGATTGCATCGATCCGGTCAAACCGCCAGATCGTCACCTCTGGCGAGGGCGGAGTTTGCGCAATGAGGTTCGGCAAGATCAGCCAAACACCCGCCGCAACCACGGCAAATCTGTTGCGCAATAGCTTCATTTCGATTGGCCCTCGCAAATCTGCTAACTCGCTGATTCGCTTCTTCCCTCACCGCAACTCATACGGCTTCTTCGGCGCGGGCACCGCATCCGGCGCCTTTGGCAGCTTCTCAGGATCGAGCTTCGTCGCCCCGGCCAACCCGACGCCCGTCACGCTATCGATGCTAAGCAGCGGTCCGGTAAATCCCGTCACCTTCACGTTGCGAATCACCACATCCTTCATGTTCGCCAGCGTGATTCCGCTCTTGCAAGTTCCCGTCACATTGGTCAGCGAGAACCCGATCAGTGGCTTGCGCGGATGAATCTCGGTGGCCTGCACCAGCGCTGGCACATCGGTCACGCGAATGTTCGAAAAGCGAAAGTTGGCAAACTTCGGAATGCCCGCGTCGCCGGGAACGGGAGACTGGTCCTGCCTGCCACTATTCAAGTTGTTCACCCGCAGAAATCCCTGCCGCGCGCCCGAAACATCGAGATCGTTCACCGCAATGTTCTCGATAAACGCACCGCGTCCCGGCCTGCTCTTGATGTAAATGGCATGGCTGCGCGCGCCCGCGCACTTGCAGTGCTCCACAAGCACATTGCGAATGCCGGCGGAAGTCTCGCTCCCAATGCCGATGCACGCAAAGTTCCGATCGTTGAACGTGCAGTTCGCAATACGCACGTTCTCGGTAGGCCGGTTGATCGTGTATGCCTCTTCGCCGCGCCCCGATTTGAGCGAGATGCAGTCGTCGCCAGTCTCAAAGGTGCAGCCGTCGATCACCACCTGTCTGCAGGAGTCCACATCGATGCCGTCCGCGCCGCTGTGCACCACCACGTCTTTGAACGTCACGTTCTCGCAGTACGTCGGATGAATCGACCACATGCCCGCTTGGCTGGTGAAGCAGTTCTCCACGCGAACATTGCGGCAACTGGTGAATTCGAGCAGCGCCGGCAGCCGCATTCCGGTCTTTCGCTCCACGCGTCCCACGATCGCCGGGCTGCCCACAATCTTCCCCGGTCCGGTGATGCCGAAGTCCTCGCTGTCCATCGCGGAGATCAGCGCGCTGTATCCCTTGATCCAGCGCCCCTCCCAACGCACCTGGGCGATCGGATAATCGGCCATGTCGCCGGAGCCGAACAAACTCGCGCCATCATCCACGCGCAACACCACATGACTGTGCAACACCAGCGCGCCTGTCAGGTAGTCGCCCGCCGGAACCACCGTCTCGCCTCCGCCCAGCACGGCACAGCGGTCGATGGTCTGTTGCAGCGCAAGCGTGTCCTTGGTCTTGCCATCCCCAGTCGCGCCAAGATCGCGCACATTCAGCGTCACCTTCGGCCCACTGTGCGCTGCCCGATGCGCCGCAGCCGCGTGTGCCTCGCCCGCCATTGCCGCCTTCGCCAAACCGAGGCCGTTCAGCGAAGCTGCTACCGGCGCGGCTAACGCTCCCCGCGCCGCAGCCTTCAGGAAATCTCTGCGTTCCACGAATTGGCTCACCATCTCATTTCCTTCCTCAACAGGCAACAAAAGCACCCCAACCCGCGCTGCAAGTGGTCCGTCCACTCGCTACGTCCGAGCCATCTTCTGCGAGCGTGCGGCCCCTGTCAAGCTGCAGAGCCAGGTCCCTCAGGAGCCGGCCTCGAGCCGCCCAGGCGCACGTGGTTTGACCTGCAATCGAACCTCCAGCCATGAGCCCCAAGGGCGGATCAGGTGCCCATCCCCAGCCAGCCCACCCCCCTGCGATCAGCCCAACCCAAGGCAATTCGCCCCGCGCCACCCCGCCGTCAGGGGACTCTCTTGGATCGAAACCCTTTCGTAACCCATTTTCCCGGTTGCATTTGCAGCAAAACCCCTTTAAGATGCGTCAATTGAAGGAAATGCCTCTCGCGGTCTCCAGCACGGTTGATTCGCTGCCCGCGCCGGCCCCAGTTGCTCCACGCCTGCGCGTGGGCAAGCTGTGCATCGCCGTCCAGGGCGCCACGCCGGCCGAGCTTTTTGCCCGCGCCGAATCCGTACTTAAAGACTCTGTTTTCATTGAGTTCCGTCTCGATCATCTGTCCAAGCCCGCCCTCGCCCTGCCCGAGCTCAAGGCTCTCCTGGCCCGGCGGCGCGACATCACATCCATCGTCACCTGCCGCCGTAAGTCCTTTGGCGGCAAGTTCACAGGCTCCCTGAACTCTGAGCTCGACATCCTCCTCAAGGCCGCCGAAATGGGCTGCCACATCGTCGATCTCGAAGTCGAGTCGGCCGAACAGTGTACTCGACCCCAACTGGCCAAGTTCCGTGCCGCCCTCCGCGCCGCTGGAACCTCCCTCCTGATCAGCTCGCACGACCTCACCCGCACGCGCCGCCCGGAGGGACTCAACCAGACCGCCCAGCGCATCGCCGCCTACGAGCCCGAGTTCGTCAAAGTCGTCACCACGGCCCGCAACCTGGCCGACAACCTCTCCGTGCTGCAAATGGTTGAGGACCAGTCCCTCACTGAACACATCGTCGGCATCGCCATGGGCGAGGAGGGCCTCATCAGCCGTGTCCTCAGCCCGCGCGCCGGTGCCGCCTTCACCTTTGCCTCGGCCGCCGACGGAGCCGAGACCGCTCCCGGCCAGGTCTCTGCGCGCACTCTCCTCGACCTCTACCGCCTCGAACAGATCGACCAGGCCACCCGCATCTTTGGCGTAGCCGGCAATCCCATCGCCCACTCGCTTTCGCCGCTCATGCACTCCACGGCCTTCCGTCGCGAAAACGTCAACGCCATCATGCTTCCGCTCAAGGTGCGCGCCCTTGACGACCTGCTCACCGTCGTGCGCGACCTGCCGCTGGACGGCGTCGCTGTCACCATGCCGCTTAAGCAGGAGGTTCTGCCGCACCTGGCCAACATGGATCCGCTCACCGCCCGCATCGGCGCCTGCAACACCCTGCGCACCGGCGCCGACGGCAAACTCTACGGCTTCAATACCGACGTTGCCGGCGTAGTCCGCCCGCTCGAAAGGCGTATGCGTCTTCAGGGCGCGCGCATCCTCGTCCTCGGCGCAGGCGGCGCCGCCCGTGCCGCCGTCTTCGGCCTGGTCGAGCACGGCGCTGAAGTCTACATCATCAACCGCACTCACGAGCGCGCCGTCGCCCTCGCACGCAAGGCGAAAGCCCACGTCCTGCGTCAGAGCCTGCTGGCCAAGAGCCGCTTCGACGCCATCATCAACACCACACCCTGCGGCATGACCGGCATCAAGCAGCAGCTTCCCGTGAAAGAGAACGAGCTCAACACCTCGCTCATCTTCGACATGGTCTACACCCCGCTTGAAACCCCACTCCTCAAGCTGGCCAAGGCGCGCGGCATCGCCACCATCGGCGGCCTCGAGATGTTTGTCCAGCAGGGCGCACGCCAATTCGAAATCTGGACCGGCAAGCCCGCCCCTGAGAACGAGATGCTCCGCGTGGTCGAGCTCGAACTCCGCCGCCACCCGCAGTAAGAGGTGGGCGCCCCATCCTGATCCCGTGCCGCTTGAGCGAAGCGGATTTAGGTGGGATCGAAAAGATCGATTGCGAGGGCGGTTTTTTGCGCGGGCGCTTGGAACGCGGTAAATCAAGGCAAATGTTCGCATTTATGGTGCGTGAACCCCCTCAAATGTTCGCTTAAATGGTTAGCTTTGGCCCCCAAATGTAACCTCCAGAGGTTGCATTTTTCGGTTACATGTACCTAGAAAAGTTGTGTTTTAGAGGATTTGTAACCTAGAAAAGTTAGCTTTTGAGGGTGACTAAGACCAAGAAAAGTTAGGAAATGCATTTTGATGTTTGCCGGGCGCCCCAGACCGGGTGCCCAGAGCCCGCCCTGAGCGCAGTCGAAGGGGCTCGATTTTGAGACGTGGGAAACGACACTAACCCCGCTAACTCCGCCAACTCCGCTAGCCCCGCTGTCTTCTCCGCGCTACCCTTGTCCTCAGAGGAACCCCATGCGCGCAGCCGTATTCGACTCCTCATCATCCGCTTCTCCCGGCGCCTGGCTTTCCATCGAAGACATCCCGCGCCCCGATCCCCAGCCCGGCCAGGTGCTTCTCAAAGTCCTCGCCTGCGGCGTCTGCCGCACCGATCTCCACATCGTCGAGCGCGATCTCCCCCCGCTCCAGCCGCGCATCGTCCCCGGCCACCAGATCGTCGGCGAAGTCGTCGAAAGCGCAACCGCCGCTCTCCCCACCGGCACGCACGTAGGTGTCTCCTGGATCGGCGGCGTCGACGGCGATTGCTGGTTCTGCCGCCACGGCATGGAAAACCTCTGCGACCACCCCGTCTTCACCGGATACTCAGTCAACGGCGGCTACGCTGAGTTCGCCACTGTGCGCGCCGATTTCGCCCATCCCCTGCCCGCCGGCCTCGATCCCATCGCCGCCGCCCCGTTACTCTGCGCAGGCGTCATCGGCTTCCGCAGCCTTCGCGTGGCGGGCGTCGAGCGCGGCGAGCGCGTCGGCCTCTACGGCTTCGGCAGCTCCGCCTCGCTCGCCATTCGCATTCTTCACTCCTGGGATTGCGAGGTCTATGTCGTCACCCGCGGCGAATCGCACCGCGCAGCGGCCGCCTCGCTCGGCGCCACCTGGGTCGGCGACGAAGACGCGACGCCCCCCGTCGAGCTCGACCGCGCCATCACCTTCGCCCCCGCCGGCAAAGTCGTCGTCAGCGCGCTCTCCGCTCTGCGCAAGGGCGGAGTCGTTGCCATCAACGCCATTCACCTCGACCAGATGCCCGCCTTCGACTACGATCGCCTGCTCTGGGGCGAGCGCCAGCTACGCAGCGTGGCTAACATGACCCGCCAGGACGCGCGCGACTTCCTCGCTCTCGCCCGCGATCTCTCGCTTTCTCCCGCCGTCCAAACCTTTTCTCTCGACGACGTCAACCACGCCCTCGAAGCCGTCAAACACGAAACCGGCCTCGGCTCCGCCGTCATCGTGCCGTAGCAGTCTGCACAAGAGGCTACCCGCAAACAATTGACAAATAAGGGACTGTCATCCTGAGCGGAGCTTCTCGCAGTTTGATCGCGAGAAGCGCAGTCGAAGGATCTGCAGTTGCCTTTCTCGAGGCCGCGAGGCAATTGCCTTGCAGCTTTCGATCGCCCTGGCACTCGCTATCGATCTAGATAGAATTGGGTGGGAGTTCCGAAGTGCCAAACGTTGGTATCCGGTCGCGTGCGTTCTCAAGGGGATTTGATATCAGCACTCCGGTGGAGAGCTTTTCCGCGAAAAGGGTCCCTCTTTCCCCAACCGCAGAGATTCTTGTTTCTGACAATTCAGGAAACCAGATTGCTAGGTTGGAACTAGATTCTTTTCTGAGCAGTGTCTACAACATCATCATTCCGGGTGGCGGATTCTATCAATTCGGCCGCGACAACAAATCAAGGCGAACATGGACCTGCAAGGGAGAAGGGAAGCTGCTCCGCATTTCGGAACGCAGTAGGCGTCGGTTCTTCATTTCAGACGGGGCTGAGGAAATTGCTGACTGCTCGAAAGCCTGGTTCACGAACGACTACGCGATCAGAGTCTTCAATGACGCGGACTTGAGGTTAGTGGTTTGCATAATCATCACGCTGAGCGTGTGTGAGCACGAAGCGCCGTTCATTCCGATGTAGTGACTGAGGAATCTGAGGACGCTCGACCCGACGTCCGGCGCAGCAATCCAAAAGGCGCGCGGGTCTTGACCCGATCTGCGATCTCGGGAGGATTACCGGCTAGGCTTGCGCTACCGGTCGGTTAACATTCGGACCTGATTTCGGCTGGAATGATTTCGCATGACCGCTCCGACCGCCGAACGGCTGGTAAGAACGGGGCGGGCTTCAGCCCCTGAGGGATGTCGTTAAAAGCCCGTTCCTCCGGCCCTGCCATGCTCCAGAACCTAGCGACCTGTCTTCTTTTTCGCTGGCTTCGCCTTCTCTCCCGGCTCGTGCGTGATTGGAATCGGCGCCATGTCGGGCCCAATGCGCTGCACTCGCGTGTCGATCATCTCGTAGCTGATCGTTCGTGGCGTCACGGGCCGCGTGATGCCCGTCGCCGCATCGGTCCTCACATCGTTGTTGCCCGCGACGACAAAGCTGAACGCGGGAACGCTCCCCGCCGCCGTGTTTTGCTTGAAGGCGCGGACCGGCAGATAGCCCTGAATGGGATGGAGCCGGAATGCCGTCTCGTAGCGATGGCGCCGCGTGTTCCACGTGAACACGCGCACCTGGTCGAAGTCGAAGGGCAGGCCGTAGTGCGGCGGCGCCAGCACGGTCAGGTATTCGGCAACCTGGTGGTCGGGTGTGTCGGCCTGCGGGTCGGTCACCTTCGCCAACTGCCAGCAACCAACAAATCGTTGATCCTCGCCGTACTGCCCAACATCGTTCGGCACATCCACATCCAACCGGCTGGCCAGCAGCCATCCCACGCGGCCCTGTGCATCGCGCGCGAGCCACCAGTCTTCCATCTCGGGCGGCGCGGTCTCTTCGGTGCCCGCCGTCGGCGGCTGCTTGGGGGCCGGCGGCTTCGCAGTCGAGGCTCCCGGCATGCTTTTGCTTCCTTTGCCGGTCTTCGCTTCGCTGGAACCCGGCAGAGGGCCAAAAACCGCTACAGGCCTCTTGGGCGCCGATGCCCGCGCCAACAACTGCACCTTGGAATTGCCGGCCAGCAGGTAGTAGCGCTCGGTCTCTCGCCCGGGAAGCAGGTGCATGGCAAGGTCGTCGCGCAGGGTGGCCGTAGCCGCCACGGGATCGTCTTTGTGCTGCTGGCCGAGCTGCACAAATCCGCCGTAGGTCTTGGCATCGATCACGGCCCGCTCTTCAATCCAGCCGATCTCATTCTTGTCCGTCTTGACCTTCAGAAAGCGTCGGCCGTGCTCCAGCACTTCCAGCGCCTGCCCGTTCACCACTTGGCACACGCGATTCGAAACCGGGGCCACGCGGTCGTGCAGGTACGTCTCGCGAATGGAGACATAGACCATCTCATGCTTCTGGTGGCGGAAACGGCTGCATCCGGCGATGAATATGAAACAGCACAGCGCCACGCAAGGCAGCGCCAAAACGAATCGGAAGCGCCGGATTGATTGAACAAAAAGGATTGGAGGGCGAGTGCGCACAGCTCGTGGCGTTCAAAATTGAGAATAGCACTATTAAAGAGCGCAGTGATCAGTGGTCAGCGATGAGTGAAAAGAAAGAGAACCAGCGAAGTAAGACGCGCCGATTTCTAACCCCTGGCCTCCACTCCCTTGGTCCCTTGTTCCCTCGGTCCCTGCGTTCAAGGCAACGCTGCGATGGCGACCGCTCCCACGGGGTCGGTTCCAGTGGAGGATTTGATTGCGGAGGTGAGCGCGCCGGAGCTCATGGTGTACGCCTCAAGGTCCGGATTGCCGCTGGACGTGGACCCGCCCGTTGCCACTGCAAGCACAAAATTATCGTCGCTGTCCTCCGTCAGGCTGATGGGCTGGACGCCGGAGGCAATGTTGCTTCCCGCCGCGATTGAGTACGTGGTTCCCGAGGCCGTGATGGGAAACCAGGTGACGTTGCCATTAGCTGTCAGGCCCGCTCCATTTGCAACATAAACGTACTGGCCGTTGGCCAGCGGCAAGATCGCGTTTGGCGCCAGTGCGCCCGTGGCAATAGGAGACCCCGACGCCTGGGTCAGTGTGCCGCTGAGCGAACTGTAGTTGAAGACGCGGAGTCCACCCGAGTTCGGCGCGGGATTTACTAATGTCTCGCCGATGTAAAACAGCCGGTTGGTAGGATCGACAGCCACGGAAAGCGCAGAGCCGCTCGTATTCGCCGGCGCAATCGTCTTTGCCGTCGAACCGAAGGGATTCGCGCTGCCGGCGGAAAACGGAACCACGATGCTCCCGCCCGTGCCAAGTGCGAGAAAGACATTCGTATTGTCCGGCGAAATGGCCATCTGATAGGCGGCCGCGCCGGGAACCGTATAGCTCGTCGATGGCACGTTAGTCCCGGCGGTGTATGTGCCATTCGAATTCAGCGGAATCGCATCCACCTGCACCTGGTTGGTGGTCGAGACGAATGCATCTACGAGCCACGCATCGGTCTTATCCACCTTCAGCGCAGCTGCCGGATCCGATGAAATGAACTGCCCGTTGTTTAGGCCTGTTAGCGCGCCCCCCGAACTGATGCTGTACGCGTAAATGCCGGACCCAATCGTGCTCACGTACAGGAAATTCCCGTTGGGTGCAATGGCGATCGCCACAGGCCCCGGAATCGAATACGAGCCGATCGGGTTCAGCTTGCCGGACGAAATGCTGTAGGCAACGATCTGGTTTGTTTTCTGGTTCAGCACATAAAAGACGCCGCTCGAAAGCGTGGTCGGCGTGGTGTCGCCGCCGCCACCGCTCCCTGCAGGAAGGTCCCAGAAACCCTTGCATCCGGCCAGGGACACAATGCACACAAGCCAAAGTCCCGCCCAGATTCCTCTCTTCATCGTCACTCCTCACGCAGGGCCATTCCGGAATGGATCGGTTCAGGTGCCATCCATGATGGGCTCAACTCAAGGGTACCGCTTGATTGCGTCTCTTGTCCCGCTACAGGATTCGATGCACCGGGGCGGAAAGTTGGTCTTCATGAAAGAGACGCGTGCAGGAGGGATTGCGCTCGGCGCCGAGCTGCCGCCGCTGCCACGATTACATGCGGGGAGCCAGAAGCTCGGGATCGTTGTTGCGAACATTGCCGACACGGTCGCTGACCGGCCAGGCGATCATTCGCTCAGCGGGGAAAGGCCGCAACAGATCCACAGGTAACCGCTCTATGCTGCCCGGGTCCAGCCAGCGGTCGTACTCCTTCGGCTCCAGAATCACTGGCATACGGTTGTGGACCGGCTCGACAACCTCATTCGCATCGGTGGTGAGGATGGAGAAGGTTTCCAGGGCTTCGCCTTCCTTGGGGCGCCATCGCTCCCAGAGTCCCGCGAAGGCGTAGGGTTCGCCGCTCCTGAGGGCGATGGCGAACGGCTGCTTATGCTTCGGATCGCTGTGCGCCCATTCGTAGAAGGCATCGGCGGGAATAAGGCAGCGCCGCTTGCGCAGAGCTTCGCGGAAAGCGGGTTTAGCGGCTGCTTCTTCCGCCCGCGCATTAATGGTGGAATAGCCGATCTTCGCGTCTTTGGCCCAGAAAGGCACGAGGCCCCAGCGGAGCAGCGCGAATTCCCGGCTTCCGCTGTCCCGGCCCTCACGTACCACCGGCTGTACACTTTGCGGCGCGACGTTGTAGCTCGGAGCAAACGGTGGGAGGTCTTCCAGCTCCACACCGAACCAATCGGCGAGCACTTCGCGGGTAGATCTGCGCGCAAATCGTCCGCACATAAAGGTAATGATAAAGGCGGACCTGCTGCGTGAAGGTCGCGAGGCAGCCTGCGGGCGAGTTTAGTTGGGCCGGTCGCCGGAGGTGGTACGGCGGCGGAAGCGATCATCGACGGGCTGGCGGCCCTGAAAGCCTGCTTCGACCGTATGCCAGTGCTCGATCGCGGGCTCGCCCATGCGCCAACAAAGCAGGACGACCTGATCGTCGAGACGGCAGGGAAAGTCAAGCAGGCCGGATTCGAGATCCTTGACCTGAACGCCGATGGCATCGATTTCGGCGATACTTTCGCGGACTTGCTTGAGGTGAGTTTCCATCTCAGCGCGTTGCTTGGCCACGCTCGCGGCATTCACCCGCATTCCGCCCGAGAAGTAGATGCTTTGCGCAAGCCCGTTCAGACCAGACTCGACCGATTGGGCAGAACGGCGGCCTTCTATGGCGCGCTTCAGCAACGATTCGAGCAAGGGGAGCAGGGATTGCGCTTCGTCGAGTGTGAAGGTCTTCATCGCGCGAGTCCTGCATACAGAATAGGACGAAATCGGGAGAAACACAGTTCCGATGAAAATCCGGAAGCCGACTGCCTGGCGCCCTAACATCAGGTTCCAGTCTGGTCGAATCGCCGCAGCCACGTTGCGGACGGATGCACCGGGATATACCGCTCCACGTGCCAACAACACTGGGCCCGGCTGCGTGGCGAGGGGATTGACCCCCATGTGGATAAGTGGATAAGTGGACGAATTCTGGCTCAGATTACGCCAGAATCGGCGGCGCCAGACGATCCATCCTGGTGTTGGCTGCAGGAAAAACCAAACCATGCACGAAAAAGAATTAATAAACGCTGCCAAATCTGGGGAATACCGATGCTTGACAGATCGAGCAATCCGGAAGGTTACGACCGCGTGTTACCGGAGCGCGTGACCCATGACTATTGTGCCATTGACACTCCCCATGTTCTCTCCTATCGTCAAGGAGCGATTGCAGATTCTTAGGTCGTGGGCGTCGTCAGTTCGCGCCGCTTTTTAGGGCCTTGTTCAACACTCCTGGGATTTTTCCGTGGTCCCAACTTCCCGTGGAGGTTGCCCGGTAGGCAACGGACGAACGTTTTGCAATGGATCGTTGGACGCTACGATAAACAAATGTTCCTCGAACGGTTATTACTAATAGCCGCGCAAGAGGCTTAATCCCGCACTCACTTGCTGATTGCTGCTGCTCGGGTAACCGTCTGGCCGCAGAAGAGCTTTTGTTTTTCAGCTTATAGGGCCTTGCACCCATCACGTCTTGTGGCTGCCAAAGACACTATGTCTTTCCGGTAGGATGCGAGCGTGCAATGGTCCAGGTTGGCAAGAATTGTTGAGCAATATTGCATTTCAGAAAGAGGCCTTGGTGAGACCACTCCTCCTTATTTTGACTGACATTCAGAATGCCAAGACGCGCTCCTTTGTCACGATGGTTCTCGAGGGCGCGGGCCACAGAGTGATCGAGGCCGGAGGAAGCGCACAAGTCCAGTCACTTCTGAGCAATGGACTCGATCCAGATCTCGTGGTATGTGAGGCTTCTCCGGTTGACTCATCGGGGACAGCGCAATACCGTCAATTCTTGAGGTTCGCGCCGGCGCACAGCATTTGCCTGATTACGAAAATGGGCGAGCGAGGACTGCGCAGAGAAGCCTCTGAGCAAGGCATCAAGCGCTTCCTGAGCATTCCGGTGACACGCGAGGACGTGGAGTCGGTGATCGACTCGCTGACTCCCTCCAGGGGAGGGGTCTGCGCTGATCCCGCCATTGCTTCCGATCGCGCAGAAGATATTGCTGCGGAGACGGGCGCTTCTGCGACTTGGGCGAGCATTCCCGAGGACATGCCTGCCATCCCGTATGTGGAAGAACTCAGTGGCAACAATTTCTTTCTGGCGGCGTCGCCCCAAATGCTGGAAATCCATCGCCAGGTTAAATTGCTCGCGGATATCGATGTCAATGTGCTGATCCTGGGTGAAAGCGGGACTGGCAAAGAGGTTGTGGCGCAGCTGATTCACAAGAATTCTCGACGGTCCAGGGAGAGATTTCTGAAAGTGAATTGCGCGGCCCTGCCGGCGGACTTGCTCGAGAGTGAGCTCTTCGGTCATCGGCAAGGTGCATTCACCGGGGCCATCAACGACAGGCCGGGCAAGTTCGAACAGGCGAATCGCGGCACTCTGCTGCTCGACGAAATTGGTGAAATTGGAGTGCAGATGCAAGCAAAACTCCTCCATGTTCTCCAGGATGGCCAGTTCGCTCGCCTTGGAGCACAGGAAACCACCAAAGTCGATGTGCGAGTTCTTGCCGCCACGAATGTTCAAATCGAAGACGCACTGTTCAGCAGGACATTCCGTGAGGATCTGTATTACCGTCTCAGCGTTTTCACCATCAAAGTTCCACCGCTCCGCGAGCGTCGCGAAGAGATTCCCTATTTGATTGAAGAGTTTATTCGTCGCTCACCGGTGGAAATGACGAACGGGTTCGGAAACGGTCTTCCCTCCCGGTTGATGGATGTTGCCCTTCTTTATGATTGGCGGGGAAACCTGAGGGAACTGCGCAATTTCGTGACCCGGACCATCGTCATGCGGGACGCAGACGCCGCCACCCGGGAATTGGAAGCCAAGGTCGCTGCATCAGGCGCGGCTGATTCGCAGGATCAGTTCGTCGATGCACCGCCTCCATGCGTGGGCATCAGATCCATCGTACGCGATGTAAAAGCGCGCACCGAGGCGCAGATGATCCAGAGTGCGCTGGAGACGTTCGGCTGGAATCGCCGCCGCGCCGCGCAATATCTCAACATTAGCTATCGCGCCCTGCTTTACAAGATCCAGCAGCATCGCCTTAGACCCTGGCCGGCCGGAGATCCTCCACAGCCGTTCCAGAAGATCCGTTCCACACGCCCCAACGCCGCCTAGTGGATAGAGCCGGAAGGTCACGGAAGGGACGATTGCAATTGTTGAAGGCACCGGCCACTCCAAGAGCCGCGATTTCACCAACTGGCTGCAGAGTTTTGAGATGTCCTGCGAGAGGTCGAGTGTGCTGCCGATTCTTGTCAAGAATCGGCAATATGGCTGATGTGCTGCACTGGCGGTTGTACGCGATTCGCGATGGCCCATGCAGGACGGACTTTGGTCTTTCGACCCCCGTGCGCATGACGCAACGAACCCCCTGAGGACATCTGGCCCGGGCGGACACCACCCCGAGTCATCCTGACGGTATGGGCGGTGCACAACAAAAAAGGTGGCTCTTTAAGATCACGAAGAGCTGACAGGCGTCCTAGCGGAGGAGCCTCAGCACACGATTTGACTGTATTTTCCCGCTTTAACCGGGGGGGGATTTGCAATTAAGTGGTAAGAATTATGCAAAGTTTTGCACTTATTAGGAGAAGATACCCACGACCCGATCGTCACAGTGGCTCCACACTGCCCACAGAATCAGCTTCAAGGGCAATCGCCGAACATCGAGCGCCGAGCGGTACTGTGGCCACCTAAATGCAGCATAGCCAGAAGGAGTGCCCTCAGTTTCGTCTAGATTTATGCCTACAGACGTGAGCCAGAGCTTTCGAATTGATCCGGCGGATTTGCCGGGAGAAGCGGTCATTTTCGGCTGCACTCCCGCCATGCGCGAGATTCGGAGCAAAATCGACTTCATCCTGTCCAGTGATCTTCCGGTACTCCTCCAGGGGGAGAGCGGAACTGGCAAAGAGGTTGTTGCGAGGTTTCTGCACACCCGCTCGAATCGGCGTGATGCGCCTTTTGTGAAATTGAACTGCGCTGCCATTCCGGCCAATTTGCTCGAAAGCGAACTCTTCGGTTACGAAAAAGGGTCCTTTACCGGAGCTACAGAAGTACGGACAGGGCTGGTTGAGACTGCTGACGGCGGCACGCTCTTTCTTGATGAGATCGGAGACATGAGTTGGGAACTGCAGGGCAAGCTGCTTCGCCTGTTGCAAGACGGTACCTACACTCGAATCGGTGGCAGCCAGGAGCGGCGTGGGCGCATACGAGTGATCTGTGCGACGAACGTTAATTTGCAAGAGGCAGTCGAAAAGGGTGCCTTTCGCGATGATCTCTTCTATCGCATTGACATCGTGTCTCTGCGCCTGTCGGCTCTTCGTGACCGGAAGAGCGACATCCCGCAGCTTTGCGATTATTTCCTTGAAAAACTGGCCAGGAAATTTAGAAGGAACGTACCCCAGCTAAATCCCGCGACGCTGCACTTGCTTAAGCAGTGGAACTGGCCTGGAAACCTACGCGAATTGGAGAATTGGATCGCGCGAGCCATCATTCTTGGCGATGACGAGGCACTTGGCGCGGAACTTAGACGCCAGGTGGAAATGACCGACGCGTTGGCCAGCCGGCAGCCTCGGCCCACCTCTTTGAAAGACGTCTCCCGCCGGGCGGCTTCGGCGGCGACGAATGCCGTGATTCTCAAGGTCCTGCAGGCCAATCGCTGGAACCGGCGAAAAACGGCGGAAGAACTCAATATGAGCTATCGCTCTTTGCTTTATAAATTGCGCGAAGTGGGCCTCCCTCAACGACGCAGAGGTCACAGGGGGCTTCCACCTGCGCATTGATGTTTGCTTCGGTGCGAATATCTGCCAGGGACTCAAGCTACCGCGAGGTAGGGGCTATCGAGAATGGCATGGTGAGTCAAAGTGGTTTTGGAGGCGAGTGGGGCTGGAATGATCTGGGCAATGGTTTGTTACGGGCGTGCCCAGTGCCTCGTGACATCGGTAATGACGTCAGCGGATCCAAGAATGGTTAAGTGCAGAAAAACAGGCAAAGGCCAATGTTACTTTTTGGGTCCGTTACCTGAAGTGGCTGGAAAGTGTTACCGGGGTCCAAGTGGCTAGCACGATTGGGGCATTGTCACTCAGCGCACTGGTTCACGATGATGAAAACACGACTTTTGGGCTCACTTCGGGTGTGTTGAAATACCTCGCATTGAGTTCAAATGTCGAGGTTGGAATGTCGCAGCAGGCGAGTGGTAATGAGCGTGGGCTGTGACTCACAGGGCGAAGCTATATCCTCGTGAGCCCAATCTCTGCATTGCGGCTCGTTGAAAAACCAGGAAACTAAATGCCGACCTCAGAGAGTCTCGACGCCAGAATGTCCAACCCTGCCGTTTGGTGGGCGCTTTACACTCGCCACCAGCACGAGAAGGTCGTAGCAGAGATGCTCTCCGCGAAGGACTTTGAGGTGTTTCTGCCACTCTACGATTCGATACGCCGATGGAAAGACAGGAGGAAGATACTCTCTTTACCCTTGTTTCCGTGTTACGTTTTCGTGCGCGGTGGCCTCGATCGCAGATTACAGGTTCTAACCACTCCTGGAGTGCACATGATTCTCTACTGCGGCGATCATGTTGCGATCATCCCGGAATCAGAAATCGAGGCGGTTCAAAGAGCAGTTGAAGGGTCTTTTCGCGTGGAGCCGCATCCTTTCCTGAGGTGCGGCGCCCGCGTTCGGGTTATACGGGGTGCTCTCGAAGGTGTTGAAGGGATCTTGATTCGCAAAAAGAATCTTTGCCGCTTGGTTCTCTCAGTGGACATGCTTTCGCAGTCCGTAGCGGTGGAAGTCCAGGCCCACGATGTTGAGCCCTGTGGCTCCGGCAGCATGGATAGGGAGCTTCGCTCCCCCTCATTCTGTGCTGGCCAGAGCAATTTGCCAAGCGCCAGCTCAGCTCGGATAGCTGCCTTCTAGCGATCAGAGTTCCTGATCTTTTGTCCTTGTCTCTGAGCTGGAGACCGACGGACGCTTGCCGGGCTCCCATTGGGAAGGAGCACGCGAATTTAGGTGAATTTCGATGCGAGATCGCGGCATATGGCGAAAATCAGCCGCCCCAGAAAGATTGAGGAGAGCTGTTATGAAAAGTCAGGTCAATTGGGCACTCACTACCTGTCTTCTTACAGTCGTTGCATTTTGCGGTAACCTGAAGGCGCAAGTCGCTGCCTCGCGCCCCACTGCAAGTGAAGTCCCGATGGCGGCAACCACCGTCTCGTCGACCCAGACCGAAATACCTTCTTCAAGAAACACCAACACTGCCGATAGCTACATCATCGGCGATGATGACGTTCTGTCGATCAATGTTTGGAAGGAGCCTGACCTTTCCAAGCAGATTCCGGTGCGCTCGGACGGAAAGATTTCGCTACCCCTGATGGGGGAAGTGCAAGCGGCAGGACGAACACCGCTGCAGCTCGAGCAAGAAATCACAGCCAAGCTCCGGAGCTACATTACCGATCCGCAAGTGACAGTGATCGTCCAGCAGATAAACAGCCAAAAGTTCAACATTCTTGGGCAAGTAACGAAACCGGGATCCTACCCGATCACTGCCGGAATAACGATTGTGGACGCCATCGCAACAGCAGGCGGATTCAGAGATTTTGCGAAGAAGAAGTCCATCTATGTCCTTCGCCAGACCCCGGGAGGGGAGGAACTCCGGATCAGTTTCAATTATGAGGAGTTCATCAAAGGCAAGAAGGTGGACAAGAACATCACGCTCAAACCGCATGACACAATCGTCGTGCCTTAAAGACTGTGTGCATATGCTTGCAAGAGTGACTTTGCTTCTCGTATTAGCGGCGGCCATACCTGCATGGTCCCAGGTGGAACCGAGCGCAACTGGGGAAACCACACCAACGCTGGATGACACTCAGATGATGACGCCGCCACCGGTGAGCGGTATGCCATACCCCAACTTTACCGGCACGGAAACGCGAAGCAATTATCTGGCTGCCTCACTCAACGTAAATGCAGCTTATAGCGACAACGTTGTCCCGGGCATCGCCGCCCAAGCGGTCAGCGACGAAATTTATTCGATTCTTCCTAGCGTTACCCTCAGTAAATCCACACCGCGACAAAAAGTCGCGTTGGGATATAGTCCGAGTTTCTCGTTCTATCAGCACACGAGCGCGCTCAACACAGTGGACCAAAGCGCGTCCTTCGTCTTTCAGGATCGCCTGAGCCCTCATTTGTCCATCAACCTGCAGGATTACTTCTTGAGGACATCTGATGTGTTCAACCAGTCGTATCCGTTTGCAGGAGGAAATTTAACCGGTGCAGGACAGGCACCAGTTCCGGCCCTAATCGCTGCTTTTGTAGAGCAAATGTCCGATACAGCGAACGGTTCTATCGACTACCAATTCGGAAGAAACAGCATGGTTGGCGGCGGAGGCTCATACTCGACTTTCAGTTTTCCCAATCCCACGGCTGCGGCCAATCTTTCCAATTCGGACGGCGAGGGCGCTTCGGCATTCTATAGCCGGCGCTTGTCGGGTATGCAGTATACAGGCCTCTCATACGTTTACTTCCGCGAAGTGATTACCGACGCACCGTATGCACCCTTTGAGACTCAGCTACACACTCTGCTTCCCTTTTATACGATTTATTTCAATCCCAAGTTTTCGCTATCCATTGCAGGCGGAATGCAGCACGTAGGCCTTGCCCAGCCGAACACAGTGCAAGCATTCAGCTCATGGTCGCCCGTCGGTACCGCGAGCATCGGGTGGCAAGGCAACCGCGGATATTTTGCCGTCAGCTATCTCCATAGTGTCATAGCTGGCGAAGGCTTCAATGAAGCCCTTTATTCCGACAGTGAGAGCGCATCCGGCGGCTGGAAACTTACTCGTACATGGAATGCAGCATTTGAGGTCTCCTATGTAAACTCGTCGCCTGTAACCCAGCTAGTCAACGTGCTCTATGGGTATGAGGGGGGGGACGCTTTCACATTGGGGGCCTCGTTGAACCACGCCATCAGCGAGCACTTCAGCGCAGCCTGCGGATATGAACGCCTTCAAGAGAATTACTTAGGAATCCCGTTTATCGCCCACAATCCTGTTAGTGATCGCGAGTTTGTCACTATAACTTATCAGTTCCGAAAGCCTCTGGGGAGATAAGCATGCCGGAAATTCTAGAAAATCAGGAATCTGAACGGCCCGACATCCAACGCCTCTTTGGTATTATTCGCCGTCGGCACCTTTATTTCTTGATTCCTTTGTTTCTCGGGTGGCTGATCGTTTGGGGAGCCAGCTGGGTGCTTCCGCCAAGCTATAAATCGAGCACTTTGATCTTGGTGGAGCAGCCGACAATGCCCCAGAACTATGTGCTGCCGAACATCAACGATGATTTGCAGGCGCGGTTGGAGAGTATCAAGGATCAGATACTGAGTCGAACGCGGCTCTTGACGATTATTGACAAGCTTTCCTTGTATGGTGGGACACAGAGCGCGGCGTCCGCGGATGACCTCGTCGCACGCATGCGCAAGGATATAGACGTCGAGCTGGTGCGTGACCCACAGAGGCAGAATATTTCAGCCTTCAGGGTCTCTTACTCGGCCAGGAATCCGCACGTCGCACAGCAGGTGACCGGTCAGCTTACGAATCTCTTCATAACCGAAAACCTGAAGGTGCGCGAGCAAGAATCAGCGGGCACTACGAGTTTCATCGAGAAACAACTGGAAGATGCTCGCGCGAGTCTTTCTGAGCAGGAGGCAAAGGTTCGCCAGTTCGAAGCGCAGCATGAGGGAGATTTGCCAACTCAGGAGGCAAGCAATCTTCAGATCCTCGCGGGGCTTCAGGCGCAACTGCAAGGCGAGCAGGATGCCTTGAATACCGCGAAGCAACAGCGCGTCTACCTGCAGGCGATGCTTGCGGAAGAGCGAGCAGCCCAGAGCAAGATGCGGCCAGCCGGAGGGGATCAAACTGGGCTGTCGGGTACGACAGATTTGGCCACGATTGACCAACAACTCGACAAGCTGAGAAGTCAACTCGCAGACCTTAGTTCTCGATACACCGATCAATATCCGGATGTTCAACGCCTAAAGGACCAGATAGCAAAGCTGGAAACGACGAGAGAACACTTCATTGCGGCGATGAAACAGCAGGCCTCGGAGCCGAAGCAGCAGAGCAACGGTACAGCTCCGAGCGGTGCAGCGGACCCAACAATGAGCGCGACAGCGCGGCAATTACAGGGGCAACTGCAGGCGAACCAGCTCGAGATCACGAACCGGGAGAGTGCGATTGACAGTCTGAAAGGCAGAATCAGCGAATACCAGGGGCGGCTGAACCTGGAGCCGGGTACCGAACAACAGCTCGCAGACCTGACACGCGGCTACGATCAGTCGAAAGCGAACTACGATGATCTGCTGAAGAAGAAAGACCAGTCGGTGATGGCCACCAGTATGGAGCAGATGCAGCAGGGTGAGCGATTCACCATGCTTGATCCTCCCAGTTTGCCGTCAAAGCCCGATTTTCCCAATCGCCTCAGATTCTGTGGCATCGGCCTGGCTGTCGGACTGGTGTTGGGATTGGTCGTGGCAGGCGGACTGGAATTCTCGGACGATCGTTTGCACAGTGAAAAAGAAATCAAATCTCTTCTGCCGATCGCGGTGATCTCTGAGGTTCCCGAGATGGTGAGCCCGCTGGATGAACGGAACACAAAGAGGAAATTGGCGTTGGGGTGGGCTACAACTGCATTTGTCTTTGCCACGATTCTAGGCGGTTCTGTCTTTAGCTTTTTGCATAACTAGGCTCCCATTTCCAATGTACAAAGCCTATTTTCATCTCAAGCGCAACCCGTTCGATCTGACGCCAGATCCACATTGCTTCGTGCCCACGCCGCGGCACAATGAGGCGCTCGCAGCGCTTTACTATGGTGTTCGGCGGCATAAGGGCTTCGTCGTAGTTAGCGGCGAAGTGGGCACGGGAAAGACCCTGCTGCTTCGATGCCTGCTCCGCCTCTTGGAAAACAGCAAAGATATTGCTTACGCATATCTGTTTAATAGCAGGCTTGCTCCCACGGATTTTCTGCAGTATGTTCTCGCTGACTTTGGGCTGCCTGCCTCGGGGAAGAACAAATGCGAGCTTCTGCTCGATCTGAGCAGATTTCTGGTAGCGCGCGGCTCGAGGCAAATGACCACCGTTCTGATCGTGGATGAAGCGCACGATATGTCTGCAGACACATTAGAGGAGGTTCGCCTTCTTTCTAACCTGGAGACAGCGGAAGACAAATTGCTGCAGATCATACTGGCAGGACAGCCGGAGCTTGACAAGAAACTGGATTCAGTCGAACTGAGGCAATTAAAGCAACGGATTGCGCTTCGAACACAGATTGGAGCCCTGAATGCCAAGCAAACGCAGGAATATGTCGAACAGCGCCTGCGGATCGCGGGCATGGATTCGAGTGCACCTCCAATCCTTTCGTCACAGGCAATTGCCGCTGTGTATTCCTACTCACGTGGTTTTCCGCGCCTGATCAACACCATATGTGAGAACGCACTGATTAGCGCTTATGCGCGGCAATCACCAACGATAACGGCGCGAATTATAGAGGATGTAGCCAATGAGTTCCGTCTCGAGGCTTTTGTGCCTGCTCAGCAGAATTCATAGGGTGCCGGCACCATCTCATTGCCACCAAGCAGAGGAATCATGAGCCGAATTTTTGATGCGTTGCAAAGATCCGAAAGTGAACGTTCCGGAACCGCCTCAGGGGCGCTGCCCAAGGGGCCCGATCTGCTGCGCCGTGCTGAGCGCCGCGTTGCGTCGAAATGGGAGACCGGGACTTCCCATCAGGAACGGGAGACAAGAATCACGGGCGGCGATGAGTCTTTTGGGCGGGACGGCGCCCCCCCTGTGGCAGCGCTCGAGGAAGCGCCCGGTGGTGTGGAGAGCCTGCCTACGGCCGAGCGTCTAGACATTTTAAGCCGCTTCCCGTCACTATCGATTGCGCTTCCATCGCAAAGCCGATTGGTGTGCCTTACAGATAGGGAGCATCCAACGGCCGAAGCCCTGCGCCTCTTGGGGGTGCGATTGAGAGATCTCCGACGGCTCCGCCCGTTGAAGAAGGTCCTTATCACGAGTACGATCCCGCAGGAAGGCAAGAGCATGATCGCGGCCAACCTTGCCTGCGCCCTGGCCCACGCGTCCGACGAACGGATACTCCTGGTGGAAGGAGACTTGCGGCGTCCATCTTTGTCGCAGATGTTCGGCATCCAGAAGACGCAAGGAATCTGTGAATGGCTACAGGAAAATGACGGGCCGCTGACCAGCGTCTACCGTCTTGACGCTGCAGGTCTTTGGATCTTGCCGGCTGGCGGCCCTTCAAAGAACCCGCTCGAGCTTCTCCAGTCGCCGCGCCTGCCGGCGGTGATGGAGCAGCTTGCCGCGTGCTTTGATTGGATCATTCTCGATTCGCCTCCAGTGCTGCCTCTGGCGGATACAAGCATCTGGATGAGACTCGCGGATGGAATTCTCCTGGTTACACGTCAGGGAATAACCGAAAAGCAGCAATTGCAAAAGGGATTCGAGGCGCTTGATTCGCAAAAGCTACTCGGTGCTCTTTTGAACGGTACCGTGGCCTCGGCTTACAGCGGCTACTATTACCACTCGTCCATTCCTTCCTAGCACTCTACGATTTTGTTCGAATGGATCATTCAATCAACCCCGCTTCCGCCTTCTCCCTTTTTACGGCCATGCGCCGCGCAGAGGCTGAACGCTTATGACGCAGAATCCCATCCATCGGGTACCCCCACCTTCTGTCAAAAGGATAGAGGAAGGTCAAAACGCGCGCGGCCATTTCATCCGGCGCCATGATAACGATGAGCCCGGCTGTGATCGCCGCGAGAGGAGTATGTCGTGACCCCAACACGTCAAACTAAAATGCCCAATCCAGCCGACCCGCTGCTGGAGGTTACTCCGTCTGTGGAACGTTTGCCTCTGGACGAAGAGACTTTCAAACGGATGATCGCTGTTGAACGCAAGCGCACGGAGCGTTCCAAGGCGCCCTTTCTTCTCATGCTCCTGGAAGTTGCCAACGGGGAAAGCGAGAAGAATAGGGGCGCTACGCTCGACAGGGTCGTCTCAGCTCTGCTTTCATCCAGCAGGGACACGGACTTAATTGGATGGTACAAGAGCCGGGAAATTGTCGGGGCGATGTTTACGGGCCTTGTTGTGAATGACAAGCGCGCAGTCCTGGATACGTTTCTGACCAAGGTCACTGCGACGCTCCGCGATGAACTGACTCCGACGCAGTTCAATCAAGTAAGAATCTCGTTTCATCTCTTTCCTGACGACTGGGATCACGACAAGCCAGGCCAGCCAAGCAATGCGGCGCTCTATCCTGACCTCATTAGTCGCGACAAGGGCCGACGAACCGTGCTTCTGATGAAACGGGTTATCGATATGATCGGAAGCGCAACGATGCTGGTTTTGTGTGCTCCTCTGTTCCTTGTCATCGCCCTGGCCGTCAAAGCCTCCTCAAAGGGTCCGGTTTTCTATCGGCAGCAGCGGGTTGGACGGTACGGCCAGACCTTCACCTTTCTTAAATTCCGCTCCATGTACGTGGATAGTGATTCCAGCGTACACAAGGAATTTGTCACCCGACTTATTGCCAGCCAGCCCGGCCAGCAAGGAGGAAATGGTAACGGGCGAGGCGTTTACAAGCTTACTGACGATAACAGAATCACGCGCGTGGGGAAATGGCTGCGGCGCACGAGCCTGGACGAGCTGCCGCAATTTATCAACGTGCTCAAGGGCGACATGTCGCTTGTCGGTCCACGGCCGCCGATTCCGTACGAACTCGCGGCCTATCAAACCTGGCACCGTAGGCGACTTCTAGGGGTAAAGCCGGGAATCACGGGTCTGTGGCAAGTGATGAGCCGAAGCAGTGTGGAGTTCGATGAGATGGTTCGACTGGATCTACGGTATGCATCGACTTGGACTCCGTGGCTCGACTTTAAGATCCTGATGCGCACGCCCGTGGCGGTGATCAAAGGTACAGGTGCTTATTAACTCCTCGCTATTCACCGAGCGATGGATTCCTGCGATCGTGCAAGCGCACCATCGGGCGCTTATGCCAGAGCCCGCGGTGCGGAAAGACCCCAGCAGAACTTCCTACGTAGTTGAATCAATAACTGGCTCGAGCATGGGTGGAAGTCCGTGCAGAGTTCTGCACGATGGGGAAGGGCCTCCTGCGTGTTCAGCTGGCTGGGCTAGATGGCGGCTGTAAAGGAGATATGAAGATATGGATTTCGGTGTAATAGGGTATGGCTACTGGGGCCCTAACGTCGTAAGAAATCTCATGAACCTGGACGGTTCAGAGGTGCGGGCAATCGCAGAGATTAACCCGGCAGCGCAAGCGCGTGCAAGGAAGGCCTATCCCGGCGTCAGGATCACGGCGAGTGCGATGGAGGTAATCTCTGCACCTGACGTTGATGTCGTGGCTATCGTTTCTCCCGTTTGGACGCACTATGAGCTGACAAAAGCCGCTCTCGAAAATGGCAAGCATGTTTTTGTTGAGAAGCCATTTACAAGCACAGCGGCGCAGGGAGAAGAGCTGGTAAATCTCGCGCAGCAAAAGAATCTCAAGATCATGGTGGACCACACCTTCCTCTTTACCGGGGCTGTCAAGAGGATTGGTCAACTGATCGAAGAAGGTGCGCTGGGGAATCTGTACTACTACGACTCGACGCGGGTCAACCTGGGCCTCTTTCAGCACGACGTAAACGTGTTGTGGGACCTTGCTCCACATGATCTCTCGATCATGGACCACCTGATCAAAGCCAGTCCCGAGGCGGTGGTGGCAACCGGCCAGGGGCACCTGAACGGTCATGAGGATGTCGCGTTCATGACGCTCTATTTCCCCGAGAAGATCATCGCGCATATCAACGTCAATTGGTTGTCGCCGGTCAAAGTGAGGACCACGCTGATTGGAGGGGAGAAGCGGATGATCGTCTGGAACGATCTCGAAGCAGACGAGAAAGTCAAGGTATATGACAAAGGGGTGAAGATCACGAGCCGGGAGGGTGTTTACGAGCTGCTGGTGAGTTATCGTTCCGGCGATATGTGGTCTCCTCAACTGGAACAGGTGGAAGCTCTTCGCCAGGAGCTGAACTACTTCGTGGATTGCATAACGGCCGGGAAAGAGCCGTTCAACAATGGCAGTGCTGGGCTTAGGGTCGTGCGAATGCTCGAAGCTGCCAGCGAATCAATGAACAGAAAGGGAGCCTTTGTCCGCCTATGAATCCGTGGAGCTCAATCTCAGAGGACGTTAAGCTTGGTGAGAACGTGCGGTTGGCGAAATTTGTCAATCTCTATGGGTGCGAGATCGGCGCCGAATCGAAGATTGGCGCCTTCGTAGAAATTCAAAAGAACGCCCGGGTTGGCAAGCGCTGTAAGATATCGAGTCACACGTTCATATGTGAGGGGGTCACGATTGAGGACAATGTCTTCATTGGCCATGGAGTCATGTTTATCAACGATACCTATCCTCGTGCGACAACCGCCACAGGAGAACTCCAGACCGAGGCTGACTGGAAGCTCGAGCGGACCATCGTGGGCAAGGGCGCGTCCATCGGATCAAATGCCACGATCCTGTGCAACACAAGAATCGGTGAGAATGCGATTGTGGGCGCCGGAAGCGTGGTCACAAAAGACGTTCCCGCAAACGCGGTAGTTGCGGGAAACCCCGCAAAGATCTTGCGGTCTCTCCAGGAGACCGTCAAGGACAAGGTGTCTGGCGACATTCCGTTTCTTGATTTGATCACGCCACACCGTGAGCTTGAGCAAGAGCTCGTGGGCGCCTTTCGACATGGCCTTCGTACCGCAGGCTTTGTTGGCGGTCCCGTCGTGGAGAAGTTCGAGGAGGCCTTCGCCTCATTCTCGAACTGCAATCATGCGCTCGCGGTAAGCAGCGGCACGGATGCGTTGCGATTCGCGATTCTGGCGTGCGGCATCAAAGCGGGAGACGTGGTTTTGACCGTCCCGAATACATTCATTGCCACGGCGGAAGCTATTTCACAGGCTCGCGCGATACCGGAATTCGTTGACATAGACGAACACACCTACAACATTTCCGTGCAGATGCTTGAACGCTTCCTCGAGAAGCAGTGTGTCCGGAACAACGCCGGGAAACTCATCAGCCTGCGGAGTGGAAGGCCGGTTACTGCTCTGGTGCCAGTGCACCTTTATGGGCAAATGGCCGACATGGATGCGATCCTGAGCCTGGCGGACAGGTACGGACTGACAGTGATTGAAGACGCTTGCCAGGCGCATGGCGCAGAATACTTTTCCAAACGGAACAACCGCTGGATGAAGGCGGGCTCCATGGGCCGCGCGGCGGCGTTTAGCTTTTACCCAGGAAAGAATCTGGGCGCATGTGGCGAAGGCGGAGCAGTCACAACGAATGATGCCGATGTGGCCGGAAAAGTGCGGATGCTACGCGATCACGGGCAGGTAAAGAAGTACTTCCACGAATTAGAGGGATACAACGGGAGACTGGACGCGATTCAAGCGGGAATACTTCATGCAAAACTGCCGTATTTGACTGAGTGGAACAAGCAGCGGAGGATGCGCGCTGAAGAATACAACCGGCTTCTTGCGGGTCACGACGGTGTGATTCTCCCCTATGAGCCTTCGTGGTCGCGCGCTGTGTACCACCTTTACGTGGTGCGCACCGCCAACCGCGATGGCCTGATTGATTTCCTGAAGGGCCGGGGCATCGGCACAGGCATTCATTACCCGGTTCCGCTCCATCTGCAGAAAGCATATACATTCCTGAATTACAATCGTGACGACCTTCCTGTGGCATCGCACTTGGCCGCTGAAATTGTCTCCCTGCCGATGTTCCCGCAGCTTACGGAATCACAGCAAGCCAGGGTGGTTCAGGAAATCCTGGCCTTCACGTCCGAGCCTCTGCGCGAGGAAGTCGGGATCAAGAAGCAGCCAATGGACTCGCTTGCAGCGAAAGCGTGATTCCTTGGCTGCTGGAAGCCGCCGCGATCGAAGCTGCGGCGCGGTAAGCTGTGCGAAGCCGGCAACACACTCAATCAAAACGCTGCCGTTGCAGCGGAATCATCCTCATCGCCAGGGATAAGTCCCGGTGGCAAGGGATGCTTAGTCAAGCAATCGCCGTTGCAACTGAATCTTTAAACAAACTCCGCGCCTCCAGGGTCGATGATGCGAGTTTGAGCCGATGGTGGTCGCGACATAGAAATGAGGACCGATACTGTGGAGACGAATAAAGATATCCTCGTACTGGGGCTTGGGGAAGTGGGAAAGCCGCTCTTTGAACTGATCTCGAAACATCGCCGGACAATCGGGATCGACATCGCTCCAATCACCGACGAGATTCGAGAAGTTGAAGTGATGCATGTCTGTTATCCCTTTCAGATTGATGATTTCGTTGGGCAAACCGCTCGATACATTGATCTGTTTAAACCCCAACTGACCATCGTGAACAGTACGGTTGGAGTTGGAACAACCCGAAAGATCGCCGAGAAGGCGGGCGCCTCCGTGGTGAACAGTCCGGTCCGCGGCAAGCACGTTAAGATGTTCGACGAGCTCTGTAAATATGTTAAGTTTGTCGGTGCGCTTGACAGAAAAGCAAGCCAGCATGCAGTCGAACACTTCGAGTCCATTGGATTGAAGGCCCGGGCTTTATCGTCTCCCGAAGCCACAGAGTTGGCAAAGCTGACCGAGACCACCTATTTTGGCCTCATGATTGCATGGGCCCAGGAGCTTGAAAGGTATTGCGATCAGACAGGTGTTAATTACGAAGAGATCGTCTCGTTCTATGAGGAAATCAAGTTCTTTCCATCGGTAAAATATTTCCCGGGTGTCATTGGCGGGCATTGTGTGATGCCGAACATAGCGATCCTTCAGAAGCAGTTCGGCTCGCAGATCTTGGCATCCATTGAAAGCTCGAACCGGATGAAGGTTGAGAGAGAGGCACGGATCGAGGCAGCCGCTCAAATGCCGGAGAGGGTAGCAGTCTAGAATCCAAGATGGCGATTGAGGGTAACCAAGCCTTGTTGGTCGGGATCCAGAAGCGGGGAAATCTGCTCGAGAGAGATGATTCCCCATCCGAGAGTCCAGAGCGTGCCTCGCCGTTTCCGCTCGCGGGCAAGCGCACGGGAATGGTTGTATTCTCTCAGTACCCGGCGGATCCTCGGCCACGCCGTGCTGCTAATGCCCTTCTCAAAGAGCAGATGTATGTGGATTTGATCTGTGAGGGCGACGGCGAGTCGCCCAAGCGGGAACGCTCGGGTAATCTCGAGGTCATCCGGATTCCGATCCGTCATCGCCGTGGCGGTGCGCTCTCTTACGTCTACCAATATGTCGCATTCCTCCTTCTTTCCGCGGGAATTCTTGCCTGGCGGACGTTACGCCGCCGATACGACCTTATCTATGTTCATAACATGCCCGATATTTTGGTTCTGTGCGCCCTGGTGCCGAAGTTACTGGGCGCCAAGGTGATTCTCGACCAGCACGATCCAATGCCCGAACTCTTGAGAACCATCTTTGACAAGGATGAGAACGGCTTTGCGGTTCGAATGCTTCGGAAGCTCGAAAAATGGAGCATCGGTTACGCTGACCTGGTGATCACAGTGAATCTGGCCTGTAAGCGAATATTCTCCACACGGTCATGTGACGCTGGGAAGATAGGCGTCGTGATGAATACTCCCGACGAGAATATCTTCCCTTATCGTCCTGCGCGTTCTTATCCGGCGAGGAACGCAAGTGATCCGTTTGTGATGATGTACCATGGGTCGCTCGTCGATCGAAATGGCCTGGAGTTGGCCGTTGATGCGGTGGCCGAGCTCAGTCAGATCGTGCCGGGAGTGGAACTTCGCGTTTATGGTCGCAGCACACCCTACCTTGAGAAAGTCCTCGCGAAGGCGCGTAGCCTGGGACTTGAGGATAGGGTTCGCTATCTTGGGCCCAAGACTCTGGAAGAGCTGGTCGGGGAGATTGAAGCGTGCGATGTCGGCGTCATTCCAAATCCAAGGAACACATTTACTGAAATCAACACGCCGACGCGAATATTCGAGTATCTCGTCTTGGGAAGGCCTGTCGTCGCCCCCAGGACAACTGGGATTCAGGACTACTTTGAGTCCGACGCGCTCCTGTTCTTCGAGCCCGGTGACGCAAAGGACCTGGCGCGAACGCTTGCCTATGCCGTAGCGCATCCAGAAGAGGTTGGCGATCTTGCTGAGAGGGGTCAGCAGGTGTATCTGAGGCATCGCTGGCAAGATGAACGGAAGAAGCTCATAGAGATGGTTTATGCGCTTCTCAAGAAGTCGCGCCGGGGTGCGGTTCCGGCGTAGAACGATCCGCTTCTCATCTCTGTGGCACGCACACGCTCCGAGGAAATGTGAAAAGGCGAGTGGCAAATGGGGTTGTGGCATGATCGGCGTGGTTGCGGACGAAGCGGACGTCGATGTAGCGAAGGAGTTCTTTGAGCTATTCAAAACACCGTGGGAGTTCTGGCGGAGCGGTGGGCATTATGAAGTTGTTCTCTGCACAACGGACATAGATGGCGTAGATGTTGGCTGTAGTGGTTCTAAACTGACCCTTCTGTATTCCGGCGGTGAGATTCGTCATGACGCGAGGCGCTCGATCAGAGTTCAGAATCAGGGCGAGAACGGAGAATTATCTTACAAGCAATACCGGATCCCCATCTACGGGAGGTTCCTTTCGTTTCCCGGAGTGGAGTCGGGAACCCTTATCGACGAGGTCCGCAAGCAATCTGCGATCCTGCATTCCTCCGCGGATGGGAGAACGGTGGTGCGAATTGGGTACTCCCTTTTTGATGAAGTCCGTACTCTCCTTTGCACCGGACAACCTGCAAAACACGCCGCGACACCGACCCTGGACCTTCATATTGCTCTCCTAAGAGACCTGATCGCCTTATCTGGGGCCGAATTAGTAGAGATCCCACCAATTCCAGAAGGATATCGATTCATCGTATGTCTGACACACGATGTTGACCATCCGTCCATTTTGAGCCACAGATTCGATCGCACGAGTCTGGGTTTCCTCTATCGTGCGACATTCGGGTCGTTGGTTAATTTTGGTCGAGGTCGCACGCCGCTTCGGGTTTTGTTTGCAAATTGGATTGCCGCGCTTAAACTGCCTCTTGTCTACCTGGGCCTTTGCGCTGATTTTTGGAGCGGTTTTGAGGATCGGTATCTGGAGCTGGAAAGAGGGCTCCGATCGACTTTTTTTGTGATTCCCTACAAAAACCGCCCAGGAAGAGGCGCAAACGGCGGAGCGGCGCCGAAGCTTCGCGCGGCACGCTATGAAGCCGGAGAAATCGCTGGCGCAATCGCTAAGATCAAGGCCGCCGGCTGCGAAGTGGCGTTGCATGGAATCGATGCGTGGATTGACAGTGCGAAAGGAGCGGACGAACTTGGCGAGATTCGGCGAATCGTCAAGGAGAAGGAGATCGGCGTCCGGATGCACTGGCTCTTCTACAATGATAAGTCTCCCGAGGTTCTCGAACGGGCTTGCGCCGCGTACGATTCCACGATTGGCTACCGAGAGACAGTCGGCTATCGCGCAGGTACAACTCAGGTCTACAAGCCGCTTCGATCATCCAGTCTTCTTGAGTTGCCACTTCACGCCATGGATACGGCGTTGTTCTATCCGGCATACTTGGGGGTTTCTCAACGTGAGGCAACGATCCTATTAAAAGCATTGATCGCGAATGCCGAGCGCTTTGGCGGCTGCCTTACGCTCAACTGGCACGATCGCAGCCTTGCTCCGGAAAGGGTATGGGACACCTGCTACTGCGACATTCTCGCGGAGCTGAAGACGCGAGGTGCGTGGTTTGCTACAGCAGGCCAGGCGGTCTCCTGGTTTCGCAGGCGCAGATCGGCGTCCTTTACGGATGGCGAGGCAGGAGCTCAGCGGCTTCAGCTTCCAGAACTCGATGATGGTGAGGAGGCGCTTCCGGGCCTCACGATCCGAGTTGGCAAAGCAACTCAATCTTCCGGTGAGACGGCAAATTGCCCGGACCAAGCGCCTTCCCAGAGATCTCATAAGCCTGCGGAGTGGGGTGCCTCTTCAAAGAATTTCGCCTGGGACTAGGGCGGACAGAATCGCAATATCAAAGCCCATGTGCGGGGAGCGTTCTGATCGATAGCCCGGAAAATGCGGAGCGCTGCGTTGCGAATCAGGCGCACAACGAGCCGGCCCGCCGCGCGCTCATAAGAAATCGTCAGCTGCTGAAACTGGCGGTAGCTAGGCTCGTGGGTGTCCTGAAAGCAGACTGATTCCAATGCCTCCTTTCCTCGCTTTGTTCGGCTGTGTCGTTTTTGTTGTGCTGATGATCGTCTTTGACCCTGCAAGGGAGCCAAAGACATCACCATCTGTGTGGGTAGCTGTTATCTGGCTCTTCATTCTCGGATCAAGGAATCCATCGCAGTGGTTTGACCCGTTGGTGCTGATTTCCGCACAGAACCTTCAGGAGGGAAATGCCTTTGACCGGCTCGTGTTCTCCGCGCTAATTCTTCTGGCACTTGGGATCCTAATATCGCGCCGCTTTAGCTGGATTAAGTTCACCACTCAGAACCTTGCGTTGACAGCGCTCCTTTCGTTTGCGCTTCTCAGCCTCTTATGGTCCGACTTCCCGTTCATCACGTTGAAGCACTGGCTAAGGGATCTCGGAAACTATTTGGTTGTTCTCGTGCTGTTGTCGGATCCACGCCCCCGCGAGGCTATTGAAACCGCGCTGCGGCGCTTGAATTATCTGCTCATTCCGCTTTCCGTTTTGCTTGTCAAGTACTTTCTCCAGTACTCAAGACGTTATTCGCCGTATTCTGGCCTAACTGAATACGTTGGAGCTTCGACGAGTAAGAACATGCTCGGAGTGCTCTGTCTGGCCAGTGGGCTGTTTTTCTGCTGGGATACGGTTACGCGTTGGCCAGATAGAAGCAAGCGTCGGACAAAGCGCATCCTGCTTGTGAACGGAGCCTTTCTCGCGATGACCCTTTGGCTCTTGAGACTCTCTCAAAGTACAACGTCGATCATTTGTTTTGTCCTGGGATGCCTGGTTATATTGGCGGCTAAAAGCAGGCCCCTCGCAAGACATCCGGGCCTTCTAAAGGGTCTGATTCCCTCGGCGTTCCTGCTCTATCTCATATTGGATTTCGGCTTTGGGATGAACGGTAGGCTGGCGCAAGCTCTAGGCAAAGACCCGACCTTGAGCGATCGGACGAAGATATGGGCGATTCTGCTCGGCATGCACACGAATCCTATCATTGGCACGGGCTATGAGAGCTTCTGGCTTGGTCAACGTCTCGACTATTTCTGGACGAATTCCGGCCTGGGCCGCCTGAATGAGGCACACAACGGATACCTTGAGGTCTACCTGGAACTCGGCATGGTTGGAATCTTCCTTCTTGGCGGATTCCTGATTGCGACCTACAGGAAGATCTGGAGGAAAACTGGGCATGGTTCGAGTGTCACCGTTTTTGCCGCCACGTTGTGGATGGTTCTCGTCTTTTACAACATGTCAGAGGCGGCATTTGAGGGTGGATTACTGTACACGATATTCCTGATGGGAGCAATTTCGGTACCTGAGCGCGCCAGGAGCCGAGTGGCGAGCATCGCAGCGTCGAGCCAATCGTACGCGGAGGTTCAGCCCCTCACTTTTTCGGCAAAATAATAGATAGGGGATGGTTATGGATATGCTTGCGGCGCCTCTCGAGGGGAATTCGGAAGAGACCCTGGAACCGAGTGTCTCAGCAGGAGCTAATTGCTCTACGCAAATTCGCGTCAAGGGGAGGAACGTATCGGTTCGTTCCGCAGTAATCAATGGTAGGAACGTGATTACTTCTGGCACGTGGCTCAAAACTGCGGTGGTTCACGACGAAGAACTGGTGGAGGGCGAGATCATTCCCGATCCCGCATCCGTTGTCTTCTCTGTAAAGAGCGCGGGCCTGAATGCCGATATCTTTACCTTCGCGGAAAAGTTGCCGAACACAACTCCAAAGTTTACCTACCACACGGAATGGGACAATCTGGCGGTCATCCCGATTTCAACTTATTCAGCATGGTTCGAAAAGCGTATCGACGCCGGTGCGAGGCGGGCGGTCAGAAAGGCAGCTAAGGAAGGGGTTATCGTCAGGGAGGCAGAATTCGACGATGCCTTCGTGGAAGGCATAGTGCAGATCAATAACGAAACTCCAATTCGGCAGGGAAAACCGTTCTGGCACTTCCAGAAAAGCTTTGAGGCCGTGAAGGAGGAGAACTCCACTTATGCCAATCGCAATATCTTCCTAGGGGCGTACTGGGAGGGCGGATTAATCGGATACATAAGGATGACCAGTGTCGATGAGACGGCAAGGATGATCCAGGTGCTCACGATGATGAAGCATTACGACAAAAAACCTGCGAATGCACTCATCGCGAAGGCAGTCGAAATCTGCGAGGAAAGGAAATTCTCCTACTTGGTGTACTGTAACTACATCTATAACGACTTGGAGAATTCTCTGACAGAGTTCAAGCGACGCAACGGGTTTGAGAAGGTGTTGCTGCCTCGGTATTACATCCCATTGAACATGAAAGGAAGGATAGCGCTAAGTTTGGGTCTGCACCGCGGTATCGCAGAGAGGATTCCGAAGCCGCTGCTGAGCCAGCTTCGGAAGATAAGGCGCCAGTGGCATTCCCGAGCACAAAAAGTTCAGGAAGGAAACGTTTAGGGCCAGCTATGCCGGGAATTGCGGGGATCATCACGAAGATGTTGCGCAGCCGAGCCGAAATACAACTGGCGAGGATGATCGGCTCACTAAACCACGAAGCATTCTACACGACGGGAACCTGGGAAGATGAAGCGTCTGGAGTGTACGTCGGCTGGACAGCTCAAGAGGAATCCTTCTCACATGGAATGCCCGTGCGAAATGAGCGGGGCGACGTGGTGCTTGTGTTCTCCGGCGAAGAGTACCGGGGGCCCGGCGAGGCGCAGCGGCTAAAGGCGCGAGGACATGACTTCGATTGGATTGGGCCTTCCTATCTGGTCCACCTCTACGAGGAGGACTCGGCCTTTCCGGCGGGATTGAATGGCCGATTTCACGGGTTGCTTGCTGACCGGAGCCGCGGAGCCGCGCTCCTCTTCAACGACCGTTACGGGATGCACCGGATCTACTACCATGAGACCGCGGATGCGTTCTACTTTGCCTCCGAGGCCAAGGCGATTCTGGCCGCATGCCCTGAAGTGAGGCGAATCGACGCCCAGGGACTCGGGGAGTTCGTATCTTGTGGCGCTGTCCTCGAGAACCGCACCCTCTTCCAGGGTATCGAGGTCTTGCCGCCGGCTTCGGCATGGACCTTTCAAAGCGGAGCACTCGCTAGCAAGAGCACCTATTTTCATCCGAAGGAGTGGGAGGATCAGCATTCGCTGGATTCCGAAGCGTACTACGAAGAGCTGCGCGCGGTATTCATGCGCAACCTTCCCCGTTATTTTGAAGGTCACGAGCGAATCGCGATGTCTCTCACGGGGGGGCTGGATACGCGCATGATCCTGGCCTGCCACAGCCAGGATTCCGGAACCCTCCCTTGCTACACCTTCGGCAGCATGTTCCGCGAAAACCAGGATGTGCGAGTAGCGCGGCAGGTTGCGGCAATCTGCGAGCAGCCACATCAGGTTCTGATCGCCGGCCACGAGTTTCTCTCACAATTCCCCCGCTACGCCGAGCGTGCGATATACCTCACTGACGGGTGCGTGGACGTCAGCCGAGCTCCCGACCTCTATCTCAACGGAAAAGCGCGCCAGATTGCGCCAGTCCGGATGACCGGACTTTTTGGCGGAGAGATCCTGCGGGGAATTCGCGCATTCAAACCCGTCGAGCCAACTGCGGGATTGTTTGCTCAGGAGTTTTCCGCCGAGATGCGCCAAGCAGCAAGCACGTACGCGGAAACCGTCCGTTGCCATCCGGTTTCCTTTGCTGCCTTTCGGCAGAACCCTTGGTATCTTTACGGCTCGCTGGCGCTGGAACAGACGCAGCTCACCGTCAGATCTCCGTTTCTTGACAACGACTTTGTACGGACAGTTTTCCAGTCGCCGCCGTCGCTCCTCGCCGGCAACGAGACCTCCCTCCGCTTGGTTGCCGACGGAAATCGCGCGTTGCTTGGAATCCCGACGGATCGCGGCCTGACAGGCAAAAGCCGGAGCCTTAGCGGAGTGGCGTCCCGCAGTATTCTGGAGTTTCTCTTCAAGGCGGAGTACGCATGCGACATGGGAATGCCGCAGTGGCTGGCGCGCGTCGATCACGCGTTCTCGTCCATGCACATTGAGCGCCTTTTTCTTGGACGCCACAAGCCGTTTCATTTTCGCGTGTGGTACCGCGACGCCTTGGCTGGATACATCCAGGGGATGCTGCTCGATGAACGCTCGTTGTCCCGCCCCTATATTCAGCGCAAAGGACTCGAGGCCGTAGTCCGGGGTCATGTCAAAGGGAATCGAAACTACACCAACGAACTCCACAAGGTTCTTGCACTGGAGCTCGTTCATCGCCTCTTTCTCGACAATCAAGATTCCGTACGATCGGCGCCTTCCCCCCAATCGGAGCGGTTGTCAGAACTCTGTCCTACCGGCTCCGGTTACAATTAGCGCCCAGATCAGTCTATTGCAATTGTGGTTGGGGGCTGTACGAGATAGGCTTTCCAAGCTTCCCCACTGCGTGTGTATCCACGT
Organism: uncultured Acidobacteriaceae bacterium; assembly: GCA_963836525.1. Taxonomy (GTDB): domain Bacteria; phylum Acidobacteriota; class Terriglobia; order Terriglobales; family Acidobacteriaceae; genus Telmatobacter. Next base: position 891,030 of record CAWIJW010000003.1, read on the forward strand.
ATGTATTTGTATTTATTGAAGATACTTCGCTCGCTCTCAACGAAGACGACCGGAGCCAGCATACCCGAGACCGTTGTACCGACAACTTTTCGCGGGGTACCTTGGTTACATGGAGTGATTACTATCACTGAAAAAATTACGTTACCTTGGTGTAATTGAGACTGCAGAACCCATATAGCGCGAGAAGAAAGGCATCCCCACCCATGACGGTCAAACACATCTCACTCATGCTCCTGGCACTCCTCCTTAGCACTTTTTACCAGGCAGAAGGTCAGACCATCAATGCCGCGAGTTGCAGCTCGGCTGATGTTCAAGCGGCGTTCAACGCCGTCACCAATTCCACAACGACGGTGAACATTCCGGCCGGAACTTGTACGTGGACCTCCTCCGTTTCTCTTAATGTTCCTTCAGGCAGCACAACGCTCTCCGTTTTGGGAGCGGGCAATCTATCGACGCTTGGCGGTGGAGATGCTACCGTGATCGTCGATAACTACGCGAGCAATAGCCCGCTGATTTCTATCGGCACTGGTTCCGCGTCCTCTTTCTTCCGCTTCGCCGGGATCACGCTGAAAGGCGGCAGTGGCTCGGTAAAGTGGAACGGGGTGCTTGCTATGGGGGGCAACTCTCAGAATACCCGCGTCGATCACAATCACGTTTGGCTTGCGACGTATGGCGGGACTTCCAATATCGGTGTTCGCTATGGAGGCTGGACCTACGGGGTTTTCGATCACAATCTCTGTGACGACAACACAGGCGTAAGCGAGTGCGTCAATGTGTGGACGGATGGATATGGTGGTTACTCCTTGGGAAACGGGGCTTGGGCGGACAGCACGGGGTTCGGAAGCAACCGCTTCGTTTATCTAGAGAGCAACACATTCAACCAAGGAATGTACATCGACGACTGCGACATGGGCGGCAGGGAGGTCGTACGCTTCAACACCATCAACCAAGGCGAGCAGCAGACTCATCCTACGGGGAGTTCCCCGGGCGGAAGAGGATGTAGGGCCAAAGAAGTTTATCTCAATACTGTGAATGGCGATCCGAATTGCAATGGAAGCTCCGGCTTTGGGAATTGCCTGTACAACTTCTTCTGGTATAGCTCGGGACCAGCGCTGATCTTCGAGAACAGCATCCCGGTCGTCAATTCCAGTGCTGGGAGCGGCTATCAGTGGCTCATCACGATCCACTCCATGAGATCGGACAACAACACCTATTCGCAATCTGCGCCGCCAGCGGGATGGGGCTATTGCGGAACGCAGGTGAATGGCAGCGGATCGAACTGGGATCAGAACACCAATAGCACGACCGGCTATGCCTGCCTGGATCAGCCCGGCAGGGGACAGGGCGATCTCCTGCAGGGAGACTTCCAGCATGACGGCGGGAACAATGACAAGTGTGATGTAACCACCGGACAGTGCGCCGCTCATAACTACAACGGCAGCTGGCCCAATGAGGCGCTGGAGCCAATGTACGAGTGGCTGGACACTATCAGTCCGGTTCCCAACAATCCCGGCGGTCTGATCTCAGTAGCCGACTCCGGGCTTACGCAAAATCTGGACTATTACCTCTACACATCGAGTTTCACAGGGGCCTCCGGCGTAGGCAGTGGAACGCTTGCGAGCCGCCCATCGACCTGCACGACTGGCGTAGCTTATTGGGCTACCGATCAAGGAAACTGGAATCAATCGGGCTCAGGAACGCAAGGCGAACTGTTCAAATGCACCGCGACGAACACGTGGACGCTCTACTACACGCCCTATACCTATCCGCACCCGCTCACCACAACAACTTCGTCATCCCAGGGTCCGAGCGGTCCCACCGGCCTTAAAGCGGTGTTCCCTTGATCCGCCTCCGATTCCACGGGGTCTTCGCGGAATCTTTCGCCCACTTCAAGTGATTCAATGGCTGAAGGGCGTGAATCGGGGCCAAATGAGGGCGCCGGGTTTTTTCGATCCATTCGGCTGCTGTGTTTAAGAGTTGCGTCTCTAGTGAACTGAACGTTTCGTTTCCCCCTGCGCTAGTCATGTGATTGACCTCGCCTGAAGCTCACGTCTGCAATGAAACCACTCGTTTCCATCCTGATCCCCGCGTACAACGCGGAAAAGACCATCGCCGAAACAATCCAGTCTGCGATTGATCAGACGTGGCCCTTGAAAGAGATCCTCGTCGTGGATGACGGGTCGAAAGATCGCACCGCCGAAGTAGCACGGGGATTCGAATCGAAGAACGTTCTTGTAGTCACTACTGAAAATGCGGGCGCTGCTACTGCCCGCAACAAGTTACTGAAGCTCAGCCAAGGGGACTACATCCAATGGCTGGATGCCGACGACCTTCTCGCGCCTGATAAAATCCACCGCCAGCTCTCGGCGGCGCAACGAGATGAAAATAGACGGATCCTTCTCTCCTCACCTTGGGCGCCGTTCTATTATCGGACCCGCTCTGCCCGGTTCATTCAGAACTCCCTGTGCCAGGATCTCACTCCATTCGAGTGGCTCTTAAGAAAAATGAGTGAGAACCTTCACATGCAGACTGCGACTTGGCTGACAAGCCGTGAATTGACTGAGGCCGCGGGGCCCTGGGATACTCGTCTCTTGTCCGATGATGACGGTGAGTATTTCTGTCGCGTGCTTCTGGCCTCTCAAGGCACTCGGTTTGTAGAAGGCCCGGGCGTCTTCTACAGGATGAGTCCCTCAAGCCGGCTAAGTTTTATTGGTGCCTCAGACAAAAAGAAGGATGCGCTGTGGGTTTCAATGAAACAGTACACTCGATATCTTCGCTTGCTTGAGGATAGCGAACGAGCGAGAAAGGCATGCCTGACCTACCTCGGAAATTGGTATCTGAATTTCTATCCAGAGCGCCCCGACATCATGGCGGAGATACAGAGTTTGGCAGCCGAGCTGCAAGGGCGTCTGGAGCCCCCGCGCTTGCGCTGGAAGTACGCCTGGATGAGGCCAGTGTTCGGATGGAAGGTCGCAAAGTGGGCTCAGTGCTCCGTTCCGCTACTTAAAGTCTCTTGGATCAGGTACTACGATAAGGCGCTGTACAGCTTCGAAGCCATGAGGATCAGCAGGACGGGCAGCGCTTGACATTGCCTGAAAGGCTCCGGCAATGATCTCTGCAAAAAACATTTGTTCGGGCGTCGGCTGCGTCTTGGACTCGAACGAGGCATATCATCATAGGACGGTAACATGCAAGCGCTAGAAGAGAATATGTGCGCCCAGGTAGAAAATCCCCCCGTTCGAACAGTACCCAGTAAAGATTGCAAGATCGCCGTTACACTTCTTACCGGGGGCGATGATCCGTCTTACGTCTATGGGTTGACAACTTCACTCACGTCACATGGCGTTACGATTGATTTGATCGGCAGTGATCACCTTGATCGCCCGGAGTATCGGGGTAGGCCGGAGATACATTTCTTCAATCTACGTGGGAGCCTCCGCTCAGACGCCAGTTTCGTCACGAAGACGCTTAGGATATCGCGCTATTACTTTAAACTCATAAAATACACGGTGAGCGCCAGGCCAACATTGTTTCACATTCTTTGGAATAACAAGTTCGAGAGCTTCGATCGAACCATTCTTATGCTCTTCTACCGGGCTTTCGGAAAGAAGACACTTTTGACCGCACACAATGTGAATGCCGCGAAGCGGGATTTGAAGGATTCATTTCTTAATCGGTTTACGCTGCGGGTTCAATATCGTCTTGCCCATCACATCTTTGTCCACACCGAAAAGATGAAAGAGGAATTGGAGAACGAGTTTGGTGTACCAGGTGGACGGGTCACGGTGATTCCGTTTGGAATAAACGATGCAGTGCCGAAGACGAACCTTTCCAGCGCGGAAGCGAAGCGGCAGCTTGGTTTGCGCGAAGATGAGAGGGCGATTTTGTTCTTCGGGCGCATCGCGCCATACAAAGGCCTCCAATACTTGATCTCGGCATTTCAGGAACTGGAAGCACGACACAGCGACTACCGGCTCATGATTGCGGGAAGGCCGGACAGGTGTGAGGAGTATTGGGAGAGGCTGGTAAACGAGGTTCAGGAGGAGACCCGATCGGGGAAGGTATTGCTCAAAGCAGAACACGTTCCGGAGCGGGAAACGGAGGTCTATTTTAAGGCTGCGGATGTGCTGGTATTGCCTTACACCGATGTCTTCCAGAGCGGCGTGTTGTTTTTGGGGCAGAGCTTTGGCTTACCGGTGATCGCCTCCAGCGTGGGTTCGTTAGAAGAGGAAATTGTCGATGGTGTGAACGGATTCACATTCAAGGCTGGGGATTCGGGCGACCTGGCAAGCGCCATCGAGAGATATTTCGCGAGCGATATCTACGCTAAGTTAAGTGAGCGTCGGCAGACGATTCGTGCGAAAGCCAGTGAACAACACTCATGGAAGGTTGTTGGGCGGCTCACCCTGAGTGCATATGCGGATTTGCTTGAGGTGGCGGTAGGAGGTGAATCGAAAGGCGGTCACCGGTCAAGGCCTTCAATGGATACGGACGTCTCGTTGGAATGAGGTCTGGCTCTGATCAGACCGCAGGACCATCTTGGTTTCTGTCCGCGCTGCTTTCAGGAAGGCCGGTTCCTTGCTGGGCGGGCTGGGCGGATAGATAGGATCACTTCAGGCGATCCGCTAGCGTGGAATTGATCGTAGTCATTGCTCATCCGCTTGACCGGCTGACGAAGGAATCGCGACTTTGATGAGAGAAAAGTTATTGCGCGGGGTGGCCTGGACGAGCATTGCCAATCTTGGGGGACAGCTTATTAGCTTCGTGGTCTACATTGGTCTGGCACGAATGCTGAGCCCGCGAGCGTTTGGTTTGGTTGCCATTGCGGGTATCTATATTGCGTTCATTCAGGTCTTTGTTACACAGGGGTTCAGCTCTGCAATTATCCAGCGCAAAGATCTGGCGGAACAGCATCTCAACTCGGCATTTTGGATCGCGATTGCTACAGCTTCATTCTTTTGTGGACTCAGCCTTCTGCTTGCAGATACGATTGCTCACAGCTTTCGCGAGCCGACAGTTGCGCCGATTATTAAGTGGCTCTCGCTATCGTTCATGCTCTACGCTCTCAGCGCAGTTCCCACGGCAATCTTGAACCGCGAGTTGAGATTTGGAACACTAGCCATTCGTTCCCTGCTGGCTATCGGGGCAGGAGGAGCTACGGGACTGGTTCTCGCCCTGATGGGGGCGGGAGTCTGGAGCTTGGTTGGACAACAACTCGTAGGCGCCACTCTGGGCTGCCTGTGCTTATGGTGGGCTGTGCCTTGGCGACCGCGCCTCCAAGTTTCCATTCCGCATCTTCGCGATCTCTATCGCTTCTCCATCAGTTTAACCGGGAATGAACTCTTGTGGTTCTTCTCCCAAAAATCGGATCAAACGGTGGTTGGCTACGGCTGGGGTTCACTAGCTCTCGGGCCCTATTCGATTGCCAGCCGAGTCGTCAATTTGCTCCACGATGCAACGGTTGGTCCGTCGCAGTCGGTTGTGTTCCCCGCGCTTTCCCGGCTGCAATCGGATTCGACGAAATTAGCGAGCGCGCTTTACCGTTTCTGCGAGATCTCCTCATTTGTCTTGCTGCCTCTCTTCATCGGTCTGGCCGCTGTTGCCCCGGAGCTTGTGCCGGTACTCTTCGGAGCCAAGTGGATTGTTGCAGTGCCTCTTGTGCAGATTCTCGGATTCTACGGGGCGACACGTGTGTTGCTGAGCTTCATGCATCCGCTTATGTTGGCAAAGGGACGAGTCGGTTCCTATCTTGTGATGAACATCGTCTTGTCCTCGCTTACCTTTGTTTGTTGCGTGAGTGTAGTTCGTTTTGGCCCGAAGGCGGTAGCTCTTGCAATGGTGTTCAGTATGCTGGTCTTTGCGGGAATTTTTCTTGGCACAACGGTGGCAAGCATGGAAATAAGCGCCTGGCGGTTGCTCAAGGCATTCGCGCACCCCGTGCTCCTCTCATTGATCATGTTTATCATCATCGTGGTAGTGCGTAGCCTACTCATCCGGGAATTGGCGCCAACGAGTGTGCTTGTGATCTCCGTTGCCTCAGGGGCAGCCGGATATATCGCCGCGGCCTTGGTGGTCAAGCGCGACTTGCTTAGAACAACTTACGAGATGGTCACGAGCAGCCTGCGTTTAGGCGGCTGGTCGCCTGGTGCACGAATTCCGGGTGAAGCAGCACTTGCCCCGGAAAGGGAGAGCGACGGCATCCTCTGAAAGAAGCGCACTTATTGATCAGCGTTATCGCTTGCATGTGCAAGCAGGACAAATGTCGGCTCGGACGCCCGAGAACGTCAGGTGCTCTGTTGGAAGCGCAGCTCGATAAGAACGACATCTTGGCGTGGAGGATCTGGTATTCACTGGCGGAAGTTGCAGTGTGTGCATCGCCAACGAAGCGGTGCCGGAGTGTGCGAACGATCCGATCTAGAGATTGATAAGATACGGTGCGCAATGATTTGTTTTTCCCTACAGAAGTACAACAGCTTGGTTGGGGGCTCGTATTCCGGAGTATCTCCGTGCCGATCGTAAGCCGCTCTTGGTGAACACACGCGCGCTTACGACCTCGAGCCTGATAGCAAGTGGCCAATGAACACACGGGTAAGAACCTCCTCTAGTCCAGAGACAGAAGTGCAAGAACCTATGTTCGTCAGCGTCCTGGTGTGCACATACAACCGAATGCATATGCTCGAAGGCGCGCTGGAAAGCATTGTGCGTTCCAAAGTGCCGGGTTTTGTTCAGTGGGAAATCCTCGTTGTGGACAACAATTCCACGGACGGAACCTGTGAGGTGGTGGAGAAGTACGCTTTGCTGCACCCGGGGAGAGTTCGCTATCTTCGCGAGGCGCGACAAGGCAAATCGTTTGCGTTGAATTCCGGCATCCGGGAGTCCCGGGGCGAGATATTGGCCTTTACCGACGATGACGTCCTTGTTGAAGAGGAGTGGCTGTGGAACTTGACCGCCTGTCTGCAATCTAGTGAGTGGGCTGGAACCGGCGGGCGGATCATTCCCACTTGGAATCAGCCGATTCCGAGATGGCTATCCACATCGAATGTTCTCATCCGCGGCGCGCTCGTGGCACTTGACCTGGGTTCAGAACCCGTGGCAATGGCGCAGGCACCTATCGGCGCGAATGTGGCTTATCGAAGGGAGGTTTTCGAGAAGCACGGCTTGTTTCGGACCGATCTGGGCAGGACGGGTGGGAATCTCATGGCCTGCGAGGACACTGAATTTGGACAGCGGCTGTTGCGCCGTGGCGAAAAAATCCGTTATGAGCCTTCAGCAGTGGTGTACCATCCGGTGCCGCAAAATCGGATGAACAAGAGATACTTCCTTGCATGGTCTTATGGGCACGGCCAATCAATGCTCATCAGTTCCGAAACTCATCGAAAGACGGTTTGGTTCTTTGCTGGAGTTCCGCTATATCTCATTCGCAGATTGGGACGGTGGTGCGTCGCGTGGGCGATCTCGATCAAGCCATCGAAAAGGTTTGTCTGCATGATGAACGTGTGGAATCTTGCCGGATCGGTCGTCGGGTCTTATCGACTATGGCATGGGACTTCACCCAATAGATCCGCGCAGGGCGTGCTCGGCGGGATTTCTGAGAGGGATGAGCCTCGGACGAGCGAGGGACAGGCACAGCCCATGTCGATCAGTGTTATCGTTTGTACGTTTAACCGCAGCCTGCTTCTCCAAAGGGCAATAGAAAGCATTGCGCAATCGAGAGTCCCTGATCCGATTGAATGGGAAATAGTTGTTGTCGATAACAATTCGACAGACAGTACCCGTGAGGTTGTTGAGGAGTGTGCGAAGAGGCATCAAGTCAAGATTCGTTACCTCTTCGAGCCAAAGCAAGGACTATCGTTTGCACGCAATTCCGCCATCCAGAGCTGCCGAAGCGTTGCCTTGGCTTTCACGGATGACGATGTTCTTGTTGAGCCGGAATGGCTGTGGAACTTGGCCGCCTCTCTACAATCTGGCGAGTGGGCTGGAAGTAGTGGACGCATCATCCCGACTTGGGACCGGCCAGTTCCGCGCTGGCTTTCCACATCGGATGTTCTTTCCCGCGGCGCTCTCGTGGCACTTGACCTGGGTTCAGAACCCGTGGCAATGGCGCAGGCACCTATCGGCGCGAATATGGCTTATCGAAGGGAGGTTTTCGAGAAACACGGCTTGTTTCGGATCGATCTGGGCAGGATAGGTGGGAATCTCATGGCCTGCGAGGACACTGAATTTGGAGAGCGGCTGTTGCTCTGCGGCGAGAGGCTCCGTTATGAGCCAGCTGCAGTGGTGTACCATCCGGTTCCGGACGACCGGCTTCGCAAGGGATACCTGCTCGCATGGGCGCTCGCTCGCGGCCGTTCAGACATCCTGATGTCTGGTGTTCCTCCAGAAACGAGTTGGTTCATTGTTGGAGTTCCGCTCTACCTTTTTCGTAGATTGGCAAGGTGGAGTGTCGAGTGGCTCCTTACGCTGAATCCGCGAAGCAGATTCTCCTGCAGGATGAAAGTGTGGGGCATTGCCGGGGCAATTCAGGCGTGCCATCAACTGTCCCGTGTTCCGAGCCAGAAGTCTGAAGGGGTCGAGCCACCCTCGATTTCAAGAACTCTGTCGATTACAGGTCAGCCAAGGGCCATTCCAACGGAACAAGACAGATGAGCCGGACTAGGCTGACAGCGGCACCAAATCAAGGAATGGAACTCTTCAGTCGTGTTCCCGGGATTCACGGTCTCGATTGACTCACCTCACCAACGCTGAAGAAGGCATGCTTGGAGCATATGGCAACAAACAGAAGAGCATTCGTGACAGGAGCTGAAGGTTTCATCGGATCGCATTTGGTGCGGTTTCTATCCTCCAAGGGCTGGTCTGTCGTCGCCAGCCATCTTTTGACAAATCGCAACGTGCAGCGTGAGCAGCGCGGAATTCACTTCATACAATGCGATCTTCGCAACGCACAGAGGATCGCGCGACTCCTCGCCGAAGCCCGACCAACCCACGTTTTTCACCTGGCTGCGCAGAGCCTGCCTACCGTTTCCTGGGAAGACCCAACCGGCACTTTCGAATCCAATGTGATGGGCTCCCTGAACCTTTTTGAGGGGGTACGTTACCTAAAGCAACGCCCTGTTGTGGTTTCCGCCTGTTCCAGCGCGGAATACGGGAATGTCCCGCTGAACGCGATCCCGGTGCGCGAGGACCAGCCGCTTCGTCCGCTCCATCCCTACGGGATCAGCAAAGTCTGCCTGGATCTCCTGGGCCGGGAATACTATCTGGACTACAGAATTCCGGCTGTGAACCTCAGGATCTTTAACACCACCGGCCCAGGCAAGACAAACGATGCGCCATCCGATTTCGTCCGTCAGTTGGTGAAAATCAAGCATGGACTGCAGCCGCCGCAAATCGAAGTCGGGAATCTAAAACCTCGACGAGCCTTCCTCGACGTTAGAGACGCAGTGCGCGGGTTTTACCTCGCGGCTCTGCATGCTAAAGCCGGCGAGACCTACAACATGTGCGCGGCATCGACGCATGAAATAGGAAGCCTATTGCGGCACGCCATTCGGCTGTCAGGAGTGAAGGCTGAGATCGTGCAGGTGGACCGCCTCATGCGTCCTTCCGACGAGAAGATCATCTTCGGCAGTACTCGAAAGCTCCACCGGGACACTGACTGGAAGCCGACTTACTCCATCAACGACACTCTGTCAACGATGTTGGACTACTGGGATAAGCAGCTTTTGGGCGCGAGCGAATGAGCTAAGATCACTACAAACGCGAATCCGCGAGACAGATCTGTCTCTTGACGCACCCGCAGGCAACTTGAAAATCGAGGCAGATACGAGTCGGAATTTGCAAACAGTTTGCCAGAGAAGAACTAAGTCAATGAATGGTCTGAGATGATTATTACAAGTACACCGCTTCGTATCTCGTTCTTTGGTGGCGGCACCGATTACCGGGTTTGGTATCGTGAACATGGCGGATCTGTGCTGGCGACCACAATTGACAAAAGTTGCTACATCACCTGCCGGAGGCTTCCACCATTCTTCGAATATCACAGCAGAGTCTCCTACTCGAAAGTGGAGAACGTCGCTCACAATGAAGCAATAGAGCACCCCTCCGTACGTGGATGTTTAAAATTCTTGAACATTCAGGAGGGCGTCGAAATTCATCACGTCGCTGATCTGCCAGCCCGGACTGGATTGGGAACTAGCTCAGCGTTTACGGTGGGTCTCCTTCTCGGTCTCTACGCGCTCAACGAACAAATGCGCGACAAGCAGGCGCTCGCCGAAGACGCAATCCACGTGGAGCAGGAACTCCTTCATGAGACCGTCGGGGCACAGGACCAGGTCTGCGCGGCCTACGGCGGCTTTAATCGCATCAACTTTGATCCTGACGGGTCAATTGAAGTGAATCGGCTCGTGGTAGAAAATGGCAGACTCGTGGAGCTGAATCAGCATCTAGCCTTGTACTTCACGGGTTTTGCGCGTACGGCATCTGAAATCGCACAAGATCAGGTGAGAGTGACGCCGCAGCGCACGGTGGAGCTGAAGCGCATGCTGGAGCTCGTTGACGAGGGAGAAGCAATCTTAAGGAACCCACGACGCGATCTGGACGACTTTGGCCGCCTATTACATGAGAATTGGAAAATCAAGCGGTCGCTGACTCAGAAAATTACCAATGCCAACATCGACGAGATCTATGAGGCGGGCCTCAGCGCTGGGGCCATTGGGGGAAAACTACTTGGCGCAGGTGCCGGTGGGTTCATGCTCTTTTATGTACCGCCGGAACGCCGGGACCAACTGAGGTCGCGTTTGAGAAACCTTCTGTGCGTGCCCTTCTCATTCTCCACCCGAGGCAGCCATGTTCTGGTCTATCAGCCGGAAAGAATCTACGACGAGTCGCTTTCGCAAGAGCGAGATGCAATCTACGCGCCGGAAATGCCAAAGGGCTAACCGGGCAGACTAGGAGTCAACGCTTAGCAATTGAGTGCAATGATGAACACTCCAACTTTGTCTTACGCCCTCATCACGCCGGCGCGGAATGAGTCGGCCTTCCTTGATAAGACGATTCAATCCGTGATCAAGCAGACGGTCCGGCCCGTGAAATGGGTCATTGTCAATGATGGGTCCACCGACTCAACATCGGATATCGTGCGAAAGTACCTCGCAACACACCCCTGGATCGAGCTGATAGATTGCCCGGTTAGGACAGAAAGAAACTTTGCGGCTAAAGTCCACGCATTCAACCTCGGCCAGAAAGCTCTGAGCGGAGTCGAGTATCAAATCATCGGTAATCTCGACGCGGACGTTTCGTTCGATGAGGACCATTTCGAGTTTCTGCTTACTGAGCTTGAAAAGGACGAACGTCTCGGGGTTGCGGGAACTATTTTTCACGAACATGGCTATAGTTCAGAGACAGACAGCTTCGAGGGACAGGCTCACGTTTCAGGACAATGCCAGTTATTTCGCCGGCAGTGTTTTGAAGAAATCGGCGGCTACCAGCCAAATGAGGCGGGTGGCATTGATTGGATGGCTGTAACGACCGCCCGCATGAAGGGGTGGAAGACGAGATCATTTCGAGAAAAGTCCTTCTTTCACTATCGCGCGTTGGGCACGGCAGAGAGGAGTCGAATCGCCTCCAGCTTCTCCTATGGCGAAAAGGACTATTACCTGGGAGGGCATCCGTTATGGGAACTTTTCCGAGTTGCTTACCGGATGACGAAGCGGCCGTTTCTGATTGATGGTTTGGCTATAGGCTGTGGGTATCTGTGGGCTTTTATCAGTCGACAGAAACGACCCGTGTCGAAAGAGTTGATGCGCTTTCACCGAAAAGAGCAAATGCAGAAGCTCCGGTTGATCCTGGGGTCGCTTATCCGCGCTCGGCGGGTGGATAGCTTCAGCGTGAAGGCCAGTTCATGACGAATTTGGTGGAAGTGGAAAGAACGATCGACATAGAGGTATCGCAGTCGCTCCTGGAAGCTGTTCTGAAGTTTGTGGCTTGGCTTGATCGATTCGGCGAGTGCTCGTACGATCATCAGAGCTATTTCGCCAGCGATCTGGGCAGACACGCCAAGCGCCTCTACTACACAAGGCCAATCCTGGGAAAGCTCGCCGTGGCGCCCATGATTGCTTCCGAAGCATTCTTGCCTTCGGCGCGGCGCTTCTTCTGGAAAAAGCAACGATTTCCAATCGCCGATGCGCATTATGCGATGGGATTCGCGTATCTCGCGAAGGTGCTTGATGAAAGAAAGTTCTATGATCGCGCGGTTCATTTCCTCGAGGTTCTGAAGGAGACGCGCAGCCGCGGCTATGATCGCTATTGTTGGGGTTATCCGTTCAATTGGGAGACGAGAAGGGGCGTCATGCGGGCGGAGACGCCGCTCATTACAACTGTCCCCTACGTGTACGAAGCCTTCTCCGAAGTATTCAAGATAGACCATGACGAGCAATGGCTCGATGTTATGGAGTCAATTGCGGAGCATGCCCGTTTGGACTATCACGACGTTGCCACGTCCGCAACAGGCTCCAGTTGCTCCTACAACCCTGAGCCGAACGAGCCCTGCGGGGTGGTCAATGCGAGCGCCTATCGCGCGTTCTTGCTTACAAAGGCCGGCGTTGATCTTTCTACAAATCGTTATCGTAGCACCGCGGAACGGAATCTCTCCTTCGTTCTTGAATCACAAAACGAAAATGGTTCTTGGTTTTATTCTACTGACGGAGAGAGGGACTTCGTCGATCATTTCCACACCTGCTTTGTGCTGAAGGCGCTGGTAAAGATCGAAGCTCTAACCGATGACTCCCGGTGCAGCGAGGCGATTGAACGCGGAGTTCGTTATTATCTCGAGAACCTTTTTGACGACGAGGGTTGGCCAAAGCCGTTTTCTCGGAGACCACGGCTCACCATCTATCGAAACGAGCTATACGACTATGCCGAGTGCCTCAATCTTTGTGTGCTTCTGCGCGGCCGGTTCGAGGCTTTGGATCAAGTCTTGAAAAGACTCTGCCACCTCGGCGAATGGCAGAAGCCGGACGGATCATTTCGCAGCAGGCGGCTCTATTTCGGATGGGATAACACGCCGATGCATCGCTGGGCTCAGGCCCAGATGTTCCGGAGTCTGTGCTTTCTGCTTTTCGGCCTTTCCATCGACCAGTCGAATCAGCCGATGCTTCAGGGATAGCTACGAATTATGTGTGGAATTTGCGGACAATTCAAGTTCGGGACGAGGGAGCCGGTCGATCGGCAAGATGTAGAGCGGATGGCTCAGAGTATCTCGCACCGCGGTCCCGATGATTCCGGCTTCTATTTTGACGGGCATCTTGGCCTCGGCTTCCGCCGCCTCTCAATCATTGATCTTGAAGGCGGACATCAGCCAATGTCCGATCTGAATGAATCCGTCTGGGTGGTGTTCAATGGTGAGATTTACAACTTCCCGGAGTTGAAGCGAGAGCTGGAGGCCTTTGGCCACGTGTTTCGCACCCGGTCGGACACGGAGGTGATCGTACATGGCTATAAACAATGGGGAGATGATGTATTCAACCACCTGAACGGCATGTTCGGCGTGGCGGTATGGGACGCGCTCAAGGAACGGCTGGTTCTCGCCAGAGATCGATTCGGGATTAAGCCCGTTTACTACAAGGCAGACGAAACCAGCATCGCTTTTGGTTCGGAGATGCGTGCCGTCTTGGCAGGATCCCTCGAAACGCCTAACGTGGATCCCAATTCTCTGAATCTCTTCCTGCGCTACCGCTATACTCCGGCGCCGTTTACGATCTACCAGGGAATCCGGAAGCTCGCTGCGGGAACCATGCTTTGCTGCGACAAAGGCGGCTGTTCCGTTCGCCAATGGTATCGGTTCAGTCCGAAGCCGTTTTCCCCGCCGAAGACCGCTGGCGAAGCCCGTGAAGAGCTGCTCGCCCTCTACAAGGAATCGATGCAAAGACACCTGCTGAGCGACGTGCCGGTGGGACTTCTGCTGAGCGGCGGCGTCGATTCTGGAATGTTACTTGCGTTGATGAATTTGTATGGTGATTCGTGGCGCACCTACACCGTTGGATATGGATCGAGCTTCCCGGACGATGAGCTCGACGATGCCCAAGCCACTGCATCGCTCTTCTCGGCACGGCAAACTTCTGTCATGCTCGACCGGGAAACCTATGAGGACGCATTGCCTCGGATCGTGTCCTTCCTTGAGGAACCGATTGCATCGTCCTCCATCGTTCCCATGTACTTCGTGTGTGAACGAGCCCGGTCCGACGTCAAAGTCGCGCTCATGGGGCAGGGGCCCGACGAGCTTTTTGGTGGATATCGCCGTCATCTCGGCGTCCGTTATGGGCAATATTGGAGCTCGCTTCCAGGCTGGATGCGGTCATCACTTTCGGCCGCGATTTCAGCAGTTCCAAGGAATGAGACCCTCAAGAGAGGAATCTACTCTCTTGATCAGGAAGATAGGATCGCACGGTACCAGCAAGTGCTCTCGCTACTGCCGGGTCCTGAAATCGACGGCCTTTTTCAAGACGGACTTCTCGAACCCAATCCGGGTGAAAGAATTCGAGACAGTTGGGAGTACTTGGTCCCGCTCATCGCAGACACAGACGAACTTGGAGGTTTCCAGTTTCTGGAGATGCGGTCAACGCTTCCTGACGAGTTATTGATGTATGGGGACAAGCTATCGATGGCCCATGGCCTCGAAGTTCGAGTGCCGTACCTCGACAAAGAAATCGTGGAATACGTTGAACGGCTTCCCGCCCAGTTCAAAGTTCGCCTTGGAACCCGGAAGTGGTTGCACCGTCAGGTGTGTCGCGACTTTCTGCCGCCAGAAATACTTCGTAGAAAGAAGCGCGGATTTGCTGTGAATGTTGTTGATGGTTGGTTCCGTGGGACGATGAAGAGCAGAATGTCGGAAGTCTTGATGGACCCGGAGTCACAAATCTACAACTATGTCCAGCCGTCCATCGTTCAGCGTATGCTAAAACAACATCAGTCAGGTCAGCGCGATTACCACAAGATACTCTTCAGCCTTGTGTTATTTGAGGAATGGTTAGGAATTCTCGGTTCGCCTGTTGCCAACGCCGTAGCTATGGAATCCTGATTCCATATCCCACTGCTGCTTGTGACGATGGGTCCGCAGATCGCACTTTCCGCGCCGGAGTTGGATGCGTAGATGATCGTTCACGCCACGAAGCTACCAGGAGTTTTTGAGATCCAACCCGAGCCAATATATGATGAGCGCGGTTTCTTTGCGCGGACCTGGTGCAGTGAGGAATTCAAGCGGCACGGATTGAGCTCAAAGCTCGTGCAATGCAGCGTGTCCTACAATGCGAAGAAAGGGACCTTGCGGGGCATGCATCTGCAAGATGCTCCGTACGCTGAAGTCAAACTGGTGCGCTGCGCGCGGGGAGCGGTCTATGACGTTGTAGTGGATTTACGCATCTCCTCTCCAACATTCCGCGACTGGGTCGCGATGACTCTCACGGCCGCAAAGAGAAATATGGCGTATGTGCCGGAAGGGTGCGCGCACGGATTTCTCACGCTCGAAGATGACACCGAGGTCTTTTACCAGATGTCGGAATACTATCATCCCGAAGCATCGAAAGGCGTGCGCTGGGACGATCCTGCGTTTGGGATTGCGTGGCCCGGAGAGGTCCTGGTGATCTCAGAACGCGATCGAACACTACCGGATTTCGAATACAAATGAACGGGATAGAGGCAGCCCTCGAGCAGAAGGGTTTGGAGAAGATCGGCGTCGATTTGCATCAGTTTGCTTCTGAGCTCTATCCGCTCTGCCGAAGCATCACCGGAAACGGAACCAGGGAAACGCTCAGGCGCATCCAGCAGCTGACGCAAATTCAAATCCACGAGGTCAAGAGCGGAACAGATGTCTTCGATTGGACGATTCCTCTGGAATGGAACGTTCGGGAGGCTTACCTTAACAGGGCTGATGGAACCCGCGTCCTGGACTACAGAGATTGCAATCTGCAGATCCTGAACTATAGCATCCCCATGCGCGCGAGGGTGCCGTTAGTCGAGCTAAAAAAGCATCTGAACACCTTGCCGGATCATCCTGAATGGATTCCTTACCGGACTTCGTATTACACGCCGGAATGGGGCTTCTGCATGAAACACAGACAAATGCAGGAACTCGAAGACGCCGATTACGAAGTGGTAATAGACACGACTTTGGAGCCAGGATTCCTGACCTATGGAGAACTCTATCTTCAGGGCCAATCAAGCGAAGAGGTGCCTGATCTCGGTTCATATATGCCACCCATCGCTCGCAAACGATAACTTGTCCGGAATCGTTGTGGCCTGCTGCCTGGCTGACCTTCTTCGCGGACGCAAACTCCGCTACTCCTACCGCTTCGTATTCATCCCCGGGACCATTGGCGCAATCACCTGGCTTGCAAAGAACAAGGAGAATACGCAACAGATTCGGCATGGACTGGTGCTATCGTGTGTGGGTGACGCGGGCGGGTTTCACTACAAGAAGAGTCGACGGGGCGATGCCGAGATCGATCGAGCTGCTGCCCTCGCTCTCAGATCTTGCGGTGAACAGTATGAAGTGCTTGATTTTTCGCCATATGGCTATGACGAGCGGCAATATTGCTCGCCGGGTTTCAACCTGCCCGTCGGCAGCCTGATGCGCAGTGTCTGGGGAACATTTCCCGAATATCACACGTCAGCCGACAATCTTGAGTTCATCCATCCTGAGAAATTGGCGGGCACTCTTCGCCTCTGTGCAGCGATATGCGACGTGCTCGAAGGCAATCAAACGTATCTGAACAAGAAACCATTCGGGGAGCCACAACTCGGCAAACGGCGTCTCTACTCTGGCGCCGGTAATCAGGCAGGTGCTGAAGCGATCAGCGCACGTCTCTGGGTACTGAATTATTCAGATGGCCGGCACTCGCTGTTGGATATTGCCCAACGGTCGGCGCTTCCATTCCCCGCGATCTACGATGCCGCGGAATTACTGCGAGAACGCGGCCTTCTGGCCGCTATAGATACAAACTAGCTATGGTTTATTGAGGGGAGGAACGACGCGTGAAGATTTTGTTGACAGGTCATAAGGGTTATATCGGATCGGTTGCTGGCCCGATTTTGCGAAGTGCGGGCCATGACGTCGTTGGCCTTGATAGTGACCTTTATGCCGCCTGTGACTTTGGGCATTGGAGCCAGGACATTCCAGGAATCCAAAAGGATCTCCGCGATCTGAGGAAGGGCGATCTGTCCGGTTTCGACGCGGTCGTCCACATGGCTGCATTGTCCAATGACCCGCTGGGAAATCTGGACCGGCAACTCACGTATGACGTGAACCATCATGCATCCGTGCAACTCGGTCGACTCGCGAAGGACGCTGGCGTGCAGCGTTTCGTGTTCGCCTCGTCTTGCAGCACGTACGGTGCCGCCGGGGACGACTTCCTTGACGAGACCTCGGAGCTGCATCCCGTCACCGCCTATGGAGAGTCGAAAGTCTGGGTGGAGCGAGAGCTGGCTCAATTGGCTGATGACAACTTCTCGCCCACATTCATGCGCAACGCGACGGCTTACGGCGCCTCGCCGCGCCTCCGCCTCGATATCGTCCTCAATGACCTCGTCGCCTCGGCATTTACCACAGGAAGGGTTTATATCAAGAGCGACGGAACCCCATGGAGGCCGATCGTTCACATTCGCGACATTATCGGAGCTGTCGTCGCTGTTCTCGGCGCCCCGCGTGAGCTGGTGCACAACGAGAGATTCAATGTTGGCCGTACCGACGAGAACTTTCGCATTCGCGAGCTGGCCGAAATTGTCACTGCGGTGGTTCCTGGCTGCAGAGTGGAATATGCGCCAGGCGGCGGGCCCGATATCCGCTGCTATCGCGTAAATTTCGAAAAGATCCACCGCGTGCTTCCCTCGTTCGTGCCTGAATGGACGGCACGCAGAGGGGCGCAGGAACTTTATGAAGCGTATCGCAGCACCGGCCTGACCGCCGCTGATGTCGAACAGGGCCGCTATGTTCGCCTTGCTGAAATTCACCGGCTTCAGCAGGCCAACAAGCTGGATAGCGTCCTTCACTGGAATGCCAAACATACCGAGACTTTGGTGGGACGATGAGCGAATCAGACGAAACCAGTTCCATGTCAAGTGCAACGCTCGAGAAGCAAGAAGACAAACAAATCAAGGCTTGTCGCTTTTGCGGTGCTGAGCTTTACCGGACCTTTGTTGACCTCGGCATGTCGCCGCTTTGCGAGACATATCCCTCGCGCGCCGATCTCAACCATGGCGAAATGTACTATCCGCTTCATGTCTACGTCTGCGAGGCATGTTGGCTGGTTCAATTGGAGGAGTACGAGAGCGCGGAGAATATCTTCAGCGATTATGCGTACTTTTCATCCTATTCCGACTCATGGCTAAGACATTGCCAGAAATATTGTGATGAAGTTGAGTCCCGCTTCCATCTGGCGAAGCAAAGTCATGTTGTTGAAGTGGCAAGCAACGACGGATATCTCCTGCAGAACTTTGTGCGCAAGGGCATACCCGTTCTCGGCATCGAGCCGGCAGGCAACGTAGCTCGCGCGGCCGTTGAAAAGGGTGTCCCGACTTTGGTTCGCTTCTTTGGCGCCGAGCTTGCGGAGGAACTCGCGCGAGAAGGACGAAGCGCAGACCTGATCATCGGAAATAATGTTCTCGCTCAGGTTCCTGACCTCAATGACTTTGTCGAGGGGCTCAAGATTCTCCTCAAGCCGGACGGCGTACTCACCCTGGAATTTCCCCACCTGCTGCGCCTGATTGAACTGAATGAGTTCGACACAATCTACCACGAACATTTTTCGTATTTCTCGTTGCTATGTGCGCAGAAGATCTTGCAGGCGCATGAAATGCGAATCTTCGATGTAGAGGAGCTCAAGTCACACGGTGGTTCACTGCGCTTGTTTGCATGCAGAGCCCCGAGTGCCCTGCACTCGACTTCACCGAATGTGCAGCGGATCCTCGATGACGAGATCAAAGCAGGCCTGAACTCGGTTGAGGGCTACGAAGGTTTCTCCAGGCAAGTGCTGCAGACAAAAATGGAACTTGTGGAATTCTTGATTGAGGCGAAAAGGCGGGGGATGACAGTGGTGGGCTACGGAGCTCCAGGAAAGAGCGCGACGCTCCTGCATTATTGTGGCGTCGGAAAGGACATGATTGAATATACGGTGGACCGAAGCCCCTTCAAGCAGGGCCGTCACCTCCCTGGCAGCAGGATTCCAATCTACTCGCCAGATCGGATCGTTGAGACAAAGCCGGACTACGTTCTCATTCTTCCTTGGAATCTCAAGGATGAGATCGAACAGCAGTTGAGTTACATTCGCGAGTGGGGCGGCCGGTTCGTCGCCCCCATTCCACGGCTGGCAATCGACTAGGTCTCGGTGGAATGAGGTCAGCATGAAAGTCGTTTTATTTTGCGGCGGCGCCGGGATGCGTCTTCGGGGGTATGCGGACGACGTTCCCAAGCCTATGGTGTCGATCGGCACGCGGCCAATTCTCTGGCATCTGATGAAATACTATGCCCATTTTGGACACAAGGACTTCATCCTTTGCCTGGGCTATAAGGGCAACGTGATCAAGGATTATTTCCTGCACTACGACGAATCGGTTTCGAACGACTTTGTCTGGTCGGGCGGCGGAAAGCAGATACACTTTATCAACCGCGATATTGATGATTGGACGATCACGTTCGTTGAAACCGGCGCAAACAGTAACATCGGACAACGCCTCAAGATGGTGGAAGGGTATCTGAATGGAGAGGAGATGTTCCTCGCAAACTACGGCGACGGACTAAGCGATGTCCAACTCCCACATGTGATCGAGACGTTCAGAACGAGTGGTGCGATCGCGTCGCTCCTGCTGGTGCAACCAACGGCCAGCTTCGATCTCGTCCATACCGCGAAGGACGGAATGGTAAACGAGATTTGTCCATTGACGAGCAGCGACATCTGGATTAATGGCGGATTCTTCGTGATGCGCAAGGAGATCTTCAGCCACATGCTCCCGGGCGAGGAGCTCGTAAGAGAACCGTTTCGGAGGTTGATTGAGAAGCACGCATTGCTGGCGCAAAAGTACTCGGGCTTCTGGCAGTGCATGGACACGTTTAAGGACAAACAACGGCTCGAAGAACTGAACCAGGGCGAAGCCCCGTGGAAAGTGTGGGGGGGCGCCACGGTTCAGGGTGCGCTCGAAGGAACAGTCAACGTATGATGCGCCTAGAATTCAAGAGGGAAAAAGAGCGCCCGGTCGAGATTCTCTGTCTGGGAGCCCATTCCGACGATGTCGAAATTGGCTGTGGCGGAACGATCTTACGCTTGGCTGAAGAAAATCCGGACGCATGGTTTCACTGGATCGTCTTCGGTGCATCAGACTCGCGGGAAAGTGAAGCGCGCAGAGCAGCGCGGCTCATGGTGGGCGACCGCCTGAAAACCGTTCATATAAATGGGTTCCAGGACGGATTCATGCCTTACGTGGGCAAAGATATAAAGGCATTCTTCGAAGACAAACTGAAAAGCATATCGCCAGATTTGATCTTCACTCACTGTCGAGACGATGCACATCAGGATCATCGGCTTATCTCAGAACTAACCTGGAACACTTTTCGCGATCACTTGATTCTTGAATACGAGATACCCAAGTATGATGGCGACCTTGGGCGGCCCAACTTCTATGTGCCACTTTCTCGCGAGTTTTATCAGAAGAAAGTCGATGTGCTAATGAAGGCATTCGAAACGCAGCGATCCAAGCGCTGGTTTCATGAGAGTACCTTCCTCGGACTGATGCGCTTGCGCGGGGTTGAATGTAACGCTCCTAGTGGATATGCGGAAGCGTTCTACAGCCGTAAGGCCGTCCTCTGAACGGAACGAGGTGGGGGATCGAAGTCCGCCAGGTGAGCCACCTCGTCAGCACGGGTTTCGACGGGTAACGACCTGATTCGCCGCAGATCTCAGACACGAGATGAAGGACCTAAAAGAAAAAACAATTCGGGGAGGGCTCGCAAGAATCTCGGCTCAGGTGGCCAGTTTCGTCCTCCGCATCGGTTCCCTGATGGTTCTGGCTCGGCAGCTTAGCCCAAAGGACTTTGGCCTCGTTGGTATGGCAACCGCATTTACGGGAGTCTTAAGCCTCTTCAGGGACTTCGGCTTGGGCGCCGCTGCGGTGCAGCGCTCAGATGTTACTGACGAGCAGATTTCCAATCTATTCTGGGTCAACGTGGGGTTTGGAATTGTCCTCGCCCTCGTTACTGCAGCTCTGGCTCCTGCTGTTGTCGCCTTTTATCACGAACCACGCCTCCTTTGGGTGACGGTTGTCCTGGCCTTCGGCTTCTTCTGCAACGCGATTGGCGTACAGCATTCGGCTGTCTTGCAGCGGCAAATGCGTTTTACCGCGCTATCCGTCGTGAACGTCGTTGCCCTGGCGCTCAGCAGTGTGGCGGCAATTGTTTTGGCAAACGCGGGTTATGGCTATTGGGCATTGGTGGCTATGACAGTGCTTCTCCCAATCGTGTTGACGATAGGCTTGTGGCTGACCGCGGCCTGGGTTCCCCGGCTGCCCAGGAAGGGTGTTGGACTGCGCTCGATGTTACATTTTGGGGGCACGATCACCCTGAACAGCGTCGTGGTCTACATCGCATACAATCTGGAAAAGGCGCTCTTGGGAAGATATTGGGGAGCAGATGCCATCGGCATTTACGGGCGGGCCTACCAACTCGTCAATGTGCCGACCGACAATCTGAACTCCGCGGTTGGAGAGGTTGCATTCTCTGCACTTTCACGAATTCAAGATGATCCGCAGAGACTTCGCAGCTATTTCCTCAAGGGTTATTCTCTCATTCTGTCCCTCACTATTCCAGCTTCGATCTTCTGTGCTCTGTATGCTCCCAATCTGATCTCCATTCTTCTCGGCGCCAAATGGAAGGAAGCCGTTCCGATTTTCCGTCTGCTGGCGCCGACCATCGCGGTCTTCGCGATGATCAACCCCTTTTCATGGATTCTGTTTGCGATCGGAAAGACCGCACGAAGCCTTAAAATCGCTTTCGTCATTGCGCCTCTGGTAATCACTGGGTACGTGCTCGGATTGCCTTATGGTCCACGGGGTGTGGCTTTCGGATACTCGGCGGCAATGGCATTGTGGCTCCTCCCGCATATCGTGTGGTGCGTGCACGGCACGGCTATTTCAGTCAAGGATGTAATGCGCACGCTGCTTCCTCCGTTGATTTCCGGGGGTACAGCGGCGCTGCTTTCCTTCCCAGTGGAACTCCTTTTCGCACACCGCATTCCGACATTACTCAGGTTTGCGGCGGAAACGTCGGTGTTCGCTTCTGTTTATCTATCGGTACTGCTGTTTGTCATGGGGCAGAAGCCCCTATTTATGAATCTCGTTGATGGATTCCGGCGGCGCGAGGTGAGCGAAGGAAACGCAGTTTCGTTGGTCTAAGAGACTCCAAAGGGAAGATAGGAAGTTTTGGGATGGACGCCACGGGACAGCCGCTGGTCAGCATCGTCACTCCGATGTACAACGAGGAGAGCCACCTTGCCGCCTGCATCGAGAGCCTACTTGCGCAGACCTATCAGAACTGGGAGTGCCTGATCGCGGACAACTGCAGTACAGATAGCTCGCCCCGAATCGCGCATGGGTATGCAGAAAGAGATTCGAGGATTCGCGTTGAGCGTAACGATCACTGCTTGCGCGCAGTAGAAAACTTTAATAGTGCTCTGCGAAAGATTTCTCACTTCAGCAAGTATTGCAAAATCCTCTTTGCCGACGACTTAATTTTCCCGGAGTGCCTGGAGCAAATGGTGCGCGTCGCCGAAAGACATCCAACGGTGGGAATCGTAGGCGCTTATGGCTTGCAAGGCCACCAGGTCATGTGGACCGGCCTTCCGTATCCGAGTGAAGTTGTTCCAGGAAGGGAGATCTGTCGCAAACTCTTTCTGGAAGGGTTGTATGTGTTTGGAACCGCAACGTCACTCCTCTTTCGTGCCGAGCTCGTTCGGAACCGGGACCCCTTCTTTGACGAATCAAATCTCCACTCTGATTCTGATGCCTGCTTGGCGCTCCTCAAGAGCTGTGATTTCGGCTTTGTCAATCAGGTTCTTACGTACACGCGAGTGCGCGACGCATCACTCTATGCGTTTTCCACAGAACTTAATACATTCTTGGCAGGAAGGCTTCATGACCTGGTCACGCATGGTCATGACTATCTGAGTCAGGAAGAATATCAGCGCTGCCTGAAGCTGAAGTTGAAGGAATACTACAACTATCTCGGGTGGGGCCTGCTTCATCGAAAAGGAAAGAGCTTCTGGAAGTATCACCGGGCAAAGATGGAAGCGGCAGGGGTCGGCTTTAGCCGCACTCGCGTAGCTGGAAGAGCATTGGTCAGGGTTATCAATCTGGTCCTGAGGCCGCGAGCACTGTTTGCGAACCTGAAAAGTCAATTTGCTCTTTAGAAGATAGGTGCGCCGCCGCAAAACCGTTGACAGAGGGAAAACTGGCTCCGACTGTGCCGCTCGCTCACCTCGGGCGGGATTGGAATCATGTAGTTCACGCAACAGCGAATCGACTGGCTCAGAGGCGAAAGGATCGCAGAAGAAACAATGCACAAAAGTCGTTTGCCACGGGTCAAGGCATTGAAGCTTAAGGCCGGCGAATGGGTTGAAGTCCGGACAAAGGAAGAGATCCTCGCGACGCTGGATGAACGCGGCTGCCTGGATAACATGCCCTTTATGCCGGAGATGTTTCAATACTGTGGCCAAAGATTCCAGGTGTTCAAAAGCGCTCACAAGACTTGCGATTATCTGCGGGGCTGGAGCATTCGCAGGCTAAACAACGCAGTGCACCTATCGGGTGTTCGTTGCGATGGAAGCGGGCACGATGGGTGCGAGGCGAGCTGTTTGATCTTCTGGAAGGAGGCGTGGCTGAAGCGCGCCGGCAGCGAGCTGGTTGAGATACGGCCGGCGGAAGGGGTAAGTATTCAGCATTCACCCGCGGCGGGATCCTGCACAGAAGCGGCAGTAGCCTCCGCCACGCGCTACCTGTCGCCAGAGGGAGTAACCCTCTATCGCTGCCAGGTTACGGACGTCACGCAATTCACCTCGCGTATGAGCTTTTGGAATCCGCGCCAATATATCCAGGACCTGCTGTCGGGGAACGTCTCGAGCGGGCTCGCAGGGACGACTTGGGCGGATCGCTTTCTTGATGCGGTGCTCGCGTGCGTGCGCATCCTCCACGCAACGGTCATTGGGTGTTTCAATGAGATCCAGGCTCGCCGAAAGGGAAAGCCTTATCCGTGCATCAGTGGTCGCGGACCAAGCGTGAGCAACGGGGCACTGAATTTACAGCCAGGAGAACTGGTTGAAGTGCGGAGTAAGGAAGAGATTGAGACAACTCTCGACCAAAATCTGAAAGACCATGGGCTGTGGTTCGACTCCGAGATGCTTCCATATTGCGGAGGGATCTACAGGGTGTTGCGGAAGGTGGGGCGCATTATCGATGAACGGACGGGGAAAATGGTCAGGATGAAGCATCCGAGTATCGTCCTCGAGGGTGTAGTGTGCAGGGCCGACTTTCATCGACTTTGTCCTAGATCGATTTATCCCTATTGGCGGGAAAGCTGGCTCAAGCGGGCGCAGGAACCTGGGGCAACCTCTGTAGTGAATGGGAGAGCCCATGCCGATTGAGAACCTGCGGGTCTTTCTGGATCGGTCATTCTACCGGCGATCAGCGATCGTGTGGATCTAAACCGATGACGGAGAAACGACGCGTTTGTCAAAACGTGTGGGCGTATTCGGCTGGTTCAGCTGTACTGATCATCGTCCTTGCGGCAATCATATGGTCGCATGCTCACCCCTTCGGGTTGCATTGGGATGAGGCGGAGTATCTGAATCAGAGCGGAATCGACGTCCAACGTCTTTGGGCCGGGAAGATCCTTTCACTCTGCGGAAGAATCCTTTTAAAGGACTATGGACATCCACCTGCCTATCGCCTGATCGTGTTGCCGTTTCTTGCTGTCTTCGGCTTCCATGTAATCGTTGCGCGTCTCGTTTCTTTGGCATGCTATGCGCTGAGTTGTTGGTTCCTCTACAGGACGGGCGCTCTTATTGCGGGGCGCGCCGCCGGAGCGCTTGCTGTTCTGATATTTGCTCTTTCTCCGGAAGTCATCGCTGCGAGCATTGTCTTCGGCACCGACACTTCTCTGTATCTGGCGATTTCGGCGATGCTCTACTACGTGTTTCGAGCTTGGAGCGAACAAAGACAGAGCCGTGTCACATGGATTGGTCTGGGCCTGTCGATAGGGGTTGGACTTCTCGCAAAGCCCTCGTTTTTGCCGATTGCTATCCCGGTTTTTGTCTTTTGGTTTATCGCGGGTCACTACGGATGGCTGCAAATCCCAAAGTTGAGAGGGCAAAGAAAGGCCATCGTTCTCGGCTTGCTCATAGGCGCGCCGTGGTGGTTGATGAATCTCAAAGGTTTAATTCAGTATGTCGAATTTGCAAGGAGCGACGTGCGTAATTCGATGGGATCGCCGTCGCTGTTTACGTTGATGAAGTGGCTCAGCAGCTTTGTTCAAGGCCTGCTTGGGCATGGGATCGCAATCCTGATCGTCCTCATTGCCATTGTCTCTTTTGTTAGGCACTTTCAAAACCATGGAAGATCTTTCACGAATCGAGAAAAAGCCGTTCTGATTGCTTGTGCCTGTGGGGCCGTGCCAATTCTGCTGGCGCAACTCAGTGGCACAAATTATCTTCTGCGTCATATTTCCCCCGCGCTCATACCTCTCGCCGTCTCTGTTGGCGTGCTGGGAGAACTGTCAGGCTGGTGTTCCTCCCTCGTTGGCTGCTTGACATCGGGCATTCTTGTGTGTGGTCAACTGGCGATGCTTCTTGCTCCCGTTGTGGTCCCTAATAAGCAGCCCATCGAGATCGGATTTAGTAATGGAGTTTATCCATGGCAGGCGATGGCCAGATTCGACCAGTGGGACTGGGCGCCCGCCAGAGTCCTGACTCAGAATTGCGGTCTCAAATCGCCGAAGATCGGTTATGTGGGAAATGGACGCGCCTTCGATGAACCGCAAATCGAGTACGCGTGGGTTTCGCAGGGCCTCGCGCCGCCAGACGTTGACTGGTTATGGCGCTTCGAGGACGGGCCCATCGATTGGCGGAAACTCATGGCTCGTGCGGACCAGGAAGATGTAGTGATCACGGCGCCGCATTTTACGGGAGAGGTAACGATCAAAGAGAACCTCGACAACGCGCATAACGCCGAGTTTGCTGAACGACTTTCTAATGACCCGCACTTTCAACACCCGACTAAGTTCGAGATGGGCCGGTTCCGTCCCATTGACGTGCTTGTCTATGTCAATTCGTCACTCATGTGTCATGCCAATTAGGCAAAGTGGCTTGCAAGGCGAATCGCAAATACCTACGACTGAGACGGCAATCGCCTTATGCGGCTCCATGCTTGTTGATTCAATGCATCGACAAGAGAGCAACCGCGCAATGACTGGCGCACTTCCCGAAGTACTCGCTAAGTGCGAGTTTTTTGCTACACTAATGTTCCCCCATTCAAGACACTCCTCTTCTGCAAAGATCGCCGAAGGCTGTTGTTCCGCGACTCCGCAAAGGCCCGGATTTCGGCTTTACGTCGAAGAGGGTAGTACCCGAAGCAGCGGACTTAGATGAACACTTCCCCGATCGCAATCATCGGCATGGCGGGTCGCTTCCCCGGCGCGCGCAACGTGGGCGAATTCTGGCGGAACCTCCGCGACGGAGTCGAATCGATTTCCGACCGCTCAGACGCCGAGCTGGCTGCTTCGGGAGCCACGCATGAGGAGCTCGCTAATCCGGATTATGTCAAGAGAGCCTCTGTGCTCGAGAATGTGCCGGCGTTTGATGCTTCCTTCTTTGGCCTGAGCCCGAGAGACGCATCCATCATGGACCCGCAACACCGGCATTTTCTTGAGTGCGCCTGGGAGGCGCTTGAAGACGCAGGCCATCCGCCAAGACAATTCGACGGCTCAGTGGGCGTCTTCGCTGGATCGGGTATGAATACCTACCTGATTCACAATCTTCTTGCCAATCGCCGCCTGGTCGAGACTGCGGGCCTGTTTCAGCTGAAGCAAACCGGCAACGACAAAGATGTCTTGGCAACGCGTGTCTCTTACCAGTTTGACCTCCGCGGGCCGAGCGTGAACGTGCAGACAGCATGCTCTACCTCTCTCGTGGCTGTTCATCTTGCGTGCCAGAGCCTCCTTAACTATGAGTGCGACATGGCACTGGCAGGCGGGGTTACCATAGAGATCCCGAACGGGCTTGGCTACATTTACCGTGAGGGCGAAATTCTTTCGCGCGACGGTCATTGCCGCCCCTTTGATGCCGGCTCGAGCGGCACCGTGTTTGCAAGCGGCCTCGGTATCGTCGTGCTTCGCCGCCTTGACGACGCGCTCAACGAACATGACCAAATACGTGCCGTCATTCTCGGCTCGGCCATCAATAACGATGGCGCGCGCAAGGTGGGCTATCTCGCCCCGAGTATCGACGGTCAGGCAGAGGTCATCGCCGAAGCGCTTAGCTACGCGGGGATCAATGCACAAGACATCTCCTACGTCGAAACGCATGGAACTGGGACAATCGTCGGCGATCCCATCGAAGTTCGTGCGCTCACAAAGGCATTCCGCGCGACCACTACAAACGTAGGCTACTGTGGCATTGGCTCATTAAAGTCGAACCTGGGTCACCTCGACGCAGCGGCGGGCGTGGCTGGGCTCATCAAAACTGTCCTCGCGCTTGAGCACTCCCAGCTGCCACCCAGCCTTCACTTCAAAAAGCTAAATCCCCACATCGAACTTGAAGGCAGCCCATTCTATATCAACGACAAGCTTGCCGACTGGGCCGCAAAGGGATCGACGCTTCGCGCGGGAGTCACTTCTTTGGGCATTGGCGGCACAAATGCCCACGTGGTGTTGGAGAAAGCGCCGGAGGCCAAACTGTCGCGACAGTTACCTCCCTGTCATCTCCTCGCGATCTCTGCGAAGTCCGAAACCGCCGTTGAGCGAGCCTCCAACAACCTCGCCAACCATCTCTCGGCTCACCCGGAGTTAAACCTGGGAGACGTTGCCTTCACCTGCCAACTCGGCCGCCAGGGTTTTCCGCATCGTCGCGCAGTGGTCGTGGAAAGCACCGCCGCCGCCGCCGCGGCCCTTTCGAATCCGCAGCACAAAGAGATTGCGTCAGGAATTGCCAGGGGAAGCGCGCCGCCGATCGCCTTCATGTTCTCTGGTCAGGGAGCCCAGTATGTCAACATGGGCAGAGAGTTGTATGAGCACGCGCCCGTCTTCCGCGCCACTCTCGATGACTGCGCTCGCGAACTCCAGCGGCCGCTTGGCATCGACCTGCTCCAGGCTCTATATCCGCCTCAGCCGGACGAAGGCTCGGCTTCCGAAAAACTGAACCAAACGTGGCTCACGCAACCAGCTCTCTTTTCCATTGAGTACGCGCTGGCTCGTTGGTGGATGTCTCTCGGCGTTCAACCTGAAGCCATGGTGGGTCACAGCATCGGCGAGTATGTCGCTGCATGTCTCGCGGGGGCATTCTCGCTCGCCGATGCTCTTGCCGTCGTCGCCCTTCGCGGGCGCCTTATCTACGATTTGCCCGGCGGCTCGATGCTCGCCATTCCGCTCCCGGCGAGTGAAATCCAGTGCGCTGGCTCCTTGTCACTCGCGGCTGTCAATAGCCCTGACCTTTGTGTGGTCTCCGGACCCACACCCGAAATCGAGGTTCTTGAAGCTGACCTCGCAAAGCGGCACGTTGTCTGCCGCCGCTTGCACACCTCGCACGCATTCCATTCAGCCATGATGGACCCGATTCTCGGTGAATTCGAACACCAACTCCGCGGCTTCTCGTTGAAACCGCCAAAAACTCCGTTTGTGTCGAATGTCACCGGAACCTGGATCAAGCCCGAGGAAGCCACCGATCCGGGATACTGGGCGCGCCACATTCGGCACACGGTTCAATTCTCAGAATGTCTTGCTACACTCACGCGCAACGCGAACCAAATCCTGATCGAGGTCGGTCCTGGGAACACCCTCACTTCGCTGGCTCGCCAACAGGGCGACAAGGCAATACGAGCGCATCAGTCTCTTCCACATCCTCGCGAGGCGGCCTCTGCCCTCCGTTGCGCGCTCACAACTCTTGGTCGTCTTTGGACCCAGGGCGTCGACATCGACTGGGCAGCCCTGTACCCACCGGGTTCTGTCCAGCGCGTTTCCTTGCCGGCCTACCCGTTCGAGCACCAAAACTTCTGGATCGAACCGGACCGGCCTCATCCGATCGAATCGGACCGCTCTCACCATGCCGACGCACATGCGTTTGAACTCACCGAGAAAGCCGAAGAAAACATAGATACATGGTTCTATAAGCGCGCCTGGAAACCGGTTCCGCTTGCCCCCGGCGCCAATCGTGAGCCTGGCTGCTGGATCATCTTTCGGGACTCACTGGGACTCGGCGATCAGATTGCTTCCAAGCTCAAATCGGAGAAGCAGGAAGTCGTGATCGTCGATTCCGGGCCAGAGTTTCGCCGATCCGAAAGGAATAGCTATTCGATCAGGCCTGGCGCGCGCGAAGATTATGATGCCTTGGTCAGCCGGCTAAGCACGGACGGACTAGTGCCAAGGAAAATCGTTCATTTGTGGTCAGTGGTGGCAAGCGAAGGCGACGTGCCGCTTGACGAAACGCTCGATTCCAGCTTCTACAGTGCTCTTTTCCTTGCACAGGCTTTAGGAGCTCAGGACATTGCTGCCCTGGATCTGGCATTTGTCTCGAATCGCCTGCAACAAGTCGCCGATGAGCCAATTCACCACCCCGCACGAGCCGTATTGCTTGGTCCGGCGCGGGTGATTCCGAAGGAACTTCCCGGAATCGCATGTAGAAGCATTGATGTTGATTTTGAAAGTGGTCGGATCGAAGACTGCGCAATGAGGATAGTCGCCGAGATGAACACATCCGGCGAGAATGGTGCATTCGCCTTTCGCGGAGCACAGCGATATACCGAATCAGTGGATCGCCTCGACCTTGCTGCAGCTCCCGAGCGCACCACATTGGAGAGTGGCGGCGTCTATCTCATCACTGGCGGATTTGGCGGCATCGGATTGGTGGTCGCGGAGTACTTGGCGCGCGAGTTTAAGGCCCACTTGATTCTCGTCGGCCGCTCGCCACTGCGCCCTGAGGCAGTGTGGGAAGCCTCACTGAACGATTCCGGCGTTCCCGGCACAGACAAAGACAAGCTGCGAAAGCTGATTCAGATTCGATCCGAAGCCCGCGGCTTACTCGTTGCGCAAGCTGATGCGTCAGATCTGTCGGAGATGCGGAATGTCATCGCCTTGGCCATCAAGCGGTTCGGGAAAATCGACGGTGTCTTTCACGCGGCGGGCATTCTTGATGACGGGCCCTTGATGCTGAAAAGCCGGGAAGCCGCTGCCAGGGTGCTCCTTCCCAAATTGCGTGGCACTCTGGTTCTCGAGAGCGCCTTGCGCGACGTGCCGCTTAAGTGTTTTGTGTTGTTCTCGTCGATCAGCTCCGTCTCCCCACCACCAGGACAAGTGGATTATGCGGCGGCGAACGCATTTCTCGATGCCTTCGCTCTCAGCCGGAAGGAGCCGGTGACGGGCATTAACTGGAGTGCCTGGCGTGATGTTGGGATGGCCGCGCGCGCTTCAACACAACATCCGTTGATTCATAGGCGCCTTCTCGACACTCCGCAGGCCATCGTCTGCGCCAGTGATTTTTCTATCTCGCGGCAGTGGCTTCTCGCCGAACATCAATTCAAATCTGGCAAGGCACTCGTGCCGGGAACCGGCTACTTGGAAATGGCCACCGCTGCCTTCCCGCGCACATCTCGCCAGCGTGCCGTCGAGTTGCGCGACGTCTTCTTCCTTGCGCCACTTACATTCGATGCCGCCGCTCAGAAGGAAGTCTTTGTGCAACTCACGCGCGAACAAACAGACGGCGCGGATAATGGCACATATCGCTTCTCCGTTCTTGCGCACGAGAATGAATGGGTCGAGTATTGCGCGGGATCAATTGCGGCTTCGTCCGCGCGGCCCGGGGTTCCGGTTGACCGCGCCAAATTGGCTGCGCGCTGTCAGAAGCAGCAAATCGTCTTCGATGACCAGCATCGAACCAGGCAGGAGAAGTACTTTGATTTTGGTCCGCGCTGGCATTGCCTGCGCCGGCTGCAGATCGGCGAGAGCGAGGGCTTGGCTGAGATCGAGCTCGATCCGGAGTTTGCGCAGGATACAACATCTTTCTTGATGCATCCCGCCCTGCTGGATTTGGCGACGGGCTGTTCGCTTTACTTGACCGCCGGGTATGATTCGGCGGCTGATCTCTATCTGCCGTTTTCCTACAAGAGAATCTGCGTTTACGATGCGCTGCCTCGCAAGGTCTTCAGCCACATCCGTGCGCGGCGGGAAAACGAGGTTCATGGGGAGGTTGAAAGCTTCGATATCACGCTGCTGAATGAGCAGAATCAGGTTCTCGTTGAGATCGAGGGCTTTGCCATGCGGCGTATTGGAGATACCGGGACGGTGGCGGAGGAGAAATCGGCGTCGAGCCGCATCGCGGATCTGAAAAGACTAAAGCTCATTACATCCCTCAGCCACTCAGGAATACCGCCGCTTCAGGGTGTCCATGCCCTGAAGAGGATCCTCCTTGTTAAGACTCCAACCTCCGTGATCGTTGCTCCACAGCGTCCGGAGGATCTGGCGCTTCGCACATCGAAGGAAACACCGCAGGTCCTGAGCTCCGGTCCTCCCGAAGAAGACATCGAATCGACGCTAGCCGGCTGGTGGCGAGACTTACTCGGTGTCGACAAAGTCGACCTCGATGATGACTTCTTTGATTTGGGGGGACATTCCTTAATCGGTGTACGCCTCTTCGCAAAGATCAAGAAGACCTATCAGGTCGACAATGAATTAGCGATTCTGTTTGTTGCGCGAACCGTACGCAAGCTAGCCGATGCAATCCGGAAATCGCGCGGAGAGGTTGTTTCAGAACGGCGGAATTGGTCCTGCTTGGTGCCGATCCAACCCAATGGCACGAAAGTCCCACTCTTCTGTGTGCATCATATTGGTGGCCATGCCCTCTCCTATGAGGCGCTGGCTAGAGCTCTCGGCCCAGATCAGCCGCTTTATGCCTTTCAGTCTCCACTGGTTTCAACCGGCGAGATTCGCGACATCAGCATTGCGGAAATGGCCTCAACCTATGTGAAGGAACTTCGCGCTTTCCTCCCCCAAGGTCCATATCTGGTCGGAGGTATATCCTTCGGCGGCCTCGTGGCGTTTGAAATGTTTCAACAGCTCAATGCACAGGGAGCGGACTCTGGCCTGCTTGTGCTGTTTGACACATCACTCCCAGGCAGCGAAGAGCGCGTTGGCCTGGTGGACCAGATGTCGACGTTCTGGCACAACGTGAAGGCGGAAGGTATGGTCTACCTGCGCCGGAAACTGGCGGAACAGCGGAAGCATTTTGAAGAACGATTGCTTCGGCGCGTCAACCATGGTGCAAGTTACTTTTACTCAATTGTCGGGCGTGAGCTCCCCCCTGACGTCCGCTATGCACAGGTAGAGAAAATGCACTGGCGGGCGCTGCTGCGTTTCACTGTCAAGACATACCCCGGCAAGATCATTTTGCTGCGCGCAACGGACCGCAGCCCGGAAAACCTCGGCTTGCGCGAAGACCCGACTCTGGGCTGGGGAAGACTTGCGGGCGGTGGATTGGAGATTCGCAATGTGGTCTCTGGTCATGACAACATGCTGCTCGAGCCGCAAGTCAACGCAGTCGCTGATGAGCTCAAGTTGATCTTCTCTCGCTTGGAAGCCGCCGCAAAGGTCCCAGCCTGAGTCGCGAATCGCGCCAATCCTGGGTATGGGGTTGGTTTTCGACCGGCGGGTTTATCGCGGGCCGGTTCTTTCGGGATAGTCAGCTGCTGGGGCTTCGAGAAGCCTCTCTCACGCTTTTCATCGATCTGCCGGGCGCGCTCAGGCGCTCTCCACCCGTTGAACGCAGCGGGTCCGGCAGCCATGGGGGATCTGGCGATTGCGATGAGAGAATCGGCCCAGCCTGGGAAACTTTTGGCTGGAAATGCGTCATTCGGGGGAAGAATTTCAAAGAGACCCGCCCGTGCCAACCCAAGGAAATCAAGCCGCCTGACTGCGTTGAAGATCCATCCGTGAATGGCCCATCGGTAATCAAATCCGTGGTTACGCGGCGTGTGCCTGATTCCCACAGAAGTACCACATCGCTTTCAACTTCTTCTGGATTATGATCCTTGCATTGTTTTCCCAGAAGGATACTATTAGCATGAACTAAATCTCTAGCTTCGGGATCGTAGGAATAACTGCCAGGTTACTCACGGCAGCCGCTGTCGATTCTGCTGCTTTGCTCACTTAACGTTCCCCCAAGTATTCCCGTCTTCCATAGGAGAAGTGCTTCGATGATCGCCAAGACTGTACGCCATTCGACAAAATCCTCTTTGATTTCCGTTTCTGCCTTGGGTCAGTTGGGCAGTGTTCCGCGCGCATGGCTCCCCATCCTGATCTACGCTCTGCTTGCCGTTGTGTGCGCTGCCAGCGCACCGCTGTCCGCGCAGACAGCCTACTTCAGCGGTACGGTGGTTTCTCCCCTGCCTAGCATTGCTTCGGATGGCCCGGCGGGTGTGGCAATCGACGCAACCGGGAATATCTTTTTCGCCGACTTTTTCAGCGGCTGTTCTCCGAATTGTAAAGTGTTCGAGATTCCGTTCAGTGGTGGAACTTACGGGACGCCCACTGCCATCGGTACCTTCGACCAACCGATCGGCGTGGCAGTCGACGGAAGCGATGACGTCTTTGTGGCCGATTATTATGTCCGCCAAGTGTACGAATTAAAGCCCAGCGGCCCGGGAACCTGGAATGCTCCCACCGCTTTGTACAGTGGTACTTTCAACACTCCCCTCGGCGTGGCGGTGGATGCGGCAGGGGATCTGTTCGTCGTGGATTACGCGGGCGACGCTGGTACCAGCCAGGCGTACAAGATAACGTTCAGCGGGGGCTCGCCAAGCAGCATTACCGCGATTGGGGCTCCCTTTTCTCATGGGGCAGGCGTGGCGGTGGACAACGCGGGTAACGTCTACGTTGCCGATAACGTCAACAGCGCAGTGTACGTAATCCCGCCGGGGTCAAGCTCGAACACACAGATTGGGAGCGGATTCACCCACCCGAACCTCGTTGCGGTTGATGCGATCGGAAACGTTTATGTTACGGACGGCGGCGTCACTCCAACATTAAAGGAAATCGTTGCCAGCAACGGCAAAGCAGCCGGTTCGACTACGATCCTCACCCTGAATGACAGCGGTATCACGACTCCCTACGGCGTGGCCGTTGATGGAAACGGAAATCTCTTTGTCTCCGACTCCAACAGCAGCAGTTATGCCATCAAGGAAATCATGTTGGGGGGCGTGAATTTCGGCTCAACGGCCGTCGCAACGTCATCGCCTCTATCGGAAACACTGCAATTTGACGTCACGGTTGGCGGGACCATGAGCGCGCCGGCCGTGCTGACCAACGGCGCTGCCAGCTCGGACTTCTCCCTGGGCAGCACAACGTGTTCCGGTTCTGTCTCTGCCGGCACATGCACGGTTACCGTCAACTTCACCCCGAGGGCATCCGGAACGCGGGCCGGCGCAGTCGAGTTGCTGAATAGTGGAGGCACGGCAATCATTGCCACAGCCCAAGTCAACGGCACAGGCACAGGTCCGCAGATAACCTTTGGTCCAGGAGTGCCGACCAATCTAGCCAAGAGCACCACCTTTCACTTTCCCGAGGGCGTCGCCGTGGACGGTAGCGGCAATGTCTATGTCGCTGATCCCGGCGCTCCCGCTGTGTACAAGATTCCTTCGGGATCCGCGACAGCCACGGCGCTCGGCTCGGGCTTTTCGAATCCTTCGGGGGTTGCGGTTGACGGGAATGGCGACGTCTTTGTGGCCGATCCAACCGGCGGTGTAATCAAGGAGATCCTGGCCGTGAATGGCAGTATTCCCGCCACTCCGACCATCGTCTCGGTGGGTGGCTTTTTTGAAGGCGGCGCCACCTTCACCTTTTCTAACCCGGGGGGCACGGCGGTTGACCGCGCCGGAAACGTGTATGTTGCTGACACCAACATCAATGCTATCCAGGAAATCCTGGCGGCTAGCGGCTACAGTGTCGTCACAACGCTGAAAAGTGGCTTTAGCAGCCCCAAAAGCGTGGCTGTCGATAGCAGCGGCAACGTCTATGTTGCCGATACCGGCCACAACGCAGTCAAGGAAATCGTCGCCGTCAATGGTCATGTCACGTCTTCATCGACGACCAGCACGCTCGGGGGCGGCTTCACCTTCCATTCTCCACAATCTGTGGCAGTCGACAGCAATGGAAATGTCTATATCGGCGACGATGTTGGCCTTTTTGAGATTCCCTTCGGGACGAGCACCGTTAGCACGCTGGTCAGCGGGCTTTCTACGGCTTCGGGCGTAGCCGTGGACGCGCGTGGCAATGTCTACTACAGCAATTCCGGGTTCACCCGGGTGTCGGAACTGCCCCTCGCCACGGCGCCTGCTCTCACCTTCTCCCTTCAGGGCGACGGCAGCACCAGCGCGGCCCAGTCGGTAACGATTCTCAACGACGGCAACAGTGCTACCCCATTAGCGGCCGTTTCTCCGGGTATTGCTCTCTCCTCAACCCCCGCTAACAACTACACTCTGGGGAGTTCCTCGGGCGACTGCACAACTACCTTCTCGCTTTCCCCCGGCCAGTCGTGCAATATCAGCGTAAAGTTCACCCCTGTCGCGCCAGCCTCCGGCACTGTTCCGGGCACTGTGACCCTCACCGACAACAACCTCAACGCGTCTCCTAGCACCACGCAGCAGATATCCCTCACCGGGACGGCTCTCGACATTACGATTTCGTCGCCGGCAACATTACCTGACGCGACGTTTAACAGCCCGTACAGCGAGGGGCCATTCACAGCGAGTCCGAGTTCTACGTATACGTGGTCTGCTACGGGCCTTCCCACGGGCTTGACGATGTCCAGCGGCGGCACGCTTTCCGGGACGCCGACACAGTCAGGCACTTTCAGCAGCGTTGTCGTCACCGCTACAGACAGCGGCAACGGCTTCACCGGAAGCTCCACCTACACGCTGACGGTGGACAAGGCGACGCCGGTGCTGTCGGTGACCAATTCGCCGGTGCCCTACAACGGCAGCCCGCAGTCGGCCACAGTCAGCAGCGGCGGCATCTCCGGCACCGTGTCGAACATCGAATACAACGGCTCATCGACGATACCAACCAATTTGGGCACGTACGCCATCACGGCCAACTTCACCTCGACCGACCCGAACTACACCAATCTGACGGGGGCCTCGGCGGGGAACTTCGTGATCGGCCAGGCGACGCCGGTGCTATCGGTCACCAATTCGCCGGTGACCTACAACGGCAGCCCGCAGTCGGCAACGCTGACGGCGACGGTGACGGGAATCGGCAACGTGCCGGGCGTGTTCAGCAGTGTGAAGTACAGCGGGTCGGGGACCGTGCCGACCAATGCGGCGACGTACGCGATGACGGCGACGTTCACGCCCACGGACACGACGAATTACAAGACGGTGACGGCGGCCTCGGCGGGGAGCTTCGTGATCA
The DNA here is from genome assembly GCA_963836525.1 of uncultured Acidobacteriaceae bacterium. Taxonomy (GTDB): domain Bacteria; phylum Acidobacteriota; class Terriglobia; order Terriglobales; family Acidobacteriaceae; genus Telmatobacter. The sequence continues at coordinate 927,718 of CAWIJW010000003.1, forward strand.
ACCAGGCGACACCGGTGCTTTCGGTGACCAATTCGCCGGTGCCCTACAGCGGTAGCCCGCAGTCGGCCACAGTCAGCAGCGGCGGCGTCTCCGGCACCGTGTCGAACATCAAATACAACGGCTCATCGACGATACCAACCAATTTGGGCACGTACGCCATCACGGCCAACTTCACCTCGACCGACCCGAACTACACCAATCTGACGGGGGCCTCGGCGGGGAACTTCGTGATCGGCCAGGCGACACCGACGTTAGGCATCAACTGCACGCCGAACCCGGTGAGCTATCAGCAGCAGCTGACCTGCTCGGCGACGGTGTCCGGTGATCATGGGGGCACGATCGCGTTGACCATCAACGGCAATCCGTGGGCCTCGGGAGCGCCGAATGGCAGCGGAACCTTCTCGGCGACGAGAACCGTGCAGGTATCGTCGGGCACCTACACCGTGGCTGCCAACTACTCTGGGGACACGAACTACACGGCAACCAGTACGTCGACGAACGTTACGGCGCAGCCAGCCACACCGACGCTGGGCATCAACTGCACACCGAACCCCGTGGGTGACGGGCAGCAGCTGACCTGCTCGGCGACGGTGTCCGGCGATTTCGGCGGCACGATCGCGTTGACCATCAACGGCAATCCGTGGGCCTCGGGAGCGCCGAATGGCAGCGGAACCTTCTCGGCGACGAGAACCGTGCAGGTATCGTCGGGCACCTACACCGTGGCAGCCAACTACTCTGGGGACACGAACTACACGGCAACCAGCACGTCGACGAACGTTACCGCGCAAAAAGGCACGCCGACGCTGGGCATCAACTGCACACCGAACCCGGTGGGTGACGGGCAACAGCTCACCTGCTCGGCAACTGTGTCCGGTGATCATGGGGGCACGATCGCGTTGACCATCAACGGCAATCCGTGGGCCTCAGGAGCGCCTGACGGCACCGGGACCTTCTCGGCGACGAGAACGGTGCAGGTATCGTCGGGAACCTACACTGTTGGCGCCAACTACTCCGGGGACACGAACTACACGGCAACCAGTACGTCGACGAACGTTACCGCGCAAAAAGGCACGCCGACGCTGGGTATCAACTGCACACCGAACCCGGTGGGATATCAGCAGCAGCTGACCTGCTCGGCGACGGTGTCCGGCGATTTCGGCGGCACGATCGCGTTGACCATCAACGGCAATCCGTGGGCCTCGGGAGCGCCGAATGGCAGCGGAACCTTCTCGGCGACGAGAACCGTGCAGGTATCGTCGGGCACCTACACCGTGGCAGCCAACTACTCCGGGGACACGAACTACACGGCAACCAGTACGTCGACGAACGTAACGGCGCAGCCAGCCACACCGACGTTAGGCATCAACTGCACGCCGAACCCGGTGAGCTATCAGCAGCAGCTGACTTGTTCGGCGACGGTGTCCGGTGATCATGGGGGCACGATCGCGTTGACCATCAACGGCAATCCGTGGGCCTCGGGAGCGCCTGACGGCACCGGGACCTTCTCGGCGACGAGAACCGTGCAGGTATCGTCGGGCACCTACACCGTGGCAGCCAACTACTCCGGGGACACGAACTACACGGCAACCAGCACGTCGACGAACGTTACGGCTCAACCGTAACGATCGATTGCGTTCACATCGGCTGCTCTTGTGCTCTTGAGCGTTCATAGGATCGGTCTGGATCCTGTGCTCGCTCAAGAGGGGAGCCTTATTGCACCGAAAGGGACAGCTAGCTGGTCAGAATGCATCAGCTACCAAGATCTCGGTCGTATTCCAATCGGGAAGCACGTCACCGAGCCGCGATTTACCCATGTTGGAGAAGCGCCGAGGAAACTCGACGTTGGGCAAGAACCGCTGAAGAGGAGAGACTTTCATCTTTGACGCAAACACCGCAAGGATAGGAGCCGGGAGGCCCTGGGCCACTGTTCTGAACTTAAGAGCCAGTGCTCCTCGCCGGAAGCACCAAGCGAAGAGAGCTTCTAATAACGCTGCGCATAGCTCCGGACGCATAGGGGAGATATAGAAATCGCTCAATGAAAGAAGAAGCGGATTAAAGGAATCAACTATGAAGTATGCGCGGCTATCCCCTGGCCCAGCATACGTCAACACGGAACCAATAAAACCGGGGCGCTTCAGATAGCGCCATTCGATATCGACGAATTCACGCCGTGGGGCCATCCCTGCATTTGTCCGAGCCTGGCTCCAGAAGTCCGCGAAGAACGCAGCCAATTCCGCATCGAGTGGCCCGTGCTCCACTAATGCAAACGGTGCCGATTGTACGGCTGAGGACGAAAGAGATGCGAGCATGCGCGACAGACGTGCTCCTGCAGGATGCGAGTATCGTCTGGTAAGGTATCTCACCGCGCGAAAGGCCATACTGAAGGGTCGAAGTCTGCGTTCAAATTGGATCCATGTTCCGAAGTTGGTATAACCCAGCCCGCTCCGTAGTCTGACCGATCCGGGTGCAACCGTGTAGGTCGCGTCAAAACGGCGATCTGCCTCCCTTAGGCATTCATATTCGAATCGCAAGTAAAGGAACTTGTCGCGGAATTCTGGGAGCAAAAAGGTGTTGATCGTTTTTGCGCACAGCAGATCCTGGTCACCGAATGTGAAGCGAACTGGACAAAGGGCGTGGTGGCCGACGATTCTCCAGCCGGTTGTGCCCGAAACCTCGACAATCCAACTATCCGCTGGGCCGCCCGGAGCGTTGTGCCAGATCCATTGCATAGCCTCCAGTGGTCGCGGCCATTTCCCGCGTCCGCTTGCGGTGATTCGGTTGTAGGTTTCGTTAAGGCTGAGTTCATCGCCGCTCTCTAATCGGCGAACGCGAAACGACGTCACGACAGTCTCTCGATAAGGTACTCCGCTATCGCAGCAAGGCTGTTTACTCGATAGAGATCCTCGCTGGGGATTCGGATGTGATACTTATCCTCAACAGCTAGGATCAAGTTGAAGAGATCTAGAGAGTCGGCACCGGCATCTTTGAACAGAGTATCGTCGCGGAGCCTGCTAGAGTCCATTCGAGTATCGATGCCAGCAATGATCTCGCGGATGTGTGCGCAAGAGACGAGAGGTGTCGAGTTAGAAGCCGGTGTAGTTTCCTGGGCCAAGCATGATCTCCTAGGAATCGGACTCGCCAAATATAGCTCGTGTCGATCCAATCATTTTACCTGCTTGAACGATCTCGAAAGCCAAAAAACGTCCGCCAAGATTGCGCCGTACTCGCACCTCCAGAGGAAACAATTGGGTGAGAGGCGTATCCAGGTGGATTTCGCAAAGCCACCATTGCCCTGGAGTCAATTGGTTGAGGACACACTTCATCAGTGCCACAACCATCTCAAGAACATCGCTGCCGGGAATGGGTTTTGAAAGACGCGCAACACCAGGATCCGAGAGAACGGACTTTGGAACCGAAGGAATATCAATCGGGTTCCTTCGGGCAACGGGCTGGTTCGATTCCAGCAGCCAGCCGTTGATTGTTTCAGCTCCGCATCGGATTCGAAAGGAGCCTACTGATAAAGCATCAGGCGCGAATGATACTGAAATTGCGTGCCTGATCGGGCGCCGAATGATAAGGGTGTCAACATGAGCCTGTGAACCGAAGCGAACTCTGGCCAAATCGTCGAGTGCCGGAAAAATATCGGTAACATGCAGGTAGTTCCGCCTCCCCTTGAATGGGAGATCAAGCAGTTTGTCGCCACGATCCGGCATGTTCTTTTACATACTATACACTCACTCGATTGGCAACTCGCAGCACGCGCCGAGCGTCACGCTCGTCATGCAGTAGCACGCATCGCGGCATCAAAGTCGGCGCACTCCAAGGCCGGCGGCACGGAAGGCGGGCATCGTCCCGCCCATCCGCTCCGCCGGCCTTCTGCGTATTGGGCCTCTCCTGACGCGTGCGTCTACGGGATGGCGACGCTGGCCATGTTGGAGGGGACGCTCGTAACCCCCGAGGCGTCGACACTCTCCACGATGTAGTCGTAGTTCTGCCCGGCTTGCACCGTCGTGTCCACGTAGGCGGTCTGGGCCACCACCGAAGGATTCACCTGCTGGTAATTGCCGGCGCCGCTGGGTGAGCGATAGACGTTATAGCCGGCAACCGGGTTGCCGGCGTATTCACGTTGACGCTGCCAAAGGCGAGGCTGGAGCAAACTGCGTTTCCAAGCGAGGGGTGCCGCTGTCAGACGCTACAGGGACGGGCGTGTTGCTCTGAGCATTTATTGAGCTGGACGGCTTTACAGCGTCGAGCCGTGATGGTTCGAGCTGTGCTGAACCCGGATTCACCATCGAGGCATTGCTGTCGGCAGTTTGACCGGCAGACGCTGTGCCGAACGGCTCGTTGCTTGCCGATGCTTGGAGCGCCGCGCCATCCGCTGGGTTCAGGAAAGCTCCGCCGCAACCGGACAGGGCCAGGGGAAGACAACCGGCTAGGACCGCTACGACCAGGCCGGTGCAGAGAAGTTGGGAGTGACCGACTACAGCTTGGCCAGGCTCACCGCGTACGATCAATCGTGAGAGGTTGGTGCATAGAGATGCAGTTCCTGGTGCAAATCTCTTCTGAACAGGTGTAGTGCCGTGGAAAGGCCCATATGACTTCGCGTTTTGAAAACGTATACATAGACTCCTCCTTCCCAGGCGCACGCTATCCCGTCCGCGTGCCCTCAAACCCTCTTACCTAAGAAGGAGACAGTCTCTTTGATCAGCGCTTTTTGTATCGACAGGATCGGCGAAAGGTTGAAATTGGGCCGTGATGATTGTCACTAAAGTGTATGCAAGTGATTACTCTGGCGTTAGTCCAAATACGAAAGGTTCCCGGTAGCTCGACACGATCTTCGTCCTTAATTGCCGCCGTATACGTCGCAATCTCGCAGAAAACAAAGCATGTTGCACTTTCTTTGTCGTAATCTCAGAGCTTCCGATCCCGGCATGCGCCGATTGGCTTCCAGGAAGGCAATCAGAAGCCCGGGGATCGGACGAGGTCGGCTTATTCGATTACCTGGTCATTTCCCACTCCTTTGCTCATCGCTGAAGACCAGGATCGCAATTCCGAATCGAAACAGTCGCACATCGGTAACCACGTCAAATGTTACCTCCATTTAGCCCCCTGAAAACGCTGGCGATCGAGCTCATTCGCAGTTCGCTGCTGCCTCGTCACGAATGTGACATGGCTGTATCGAACCCGGGTTCGATCACAATGCTGTTCCATTCAACAAACTGCGGAGGCTAACGGCCCGAGCGGATTCGTAAACTCCCGCGCCCTGCATCGAGCGTCGTTTGGCCTTTAGGATCGGCGCGAATCTCTGCCACGTGGAGCTCATGCGAACTGTGGAGTCCGGCCTGGATCAACGTACAGAAATCCCTCGGAGATCAGATCACTCTTCGGCAAGTTCTAGGGGATAGTTACGCTAGCCATGTTGGAAGGTGGGCTTTCGGTCCCAGACGCATCGACACTCTCAACAATGTAGTCGTAGGTTTGCCCATTTTGGACAGTCGTATCCAAAAAGGCTGTGTCGGTCACAATGGACAGATTCAATAGCTCATACGAAGTCCCGCCATCCGGAGATCGATAAATGTGATACCCGGCCACCGGATCGGGAGAACTGCTCGGTGCATCCCAGCTCAAACTGACTTGAAGCGGCACTCCAGTGCCGCTTAGATTGATGACCGTTGCACCGTTTGCAAGAGAAGTGCTGAGAATGATCAGTTGCCCCGTCGTCGCGCCCGCCGTGGTTGGATCAAACGCGATCTCCAGCGTAGCTGCCTGCTCATCCGTAAGAACTAGGGGGAACGTTGCACCCGAAATCGAGAAGCCGTCCCCCACCACCGTTGCCGCGGTAACCGTGATCGGCAGCGCGCCGGAAGCAGTCAAGGCCACTGATTGCGTTGCCGTTGTGTTCACAGGCACGCTGCCGAAGGCTACGTTTGTAGCGTTGATGTTTAGCCCGCCGGTGCCAACATTCAACTGCAGGGGAAAGCTCTTCGAAATACCTCCCGCGGTGGCGATGAGCATAATCGTCTGAGCGGTGCTGACGGAAGAAACTGTTGCAGTGAAGCTGGCGCTGTTCAGGCCTGCTGGCACCGTCACCGTGGCCGGCACTGTCACCGCGCCATTGCTGGCCGCCAGGCTCACCGTGAAACCTCCGCTGGCAGTTGCTGCGTTCAGCATCACCGTGCAGTTGTCGGTTCCCGCCCCCGTCATCGACCCAATGTTGCAACTGAGCGCGCTCAGCACGGGCACGCCCGTGCCGCTCAGATTGACGACTGTCGGCGATCCCATGGAGGAGTTGCTGGCGAAGGTCAGCGAACCCGTCGCCGTTCCCACTGTGGTCGGATCAAACTGCACGCTCAGGGTTGACGTCTGGCCCGGATTCAGCGTCACCGGGAATCCCTCGCCCGACATCGAAAATCCACTCCCCAACACGCCTGCTGTGCTCACGGTCACCGGCGCGGTACCCGTTGAGGACAAAGTCAGCGACTGAGTGACTGCCGTGTTGACGCCCACGCCGCCAAAATCCAGGTTCGTGGCACTCACGCTCAGTGCAGGTGCCGCAATGACCGCCGCGTCCAACTGCAAAGCAAAGCTCTCTGAAATGCCGTCCGCACTGGCCGTCAGCGTCGCAGTCTGCATAGTGCTGACCGGGGAGACGTTGGCCGTGAAGCTGGCGCTGGTTGCCCCTGCCGGCACCGCTACTGAAGCCGGCACCGTCACCGCGGAGTTGTTACTGGCTAAGCCTACCGTGAGCCCGCCACTGGCTGCTGCAGCGTTCAGAGTCACTGCGCAGCGGTCCGTGCCTGCTCCCGTTACTGATCCGCTTGCGCAGCTCAAGGAGCTCAGACTTGTCGAGCTGGCCGCTGCTCCGGTGCCGCTGAGTCCAATCTCGAGCGTTCCATTGACTTTGGAGTTGCTGGTGATCGTCAACTGGCCTGTCGCGGCTCCCGTCGCAGCCGGTGAGAAGTTCACACTGAAGCTATAAGTGCCACCGGCAGCTACCTGAACCGGAAGGTCACCTTCCCCACTGACTGAGAACGCCTGTCCCGCCACCGTCATCTGGGAAACTTGCACGGCCGCCGATCCCTTATTCACAAGAGAAAGATTTGAGCTGGCCGTTTGGCCCAGGGTCACTCCACCAAATGTGATGGCAGTCGTGGATGCCTGGAGAGATCCTGCGTTTGCGGGCGGAACGATAATCTTCCCTCCGCCGCACCCACACAGTGCGAATGGCAAGCAACATAAGAACGTTAGGCATAGAGGAAATGCCCGCCAACGGGTGAGCTTGTCGGCGCACGCGCGCAGAAACGCCGCGTCGTAATTCTGCTGCGAAGAATGGCCGAAAGGCACACTGACCGTTGTGAAATCACGGCCCAACGGCGCGAAAAAAGAGATGTCGCGCAAAAATATCACTTGAAGAAACCTTTAAGAATCGCGCTATTTCATGGCCCGCAGCCCCCGAAGAGCTTGGGGCTGGATGTTCCAATTACGTCAACTAGCAAGCATATTTGGCGCTAACCGCCGTACATGGGCAGTGCCCTGGGTCACTACACTCTTGCGCCCCTGGGAGTCATTGCCCATGCACACTCGCCCGTGCAGACCTCGCCCAGGTTTTCACTTCAGTGGGGGTAAATAGAATGCTCACTGCCCGGTCGCTATCGTCAAGGGAATAACTACTTAAATTGTGGAAAAGGGCAAATGAGCTGCCGTCGCCGCGTTTCGCGGCGTCCCGAACAGCCGCCGCACGGCCTGGTTCACAGGCCTCATGCCCTCGACTAAGCCAGCCGGAAAAGCGAAACGGCATGATGCGGTTACGAACAGAGTTGGGTTGCAAGCCTGAGCGCCGGTTGGCATCTTCGTTGAGTCGTGCTGCGGCGTCTTGTAAGCTCCGCTCCGCGCGGCGCATCAGGTGCACCCGTGAGTTCGTCTGCGGGTGCCGGAATCTCCGCTCGATGATTTTTGTTTGCACTATAGACAAGGCAGTTGGCTGATCCCATGAACCCATAGCGCGAACCGCTTCAGCCACTTGTCGGACCTGGAAGACGCCGGGCTATATCAGAATCGATTCAATTTAGCTAGTCGCTTGCTGTCTTCTGCAAAAAATGGGAAACGCGATGTCAACACAACCACGCTTCTTCTTTGCAAGGCACGACCGAAACCAAAATACGAATCTATCGGTCCCAATCCCAATCCTTCGAGTCGTCTTATGCTTGAGTTGCGTTTGAGTTGCGTTCTTCTGCGTGCAATCAAAATGCCATGCTGAACCAATCGTCTGTGGATTCTCTACACTCTTCACAGAATTAGGCTTGACGCGACACGCGCGAATAAGCAGGCGAGTAGGCTCTGGCACGAACCTGCCCGAGCGCATGTAGTTTCTTCATAGTTGTGCATAAATTTCCCAGCGGTCAGGAGAAACTCCGCCCCTTCAGCCGCCGCTGCTCAACCCGCTGAAAGACTCATATATGGCGAGGATTCCAGCCGATCCTCTGCGCAGTTTCCTGTTGAGATTGCACCGTCAAAAGGGCAGTTTCCAGTTCTGGCTGCACAGTGAAAGATGCCCAGTGCAGATTGGCGGCAATCACTCGAATGCCTCTCCGATCCCGTTCGCCGTCACTACGGGATGGCGACGCTGGCCACGTTGGAGGGGACGCTCGTAACCCCCGAGGCGTCGACACTCTCCACGATGTAGTCGTAGTTCTGCCCCACCTGCACCGTCGTGTCCACGTAGGCGGTCTGGGTCACCACCGAGGGATTCACCTGCTGGTAATTGCCGGCGCCGCTGGGCGAGCGATAAACGTTATATCCGGCCACCGGGTCGGGAGAGCTGCTGGGCGCATCCCAGGTCAGGCTCACCTGCAGGGGATCGCCCGTGCCGGTGAGGGCGATCACAGTCGACGATCCGGTCGAGGAGTTGCTGGTAAGGGTCGAGCTGGCCCGTCGCTGCTCCGACCGTAGTGGGATCGAACTGGATGTTGAGCGTTGCCGTCTGATTGGGGTTCAGGGTCAGGGGGAAGGTGATTCCGGAGACCGTGAATCCGGCCCCGGTCACGGTGGCCGCGCTGATGGTGACGGGCCGCGCCACCGGTCGAAGACAGGGTCAGCGACTGTGTGGCCGGGGTATTGAGGATCACGATGCCGAAGCCCACGGAGGAGGAGTTCACGGTCAGAGTAGGTACAGGCGTGCCCAGCTGCAGCGCGAAGGTCTTGGCTACGCTGCCGGCGCTGGCGGTCAGGGTCACAGTCTGCGCCGTGCTGACGGAAGACACTGTCGCGGTAAAGCCGGCGCTGCTGGCTCCTGCCGCCACCGTCACTGAAGCGGGCACGGTAACGGCGCTATTGTTGCTCGCCAGGCTGACCGTGAACCCGCCGCTCGCCGCTGCCGCGTTCAGCGTCACTGTACAGTTGTCGGTTCCAGCCCCCGCAATCGATCCGCTCGTGCACGTCAGCCCACTCAGCACCGGCACGCCTGTGCCGCTCAGGGTGACGACGGTGGACGACCCGGTCGACGAGTTGCTGGCCAGCGTAAGCTGCCCTGTGGCCGCGCCCGCGGTAGTCGGATCGAACTGGACAGTCAGCGTGGCCGTCTGATTGGGATTCAGGGTCAGCGGGAAGCTGGCTCCGGAGACCGTGAAGCCGGTTCCGGCGACCGTGGCTGCGCTGATGGTTAGGGCCGCAGGCCCGGTTGAGGAGAGAGTCAGTGACTGCGTTGCCGGCGTATTCACGTTGACGCTGCCGAAGGCCAGCGTCGTGGCACTGAGGCTCAGCGTAATCTGCGATGCGCCTAGCTGCAGGGCGAAGGTCTTGGCCACCTTGCCGGCGCTGGCAGTCACGGTCACTGCCTGCGCGACGTTTACTGCGGAGACTGTCGCGGTGAAGCTGGCGCTGCTGGCGCCTGCCGCCACTGTCACTGACACCGGCACCGTCACCGCTGGGTTGTTGCTGGCCAGGCTTACCGTAAACCCGCCGCTGGCCGCTGCCGCGTTCAGTGTCACTGTACAGTTATCGCTTCCCGCCCCGGTCATGGAACCGCTGCTACAGCTCAGTGCGCTCAGCACGGGCACACCCCTACCCGCCAGCCCGACTTTCTTCGAAGCGCCGTCCGCGGAGTTGCTGGTCAGCGTGAGCTGCCCTCTGGCAGCTCCCGCAACGGTAGGGTCGAACTGGACGGTCAGCGTTGCCGATTGATTGGGATTCAGTGTCAACGGGAAACTGGCCCCCGAGGCCGTGAACCCTGCCCCTGACAGAGACGACGCATTGATTGTCACCGCCGTGCTCCCTGTCGACGACAAAGTGAGCGTCTGCGATGCCAGTGTATTCACTCCCACATCCCCGAAATCGACGCTGGTTGTGCTCAAGCTCAGCGTGGGCCCCGGTTGGAGTTGCAGGGCGAAGCTCTCCGACACGCCGCCTGCGCTGGCAGTCAGAGTCGCCGACTCTGTAGAACTAACCGCGGAAGCAGTCGCTGTGAAGCTGGCGCTGGTTGCGCCCGCTGCCACGGTCAGGGTGGCGGGCACGGTGACCAACGGATTGCCGCTGGCCAGGTTCACAGTAAATCCGCCGCTCGCCGCCGCCGCATTCAGCGTCACTGTGCAATTGTCGGTTCCCGCCCCGGTCACGGAACTGCTGCCACAACTCAGCCCAGTCAGCACCGGCACCCCCGTGCCACTCAGGGTGACGGCCATCGACGAGCCCGTCAATGAGTTGCTGGTCAGCGTCAGTTGACCCGTCGCTGCACCGGCGGTGGTGGGGTCGAACTGTACACTCAGCGTCGCCGTCTGGCCGGGAGCCAGTGTTACCGGCAGACCCTCACCGGAGATCGAGAAGCTGTTCCCCGACAGCGCTGCCGCATTCACGGTCACCGGCGCTGTGCCAGTTGAGGACAGAGTCAGCGGCTGCGTGACCGCCGAGTTCACCGGTACGCTCCCGAACGTTAGGCGCTGCGCGCTGATCCCTAGCGTGGGTATAGATGCGCCCAGTTGCAGGCCAAAGGTCTTCGCCACGCCGCCCACACTCGCGGTCAACGTCGCGGCTTGCAATGAGGTGACCGGGGAGACACTCGCCGTGAATTCGGCACTGGTCGCGCCTGGTGCAATGGTCACTGAGGCCGGGACCACCACGGCGCTGTTGCTGCTGGTCAAACTCACGCCAAGGCCGCCGCTGTCCGCTGCCGCGTTCAGCGTCACTGTGCAATTGTCGGTTCCTGCCCCGGTCACGGAACTGCTGCCACAACTCAGCCCAGTCAGCACCGGCACGCCTTTGCCGTTCAGGGTGACGGAGGTCGAGGATCCATTGGAGGCGTTGCTGGCGATCGTCAACTTCCCCGCCACAGTCCCTGTCGCCGCGGGGTTGAAATGCAAACTCAGCGTAAAGCTGCTATTGGCGCTGATGGTGACAGGTAAGCTGCTCGAACCGCTTACGGAAAAGGACTGTCCAGTCACATTCAGTTGGGAAATCTCCACCGGCGCTGACCCCTGATTCACAAGGGTGACGCTGGTGCTCGCAGTTTGTCCCACAGCCACTGGGCCAAAATCCACCGTGCTGGTTGACGCGATCAGCGTTCCCGTTGCCGCACCCAATCCAGTATTCTTTAACGCAATGGATCCCCCGCAACCGCTCAGAGCGAGACTGCAGAAAAAAGACAGCAGTCCAATAAGGCTTAAATTCAAATGGCGCATAATCCCTCCGGACGGGCGCGACAATTTCATCGGCGCGCGTACGAAACTTATCGCCAAGGCAAACTGAAGTAATCATTTAAGATTACCGATGTGGCCTAGTATATCCACATGTATGGGTACTTATGAATGTTACTGTACATTACTTTTTGGGAATCTTGGTCCGGAGTGGTAATGCCGCGTTTGTGTTACTGAGCCGTTTGGGCGCACCGATCCTCGCTATCGGGGTCAGGCGAATGGGGGTATCGAGTGCGAAAGGTCGTTCAGAATCTGACAACTACAGCCGCCTGAGCGCGGCCTGATTCGCGGCTTGGTCTGCGGCCTGGCCTCCGGCCCGACCTGCCTAAAGTGGTGTGACGGGCGCCACATACACTCTTTCGCAATGATCTAGAAAACGGCCTTTGCGATCGCCGTCAGTTGCATGAACGAAGTCCCTTCATAAATCGTTCCGATCTTCGCGTCGCGGTAGAGCTTCTCCACCGGAGATTCTTTGACGAACCCCGGCCCTCCCAGCACCTCGACCGCGAGGCTCGCCACGCGCTCGGCCACGCGCGACGCGAAGTATTTGCACATCGCCGCTTCCTTGCGAAATTCGAGCCGCGCGTCTTTCAGTCGCGCTGCGTTGTAGATGAGCAGCCTGGCGGCTTCGATATCAGTGGCCATCTCCGCAAGCTGAAACTGCATGGCCTGAAACTCCACAATGGCCTTACCAAATTGCTTGCGTTCTTTGGCGTGCTCCACGGCGTGGCCCCACGCGCCTTCGGCTAACCCAAGCATCTGCGCGCCAATGCCGATGCGCCCACCGTTCAGCGTCTCCATCGCAATCTTGTAGCCTTTGCCGGCTTCGCCCAGCATCTGCCCCGCGGGGACGGCGCACTCTTCCAGAATCAGTTCGCAGGTGCTGGAGGCGCGAATGCCCAGCTTGTCCTCTTTCCTGCCGATGGTGAATCCGGGTGCGCCTTTCTCCACCAGGAACGCCGTGACGCCCTTGTAGCCCGCGCTCGCATCCACGGTAGCGAAGACGATGAACAGGCCAGCTTCTTTTGCGTTACTGATCCAAAGCTTGCGCCCGGTCAGCAGATACTCGTCGCCGCGCTTCACCGCTCGCGTCTGCAACGCAAAAGCGTCCGAGCCCGAGCCCGCTTCGCTCAACGCGTAGGCGCTCACGGTATCGGATGCCAGCCGGGAAAGATACTTCTGCTTCTGCTCCGGCGTGCCCCAGCGAAGCAGCGCGCTCGCAACAAGAGTGTTCTGCACGTCCACAACCAGTCCCACCGAGGGGTCCACAGCCGACAGCATCTCCACCGCTATTATGGAGTCAAAAAACGAGCCGCCGCTGCCGCCGAATTCCTCGGGAATCTCAATGCCCATCAAACCGATCGCAAAAAGCTTGCGCAGCAACGCGGCGTCGAGAAGCTGCTCTTCATCCATGCGGCGAACCAACGGCGCAACCTCGTCCTGCGCGAACTGCCGCACAGTGTCGCAAAAGAGCGTCTCTTCTTCGCTGAGCTGTGTGATGGGCGAGCCGGACGAAATGAGAATTCAAGGCTGTTTGCCTCCGAACATGCGATCCGTATGATCACAGATGCTCTTGCAATGATATGCTGCGCTCGGGACTCGGACGAGCAAAGAAGCTTCTCATGCAGATCAGCAATCACGTCTTCCTTGTTACCGGCGGCGCATCGGGGCTGGGCGCAGCCACAGCGCGGCTGCTCGTCAGCCAAGGCGGCTCCGTCGTGGTCGCCGATCTGAATCGCGCTGCTGGCGAGGCCCTGGCCGGCGAGCTAGGTCAGGCCGCCCGCTTTGCCTCGACCGATGTGACGAGCGAGAAGGATGGGCAGGCGGCGGTCGATCTCGCGCTCCGCTCATTCGGCCACTTGCACGGCCTCGTGAATTGCGCCGGCATTGCCCCATCGGAAAAAGTGCTCGGCCGCGACGGGCCGCATCGTCTGGATGCCTTCGCGAAGACCGTCAGTATCAACTTGGTCGGAACGTTCAACATGATCCGCCTTGCCGCAGCGCCTTATTGCAAATGAAGCGCCCGGCGAGGACGGTGAGCGCGGCGTGATCGTCAATACCGCCTCCATCGCGGCATTCGACGGCCAGATCGGGCAGGCGGCCTACGCAGCGTCAAAGGGTGGCATCGTCTCGCTCACATTGCCCGTTGCACGCGAGTTGGCGCGGTCCGGCATCCGCGTGGTCACCATCGCGCCCGGAGTTTTTGAAACGCCAATGGTAGCCGGCTTTCCGCAGGAAGTGCAGGAGGGGTTGAGCAAAAGCATCCCATTTCCCGCTCGCTTGGGTCGTCCTACGGAGTTCGCGGCCCTGGTCAAGCACATCTGCGAAAACACCATGCTCAATGGTGAAACCATCCGGCTCGATGGCGCGCTGCGCATGGCTCCGCGCTGATTCGGAGTATTTCAGGAGCAAGGAATGGCCGCACCCGATCCCATCGAGATTGTTGGCGCCGCCCGCACACCCATCGGCGCATTCCAGGGCGATCTGAAGGATCTGACCGCCCCCTCGCTCGGCGCCGCCGCCATCCGCGCCAGCATCGAGCGCGCCGGAATCCCATTGGATTCGGTCGACGAAGTTCTCTTCGGCTGCGTGCTTACTGCCGGCCTCGGTCAGGCTCCCGCCCGCCAAGCCGCGCTTGGTGCCGGCCTTCCGCCTTCAACCGGCGCGGTCACCATCAACAAGATGTGCGGCTCCGGCATGAAGGCTGTCATGCTGGCGCACGATCTGCTGCTTGCCGGCAGCGCGAAGATCATTGTCGCCGGCGGCATGGAAAGCATGAGCAACGCTCCATATTTGCTCGATCGCGCCCGTGCCGGCTATCGCATGGGCCATGGCCGCCTTCTCGACCATATGTTTCTCGATGGCCTCGAAGACGCCTACGACAAGGGCCGCCTCATGGGCACTTTCGCTGAAGATTGCGCGCAGAGCTATGGCTTCACGCGCGAGGCGCAGGACGAATACGCCTTGGCGTCGCTCACACGGGCGCAGAAAGCCACTGCTGACGGCAGCTTTGCCTCGGAGATCGTTCCCGTCACGGTGAAAGCGGGCAAGACCGAGCGCCAGGTAGACCACGACGAGTTGCCGCTGAAAGCAACCCCGGATAAGATTCCGCAACTTAAGCCGGCGTTTCGCGAAGGCGGCACGGTAACGGCGGCAAACTCCAGTGCGATCTCTGATGGCGCCGCCGCACTTGTGCTCATGCGCCGCTCTGAAGCGGATCACCGCGGCCTCAAACCGCTGGCGGCCGTCGTCGGTCACGCCACCTACGCAAACAAGCCTGCGCTCTTTCCCACCGCGCCCATCGGCGCCATTCGCCGCCTCATCGAGCAGACCGGCTGGACCACCTGCGATGTCGATTTGTTTGAGATCAACGAGGCGTTTGCTGTCGTCGTGATGGCGGCCATGCGCGATCTCGGCCTCCCCCACGATAAAGTCAACGTCCACGGCGGAGCCTGCGCCCTCGGCCATCCCATCGGCGCGTCCGGTGCGCGCATTCTTGTCACGCTGCTTGCGGCCCTCGCGCAACAAAAACTGCGCCGTGGAATCGCCTCACTCTGCATCGGCGGTGGAGAAGCAACTGCGGTGGCCATTGAACGAATCGGCTAAACAGCAAGCCCTGGCAGTGCCACCTTTGGATCTAACTTCGCAACGAAGGTTCCGACTGTCCCGGAGCAGCGGCACGTGGGGCCATGGGCAAAGTGTGGAGACGCGTTCCGGTAGCGGCAAAGACTGCGTTTCCGACTGCCGGCGCAAGGCCCACGATGCCGGTCTCGCCTGCACCCGCTGAAGGCAGGTCCTTGCGGTCGAGAAGCACGATTTCGATCTGCGGCGTGTCGCTGAAGCGGGGAAGACGATACCGCGCAAAAAAAGCATTCAGAATGCGGCCATCGGCAAAGAGAATCTGCTCAAAGAGTGCTCCGCCGATGGCCTGCACAATGGCCCCCGACACTTGGTTGCGCAAGCCGTCGGGATTCACAATCGCACCCGACTCCCAGGCCTGCACCACGCGGCGAATGCGTAGCTTCTTAATGGTGGGATCGATAGCAACCTCGACGCAGGTTGCCACGTACCCGCCCTTTTCCGTGCCGCCCGCAATGCCAAACCCCCGCTCAGGAGTAGACTTGGCGCTGCCCCAGCCGAATTTCTCGGCCGCCGCCTTGAAAACCGCGATAAGCCTCGGGTCGGTGAGATTCTTCATGCGGAATTCGAGTGGATCCATACTCACGGCGTGAGCAACTGAGTCCATCGCCGATTCGCGTGCGAAGTGGTTGGCGGCGGCAGCGAGCGAGCGATAGGAGCCCTGTCGCAGCGGAGAGTTTGCCGCGTGGTACTGAATGATCTGGTTGGGAACACTGTATGGGGTACCGATGCCGGCGTTGCCCGAGTTGTAATTGTGGTATTCCCAGGCAAGCAGCATTCCGTCGCGCCGCGCAGCCGCCCTGATCTCAATCAAACCCGCGGGCCGGAAGTAAGCCCAGGTGAATTCCTCGCACCGCGTCCACTCCAGCTTCACGGGCCTGCCAGCCGCCCTCGCCAGGCGCGCGGCTTCCACGGCCGCCTCGCCCGTGTGCTTGCCGCCGTATCCGCTGCCCATATCCGGTTGGATCACGCGCACGTTCTCCACAGGAATCTTGAATACCTGCGCCAGCTCGTCGCGAACGCCAAACGGGCGCTGTGTTCCCGTCCACACCGTCAACTTGTCGCCGTCCCATTCGGCCACGGCGGCGCGCGGCTCAAGTGGGGAGTGCGCAATGTACTGGACAGAGTATTGTTCTTCCACTTTGATTTCCGCAGCGTCTATCGCCTGCGCCACAGACCCGGCGACATGCTGCGGTCTCTCTTCATGCCCGTTTCCTGGGCCTGCTTTCAAGACTTCGAAAAGCTCGCGGTTCGAAGGCTGCGCAGGCACGATCCACTTGGCCTGGATAGCCGATAGCGCGCGTTGTGCGGCAAGCGGATCGGCCGCGACCACCCCGGTGAAATCGCCGTCACGCACTACTTTCACGCCGGGAAGTTTCTCCGCCGCGGTGGTATCGATGGACTGTGACGTGGCGTTGAAGCCATCGGGCCGGAGCACGGCGCCAAACAGCATTCCAGGGCGGACAACGTCGGAGGGGTACACGTGCTTGCCGGTGACGAAATCGCGGCCTTGCGCCTTTGGAATGGAAGTGCCGGCAATCTGCCATGCGCTCGCCGGCGTCAGCGCCTCTTCGCCGGAGACAATCTTCACCAGGTTCTCGCCGCGGGTCAGCTCGCCATAACTGAGCGAACGCCGAGTCGTGGGATCGGTGACTCTGCCGTCGGCGGCCGTCAGCCTCGCTGCGTCGACGTCCCAACGCGCAGCGGCTGTTTCGAGCAGCATCTGTCGCGCCGCCACGGCCATGGTGCGCAGTTGCGGGCCCATGGTCGGAGTGGAGCGGCTACCAAAGGTGCCCATGTCGAAAGGCGTGAGAGCCGTATCGCCCATGACCATCTCGATCGAGTCAAATGGCACGCGCAGCTCTTCCGCCACAAGCTGCGCAAGCGAGGTACGGATGTTTTGGCCCACCTCGACTTTGCCGGTAAAGACCTTCACGCTGCCGTCGACGGCAATGTGCAGCCACGCGCCCACATCGTTGGGCAACGCATGTTCGCCGAAGCTTCTCCCCGCTTCCTGTGCCCACGCTGAAGCGCTGGCGAGACCGACAAATAGCCCTCCGCCAAAGAGCCTCAGGAAATCACGGCGATCGAGTTGCAGGCCTCCCGGCGAATTCCAGGTGCCCCCTTCGAAGAACTCGCGCTCAAACTCGTTGCGAGCGCTCATCGCCTCACTCCTTCAGCTTGCAGCCGCGCGGCGCGCTTAATGGCCGCAAGGATGCGTGGATAGGTTCCGCATCGGCAAATATTTCCATTCATTGCAGCGAGAATCTCGTCGTCACTTGGATTGCGCCCGTCGCGCAGCAGAGAAGTAGCGCTCAGAATCATGCCCGAGGTGCAGTAGCCGCACTGGAACGCACCCTCCTCGTGGAAAGCCTGCTGCACGGTACTCAGCCTTCCATTCTGCTCGAGGCCTTCAATGGTCACGATCTTTGTGTTCGCAGCCGCGGCCACGGGGGTCAGGCAGGAACGCGTAGCGCGGCCGTTGAGCAGGACTGTGCAGGCCCCGCACTGGCCTTCGCCGCAGCCGTACTTCGTGCCGGTAAGATGGAGCCGGTTGCGCAGCACATAGAGCAGAGGCTCATCACGAGGAGCGTCCACGCTGACGTTCGCGCCGTTGACATTTAAGACCAACTCGCCCATGGCAAGCTCCCGATACAGATCGTGCTGTCAGGCTTCTTTCCTTCAGATGGAGCCTTCGCCGAATGAGCTCCGGGACTCAGTGTAAATCCGAAGGCTGTAGCGTACGCGGGAGCGATGGCTACGCGCCCGCCAAGGCGCCCTGAGCAACTCCACTGTCAGCTTCCACTTGAATCTCGGTGGCCGCTGGCGCAGTTACCGGCACGTGGGCCAACTCCCATGCTGAGCGATCCTTCAGCAATCGCGCGACGCAGGCGGTATGCATGGCATGACCTGCACGCACAGCCACCACGTGGCCCTCGAGTCTGCGGCCAGCCAAGGCTAGATCGCCGATAAGGTCCAGCACCTTGTGCCGTACATACTCGTCGGGGAAGCGCAGGGGGCCGTTTTCCGGACCGCTTTCGCGGAGGATGATGGCGTTCTCCGCGCTGGCTCCACGAATCAGCCCCATGTCGCGAAGCTTTCGCTCATCGGCCTTGTAACCGAAGGTGCGGGCCGGAGCGATTTCGGAGCCGTAGGTCTCCGCAGCCAGATCGACACAGGTCTTCTGCTGGCCGATGGGCGTGGGAAACTCGATGGTGTAAGAGATTCGGTAGCCGGACCCGGGATAGACGCCAATGAATTTGTCGCCTTCGCGAACCTCCACCGGATGAAGCACCCGGAGAGTCTCGCGGCGGCGGCGCTGCTCGCGGATGCCGGCGCTTTGAAATGCCTCGACATAGGGCAGTGCGCTGCCGTCGAGAATAGGCAGCTCCAGGTTGTTGATTTCGACGATTACATTGTCGATGCCCATGCCGATGAACGCCGAGAGCAGGTGTTCGGTGGTGGAGATCAGCACGCCTTGGCGCATCAAGCTGGTTGCGTAGCTCACCTTGGCCACGTTGCGGCCGATGGCGGCGATCTCAAAATTGTCCAGGTCGGTGCGCCGGAAAACGATGCCCGAGCCCGCCGGCGCGGGCAGCAGGCGCATTGTCACCGGAGCGCCCGAGTGCAGTCCTACGCCCGAGAATTCGAGCGGTGCCGCAATCGTCTGTTCCTGGTGCGCTGGTTGAGCCAATGTGCCTCTCCGGGGTTGAAAGCCTGTCTGGTGTTCAGATTAGACGGGATGGGAAAATCCTGTCGTGTGGCATTTTTGCCACACTCTGCGCCTGCCTTTGCAAGGGAGCCTTTTTGGTCACGTCGGGGGGACGTCTCTTAAGGGTCGTAGAATCATGGAGTCCGACAATGAGTGAGCACGGGAAAGACCGCCTGAAAGGAGTGCGCATGACTAGTGTTGCCGGATCGAACCTTTCCACGCGGGCGCTTCTGGCTGGGGCCCGGCGCAAGCGGGCAAGCCTGATTGAACTCACCCGGCGGCTAGTTCTGGCGGAATCGCCCTCCGATGAAAAGACGGCTGTGGATGCATGCGTGGCGTTGGCCGCTGCACGCGCCAGGCAACTGGGTGGCTGGGTGAGGCTGCACCGCCAGCGCCGGTTTGGCGACGTTCTCGAGGCTCGCTTCGGGCCGCGAAGCCCGGCGGCCCGCCAAGTCCGCGCAAAGCCCGTCCTTCTGCTGGGCCATCTGGATACGGTTTGGCCGCTTGCCACGCTCGAGACCATGCCGTGGCGACTGAGCGGCGGCCGCCTCTGGGGACCCGGAACGCTCGACATGAAGGCCGGGGTGGCGATGGCGCTGACGGCCCTCGAGATGCTGGCGGAAGCGGACCTGCTGCGGCGCGAGATTGTGCTTCTGCTGAACAGCGACGAGGAGATCGGCAGCCCGGTCTCGCGGCCCATCACGGAAGCGCTGGCGCGCGAGTGCGCGGCGGTCTACGTGTTGGAGCCGGCGCAGGGCCTGGCCTACAAGACGGCGCGGAAGGGGACGGGCAACTGGCGCATCGAGATCGAGGGGGTCGCGGCCCATGCCGGCGTGGATTTCGAAAAAGGAGCGAGTGCGCTCCGCGAGCTGGCGCGTGTTGTGGAGACGGTGAGCGGGTGGACCGATTTGAAGCGTGGGCTGACGGTGAGCGTCGGGGTGGCGGGCGGCGGCACGAAGAGCAACGTGATTCCTGCCCAAGCATGGGCGGAGGTGGATGTCCGGATCGCGCGCCGCGCCGATGGCCCGCGCATCGAGCGCAGATTCACCGCGCTCAAGCCAGTGGACCCGCGCTGTACGCTCACCGTGGCCGGCGGCATCAACCGCCCGCCGATGGAGCGTAGCCGCGGAACCGTACGGCTCTTCCGCAAGGCGCAGGCGCTGGCCCGCGAGCTGGGTTTCACGCTTGACGAGGCCGCGACCGGCGGCGCCTGCGATGGGAACTTCACCGCCGCGCTGGGCATTCCCACGCTCGACGGAATGGGCGCGGTGGGCGACGGCGCGCATGCACGGCACGAGTCGGTTCTAATCGAGCATCTCGCGCCGCGAACCGCCCTGCTCGCGGCAATGCTCATTGCCTGAGATTTGCTCCGCCTGCCAAGCTGTCCGAATCGAGTGGTAACTCGTCCCGCGCTTCAAAATCCTCCTCGAACACAATTTGCCCGCCCACATTTCCCGCGCCGGAGGCGCAATGTTGGCTAGCCCCGTGCTTCAGCGCGGGGAAATCGTGCGAAAGATCCAGACAAGTCCTGTAGGGACGGCGCCCGTCTTGTATCAGGGCATGGCTTCAGCCATGCCGCAAAAGGTTCCCTGGAATTACCGGGGCCTTAGCCCATGAACAACGCATCTCACAGTGAACCACCTCGCCGCGCTGCCCCTGACGCCTCCAGCCTGATAAACTCCCGTGTGGAATCAAGTCGGAGACTTCGCCAACCATGAAACGCTTCTTCCTATTCCTCTTCCTGGCGGCATTCGCGGCTGCCGCGAGCGCCCAAACCACTCCAAAAGCGCCTGCCACCGGCTCTGCAACACCCAAAAGCGCTTCCTCCGCCTCCTCAACCACCAAGCCATCCACTGCCAAGTCGCCCACAACAGCCAGTGCGCCGGAGCCGTGGATCAAGCTTCCGCCCGGCATACCTAGGGTTGCTCACGATCCGATCAAGATGCCCTTCGCGCTGCGATATGAGGACATCAAGGTGGGCGCCGGTCCCGAAGGCGAGGCCGGAAAGGTCTGGCACATCAAGTACACCGGCTGGCGCGCGGCCGACGGCGTCAAGTTCGACTCGTGGGACGAGCACAGGCAGCCGGTCATGGGCAAGGACGGCAAGCCCGAGCTCGGTCCCGATGGCAAGCCCAGGATGGCTGATCCGGAGCCTATTGCAATTGCACAGGGCGTGGGCCGCGTGATCCCTGGCTTCGACTACGGACTCGAGGGCATGAGGGTCGGCGGCAAGCGCCGCCTCTTCATTCCCTGGCAGATGGCCTACGGAACCCACGATATCCCCGAGCATCCCGACCATCCCGGCATTCCCGCCAAGTCGGACCTCGTTTTCGACGTCGAGCTGGTGGATGTAACGGACATGCCACAGCCGCATCCGATGATGCCCGGAGTGCCGCCGCATCCCGGCGCAAGCGCGCAACCCAACGCCACGCCATCCGCACCTGCTGCTCCGGCCTCTTCCACTGCGCCCGCGAGTTCTGCGGCGCCGGCAGCAAACCCGGCCACGACTGCACCCGCTCAACCTGCGACGACTGCTCAACCCGCAACGGCCGCGCCAGCTGCGACTGCGCCCGCTCAACCGGCAACGCCCACGCAGCCGACGGCGCCAGCTCAACCGCAGACGCAGCCGAAGTAGAACTAAGATCGTTCAGGCCGCGCCGGCAGGCAGCTCCGGCGTGGCCGCGATCAGTTGCCGCGTGTACGCTTCACGCGGGCTGGCGCAGAGCGCCTCGGCCTCGCCGGTTTCCACTAGCCGTCCATGCTCCATCACTGCGATACGCGTGCTCAGGTAGCGCACCAGCGGCATGGAGTGCGAGATGAACAGGTACGTCAGCCCGTGCTCGCGCTGCAAGCTGCGCAGCAGGTTCACAATCTGCGCGCCCACGCTCACGTCGAGGGCCGAAACCGGCTCATCGAGGATCAGCAGCCGCGGCCGCAGCGCCAGCGCCCGCGCAATATTGATACGCTGGCGCTGCCCGCCGGAAAACTCATGTGGATAGCGCGCGAGCGCGGACTCATCGAGGCCCACCTCGCGAAGCAACTCTACGGCCTTCGCCCTCAGGGCAGTGCGGCCCGTCGCAATTCCGCCCTCCCGCCCGTGAATCACCAGCGGCTCGGTGACAATCGCCAGCACATTCATGCGCGGATTCAGCGCCGCATACGGATCCTGAAAGACGGGCTGCATCTGCCGGCGCAGGCGGCGCATCTCCGTACCGGTCGCCCGCGCCACATCCACGCCATCCACCCGCACCCTGCCCGCGCTTGGGCTCGTCAGGCCCAGGATCATCCGCGCCAGCGTCGTTTTTCCCGATCCCGACTCGCCCACCAGGCCCATCGTCTCGCCCGCCTCGATCGCAAACGACACGTTGTCGACCACGGTCTGCTCTTCTGTCCGCAGACCGGCGCGGCGCGGATAGCTCTTCGAAACCGACTTGACCTCAACCAGCGGCATGAGTCGATCGTAAATGGGTGCCCCATCCTGGGCGCGCCTCTGTCTTATGCGCCTGGGGTGGGAACGCAAGCCAACTGATCAGTCCAGCTTCGGATGCAGCGTGTGGAAGTCCGTTGCCTGCTCGTAGACGCGGGCGAACGCGGCCAGCTTCGCGTCCTGGTAGAGACCGCCCAGAAACGTCAGCGACACCGGCGTGCCCGGCCCGCCAATATCGTCGTGGTCGCCGTCGTCAATCGCGGGCGGCGCTGGCGCGTCAGACCCGCGCAGCCCGTTCGGCAAAATCACCGCCGGATTCCCTGTGAGATTTGTCGCCATCAGTTGCTCATCCGTCGATGGCGTCACAATCACGTCCACCTTCTCAAACAGCGCTGTCATCTGGCGGATCCCAAGCGTCCGCGCGCGGTTGGCCTGAACGTACTCGACCGCCGGATAAAGGCGCGCGATGCGGAAGTCGTTAGGCCAGTCCTCGGGCCCCTGTTCGGTCAGCAAATGGTCCCGCCCCGTCATCGTCAGGTCGTCAAAGGCGGCGGCAGCCTCGGCGGTGAGCAGCGAAACCATCGCCTCCCACGGCAGCTTCGGCAGCTCCACGGGAATCAGGTTCACGCCCATCTTGGTCAGCTTGTCCAGCGCGGCCTGCTCGTAGCGGCGGTCGTACTCGCGGCGGGCACGCTCGTCCTGCATCACTGCATTCGCGTCCTCGCGCTTCTTCGCCTCTTCAGGCGTTTCGTTCGCCGCGGCTTCTTTCAACTGCAGCGCGGGCAACGGATCGAACTCGCTCTTGAAGTAGCCCACGCGCAGCGATCGCCAATCGAAGTCCGGGTTCCAGTTGAAGTCAACGCTGCCCGCCGCCGACAGATCCTTGCCGTCGGGCCCGTGGATCACATCGAGCACCAGCGCGCAGTCCTCCACCGAGCGGCAAATCGGTCCAAGCTTGTCCATCGTCCAGCTCAGGGCCATGGCTCCGCTGCGCGGCACCAGGCCGAAGCTGGGCCTCAGCCCCGTCGTCCCGCAGCGCGTAGAGGGCGACGAGATCGACCCCAGCGTCTCCGACCCCAGCGCGAAGCCCACGCAGCCCGCGGCCACTGCGCTCGCCGAGCCCGCCGACGATCCGCTCGATCCCAGCGCGGGATTCCACGGGTTGCGCGTGCGCCCGCCAAACCATTTGTCGCCCATGGCCAGCGCGCCCAGCGTGAACTTCGCGATCAGCACCGCCCCCGCCGCATCCAGCCGCTGTACCACCGTCGCGTCTTCATTGAAGGTCTGCTGCTCGAACCCTCCCGCACCCCAGGTCGTGGGATAGCCTTTCACGGCGAGCAGGTCCTTCGCGCCCCACGGAATGCCGTGCAGCGGCCCGCGATAGAGGCCGTTCTCAAGATCCTCGTCGGCCGCTTTCGCCCGAGCCAGCGCCCGGTCCTCCATCAGCGTGATCACGAAATGGAGCTTGGGGTCGTAGCGCTTCAGCCGATCGATGTACATCTCCGTCAGAGCGACTGACGTGATCTTGCGATGCCAAATGAGGTTGGCCAGTTCCAGCACCGTGGCAAACGCAAGGTCCTCAATGTTCGCGGGGGCTTTCGGCTCGCCTGATTCCGAATCGTTAAACATCAGTTGCGGCGCCGAACCCTCGAAGGCGATGTGGCTCTCCCCCGGCTTTGCTGCTCGCCCCGGATGAAACACATACGCTGGCGGCACGTCATTGGCCAGCTTGAGCGCGCGGATCTTGTCGTACCCGCCACGCTGTTCGTTCAGCCCGTCGAGCATCATCTTCTTCTGCTCGGCGGTGAACGGGCCCACCCCGGCGAGCGCGGCAGCCTGGTCAAGCATCTCCGGCGTGATTTTGGGGAGCTCGGGCGGCTTAGCTTCCGGAGTCGCGCCGGGAGCAGCTTCCTGCGCCTGTGCGGCCAGCGTGTACAGAATTCCCGGCAACAGCGGCGACGCGATCCCCGCGCTGGTGCACGCGTTCAAAAAGGCTCTACGGTTGAGAGTCATGCGCAACGGTCCTTTCGCAAGCAGAAAACCCTTGCGCAAACTATAGCCGATGCGAGGGTCTGGTCATATGCCCTGCGAAGGATGCACGGGCGCAAACGCCACCCGCATCTCCGCCACTTCGATCTTGTTCAAGCCCGCCTTCACGCTCGGATCGCCCGCCCCCAGCGCGCGTGCCTCCTCCTCGCTCGCCGCCCTCACCACCAGGATTCCGTACACGCCCTTGGGGTCAAACACTGGGCCGCCGAAGACGCACACGCCCTTTTCGTTCAGGTCCTTCCAATAAGCAGAGTGCTGGTCCATCAATGCCTGCTCGGCCGGCGTGGCGTCGTCCGCGAACGTCGGCCGCGGCGGAATGAGTCGGATCAGCCAGCTCTTCATCACCGGCTTGGGCGGGGCGGGCGCGGGGTTCGTGGCGGGAGCCTGAGCAAACTCGACGGACGCTAGGCTCAGCAACAGAGCGGCAAGGAGAAACGGCGCTGACTTCATGCGAGGGATGGTAAACTGCCCGGCCAGCGGCAGCAAATGAAAGAGTGACGAACCGCCGAACAAAAAACTCGAAAATTTTCACTTGACATATTCCCATATAGGCATGTAATGTTCCTTCCATGGCCAGGGCCGCAACCACCTCCGACGCTTTCAACGCCGTCGCCGAGCCCCGCCGCCGCCAGATCCTGAGTTATCTGGCGCGCGACGAGCGGCAGGTCGGCGAGATTGTAGCGGCAGTTGGTCTCGACCAGCCCTCGGTCTCCAAACACCTCGGCGTGCTGCGCCGCGTCAATCTGGTGCGTGTCCGGCGCAACGGCCGTCACCGGCTCTACCGCACCAATGCCGCCGCCATCCAGCCGCTGCACGAGTGGACTGAGACCTTCGAGCGATACTGGCAACACCAGTTGAGCCGCGTGAAAGAACGCGCCGAAGCGCAAATGAAGCGCGAACCGCCGCCGCAGGACCGGGCCCGCTGAACCAATCCAGAATTTCCCCAAGGAGAATCTATGACAACGTTGACCCTTCCCGGAATCGAAGCCCTCACGCTCAAAGTCCAGCAGGAGATTCGCGTCCGCGCTTCGCTTCAAGTCACTTTCGATGCGCTGCTCGAGCAACTCGGCCCCGCGAGCGAGATGCACGACGGCACTCCCATGCCGCTCAAACTCGAGCCCTGGCCCGGCGGCCGCTGGTTCCGTGACCTGGGCAATGGCAACGGCCACTTCTGGGCCACGGTGCAATCCTTCAAAAGCCCCACGCTGATTGAGTTCACCGGCCCCATGTTCATGTCCTATCCAGTCGTGAACCATGTCATCTACCGCCTCAGCGAGCAGGACGGCGAAACGCTGATTAAGTTCTCCCACTCGGCCTTTGGCCTCATCAGTGACGAGCACAAGTCAGGCGTGGTCACCGGCTGGAACTACATTCACGACCAGGTCCGCAAGCGCGCCGAGCGGTCCAAATCGTAATCCCCACCAACGTCCACTACTTCCCCAAGGAGGAACATTCCCATGCCCGTAGCAGAAGCAGTTGCCACTCAGTCCATCGCCCAGTCCATGCTCGCCGAATTCGAAACCCAGGCGCCTATCACGCGCAGGTTTCTTGAGCGGCTGCCCGAAGACAAGCTCACCTGGAAGCCCCACCAGAAATCCATGTCCGCGGGACAGCTCGCCTTTCACCTCGCTTCAGTGCCCGGCGGCATTGTTCAGTTTGTCCAGAACAATCCCGCCCAGGCGCCGGAGTCGTTCAGTTTCCCTCAACCCGCAAGCCGCGCCGAGATCCTCAAGGCCTTTGACGAGAGCATCGCCACCGTGCGCAGCCTTCTTCCCCGGTTGAGCGACGCGGCCATGAAGGAAACCTGGCGCATGAAGGCCGGCGACAAGGAATTGTTCGCCCAGCCCCGTGGCGAGTTCCTTCGCGACGTGATGCTCAGCCACTGGTATCAGCATCGCGGCCAGTTCAGCGTCTATTTGCGCCTGCTCAACGTCGCCGTGCCTGCGAGCTGGGGCCCGAGCGCCGACGAGCCGCCGCCATTCATGCAATAACCGGCTGCACAGGGGTGTGGCGTCCGTCGCGGGCGCCACGCCAGTCAAAGGGAGATGCAATGGCCATCCAATTTACAGTGTCGGCAACAATTCCCGCGTCGCCGAAGCAGGTGTATGACGCGTGGCTCTCGAGCAAAGGCCACGCGCTCATGACCGGCTCGCCCGCCAAAGTCTCCGCGCGCACCGGCGGCGCATTCACGGCGTGGGATGGCTACATTACCGGCAAGAACCTCAAGCTCAAGCCGGGAAAGCAAATCGTGCAGTCGTGGCGAACGACCGAGTTTGCCGCGGCCGATCCCGATTCGCAGATCGAGGTGCTGCTTGTGAAGGCGCCCGGCGGCACCAAGCTCACGCTCCGCCACACCAACATCCCCGGCGGACAGTCCGATTACCGCTCCGGCTGGCCCACACACTACTTCGAGCCCATGAAGAAGTACTTCAAGGCCAAAGCGAAGCCCGCAGTGCCGGCGAGACGACCATCTCCCGCGCCGTAGGCGTCGCAACTGCGGGTCAAATAACGGAGGGAGCGGGGGCCTTCAGGCCCCTGAATCGGCGGCCAACAACGATCTGGCTTCCAGGCCCGGAAACTGACCACTGATCACTGAACACTACCTGGGTGCCCCATCCTTCGCTTCTTTCTGGCAAAGGGTGGGAGACCACAAACCCTATCCCCCCACTGTCATCCCGAGCGAGGTCGCCGCAGCGACCGAGTCGAGGGCCTGCCCTGAGCGGAGATCGTCCGCCGCGGCGGATGATCGAAGTCGAACAGGAACCTGCAGTTGTCTCTCGCGACCCTCGCCCAGCAGAACCCCTGGGTGCCCCATGTTCCGATTCTGGGACATGGGATACCGAGCACCCGCGCCGTAGGCGCAGTGTTTGTTAGCCCCGCCCTTCAGGGCGGGGAAGCCGTGCAGAAGAATCGTCCGGAGTCCCGTGGGGATGGCGCCCTGCCTGCCCCGCGCTTTAGCGCGGGGAGAATGCCTCGCCCAGCAGCGCCTCGGCCCGGTGCAGCGCGTCGCGCCGCTTCTGCTTCTCGCTCTCAATGTCGGCTGGCGCCCACGTCGAGCCGCCGATGCGCCGCGACGTATCGCTCAGCCGCTGCTCGAATTCCTTGTCCAGTCCAGCTACGTCGGCCTGCGCCTGCCTTAGCGCGTCTTGAAAGTGCGCAAGCTCGGCGTCGATGCGCCCTGGATAGTAGCTCAACCGATCGCCGGTCTGCATCGCGTCCACCAGTGCATTCGAAGGTCCCGCAACCGGCCCCGTCTGCTGCAGCGCTTCGTCGGCTCCGCGCAGGCGCGTCATCGCGCCCGCGAAACCATCCAGCTCCGCGCGTTGCGCAATCCGGCCATTCGCGCGGTGAACCTCCACAACCACCGTCGCATTCACGCTTCCGGCAGGCACCGGAACCACCGTCGTCAGCGTGTTCCCCTCGAAGGTCCAGCCGCCCGGCTCGCCGGGCTTGGCGAACTCCAGAGGCTTCCCGTTCACCGTCACTGCCGCTGGCGGCCAGTCGCCGGGCAGGCGGAGTTCGTAACCGCGCGTCTCCAACATGCCGGGATAGCTCCCCTCGACGGGGCCGATCTCGACCCGTAGCGTGTCGCTATCCTGTGCAGCGTTGATCGGCGTTCGCGCAAACACGCCCCTCTGGTACTCGACCGACACGCCCGAATCCTCATAGACCGAGTAGCTCGAGCTTGCGCCCGGCGCGAGCGGCCACACATTCACAATCAGCGGATCGACCGGCTTCTCTCCTGTGTGCAGCATAGCCGGCTGCATGGGAACGATCGCGCCGACGCGAACATAAACAGGAATCTGATCGATGGTGAAGCTGCGCTCCACGGTCGTCGGTCCCGCGAAGTGCTTGCCCGTCGGCCACTCGATCCAGTCGCCCTTGGGAAGCCAGACCTGCTCCGCTGTGAGCCCGGAGATCTTGTCCGCGGGTGCCGTCACGGGGCTCACAATCATCTGGTCGCCGAAGAGGTACTCGTTCCTGCTCGTATAGGCGGCATCGTTTTCCGGCCAGTCGTAATAGAGCGGCCGGAAAAATGCCACGCCGGTGTCGTAGGTGCGGCGCGCTTCCGTGTAGAGATACGGCTGCATCGCTTCGCGTAGCTGGTAGGTTGAGCGCATGACGGACGAGTAGGGCTCAGGATAGGCCCAGATCCGCCGCTCTGAATCAGGGTTCTTCGTGGTGTGCGTGCGCAGGATAGGGCTGAATGTGCCGAATTGCACCCAGCGCGTGTAGAGCTCCGCGTCCACCGCACCCGGCATGTGCCCGCCGATGTCGTGGCTCCAGTAGGCGTAACCCACGTTCGCCGCCGTGGCCGTGAACCAAGGCTGAAATGCGAGCGAATCCCAAACGGAGATGGTGTCACCAGAGAAGCCGATCTCATAACGGTGATTCCCCAGCCCGCCCCAGCGATGGAAGAGCAGCGGCCGCTTGCCCTCGCGCTGCTGATCGGTGAAGTGCACGTAGTTGAGCCACCACGTGGGGTTCACGCCGGGCAAATCCGTGGTCGACTGTTGCTGCCAGTCGAGCCACCAGAAGTCCACGCCCTGCTTTTCCAGGGGATGCAGCACCAGGTCGAGGTAGTTCGTTGCCCACTTCTTGTCTGTCGGGTCAAACGGAATGTATTTCTTCGTCGCCGGATCGATGCCCATCGCGCGCGCCATCGCCGGGTACGCCTGCTCCCACGGCTGAATCCCCGACGCGGGGTGCAGATTCATGGTGGTCTTCAGGCCGTCCTCATCGAGCTTCTTCAGGAACGCATCGGGATCGGGAAACAGCACCTTGTTCCATGTGTATCCCGTCCAACCCAGCATTTGCCCCGACTGATCCACCGCGCCCATCGCCCGCAGTTGCTCGTCGCTGATGTGCCAGTCCATGTCGATCACCAGCACGTCCAGCGGAGTGTCGTTCTCTCGAAAATCCCGCACCAGTTCGTCGAACTCCTCGTCGGTATAGGCCCAATAGCGAGACCACCACACGCCGAAAGCAAACCGCGGAGGCAGCGGAATCCGCCCCGCCACGCGCACAAAGTCGCCGAGCGCCCGCCGATAGTCATGCCCGTAGCCGAAAAAGTACCAGTCGGTGTAGGCGCCCGGCTTTTCGTTCGCCGGCCGCTCCATCACCCAAGGCCACTCGCTCTTCTCGCCCTCGAGAAACCGAAAGTCCGCCAAGTCGAACAGCGGCCGCGTGGAGTCGTCGACCAGCGCCGAGCCGGCGCGCGAAACGAGGCCCTGTTCGATGGGTTCCTCGGTCTTCGAGCCCCGCGCCGTGTCGAGCGTGCGCGTGGTCCCCATTAAATTCTCGGGGTCGTCCATGCCCGGATGCCACACGACGTTTTTGCCGCCGACTTTGAGCGTGATGGAGAGACTGTCCGCGGTGAATCGTCCATCAGGCGCGTTTCCAGGCACGTAGCTCAGAGTGAGAGCGTCGGTAATTAAGGTGAGCCCGATTGGTGGATGGGGCGCAGGGCCTTCGATGTTCACAAGCGGTGTGAACTTCGGCACCGGCAGCCTTCGATTAATGAACACCAGCGACGCATGGTCCTCGAACTTCCTGTCGGCCGACCACTCCATGCGAATGAGCTGCGGCGTCAGCACCGTGAACCGCGCGTTGCCTAGCGTCACCACCGCATTCGGATCCGCCACCGGATCATCCGCCGCCGGCACGGCCCGCGCGCCCGCCACCGCCGCGCCGCTGTCCGCCTGCGATCGCGCCAATGCCGCACCGCCGCATCCCATCACCAAAACCGCAAGGACAAACCATCTGAAAGAAGCCCGCATCGAAGCCTCCATTCCTGCTCCACCCGGAAGGGTACCACTGCTCGCCGCTGCCGATCAGCCGCGCCGCCGCATCATCTTCCCGCGCAACGTGCGCAACGCGGCCGCACCCAGTCGCCCAGTCCGAAATCGGGCGCATGCCACGCGAATCAGCCCGCTATGATGGGGTCAAGCACGCCTTCGGCGGCACACCATCCATGACCCCGGTTGTCTTCATCTCGGCGGGGGAAGCCAGCGGCGAGCACTACGGTGCGCTGCTGGCCGCGGAGCTTCGCCGCCAACTCGCCCCAGCCGGCCTCTCTGCTCAGTTTTTCGGAATGGGCGGCCCGCGCATGGAAGCCGCCGGCGTCGACCGCATCGTCCGCTCTGAAGACATGGCCGTCATGGGATTCACTGAAGTCCTTCTCCATCTGCCCCGCATCTACCGCGAGTTCCGCAAACTCAAACGCGCCATCCGCGCGCGCCACCCCGCTCTCGCCATCCTCATCGACTTCCCCGAGATCCACCTCCGCCTCGCCCGCGAATTCCACCGCCTCGGCATTCCCGTCATCTACTTCGTCAGTCCGCAGCTCTGGGCCTGGAAGCAGCACCGCATCCGCCTCGTCCGCAAATACGTCCGCCGCATGTTGGTTATCTTTCCCTTCGAGCAGCCCTGGTATCGCGAACGCGGCGTCGATGCCGAGTTCGTCGGCCATCCGCTCGCCGATCTGCCGCTGCCCACAGTTTCGCGCGAAGAGTATGCCCGGCAGGCTTCGCTCATCCATCAGGACCAATGGAATTACTGGCCGTGGCCAAGCGCCGGTTACCCTGAAGGGACGCATCCGGCTAACGGAAAAATCCAATATGAGCTGGACCCTCGCAAGGAATGGATCGCCTTGCTGCCCGGTAGCCGCCTCCCCGAGATCCTGGCCAACCTGAAGGAGATGGTCGCCGCCGCCGCCCTCCTCGGCAACGGGTACGAATACATCGTTCCGCTCGCGCTTACCCTGAACGAGCGCCAGATCGCCAAAATTCAGCACCAATTGGGCGACTACATGCTGCGGGACCGCCCTCCCCGCATCACCTTCGTCCGCGACGCCCGAGCCGCCCTCTTCCACGCCCGCGCCTCGGTCGTCGCCAGCGGTACCGCCACGGTCGAAGCCGCGCTCATCGGCAATCCCTTCGTCGTGGTCTATCGCGTCTCGCCGCTCACCTATGCCATCGCCAAACGGCTGGTGAAGGTGCCTCACGTGGCCATGGCCAACCTGATTGCGGGCAAGCGCGTGGTTCCCGAGCTCATCCAGAATGACTTCACGGCGACAAATATCGTCCAACAACTGGAACCGCTGCTACCGGATGGGCCGGCTCGCGAGTCCATGAGAGTGGAGCTGGGGGCGATTCGGGAGGCGTTGCGCGTACAATCGACCAACGGCCCGGGCGCGCCGCGGGGGGCCATCGAACGGGTTGCGGCCGCCGTAGTTGAGGAGCTTCAACCGGTCAGCCCGGCGCTGGAGACCGCAAAACCCTGAAGGAAATTAGGATTGCAAAGGAAAAGAAGCAGCCCGTCAACGGCGGCAAGACAATGAGCATGGAAAAACACACAGACATGAGAGGTTTCGAGCTTGACGGCAAACGGCTTGCACGCCGTTGGGCCCTTGCCCTGGCAGCTACGGCCCTCACCGCTCTCGCCGCCATCCCCGCCACCGCGCAGCGGGAGCGGCCGGCGCTGAACATTACCGGTTACGTGATCGATGCCGAACTGGATCCAACCGCGCACCATCTGACGGCAACGGCAGCCGTCAGCTTCACCGCGCCTGCCAACCTCGACGTCATCACCTTCGCCTTCCATCCTGCCCTCAAGGTCACCAAAATCACCGACGAAGCCGGAAAACTCCTCGACGGCGAGCGGACGGCCGACGGATCCATCCGGGTCACTCCATCCGCCCCCTTCGTCCCCGGCCAAACGGTGCGCTGGACCTTCGCCTACGACGGCACCATCACCGGCAACGAGGACGGGCCGGTGGAAGGATTGAAGCTGGCGGCCATCCAGGAGCCCATCAGCTATCTGCTCTATCCCGCGCGCTGGTTCCCCATGACCGGCTATATGATCGACCGCTTCACCGCGGAGATGCACATCCGCGTGCCGCAGGGGATGCGGGTGTTTTCGAGCGGCAGCGCCGGGGCGGCCAAGCCCGTCAAGCTCTTGAGCGGCACTCCCGGCGACGAATACGACTTCAAGTGGACGAAACCGGGGTTTCCGGGAACGGTGATTGCCGGCCGGTATGTGGAGCCGGTTTCGGTCGGCGCCGGCAACGTGAAGGTCTACGTGACCATCAGCCACCAGGCATCGGCCAACCAGTTGGCGCAAACGGCAACCAAAGAGTACGACTTCTTTACCGACACCTTCGGCCTGCCTCCCACGCCCCGGATCAACATCGTCGAGCTGCCAGACGATACCTTGCCGGCGGTTTACGCGCCGGAGCTGGCGGCAATCATGGGCTCGCGCATCGGCGACAAATCGGGTGTGCGGCTGCTGGCCAATACCATTGCCCACCAGTGGTGGGGGTGCGAAGTGAGCCCGAAGACACTGAACGACGCCTGGATCACCAACGGCATGTCCCGCTACGGCGAGCTGATGTATGTTGAGGACGAAAGCGGCGCCAGCGGGTTGAAGGCAGCCATGGAGGATGTGGCTGCGGGCGCGCTGGCCTACGACACCATCCCGCTCTCCAGCGCCGGACGGCTGGATCCGTTTTCGCCCCAGTTCCAATCCATGACCCTCGAAAAGGGGGCCATGATCTTCCACATGCTGCGCTGGGAGGTGGGAGATAAGGTGTTTCAGGCCATCCTCAAGGGCGCGCTCAGCCAATACACCGACAGCCCCATCGGCACCGGCGACTTCGAGAAGGTGGCCGAGGCGCAGAGCCAGCAGCAGCTCGTGCCCTTCTTCTCGCAATGGATCGACGGCACCGGGGCGCCGCGGTTCACCAACAAGTACGCCGTTTACCGCCTGGGCAACAACAAGGGCTTCCGCACCATTGGCGAGATCAACCAGGACCTCGACCTCTTCAACATGCCGGTCGATCTGCGCGTTGAAACCGACGGAAAAACAGTCAACCAGAAGGTCGACGTGGTGGGAACGGATACCCAATACGTGGTGGATACCTTCGGCCGGCCGCGGCGGATCAGCATCGATCCCAGCGACTGGGTACTCAAAACCTCGCCCGACCTGCAGGTGCGCATCTCCATCCTGAAAGGGCAGCAACTGGTGGCGCAGAACGACCTGCTCGGGGCCCTGGCCGAGTATAAGAAGGCGCTCGACGCCAATTCGTTGAGCTCGCTGGCCAGCTATCGCATTGGCGAGGTGCTGTTTACGCAGTGCAACTACCAGGCCAGCGTGAACGCATTCCGCGATGCCCTCCGCGGCGACGACGAGCCGCCCTGGACCGAGGTCTGGAGCCACATCGCCATCGGCAAAATCTTCGACCTGACCGGGCAGCGCGACCGTGCCGTCAACGAGTACCGCTTGGCCGTGCAGACCAACGACAATACCCAGGGCGCGGTGAACGAGGCGCGCCAGTACCTGCAAAAGCCCTTCAGCCAGCCCGAAGGCACCTGCATGCACTGAGGCAGTCTTGCGCGCCAAGAATCAAGGGCCAGCCCTCGGGCTGGCCCTTTGCTATAGAGCCGCATTAGGTTTGCGGTTTGATCTCCATATTGCTGGTTGCCCATCTCCCAGGCCGTGGGCGTTCGCCGCATCCATCGGCGTTCTCCCGCGCCGCCAGCGTCGCAATAACGCAGTCAAGATACGGAGGGAGCAGGGGCCTTCAGGCCCCTGAAGCGGCAGACAAAAGAACAATCCGGGCTTTCAGGCCCGGAAACAAACTCCCGGGTAATCCGCCGCCATGCACCAACCCCACTCCCGCGCCGTAGGCGCAGTGTTTGCTAGCCCCGCTCACAGGGCATCCGGAGGCTGACTGGGGTACGCCCTGTGGCGGCGTGTTCGGCGAGACACCGAGACCAATCCATCTCCCGCGCCGGAGGCGCAGTGTTTGTTAGCCCCGCCCTTCAGGGCGGGGAAGCCATGCAAAAGAATCCGCCGGAGTCCCGTAGGGACGGCGCTAACCGTAACGCCAGTCTCCTGACCGGGGTCGCGCAGCGAAGACAAGCCCGCTTTTAGCTTGCTGGGGTGGCTGACCGGCCGTACTGGCGGCCCGCGCCGCCGGTGTCGCCATAACACGGTGAAGATTTGCGCGGAGGAAAATGTGCACAAAACTTCGGCGTTCTCCCGCGCCGTAGGCGCAGTGTTTGCTAGCCCCGCCCTTCAGGGCGGGGAAGCCATACAGAAGAATCCTCCGGAGTCCCATAGGGACGGCGCCTGGTTACCCGAACACGTAACGCGGGTCGTAATCGATTCCGCAGCTTCGAAGCAGGGAGACAAACTCCTCCTCAAACCCGCGTTTCTTATGATGCCTCTCTTGATCCTCAATGTATTTCTTCACGATGGGCAACTGCGAGGGACTGACGCTGAATGCCCCGTAGCCCTGCTGCCAACTGAAACCGTCTCGCATCCATCGCGAAAGGCTTCCCTTCAGCTTCTTCACAGCCTCAGCCAGGGGACACAGGGCTGGCAGAGCAAAAAGGAGATGAACGTGGTCCGACGTTCCCCCAGCGGCGATCAGCGCAAAACCCTCACGTTTCGCAATGCCACCAAGGTAGTTGTAAAGTCCGGCCTTTCGGTCCGCTGCGATCAGTGGCTCCCGCTCCTTGGTGCTGAAAATACAATGGACGAAAATGTTGGCATAGGTGTGTGACATCGCGCCGTCCCCACGGGACTCCGATTCTACAATTCCCCGCTTTCCCCCGCGACTAAACGTCTAGGCCGGAGCGCTCACAGGGCATTCGGAGGCTGACTGGGGTACGCCCTGTGGCAGCGTGTTCGGCGAGACACCGAGACCAATCCATCTCCCGCGCCGTAGGCGCAGTGTTCGCTAGCCCCGCCCTTCAGGGCGGGGAAGCCATGCAGAAGAATCCTCCGGAGTCCCGTAGGGACGGCGCGAACCGCAGCGCCGGTTTCCTGACCGGGGCCCCCGGCAAGCCCGCTTTTGGCTTGCTGGGGTGGCTGACCGGCCGTACTGGCGGCCTCCGCGCCGCCGGTGTCGTCATAACACGGTCAAGATTTGCGCGGAGGAATATGTGCACAAAACTTCGGCGTTCTCTCGCGCCGTAGGCGCAGTGTTTGCTAGCCCCGCCCTTCAGGGCGGGGAAGCCATACAGAAGAATCCTCCGGAGTCCCGTAGGGACGGCGCTGGATGCCCCGTGCGCTCGCTCAAGAGACCTCGGGACCCTCGAACCGGATACTGGTACCAGCTACGGTCACTGCTTTTTCTGTTTTCCCAAAGACAGAACCTCCAGATCCACCTTCGCAAGCCCGGCCCAGGTCATCCCCAGCTTCTGCGCGGCGCCGTAGGAGAGGTCGATAATCCGGCCCTCCTCGACGAGGTCGCCGCGGTCGGTGATGCGGACCACAACCGAGCGGTGGTTTCTCCGGTTTACCACCCGAACGATGGAGCCGAAGGGGAGGGTGGGGTGGCAGGCCGTCATGGCGTACATGTCGTAGATTTCGCCGCTGGCGGTCCGGCGTCCGTTAAAGACGCCGCCATACCAGGAGGCGACGCCATGGATCTTGTCCTGCCATTGCCTGGCTTCGGGGGTTAGGGGCGCTTGCGGAATCGGTGGTTCCTGGTCAGCGAGGGAGGCCGGCGTCGCACTCGCTGCAGGGGAGACCGCAGGCGCGGTGGGGGCTGGTCTGGGAAGACCCGCATCCGCTTGCACCGTCCGCGCTGAAAACAGAATCACCAGCGCGACCAGCGCAACAGCCGAGGCACCCGCCACGACGCAAATCCATAGCGGGGCCTTTCGTCTTAAGTTGCGTGTTTTCCTTGTTCTAACCATCCAACCATTTTACTAAACCGCCACTGGGGGCCCTCCCAGGTTGTCAAGATGGATAATAGGATTTCTGTTGAAAATTACCCCGATTGGGCGGGGCGGACGGTAAGGCGTTTAGCGCGTTTGAGTTACGATTTTCACCAAAAGCGGTGCATTTTTCCCGATTTGGGCAGAAGATTTCTGTGCAAAAATAGGTACAAATAGGCAACTTGGCGTCGCCGCATTGCATCAGCCACGCATGCGATTGATACGAATAGACTTATATGGCAATTCCAGTCATAAAATTTCTTTGCGAAGTTTGCAGATTAATTCGAGGATTTTGCTAGCTTGGTCTTAGGGTCTGCTGAAAACCCCTCCTTTAGGGGCTTTCGGCAGGCCCTTTCCATTTCTGAGGGAAAAGGGGCTTTCCATGGAATTGAGCGCAGCAGGTTTGGAGTTGATCAAGAGATCGGAGGGCTTCCGCAGGCAGGTTTATAAGGATGTGGCCGGTTTTCCCACCATCGGCTATGGGCACCGGGTCACTGCGGGCAGAGTCGTTTCCCGGCGGTGTGGAGGAAACGCAAGCTGCCGCGATCTTGGCAAACGATGTGCTCGAGGCCGAGCGCGCAGTCGCGCGGCTGGTGAAGGTGGCGCTGACCCAGGGGCAGTTCGATTCGCTGGTGGACTTTTGCTTCAACCTGGGTGCGGGGCGGCTGGCCGGCTCAACCCTCCTCCGCGTATTGAATGCCGGTCACTATGATGCCGCCGCCCTGCAGTTGCTTGCGTGGGACCACGCCGGAGGCGTGGTGAATTCGGGGCTGAAGGCGCGGCGCGAGGCCGAATTCCGGCTTTGGACGGGTGGGCATAGCGGAACCCAGACGGCCGCAGCCTGAGAAAATCCGCCCGAAAGCACGATCAACCGGAGGCAACGAGAATGAACATCGCCACACCTCATTCATCCGCTCAGGCTCCCGGTGTAACTACTCCCTACTCCCTACTGGCTACTCCCTGCCTTTCTGATCCCTGGTCCCTCGGTCCCTGTTCCCTTGGTCCCTTGTTCCCTCGGTCCCTGGTCCCTGCCCCCCACCCCCCTATGCCGAAAAAACGGGCTGTGAAACTGTGAAACCGCCAACGCCGCGAACCTCAGCCGAATCAACCCGATACACGCACCGCGCCGAAACCTCACAGAAACACAGAAACTGTGAAACTGTGAACCTCCTCGAACCCTCGCATTTTCAGCAGTCTGCAGCGAGTCGCTCCACAGTTTCACAGTTCCATTTTGTGTCGTTTTTCGTCCTGCGTCTCCCAACCCATCGACGCTGCGCTATCTCATCGATTCCTCAACGGCTTGCCCGCTCTTCGATCACTTCGAGCCGCTCCTCCGGCTTCAGGTAGCCTTTGCGGCGAAACCACTCTTCCATAGCGGTTTGCAGCCGCTCGAGCGGAACACGGTTTCCCGCCTCAAGAATCCCGTCTGCAGCGGGAAAAGTATCGTCAAAAACCGCATCATTGGTGAAATTTCGCATGGAAAAGTTGTCAATTTGGCGGATTGGGCAGGCGTGGCGCTCGCCGGCGGCGTCGATGCGTTGTACGGAAAGGCGGCGCGCGAACATGGATTCACTGTAAACGAAGCCGTTGGCAGGCGATCTTTGTTGAGGGCCGGATGGTCAGCCGCTTGCGCTCCAGGATGTTGCATCGATACGGTAGATACGACGAACGCACGAATTTACGGCACAGACCGCGGTCGTATTGCCGGTTCTGAAGAAAGCTGAGGCAGACCGATGATGGCAATTCTTGTGCAGTGGCTGCTGTACGCAGTCGCGCTTTTGATTGTTTCTAAGATCGTTCCCGGCTTTCATGTGGCGGGCCTGTGGCCGGCGCTGATCGCATCGCTGGTCATCGGGCTGCTCAACGCCACGGTCGGCCTGTTCCTGAAGATCATCACCTTCCCGTTGAGCATCATCACGCTGGGGATCTTCCTGCTGGTGATCAATGGCCTGATGATCCTGTTGGCGTCGCACATCGTGCGCGGATTCACTGTGCTCGGGTTCGCTCCAGCCTTTTGGGGCGCAGTGGTGCTGGCGCTGCTGGGCATGCTGATCCGGGCAGTCATGAAGAATGCATAGGGGAAGACGCCGGGGCTCTATTTCGACGCTGTTGGCTGGGCCCCGGATTTGGCGGGGGTGACGGGCTTACTGCTCGCGGCGCCCGGGGACTTGAGGCGGGCGGCCGGCTTCTTGGTTCCCTTGGGGCGTGCGGGACTCGCCTTGGCGGGCTCAGTCACCGTTGGGCCGGGCAGGGTTTGCGGGGCGCGCACGGCGCCAGCGCCGGAGAAGCCACCCGCAACCGGCATGCGCGGCGGCATCACGATCACCTTTGCAGGCTGGCCATGCTGCACGCGGGTGTAGACGCCCCAACCTCCGCCCGCTACGACAAACACAATGGCCGCCGCGGCCGCGGTGCGAATCCAGCTACTCTCAGGGCGTAAAGCCGTGGGCCAAGCCAGAACACGGCCGCGGCGCGGTGCTGCGCGGAGAGCCGCGTGCACACGCTCTTCAAGACCCTCGGGCGCGGGCATGCTGGCGATCAAACGCAGGCTCTCTTCCACAGGGCTCGAAAGGGCTCGTGGTGCGGAATCGGAAGTCTTCGGGTTGTGAGGGTTTGAGTTCATCGCAAACTCCTCTCGTGGTCGAGCAGGCCGGCCATCAGGTTGCGGGCGCGAAACAGCCGCGAGCGGACGCTGGACTCGGTAATGCCCAGAACTGCCGCGATCTCCACGCTGGTGAGCTCTTCAAAGGCCGAAAGCATGAGCGCCTGCCGCTCCTTGGCTGGAAGCCGGTCGACGCAGGCAAGCACATGGGCGTGATGCTGCGCCGCGGCGGCAATCTCCTCGGCAGAGAGGCCTGTGGAGGGCAGCACCCGCGCCAGTTCTGCCACATCGTCGGTTTCAGGGCGTGTCTTGGCCCGGCGCTTGCGGTCGAGCACAATGTTCCAAACGATGCGGATGAGCCAGACCCGGTGATCACGCACCTCGCCCAGCGTGTGGCGATGGCGCAGGACGCGGAGGAACGCCTCCTGCACGGCATCTTCGGCATCGGCTGAGTTGCGCAGGACGGAATAGGCTACGCGGTAGAGGGCGCCTGCATACTGGTCGACCAGCGCCGCAAGCGCATCGTCTTCCGCGCGCAGGCGGGCTTCGTCATTCACCGCGCTTGTGGGAATCTCCATCCAACCTGCGACAATGGCCTGGCTGGTGCTCATCACTCACCAGACGCAGGCAGAGCGGAAAATGCTCGGGGTTCGCTCAGCCTTGAACCCGTGGCGTGTGAGGCTCCGAAGCGGCGCGAGAACCTGGCTGACCCGTCGCAAGGCTAACGCCGACCCCTGTCCGATCTTACTTTGCGGCGAGCTTCTGCGCGGCGATCTGGCCCGGCGCGCCGTCCTTGTCTGCGTCTCTCACCTTAGCCCACATCGCGCGCGCCAAGTCCTGCTTGCCCTCGGCAGCGTAGAGATCGGCCAGGTTGAGCTGCGCCACCGCGGCCGACACTGTGACCGAAGGCTTCGCGGCCAACTGGTTATAGAGTTCAATGGCCTCGCTGTCGCGGTTTGTTTGGTGAAACAGGCCGGCAAGGGCCAGTTTGGCCAGGTTGGCCAAGTTCCGGTCCCAGGAGCCCGCCGCAGCCTTCAACTCCGTCTCGGCGTTGCCGTTCTGGCCCAACTCCTCATAGGTAACCCCTGCAAAGTAGCGGGCCTTGGTCCCCTCGGGCAGCCATCTGTAATCGTGGGCGATGGCGACGAATTCGCGGTTGGCCTCCTTGGCGCGCGCGGCGGCGTTGGTGTAGACACCTGGTTCCGGTGGAGCGCCGGGAATGGCCAGGGGCGAGGCGTAGACATCCATGGCGGCGCCGAGGGCGGCATTTCCGGCCGTGGAGCGAATGCTCCAGAAAATCAGTCCGCCGATGACCAGCACAAGAGCCACCCCGACACCGATGCTCCAGCGCACCACGCTGGTCTGGTGCTCACCGACCCAACTGGCGCTGCTGGCGGCAGCCTGGGCGAATTTGTCCTTCTTCAGGGCGTGACGAGTTCGAGTATCCACGGAGTCTTTCTAATCCTTTGCCGGTTAACTTGCAGGCGGGTCTGAACGGAAAAAGTGGCGCCACTGCAACCCGATTAGTTTATCAGCGCGGTTTGAGCAGAGTCCACCGGGGCACTGAGCAAGCAGTTCGGCGATCTTTGCGCGAGGGGCGCTGCGCGCTTGCCGCGGCACCGCCGGAACGATAGGCTAACAGCATGTACGAGGACTTTCACGTGACCGACCGCTGGAGCGGCGAAGATCTGCACTGCCAATGGAAAGGGACCATGGTGGCTATCGCCACGCGCCACGCCGACGCGGTGGACGTGCGCTTCGATGTGAACGGTCGGCCGATGTGGATTGCGCTGCCGTGTACCGCGTGGGTGGAGCAAAAGAAACGCACCGGGAAGGTGATCACCGACCAACTGGCGGTGCAGATTGCCGGGCGGTATTTGAAGCAGCTCGTTGAGGAAGGTTACGACTCGCGGCGCGAGGTCTACACCATGACCGTGGCCGAGGTGCTGGAAAACCTGGACGCCGTGGTGGCCGAAGCGAAAGAACAGGGAGCGATGCCCGTGCTGCCGGTGGGGACGTAGCGGCAGACCTAAACGACAAGCTGAAAGACTTGCCATTGCGAGCTTGATTGTCGAAACGGGTGGCGCTTTGGCGGTTTCTTGCATCACACACAGCAGGAATTCACTCTTCCATGCACCGCATCGCCGCTGTCGCCCTTCTTACTGCTGTGCTCTGCCCGGCTGGCCGCAGCACAGGCGCCGCGCAAACTGCCGGCCCTGCGCAAAACGCGCCCCTGCCCAACGCCAGGGAGCTGCTGCAGCGGGCGATCGCCAGTGAGCGGAAGCTCGCGGCCGAGCAGGAACGCTACGAGTGCCGCGTCACCGACGTGACCACGGAAACCGACAGCCAGGGCAACGTGAAGAAGACCATCACGGAGGTCCACGACCTGTTCTACGTGAACGGGATTCCCATTGAGCGCACCCTCAAGAAGAATGGCAAGGATCTTTCGGCCGATGAGACGCGCAAGCAGGACGAGCGCGTGATGAAGGAGACGCTGAAGTACAGCGATCAGGCCACGGCGAAGAAGGAGGAGGACAAGCAGAACCAGGAACTCCAGGATTTTATGGAGGCAATGATGCTGGCCAACGGACATCGCGAGCAGGTGAACGGCCGCAGCGTGCTTTCCTACGACATTGTGCCCAACCCAAAATTCGCGGCGAAGAACTTCAACCAGCGCGTGGCCCAGGTGATGCAGGGCAAGGTCTCCATCGACGAGCAGACGGGCGAGCTGATCGACATCAATGTGAAATCAGTCGCTGATTTGAAGATTGGCGGCGGCATGGTGGCGAACGTACACAAGGGCCTGTGGATACACGCGCATAATCAGCCGCAGCCCGATGGCGTTTGGCTGACGGACCTCGTCGAGGGCTCGGGTGACGCGCGGGCCGCGTTGTTTCTCCATCCTTATTTCCGCTTCAAGGAAACGACGGATAACTGCCATCTCTATACAGCCACGGCCACGCAAGTGGGACCGGTGCAGGTGGTGAAGAAGCCATAGAGCCTGTTTTGAACTTTCTTGCGGGGAGTTCAAAACAGACTCTCTCTAGGCCTGCGCGCCACGCGCTAGCTTTCTACCTGCGCCGGCGCTGGAGCCGGATCGCCGCGCCTGAGCACGCGGCTGAGGATCACGTAGAGCACGGGGATAAATACGAGATTCAGGACGGTCGAGAGCAACATGCCGCCGACAACTGTTGTTCCGACGGATCGGCGGCCAAGGGCGCCGGCTCCAGTAGCGAAAACCAGCGGCAAAACGCCAAGAATGAAGGCAAACGAGGTCATGAGAATGGGCCGAAGGCGCAACTCCGCACCCTCGATGGCGGCTTCGGCGATGGAGCGGCCCTTGCGCCGCAATTGCTCGGCGAACTCGACAATCAGAATGGAATTCTTTGCCGAGAGGCCGATGAGCATCACGAGGCCGACCTGGCAATAGACGTCGTTGGAGAAGCCGCGCAGCATGACCAGGCCTAGCGCGCCCAACACTGCCATGGGCACTGCGAGCAGAATGATGAACGGCAGCGCAAAACTCTCGTATTGTGCCGAAAGCGTGAGATAAACAACGAGAATGCCGAGTCCGAAGATGATGAGTGCTTGGCCACTAGACTCAAGCTCGTCGAGCGTCAGGCCGGTCCATTGGAAACCCATGCCGCGCATCATGTTATCCGAGGCCAGCTTTTCCATGCTGGTGAGCGCCCGGCCAGAGCTGTAGCCGGGTGCGGGCGAGCCATCAATCTCCACCGCGCGGAAAAGGTTGTAATGCGTGATCACTGGAGAACCTGCGCTCTCGCTAACCTTGACGAGATTGTCAAGGGGAACCATCTGGCCGGTATCAGAGCGCACGTAATAGCTGTGAAGGTCGCCGGCCGTCATTCGGAAAGGCCGATCAGCCTGCACAAAGACGCGATAGGTACGTTCGTTGTAGTCGAAGTCGTTGATGTACTCCGAGCCCATAAAGACGTTCAGCGTGGTTGCGATCTGCGAAATCGGAACCCCCATTGCCTTGGCCTTCTCGCGGTCGATTGTCACCAACTCTTGTGGATCATTGGCGGAAAACGTAGTGATCAGGCCGGTCAAGTCATTGTGCGTCGCGCTTGCGTTCACAATCTGGTGCGCAACTCGGTCCAGATCACTCAGCGTGTTTCCGCCCTGATCCTGGAGCATGAACTGGAATCCGCCATAGCTGCCCACGCCCTCCACTGCTGGCGGCTGGAATGCCGCAACGAGACCGCCATTGGGGACAAACATCAGGCTTTGCAACTTGGGCGAGAGGTCTTTGAGAATGTCAGCCGTCGAGTGTCCTTTTCCGCGCCGCTCTTTCGCCGGGCGGGCACTCACAAACATCATGCCCGCGTTGGGGGCGCTGCCTGCGAGGCTGAAGCCAATCACTGAGAACAAACCGCGCACATCGGGGTTTTGCGCGATAATGGCGGCTCCGCGATCAGCCAGAGCCGTGGTGTAGGCCAGCGAGGAGCCCGGAGGCGCCTGTACCACCACCATGAAATAACCCTCATCTTCCTGCGGAATAAAGCCCGTCGGAACCACGCCGTAGATCCACACGGTTGCGCCGAGGCCCACAAAAAAGACCAACAAGAGCACATAGCGAAGTTGTAGCGCAACGTGAATGATGCGCGCATAAGTGCTGGCCATCCAGGTGATGAAGGCATCGGCTCCGTGAATGAATGCAGCGAAGGCGCGCGAAACGAACCGGATGTGGAGAAAGTCCAACTGTCGCGGCCGGGCCTCTTCGCCTCGCAGAACCAGCGCCGAGAGTGCAGGCGAGAGCGTGAGCGCGTTGAAGGCGGAGATCGCGATTGAAAACGCAATCGTCAGTGCGAACTGGCGATAGAGGATGCCGGTCGTACCCGGAAAGAAAGACACCGGCACGAAAACGGCAATGAGCACCAACGAAGTGGCGATGACGGCGCTGGTCACCTCGCCCATGGCGCGCGAAGTGGCTTCCCGTGCCTTGGAGTGCTCCATGTGAATGTGACGCTGCACATTCTCGATGACGACGATAGCGTCGTCAACCACAAGACCCGTGGCCAACGTGATGCCGAAGAGGGTGAGTGAATTGATGGAGAAGTTGAAGATCCTGATAAACGCGAACGTGCCGATCAGCGAGACCGGAATGGTGACGGAGGGAATGATGGTGGCGCGCCAGTCGAGCAGGAAGAGAAAGATCACCGTGATGACGATGAAAATGGCTGCGCCGAGCGTCCACAGCACTTCGCGAATGGAATCGCCAACTGCAGTCGTGGAATCCCAGGCAATCGCGTACTCCAGGCCGGGCGGAAAATTCTTCGAGAGCCGCTCAAGCTCGGCCTTGGCCCTGCGGTCTACGTCGAGGGAATTGGCGTTCGACAATTGCTCCACGCCAAGACCCATCGCTTCATGGCCCATGTACTTGAGCAGAGTGCTGTAATCTTCCGCGCCCACCTCCGCGTGGCCCACGTCTTTCAGCAGCACAAGGCCGTTGGGCGAGTTCTTCACGATGATGTTGTCGAACTCAACCGGGTCGCTGAGCCGACCCACGACGCGAACGGGAATCTGATACGCCTGCTTCGCGTCAGATGGCGGCTGCCCGAGCTGGCCGGCGGGAACCTCGACATTTTGTTCCTGGAGCGCGCTTACCACATCAGTTGCAGTCAGGCCGCGAGCTGCAAGGCGCACGGGGTCGAGCCAAACGCGCATGGCGTACTTGCGCTCGCCAAGAATCAACACGTCGCCGACGCCCGGCACACGCTTGAGCGCATCTTTCACGTAAATGTCAAGATAGTTGGAGATGTACTCGCTCGTGTAACGCCCATCGCGAGAAAAGAAGCCGACGCCAAAGACGAAGTTGAAGTTGGACTTCAGAACGTCGATGCCGGTGGCTACCACCTCACCGGGCAGGCGGCCCTCTATGCTGGCCACGCGGTTCTGCACGTCGACGGCAGCGACGTCGAGGTTGTAGCCAGTCTGGAAGGTGATATCGATCTCGCAGGTGCCGCTGTTCGTGCTGGACGAAC
Organism: uncultured Acidobacteriaceae bacterium; assembly: GCA_963836525.1. GTDB lineage: Bacteria > Acidobacteriota > Terriglobia > Terriglobales > Acidobacteriaceae > Telmatobacter. The sequence goes on from CAWIJW010000003.1 coordinate 972,568, forward strand.
TGATGTAGCGCATCCCCTCTACGCCGTTGATCGCCTCTTCCAGTGGAATGGTGACGGCTTTCTCGACTGTCCCCGCGTCGGCGCCCACATAGTTGGCAACCACTGCTACCACGGGCGGCGCCAGCGAGGGATACATGGCCACAGGGAGATTGGGAATGCAAATCGCGCCCGCCAGAATGATGAGCAGGGCGCAAACCGTGGCAAAGACCGGGCGGTGAATAAAGAAATCGACAAACAAGATGAGCCCTCTTTCTTCAGGGTCTGCTCACACTACTGGGGTGGATGGCGTTGTCGGCGCAAATCCGGCCAGATGAGGCCGAGCCCGAAAGCTGTGGCGACCCCACTGTCGAGGGCGAGAACAAAGTATGGCCGGATTTACGCCACAACCCGAAGGGACGGGGCTGGTTTTCCCCATTTCGTTGTCGCTTGTTGCTTCGGTAATTCACTCGAGTTCGCTCCTCGCTCCTAGAACTGGAAAAAACCGGCTTCCGTCGCCGCCATCCCAGTAGTGTGAGCAGACCCTATGAGACCCTCGCGGTCTGCGTGTGCCCACTCTTCCGTGCCCGGACGTGCCGGTGCTTTTTGTGAAGGAGATGGTTGGCCGCGACGGTGTGCGCTCCACCAACGTTAGCCTTAGGTCCGCGGTTCATGCTTTGCGCTCCGCCGCCTGATCCCTGAGGGGGGGCAGGTGGCGCGGGGCCGGCCATGGGCATCACCGGCATGCCGTCCACAAGGAACTGCGTTCCCGAGACAATCACGCTGTCGCCCGCGTTCAGTCCTGAAGTGATGGAGTAGCTGTTGCCCACGGTATCGCCCAGCGTCACCGGTATCCGATGGGCCACAGCCATCCCGTTCTGCTTCTGCACCACGAAGACGAAGCTCTGCTCGCCCTGCCGCGCCACCGCCAGCACCGGCACCACAGCCATGGGCCTCGTACTCCAGATCACCCTGGCCTTGATCATCTGCGCGTTACGCAGCACCTCGGGTGTCGCCTGCACCGGAGCCTTCACAAGAATTCCTTGCAGCGTACTGTCCACCTGAGCTGAGATGAAGTCGACCTTGGTCTTCTCCAGCAGCTTGCCGCTGTTGTCTGTCAGATCCACGCCGAGGCCCATGCGCACCTCGGGAGCGCGCTCGGTGGGGATGTAGATGTACGCCTCGAGATCCTTGTTCTCATCCACGGTGGTCAACACGGTCGAAGTCGTTACGTAGTCGCCCACGTGAACGGGAATGTCGCCGACCACGCCATTGAATGGCGCACAGACGGTGTAGTAAGCCAGCAGTTGTTCCTGCGTCCTGCGCGACTCCATCGCCGATTCGTAGTCTGCTTTGGCGTTCTGGTAGGCCTGCTGCGCTTGGTCGTAAGCGTCGCGGCTGGTGACGCCCGCTTCAAATAGCTTGCGCTGGCGCTCGACCTCGACTGTGTCGTAATCGTAGAGAGCCTTCTTCTGGCGCTCGGTGGCGCGCTGTGAAGCGACCGTGGCTCGTTGTTGACGGGGATCGATCTCGATCAACGCCTGGCCGGCCCGCACGTGATCGCCTGACCGAACGTGAATCACGGTCAGCGATCCGCTCACCTGCGGCTGCATGGTGGCTGAGCGGCGCGACTTGACTGTGGCCACATACTCACTGCTCTGGGCCACGGGCGCCATGGTCACGGTGATTGTTTGCACCGGCAGGGCTTGCATTTGCGGCCCGCCGGCCGGAGCTGCGGGCTTCTTTTGGCAGCCGGTTGATGCAAGAGCCGCCGTGATGAGACTTATCGTATAAATGCGATGCAATGTGCTCTGGGTCACTCGATTCTTCCTTTGGCCACCGCGTTCAACCGTTTTTGGGGGCTCGCCAGCTAATTACCGGTCTGGTTTTCCGCGGAGGACCACCACTCGTTACACCCTGTCGCCCCCGATCCGATGCTAGGGCCTCGGCCTGTTCACGCGGAGTTCAGCTCGTTGTTTCCGGCCACAGGACATCCGCACATGCCACGGTTCGAAGCCAAGGTTTGAGCCGGAAGCAGTAAGATGGCGGGGCTGACCCGCCGCGCTGTCCGCAGCCACCGTTGTTCTGCGCGATTCTTCTCTGCGGCGGGCAGGCCCAGGCGCCCTTCCGCGATTTTCATTGCCATGATTGCCTGGATGAAGTTACCGGCGGATCTGGGCAATTGACGCAAAACAGCGCCGCAGCGCCCTTCGCCGCAGGGGACCTGGCAGTGCCAAGACCCTCATCGAGAATAGCGCAGAACACTACCACGCTGTCTTGACACTTCAGGTTCCTGCCGATCTCAGTTGTGCCAACCCGTTTGCGGAGCCGCCGCCCCTCGACGAGCAGTGTTTGGAAGGCGACTAGCGCCGCGCCTGCTGGTTCTTTGACACGCTTTTCCCGAGTTGATAACCTTTTGAAGGGCGCGTCTTGAAAGAACCATCTGGCCGCTCTTCCAGCCGCTCTCAGCTCTCCTCACCGTCCCCGTCGTCTAGCCCGGCCTAGGACACCGCCCTTTCACGGCGATAACACGGGTTCAAATCCCGTCGGGGACGCCAATAGAATCACTAATTTAGTTGGAACACGCGCAGCTGAGCCAGTTTCTGGTGACTCTGTGGTGACTAAGCCGGTGCCAAGCCGCAGAAAACCAGATCAAATCCTGCCAAGGGCAGAATTGGCGCATCGCCTGGCCAGCATTGGCGATTACCTGCCACGTCCACCACGAAATCGATTGACTCTCCGATCTTGGTTTCTTTGCCGGAAGATGTGAGCGTGACTGCGAATTTACGAGTTTGGCGATGCGATGGAGGGCCTTCTCGGCGGAGTTTGCGTGGATCGTTGCAAGGGATCCCGCACGGAAGCATTAGGGAATCGAGCAGCGTTGCGTTTCGGTACGTCATCCGCCAAGGGTGAAAATTACGTTTATCGTTGTCTCAACCTCTGTCGGCTGGTTGCTGAGCTTGTACGGCTTGTAGCGCCAGGTTCGCACGGCATCGATGGCGGCCTGCCGCAACATGGCTGGTCCGTTCACAACGTGCACGTCTTTGATCGTTCCGTTCTTGGAAATCGTGGCGTTCATCTCCACAGTGCCAGACACGCGGGCTGCTTTAGCGATGGGTGGATAAACGGGCGGCGTCTTCAGAATCAGCATTCCAGCTGCGACGCCAGATGAAACTTTAACTGGTTTCGAGGGTACAACTTTAGCGACAGGCTCTGCGTGTCCATTGAAGACGCTGACATTCGCGCCGCTACCGCCAAGACCATCCGCACCGGCCGTGCCAAAGCTCGCGGGAGGAGGCGCGTTTTCCGCGACTTGCTTCGGAATCCGTCTTGGCGCAGTTAGTTGATCGTTCATCATTTTCGTCTGCACCTGTGCCGAGTTCACTCCCTCCTCTTCGTTGGTTGGCTGGTTATCCGCTGTCTGTTGCCTTTCGGTCGTTGCCAGCGGCTTGTCCTGAGTTAACGGTTCACTAGCCGACGGCTTCGGCGTGTTCGTCTTCATCTGAGTATCGGTTGCTCCCGGAAGTGGCTGAATAGATTGTGTCGCCACGGACTTCGTTCCATGATGAAACAGCGGGATCATGAAGATGAGCAGAAGCAGAATCGAACCGGCGCTAACGGGTGCAATGATCATCCACTTCTTCTTCGCCGTCTTCTGCTCATCCTTAACTTCGACATCTTTCGACAAATACGACTGGAAGAGAGGTACGTCAATCTCGCGATTCAATGTCGCCGCGGGTTCGGGTGAGTTACGCGTTCCATCCACCGTAGCGACGTTTGGCAACCCCGGCACAGCGAGAACTGCACTTCTGGCTTGGCTAGCCACCAGCCCCTGCGAATAGCGGCTGGGCAATCCCTCCGTCGACTTGCTCGTCAACCCTTTCTCCTTAACAAGGAATGGTGCGGACAAGGCTGAACCTGAAACTCGTGGCCTGTCCGCCGCGGGCGAGATGATTGCTTTGCGCTCAGCGGATTGCCCAAGTGGCTTGGGAGTCTTATCGAAGGAATGAGCGGCTGCCCATGCTTCCCATTCATCACGAGAGTTCACAGGCTTAACCGAAGGAGATGCTTCGCGGTCCCCATTGCTGGAATCTTTTTGCTGCTTAACGGAGACTGGTGCGGTCGAGGATGAACCCGAAGCACGCGGCATGTCCACCAAAGATGCCATGTTTGCACCGCGGTGAACAGATTGCCCTAACGGCTTTGGAGTCTCGCTGAAGGAGTGGGCCTCTATCCATGCTTCCCATTCATCACGAGAGTTGACAGGTTTAGCCGAAGGAGATGCTCCGCTAACCCCATGGCCAATATCATCTTGCTGCTTGATAGAGACTGGCTCGGATGAGGCTGTACCTGAAGCAGGCGGCCTGTCCACCAAAGATGCCATGGTTGCATCGCGGTCAATGGGTTGCCCAAGCGGTTTTGCAGTCTCGCTGAAAGGATGAGCGGCCTCCCATTCCCCTGAATGAACAGGCATGGCCGCAGGAGAACCTTCGCTATCCCATTCGCTGAAATCCTCGGGAAGCGTCTCAGGAAGCGTTGGAGCTATTTCCTTTGGAGATGCCATTGACCATCCTCACCTTTCTCGTAGACAGCACCTTTGTACGTGCGCGTTTCGCGCGGGTTTGTCTTGGCGGCAGTGCGCTCGCCTGTTGCTTCCGCCGCTACCGAATCCGCCGGGGCAATGTTTATCGCAGTGAAGGTCCAAGTGGACGGCTTCTCAGTGGCTGCGGTCAGCGATGAGGCAATGTCAGGCAATCCTTCCACCTGAAGCACGACCGCGGCTTGCGCCGTCGCGTATTTTTTGGTGTTCGATGGAGTGAACGATGCGGAGAGGGTGTACCTCCCCGGCGCAAGTACGTGGCCGGCGGAAGGAGCGTAGACAAATGTTCCTGGAACCGATGCCGTCGCGTTCAACTGAGTGGCGCTCAGAGCGGTGCCGTAGGTAATGGCTGAGGGGACCGGCCAGGTGATGAGGGTTGGCAACTTTTCGGTAACAGTGAGCGGCACGACGGCACGCACCGTTGTGTAATTCAGAGTGTCGATCGGAGTGAAGGTTACTGAAAGTTCATGCACTCCCGGCTCGAGAATCTCCCCCCAGCAGGTGCGTAGGCAAAAGATCCCGGCACCGTTGCTGTTGCGTTGAGCTGGGTCGCGCTGATGGCCGCGCCGCAGATGATCGGATCCGGTGTCGGCCACTTAATGGCAGGAGTTGCCTTGGCCACCGTCAGTGATGCTGCAGCCTGCGATTTAGAGTAGCCCAAGGTATCTGCCGGGGTGAAAACCACGGACAGTTTATGCTCCCCGGCCGCAAGCACCGCCCCTAAGCCAGGGTTGTATTCGAATGTTCCCGGAACCGACGCCGCGGCACAGAGTTGCAACGTGTTGAGCTGTGTGCCGTACATAATTGGCTCGGGTGTCGGCCACCGGATGACGGACTTTGCCCTGGCCACAGTGAGTGACACGGTGGCCTGTGCTGTGGCGTAGTTCGCGCTGTCTGCGGGGGTGAAGGTTACTGAGAGCGTATGAATTCCCGGAGGGAGCAGCTCCCCCGGCGCGGGAGAATAGTCGAATCTCCCTGGTACCGGCGCTGAGGCATTGAGTTGAGCATCGTCCAATGCGGTGCCGTAGATTATCGTGGCCGGTGTTGGCCAGGAGAGGGTCGGCGTTGCCTTGGCCACAACAATTGAAACTGATGCCTGCAGCGGAGCGTACTCGCCGGAGTCTGCCGGAGTAAAGGTGACCCATAGCGTGTGCGTTCCAACCGGCAGCACGTAGCCTGGGTCGGGTGTGTAGACAAAAGTTCCCTCAACCGATGCTGTGGCATTGAGCTGCGCGAAGGTGAGCTTGTCGCCGTATGTAATCGGTTCGGGTGTCGGCCATGTGATGGTCGGAGTCGTGCGCGCGCCTGACGAAGCCAAAACCGTAGTGTTCGGCGGTTGATATTTTCCAGAATCTACCTGCGCAATATTTCTACCGAGACCACTAGGATCAAAATCCCTCTTCTTTTCTTGTGGAATAGGGCGTCCGGTAATCGAGCTGGCCATCTCCCGGCTTATACGCGAAATGCGCGTTTCTGGGAGCCCGGTGTCACCGTACTGCAGCGCGCGCGCAGCGTCCTGATCATCGGGAATTTTCCACCGCACCGGCCTGCCAAGAGCCTTGGCGATGACTTCTTCGTTCGCCGGTTCCAGGAAGCGAGACTCAAACCGGTTGATCACGATCTCCAGGTTTGGACTTCCTTCGGGGAAGAACTGTGAGATTAGGCGATTTGAATTGCGCAGTTCGGAGATGCCGGTCTGGGTGACCAGGTAGATAGTTGAGGCATCTTCAAAGAGAACCTGAGCTGCCACATCAATCCTTGATCCCACGTCGACAATCACATGATCGAATCCGCGCCGCGCGATTGCGATCAGCTTGTCGATGGCACCTTTGGAAACCTCAACCTCGGGAACTTTGGTGGGAGCCGCCAGCACGAATACTCCTGACCGATGCTTTTCCAGGAGATTTTGAAGAAGACTCGCATCCAGCCGGTCGATATTCCGGAGGGCATCCGCCGTCGAGTAACCCGCAGAAATCCCCAGGCACAGTGCCGCGTCTCCAATGGGAAGAGCGAGGTCGATCAGCAGGATCCTTTGGTCGGATTTGTGGGCCAAGGCGATGGCAACATTGCAGGCCACCGTCGTAACACCGGATCCACCTTTGGAGCCGACAAAGACGAGCAACTTTCCCACAGTCATCTCTGCTGGGAGAGCTTTCTCACGAAGGGTGGTAGTGGTCCGAACCAGAGCCTCGGCCACAGCGCCTTGCTCGAGGGGTAGAAGGAGGTACTCACGAGCGCCTGCACGCATCAAGCGGATCGCAAGTTTCGGATCGGTCTTCTCCGAATAGACCATGATCATCGCCGCGTCGTTGGCACTCGCTCTTTTCACTAGTTCCAGAGCGACATCTGGGTCACTGTCCAGGTCGAGGATGACAACGTCGAACGAAGCCAGCAATCTTTGCAAGTGATCAAGTTCCGGGGGGTAGGAATCGAACTCTCGGACAACGACCCGACGAGTTTCATCAAGAGCCTTGGCCACTGCCGAGCGTCTCTCCTCCTCTGGGCCAATCAAGGCCACCGACAAGAGCTCGGCCCCAATGGTGTCAGCATGTTTCGTGCCGAAATTTGGTGACACGTCTGCTGAATTCACGGTATGAAGTGCTCCTTGAGGTACCAGTCCCTTTTCCGCTCAAATCTCAAATCGACATGTTGTCCGGGAGCCGAACTCGCAGGTTCCTTCCGCCCACAACGAACAAAGGTGGTGCAATTCTGGAGAGAACCTCCAATGCGAGCGTCAATTTATGACTGCCTGCCAAACAAGTTGCCGTGGGACGATGGTAACCACTTTTTGGTCTGATATGGAACTTAGATAACCATAATTATGCATTACTAAAGTGTTATCAGCCATTCCGGGCGCACCGTTTCTCCAGCCAAGCGCGATTATAGTTCTCTTGCGATCAGCAAAATAAGCTAGCTATGGTGACCACGAATCGGTAGGCTAGGTGTTCGAATCACTTCCGGTCTGACCACGCAAGTAATGTAAAATCAACTCATTACGCCGAGAGCCTTGTTTGGCGCTCTTTTTTTGCCTAGCTATCAGCATTCTGTGAGCACATTTGTGTGTAGCGGCTCCAGATTGTCAGGGCCAGCGATATACACGATCAGGTGAGAGGGACGACAGCTCTCCACTTCCCAAGGTTCATATTCTGGCGGGGGTATATAGACGCCACCTTTTTCGGGCCTTGCCAGCAGGCGAATTCTGGACCGGCGAGTCCAGTGTCTCTGGAATCTCACGGTAAGCATTGTCCACTAGGCGCCTATGGATGCAAGCGATTTCGGCACATAAGGCGTCCGCCCTGGCCATGTTCTCGGCAAACTGGTTCAAACTCTGAGTGTTCAGGGACGCCAAAAACAGACAATTTGCCCGATTGACCCGCGTTGGGCCAGGGCCGAATCTGCCGCGGCTCACGGCGGCGAAATCCGTGGTGCACCCACGCCGCTCTTGACGACGGAACAACCCAATCTCATAACGCCTCGGATCGGCGGTGATACGTCCAGAGGGGATACGGCAGGCCAGCCAGGCGATTGATGACGAGGGCCTGCGCTACCAGTAGAAAGACCGCGACTTCAATGATGATCAGCTCTCTCGGCTTGGAGATGATGCCCAGCGAGACAATCAGCGTGGTGGCGCCTGCGGGCGGATGGTCGGCGCGCAACAGGACCATGAACGCGCCCGTGGCCGAAAGCGAAAGCGCGGCGGCGAGAATCCTTGGCCAGTAGACGCCGGGATGCACGCCGAAGGGCATGTTGGCAGCGCCGGTCAAAGCGTACGCGCCATAGCCGCAGACGAGGCCGATGGCGTGGCCGAGAATGGTGTTGCGCGGACTGGAGTTCTGCTGCAGCGGCGCGATGAACAGCAGATAGGCCGTGGGGCCGAGCGATGGAAAGACAAACGGGTTGTGGCTGATCAGCGCCAGCAGCGCCAGCAGAGCGATGGTCAAAAAGCCGTTGATGAAGACGTAAATGGACCAGACGACGCGGGGCGGAAAATGGTCGAGCAGCCACGCTAGGCGTAGCCGCTCGAGCAGCACGGCAACGTGCTCAAGCCCTCTACCGCTGCTGCCTGCACCTTGTTCTCGCAAGGTAAGTCCTTCGACCGCTCAGATATTAGGCAGAAGATCGAAGTACTCGTCGTCCTCGTTCTTACCGCCCTCGCCCTTGCCCAGCTTCTTTTCCGATTCGACAAACTCGATGCGCTCGATCCACTTCACCATCTTGTAGCCGAGCTGGTTTTCGACGCGCAGGCGCAGCGGCGCGCCGTAGACCTCCGCCAATGGCTGGCCGTTCATCTCGGATGCCAGCAGGCACTGCGGCTTGAGCACGTTATCGAGGCTCTGCGTATCGTAGTAGGGCCCTCCGTAGAGCGCCTCGCCAAAGGAGAAGAAGGCGACCGTGCGCGCTTCGGGCCGCGGGCGGACGAGTTCGATCAGCTTCTTCATGGGGATGCCGCCCCACTTGGCGATGCCGCTCCAGCCCTGGATGCAATGATGCATGGCGATGTGCTCCACTTCGCCCAGGTTGCGCAGGTCGGCGAGCGAGAGCTCGACCGGATTCTCGACCAGGCCGCCGACCTTCAGCTTGAATTCGCGGAAGTGGCCCTCGGCCAGGCGCTTCCAGTCGTCACGCACGGGCAGTTTGCCGTTGGGCCAGAAGTAGGGCGAGATGTCCTTCTCCGAATACATTTGCTGCGGCAGGAGCCGGTTCAGCGTGAGCAACTGCATGGGATAGGTGACGACTTTAAGCGCATGTTGCAGTGCGCGCGGCTGATACCACGAGAGATAGTGCGCGGCGATCCAGCAAAGAACCACGACGCCGATGCCTACGAAGCCAAGCCAGATGCCGAGCCGTCCCTCGTCGTTGGTGCCGAGCACGATGTGGTTCATGTTGCGCGCGAATCCGGTCATGACCACCAACGTGATGTGAACGATGAGAAACGCGAGAAAGCTGAGCATGGTGAGGAAGTGGATGGAGCGCGCCGATTGCCGCCCGCCGAAGATGCGCGCGTACCAGGTGAAGTGATTCACCACGGCGGGCGACATGGCGATGCCGGTGAGAATCGCCAGCGGGCCGAAGACGAAGACGACGGTGAAGTAGGCGATCTGCTGCAGCGCGTTGTAGCCGTAAAAGCCATTGGGCTCGGCGGGCAGATGGAATGTGGCGTAATGGACCCAGGTATTCCAGGCCTGCAGAATCACGGTTGGCGAGGCGGGCACCAGGCGCTTCCATTGGTCAGTGGTGCAGAGCATGGCGACAAAGTAGACGCCGCAGACGATAAAGCCGTGAACGTTGATGAAGTGCCACACGCGCGCCACGCCGACGGTGTGCCGGTAACCGGGCGTGCCGACGAGCGGAGTGAGGTAGCGGGCATCGTCTTTCGCCGTCCACAGGCGATCGCGCGGGACTTGGATTGGCGTGAAGCGGATCCACTCGCTGCCCGGAGTGCAGTCGTCATTGAAGTAGAGCCGCGGATGATCGGCCAGGATGGAGAGGCCGCTGCGGATGAGCAGGGTGACGAAGAGGAAGTTAAAGAAATGGCAGTAGCGGACCCAGAGCGGAAAGCCGTGCGGGCCGGCGAAGTTGTTGGGGTACACCACGGGGACGGGCGGGATGTGCGGCAGGCCGGCCACGGCCATCTCAATCCACGCCGCGGCCACCAGCGACGCGATCACAGCGACGGTTCCGATCAGAATCGAAGGACGAATCCAGAGGCGGTGGCGGCGATCTGCGGGAAAGTGCACCGCCCCATGCTCAGCATCGAATGTAATCATGACCCCCAGCCTCCACGTGCGGCTGGGAAGTTTCCGCACAGTGGGCTGACAGTAACGTTATACAGCAGCGCGGAGAATTGCGTCTCAGTCTTGCAGCCTGTCATGCGGGAGTTGTGCGTCTGGCGTGAGCGGGCGAGCACGCCCACAAACGAAGGCGCTTGGGACTAACGTCTCTGTCGCCTCATGATGAGGATGACACAGGTTGACAGTTAAACGGGAAATACAGAGAGGAGCGTCGGGGGTTTCTCGCTGCCGAGCGTCCCAGATCTCGTCCGCCGCGGGAGACGAAACTTGGAGCACTCGCGTCCGAATCGTATGAGCAGACCTTGACTTCGCACATTCGCTTGCGCCATCAGTGAGAAGTGAAAAAGCGCGCGATCACCTGGCGGGAATCTTGCACTGCTTGGTGGTAGTAATAATGCAACTTCTCTTGCGCGACATTGTGGAGCGACAAGACCATAAAGCTGGACACAATGCTCACCGTCAACCCGGCCGTTATCCATCTCTGGTGCCGGGAAAGCGTCGCTAGCATTCCCTCGTTGGTCACCGTCGAATACAACCCCAGAAAGGCCAGAAAATCGATCTCCGGGTAGAACTCCATCCTGTAGCGGTAGGTCATGGAGATGGCCGCCAGCATGAGGATGCAGGGCGCCAGCAGGCCAATTGCTACGGCCGCTGCCCATTGGCCCACGACGGGCAAGCCACCGGCGCGGCGCCTCCACAGTGCAATTGCCAGAAACACGATGAAGCAGAAGGGGAGCAAATCAGTAAGGAAGAAACTGCTGGGTGGCCCTTCGACTCCGGCAATGAATGGCGTCTTTGCCTGCTCGATTATTGGTTGGCCGTTGGTCCCGTGCAGCACCCAGACCGGCAGGAAGTAATACATCAGACCGAATGGAATGCGCTTGAGATTGAACAAGCCGTACATGTGCAGGCGCAGCAGCCGATCTGGGTGAAGTCTGATCGGAATATAAAGGTCGTGGTTAGCGAAGGTCGTCGGGTTGCCCCACCGGAAGTAATTGATGACGCCGGTTGCGGCGATGAGCGCGGCAACGATTCCCAGCGGAACAAACATGCGGCGCTGGGTGAGTGCATGCCCCAATCGCCGCGTCGCCGCCCAGCGCTCTCCCACTCCGGTTGTGCCGGGTTGCACGGCAAGCACAATCAGCAACAGCACCATGGCCAGCAGCAGGCCAATGCCCGTCGAGACTCGCGTAAGCAGACCGAGGCCAGCACAGAACGCCATGCAGCTCAGCGTGCCCACGTCAAACCAGCGGCTGACCAGGCCCTTCACCGCGAAATAAACAAAGACCGAGGCAAAGGCGGCCGCCCACAAGATTACTTCGTGATAGACAGATACTCCCAGACAGCCTATCCCGCTACCCCCCAGTAAAACGTAGGCCAGCATCAGGCCAACTGCCCAGGCGGCTAGCGGACTGCCTTTACTATGCCGCCGCAGCAAGAGCACCGCGCGCACTTTCGCCATTCCGCCAAGGCAAGCGGCCGCCAGGCATGACCAAATCGTCACGTCCATGTCCATGCGGCGGAGTATCCAAAGCGGAAGCCGCAACAGGGCGCACCAGATGCCCCAATACGCGTATACGCGTCCGTCGCGCACGAATCCTTCGGAACCTACAATCTGCGGATCGACATCGAATCGACCGCGCAGAAGATGCTCAAGCGTGCTGTTGAAAATGAGTTCCAGCGGAGCGCCCCGTTTGGGCCACCACGACATCCACAGCAGGGGGCCGTACAGGAGCAACATCACGGCCAGCAGCGCCAGTTGCAGGCGGCGGTCGTCTTGATAGATGCTGCAGGCGAGGGCTCGAAGGCGTCCGGCCTTGCGCGGTGATGCGCCGGCGCCGATGCCGCGCGCGGCGACGGGTTGTTGCGGCGGGCCTTTTTGCTGCGGGGACAATTCGTGCGGGGCAGTGCGGCCTGTTTGCATTTCGGCCATGGCGGAATCGTAGCAGGAGGCTGTGGCGAGTTTGCTGTGGGGCGGGCAATGTGGCACAGCCTGGCGGCGCCAGAATGGGGTACCCGGCCATGCGCGCCCCGCAGTCGCGGCGCTCTGCTTTTGGGCCTGTGCCTGTTTACCTGGGCCTGTTTACTGGATGGTACCCTCCCCCTCCCCCCGGTATGCCATACCTCCATATTTGATAACAAAGGGTTTACGGGAGGGGGTATACCCGTCCATATCTGATTCCAAAGGGCTTACTCGTAAACGTACCGATTTACGAGAGTTACGGGCGTTTATGGGCCTAGCGGGCGACAGAGACGCCGACATTCGCGGAGAAATGCGAAACGCGGGGGGAAAACAGCCCGCTGCCCAGATTGGCCTGGTTCAACACCAATGAAACGATTATGCGCCGGAAGGGGGGAATACTCTGCAAAGTTGGCACAGAGTTTTTTGAGCGTATTTTCAATGGCTTACGGCAGGCAGGCGCGTGCGTGGGCTTGACGGAGAGGCAGGGACCAAGGGAACGAGGGGACGTGGGAGAAACCAGAGGAATCGGTCACCCGCTACCGAGATTGGCCGTCGAAACTGGGCCGTGAAGAATGGGCTAACCCCACCCCAGCGGAGCCGGGATGGGGCGCACTGTTATTTGCCGAAGACCTTCTTCGCAGCAGCTCCGGCTGCGGCGTCCTCGATGACCGGGTGGATTTCCAACTCGATCACGTCAGCCCATTCGGCCGCGTGCTCGGCAAGAGCCTCCGGGCCACTCGCTTCAATCAGATGCCAGCCATGCATTGACCCCGGAACGTGCCACCGGCCCAGTGTTTTGCCTCCCGTCGGCGCCGGAGCGCCCGTCTTCAGAAACTGCTCAAGCGCGGTCTTGTATTTACCGGGGATAGTCTTCCACACCACCATGAATTTCATGATTTCTCCTCCTCGGGGAATGTTTGTTGGTTGAGATTGCCTGACCCGTGAGGCTCAACTTGGGCCAAATGGACCGGGCTTAAGGCTATACCCCGCGAGCGGGAAAGAGAAAGAGAATTCTTGGATTGTGGGTGGCGGGGGGTGGGGAATGCGCTGGCGGTGCGGGGTCGGGGATTGTGGTCTGGGCAGGTGTCAAATGCGGGAGCCGGAGCGCTCGCGTGCGGCTGGTGGGCCTAGAAGAGCCACGCCTGCTTACTCTGCGATCTTCGATCCGGTATTTCTCGTACAGATTCAGGCTTCGGTAATCGGGTACTGAGCTTCACCGCGCCCACAGCAGGACGCTTTTCAAATCTGAACCTCGATGCCAGGACATACGCGGGGTCGAGCTCCGAGCTTATCCACTGACGCCCTAGCGCCTCAGCAGCTGCACCTGTCACATTCGACCCAGCGAAGGGATCAAGCACGAGATCGCCGGGCTCGGTCAGGAAATTGATGAAAAACTCGGGCAACGCTTGGGGAAACCTTGCAGGGTGCGGTCGTATCCCTTCTTCCTTACAACGCCGCAGATAGTAGCTGTTGCTCTCTGTGTTCGCGAACTCAAGTAGGTTCGGCGGTATCGAGCCGCTATTGTCCTTTTGGAATTTCGTGCTGATGTCGTGACCTGACGGCCGGAGCTGTGCCTTATATCCGTTCTTGAGCAACCCTTTCATGCTCTCGCTGTATGGGCGAAGTACCCGACGGTTATCGCTTTTTACGAATGGGTCCAGGGTGAGCCACCACACATTGTTAATCGCATCCTTTACTCGAAGCCTACGAACTGTCACCCATTCGGCAGGCGTGGGGAGCCGAGCTGGGTTGTAGTGGTAGAAATCCTGAGCCAAATAAAAACCGCTCTCGCACATCTGCAAAAGGAGCTTGAAGTGGTATGTGCTTTTGCAGGGGAGCCCCTTAATCCACGCCCCCCCAATGTCGATTACAACGCTGCCGTCCGGAGTTAGGATGTCGCGGAACAGGGGAGTGAACTGAGCGAACCACTGCAGATAATCATCTGCGTCCTCGTTCCCGTAATCCTTCTTTCGAACGAGGGCGAACGGGGGAGATGTGACAATGAGCTTTACACGGACCCCTTGGTCAATCAGGTGAGGGAGCACAGATAGGGAGTCACCCCTGAAAGCCCTTCCCAGTTTCGTTGAGTACGCGAGCTCGAAGCTCGGCTGTGCAAGCTTCGGAGCGCCACTAATACCTGATTCGCCGTCGGGTTGCGTGGGCGTTGACCCTTTGCCGCCCCTGGAGCCGCCGGAGGGTGGAATGGGCTTGATGTTCCGAAGACTCGGTTTCATCCTCAGAGCGTTCTCAGCTTGCCTCCGCAACACCTCCACAAGTTGGGCTGGATCCTTGATTATCGTTTCGAGCAGCGGCCCATCGATGATGATGATGTTTAGATTGCTTGTGCCGACAATCTTTTTTCGGTACGTCAGTGCGCTGTCCGTGGCCTTGTTAGTCCCAACGACCAGAATGACGTTGGCAAGGGTTACGTCCTTCATGCCAACTTCTTTCGACACCGCCTCAAGGGTAATCTTGCCGACCTTGCATTGGATCTGCCAGCGCGAATACGTCAGGCGGGCGGAATGCAGGAGCGCATCGACTTCACCGCCTCCAGTGACTTCTTCATCTGTTTCGCGCCAACCCATAAAGTCCAAATCGAGCATTTGGCAAAGACGGATCGCGAGCATCTCGAGAGCCTTGCCGCACACATCTGGGTTCGGACTCCCCGTTTCCTTAACTATTTCATCCAGGGACTTGCTGCGAATTGCCCTGATGTCTGTATACCCCGCGGCGCTGTAGAGCGCTTTCAAGAGGGGTTCAGCCAATTCCCTTTCGAACCTGCCCGTTGGCTTAACATCTGTGGCCTTGCCACCGCGTCCCTCTGGCGTTGTCAAATCCGCCTTGGCCTTTTTGCGTAGTTCGATTAGGCCGGCTGTCTGTAATGGCTGGAGCACCAGCTTGACTACATCCTTCCAATTGAACCGAATCTCGCCCACATAAAGTGATTCAGCGTGATGGCAGACTGCGTTGTACGGAGTCCAATCTGTGACGTTCAGGGCGACCATTGCGCGAAGGAAAGCTATCTGCTCGCTGTTCAAGTTTTTCAACGCGCTTAATGTCTCCGGAGATGCCCCAACTAAAGCGGCGTACTGCTTTTCATTGACCTCATACTTGCTTAAGACCTGTCCTTCTCTAAGCCAGCCGAGCACCCCGGACAAATCGCTTGAGTTTGCGCTGGCTTCAATTCCCCGTTTCGCAAGTTCATTCGGCAGAGTCTTTAGCTCAATCTTCAGGTCACCATCACGCATCTCGCGAAGAGTCTCGACAATGTTCACGCCATTCATCTCCAATAGCAATCGCTTCGCCAATGTCGCGTGCGCAGCATTAAGATTCTTTTTGAGAGCCAGAAGCTCCTTGCCGAAGGGTGTCAGCGCGGCGTTCTCGTCAATGATGCCGTAGATTCTTAGAGAGATGAGGGTGTTGCCTGCGAGTTTGAACGGGTCCGCCTTTTCTTTGAAAAATGCTCCTGCAATGGCGCTCCTGAGCTTTGCGTTGTTTCCGGCATTCTGTCGGAGGATCGGAAGCAGACGTTTCAATGGCGTCTGTTCGGGTGAGAATTGTTGGCTGTAAGGAACCCGAGAAGCCATCACGTCTCCCGTTTTGGGCGAAGATTGAATGCCGTTCACGGCAATTCTATGCTCTTTCAGTTTGGATAAGGCGGTACCAAACTTCGGGAGGTGCGCAAAGCTTAAACCCTTCCGCGAGCCCGCCAACCACGACCCCACCCTTTCGGGCTTTCTCATTCAGCCCGGCATACGGCTTCTACAACCCTCTAGCTCACCACCACACCCTTGGCCAGCATCTGCTTGATGCCGCGGAGCGCCTGGCGGGTGCGTTCCTCGTTCTCGATGAGGGCGAAGCGCAGGCGGTTGGTGCCGACTGGCGCATCCCTGAAAGCGGGTCCCCGTTCGACTCGTCCGCCGCGGCGGACTCGCTCAGGGCAGGCTCTCGGCTCCCCCCAGCGGCCTCGGCCCCCCAGCGTCGGGCCGCTACCCCAAGATCGCGTTGCGGTCACGGGGCCACAAACGCGCTCCGCTCGGGATGACACCAGGGAGGGGGTTGGCACGGGCGGGGCTCTGCGCTTGCTCTTTCATCGCCAGCGGTTGCATTTACGCGCGCATCCGATCGGTCGCGCGCTTGAAATCGGCAGGCTCCAAGTCGTACCAGTCCTTGCTCAGGTCGATCCATGTTGGATTGGCGGATTGGATAAGCGCGATCTTTTTGGCGCGTGTCCAGCCCTTCAGTTCCTTTTCACGCTGGATCGCAAGGTTCACATTGCTGAAGCGTTCAAACCAGACGAGGCGGTCGCAGTTATATCTGGCGGTGAAGCCGTCGTGTTCTTTCCGTTTGTGCTCGAAGACGCGTTGGCGCAGGTTGCCGGTGACACCGACGTATAGCGTGTGGCTGCGGCTGGCCATGATGTGCGTAGAGTAGCTGCCTTCGTGCATGGCGTGCATGATACCGCGAGACGGCATTCGTGGGCCGTGACGGGAACGACAACCGCAGATCCTTCGCTCCGCTTGCCCCACTTGCGTGGGGCCCCAAGCGCGCTCCGCTCAGGATGACAGTGCGTAGGGAAGGCTCAGTTCTGTGCGCTCCGCTCAGGATGACACCCTCTTATTTGTGGATTCAGTAACTTAGCTTACTTCCATATGCCGATACGGCCTAGGCGGAAACGACACCTTTGGCAAGCATTTGCCTGATGCCGCGGAGCGCCTGGCGGGTGCGTTCCTCGTTCTCGATGAGAGCGAAGCGGACGTGGTTGTCGCCGTGGTCGCCGAAGCCGATGCCCGGCGAGACGGCGGTTTTGGCTTCAGTCAACAGCAACTTGGAAAATTCGAGCGACTTGAGGTCGCGCCAGGGCTCGGGGATCTGGGCCCAGACGAACATGGTGGCTCGGGGCTTGGCGACGGCCCAGCCGGCCTTGTTGAGGCCGTCGACGAGCACGTCGCGGCGGCGGCGGTAGTTCGAGCAGATTTGGCCAACACATTCCTGGGGCCCTTCGAGGGCGGCGATGGCGGCGACCTGGATGGGCGTGAAGGTGCCGTAGTCGAAGTAGCTCTTGAGGCGCGCAAGAGCGTTGACCAGCCGCTGATTGCCGACCATGAAGCCGACGCGCCAGCCGGGCATGTTGTAGGACTTGGAGAGGGTGAAGAACTCGACAGCGACCTCTTTTGCGCCAGGAACCTGCATGACGCTGGGCGGGCGATAGCCGTCGAAGGCGATGTCGGCGTAGGCGAGGTCCTGGATGAGGTAGAAGCCGTGCTCGCGGGCGAGCGCGACGAGGCGCGCGAGGAAGGGCAGGTCGACACACTCGGTGGTGGGGTTGGAGGGGAAATTGACGATGAGCGCCTTGGGGCGCGGCGTCATGCGCGGGATGAGCTCCTCAAGCTGGGCCAGAAACTGCTCCTGATCGTGGACCGGGACGCTGACGATGTGAGCGCCGGCGATAACCGGGCCGTAGATATGGATGGGGTAGCTGGGGTTGGGGACGAGCACGGTGTCGCGCGAGTCGAGGATGGCGAGGCAGAGGTGGGCGATGCCCTCCTTGGAGCCGATGGTGACGATGGCCTCAGAGTCGGGGTCGAGATCGACGTCGTAGCGGGACTTGTACCACATGCAGATGGACTTGCGCAGGCGGGGCAGGCCGCGGGAGACGGAGTAACGGTGCGTGGGCGGCTTGAGCACCGCCTCGATGAGCTTGTCGACGATGTGCTTGGGCGTGACGCCGTCGGGGTTGCCCATGCCGAAGTCGATGATGTCTTCGCCGCGGCGGCGCGCGGCGGTCTTCATCTCGCCGGTGATGTTGAAGACGTAGGCGGGAAGGCGCTGAATGCGGGAAAACTCTTCCATGATGACTCCAGTGTAAAGAAGACAGGGATTAGGGACCAGGGATCAGGGATTAGAAACCAGGGAACAAGGGAACAAGGAAAATAGAACCCTTGGACCTGGGACCTTCGAGCTGAGATTTGGGATGAGGTGAGGCGGGAGTCTAGGCGGCCGGAGCCGCCGCAGCTGCAGCCGCGTGTGCGCTGTAAGCACGCGCGATGGCGAGAGCGCGATGGCCGGTGAACTGCTGCATGGATTTCATTATAGCGGAAGGGCGAAAAGGCAGCGGAGTTGGCGGAGCTAGGCAGCTATCAGCTATCAGCTTGAAACGCTCTGCGCGGGAACCAACGTGCGACGGCCGAAGAAACGGGAGTGCTCAGTGGGCTGCGGTGACAGTGGTTTCAGCGTGGGCGAGGACGAGAGCAGAACTCGCGGCTGCCTGCTCGTAATCGTGGACGAATTGTTGCGGTTCGGCTGCCTGGTAACTGGCAAGGTTGTGTGCCCAGCGGAACCCGACCGGCTGGTAGAGGAATTCAACAGTGACGTGGAAGGGACCGGTGGCGCCATTGGTGGAGATGGTGTAGTGCGTGGTGCTTGAGCCGGCCGTGAAGTCGGGGTCGTCCGCAGCGTTGCCCCGGACGGCGATGTCGGCCGGGGCTGTCTGCTTGTCAAAGCCGGCGGGGAGAATGCGATTGTCCTTGAGGTACTGCGTGGCGGAGAGCAGGCCGGTGGTGACGCGGCCCTGGTTGTCACCGAGGATGGGCTCGAAGATCTGAACCTGATCGGGCTGCGTGATGCTGGTGTAGTGCGGCGAAAAGCGTGTGGGGTCGGAGTCGTTTGCATTGCCGGCGATGGAGCCGTCGGGGTTAAGCTTGCCGGACTCGAAGACGGTGTGGCCGTCAGCGGCCGTGACCACGACGTGCAGCCAGGCGCGGCGCGAGGGGTAGGCTGTGGGCAGCTTGTGGCCGGTGAGGTTTTCAACGCGCACCGGAAACGAAAGCGTGGCGCCGGCAATTTGCGCGGGGCCGACACTGACGCGCGCGGACTGCGACTGCAGGAACGACATGATGTGCGCGGTGGCGGCAGCCAGATCAGAGGGCTGCGCGGTAACAGCGAGATCGGCGCGATGCGCGCTGAGCATTCCTTCCATGAGGAAGTTGGCGCCGACGAAGGTGTGGAGACGTACGCCCTCGCGCGGCTTGCCCAGCAGGGATGCAACGGCCACCGGCTCACTCACCGCGGGCATGTGGCAGTGCTGGCAGGTCTGCTTGTCACGGTAGTCGCTGTGCAGCCACTCGAGGTAGGGCATCTGCTCGGGAAGCTGGCCGATAGCTTTGCCGCCGGGTCCGCGGGTCGTTGTATAGAGAGTGTGACAACTGCCGCACAGTGCCGCGTCCCGAATATGCGAGGCCTGCTCGAGTGAATAGCCCGCCGCCATGACGTGCACCTTGGTGATGTTGTCGGAGTCTGGGGCGAATGGACCGAAGAGGGGCCGCGGGTTGGTTGCGGGCGGGGCTACGGTGAAGGCGCCGCTGTAGGTTGCGGGTGTGCCCAGGCCGGCGGGCTGGATTTGATGGCAGACCGTGCAGGAGACGCCTTCCGCCGCAGCCGCATCTTCTTCGCGATCTGCGTGGAGTGGCAGCCGCGAAAACACCGCCGTTTCGCGATTCTGGGCCTTGTCTTGCAGGTGCTGCAGAGGCATGTGGCAACTGGCGCAGTCGGACTGGATGACGGCGCTTGATTCGGGATGGTCGAGTACCTCACGGCGCACACTGCCCTGCCAGTAGGGATCGCGCGCGGAGTTGGCCATGATGCTGGCGCTCCAATCGAGGACGATGGGGATGTTCTGGCCTTTGGAGGTTTTGAGGTTGTTGTGGCAGTTGGCGCAGTGTTCGGAGGTGCGGAAGTCGTCGGCGGGGATTTGCGGCGCGGTGCTCTGCGCGCAGGAGGCCGGTGGCAGCGCGAGGCAGGCCAAGACGACGACTGGACCCATCGCGAAGAGGGCTTTCTTCATCGTTTCCTCCAACGCAGTTCATGATAAACCGGCGCGGAATAGGCCAAGCGCCTACGCCAAGCGAGAAACGCCTCGCGGGGCCGGTGTGGCCGAGGGGCAGCTGCGGAGCCGGTTTGGCGGAGTTGGCGGCTTTTTTTGATGCGCGGGCCAGTTTCGTGGGACAATGGGCGTGGGACTAGTTTGCCGCACCGAGCAGGGCCGCATTGCTGCCAACCGGGGGAGCACGGCCTGAATCCGTTGATCGCGCCCGCGCAGCCACACTTCCTGCTGAGAAATGGCCGATGAACGCACTGCTCGTTTACCCGGAATTCCCTGAGACATTTTGGAGCTTCAAACACGCGCTCAAGTTTTTGGGCAAGCGGGCGGCGCAGCCTCCGCTGGGCCTGATGACAGTGGCGGCGCTGCTGCCGGGCGCGTGGAAGAAGCGGCTGGTGGACACCAACGTGGAGCGGTTGCGCGACCGCGACCTGGCCTGGGCAGACGTGGTTCTGCTGAGCGGCATGCACATCCAGCTTGAGTCGCTTCGCGAAATTGTGGAGCGTTGCCGCGTGCGTGGGTTGCGCACCGTTGTGGGCGGGCCGATTGCCAGCAGCGTGCCGGCGGCAGAGCTGAAGGCGGACCACGTGGTGATCGGCGAGGCGGAGAGCCTGATTGCCGATCTGGCGCGCGGGCTGGAAGCGGGAACGGCGCAGCACGTGTATCAGGCCGCGGAACGGCCGGAGATGGCGGCAAGCCCGGTGCCCGACCTGAGCCTGATCAAGATGAAGCGCTACTCGACCATGACCGTGCAGTACTCGCGCGGCTGCCCGTTCAACTGCGAGTTCTGCGACATTATTGCGATTTATGGCCGGCGGCCGCGCACCAAGGCCGTGGCGCAGGTGTTGGCGGAGCTGGACCAGTTGCGCGCGGCGGGCTGGCGCGAGTCAGTGTTTATCGTGGACGACAATTTCATCGGCAACAAGGCGCGGGCAAAGGAACTGCTGAGGGCGCTCGTCGAGTGGCGCGAGAGCGGAACCAGCTTCGACTTCATCACCGAAGCCTCGCTGAACCTGGCCGACGATGCGGAGCTGATGCAGCTGATGAAGGACGCGGGCTTCAAATCGGTGTTTCTGGGCGTGGAGACGCCGGATGAGTCGGGCCTGATCGCCAGCAACAAACTGCAGAACACGCGGCGCAGCCTGCTGGAGAGCGTGGCCACCATCCAGAGTTACGGCATGGAGGTGATGGGCGGCTTCATCCTGGGCTTCGACACCGATAAGGAAGACATTTTCGACCGCATGGTGGACTTCATCCAGAAGAGCGGGATACCGATTGCCATGGTGGGGCTGCTGCAGGCGATGCCGGGGACGCAACTGTTCCACCGGCTGCGGCGCGAGGGCCGGATTGTGGACGTGGGCGGCGGCAACAACACGTTTTGCGACCGGCTGAACTTTCTGCCGCGTATGGACGCGGCAAAGCTGGTGGAAGGCTACCGCGAGGTGCTGAAGAGGATTTACAGCTGCGAGGCCTACTACGAACGGGTAAAGCTCTACCTGAACCGGGCGCATCCGAAGCCGGCGAAGGGGACGGTGAAGCAGGCAAAGAGCCAGCCGCGACAATCTTGGATGACCCGCGACAACATGCGCGCGCTCGTTCACTCCATCGTGCGGCAGGGCGTTTTTGGCCGGCATCAATGGAGCTACTGGAAGTTTTTGGCGGAGGCGGCCACGCGGTATCGCCGCTGCTTTGGCGCGGCGATGACCCTGGCGGTGATGGGGCATCACTTCCAGGTGATGACGCGGAAGCTGACAAAGGCGATGGATAAGGGCGTGGCGCCGATGGCGGAGACGGCAGAGCAATTGCCGGAGAAGGCAGGCAGCGATTAGAGGGCACGGGCGGCGCCGACCCCCGGTGCGCCCAAGCCCCGAAATTTATACTTGTGGGGACATGCAAGCATTCCTGCCCCAAAAGTTTCTACCTGTCGCCGAACAGATGGACCTCCTCCAGAAGGGTGCGGCGGAGATTATCCGCGTGGCCGACCTCAAGGAGCGCCTGGAAGAAAGCCGCAAAACCGGACGGCCGCTGCGGGTGAAGGCGGGGTTCGACCCGACGGCGCCCGACCTGCACCTGGGTCACACCGTGCTGATGCGCAAGCTGAGGCATTTTCAGCAGCTGGGCCACACGGTGATTTTTCTGGTGGGCGATTTCACGTCGCTGATCGGCGACCCAACGGGGCGCAACGTGACGCGCAAGCCGCTGTCGCGCGCCGAGATCGACGCCAACGCCGAGACGTATAAGCAGCAGGTGTTCAAGATCCTCGACGAAAAGACGACCGAAGTCCGCTACAACAGCGAGTGGCTGGGCAAGCTGGGCTACGAGGACACCGTGCGGCTGACGGCGCATTTTACGGTGAGCCAGATGCTGGAGCGCGACGAGTTTCATCAACGCTTCCAGGCCGAGCAGCCGATCAGTTTGCACGAGCTGCTGTACCCGGTGATGCAGGGGTACGACTCCGTGTGCCTGGAGTGCGATGTGGAGCTGGGCGGGACGGACCAGAAATTTAACCTGCTGTGCGGGCGCGAGCTGCAGCGGCACTACGGGCAGAAGCCGCAGATCGTGCTGATGACGCCGATTCTCGAAGGGCTGGACGGCACGCAGAAGATGTCGAAATCGCTGGGCAATGCGATCGGGATCAACGAGCCGCCGAGCGAGATGTACGGCAAGCTGATGAGCATCTCGGACGAGCTGATGTGGAAGTATTTTCTGTTGTTGACGGATCTTCGCGGGTCGGAGATTGAGGGGCTGAAGGAAGATGTTGCGGCGGGGCGCGCTCATCCGATGGAAGTGAAGAAACGGCTGGCGCGGACGATTACGGCGGGGTTCCATGGCGAGGCAGCGGCCGAGAGCGCGGACGAGAACTGGGCAGTTGGTGTTCAGCGCCGCGAAGTCCCCGTCGATGTTGAAAAAGTCTCGATTCCCATTCGGGATGTAGCAAGGATGGATGCCTTTTCCCTTCAACAGGCCGAGGCGGACCGAAATAAGGATGTTTTCATCGATACTGCACGGTTAATCGTTCGACTTGGTATGAAGGCTTCGCGCAAAGACGCCGAGAGGCAGGTTTTGGCAGGCGTTTCAATCGACGGCGAAAAGATCACTAAGCAATGGTTCATGATCAAATCTCGTCCTCGTGAGGTCGCAGTTAGGATCGGCAAGCAACTTAAGATTGCTGTGATCACCTAAGTGCCTCCACAGGGGCTAAAGCCCAGCTCTATTTGCGGCGCATTCGGCACGACTAAAGTCATGCCCTGATACAAAACGATAAAAGCAACCGCAGATCCTTCGACTCGTCGCACGGCGACTCGCTCAGGATGACAAATCAGTGATAATGCGACCGCTATTCGCTAAGCGCAAATGCGCGCGCGGATTCGAGCAGCTTCGCCACGGATTCCTTCGAGCATGATTCTGTGTAGATGCGCAGGAGGGGCTCGGTGCCGCTGGCGCGCAGAAGAAGCCAGGTTTCGGCGGCCTTGGGCTTGGTGGAGGCTTCGGGGTTGTCGAGGTAGAACTTCACGCCGTCAAGATTCTCCTGGCAATAGATGGGCATGCCGGCGAAGACGGGGTCGCCGGCCTTGAGGGCGCGCGCGCGGGCGATGACAGCGTTCTTCTCGGCGTCGGAGATGTGCAGATCGACGCGGCCGTACTGGTGTTCGCCGTATTCGGCCTGGAGATCGGCGACAAGCTGGCCGAGGGTCTTTCCTTCCTGGGCCATGACGTTGGCGAGGAGAAGGCAGTTGAGCAGGCCGTCGCGCTCGGGCAGGTGGCGCTGGAAGCCGATGCCGCCCGACTCCTCGCCGCCCATCACGATTTCGCGTTCGAGCATGAGGTCGCAGACGAATTTGAAGCCGATGCCGTGCTCGATGAGCTCGCGGCCATACTTCATGGCGATGCGGTCAAGCATTTTGGTGGTGTTGAAAGCGCGGGTGACGGCGCCGGGCCAGCCCTTGTACTTCAACACCCAGCTCAGCAGCACGGAGTAGATTTTGTGCGGATCAACGAAGTTCCCATTCTCATCTGTCGCCCCGACACGGTCGGCATCGCCGTCAGTGCAGAGGCCGGCGTGACACGCGTTTGCGACGGTGGCTTCGCCGAGGGCGCGGATGTGCGGCTCGATGGGCTCGGGATTGATACCGGGAAAGAGCGGATCGGGGTTGGTGCGGATGGGGACGTTGGCGACGCCGATGCGATTGAAGATCGCGGAGAGAATGGTGCCGCCGGCGCCGTACATGGAGTCGATGCAGAACTTCATGCCGGACTTGGCAATGAGGTTGAGGTCGGCGAAGCTCTCGATGGCTTTGAGGTAGGTGGGCAGGAAGTCGGCTTCGGTGATGGGCGCAGGTTGCGGGGCGCGCGGGACGGGCTTGCCGAGATACGACTCGATGGCCGTCATGATGGAGGGCTTGCCCGAGCCTCCGTACCAGGCCTTGTACTTGACTCCGTTCCACTCGGCGGGATTGTGCGAGGAGGTGATCATGATGCCGCCGGCGGCGCCGCGCTCGCGCACGCCGAAGCTCAGGGCCGGCGTGGGGGTGATGGCGTTGGCGAGCATGACGGGAATGCCGGTGGCCGAGGCGACCTGAGCGCAGGCCTGCGCGAAGGCTTTGGAGCCGAAGCGCGTGTCGTAGCCGATGCAGAGGCCTTTGGCGGGATCCTCTTGCGCCGATCCTTTCCGAGAGTGGATATAGGCGGCGATGGCTTGCGCGGCGGTGCGCACGTTGGCGAAGGTGAAGTCGTCGGCGATGACACCGCGCCAGCCGTCGGTGCCGAATTTGATGACGGGATGAGGCATGGATGGCTTGCGTTCTCCTGAGATAAGCAAAGGTAAACGATAACAGGCGGCGCGGGGAGGGCGCACGGGGATTTGGCGGGGCTGGTGCGGACTTACGCCGTTGGCGGCGCCGGGAAGGCCATGCAGTTGGAGAACTCGTCCTGAAAGGCGGGGTCGGCGGCGAGGCTCACGTGCTCGATGGGCGGGAGCGGCGGCTCTTCGGCGGCGAGGAGAAGCAGTTTTGCGCCGCGGAGGGCGGTGTTGCCTGCGGCGTGAACCAGCGCATGAGGAGCTTCGATGAGGCCGATGCGGATGGCGCTTTCGATCTGCAGGTAGTTGCCGAATGCGCCGGCGAGGTGGATGCTTTGGAGATCGCGGACGTGCGCGCCGAGGCGCTTGAGGAGCAGGCGAAAGCCCGCGGCGATTGCGCCCTTGGCTAGTTGCAACTCGCGGATGTCGGTCTGGTATAGGACGACCGGGGGCGCAACGGGGAAGAGCTTTATTCCGTTGGCGACGCGTCCTGAGGTGAGAATCGCGCCCGAGCGCAGGCCGGCGGCGACAGCATCGACAACGCCGCTGCCGCAGATGCCACGCGGGGACGCGTCGCCGATAACCGTGGCGCGGAGCGCGCCTTGTTCGAGGGCGACATACGCGACAGCGCCTGTGACCGCGCGCATGCCCATGCGGATAGCGCCGGCTTCGAATGCAGGCCCGGCGGCAGTAGAAGCGCAGATGATGCCGTCCTTGTTGCCGATGGCGATTTCGCCGTTGGTGCCGAGGTCGACGAGCGCGGAGAGGCTCGCGCCATTGTTGATACCGGCGGCGACGATTCCGGCGAGAATGTCTGAGCCGACAAAGCCGCCGAGGCAGCGCGCAAAACGGATGGTGCAATTGGCGGGCAGATCCCAGACGAGATCGCTGGCCGAGAATCGTTGCTCGGCGAGATGCGGCGACTGGAAGGGCACGTGCGCGAGCGGCTCGACGTCGAGGCCGGAGAAAAGATGGTGCATCACGGTGTTACCGACCAGGATGACTTCGGCGATCTGCGACTGGCGGCCACGAGCGAGGCGCGCAACGAGCTGGCCTAGCGCCGTGCGCACGGGCGTGGTGAGGTCTTCGCCGTCGAGCGAGGCGCGGATGCGGCTCATGACATCAGAACCAAAGGCGGCCTGAGGATTGAGCATGGTTTCGACGCCGAGGACGTTCCCGGAAACGAGATCGACGATTTGCGCGGCGATTGTAGTTGTGCCGAGGTCGATAGCAATGCCCAGGCCGCGCTTGGCCGGAATGGGGAGCTGTCCCACCCTTTCCGCAGAAGACGCGGAAAGGACGGGGCAACCGGCCGCGCTGTCCGAGAGAATCTCCATGCGCCACTGGCCGCACTCGAGCACGAGCGGTGATTCTGCACGCGCCTGGCAGGCGAGACGCCATCCAGCGGCGAGTTGGTCCGCAGTGAAGGAGACGCGGTCAGCGTCAGTGACGGGGAGCGAGCCCGAGAGCACGCGCACACCGCAGCCGCCGCACTCGCCCATTCCGCCGCAAGGAAACTCGAAGCCCTGCGCGGCGAGGCCGGCCACGAGCGAGCCGCGGGGGACGTCGAGCTCGACGGAGAGGGGCTCGAGACGGATGCGGACTCGATCGGGGGTGATGGCTGGAGTCGTGCGATCGGGGCTCATACGGCTTCCACAATGCTGTCGCTCAGTGTGGCGCGCACTTGAGCGCCGGGCGGAACGACGAGAAAATCGGCCGGCGTCCCACGGGCCGTTGACGAGGCGCTCAAACAGCGAAAGCGAGCCCGTGACCTCTTCGAACGTCCAGCCTTCTCTTTCCGCTTCAGTGCGAGCCTGGCTGCGGCAGGCTGTCGTCAGAAGCGACGCCGGTGGAGATGTAGGTGAGGCCGGTGTAGTGGCGGCGATAGGCAGTGAACTGCTCAAAGAGATAGTTGCCGTTGTCCTCGCCGTATTGTGCGATCAGGTCTTCGCGAGTGCGGCGTTCGCCCAGCATGTGCCGCGATGCAGCCCAACCCGGCTCGAGCAACTTGTCCGGGGTTTGAAACTCGATCCAGCCGGGCGAGCGATAGTAGACGCCGGGATGGCGGTCGAAGTAAGCGAGGTAGCGATGGCGGTCGCCCATGAGCAAGGCGATGCAATCGTGGGCGCGAGGCAGCACAAGCTGCGTTTGGCGCGCGCGCAGGCCTTCGGTACCGCGGCCGCAGAGGGCGTAGCCAAGAAGGATGGCATGGAAGCCGAGCGGGTCGGCGGCATCGATGCGCTCCTGCAGATGCGGACGCATGGCGACGCCGAGATCGTGCAGGCCCATGGTGAGCGCTTCAAGGTCGACCGTGTGCGCGGAGCGGGAGACAACGTCTTCCATCTCGCGGGTAAGGACCTGGCAAAAGATCGCTTTCAGGCGCATAAGGGGGAGCTTCTAGCTCCTAGCTTCCAGATTCTAGCTTTCAGCTCGTGCCTGCGTAGATTCATCGTCGCGGTTGCAGCAAAGATACCTAAAGATCATTATCCGTCGGCGGTGGCGGCCGTCATCATCGCATCGACCTTTTTCCAAATCGCGTCGCGCGCTTCAGCGACGAAGAGAACGTCGCACTCCGAGCCGAGGATGTGAGGATGGCCGCAGGCCCTCATATTGGCAAGCAGCTCGCGAGTGCGGCGAACCACTTCTTCGACAGGCATAGCGCTTTCCGAGTAGAACGACCTGGTGGGAAGGTTTCCGTAGAGAACGACGTCGCCGGGGACGAGGCGCGCGTCTTCCCAGAGCTTGCGCGAGCTGCCCAGGCTGAGGATGACGGGATGAAGGCGATGAGCAAAAGCTTCGACCATGAGGTCGATGAGCTCGCCGCAGTCGTGGAATATGAGATCACAGCCGGCTGCGTCGAGCACGGCTTTGAGGCGGAGATTTGGCTCCATGACCAGGCGCTCGAAGATGTGGGAGCCTGCCTTGAGCTGGCGGGGAGAAAGGAATGCCGTGCAGGCGGCGGGCTCGCAGATCATGAGGATTCGCGCGCCGTGGGCGACCTGGCTGCGTGCCGAGCGCTCAACCGCGGCCTCGGCCAGCCGGAGACACTGCCAGAGAAGGCGCACCTCGCCGGAGTCTTCGGGTTGCGTGCCGGAACCGGCCAACGCCACGGCCGTGATGGGGTCGGCCAGGAGACGCGTGGCGAGCGAGAAGGGACCGATGGCCATTCCGACCGGGACGAGATCGGGGAGCGAGGCGATGTAGGCGAGGGCCCGATCGCGAGCGACGCTGCCGGGGCAGAGCGGCGCGGATTGCCCGGCGCAGAGAGCCAAGAGCGTGGACTCATCGAGCGGCGAGGTGAAGTGAAACTTCTCCGCGTCTGAAGCCGAAACGCCGGCGCCGGCGAGCAGATCAGTTTTCTCCAGGCGCAGGTCCATGAGCGGAATGGCGAGGGGCGCGGCCCAGCGGCGCGCTGCTTTTTCGATGACGCGGCCAAGCGCGGCGCCGTCATCACGGGCTTGTTCGGGGTGGGGCTCCTCGTGGAGAACGAGATCCGCGTCAATGGGCATCCGCAGGCCACGCGCCGCGAGGTCAAGATAGAAGTTGCGATGCGTCAGGCGGCTTCTCCCGCGAGGAGATTCTTTACCAGCCCTACGGCGCCACTGGCGTTCTCGCTGTATCCGTCGGCGCCGATTTCTTTGGCGTATTGCATGGTGACGGGCGCGCCGCCGATGAGCACCTTGACCTGAGTGCGAAGTCCGGCGGTTTTGAGCGCGTCGATGGTGAGCTTCATGGCTGGCATGGTGACGGTGAGCAGCGCCGACATGCATACCACGTGCGGCTTGCGCTCTTCCACCGCGGCCACGAAGCTCTCTGGCGCAACATCGGTGCCGAGGTCGATGACCTCGAAGCCGCCGCCCTCGAGCATGGAAGCGACGATATTCTTGCCAATGTCGTGCAGATCGCCCTTCACCGTGCCGATGACCACGCGGACCGCCATCTTTTGGCCGGAGGCGGAGAGCAGCGGTTTGAGCAGTTCCATGGCGCTCTTCATGGCGCGGCCGGCGAGCAGAAGTTCGGGGACAAAGTACTCTTCGGCCTCGAAGAGGCGGCCCACTTCATCCATGGCCGGGACCATCGATTGCTGAATCAGGTCCATGGGCGCGACGCCCGCCGCGAGCGCTTCCTGAGTGGCCGCGCGCGCTTTCTTGTCGTCGCCGTTCACGATCGCGTCGTAAAGCGGGCTCGCTTGCGCCATCGATTCACCTCTCAACGCCACGCCGCACGCGAGCAGATGCAGGATGCGACTGTCGTAACGGGCTTGACACTGTGGCTGGCCGCGGTCCCGGGAGATGCTCTGCGTCCGCTTCCGCCAGCCCCTCGCGCCGTTCTAACGATTCAGGCTAACAATCAACGATAAATCGATTCTCCAAGCGACGCAACGGGGCGACGCAACGGGAAGACGGAGCGCAATTCCAGGACGCGGAACCGGTGGTGCGGCGCAGGCGCGGAAAGATTGAAGCCCTGGCCACGGCGGCTGCGGCACAGCAGTTCAAAAGAAGTTATGGGAAGTCAACAGGCCCCAGGGCTAAAATAGTGGCCAATCGCGGGTAGCGCGAGGTCATTCCCTTCCCCCCGGCCAAATTCGATCAAAGGATTTGCCTATGTCGATTCTTTGGAGAGCTGTTGGCTTTGTATTGCTGGCGGCGGCAGCCGCCGTTGCGTGCGCGCAGCAGGGCGGTGGCGGGGCGCAGCGCGGCATGCAGCCGGCCACCGAGGAGTCGGCGGTGAAGAACGGCCACCAGTACGTGGTGGCGATCGGGATCGATCACTACCAGAACTGGCCTATCCTGAGCACGGCGGTGAGCGACGCCACCGGATTCGCCAAGCTGCTGACGGGCAAGTTCGGATTCGAATACGCGGTGGAACCGTTGACCGAGAAGGGCGCCACACGCGAGGCGATCATTTCGCTGATTGACGACGACCTGCGCAGCCGGCTGAAGCCGGAAGATTCGCTGGTGATCTTCTTCGCCGGCCACGGAACCACGCGCAACGACAAGATCGGCGATGAGACGCGGTCGGTGGGATTCATTGTGCCGGTGGATGCACGCGCGCCGGGAATGAACGAGCACTGGAGCGATTATCTGAACGTCGAGGAGCTGCTGCGGACCATCAATTCGCTGCCCGCCTCGCACATTCTGGTGATTCTGGATAGTTGCCACAGCGGGATGGCGTTAGGGAGCAAGTTCTCCACGAGCCGCGACGATACGCGCTTCCAGCGGGACATGCTGGTGAAGGTGAGCCGGAAGGTGATCGCCAGCGCACAGGGAGACCAGCTTGCCGCCGACAGCGGCCCGCTGCCCAATCACTCGTTGTTTACCGGGCTGATGATTCAGGGACTGACGACGGGGAAAGCGGACAGCTACGGGGAGGGATTTGTTACATCGAGCCAACTGGGCGCCTATGCGCAGCACGAGGTGGGAGTTGCGGCGGGATCGAAGCAGACTCCGCTGTTCGGAGCGTTCGAAGATGACCAGGGTGGCGAGCTGGTGATCCACATGGGCGCGGGGACGGCGCCAGCCGCGACGGAGGGCGCGAACCCGGCCGCCACGATGACCAAATACGAGGCCCTCGAGCTGGACCGGCTGAAGAAGGCCGGGAACCACTATTGGCAGGAGGACGATCCGCTGAAGAATTTTCCGGCGGCGCGAAGCGCGGCGCTGAAGCTGTGCGACGGCGGCGACAGTTGGGGATGCGCGCAGGCAGCGCGAAGCTTCCGCGCGGGACTGGGCGGCGAGACGGACTATGCACGCGCGGCAAGCCTGGCGCAGCGGGCATGCGATGCCCATGTCTCCGACGCGTGCGTTCTGCTGGGCGGCATCTATCAGTCGGGCGAGACGATCCAGCCCGACCTCGAGAGCGCCGTCCGTCTTTACCAGGACGCATGCGCTCAGGGAAACCTTCGCGGCTGTTTCGGGCTGGGCAGAATGTATGTGGAAGGCCATGGCGTGGCGCAGGACTACGCGCAAGCCAAGACTCTCTTCACCAAGGCCTGCGACGGCGGAGAAATGACGGGCTGCAACGGACTCGGCGTGCTCTACGAGTTTGGCGCCAGCGTAACCCAGGACTACTCCCAGGCGATGAATCTATGGCAGAAGGCCTGCGACAGCGGCATGATGAAGGCCTGCGAAAACGTGGCCCAGTTGTATGCGCAAGGCAGAGGCGTTACGAAAGATCCTGCTCAGGCCGTCAACTACTACCGCAAGAGCTGTACGGGCGGAGAGATGGAGAGTTGCAGCGAGCTGGGCTGGGGCTATCAATTCGGACGGGGCGTGGCCAAAGACGAGGCGCAGGCAATGAGCCTTTATCGCAAGTCGTGCGACGGCGGATCGGCGGTGGGTTGTAACGAGTTGGGCAACAATTTTCTGAGCGGAACGGGCGTGACGAAAGACCCTGTGCAGGCCGCGGCTTATTTCCGCAAGGCTTGCGACGCCAGTGAGGCCGGCACATACGGCTGCAACAACCTGGGGTTGATGTACGAGAGCGGACAAGGGGTGACGAAGGACGCGTCAGAGGCGCTACGCCTTTACCGCAGAGCTTGCGACGCCGGCCAAATGATCGGCTGCAACAACGCGGGCAACTTGTACCTGAGCGGGCGCGGCACGGCCAAGGACGAAGGCGAAGCGGTGCATATGTACCGCACTTCGTGCGATGGGGGAGATCTGGCCGGATGTGTCCAGCTCGGATTCATGCTGGCAAGTGGACAGGGCGCAACGAAGAATGAACCGCAGGCGATCGGACTGTTCCGCAAGGCCTGCGAGAACGGCGAAATGCGAGGTTGCCTGGGTCTTGGTTCCATGTTCGAGAATGGCGCGGGCGTGGCCAAGGACGAAACGCAAGCGGCCAATCTGTATCGCAAGGCCTGCGACGGCGGCGCAATGAATGGCTGCACCGCTCTCGGTATTCTCACGGTCAATGGCCACGGCGTGGCCAAAGATGAGGCAGCAGGGTTCACGCTTTACAAGGAGGGCTGCGATGGCGGCGACATGAACGGCTGCGTGGACTACGCACTGGCCTATGAAACAGGACAGGGCGTGGCCAAGGATGAAGCGGAGGCCGCGCGCCTGTTCCGCCGCAATTGCGATGCCGGAAATCTGACGAGCTGCACGCAACTCGGCTACATGTATTACATGGGCATCGGAGTGGCGAAGGACAATAATCAGGTTGTTTCATTGACGCGCAAGTCCTGTGAAGGCGGCGTGATGTTGGCGTGCTCCAATCTTGCCTTCGTCTACTACGCGGGGGTGGGAGCGGCGAGGGATGAATCCCAGGCGATTGCGGATACCCGGCAAGCCTGCGACGGTGGAGAACCGAGAGGTTGCGCAGGCACCGCCTGGATCGGCTTTATGGATGGCGAAGGTTTCGGCACGGCGAAGAGTTATGCCGATGCGATGAATCTCTATCGCAAGGCGTGCGATAGCGGAGATCTGAAGGGCTGCACAGCGCTTGGCTACATGTTTCATAATGGGCTGGACGTGCCCATGGATTACAACTCAGCGGCCAGCCTGTTCCGCAAATCGTGCGACGGCGGAGAGATGATTGGCTGCATGGCGTACGGCATGATGCTACATAGTGGCGAGGGCACGGCCCAGGACGATGCCGAGGCCATGACCTTCCAACACAAGGCCTGCAATGGCGGCGTCAAGGAGAGCTGCACCTGGGTCGGATTCGCATATCAATACGGCTGGGGCACGCCGAGAGACGCGGTGCAAGCCGCCAACTTCTATCGCAAGGCATGCGACGAGGGCGAAGTGTCGGGCTGCCGCAATCTCGGGTTCCTTTACCGGAACGGTCTGGGCGTTGCGCTGGATGAAGCGGAGGCTTTGAACTTCTATCGCAAGGCATGCGACGGCGGCGACAAAAGCGCGTGCGCGGACTTGAAGACAGATCCGTAGGTGTCTGGGTCTTCGTGAGCCTGACGGTAGCCGGTCGGCTACCGAATCTTCCCTTTGCAATGGATCGAGAACCGCAGGGACTCTCATCGGGCGCCGGCAGATAGTATCCTTTTGATTGACCGTGAAAGTGGCGATCATCGGCGGCGGGATCGTTGGGCTGGCGACGGCGCACCAGCTTCTCGAACGGCATCCTTCGGTAAAAGTGCTTCTGCTGGAGAAGGAGGACGGTCCCGGCCGGCATCAGACCGGGCACAACAGCGGAGTGCTGCACTGCGGCCTGTATTACAAGCCGGGCTCGACGAAGGCTCGCTTGGCCGTCGAGGGAATTCGCAGGATGACGGCGTTCTGCGAACAGCATGGTGTGCCCTACGAACTGTGCGGCAAGACGGTTGTGGCAACGGAGACGGAGGAAATTCCACGTCTGCACGCGCTCCTCGAGCGTGGCAAGGCCAACGCCGTCGAAGGGCTCGAGTTGCTCGGCCCCGAGCAGATTCACGAATTCGAGCCGCATGCCGCGGGGCTGGCCGGGATCCGCGTGCCCAATGAGGGAATCGTCGACTACGGTGCAGTTTGCGCGGCGATGGTGAAGGAGATCGTCGAACGAGGCGGCGAGATACGCTTCTCTTCAGAGGTAACGCAGCTCGAGAGACGAAGCAATTGGACGATTCACACCAGGAGCGGGGATTACGAGGCAGACTTCCTCATCAATTGCGCCGGATTGCACTGCGACCGAGTGGGCCGAAGAGCTGGCAGCGGCGATCCGGCGAAGATTGTGCCCTTCCGCGGTGAATACTACAAGCTCCGGCCCGAGCGGCAGCATCTGGTGCGAAACCTCATTTATCCCGTGCCGGATCCGAAGTTTCCTTTCCTGGGCGTGCATTTTACGCGGCTCATCCAGGGCGGGGTGGAATGCGGGCCCAACGCGGTGCTGGCCTTTGCGCGTGAGGGATATCGCCACACCGACTTCTCGCTGCGCGACACGGTGGAAACGCTCACGTATCGCGGGTTCTGGAGATTCTTTGTGCGGTATCCGCGCATGTGCTGGGAGGAGTTCAAGCGGTCGTATAGCAAGAAGCTCTTTTGCCGATCGCTGCAGCGGCTGGTGCCGGAACTCAGGATGGAAGACCTGGCGCCGGGAGGGTCGGGAGTGCGGGCGCAGGCGCTTTCGCCATCCGGCGAGTTGATGCAGGACTTCTATTTCGCGCGCCAGGAGGGGGCGCTGCACGTGCTGAACGCACCAAGCCCGGCGGCGACGGCTGCGCTCTCGATCGCCGATGAGATTCTGGATTTCGCGCGGGATGCGATTGCGCCGTAATGCAGCGGAGACGCGCAGCGGTGTAAACTAGCAGTGACCCCAGAGCCGGTCCGCCATGGCGGACCGGTTTGCCTTGTGTCGGGACGTGGCTCAGCCTGGTAGAGCACTCGCTTGGGGTGCGAGGGGTCGGCAGTTCAAATCTGCCCGTCCCGACCATTCAAATCAATAACTTACAAAATCGCGTTTTGGCGTCTGCCTGAAATTGTGGGGGATTTTGTGAGGACCACGATGCAATTTTCGCGCTCTTGAGTCCCCACACTCGCCTATTGGACGGGCTGTGCGGCCATCGCATCCAACGCCTCAACCGCCCGCCGTTTCGCTTCCAGCCGGACATGGCTGTAATGCTCCAACATCTTTCGGCTGAGATGGCCGCTGATTGCCTGGATTGTGGCGTCCGGGGTCTGAATCTGCGTCAGCGCCGAAATGAAGTGGTGGCGTAGATCGTGAATCCGGCACTCGACACCAGCCTGTTTCTTCGCCGTAGACCATGCGCGCTTCCACGCCCCTAACGGTTTGGCGGGGTCTACGTTGTAATGCGTCATTACTCCTTGGTCCGGCGCGCCCGCGCCCTTGTACACGAGCTTTTCCGTGGGGAAGACATAGTCTCCTGGTTTGGCATCGGGCCAGCGGCTCTTCCAATCCTTGAACGCTCCGAGCGCAGCCTGGTTCAACGGAATGATGCGCCCTTCACCGCTCGCCGTCTTCGACTTGCCGACCTGGAACTCGGCTTTCAGGAGATCCACCTGGGACCACCGTGCGCGCCGCAATTCAGCATTTCTCAGACCTGTATTGCAGTAAATGACCACTGCCGTATAAAGGCTGGGCTGTGGACTCTCGCGGCAAGCCTCAAAGAGCCGCGCCTCTTCATCCGGCATCAGAGCTTTCCCAACGTCCCGGCGTTCTGGCAGCATCCGCACGTCTTCGGAGATTGCGCCCCATAGACGCGCTGCCTTCATCATCATGCGGAGCGTCGATGCCTCCATGTTGATTGTCCGGTTCGATGCGCCCTCTTTCTGGCGGGTCCCTTGATACTTGCCGATGTGTTGAGGCGTTATGTCGGCAAGCAGCATGGAGCCGAAATAGCCCGACAGATGCTTCAAGTTGAATTCCTGAATGGCGATGTTCGAAGCGCTCCAGCGCGCCCGGTTCGCAGCCATCCATTCGCGCGCCGCAACGGGAAAGAGCACCGGGCGGCGGGCCGCGCGAACGCCGGGCCGCAACCAACGGCAGGGGGATAGGGGGTCAAAAGTATTTCAGCCCTCAGCTTCTAGATCGTTGCGTGAAATTTCCGTATCTCCAAAATCCGAAAATCGGTCGCCGAAATAAGAAATAGTCGTTCCCTGCCATTGGTCATACAGGCTGCCCACGCTGACGCTCAGAGGCCACCAGAAGAGGCACGCGAGGGTTAAAGGGTCAAAATCTCTAGCTCAAAGCACAACATAGACCGTTCATCATCACCATTGACACATCCACAAAATGAAATCTTTCTTTAAGAAACAGGCCCAATGTCGAATTGTCTTAATCCCGCCGTAGACCCGAGCGCCAAAGGCCGGAATCGGCACTCTGGTGCGCTCCTCGTGACACCAACAGTGGCGCCATGCCTTGCGGCGCCCGGCCGCACCCTTCTCCGCATCCGCCGACCCGCAGTCCTCTGCACACCCGAATTTGCCACCAGCTAGAATTCCACGAAAGTGAAAGAGCAAGCTCCCCATGCTGGTTTTGGAGAAGTCTTCATGTGCCTTCCCTTTGTTCGCGATCGGCAGGCAGCACCGTCTGAGCACAAAGCTCCCCAAAAGCCGACTTCTCGGTACAGATCCAAAACTGACAACTTGGATGGTCCAGTCTCTCCGGACCACATAATTAGCAGTCAAGAAAGTGCGTTCGTACGGCTCTGATCGAATCCTGGCCAGAGGCAGGATGCATAAGAGCGAATCGATGCACGCGTCAGATATTCAGCAGCTCACCAAGTGAACGCGAAGACGAGGACGGGCGGGCCCGCTTTACCGCCGATCACGTCGGTCTTCAGCACCACTTCAAGATTCTTGTTCTCCCAGCCGCGCGGCATTTTCGCCGCAAGCTGCGCGAGATATTGAGGCGACTGCACGAACTCACTCGCGGCTTCGGTTCCATAGGGGCCTAAACCGGCGATGACCATTACCGGTCCTTCCGTGGTAGGGTCGCGAAATCGTGCAACGATGGCATAGTCCGTGGTTACAGAGAGGTAGGGCTTGGAGCTGTCCAAGATCCAGTCCGTTTGCCTTGGATTCGCCGTATCATCAATGCTGTCCACCCCGTTTGCCGCAAACGTGAAGTGAAGTCTTAGCGGGCTCGTCAGGCGCATCGTCCAATCATTATTGATGGCGCCCACCAAGACTACAGGACGCGAACGAATGTCTGTCAGATTGGTTTCGGGAGACTCCTTCACCTCGTAGGCCTTCTTGTGTTGTTCCAGAACGCCGGAAAGATGCGCCAGCGCGATAGCGATCGAAACCGAGACGTGGTGATATGGATTCGTGACATGGTCGCTGAAGGTGGTTTCTTCAGATAGCGGCTGCATCTTGCTGGGGTGAGTGGTTCCGAGAACGATGAGCACCGGGCTGGGTGAATTGAAGAGGGGATTCCAGAGATTCAACGTGGCAGCCGCGCCGCTCTCCGAGGCCTCAAGGTAAAGATATCCCGCAATTCCGCCCCCAACCAGCAACACTGCAGCCAGGCCGAAGAGAATTGCGCGAATCAGGGCCCGGCGCGGGCGCCTGGCCCTCTCTGAGGAGGCCAATCGCTCTGGGTCTGCATCTGGGCCGGCGGCTTCCGGCCCTCGCAGCAGGAATTCGGGCGCATACGAGCCGAGCGGCAGTTCGATCTGCACCCGCGAAGGTTTGCCATTTTCGTGGTAGTACTGGGCGATCCGTTTTCTGACTTCTCCCGCGCTAATCCGTACGACAGGGTCTTCATTCGTGTCGTAACCCGGATCGCGCCCGAAGACCTCAACGCCGAGCGTCCGCTCCTTCAAATCGCCTGTGCGATTGTCGAGCGCGGCATCCACCACGTATCGCAGCAGGGCCGGGTAGCGCTTGCTGCCCCGGAAATGGTAGCTGGAGAGGATTGCCTCCAACTCCTGCGACACGACTTCACGTTCTTCCGCCGTGGTTGGCATCCACTGCGCTGTCGTGTGCCCGTTTCCGGTTGCTTGCGCCAATTGAGCCTTCTAGCAGGGCGTAGCATACCTCACTTTGGCGAGCGTTGTCACGAAGAGATCATGCCGGTTTCGCTCTTGGCGCGGGCCCAAAGATGAACATCGACCGCTCCAGTAACACCCGTGTTTTCAATTAGAAAGGCGTATCTATCTCACCGTAAATGGTTTGTAGCATACGGTAGCAGCCTTGCCACGAATCACTATCAGCTTAGAATTACGCCGCATGAAGAACCCTAGAAGTGTGTGCTGTCAGTAATCTTCCGGGGACGAAATGGGGATTGGTGTGTCTCGCCGGGCGAAGAGATACGCGCGTAAATCTCGAGTCTTGCAGCAGGCTGATTCCCGAGTTTTCCCCGGAATAACCGCGTCACGCGGTGGCAGCCGCCAGGGAGAATCAAGCTCTTGAAGCGAGTCCGAGACCGCCAGCCCAGGAGTCCGAGCATCTGCTCCCAGAGCCGTTTTAAACAAAACAACGAACTCAAAGATGTTCACTCACGGAGGATCATAATGATGCAACGCAGACTACCCAGGCCAATTCTCTGTTCGTTTCTTCTGCTTATGCTCGGCTTCACCCAGGCTGCATGGGGCCAGGCAGTTTCTGCAACCCTTGTGGGAACCGTGACCGATAACACCGGTGCCATCGTTACCAAGGCCACTGTCACGATCACGGAAAGCGCCACGGGGATTGTTCACGTTGTCACGACCAACGAAAGCGGGAACTACACCTTCCCGAATCTCACCCCCGGCAGGTATAACGTAACGATTTCCGCGCAGGGCTTCAAGAAGGAAATCCGCGCCGCCGTCGACGTGGCCGTCAATACCACCGCCCGCGTCGATATTACTCTTCAGCCGGGCAGCGTCACTGAGACGGTGACCGTCACCGGAGCGCCCCCCATCATGGAGACCGACCGCGCTGACGTGAGCACAAACATCGAGGCTCAGACTCTCAACTCCATGCCCGTCATGGTCAACCAGAACTTCCAGTCGCTTCTGACCCTGGCTCCCGGCGTGGGCCCTCCGGTCTTCCAGCACTCGCAGTTCTTCAATGCCGCCAGCTCCATCCAGACCGAGGTCAACGGCCAGCCCCGCGTGGGCAACAGCTATCAGATCGAGGGCGTGGATGACGACGAGCGCACCGGCCTGCTGCAGATCATGATTCCGCCGGAACAGGCCATCGACACCGTCGACGTGTCGACCTCAAATTATGAGCCTGAGCTGGGCCGCGCGGTCGGCACGGTCGCCAACGTGATCCTCAAGTCCGGCACCAACCAGTTCCACGGCCAGGTCGCCGAATACGTGCAAAACAACGACATGGACGCGCGCACCTACTTCAACACCAGTACGGGCCACATCGCCTACAACTACTTCGGCGGCGCCGTGGGCGGCCCCATCAAGAAAGACAAGCTGTTCTTCTTCGGCGACTTCTGGCGCTCTCCCGATCACGAAGCGGACAACCTCGTGATCACCATTCCTTCGCCCACCTGGTACACCTGCCAAAACTCGTCATACGCGCCATTAGTAGGCAGTGGCCAGTTTATCGACTTGAGCGGCGCGCTCAACGGCAGCAAGGGACAGATCTACGATCCCGGCACGGGCAACGCCTCCGGCCAGGGCCGCACTCCTTACCCCGACAATCAGATTCCGTGCACGGCAGCCGCCGCGACGGCCGAGGGCATCGTCGCCGGAGCCCCCATCATCACCACCGCGGATCCCGTCGCCCTCAAGCTGATGAAGCTTTTGAAGGCACCCAACAACGGGAACTCGTCCACCTGGGCTACTTACTCGGTTGTCAACAACTACGCCTCTCCCAACCTGCCCCTCCAGAAAACCACCAACCGGTACGATGCCAAAATCGATTATCAGATCACTTCCAAGGATCACCTGAGCTTTCGCTATGAGCGCGAGGACGTGACCACGTACCAGGCGCCGATGTGGGGGCCCATGGGAGGCGGTCCCGCGAATAGCGCATTCGAAGGCACGGGAACGCAGCATGTGTACAGCACCGGCCTGAATTACGACCGGGCGTTTTCCAGCACCCTGCTGACCGAAGCGCGCTTCGGCGTGGCGCACTATGGCAATGCCGCCAATCCCAGCGACTTCGGCTCCAACGACGCCACCAACATCGGCATTCCCGGCGTCAACATCAGCCAGTTCACCAGCGGCCAAGTCGCCATCAACATGAGCGACTTCAACTCCAACCCGCTCATCGGCTACTCTCCGTCGCTGCCCTGGGTACGTGGCGAGACCAACGTCGATGCGGTAAACCACTGGACCAAGATCATCCGCAACCACACCATCAAGTTCGGCATGGACGTGCGCCGCATTCACGACAACCTGCTGCAGGACCAGACCTACAGCGCGCGCGGCGCCATCAATTTCTCTGAGTCCACCACCAACTGCAACGGGTGCGGCACTACCACGAATATCGGCAACCAGATGGCCAGCCTCCTGCTCGATGTGCCCAGCACGGTCGGCCGCGACATCAACACCTACTTCCCGCGTTACAACCAGTGGTGGATCTTTGCCTTCGGCGGCGACAAGTGGCAGGTTACGCCCAAGCTCACCCTCGATCTGGGCCTGCGCTGGAAGCTCTATCCCCCGGCCACGCCCGGAACCGCGCAGGGATTCTCCAACTACATCCCCACCAACAACACGCTGGTCATTGCCGGCGTGGGCGGCAATCCCAACAACCTGGGCATGCAGACCCATTACGACTACTTCGC